>JBAZJI010000001.1:0-957374 GCA_041651395.1 Minisyncoccota bacterium
CCTCTAAATGCACGGGCGGCAGCAGTGGCTCTTGCGGCAATGGCCGGATCGATACAGGCGAGCAATGCGAAGGAACCAACTGGGGTCCGATAACTGGTTGTAATGATTTTGATAATTTCACAGGCGGCACTTTGACCTGCGGCACGGATTGCAAGTTTGATACTTCGGCTTGTACTGGTGGGGGTACGAGGTGTGGTGACGGTTTAATTACCGCCGGGGAACAATGCGATGGTACTAACTGGGGCCCGATAAAGGATTGCCGAGATTTTGATAATTTCACAGGCGGCACTTTAACCTGTGATTCTAACTGTAGATTTAACACCTCTAAATGCAGCGGTGGTACAACCGGCTCTTGCGGCAATGGCCGGATCGATACAGGCGAGCAATGCGAAGGAACCAACTGGGGTCCGATAACTGGCTGTCCGGATTTTGACACTTTTAGTGGAGGAAATTTAAAATGCGGCACGGATTGCAAGTTTGATACTTCGGCTTGTACTGGTGGCGGCTTGTGCGGCAATGGCCGGATTGATAGTAATGAGGAATGTGATGAAGGCAGTGCCAACGGGCCTTGGCCGAATCGTTGCTCCGATATTTGCAAAACTAATACCATCACTATACAAACAGCTGATCCGGCCAATCAAAGTTGTGATAGTCTCGAATCTTATGTTAATGCTGTAGCTGATATTACTAATAATGGCGGCCCCACTCCGATTTATTACGGCTTTGAATATTTCCGTGGCCGCAAAGTTGGAAACAATTTTGAGCCAACAACTTATATCAACACAACTCCGATCCAATCAACTTATAATAATGGCAAAACAAGGCCTTATCGAATCGCTCTACCTATGGAATCGGGTATATATTGTTATAAGGCTTTTGCCCAAGACGATCCTGATTTTACTAAGAGGAAATTTTGGCTTGGTGCGCCTTATGCTAAGTGCTTTGAAGTAAAATGTCCGGTCAGCCAATGTAGCGATCAAATTACGATAATAAAACCTCGCAACAACGATCAGGTGAGCATTATCAATGGGAAGTTCGACGCTAATTGGGCTTTAACTCAAGGTTCAGGAGTAAGCCATGTTGTGAAATATCGCTGGGTAATAAGTGGGCCAAAAGTTTATCAAAATATCGAAACGGCTTTAACTGGGGCAACAGTCGATATTAGTAAAGGCGGGGTAGGTTCAGAATATACTTTTGGCGTTTATGGTTATACTGCTGACGGATCTTTATGTGGCTCAGCTCAGTCTGCAATTAAATTTATTGCTTCTGACTGCTGTACCGATGGTACCTGTGTCAATATTGGGACAAAAGACGGGGAATTCGATTTGCCGACTGGTAATAATCCGGCTTTATTTGTTAATTCCGTCGGTTCGAGAGTGGAGATGAAAGAGGAACTGGCCACACTCTCTACTTTAGAGGGAATAAAGTGGTTGGATTGGGCCGGTCAGCCCCTTAATATAAGTAATCTTAAACAATTTACCCATATCCGTATTCAGTTGCCGCCGCCCAAACTTATTGCTACTGTGCCGGGTGGCGCGCGTGATAAGGTTTATGAAATGGAATATTCCGATGTGGCTCGGGCCAATTTTGCCACTCAAAATTCGATAGCTAATACAACCAATTTTTCTTATGCTGACTTAGGATATAGCCCCTTACCATTTTTTGGCGGCCAAGCCGGCCCGCTTTCTGTTGGAGAAAAGTATTTTAATGTTCAAGCTACGAATCAATTCATGCCCGCCAGTTGTCCGCCTGATGCTGCAGCCAATGAGGTTTGTTTTATTGCGGCTAATTCTTCCAATTTAGCCGAGAATGCCCGCTTAACTGTCGTGCGGCCAGAACTTTTCACCTACCAGACGTTTAATAATTCTTATTTTAAGGAATGCAAATATCAGCGCGCCAGCGAATCCCGTGACTTCAAAATTGACACGGGGGAATGGCCGATGGCCGTTAGCTGCAGTGCGACCTGTAATTCAGATTGCGACAAAAGTATCTTTACTGTTAATCAAATAAAAAGATGCGAAGCCTTCGATCTGAATAATTGTAAGGATGAGCCGAATAAGGATAAATATAGATATGTTTGGTATTGTAATAGTCAGGGCGGCAAGGTTGATTCTTGGGAGCATTATGAGGCTATGGATAGTGGTAATCCTTTTACTCAGTGTAGGGTTGTCGTTATGACTAAGGATGGCGCCTTTAGAAGTGAAGGAGAATTGGGTAGTAATCCATCCTCCGAGGCTATTTGCACCGCTCAATGCGAGGCTTGCACGGGTAATATTTGTACAATTAATAAGGTATCGGTTCAGGATATAAACGGCAGTAACTGTCCCGATGTTCAAAATATCAATGTGTCGGTGGATGTCGGTAATGATTGCCAATTTGAAGCTATGGAATATGCTGTTATTGATGCAAATACGGGAGAGGAAGTATTTTCCAGAAAGGTAAACAGCAAAGTCGCCTCCATAACTGCTTCGCCAAGCGGTTCGGATTTGACTTACAGTACCAGGCAGTATTATGCGGTGGTTCGAGTAAAGGCTCAAAAGGGAGGTTGGTCGCCAAATGCTCAAACGCAAAGATTTTCAACCTTACCGCATAAACCGCCGCAGGCCTTCTTTAATATTGAAGTGGTGGACAATAAAGGCAAAGTTGTTTTGCATGGTTGGCACAACGGGGATTCTGCTTATTCTCCTTTTGCTTATACTTGGAATATTTATTTGCGGGATAATAGCAATAATTTCACAGAAAAATATTTGAGTGGCAATAAACAGGATTTTCCAATTAGTCTGCAACGCAAAGACCAAAAAATCGAGCTTATCGTCCAAGATGGTGAAGGATTAGTTTGTTCTACTTCTACGGATGTTGGCCCCCAGACACACCCAATTTGGGGTGGGGGAGGAATCTGAGGAAATAAAAACACCCATTATTGATGGGTGTTTTTATTTTATGATTTATTTGACTTTAGCGACAATCTTGGCAAAAATTTCTGGCTTATCTTTGGCAATAGTGGCCAGTGATTTTCTATCAAGATCGATGTTGGCCTTTTTGCACAGAAACATGAATTTGCTATAGGTTAACCCCTGGCTTCTAGCGGCGGCATTGATTTGCATTTGCCATAATGCGCGGAAATCGCGTTTTTTGGCGCGGCGGTGTTTGTAACTATGCTCTCCTGAATGCAGTATAGCTTCTTTAGCAAACTTGATTTTGGATTTGCGGCCGTGCCTAAAACCCTTGGTTTGCGCAAGGATATTCCTTCTTTTCTTATTGGCAATCGTGCCTCTTTTTACTCTTGGCATATTATTTCCAGTATTTTAATGCTTTTTTAATGGCTTTGTATTCGCTTTCATTGAGCGGAATCCAGCCTTTTTTATTGCGCCTTTGTTTCCCAGTGCATTTAACATTCAAATGGTCCTGACCGGTCGGCCGGCGCATTATTTTTCCCGTGCGAGTCATCTTGAAACGCTTGGATATGGATTTTCTGGTTTTACCTTTGTGCATATTTTTATTTTCCTTTTGATATTATTGCAAGACAGCCATTGGGCCGTTTTTGGATTTCCTGCTCCACTTTGATCGGGGTAGTAGCGCGCAGTACCTCCAAGAATTTATTTAACTGTTCAGCGGCCAAATTGGCAAATGCCTTTTCTCTGCCTCTTAAAACGACTAATATTGTTATTTTGTGTCCTTTGTCTAAAAATTTGTATATCTGTTTGGCCTTTGTCTGCAAATCATGTTCTCCGGTTTTGTAGCCAAGCTGAATGGTTTTGTGCTCTATCTTAACCGCTTTGGATTTAGCCTCTCTTTCTTTTTTTTCCAATTGATAAAGGAATTTCCCATATTCGCCGATTTTGCAAACCGGCGGGTCGACTTTCTCGGTAACCTGGATAAGATCCAAGCCTTTGCTTTTGGCAATGTTGGCGGCGTCCCGGAAATCCATTACGCCTAATTGCTGACCATTTTCATCAACAAGCCTGACCTGTTGGGCCCTTATGTATTGGTTATATATAACCTTCTTTTGAGGTTGTCTGCTAAACCTGTTAGGTATCAAGTTTTTGTTGTAATTTTACCCCGCATTATAGCGAGGGGGTGGAGATGGCGGGTAATGAACCCACATCCGAAAAGGTTGGCGGGATATATCTACATGGTTATATTGTTTTATTTGGCAGGCGTGGATAAAAAACAATCAAAAAGCCCAAGCCTGTTTTTCCTCTAAAAGTCTTAGTCTTTACCAGAGGAGGGTAAAAACCCAGTAGAATAATAACGCCTTGCAGACTATTCTACATTATCCGTAAGACGAGTTTAGCCTAAATTAGGCGTAAACTGGAGCCAAATTGAAATTGGCAGTTATAGGTTTCCCGGAAGTTTAGCCAGATTCCGGAGTACTGGCCATGCATATCAAGCCGAAGCTTCCCGTCGAATCAATCATCCCCAAAATTTTATTAAAGGTCCCGACTATCTTCCAAGCGGTTTTCCCGCTTTTTAATAGCCTCGCGCTTGTCATGGAGCTTTTTGCCCTTGGCCAGCGCTATTTCTACCTTTATTTTAGCTTTTTTAGTATATACTTTTAATGGCAGTATTGTCAACCCCTTCTGCTGAATTTTGCCTTGCAAATAAAGGATTTCTGATTTGGAAAGCAATAATTGCCTTGTTCGGTCGTTTTGATGCTTACTAGTTTGATTATTGGGTTGATAGGGAGCAATCGTGGCATTTAAGAGGAAAGCCCGCCGGCCCGAAATCGTGATATAGGCTGATGAAATATTGATTCTATTAGCTTGAACAGATTTGACCTCCGGCCCAGTCAAGGCTAAGCCAGCCTCCAGTTTTTCGAGGATTTGGTATTCAAAATAGGCCTTTTTATTTTCTGCGAATACCTTCATATGGTAAGCATAGCAAATGCGCGCTTTTTGTGAAGCGCTATCATAGACTAAGCGGGGCAAAAAATGTTAATATCAATTATGACAAAAGAGCAAATAAAATTGCTGATTTTGTGTGCTATTCAGATTGCCCAGAAAAAGGGCCTCCTGCCCGATGTCGGCTCTTTGGATATCCCAATTGATTATCCGCAAAATACGCAGCATGGGGATTATTCTTCCTCGGTTTGCTTTGTTTTGGCTAAGGCTGCCAAAAAATCCCCAGTACAAGTGGCCGAAATTATCAAACTCTATTTGGAGGCGGACTATTTGCAGAAAGTAGAGGTTGTAAATGGCTACCTTAATTTTTTTATTAAGCAGGAATTTTTGGAAAATAATATTATTGAAATCTGCAAAGAAAAGGAAAAATTCGGGCGTAATTGTTTAGGTAAGGGCCAGACCATGGTCATCGATTATTCCAGCCCTAATATTGCCAAAGCTTTCGGGATTGGGCATTTGCGCTCCACCATTATTGGGCAAGCCATTTATAATCTCTACGAGTTTTCCGGTTGGAAGTGTGTAGGTATTAATCACTTAGGGGATTGGGGGTCGCAATTCGGCAAATTAATTTATCAAATAGAAAAGAACAAGATCCCGCTTTCGGATTTGACTGTCGATAAACTTGAGGAGCTTTATGTGGCCTTTCATAAAGATTTGGAAACGAACAAAGAGTTAGAAAATGTTGGCAAGGAATGGTTTGCCAAGTTGGAGCGAGGGGATAAAAATGCTTTGAAAATTTGGGAAAAATGTCGGGAGTTAAGCTTAAAGGAATTCCAAAGAATTTATAAAATTTTAGGTGTAAAAATAGATCAGGCTATCGGCGAAAGTTTTTATTCCCAATTGGCACAGGAGGTTATCAAAGAGGCCAAGGAAAAAAAGATCGGCCGCCTCAGCGAAAATGCTTATATTATTGAATTTAAGGATAAAACGGTGCAAGTTTTGCAAAAATCGGACAGCTCGAGCACGTATTTTGCTCGTGATTTAGCTGCCCTAAAATATCGTTTAGAGAATTGGTCAACCAACCTTTTGGTTTATGAAGTTGGTGTGGATCAGGAACAATATTTCAAGCAAGTTTTTTCTGTGGCGCAAATGTTGGGCTGGGCCACTAAGGAAAAGTTAGTTTTTGTAGGGCATGGCCTAATAAGAACCGCAAAGGGTAAGTTTTCTACGCGCAAAGGCCAGACTATTCATTTGGAAGATGTGCTCCATGAAGCCATCGAGCGTGCTTATGAGCTTTCCAACGAAACGGAAAAGGAAAAAGTATTGGATGAAAAAGGGAAAGGGGAGCTGGCCGAAATTGTCGGCATTGGCGCCCTGAAGTATAATGATTTGAGCCAATACCACGCCCAAGATATAATTTTTGACTGGGATAAGATTTTGAATCTTAAAGGAAATTCCGGGCCTTATATCCAATATACTTATGCTAGAGCCAAGAGCGTGCTTGCCCGAGGAATGTGGAAAAAATATATTGAAAACAATTACACCTTGCCTTTGCCAAGCGAGCGGGAGATTTTATCTTTAGTTTTGCGTTTTAAGGAGGTGCTTACCCACAGTGCCAAAGAGTTTTCTCCCAATATTTTGTGCAATTATCTTTATTCTTTGTGCCAGAGTTATAATCGTTTTTATGATACTTGCTCTATTGCTTCGGCTAATGATGAGGAGGAAAGACGGTTTAGGCTTAATTTGTCCTTTGCAGTCTCGCAAATCATTTTAACATCGCTTGCTATTTTAGGCATTCAAGCGCCCGAGAAAATGTAATTTTATAAAATGAAGAATCGTTATATTTTTGTAATAATTTTTGCGGCTGCCTTGCTGGTTTTTTGGCAAGCTCGCGCCCAAATGCCCCCACCAAGCAACATGGGCTGCAAGGGAGGGGGGCCTAATGGAGTGTGCGACCTTGGGGAAATGCCTGAAACATGCATGAGTGATTGTGTTAATAATTATGGCTGCGTTGGGGGCAACTCTAATGGGCAGTGTGAGGTTGGCGAGAATAGCATGAATTGCGTCAATGATTGCGGCGGTAAAACCGGAGAAGGAACGTGCGGTAACGGGGTTTGCGACAACCCCGGTGATATTCTTAATGGGTGCCCTACGGAGTGTATTGGGGGCGGAATTGGGGGGGGAGGGATTGGAGGAGGATGTACGAGCGGTTTAGGTAATGGAATTTGTGACCCTGGGGAAACTATCGAAGGTTGTTCAAATGATTGCGAATGTGATAGCGATAAAGTTTGCGAGGCCCCTAAAGAGAATAAAACAGTTTGTCCTACGGATTGCGGCTGCAATCATAACGGGGTTTGCGAGAAGAGTAATAGTAATGGATTTGATGAGACGGCGGGGAATTGCTCGGATGATTGCGGCTGGGAGTGCAGTTCAAAAAGGCCATATTATCGCAAAGATTATTGCAATAGTAATGGAAAATGCGAAAAAGATGTAGGAGAAAATTTTGAGACTTGCAAGAAAGATTGTGGCTTGGATTACAAATCATTTAGCTCTTGGCGGTATCCGGATTGTAATACCATAAAAACAGGATCGCCCTCAGACATTATTTGTGATTACGATGGAAAATGCGAAAGCGGGGAGGAGAATTGCTATGATTGTGTGTCATGGGTAGATCCCTATAATTCGTCCATAGTACATACGGATGGGCGTTGCAATAATAACGGGATCTGCGAGTCGCAATTCGAGAGCGGTTATACTTGTTGTGATTGCGGAGAGGTTTATTGTAATCACAACGGGATTTGCGAAAACCAAACCAATGACCCCTTAGGCAATGGAAGCATGGAGACATCTTCGAATTGTCCAGATGATTGCCCGAATTATTGCAATAATAATGGACGGTGCGAATCATTTTGGGAATTGCCCAGTGGTGGAGTTACGACCACACCACCAAAACCGACAGGGTTTATTGTTCCTAAGCCGGCTTTTATTGAGGACAATGAAAATTGTCGTTTTGATTGCCCCTGCAATAAAAATGGAATTTGCGAGCCGAATTTTTGGGAGGATGCCAATAATTGCTCTGATTGTTCCAATATCGATTGTAAGAATTTGAGCTCCATCGGGAGTGCTACGCGCTGTGACGATAAATTGTCTGGTTATAGTGAAACTGGGGGTGGTCCATATAATTGTTTTGCTGACCCACCAGCCCAATGCGAGAAAGGTGAGGCTGGTAAGGCTTGGTTAAATACAGGCTGTAATTATGACGGTATCTGTCAGCCCTCAGCCTGCGAAGGGGTGGGAAATTGTCCTGATTGTTCCTATTTATGTGGCGACGGCGTTTGTCAACAGAGTGCGGGCAGCAAGCAGCTTATTAACGAAAAAGGAGATTTATTAAGTTTCAGTTTGATTAACTGGAAAATCGATAGATTGGGGGAACTAGGTACTCGCGAAGCCGGGGAGACGCCGGGTAATTGTTATAAGGATTGCTATGTTGGGGATTTAACATATTGGCCGGGCAATAGCACTAAGATATGTAATTGGCAGGGAGATGGCGGTATTAAGGAGCCAGAAAATACCGATAATTCTCCAATCGACTGTCTTTGTAATGCCGATGGTAAGTGCGATCCTTGGGAAGGTCCTAAAGAGTGCCGGAGCGATTGTGTTTGCGATAGCGACGGGGTTTGCGAAAAGGGCGGCGCGCCCTTGGATAAAATCGAGTGCGACGATAATGATCCGGATTCGGCCAATCATTGTGGGGAGTGCTATAAAGGTATTTATATTCATTATCCCAAGAATCCTGCGAAATTATCTTTGAATAGTAGTGGCAAGCTGTCGAACAGTAGTATGCGATCAACGTCATATGGAGGTTCTTCTTGGGCCATGGATGTTTTTGTAAGACCGTGCTGGAGGCCGCTAACCGGCACTGTAATTGTCTCGTCCAAAATCGGCACGGTTTCCGGATATAGCGATTGTTTTGACGACGCTAAAAGCGAGGAATTTTTTCGGGAAATGAAAAAATTTTGCGATACGGGGGTGTGGGGAGTCAATTTATGGGATTACAAAAGAGATTGCAAACAATTACCCCTTCCTTGGTATTTTCCGGAAAGCGCTGGCATTGTATCAAAGAATGATTTTTCTTATGACGTGGCTAGGTGCGGTTTAGCTCCAACTTCTACTTATTACTGTAAAGGGGTTGAATGGTTCAAATATCAGGGATACAATTGCCCTGCAAGAAAAGACGCTAAGTATAGCGGCCCATATTGGCCATCCTTTGACTATAGTGAAGAATTGTGCCCAAGCTTTGATTTCGCCCTTAAATCATTTAAGGATACGGAACACAATGTTTATTCTTTGGGCTCGATGAGTTATATTATTGGTTCTCCGGATGAAATAAAGAGCGGAGTTTTCAAAACTCCTCCTTCTGCCCACGACACAGATATTGATTTTGCCGATTATGTGAATTCTACCTTGAAAGACCAGTGCGAGAATGGGGAAATTAATCCGTGTGATAATGATACGGTTTGCGAACCGGAAAAAGGAGAAAATTTTTATAATTGTTACTACGATTGCGCCTGCCCCAGGATTAGAAATTATCAGTTTGGCCTTGTGTATCAGAGACAGGGCTGCTTGTCGGTTTCAGAAAAAACTTGGGACGAGCAAAAGTCCGGGTGCCGCAAGGATTGCGGATCATGTGGTGACGGCTATTGCCAAAAAGAGGCGCAAGAAAAATATTCTATAACTTTAACCCCAACCGGTGATACTCCTTCGCCCTTTGATCCTGCTAATCCGCAGCCACCGCCCCCTCCACCTCTACCGCCCTGTGCGGGAGGCTTGGTGGAATATAAGGGCACTAGGGGATCGGACAATGCGAAGTTTTTGTGCAGTCGCGTAAGTCCAAACATAGCCGGTAACCCGATAGATATGTTTTGCCAGAATTGTTCCAAGAGCGAAATATATTTGTGTGGTAATTTCGGTGAGGCAACCGGCACTTGCCATTATAGCGTCACGGACGAGATGGGAGCCACAACATATACTGAATTAGACTATATTACCTCTGGGAAAGATAGAGAGTTGGTTTACAAGGAGGAGGCTTGGTGTGCACCCGGTGAAACTACTTGCGCGTGGCAGGCTGGGGAAAGTGGAGAAAGTTGTAACCAAGATTGCATGCTTCAGTTAGGGGTAAAAACACTTGAGGCTACAAGCGTGACGCCTTATTCGGCTGACTTGCGCATGAATATTTCCGGCTGGGGTAAAGATGGCACGCCCGGCGAATATTGGTTTGAGTATTGGGAGGCTGATACAGTCGGGGAGCGGCAACAATCTCCGCATTTAGTCACATCAAAATACGGCACAACAACCATTAATGTTTTAAGTTTGAAAAATAATACCAAGTATTATTTTATACCTTATATCCGCAGTAAATTTGGTTCAGCCGACGCTTCGCGCGTATTAATGCAGGGCGAGCAGTTTTCTTTTCAAACCCTCAAGGGTAAATGCGGGACTATTATTATCGATGAACCAAAAAATAATTCTTATGTTTACCCGGACGAAGTGGCCAAAATACAATGGCGTTATGAAAGATTGGCTGCCGAGGATAGTGATTGCGATGATCATTATAAAATGCAAATCTTGGACGGAGAAAACCTTGATAGCGTTTTGGATGTTTTAACGCCCAAAGACTTAAGCAAAGGAACATTTGAGTGGGGCAGTCCCAAAACCTCTGATCGGTCTTATAAAATCAGAATTATCGGTTATTCAGCAACAGAAGATGATATGACTAATCCGGCTGATCTAAATTTGGTGGTGCCGAAATTGCCGATTACTAAAGATTGGTGGGCTTCGGGCAGCGGGTTATGTAATGCGGGGTTACCATTCATTAATTTCGGCTTTAATTTTGAAAATTTGCTGCCTGATAACGGAAGGGGGTTAGTGGCGACATTTAAGTTATATAATCAGAGCGATGTAAGCCTTCCGTCAAAATTAGCCGAAGAGGATATTAGCGGAAAACAAGTGGGAATTTTTTCTTTGAGCAATTACTGCGCTGATAATGATAGAAAATATTACTTGACAGCCACGCTTAAGTGGCATGGTGAAGCTGTCACTGTCCCGCCAGATAGCAATGGTCTAGACACCAAGGAGGTAGTTTTGGATGATCACAAACCCCCAACCGTCGGATTTAGCTATACAATCGAACTAGACGGTAAGCTTGATTTGCATGCTTATTCTTATCCGCCGCCTGATTCTAATTCAGATATTGAGGAGTTGCGTTGGTATGTGATGAAAGAGGATTTTCAAAGTATTCCGAGGAAAAATCCAATTACTGATAAAATAGATGGAGAATCTGATGATTGGTGGTTATTAGATCAAGATCCCGGCTTGCTAAAAACCGGTATCTGGTTGGAGGCATTTGATAATATTGGTGACGACCCTTATTCTTGTGCTACCTCGATTTTGCCCGATAGCGGTTTCAGGAATGTTAGATTTAGAGAAAACCCCGAGCTTTAATTTGCCATCTTGTTGCAATTTATAGGGATATGGTATAATGCTTTTTGTCCCAAGCCAAAATCCGCTTAAGGTGGAGAGGAGGCAAGGGGGAAGTATATGGGTAGCTCCAAAGGTCACCATAAACAAAAAGTAAAAAAGGCTCTGGAAAGAAAGATAAAAATCGGTAAAGCATCCAGCCTGATAAAAAGAGCCATCAAGTTTTGCGCAGCTCCGATAATAGTTATCGAGCGCGCAAACAATCCGAAGAATCCAAGCCTTGGCGCCTAAAAGCGCCAAGTTTTGTTTTTTGGAAAGCCTTGAAAAATCAAGACAAAAGTGTTATTTTAACTTGTAGATTTCGACAATTCTATGCCATTTGAATTTGGAAAAAACGAGGAGAAAATCCTGCAATATTGGGACAAAAATAAGGTTTTTGAAAAATCGGTTAGCCAGAGGAAAGGCAAGCCGAATTTTGTTTTTTTTGAGGGCCCGCCCACGGCCAACGGTAAACCCGGAATCCATCATTTGATTGCCAGATCTTTCAAAGATATTATTTGTCGCTTTAAGGCCATGCAAGGTTATTATGTTGAGCGCAAGGGCGGCTGGGACACGCATGGCTTGCCGGTAGAAATAGAAGTAGAAAAGAAACTTGGTATCAAGCATAAAACAGAAATTGAATCTTTTGGTGTAGCTAAGTTTAATAAGCTCTGCCAAGAGTCAGTTTGGCAATACAAGGAAGAATGGGAAAAGTTTACTAAGCGCATCGGCTATTGGGTTGATTTGAAAAATCCTTACATTACCTACCAAACCAATTATATAGAATCGCTTTGGAATATTTTGGCCAAAACTTTTAAGTCCGGCCTTTTGTATAAGGATTTTCGAGTGGCGCCTTATTGTCCGCGGTGTGGCACAACTCTTTCCAGCCACGAGGTTTCCCAAGGTTATCAAACAGTCAAAGATAACTCTGTTTTTGTAAAATTCCCCATAAAAAGCGGCGGGCAAAAATTTTCTGGCGCCGCGCTATTGGTTTGGACAACTACGCCTTGGACTTTGCCGGCTAATGTGGCCGTGGCACTTAATCCGCATTTGAAATATTGTTTAATTGAAACCCCGGAGCAGGGCAGGCTTGTTATGGCTAAAAGCCGCCTGACCGCTGTTTTAGAAAGCGCGAAAGCGGAGATGGAATTTTCCGGTAAAGAGCTTTTGGGCTTAGAATATGAGCCGCCCTTTTATTATAGGGGGCAGGAAATAGAAGGAAAAGATATCTATAAAATAATCGAAGGTGATTTTGTTTCGGAAGCAGACGGGACCGGTTTTGTGCATATCGCCCCAGCCTTCGGCGAAGACGATATGCAAGCTATTAAGGCTTTGCGCGAAGCGGGCAAAGCGGATTTTCCGGTTTTGGCGACCGTGGATAGCGAAGGTGATATGCAAACTCCCGGCTATGCATGGAATGGTAAATTTGTAAAAGAGGCCGATCCTTTGATTATCGAAGATTTGCGCACTCGCGGTTTACTTTTTAAGGAGGAAAAATATGAGCACGAGTATCCGTTTTGTTGGAGATGCAAATCGCCTTTAATTTATTATGCTACGCCTTCTTGGTTCATTAAAATGCGCGCCTTAAAGGAACGCCTGCAAGAGAGTAATAAAGGAATCAACTGGGTGCCCGAACATATGCGGGAGGGGCGTTTTGGTGTGTGGCTTTCCGAGATTAAAGATTGGAATCTTTCCCGTAATCGTTTTTGGGGCACGCCTTTGCCGATTTGGCAGTGTGAAAATAAGGAATGTAAGCACGAAGTGGCTATATCTTCTCTGGCGGATTTGAGATCTCAAAAATATACCACCAATAAATTTTATATTCTCCGCCACGGTTTTTCCGAAGCTCTTAAAGAGCGTAAAAATTGTTGTTGGCCTGAGCCCTTTCATTGCCCGCTGACAGCGGCAGGCCGCAAGGAGGTGGAGCTGGCTGCCAAAAAATTGAGTAAGAAAAACATTACCGCTATTTATTCTTCCGATCTTTTGCGCACCCGCCAAACCGCGGAAATAATAGCCAAGATTTTGGGCGTAGAGGTCATTTACGATCAGCGCATCCGCGAGATGGATTGTGGGGATTTTAACGGTCAGTTAGACTCCAAACTTCAAGAGTGGTTTAAGAAGCAGGAGAATATGGCTTTTGCAAAAATTCCCGGCGGTGAAAGTTATTTTGATGTCCAGAAAAGGATGAAGGATTTTGTAACCGATATTGATTCCAAAAATGAAAACCAAAATATTTTAATAGTTTCCCACGAGAGCCCGTTGACTATGTTGGAGCTGGTTTTGGATGGCAAACCGATTACCGAGGACGTAAAATGGCGTTGGGAAAATGCGAAAAAAAGGATAAAAACCGGAGAAGTCCGCGAATTGGATTTTGTCCAATTGCCCTTGGATGATAAGCTTGCTGTCAATTTGCACAAACCTTATATCGACGAAATTTCTTTTGCCTGTGAGAAGTGTGGACGCCCAATGTATCGGACTCCCGAAATTATCGACTGCTGGTTTGATTCTGGCTCTATGCCTTTTGCTCAGCAGCATTATCCTTTTGAGAATGTGGAAAAAATCGAACGTAATCCCAGTGGCAATGAATTTTACATCATGCGCCACGGCCACAGTGAGCGGCAATTAAAAAAGATTGCCAGTTCTTGGCCGGAAAACCCGCCACTGCATTTGACGGCTGAAGGGGTAGGGCAGGTTTTGCAGTCAGCCCAAAAAATAAGCGAGCAAGGCATTGATTTGATATTTACCTCCGATCTTTTGCGCACCCGCCAAACCGCCGACATTGTCGCCAAGCAAACCGGCGCCAAGGTAATTTTGGAAAAAAGACTCAGGGAATATAATGCAGGAATTTTTAGCGGACAAGAATCCAAAAAAGGTTGGGAATATCTTTTTTCTAAGGGTAATCGCCACGAACATCAGCATATTAAGCTGCCCAAAGGGGAGAGCCAGGTAGAGTTAAGGCAAAGAATGGTCTCGCTTCTCAAAGATTTGAATAAAAAATATAAGAATAAGAAAATTTTGCTCGTTTCCCACGAGTTGCCTTTAAGTATTTTAGAGGGAACTTTGATGGGCTATAATTTACCGGATTTATTGGAAAAAAGATTTTCCGGAGGTTTTACGATTATCGAAACAGCCGGATGGCGCAAATTAGACTTAAGTAATTGGTATGAAAATCAAAGTGATAAGAAAGCGCAATTTCCAGCCGATTATATTTGTGAAGGCGTGGACCAAACTCGCGGTTGGTTTTATACGCTTTTGGCCGTTTCCGCTTTAATGGGCCGCCAATCGCCTTACCGCAACGTCATTTCTTTGGGGCATGTTCTGGACCAAAACGGTGAAAAAATGTCCAAATCCCGAGGTAATATTGTCAGCCCTTGGGACATAATCAATAAATACGGGACGGATGCGGCTCGCTGGTATTTTTATACCATAAATAGCCCGGGCGAACCCAAACTTTTCAATGAGAAAGATGTGGACGGAGTCGTTAAAAGGTTCTTGATGATTTATTTGAATTGTTTGGTATTTTTTGAAACCTATGGCTTGAATAAGCCCGTTAAAACCAAGCCCGTGGCAAATAATGTTTTGGATAAATGGATTCTGTCTAGATTAAATTCTCTGGTTCTGGAAATGACCGGTAATTTAGAACGCTTTGAGATAACTGAAGCTGCCCGCTCCTTGGAAAAGTTTTTAGTGGACGATTTGTCTTTGTGGTATATTAGGCGCTCGCGTAAGAGATTTCAAAACCCTAAAGACCGCAAAGATCTGGCCGCAGCGAGTGCGGTTTTACATTACGTATTTTCAACTGTGGCAATTTTGGGCGCACCCTTCATCCCGTTTTTCAGCGAAGAGGTTTGGCAGCGTTTAGGTTACAAAAATTCCGTGCATTTAGCCCAATGGCCTAAAGCTCAAACCAAGGCTACCGATAAAAAGTTGGAAAAGATGATGAGTGACGCCCGGCAAATAATCGGAGACGCTTTGGCTTTGCGGGCTAAGGCAGGAGTAAAAGTGCGCCAACCGCTTCGCCAAGCTACAATCAAACAAAAAGAAATTTTAAGCAACAAGGGCATTTGTGGATTAATCAAAGATGAGCTCAATGTAAAAAGTGTCATAATGGGTAAAGAACTGGCTCTGGATTTCAATATTACTCCGGAACTTAAGGAAGAGGGGATAATCAGAGACGCTATGCGCTTTATTCAAGAAGCCCGCAAAGAGGCCGATCTAAAACCCGTCGATAAGATTATCGTTATTTTTAGCGGCGAGGGTGAGCTATTGGAAATAATTAAAAGGAATCAAGAAAAATTCGGCCAAGAGGCTCGGATAGCGAAAATCGGATTCTCGGTGGATAAGCCAGAATATCCTATCGAAAAAGAAATCGTTATTGATGGGAAGAAAATTTTAGCCTCCATTAAAAAAATTAAATAAACATGAATAAGTTAATTGTTTTTTTGCTGGCAGTTTTTTTGGTCCTTTGCGGCATCCTGGGGTATTCTTTTTGGCGCAATTCATTGTCGCGTTCGGATATGCGTTTGGAAATTTTAGGACCCGATCAGGTAGTAGCCGGCCAAGAGGTGGAATATATCGTGAAGTTTAAGAATAACAGCAATTCCAAATTAGAAGATATTAGGCTGACGGTAGAATTTCCTTCACATACTGTCTTGGATGGGGGTGGCCGTGCGGCCATTAGAGATGAAAAAGAAATCGGCTCTCTGCAGCCCGGGGATGAAAAGAGTTTTTCTTTTAAGGCAAGGATGTTTGGCGCTATTCGAGATGCTAAAAAAATACAGGTTTTATTAATGTATCGCCCTGCAGGGATAAAGGCGCGGTTTCCGACCAAGGCCGAATTTTCGACTGTGATAAAAGAAGTGCCGATTAATTTGGCAATGGAGGCCCAATCCAAAATCGAATCGGGCAAGGAGATTAAGCTTTCGCTTAATTACGGATCAGATATTGATTTTGATTTGAAAGATGTAAAAATCGAAACCCAATACCCGGCAAATTTTGATTTTATCTCCGCCGACCCTAAACCGGAAGGGAATAACTATTGGCCGCTTAATGAATTAAAAAAAGGCGAGAATGGAAGAATAGAAATTAGAGGATATTTATCCGGAGATGTTGGGGCAAAAAAAACTTTTAAGGCTAAAATCGGCTTCTCTCATGAAGGCGAGTTTGTTTCTTTGAAGGAAACGGAATTTTCTATCGGCGTGGAAGAACCGGCCATTGATATTTCCGAAACGGTTAATGGTAGTGAAAGGTATGGGGCGAATTTGGGCGAAACTTTGAATTACGAAATCAAATTCAAAAATATCAGCGATCAACCTTATCACGATTTATTTATGGGTGTCAGGTTAAAAGGGGATTTATTTGATCTTTCTTCTATCCGGGTTGAGGGGGCACAAATCGATAGTGCGACAAGCGCTATCATTTGGGAGCCCAGCGCCATTCCCGAATTAAAACTTTTAGCGCCCGGAGAAGAAGGGGTTGTACGCTTTAGCGTAAAAACTTTGTCGCAAATACCAAGGGAATTTCGTAGCCCCGGCCTCATCAGCAAAGTCATTGTTGGCCAGAATCAGAAAGAATTTATTACAAGGGTTAATTCAAAATTGGATTTGGCTCAGACGGTTCAGATTAATGATGATATTTTTTTAAGTGAGGGCCCGGTGCCACCAGTAGCCGGCGAGGCGAATTTATATACAATTTTTTGGGACGTGAAGAATTATTTTAATGACGCCAAAGAAATTGTCATCAAAGCCACTTTGTCGAGTAATGTAGAATTTATGGGGACGGTTTCGCCCGAATCGCAATCGCAAAATGTCTCTTTCAATAATGATTCCAAAGAATTGGTTTGGAATGTGGGTGATGTGGCGGCGGGTATTGGCTTAAGGGATAAAAGGCGCATTTTGGCTTTTCAGATCCGCTTAACCCCATCTTTGGGGCAAGCCGGGCAATATGCTCCCTTAATTGAGAAGACGAGCATTTCCGGGCTAGATGATTGGACTAAAAAAGATTTGAATACTGATTTGGGAAGGATAGATAGCAGTGTTTTGGGTGAGGTAGAGGGTAAGGTGCGAGCGGCACCCCCTAAAGCTCCCGCCACTAATACAAATCAATAATATGGAAGATTTAATGCAAAAGTTAATATCATTAACCAAAAGGAGAGGGTTTATTTTTCCCAGCTCCGAACTTTACGGTGGCTTTGGCAGTGTTTATGATGCCGGGCCTTTGGGCACAGCCTTGAAAAATAATATTAAAAAACTTTGGTGGGAGGACACGGTTCAGCTGCGTGGCAATGTGGTAGGTTTAGATTCGGGTATTTTGATGGCGCCAAAGGTTTGGGAGGCTTCTGGCCACCTTTCGGCCGGTTTCGCTGATAGGCTAGTGGAGTGCAAAAAATGTAAAAAAAGATTTAAGGTTGATGGAGTAATGTCGCAATGCCCGGAGTGCCAGGGCGAAATTGGCGAGCCCCGGCAATTTAATTTGATGATGAAAACTTTCGTCGGGCCATTGGAGGATACGGCCAATGTTGCCTATTTGAGAGCCGAGACTTGCCAGGGAATTTTTGTGAATTTCAAAAACGTTCTTGATTCTTCAAGGGTAAAAGTGCCTTTTGGTATTGCTCAAATCGGCAAATCTTTCCGTAATGAGATAACGCCGGGCAATTTTATTTTCCGCATGCGCGAATTTGAGCAAATGGAAATGGAGTTTTTCTGCAATCCCAATGATAAAGAAAAATCCCCCAATGATTGGTTTGAAGAATGGAAAGAGCGCCGCCTGAATTGGTATCTAAAATTAGGAATCAAAAAAGAGAATTTGCGTTTAGTGGAGGTGGCTAAGGAAGATCGCTCTCATTATGCGCAGCGGCAAATTGATTTAGAATACCAGTTTCCGTTTGGCTGGAAAGAAATCGAGGGCATCCATAATAGAGGGGATTGGGATTTGAGTAATCATGCAAAGTTCAGCGGCCAAGATTTGCAGGTCCTCGACGAAGAAGCCAAGCAAAAATATTTCCCGCACGTTATTGAAACATCTGTGGGTGTGGAGCGCTCAATGCTCGCCTTTTTGTGTGAGGCTTATGAAGAAGTGGAGGGTGGGCGCAGCACAACTACTCAAGCCGTTAAAGAAGTAGAAATTAATCTCAATTTACCTAAAAGATTGGCCCCTATTAGCGTGGCAGTTTTGCCGCTTTTGAAAAATAAAGCCGAGCTCACGGGCCAAGCTAAAGAAGTCGAGATGCTGTTACGGAAATTTTTTGCAGTTCAGTATGACGAAAGTGGCACTATCGGAAAAAGGTACCGCCGCCAAGATGAGGTGGGTACGCCATATTGCATAACTATTGATTTTGAAACTTTAACGGACAAAGCGGTGACCGTGAGGGATCGGACCACTATGTCGCAGGAACGTGTGGCTATCGCTGATTTGGTTTTATATATTACAAAAAAATTGGAGCAATAATATGTACAAAAAGATTACACTGGAAAATGGTTTGAGAATACTTTTAGTTCCGGACGTGCACACTAAAGCTGTGACAGTCATGCTTTTGGTGGGTACCGGTTCCAAATATGAGACCAAAGATGTTAACGGGATTTCGCATTTTTTGGAGCATATGTTTTTTAAGGGTACCAAAAAGCGGCCGGATAAAATTCATATTTCCGAGCCATTTGATAGGGTTGGGGGGATGTATAATGCTTTTACCGGTGAGGATTATACGGGATATTTTGCCAAGGTAGAAAAAACCCACTTTGAGTTGGCCTTGGATATTCTTTCTGACATGTATCTAAATTCCACACTCGAACAAAGCGAATTGGAGCGGGAGCGCGGCGTGATAATTGAGGAGATAAACATGTACTACGATAATCCCATGAGCTATGTGCAGCATCTTTGGACCAATCTTTTATACGGGGATCAGCCGGCAGGCTGGGATATTGCCGGCACTAAGGAGACGGTTTCTGCCATCACTTCGGCCATAATGAATGAGTATTATAAAAAGCAATATGTGGCCTCTAATACCATTGCGGTGATTTCGGGAAATTTTGATGAAAAAGAAGCTACGGAAAAAATAAAGCAGTATTTAGCGCCAATCGGCACTGGGGCATTTAAGAAAAAAGAGGCAGTATCGGAAAAACAGGACAAGCCCGAGATTAATTTACATTTCCGCGAAACAGACCAAACCCATCTTTGTTTAGGCTTTCGCGGTTACAATTCCAATAATCCAAAAAAATACGCCCAAGAATTATTAGCCACAGCACTGGGCGGCATGATGAGCTCGCGCATGTTTTTGAAGATTCGCGAAGAAATGGGTTTGGCTTATTATATTCGCACTGCTATTGATGAGAATCCTGATACGGGCTGCATAATCACTCGGGCCGGGTTGGACAATAAGCGGATCGAGCCAGCCATTAAAGCTATTATCGAGGAATATCGCAAAATCAGAGAGGAGGGCATTTCCCAAGACGAGCTTAAAAAAGCTAAGGATAATGTTATTGGCCACATGACGCTCTCTATGGAATCAAGCGATGCCTTGGCCAGTTACTATGGTATGCAAGAGCTTTTAGAGGATAAAATCGAAACGCCCGAGGAATATGCGGAAATGATAAATAAGGTTACGCCGCAGGATATTCAAGAAGTAGCTAAAGATTTATTCAAAGGAGAAAAAATGAATCTGGCCATTGTTGGGCCCTACAAAGATAAAAAAGTATTTGAGGGTTTGCTGAAGATTTGATTGTTCGTAAATTAGGTTTAGATATTCCGCTTATGCTTTATATTGTTGCCACACCAATCGGAAATCTTAGCGATTTTTCTTCACGTGCCAAAGAAATTTTGAGCAGTGTTGATTTGATTTTGTGCGAAGATACCCGGGTGACAAAAAAACTTTTGGAGCGTTTTGAAATAAAAACCCCGGTGCAAAGCTATCACCAACATTCCAAAATCTCGAAAATAGAAGGCATTATTGCTTTACTTAAAGCGGGCAAAAATATTGCATTGGTTTCTGACGCCGGAACACCCGGGGTTTCCGATCCCGGAAATTTGCTGATTGAAGAGGCTTATAAACAGTTAGGCGAGGATTTGAAGATTGCCCCCATTCCCGGGCCAAGTGCCATGGCCGCCGCCGCCTCCATTGCGGGTTTTGCCATGGATAAATTTGTTTTTTTGGGCTTCCCGCCGCAAAAAAATAAAAGACAAAAATATTTTAAGGAGCTTTTGTCTTATGATTGCCCGGTTATTTTTTACGAATCGCCTTACCGCATTATTAAAACCCTAAAAGAGATTGAAGTCTTAGATAAAGAAGCCAAAGGGATTGTTTGTCGAGAGCTAACCAAAATGTTTGAAAGTGTTTATCGGGGTAATTTAAGCGAACTCTTGGAGAAAGTTTCCAAAGATCCCATTAAGGGAGAATATACGGTTATTATTAAGCCAAGCAAAGCGCAGTGATGCGCTTTTGTGCTATAATTGTTTTGTTATGGATAAAAAAATTCTAATTTTTATTTTGGTCGTGGCGGTAATTATGATTTTTGCCGTTTTTTGGTATTTTTTACCAAGACATCAAGAAAATAATTTGCCGCTTTATCAAGATGCGGCCCCGCGGGTCCAGATAACCCAAACCGAATCTCCTATTCCGCCAAGCAGTGAGGAGTTTTCCATCACCAGTCCGGCTTTTGAGAATCTCCAAACTATACCCGAAAAATATACCTGTTTGGGCGCCGGAACCAATCCGCCTTTGATAATAAAAAATGTGCCGACTAAAGCCGTTTCTTTGGCTTTAGTTGTCAGCGATCCCGATGCGGCGGGCGGGGTTTTTTATCACTGGATTTTATTTGATATTTCTTCTAAAACTTCCGGGATAGAGGAGGGTAAGCTTCCGGAAAAGGCCCGGACAGGGCTAAACAGCTCAAAGGGAAAAAATTTTATACCTTTTTGTCCGCCGGGCGGAGAGCACAGATATTTTTTCAAATTACTGGCCTTGGATAAGGTATTAGAATTACCCCCTACAACTACAGCTTTTGCCTTGGAAGAAGCAGCCCAAGGTCATATTGTAGCCCGGACACAGATTATCGGCTTGGTAAAAAAGAAGTAAATTGCCAATAAGAGAAAAATGGATAAAGATTTGGTCCTAAAAAATGCCCAAACATTTGCCAAGGAAAAGCTTAAAGGTATTGAGTCGGGTCACGGTTGGTGGCATGCGTGGCGGGTGCGCAATCTGGCTTTGAACCTCGCCCAAAAGGAGGGTGGGGACCGCTTTATAATCGAAATGGCTTCTCTTTTACATGATGTTGATGATTGGAAATTCGTGTCCTCGCAGCAGGCTAATGCGCGTGAATGGTTACGCGAACAAATCAATGACTCTGATATAGTTGGCCGGATTTTGGAAATTATCGCTACTTTAAGCTATAAAGGTGCCGGCGTTGCCACCCCTATGAAAACTTTGGAGGGCCAAATTGTTCAAGACGCTGACCGGCTTGATGCCATGGGAGCTATTGGTATTGCCAGAACATTTTCTTATGGCGGGCATACTAACCGCGAAATTTATGAGCCGGATTTAGAACCAAGGGAGCATAAGTCTTTTGAGGAATACCGCAATGACAAAAGTCATTGTATTAATCACTTTTACGAAAAGCTGTTGTTGCTAAAAGAGCGGATGAATACGTTAACCGCCAAGGAATTGGCGATGAGCCGCCACGATTTTATGGAAAAGTTTTTAGAAGAATTTTTTAAGGAATGGGAAGGAAAACAATAAAAAATAAGAGCCTCGCTAGATAGCGAGGCTTTTTGATTGTTTGAGTAACCTTTTTTTCATCATAGAAAGAATGCGCAAAATGATAAGGAAGAGGTTGAGAATGTCCAGATAAACGGCAATGGCAGCATCAACGGCATTATCGGCAGTGTAGGGGAGTCGCAAGGCCCTATTCCAATCATAAATGATGTAGCAGCAAAAGAGGGCTGCGGCGCCAAACTCAATGAGGTATTGCCACCAGATACCTTCCAGAGGCATCACTCCAAACAGGGGTAGAATAAATATCTGCACCAGTCTTAGGCCGATTAAAGCCAGTAGGCAGGCGCCAAGATACATGCCCCAATGTTCTAACGATTTAGGATAAATTATCCCGATTAGCGACATGATGGCTGCGATGCCAAAAGTTAGGATACTGGCAGTCAGGGCAATATCCAGTCCGGCTGAAGCAATGGTTGGCCCCAGCAAAACCCCGAAGCCTCCGGAGATCATTACAAATCCCAAACCGGAAACCAGCGGGCTGCGGCTTTTAGCAGCAATGAGCGCGCCCAAAAGCGGCAAACCCAACCCGAAAATTAGCAGAATGCCCCAGTTCAGTTCAAGCCGAAGGGTAGAAAGTGCGATTAGCGCGGAAAAAACTACTCCGGCCATGGTTAGCCCGGCCAGTAGCCTGGCATATTTGGTTTTGCTCATGGTCGATATGGTATTTTCCATATTGCGCCAAAAACCGGTTGTGCTGCTCTTAAAAGGGTTATCGTTTTCCTCATCCTCACAGGTGTCATCTCTATCGTAATTATTCATTTCGCCTCCTATTTTATTGTGAATTATTAATTATACCATAAATTTTAATATTTTTCAATAGACGAAATTTATTGCTATCCTTGGGTTTTTTGGTATAAGCAGATAAGTTCTTTGAAATTTGACAACAAGGAGGCAGAAAGTGAATATCCAGAAATCTTTTGCTTACGATACTTTGCCTAATGGTTTGCGGGTCATTATTGTACCCAGAAAAGAATCCAAAACCACGGCCGTGCAGGCTTTTGTGGGCTTCGGATCTTTTTATGAGGAAGAGAATAATATGGGTATGGCCCATTTGATTGAACATCTGGTTTTCGAGGGCACTCAGGCATTTGTGCAACCCGATCAGATTATCGGTGAAATTGAAGATATTGGCGGAGATATCGAGGCCGAAACTAACGAGGAATACACATTATTTGAGCTGGCCGTAGAGAGCTCAAAATTTCCCGTGGCTGCTAAAGTGCTTGGTGAAATACTCCAGCGCCCATTATTGCGCCCAAAAGATTTGGCTAATGAGAAAAAAGTCATTGCCGCGGAGATTGAAGGATATCTAGATGATAATCAACAATGTTTAACGGAGGAAACGCTTAAAGCTGTGTATGGCAATTCTAAAGTTGCCCGCAATATTACCGGAACATTAGAGTCGGTTGATGCAATAAAGCTCGAAGATGTCAGAAAATGTTTTTCTCGGTATTATGTGGCGAGCAATATTGTGCTAGCCGTTTCCGGCAGGGTGGATATAAACGAAGCTCTCGACGAAATCGCGAGGAATTTTTCGTTTATGCCTCAAGGCCAAAGGCCCCAGAATTTTTCTTTACCCAAGACAAAACAATCTGGAGCCAAGCTTCATTATATTCGCAAGCCGTTGAAGCAAAGCAACGTCTCATTGATGTTTGATAGCGTGGAGCTTTCCCATCCTTTATCTGAGGCGGCAGAAATGTTGGCTAATCTATTAGGCGGGCTGGAAAACTCTCGGCTATTCAAGCGGGTCAGGACGCAAAGAGGTTTAGCATACAATGTTTCGGCTACCCAGAGATCGTTTACCGGTTTTGGATATTTTTGCGCCGAGGCGGGTGTTTCTCCGAGAAATGTTGCCGAGACTTTGGATATTTTAGTAACCGAATGCTCCCGGATAGCCAAACTAGGAGTTAATCCGAGCGAGTTGGCCAAGATTCGGAATTTTATTTCCGGGAAATTGGCAATGCTGACAGACCATCATTTGGTGGAGGCGCAATTCTATGGTCGGGACGAACTGTTGGAAAATAAATTTGAATCAATAGAAGACAGATTTGCCCGTATTTTACGACTAACCATTGAGGATATGAATTCCGCCGCTAGCCTAATTTTGCAGCCGGAAAATCTTCAGGCGATCGTTATCGGTCCAGAACAGAATATTTCTTTGTTGCAGGATATTATTGATAATTATTAATCCCGATCTGTCGGGATTCTTTTATTTGTGATAATATCTGAAATATGATTATCGATACGCACGCCCATGTCAATTTCCACGCTTTTGAGACGGATCGCGAAACTATTATAAAAGACTGCTTAGATAAGCAGGTTTTTATGGTCAATGTGGGCAGTAATTTGCCAACTAGCCAAAGGGCCGTGGCGCTGGCGCAACAATACGAGGGTTTGTGGGCGAGTGTCGGTTTACACCCCATCCATCTGGCAAGCGAGCTGCAAGCAGATGAGGATGAAGATCCAACTGATGAAAAAAATTTTGATTATGGAGCTTATAAGCATTTAGCGCAAAGTCTGAAGGTTGTCGCTATAGGGGAGATGGGTTTAGACTACTATTATAAACCCAAAAGCGAGGCCAAGAAAAAAGTTTTTAAGCAGGTGCAAATGGATTTACTGACTCAAGAGTTAAAGCTTTGTAAAGAATTTGATAAAGCGGCAATATTGCATTGCCGCATGGCCTACGAGGATATGCTTTCCTTTTTTCAAAGTAACCCTAATTTAATTCCTAAAAGAGCGGTTTTGCATTGCTTTATGGCGCCGCAATTTTTGCAGGAATTTTTGGATTTGGGTTTTTATATTGGGCTAAACGGGATAATTTACAAAAATATCGAAGGGATAGATTTTAGAGAAATGGTAAAGGCTGTGCCTATGGATAAGTTGGTGCTCGAAACCGACTGCCCGTATCTGCCACCACCCGAGAAAAAAGGGGAGCGTAACACGCCGCTTGGTGTGCTCTGTGTGGCCAAAACCGTGGCCGAGTGGAAAGATGTAAAAGAGGGTGAACTTGTTGAGATCGCTAATAGCAATGCCAAGAAGCTATTCCTAATATAAAAAGAGCCCCACCTGAGTGGGGCATTTACTTTAGATAAGTAACCATAATAGTCGGAATGTATTTTCCTGAGTGGTCAATATTGGTTATCTCGTATGATTGGGAATGATTTTTAAGCCAATCATTAACCGTGTCCTGCAAGCTGCTCACTGAGTACTGGTTGCAAAATATTTCCACTTGAGTCATTTTTGTTCGGGGCACGGATGACGGATTATAGGCAATCATCACCGAGGGGATATATTGACCAGATTGTCTGAGATAAACAATTTCGATGTTTTGGTAGTGGTTTTTCAACCATCTATTAACATCATCTTGGAGCTCATTGACCGAAATCTGATTACAGATTAATTCTACCTTAAGGCCAGCATTAGTGGTTTTCGGTGAAGCGGCGCTAACAGGCCCCTCACTGATGCTCCATGGACTAATGGGCGTTTGGCCACAGCCGGAAAACAGCAAAAAGACTAAGGTAAACAGAATGGCGATATTTTTCATTTGTTAATCCTCCTTTTAGGAAACTTTTTATATTATATCATAATATTATAGTAATGTCAATAATATAAAAACTGCCCGCCAAGCGGCGGACGGTTTTTATTCTTTGTGAGACTCTTCCATTTTAGCTTTTACGGTTTTGATTTTTTCCGCAATAGAGGCGGCCTTGTCGAACTGCAGGTTGCGCCTGGCTAAATCCAGTTGGTTTTTAAGTTTATGCAGATATTCTTTGAGGAATTCTTTTTTAGGCAAAGCTTTCTCGTCCTCGTCAAAGCGGAAAATATCAGTAATGGCTTTAACAATGGGTTGCGGACTTACGTGATGCTTCCTATTATAATCCATCTGGATTTGGCGCCTTTTATTTGTTGTTTCAATGGCGGCTTTAATGGATTTGGTAAGGCTATCGGCATACATTATAACTCGGCCTTCTTCGTGGCGGGCGGCGCGGCCCATTATCTGCACCAGGGAAGTTTCGTTACGTAAAAATCCTTCTTTATCCGCATCTAAAATGGCAATTAAAGAAACTTCGGGCAAGTCCAAACCTTCGCGCAATAAATTGATACCCACCAGCACCTCGTATTTGCCGCGGCGCAAATCAGCCAAAGTTTTGGTGCGTTCAAAAGTTTTAACGTCGGAGTGCAGATAATTGGTCCGGATTTTTTTCTCTTTAAGATGGCTACTGAGCGCTTCGGCCATTTTTTTGGTCAAGGTCAGCACGAGCACGCGCTGGTTCTTTTTCTGCCTTATTTCGATTTCTTTAACTAAGTCTTCCACTTGGCCTTCGGTTTTGCGGATTTCTACTTCCGGATCCAAGAGATAAGTCGGCCTGATAACTTGCTCCACAATTTGGGCGCTTTGACTGCGCTCATAATCTCCGGGTGTAGCCGAAACATAAATGGTGCGTTTTTCGATGCCCATAAACTCATTATATTTGAGCGGCCGATTATCCAAGGCCGAGGGCAGGCGGAAACCGTATTCCACTAAAGTTTTTTTGCGGCTTTGGTCGCCTTCGAACATCCCATGTAATTGGGGTACGCCAATATGTGATTCGTCTAAAAAAAGTAAAAAGTTTTTTGGAAAGTAATCTAAGAGGGTATAGGGCGGGGTGCCGGGTTTGCGGCCTTCAAGCTGGCGGGAATAATTTTCAATGCCATGGCACCAGCCGGTTTCGCGCATCATGGCCATATCATATTCGGTGCGTCTTTTTATCCTTTCGGCTTCCAAGAATTTGCCATCATTTTTCAGCTTAGCAGTGTGTTTTTCTAATTCTTTGGAGATTTCTTTCATGGCATCTATCGTCTTTTCGCGCTCGGAAATCCAAAACTTGGCCGGGAAAAGGGAGATGTCTTTTACTTTTTTGAATTCGCCAAAAGGAGCAGGACAGATTTCAATGCTTTCAATGGCTTCAGGGGTATTTTTTATCCTGATTATTTCATCCTGACCCGAGGGCCAAATATCCAAATAATTATGCCGGAGGCGGAATTTGCCGCGCCAAAGTTCATAATCATTACGCTCAAATTGCAGCTCTACTAATTTATACATTATCTGTTTTTGGGTGAGCTTTTCTCCGACTTTTAGATTAAGAGCAAAGTTTTTATAAGAGTCGGGCTTGCCTAGGTTATAAATAGCCGAAACTGACGCCACGATTATAGAATCATTGCGGGAAAGGAGGTTTTGGACAGCGGCGTGGCGCATCTGGTCAATATCCTCATTAATCTTGGCATCTTTTTCAATATAGGTGTCAGTATTGGGCAAATAAGCTTCAGGCTGATAATAGTCATAGTAGGAAACAAAATAACTTACTTTGTTTTCCGGAAAAAATGTTTTGAACTCTTCATAAAGCTGGGCGGCTAAGGTTTTATTCGGGGAAATTATCAGGGTAGGGAGCTGGGTCTTTTCAATAATTTTGGCCATTACATAGGTTTTGCCCGAACCGGTCACACCCCAGAGTGTTTGGAATTTATCATCACGCAAAACACCTTGGGACAGTTTGCTGATAGCTTCGCCCTGGTCTCCTGTTGGTTCAAACTTTGAGATAACTTTGAATTTCATATTTGGCCTTTTAATTTCATCATTCGGCGCTTCTTATTATACCCGATAGCAAAACGGTGCGCCTCGTCCCTGATTTGCAAAAAAAATCTAGCCAGCTCCGGGGGCAAGGTTTGCAGGTTAAGCGCTTTTTTGGAAAACGGAGAGAATATTTTGGCCTTGTGCGGATTGCGCTCAATTTTTGTTATGGCTAGAACAGGTATATGTAAATCTCGAGCGGCCTTTAGCTGGCCCTTACCGCCGTCCAAAAGGAAAAGCTCAGGCGTGGGCCAACTTTTATGGTTAAGCCTTCTTTGCAGGATCTCGCGCAGACTGGAAACATCGTCTTGCCCGCTGACTGATTTTATTTTGAATTTTCGGTACTGGGATTTGTCCGGTTTATTGTTTTTGAAAGCCACCATGGAGCCGACGCAAAGCGTGCCGCCCAAGTTGGAGATATCATAACATTCGCTGCGCCCGCCTTTACCTTCATAGAGTTTCAAGATGGCGCAAAGCATTTGCAGAATCCTTTGGTATTGGTTTTTGTATTGAGCGTTTATGCAATAACCCAAACACAGACCCATATCATAATAGAGGCAGGTTTTTTTCGGGAAATGCTTGCAGGTCCGGAAGGGAAGTATTTTGCGCAATTCAGCCAAAAGTTTCTTTAATTCTTTGGCGCTGACAAATGGCCCGATATATTCAAACTCCTTGTTGTGCGTCTGATGGGTGACAAAAATCAAAGGGAAGTTTTCTTCGCCAATAGCTACATAGGCATAGTTTTTATCGTCTTTCCACTGAGTATTGTATTTGGGGCGATATTGTTTGATGAGTCTGTTTTCTAAAATTAAGGCTTCTTTTTCGGTTTTGGTGCCAATGGTTTCTACTCCGGAAACCTGGTCAATGAAATTTTGATCAGGGAAACTTTTTTTAAGGAAATGATCAGATACGCGCTTTTTGAGGTTTTTGGCTTTGCCGATATACAAAATCTGCTCCTCGATATTACGGAAAAGGTAGACCCCGGGCTTTTGGGGCAGTTTTTCGACTTGTTCTTTTAGCTCGGCTTGCATGGCTTCAAAATACGATATTTGTCGTGATTTTTCAATACTTTGGCCATTTGTCAAGAAGTTGACTCTGTCTTTAGCGCGCGATAGTATTGCGGAAAGTAACTAAAAAATATGGATAACAAACTCTTCTTTGGCGGAGGGCTTTTAGCTCTGGCCCTCTTGCTTTTGCCCAATGTTATTTGGGTTAATGGGGCTACAAGCACGGTAGCTACCACAACGCCCACGGACAGTTTTCTAAAATCATTAGATGCGCCAAGCGCAGAGGTCACGATGTTTAATGAAAGATTAATCGCTATCGTGGACAAGGCGCAAAAAGCCAACAAGAATTGGTATGAATCTTTAGATATTGTTTCGCGCAAGGACTTCGATAAAAAATACATGGTTTCTATGGCGGCTAATTTGGAGGCTATTTTGTCTTTGAGGCGTTTGGAAATCCCGAAAAAATTAGCAACTTCTACCCGGGCGGTTTTGACTAATGTGCGCGATAACTACATCAAGATTTTTAGCATTAAAAATGCGAATATTCAAAGAGAATATCAGGTCTTTAACGATTCGGGATTAACTATGTATTTGGCCTCGACCAATCTGCTCGGTGAACAAAATGCCAAATATAATTCTGCAATTTTGAAGGCATATAATTTAAGCACTGACGGGCAGGGGTATTACAAAAAAACCGACAAGAAGGGTAATGCGCTCAGCGCTGGCAGCGTTTCGATTTTCAAACAGCAGGAGCTTTTAACCAAAACCGAAGCCAAGCCGGTAGTAATTAAAAAATTACTGAGCAAAGATTGTTATGACGATATCACTTCCCCGGACAGATATTTTAAGAAATTAAATAATCCTCGGCCCATTGATACGGTTGTTGTGCATACATCTTTTTATCAGCCGGATAATGACCCCGCCATTAAGAGGATTTCCAATGATATTTATAGTGTGGATGGCATTATGGACGTCTGGAATTTTTATGGTGTCGGCCCGCATTATCTTATTGATCGCCAAGGAACGATTTATCAGACCGCCGAAGAAAAAAATGTGGCTTGGCACGCGGGAGCCAGCTTGATGCCGGCCCCAGATGGTCGCACCGGGGTAGGGTTATTTTCTATCGGGATTGAACTTTTGTGCCATGAGACTGACAATCTGACCGATGAGCAAAAACTGTCTTTAGCTTGGTTGGTTAATGATATCGGCACGCGCCATCAGATAAAACATGTTTTGGGCCATAATGATATTGCCAATAAAGCGGAAGACGAATCTTTCCGTAATGAGGTTAATAAGCTGGGGACAATCGGTAATAATATCAAAACAGATCCTTGGGGTTTGGTTTGGCACCAGATAAACCTGATTATGAAGAAATTGGATACCCAATACGGACACTGACCACCGCAAAGCGGCCATTTCGGCCGCTTTTGCAGTTCCTTTTCAGAATGGTTTTTCTATGTTATAATATGCAGATTTGGAGAATATGGAACAAGATTTCATCACGCTGACAAATTGCAGTGAAAATAATCTCAAGGGCGTATCGCTTAAAGTCCCCAAGAATAAATTGGTGGTTTTTTGCGGTCTTTCAGGCTCGGGAAAATCTTCCTTGGTTTTTGATACGATTTACGCCGAAGGGCAGCGAAGGTATCTGGAAAGCCTTAGCTCTTATGCGCGGCAATTTTTGGGCGGAATTAAAAAGCCTCAAGTTGAGCATATTGAAGGTTTGAACCCCACTATTGCCGTGAACCAAAAAACAATTTCGGCCAATCCACGCTCAACCGTGGGGACGATTACGGAAATTTACGACTATATGCGGTTGCTGTTTTCCAATATCGGCAAGCCGTATTGCCCTAATTGTGATATTTTACTTTCTTCTCAGACCGATTTGGAAATCGCGGCCAAGATTTTTAACTTGGCCAAAGAAAATAAATCAGTGAAAATCTTGGGCCCGGCCGTGGCAGGACATAAAGGGGAACATAAAGGAACTTTAGAAGAAATTTGCCGTTCTGGCTGGCCGGAGGTGCGCATCAACGGAATATTTTATGCTTGCGAGGAAGCGAGACGCAAAGATTTGGATAAGAACAAGGTGCACAAAATTGATGTTTTGGTCGGCGAGTTTTTGCTCAAAGATGTGATTGAAAGCAATGATAGGGCTAATGCCAAAAGCAAAACAGAAAAGGAGGCGTTGAAAAATCGCGATAAAAAGCTGAAAGGCTACATGGACGATGAGAAAGAGCGTATTTTGGAGTGCGTCAAAAAGGCTTTGGAAATCGGCAAAGGCCGCATGGTGGCTTTAGTCAATAATGGCAAGAAAGATAATGAAATTGTTTTTTCCGAGTTAGAATCCTGCACTAACTGTAATTTTTCCATGCCCAAAATTGAGCCGAGGTTTTTTTCTTTCAATAGCCCTTTTGGCGCTTGTCCGACTTGCCAAGGCTTGGGCAATATTTTGAAAGTTGACCCAAAACTTATTTTGGCTCCGAGCCTTTCCATTGAAGAGGGGGCGATTGTGCCTTGGGCTTCGCTTTCCATGTTTTCTCGCCGGGTTTTGGCTGTTTCTTTCCAAGAAGCCAAGCTGCAGGAAATTTCTGATAAATACGGCTTCACTTTATCCATGCCTTGGCACGAGATTTCCGAGCCGGCCAAAAATATTATTCTTAACGGAAGCGAAATTGACGAGTGGGAGGGGGTTATCCCGCGAATGGAGCGGATGTATCACCAAACAGAATCAGAATATGCCCGGGAGGAAATCAGTAAGTATATGACTAATTTGGTTTGCCCCGATTGCAATGGCGCCCGTTTACGCAAAGAGGCTTTGGCTGTTAAAGTGGCTGGAAAAAATATCGCCGATTATTGCAGTTTGCCAGTTTGTGAAGCTATCATCGCTCTTAAAGAGGTCGTGGAAAAAATAACTAAAGAAGATCAGAAGGTAGCGCAAAGCATCATTAATGAGATGGTTAAGCGCATGACTTTTTTGGAAGATGTGGGCGTGGAATATATTTCTTTGGCGCGGCAAGCCAATACTTTATCAGTCGGGGAGAATCAGAGAATACGCTTAGCTTGCCAGCTGGGCAGTGGTTTATCGGGGATTCTTTATATTTTAGACGAGCCGACCATCGGCCTGCACGAGCGCGATATCGACAGGCTGATTATGTCTATAAGAAAATTAGTGGAGTTGAAAAATACCGTTTTGGTTGTGGAACATGATGCCCGGGTGATGGAGGCCGCTGACTGGATTGTGGAAATCGGCCCGGCCGCCGGCATTAATGGCGGCAAAGTAGTTTTTGAAGGTACTCCCGAGCAGCTTAAAAAATCCAAAACCGTGACGGGTATGTATTTTGGCGGCAAGGAGGCTGTGGCTTCTGGCGTTGATAAGTTGGAGGTCAGCAAGAATAATAATTGGTTGGAGCTTTTAGGAGCCAAGCAGTTTAATCTTAAGGGCGTGAATCTTAAAGTGCCTTTGGAACGCTTTAATGTGGTAACCGGTGTTTCGGGCGCGGGCAAATCTACTTTGGTTTTGGATATTTTGGCCAAGGCCATGCAGCTGGAAATCGGCCGTCAATTAGTGGTGCCCGGCGAATACAAGCAGCTAAATGGGAAAAACCATATCAATAAGATTATTGTTATTGATCAGAGCCCTATTGGCCGCACGCCTCGATCGAATCCAGCCACTTATACGGGGTTATTTACCTATATCCGAGGGCTTTTTCAGCAGACTTATGATGCTCGTGTGCGCGGTTTTAACCAAGGGCATTTTAGTTTTAATACCAAGCAGGGTCGGTGTCCATCCTGCCAAGGAGAGGGGTATAAAAAAGTAGAGATGTATTTTTTACCAGATGTTTTTGTGCAGTGCGAGGTTTGTCATGGCAAACGCTTTACTCCCGAGGTTTTGAATGTGAAGTATAATGGTAAAAATATCGCTGAAGTTTTGGATATGAGTGTGGCTGATGCTTATAAATTTTACCAAGATATTCCACCTCTCGCGGCCAAATTAGGTTTACTTATGCAAATTGGTTTGGACTATTTGAAGTTGGGGCAACCCTCGACGGAGCTTTCTGGCGGAGAGTCGCAGCGGATTAAATTAGCCGAGGAGCTTTCACGACGGGATACAGGCTTTACTTTTTATATTTTAGACGAGCCGACTACCGGTTTGCATTTCCACGACGTCAAAAAACTAATGGTTATTTTGCGCAAGTTAGTGGAAAAGAAAAATACTGTTTTGGTTATTGAACATAATCCTGATATGGTACGCGAGGCTGATTATATTGTTGAACTTGGGCCAGAGGGTGGCGCCAAGGGAGGCAAAATTATTTTTGAAGGTACATTGCAGGAAATGCGTAAAGCCAAGACCTGGACCGCCAAGTATATTTGATGTGTAAAACCGCCTTAGAAGGGCGGTTTTTTTGTTGTATAATTTAGAAAACATTATGAAAATCAAAAAAGACTTGGCTATTGGTTTGCTGGCTGGTTTGACTATAGCCGTTATTGCCTTTATTTGGTGGTATTATGCCCAACAGCCGCCAAGCACTAAAGCGCCGGAAAATGTGGCCACTAGCACTAAACCCCAAGCCAAAAATGCTCCGCCTCCGGTTCAGAGCACCCCTAAAATCGCCACTCCATTGCCTTTGCCGACGGTTGATACCATTGATGTTTTGTTGGAAAATATTTTGTCCATCAATGGGTCGAAGTCTCGCGTCGAGAAATGGTCCGGCGCGGCTTGCTTAAAGTCCAAAGATATTAGGGGCATAAAATTTACCGCCAAGACTAAATTTAATTTTACTGCCTACTTTCAAAATAAGGGTTTTGTGGCTGACAACCAATGTGCGGCTGATGGTACAATTGGCGGTTTAGCTGGCTATATCCGGAAAAAAGATGGCGCTTATTGTTCGGTGGAATGGCTGAAAAATGATGTTATTAATGGTATAGAGTTTAAGATAGCTTGCGAGTATGCAATTTAGTTAAATAGAGCCGCTAGGCAAAAGCCTAGCGGTTTTGTATAATCCCGATATGAGCATTTTGCTAAAAAATGTAATCTTTAATGATAAAGAAACGGATTTATTGGTAGAGGGCAATCTGATTAAAAAGATTAGTAAGGGAATCAATGCTAAAGCTGGCGACAAAATAGATTGTAAAGGCAGCAAGGCAATAATACCCGGGCTTTATAATATGCATACACATGCCGCCATGTCTTTACTGCGCGGTTTTGCCGATGATATGCCTTTAATGGATTGGCTGCAGAACAAAATTTGGCCCTTAGAAGAAAAGCTGAGCGAAGATGATGTTTATTGGGGGAGCAAGCTGGCATTTTTGGAAATGGTGCGAACGGGCACGATATTTTTTAATGACATGTATTTTTTTCCCGAGGCCAGCGTTCGGGCGGCCGAGGAGATGGGCCTGCGCGCCTTGATTGGTTTGGTAGTTTTTGGCGGGTCAAAATTGAGCAATCCTAAAACCGCGCAGGCTAATTTAGCAAAATTTCGCAAGATGGGGCTTAAGACTACGCAATTCGCTATCGCGCCCCACGCTATTTATACAGTCGGGGCCGAGGAGCTAAAGTGGTGTGCCCAGTTTGCCCAAAAAGAGAAAATTTTATTGCATACCCACTTATCAGAAACCAACACAGAGGTGGAGGACTGTCTGAAGCAGAACAATAAGCGGCCAGTTCAGTATTTAGATTCACTGGGGCTTTTGGGCGGTCAGAGTATTTTGGCGCACAGTGTGTATTTGGACAAAAAAGAAAAGGAAATTTTAGGTCAAAGAGGTTGTACGGTAATCAATAACCAAAGTAGTAATTTCAAATTAGCCGTTGGAGAAATAATGGACATATCCGGGCTAAAGGGGGCGGGAGCCAATATAACAATTGGTACGGATGGGGCTTCAAGCAATAATAATTTGGATATGATGCAGGAAATGAAAATATCAGCCTTGGCTCAAAAGCATAAACAAAAAGATGCGACGGCTTATCCGGCTAAAGAGGTTTTACAGGCAGCCACTAAAAATGGTGCTAAGGCTGCAGGCTTAAATGGGGGAGAGATAAAAGAAGGAAAATTAGCAGATTTTGTTTTGCTGGATTTGAATAAAGTTCCTTTAGTGCCCGGATTTAATATCGAGTCCGATATTGTTTATGCAGCAGCGGGAGATACGGTCAGCGATGTTATTATTAATGGGCAAGAAATTTTACGGGACGGATTTTTTGTCAGCGAGAATGAAAATTTGATTAAGAAAAAGGCCAAAATCGTGGCTCATAATTTAGTTTCAAAAAGATGAAGTTTATTTTGGAAAACAAAACCGGATACTCCGCTGCCGTCCTGATGAAAAAGGTTGGTTATGTTTTTGATCGGCAAGATGAAATAAAAGGGGAGATGAGCTTTGTCCGGGAACTGGGTGTGGCACGTTATCCACGCCTCCATATTTATTTTAGAGAGTCGGGGCAAAAGCTAGAATGTAATATTCATTTGGACCAAAACAGAAATTCTTATCACGGGACAACGGCGCACGCCGGGGAATATGATGGTGATTTGGTTCAAGAAGAGGTTATTCGGATCCAAGGTATTTTAGGGAGTCTTGAATAAAAAAAGGAGGCGATTGCCTCCTTTTTTTATTGCGGAATGCTTTAGTCGTCTAGCTTGGTATTGATTTTTTTATTACCAAATGTGTTCTTGAGTGTCTCGCGAGCTTTTTCGATCGCTGTTGAAAAAGCTATTTGAGCCTTATGTATAGCCTCGTTATGGGTATCTCTAGCATCCTCTAAATTTGAACCGATTTTTTCTACCGCCTTTTTGTCAGCGGAAAATTTTTGGTGAGCGGCTTTGGTAGCGGCTAAGAAGGCAGTCCTGACAGTTTTGCTGTCCTTGCCGGCTTGGCAATCGGCTTTGGCTTTAGTAATGGCGTCACCGATAGCCTTTTTATACGCTTCTAATAAGGTGCTTATTTTGTTTTTGCGGGCAGTTAGAGCGGTATTAACGGCCTTGCGATAGGCTTCATTGGCAGTATCAATAGCGGCGCGCCTGGCGGTTACGGCCTCAGCTACAGCTTTTTGATAAGCAGCAATTGCATCTTTTTTGGCTTGGGTATCGGCCTTGCCTAAAAGTTTTTCAAATTTGCTGTCACTATTTTTATCCCAGTTTTTGCGTTTGTCGGCTAACTTCGTATCGTTATACGAGCGGCGCTGATCAAGTTTTTTTTGGTTTTCATTTTGGTTTTGCAGAGCGCGGTCATTTTTTTCCTGCAAACCATTTTGGATTTTGATATCCTGTTCTATAATTTTGGCACAAAAACTTTTGGCCTTGCCGGTCGGCGGGGTAGTGGTTGCTGTGGAAGTGCTTTGCGCTGCGGCAAAATTGCCCAGGGCAAAGGTTGTGATAGCGCCAGCAATAAGCGCTTTGTGTATTTTATTCATATTTATTTTATATGGTTATTTCTTCGTATTGATTAAGCGATTGGTCTTGGGCAATTATGGCATCAATATAGGAGCCTTCTTCAGAAATTATCCCATCTTCAATATAAATATCATTAAGAAGATTATCTATTTCTGATATTTCATCGGCTGAATATGGGCTTGGCGCCATGGCAGTCATTAGCATTTGGGGTGCGGCCTCGGAGGTAGCTATGCTATTTGCAGAAACGTCAGTCGGGGCATCTTGGGCTGGTGAGGGGAACGCTTCTCCCGCGGACTTTTCCATTTTAGCCAGTGGCTCGATACTGGAAGTGTCTGCTTGGTCAGTAACAAAGTTATCGCTAACTTTTGGCAAAATCGGCCTTTGGGGGATATTTAATATCCATAAGCCGGCTACCACCAGGCAGAGAGCCAGTACAGGGGCCAACTTATACTGCCAGCTTAAATTCTGAAATCCCGCAGCTATGTTGGAAAAAATATCATCACCTTCTTTATTGGTATTACGGTTAGTTGTTTTGTTTGTGACAGGAGATTGGTCAATCCCCAAAAGTATTTTTTTCAAGTGTTCTGGATCGGCTTTAGATTCTTGGGCCGAGGCCAAGATGGCCCGCGTAATGCGGCCCATCTCTTGGCACTCAGCTTTACTAATACCCAAAACAGAGGATATTTGATCCTCGGTTTTGCCTTGCAAATGAAGGGCGATAAACTCATCAATAATATTTTCGCGGTTTATTCCGGGCATGGAATCGTATAAATTAATACGTTAATTTCAGCCATTTGTGACAATTAACTCAATTTTTTTGAAAGAGCATATAAATCCCCCAAAGGCCCGAGACGCCGATTAGGGAATAGACGGCGGCTACCGGGATATAACCCATACACAGGGCGGGGATGAGCTTAATACTGATGACGGTTAAGCCGATATGCAGTGCGCCCAGGACCATCAGAAATGTGGCAAAAATATTTATCAGTCTGATTAGCAATTTCATATCAGTTCAAAATAAAGTTTATCATCTTATCGAAATATTGGGCGAGCAATTCTTGCTCGAGCAGTTTATGGTCGCCATGGGCCACTTTGATTACTTGCTCACTAGGGAGGCGGTCATTGCAAGTAATAGGCACATCTAAGTCAACGTCGCCATGCACTACCAAATATTGTTCAGGCTTCAGAGCCAAAATGGCATCTTGAAAATCATCTTCGCCATTTTCGATATTCAATTTTTTCGGGATACCCGAAATTTCTTCTCTGGTTTGGCGGATTTTTTGGTATTCTTCTTCGGGGAAGTAGGTTTGCCAATTTAGCCAATTAAGCTCCCGGCCATGGTAAAAGCCGCATCGCCAACGTAAGATGGTTTTTATATTAAGCCCGGGAGCGTGCAAAAATATTTTGGATATTTTGCCGGGATTATCGGCCATATATTTGGCTGCCACAGCCGCACCCAGCGAGCGGGCAAAAACTATAATTTGGTTATTTTCGGGAACGAGATTATTGATGAAATATTCGACGTCGTGGGTCCCATTGGTGATGGTAAATTCGGAGAATTTTCCCGAAGACATACCACAGCCCATAAAGTCGATTTTTAAGATATTGGCAGTCTCACCAATTTTTGCGCAGATTTTTTCTACCATCGGATGATTGGTAGAACTGGATTTTAAGCCATGAAGGAAAACGATGGTTTTAGCCGCGCCATTATCATACCAAAGGCTGCGGATTTCTGCGCCCAATTCGTTTTTGAAGAATATCTCTTTTTGCATGCATTAATTATAGCAGATAAGTGTATTCTTAAAATATTGTTTATGTTTAGAAAATATATTTACTAATGAGTCAATATGGTTGGAAGGGGCTGTTTTTGTTATTATTTTTGCATAACTATAAAGATATTATGGCGGATTTTGACCATACAAAAATTGAGAAGAAATGGCAAAGAAAATGGGCGCAGGCAAAGATATACAAGGCTGCGGATAAATCCAAAAAACCCAAATACTATGTTTTGGATATGTTCCCGTATCCTTCCGGCTCAGCTATGCATGTGGGGCATTGCAAAGGATATATTGCCAGCGACGTCATGGCGCGCTTAAAAATGATGCAGGGGTTTAATGTTTTACACCCTATGGGTTGGGATGCTTTTGGTTTGCCGGCGGAGAATTTTGCCATTAAGAATAAAATTCATCCCGCTAAGGCCGTAGCACAGAATGTGAAAACCTTCAAAAAACAGTTAGGGCTTGTTGGTTTTACCTATGATTGGGGCAGGGAGATAAACACAACCGATCCTAATTACTACAAATGGACGCAGTGGCAGTTCAAAAAAATGTTTGAAGCGGGCTTAGTCCGTTCGGTTATGGACCCGGTTAATTATTGCCCAAGCTGTAAAACTGTTTTGGCCAATGAAGATGTTGAAGATGGCAAGTGTGAACGCTGTTCAACTGTTATTGAGCGCAAGCCCATCAGGGAATGGGAAATTTTGATTACCAGATACGCCGATCGTTTGCTTTCCGGCTTAGATAATTTGGACTGGGAGGAGAGTATTTTAGAAATGCAGCGTAATTGGATAGGGAAATCCGAAGGCGCAGAAATTGCATTCAAAGTAAAGCCAAGCGGAGAAATAAAGATTTTTACTACTAGATTAGACACGATTTTTGGCTGCACATATTGTGTGGTAGCGCCCGAACATCCAATTTTGGAGTCTGTTAGAAAAGAAATAAGTAATTTACCCCAAGTAGAAGAATATATTAAGGCGTCAAGGCAGAAATCTGACTTGGAGCGGACCGATTTAATAAAAGAAAAAACCGGAGTGGAGATTAAAGGCATTAAAGCCATTAATCCGTTTACCAAAGAAGAAATTCCCGTTTTTGTCGGGGATTATGTTTTGGGTCATTATGGGACTGGCGCAATTATGGCTGTCCCCGCTCATGACGCGCGTGATTTTGAGTTTGCCAAGAAGCACAATTTGCCAGTTAAGGAAGTAGTTTTGGCTACCGGAGTTTCTAAACAAGAAGCGCTGAGTTTAGCTTTTTGTGATGACGGAATTTTATTCGATTCCAAGGAATTTTCCGGATTGAGATCAGTTGAAGCTAGGCAGAAAATGGCCGAATTTGCGCAAAAGAACGGTTTTGGGCAAAAGACGGTCAATTATAAAATGCGTGATTGGATTTTTGCCAGGCAAAGATATTGGGGCGAGCCTATTCCTTTGGTTTATTGCCAGCATTGCGCCGATAAAATTAAATCAGGAAAGTACAAAAAGGGAGAGTTTAGCATAGGTGAATTAGCCAACCCGGGGTGGATTGCGGTGCCAGATAAAGATTTGCCGATTAAGTTACCAAGTGTCAAAAGTTATGAACCGGCCGGGGATGGGCAATCACCTTTGGCTAATATTAAATCTTTTGTAGAAACCAAATGCCCCAAATGCAAAGGCAAGGCCAGGCGCGAAACTAATACTATGCCACAGTGGGCGGGCAGTTGTTGGTACTATTTGCGTTATATTGACCCGAAGAACCAAAAGGCTTTCGCTGATTTGAAGAAAGAAAAATATTGGTCGCCGGTTGATCTCTATATTGGAGGAGCTGAGCATGCTACGCGCCATTTACTTTATGCGCGGTTTTGGCACAAATTTTTGTTTGATATCAAAGCTGTAAATTACCCAGAACCTTTTAAGAAACTGCAACATGTAGGTTTGATCCTGGGCGCCGACAACCAAAAAATGAGCAAGCGCTGGAGCAATGTGGTTAACCCGGATGATGTGGTCAAGGAATACGGCGCAGATGCTTTGAGGCTCTATGAAATGTTTATGGGGCCATTTGGGGAATCAATTGCCTGGAGCCAGCAGGGCGTGGTAGGTTGCAAAAGATTTTTAGATAAGGTGGTGCGCTTTAAGGGAAACGTCGAAGTAAATAAAAAATTTAAGACAGGGGAGGAAACAGTCCGCAAGCTTCACCAGATAATCAAAAAAGTCAGTGAGGACATTGAACAATTTAAGTTTAATACCGCTATTGCCGGGCTAATGGGGTTCATGAACGATTGCGCTGACAAAAAAATTGCCCAGAGTGATTTTTTGGATTTCTTAAAACTTTTGGCACCCTTTGCGCCACATTTGACTGAAGAGTTTTTTCAAGAATCAGTTGGAGGCAAGAAATTCATTTCTATTTTCCAGACTACTTGGCCAAAATATGATGCTGCTTTAGCCAAAGAAAGCTCAATTAAAATTCCCGTGCAAATTAACGGTAAAGTTCGCGCGACAATCGAAGTTTCTCCCGAAGCTAATCAGGCCCAGGTAGAGCTATTGGCAAAGAGTGATGCCAATATCAAAAAGTGGCTAAATCAGAGCATTATCAAGAAGGTAATTTACGTCCCTAAAAAAATCTTAAATATAATAATTTAATTATGTGTGGCATCGTTGCTTATGTCGGCAAAAGGCAAGCCTTTCCTATGCTTCTTTCCGGTTTAATCCGGGTCGAGTATCGCGGCTACGATAGCTTCGGCTTTTATGTGCCGCAGGGTGATTCCGGCTTTTTATTCAAAAAAGTCGGAAAAATTTCTGCCTATCAGGAAGAACTTTCTAAAATGGAAGTTAAAGGCACTTGCGGCCTTGCGCATACCCGTTGGGCCACCACTGGGGATGTGACTGAAATTAATGCCCACCCGCACCACGATTGCCACAAAGATTTTTTTCTGGTGCATAATGGCATTATTGAAAATTATAAAGAATTAAAAGACGAATTGCTAAAAGAGGGGCATAAATTTTATGGCGAAACCGATACGGAAGTTATCGCGCACTTGATTGAAAAAAATTTTAAGGGAGATTTGTCTGAAGCGGTCAAAGAAACGCTTAAAGTTTTGCGGGGCACATATGGTTTAGCCGTGGTTTCTAAAAAAGATCCCGATAAGCTTGTGGTCGCCCGGATTTCTAGCCCTTTGCTGGTGGGTATAATGCCTGATGGTTATATTGCCGCTTCTGACCCTTTAGCTGTCATTTCTTATACGGACAAGGTTATCTATTTGGACGATTATGAAATGATGACTTTGACTCCTAACGGAATAATTTCCCAAAAAGAGAAAGTGGAGCATAAATTGGATATTAACGTGGAAAAAATTTCCAAGGGCGGTTTTGACCACTTTATGCTTAAGGAAATCCACGAGGAGCCGCAGGCCGTAGAAAATGTCATGCGGGGGCGTGTTTTGGAAAAAGAGGGGACATTCAAATTTGGCGGCTTGGAACTTATCGAAGAGAAACTAAGGGCCGTAAAGCGGTTGAAACTTTTAGCTTGCGGCACTTCGCACTATGCTTCGATTTTAGGAAAATATTTTTTAGAAGATTATGCCGGTTTACTGGCTGAGGCCGAATTAGCTTCAGAATTCCGTTATCGGCCCGGGATAGTTTCTCCAGATCTGGGAGCGATTTTTATTTCTCAATCCGGGGAGACGGCCGATACCCTAGGAGCTTTACACGAGCTGAAGAAAAAGGGCATTTTAACTTTGGGGCTTACTAATGTTGTCGGCTCCTCGCAGGCTCGGGAGGCTGATGCGGGAATATACTTTCATGCCGGCCCGGAAGTGGCAGTCGCTTCGACTAAAGCTTTTGTCGGCCAAGTGACGGCTTTGGCGATGCTGACCACTTTTTTAGCCCGGCAGAGGAAAATGGATTTTGTTCAGGGTAAAGAAATTGTCGAGGCAATGCAAAGAATCCCCAGCCAAATCCAAGAAATTTTAGAGCAAAAGGAGAAAATAAAAGAACTGGCGGGAAAATATTGCCAATATAAAAATTTCTTTTTCTTGGGACGCAAATACAGTTTCCCGGTAGCTCTGGAAGGCGCGCTAAAACTTAAAGAAATTTCTTATATTCATGCTGAGGGCGTAGCCGGCGGAGAGATAAAACACGGCCCGCTTTCCCTTATTGATCCTGATTTTATCTCTGTGGCCATCTGCCCCCAAGACAGTGTTTATGATAAAATGTTGGTAAATATCGAGGAGATAAAAACACGCAAAGGAAAAGTTTTAGCTATTGCGACTTCAGGGGATAATAGAATAAAAGCTTCAGCCGATAATGTATTTTACGTGCCCAAAACTTTAGAATTGCTTAATCCGATTTTAAGCATTGTTCCTTTGCATTTATTCGCTTATTATATGGCAGTGAGGCTTAATCGCGAGGTGGACAAACCCAGAAATCTCGCAAAATCGGTAACCGTGGAATAATATCAAAAATCCTATGGCAACAAAAAAACAAAAAATGAATAAAAACAATACAAAGGCCAAAGAGTATAATGTTTTGGTCGGCGGCGCGGCCGGAGAAGGGTCGCGCATGGCCGGATTAATAATCGCCAGAATTTTCGATTCTTTGGGCTGGCAGACTTCCATAGTTGAAGATTATCAATCTTTAATCATGGGTGGGCACAATTTTTCTAAAATTAGGGCGACTAAAAAATATAACAGTGCCCCGCGCGAGAAGGTCGATTTTCTTATTGCTCTTAATAAGGAAACGTTAGATAAACATTTGGATAAATTAGATGATGATGGCATAGCAATGTTTAATTCCGATGTTTCGCAGTTCGAATATGGCTTTGGTCTTTCCGCCAAAGAAATTTTGGAAAAATTCAAAGCCAAGCCGATTATGAAAAATACTGCTTTTTTGGGTGCCTTTGGAAAAGTAATTGGCGTGGAATGGGAACATTTGGAAAAAGTTTTCCGCGAGGAATTCAAAAAAGAAACCGAATTAAATTTGCAGATTGCCAAGTTTGGTTATGATAGCGCTCAAGCGCTGGAAAAAATCGAAAAATTTCCCTGCGATGACGCGGAAATGTTTACAGGTAATGAGGCTATTGCTTTGGCCGCCTGCAAGTCGGGTTTAGATTTTTATGCGGCTTATCCCATGACTCCAGCCACTAGTGTTTTGCATTGGTTGGCTAATCATAAAGACGAATATAAGCTTAAGGTCATGCAGGCAGAAAATGAAATTGCGGTTATGTTGGCGGCTTTAGGCGCTTCTTACGCGGGTAAACGAAGTATGGTGGCCACTTCAGGAGGAGGTTTTGCTTTAATGGTTGAGGGCTTGAGTTTTGCGCATATGGGGGAATTGCCTGTTGTGATTGTGAATAGCCAGCGGCCGGGCCCGGCTACCGGAATCCCGACTTATTCAGCTCAAGCAGATTTAAGTTTTGCGCTTTCCGCCGGTCATGGCGATGCACCCAGAATCGTTTTGATCCCCGGGGATGCTAAAGAGTGTGCTGAGCTTACCGAGCTTTCGCTTAACAGCGCTTGGAAATATCAAATGCCTGTAATTTTGTTGGTAGATAAAGATTTAAGTGAAGGCACGTATGCGATTAGCCCCAGTGTTTTCGCTAAAATGAAGAAAGGGCCGGCCTTGCTCTGGGACGGGCAGGGGCAGTATGGTCGTTACAAACTTACAAAAGACGGCATTTCACCCATGGCTTTTCCGGGTAACCCCCAAGCCACCGTGAAAGCTTCTAGCTATGAGCATGACGAAAATGGCATAACTATTGAGGAGGAAGTGGATATGATTAAGGCCATGCAAGAGAAAAGGCTTAAAAAATGGGCCTTGGTAGAAAAAGAATTTTCTAAATTGCCTTTGGTAAAAGTTTATGGCAATAAAAATGCTAAAACAGCTTTACTCGCTTGGGGCGCGCCCACAGGAGCGGTAATCGAAGCGGCTCAGGCTTTTAACTATAAAGTAGTGCAACCTCTGGTGGCCAGCCCATTTCCTAAAGCACAAATGGAGAAGGCGCTTAAGGGCGTGAAAAAAATAATTTCTATCGAAGCCAACGCTACCGGCCAATGGGCCCAAGTAATGAAATGCCATGGCTGGCAAGTCGCGGATTGCCTCTTAAAATACGACGGGCGGCCGTTTACAGTTGAGGAGCTGCAAAAACTTTTGGCGAAAAAAATTAAGAAGTGATTAACATGGAAAAAACATTAAACACAACGGCAAAAATTACTTGGTGTCCGGGTTGCGGAAATTTTGGCATTTTGGAGGCAGTAAAGAAGGCTATTTTGAAACTGGAACAAGAAGGATATAAGAGAGAGAATTTTGCAATTTTTACCGGAATTGGCTGCCATGCTAAAATTGTTGACTATATTAACACTAATACTTTTTATAGTTTGCATGGCCGCTCTATTCCGCCTGCCATTGGCGCTAAGTTAGCTAATCCCGATCTCAATATTATCGTTTTATCTGGCGACGGATGTTCTTATAATGAGGGCTTAGAGCATTTGATTTATGCGGCTAAGCGCAATGTTAATATTACGACCGTGGTTCACGATAACCGCGTTTTCGCCTTGACGACCGGGCAATATTCCGGGGTGAGCCCTAAAGGCTTTAAGGGCAAAAGCACGCCGCAGGGTGCCACGGAGGACCCTTTTAACCCCTTAGATTTATTGTTAGCTTCGGGCGCGACCTTTATTGCACGGGGCTATTGCGCCAAGATAGATCATTTGGCAGACTTAATTGTTAAAGCCGTAAAACATAAGGGCTTTTCTTTTGTCGAAGCGTTACAATCCTGTGTGGCCTGGTTGAATACTTATCAGGATTATAATAATCGGGTTTATGAGGGCGACAATTTGACCTTACAGGATAAATCTGCAGCTATGCAAAAAATCAATGAGTGGGATTATAAAAATGAGGCCAAAATTCCTTTGGGTGTTTTTTACGACATAGAAAAGGAGATATATAACGGATGAAAATTCCATGGAAGCGGAAAATAAAAAAATCAAAGTAGTTTGTTTGGGAGGGGGCAATGCCATGCCTAAAGCTATTTTATCCGACCTTAAGCATCACCCGGTAAAAATTTCGGTTATTTGCGCTATGCTTGATTCGGGTGGTAGCGCTGGCCGTTTGCGCAAGGATTATAAGATTGTCAGCCCGGGAGATATTAGGCGGGCCTTTGTTGCTTTAGCTAATACTTCGCCGGTTTTTAATGAGCTTTTTGATTACCGTTTTGAGGCCGGGGAATTAAAGGGGCATAATTTTGCCAATTTATTCATTACGGCCTTGGAGCTTTCAAGCAAAAATTATAAAAAAACTTTAGGCGAGCTCAACCGCGTATTAAATATCAACCCCGACCATAAGGTTTTGCCGGCCACTCTAGATAAGGCCACTCTTTGCGCCAAGCTCGAAAATGGCAAGGTGATTTGCGGGGAGACTAATATTGATATTCCCAAGCATAACGGAAATTTGAAAATCGAAAAAGTTTTTCTCAAGCCCAAGGCTAAGGCCTATAAAGAAGCTTTAACCGAGATAAAGACGGCTGATATTATCACAATCGGTCCGGGGGATTTATACTCTTCTTTAGCCCAAATTTTATTGGTTGACGGTATTGCTCCGGCCATCAGGAAAAGCCGCGCTAAAAAAGTTTATATTTGTAATTTGATGACCAAGTTCGGGGAGACGAATACTTACGGCGTTTCAGATTTTTCCAAACAAATCGAAGATCTGTTAGGGGGCGACGTCGATTATGTGATTTATAATAAGGAAAAAATCAGCCCCGCCAGAATTAAAAAGGCCAAGAAAGACGGCGAATTGGCCCCGGCCGATTATTGGGACAAAAACGGTAAGGAGCTAAACGGCGATAAATTTATCGGTGTTGATATTGTCAGCGATAAAGGCGAGATTGTTCATGATGCCAAAAAATTGGTTAATATTATTTTATCTTTAAGCAAATAAAAATATGGCAACAAAATCTAACAATCCAATTTCCCAAGCGGTAATTTTGGCGGCCGGCCAATCCAGCCGTTTTTGGCCGCTAAACGAGGTGCACAAATCTTTAGTGCGGATAATGGGTAAGCCAATTATATGGTATACAATTGACAGTCTGGCCAAGTCCGGAGTCAAGGAGGTAATAATTGTGCAGGGTGCCAACAAAGCAGTAGAAAAAGAACTGGCGGGATTGCAATTCCCCAAGGTAAAAGTAAGATTTATCATTCAAGAACAGCCTAATGGCAGCGGTGATGCTATCTTGAAAGCGGCGTCCTTGCTTAAGGGTAGATTTGCCGTGTTAAATGCCGAGCGGGCTGATTTTGCCGGTAATCTTAAGGCTTTGGCTGCTGTCAAAGCGGAAGTGGTTTTGGCCTGCTGCGAAACTAACCGCCCCTGGCTTTATGGAATTATTAAGGCTGAGAAGAACCGGGTTCTGGAAATAGTAGAAAAACCGGAAAAGGGCAAAGAGCCGGGAAATTTGAAGGTAGTCGGAATTTATATATTCGATCAGGATTTTTTGCAAAGGCTGGCTAAAGAGGAAAATCATCCTTATTCTTTAATTTTTGCAATAAACCAATTAGCTCAAGAGGGGAAGGTGGCTAGTTGTAAAATCAGCAAACAAGAGGCTTTTACCCTAAAATATCCTTGGGACTTGTTCGGAGTTCGGGATTTCATATTTGCTAAATATTTGAGCTCCAAAAAAGAAAAGGGTGCCATGATTTCCAAATCGGCGCAAATTTCCGGAAAAGTTTTTATCGCCAAGGGGGCTATTATTGGTGAGAATACGGTTATTCACGGACCTTGCTATATCGGAGAGGGTTGCGAAATAAGTCCTAATAATTTAATAAGAGGCCCGGTGAATTTTGAGGCGCTCTGCCGAACCGGAGCTTTTATGGAAATTAAGGATTGTATTGTTGGGCCCAATAGTCATTTTCATAGCGGTTATTGTGGTAATTCTATTATTGGCCCGGATTGCCGCCTGGGTGCCGGGTTTGTCTCGGCCAATCGGCGGATTGATAGGGCCAATATCAACGCGGTTGTCAAAGGGGAAAAAATAGACACGAAGAGTACTTATTTTGGTTTTGCTTGCGGGCCACGCACGCGCTTTGGCATTAAAGCCTCAACAATGCCCGGAGTGCTTATTGGCAGCGATTGTGTAATCGGGAGCAATACGGTTGTTAGGGAAAATATGGAAGGCAAAAAAATTCTTTATACGGTTTTTGAACAACAAAAACAGGATAAAGTGGGATGAATAAAAAAATGCCCAAAGCCTTAGTGCTTTTTTCTGGCGGCCTAGATTCGATGCTGGCTGCCAAATATTTAACAAGGCAAGGTTTCGATGTAACCTGCCTTGTTTTTAAGAGTGTATTTTTTAGTGATGAGAATGCGCAAAAATCCGCTTTACGAATTGGCGCTAAACTATTGGTAGCGGATTTTTCTTTTGAACATTTAGCGATCGTCAAAAAACCGCAATATGGTTATGGGTCTAGTGTGAATCCTTGTATTGATTGTCATTTATTGATGATCAAAAAAGCCAAGGAAGTTTTAGAAAAAGAAGGGTTTGATTTTGTAGCTACCGGAGAGGTTTTGGGGCAGAGGCCCATGTCTCAAAATAAGCAGAGTTTGGAATTGATTAGAATTAAATCCGGTTTAGGGGATAAATTATTTCGCCCCCTATCAGCCAAATTGCTCGACGAAACTATTGTCCAAAAGAACGGTTGGCTAAAAGACAGCGAATTGCTTGATATCAGCGGCCGCAGCCGCCAAAAGCAGATGGCGCTGGCCAAGGAATGGGGGATAAAAGAATATCCGACTCCCTCGGGTGGATGTATTTTAACTGAAAAAGAATTCGGTCAGAGATTGAAGGCTTTGGCTATTACTAAAGCCGATTATTCGGAAAATGATGCAGCCCTGATGCCTTTTGGTTTGCATCATTGGATTGGGGGTAACTTGATAATTGTAACTCGCGATAAACTCGATGAATCAGGATTATTGAAATTTGTTGCTAAGGGGGATATTTGTATTAAAATGGAAAATATTCCCGGACCCTTGGCCTTGATAAGGAAATTTAACAGTGAGCCGAATGAAAATTTAATTGATTTGGCCAAAGAATTTATTTTGCAGCGTAGCCCGAAGGCTAAGAGCGCCAAAGAAATAAATTTTTCGGAAAAGAAATATGATTTTTGACACTCAAATTGCTCAGTATTTTTCCCAAATTGTTGGTCAAAATCGAACCCTTGATGTAGTCATGGTCTTTTTGGCGGAAATTTTGCCTTGGCTTTTGGTCGCCTTGGCTTTATGGTTTGTTTACAACAAATATCGCCGCCAGATTTTAGATTTTATTTATGTTGCGCTTTCTCTGGTTGTGGCGCGCTTTGGGGTGAATGAAATAATTTATTTTTTCTTCCAAAGGCCCCGGCCCATGGATTTGGGATATCCGGCTTTATTGGCTCAACAGCCTAACCCTTCATTTCCCTCCGGTCACGCTAGCTTCCTTTTAGCTATCTCTTGGGCGGTTTTTCTGTGCTGCGGCAAAAAGCCGGGGATTTCATTAATTTTTCTTAGTAGTTTATCGCTGGTGGCTCGGATGTATTGTGGGGCTCATTTTTTAAGTGACATTTTGGCCGGGGCGGCTATCGGGATATCCTGTGCTTACGTTTTGTGGAAATTATATTTTAGCAAAAGATGCGCCGTGTTTTAAGTTTTTTTTGTTTGCTGTTTTTAATCCCCTCTATTTGTTTGGGTGCGGAGTTTTCGGTCGGGAAGGGGCAAAATATTCTTCAAGTCAGCAAAAATCTCCAAACAGCCGGTTTGCTCGAGAATCGATTTTTGTTTATTTGGGAGGCATTCTTCAGTGGGCAATGGCGCAAAATAAAAGTTGGGCAATATGAAATTCGTAATGATTCTAGTCCGAAAGAGATTTTGGCCATTCTAGTAGCTGGTCGAGTGGCGCCTAAAAAGGTAACAATAATTTCTGGTTGGACCATTAAGGATATCGCCAAAGCCCTCAGCCGACAGGGAATTTGCAGCAGTGGAGAATTTTTGGAATATACTTTGGCGACAAGCTCTGTTGAGGCGCTGATTGCTGATTTTGAATTTTTGCGCGAGTTGCCCCAAGGGGCTGGCCTGGAGGGGTATCTATATCCTGATACTTATAATTTTGAGGCTAAGAGCCGGCCGGAAAAAGTTGTTCGACAGATGTTAGAAAACTTTCAAAAGAAAATTATTTTAGCGAAAAATTTTTCTCTCCCAAAGAGCAGAAACGCTTTTTCCATTCTAACAATGGCTTCTTTATTGGAAAAAGAAGTGAGAAGTTTTGAAGATAAAAAAATAGTGGCGGGCATCCTTTGGAAGCGCCTAGATGCCGGCTATCCTTTGGAGGTTGATTCGAGCTTGGAATATTTCCGAGTGGGGAAGGGTTCTCTAAGTAAGAATCCACAGCTCAAAACAGAGGATTCCGGTTATAATACTTATAAGTATTCGGGTTTACCCTTGGGGCCAATATGCAATCCTGCCAAAGAGTCGTTTGAAGCCGCTTTTTCTCCGGCTCCTAGCCCTTATTGGTTTTATTTATCTGCCCCAGACGGCAAAACAATATTTTCAAAAAATTTGCGAGAGCATTTAATAAATAAAGAAAAATACTTAGTCAATTAATATGGAAAACGATTTTGTTCCACCAACCCCCGACGATTTTTCTTCGAAAAACGACCTTGTTTGGCGAATGGCGGCTATTGTCGGTCTGATTATTTTGGGATTGGGATTTATTTTTTTTCCTCGTTGGGGACTATTTATATCTAAAAAAAGTCCTTTTGATAATTCGTTCAACCTTTTACGAATTGTCCCCGAAAAGGTTTCTGTTTCTGCCGCCATCAGGGTGAATTTGCCCAAAGGCATGTCTTTTTCGGAAGCCAAAAATAACATCTCTTTTGATCCTCCACTGGAAGGCAGCTGGGGCAAGGGGGAAATTTCCTTTGTTAATGAGGCGGCCAGTGTTGCGCTAGCCGCAGAAAGTTCCCAGGTGGCTATTTTTAAGCCCAGTAAAAAATTGGAATCAAATCGCCATTACGCGGTTAAAATTAAACTTTCCGGCGGGCAAGAAATGTCTTCCGATTTTTTAGCCGTTGATGACCCGCGAATACTTTCGATTATTCCCGTTAACGGTTCGGAAGCGCCCGAGGATTCTAGAATTACCATTGCCTTCAATAGGCCGATGGTCGCCCTGACTTCTTTAGATGTGGCGGAAAAAAGGGAAGTGCCGGTAGAGATAATCCCAGTCACTAAAGGAGAATGGAAGTGGTTAGGAACCAATACTTTACAATTCAGGCCCCAAGCCGGGCTCGTCGCTTCGGCTAATTATAAAGTAAGAGTTAAACCCGGCTTTGTTTCTGAAGAGGGTTTGGCCGTGGAAGGCGCTCAGAGTGTTTTTACTACCAGAAATCTCCGCTACGTCCAAGAATATAATTACAGCGACAACTCTTTGGTTTATAATGAGCCTTTTAGATTATATTTTAACCAGCCTATAGATTTGCAAAAAACGATTAGAGAAATAAAGCTAACCAGTCAGGACGGCGGTCAGAGTTTGGAATTTGTCGCCAAACACCCCAAAATAAAATCTGACGGAAATAAAGCTGAATTTAAGAGCGGCGACATATTTTCCGGAGCCATTACCCAGCTCGCCAGTATTTTCGATATATTTTCTTTTTCTACGCAGGGCGGTGAGGAGGATAAAAGCATTGTGGAGATATATTTGGCTAAAGACAAGTTTGGCCGGGAAAAAATTTGGGATTTTGAAAAAAATTATTCCCTCTCCATTAATAAAGTTTATCCCCTTGCCGGTGATATAAATATTAAAGATTCCAAATTTGTATCCTTTAAGACTACCAATGTTGTCCAGTCGATAAATTTTCAATCCCCCAGATCAAATTTAGTTACCGCTGATTTATTTGACCCGCAAGGCCAAGTCATACTCAATTTCTACGAGGAAATAGATTTAAGCAAAAGTAAAATTTCTGGGCCTAACATCCGCAAAATAGAATATGGCAAGCATTGCGACCCCAATCAGCCCCAGTTTTCCGATTGCCAAAAGGTAGATAATAAAAAACAGATTTTGTTAAGCTTTACCGCCGAAAAATTTTCACCCGGAGATAACGTAATGATTACCTTGGACAGTTTATATAATTTCTCCGGTTTGCGCCTTTCCGACGATTCGATTGGCTATGTCCTGAAAGTGCCCAGTGAATTGAAGATTTATAAGGTTGCAGAGAGCAATTTGCAGAGCCTGAAGATTTGTTCCAACAACCCAATAGCCGAACCGAGCAAAGAGGAAAAGAAAAATTGGATAAGCAGTAATTTGGATTACGAGCTGGGCTACTGGTCTCATTCTTATCGGGAAGAAAATAGTGGGGAAGTTTGCCAGCTCGGCAATTATGTGACGGTCGTTGGCGTTGGTTTGATGCCCGAACAAAGGTATATTCTAGATTTGCGCCTTAAGGATGAATTTGGGCAGACTGGGCAAGGAAATTTTGAGGTTAAAACCGGCGCCATGCCAAATAACCAAACTTCATTATATCTTATTCAAAGCGGTTATAAGGTTGTGGCCCAACCTGGTAGCGCCAAATTACTTTACGCGGCGCGTAATTTGGATTACGTAAATGTGAAAGTTTGCTCGACGGTTTTTGATTTTATTAAAGGCAGGTATTCGGATGTCTGCTTGGATCCGAGCAGTAAAAAAATCGATTTACCAAAAAAATATTGGATAACAAAGTATTTTGAAGTGGACCTCGATGAATTTACCGGAGGGCAGCAGGGATTCTACAAGGTTATCGTGACCAATCCGGACTTTATCGAGAAAAAATATATTTGCGAGAAAGGCAATAATTCTTGCACGGAGAAATCGGTGGTTGGCTCAATTGAGACCGATATTAATTTGACCAATTTGGCAGTTGCCCAAAAAGTGATTAATCCGGTAACAGCCGGCAGCTCTTTGGATGGGCTTTCCGAATCGCAGCTTTCTGATTTAAGGGATATTTTTTGGGTGACAAAAATAGATTCCCAAGAGCCGGTTGGGCAAGCTAAGGTTGAGCTTTTTGTATCCGGCAGCAGCCGGGCAAGCAGTTTGACCGATAGCCAGGGAATCGCCCAAATAAAACCAGTGCCCGGCGCCTCTTACGCCCTGATAACTTCTGGCAATGATTCGACGGTTTTATCCTTGAATGGCGAGAGTTTTAATTATGTTTCCGATCAGGCGGGTAAAGCAAGGAAATTTTATCTTTACACCGATAAGCCGATTTATAGACCGGGCCAGACAATTAATGCCAAAGGTATTTTGCGCGTTGGCTTTGATGGTAATTACGAAATACTTTCTGGGAAAAATTACGATGTCGTCATTTATAATTCAAAAGACGAGGCGGTTAAAACAGAAAGTGTGCGGCTGAATGATTTTGGCACTTTTAATTTGTCATTTTTAATTCCAGCCGATGCACCTTTGGGCGGCTGGCGCATTTGCCTGGCAGCTTCTTCCTATGACTGTTCTTACCTTGATGTTAAGGAATATGTGGCTTCACCTTTCCAAGTCAAGGCAGAATCCGACAAAGAAGAATATGTTTCTAAAGATAAGGCGAGAATAAGTATTAATTCCGATTATTATTTTGGCGTGCCTCTGTCGGGTGCAAAATTCTCCTATACTGTTTCCAGCCAGAATTATTATTTTGACAAGTATGATGGCGAGTGGTTTACTTTTGGCGATTGGGGGCAGAATTATGGGGAATATTATTATGGTGATAGGTATTTGTATCGCAAAGAAGGGGTTTTAGATGAGAAGGGCAGGGCCAATATAGAATTTGATTCTGATTTAGCCAAACTCATTAAGGCTGATGACAGCTATTACAGTAAGATTATTAATTTTGATATCAATGTTTCTAATGCGCAGGGTCAAATGGTCTCTACCCAAAAGACCATTATTGTCCACGCCGGTGAGTTTTATTTAGGGGTGAAGGCCGATCCTTATTTTGCCGGCAAGGGACAGAAGTTGGCCATAAAAGCTAAAACTTTGGATTTAACGGGTAAGCCTCGCGGTATTGGTAATATTAGGGCCGAGATTTTCAGAGTTGAGTGGTTTGAGTCTAAGCGGCAAGAAGGTGGAATCTATTCTACTTCCTGGGAGAAAAAATTAACAAAGGTTAAGGAATTTTATTTTGGGACCGATAAGGATGGCAATGCCAGACAGGAATTTTCTTTAGCCCAAGAAGGTAATTATGAAATAGCAGTCAGTGCCCCAGATGGGAAAGGAAATGTTGTTCGCTCGCGCACAGATGTTTATATTTGGGGTAGTGGCCCATCTTCTATTAGGGAAGAGGCGGGAGCGGAGCTAAATTTGGTAGCGGATAAAAACGATTATAAAGTGGGCGATAAGGGAACAATTGTGATCCAGTCGCCGTTTCCTAAGGCCAAGGCCTTGGTGGCTATCGAGAGAGGGAAAGTTTTTGAATATAAAGTCATTGATGTGCTTGGCAATCTTTCCGAGTATTCTTTCGATGTCAAAAAAGAATATTGGCCGAACTTTTATGTCAGTGTTCTTTTGCAATCGCCGCAGCCCAGTGCGAAATATGCCATGAAATATTTTAATGTTGGAGGAGAGCTAAATAAGCTCAATGTAGAGGTTAAGGCCTCTCAAACACAATATAAACCAGGAGATGAAGTCCAAATAGAAATAATCACTAGTGACAAAACCGGGGCGAGAGTTTCTGCTGATGTTTCTTTAGCGGTTATTGATTTGAGCGTGCTGGCTTTGGAGGGCAATCCCAAAAAGAATCCCCTGGTATTTTTTTACGATGGCTTTCCTTTGGGCGTTGCCACCTATTCTAATTTAGACACGTTTTTGGAGCCGGCCTCTAAGGCCTTGAGCCGGACAAAGGGTGGTTCCGGCGGCGGCGGGATGGCGGCCGATGAAGCGGCTAAGCCGCGGGGGGATTTTAGGGAAACGGCTTATTGGCAGGGCTCAATTATTACCGATAATAATGGGTATGCTAAAATTTCCTTCAAGCTTCCTGATAATCTTACGACGTGGCAAGCTGAATCTTTAGGTGTCAGTAAAGATACTAAGCTCGGAGTAGGCTATGCGCAATTTATGAGTAAAAAAGACGTGATGGTGGTAGCCCTAAAACCACGTTTTAGCGTTCCCGGAGACCAGATGTTTTTAGGGGCGCAAATTTTCAATCAAACCAAAGAGAAATTGGATTTTGAGGTTGAGCTGTCGACGCAGGGATTGCAGATAAATGATAGCTCGTCGAAGCGAAGAGTAGCCATTGGGGCCGGCAAGTCCCAAACGGTTTACTTTAGTGTAAAATCTCCGTCAGAGCAGACGAGCGGTGCCAATTCTTTTACGATTATGGCCCGGGCGAAAAATTATTCCGATGGCGTTACACATCAAATCCCCGTTAAGGCCGATTTGACCTACGAGGTAGTGGCTACCTCCAATTATATTAAGGCTCGTTCGGTCACGGAGGTGATTTATTTGCCCGCCAACATCTCTAGTGAAGTGGGAGAGGTTTCCGTCGGGGCGGCCGCTACTTTGTCGGTTTTTATGAATAAGGCCCTAGAATCACTCATTAGCTATCCGTATGGCTGCACCGAGCAGGTTGCCGGCAAGCTGCAGGCTTTGGCTGTGGTCAAAAAATCTTTAGCCGCCGCTAATGTCGACTCGACCCTGCTAGCTAAAAAGTATCCCGGAGAAAATGGAAAAGAATATAGTGTAGAGGAAATGGTCCAAATTGGGTTGGCTAGAATATATAATAATCAACGTTGGGATGGAGGTTTTTCACTTTGGCCGAATTCCGAGGCGAGCGATTTCGCCACACTTTCTGCCTTGCAGGCTTTTAATAGTTTGAAATCTTCAGGCTTTGTGATTAACGAATCCGCCAGAGGCAAAGCGGCTGATTATCTTTACGCTAGATTGTTTAACAGTTCCGATTGCTCAAGTCAAAGCAATTTTAGTTCGTGTCAGTCGATAAGTGATGGGCATATAGTAGAAATTACTTCGGCTCTGATGGATGTCCCAAAATATGAATCGGATGCAAATCTAAAAGGGAAAATTTTGAACATCATTTCTAGTAAAGCCCGTTTACAGGATAAATTAGGTATGCATTCTTTGGCTCAGTTGGGAATTTTGGTGAATTCTCGCGACTTTTCTCCTGAGGCTAAGAAAAAGGTTAATGATCTACTGGATAATAGTTTGATTATTGATTCCCGCGGCGCCTTTTTGGAAGCCAGCCGTCAAGGTTACTATTACTATGACAATTCCATTTCAGATACGGCGCTTTATTTGAAATCTTTGGCTTTTGGCAAGCGCCAAGCGCCCCTATATGAGCGGGCCCTCCGCTGGGTATTAAATTCGAAAAATGCCTCCGGGGATTGGGGCTCGACGAGAAATAATTTGGATGTGGTTGAGGCCTTTGCCAGTATCATTTCTTGGCATAAAGAGAACGATGCCAAATTTGATTTTGAACTTTTAATCAATAACATTTCCCAAGCCCAAAAATCATTCGGGCCTAAAAATATTTTTGATCAGTTCAAGGCGCAGACAGCCATGAAAAAATTAAGAGTGGGCGATTATAATTTCCTAGACTTGAAAAAGAATTCCGATGACGGAATGTATTATGATGTGGAGTTAAAATATTATTTGAAGGGGAGAGTTGCCCCTCGCGATGAAGGGTTTACGGTCACGCGCGCTTTTTATGCTGTTACCGATAAGAAAAATGAATCGCCACTTTCGGATATTAAAGTTGGCGATATAGTTCGGGAACATCTGGCCTTAATTGTTCCGCAAACGCGTCGGCATGTTTCTATTGAGGATTATATTCCAGCCGGTATGGAGATTGTGGATTTAAGTCTCGCTACTGAGGATAAATCTTTACGCTTGGCCCAAAGTGAATTAAAGGGCAATTACTTCTGGCCGGAATTCAAAGAAATCCGTGACGACAAGGCCTTTATTTACACTTCCTATTTGGAACCGGGCGAATATACGATCGATTACTTCTTACGGGCTACAAGTAAAGGTGAGTTTACCCAGTTACCGGCAATAGTTTCGGAAATGTATGAGCCGGAAGTTTTTGGCCGGACTGCTAGTGAAGTAATTAAGATACGTTAAGTTAACGGAGGTAAATTTCGAGAGTTTCGCGCAAGTCAGAGGAAGAGGCCGAAATATCATAGTGGCCTTTTTCTTTCGGATAAAATTCCAGATTTGTTCCCGAGCCAAAAAATTTATCATTAATTTTCCATTGCGCGGGAAATTTAGAGGTAAGTTTAATAACCGTATTGTCTTCAAGGATATAAACGTCATTGGCGTGGGGGGTTAAAATCAGATCGCTGTCTAATTTAAGCATGATATTCTTTGCAAATTCAAAATTGTCACCCTTAAGACCAAAATCAGTATCTCCATTGATTTCAAAATTTTCAATGTCGGAATATTGGAAATTATCATTGGAGGCGTAGCGGCTATTGGCGAGCAGATCCATGATATCATTCCAAATCACTGCAGCCCCCTTGGCGCCAGAGAGTCCTTCGGTTTTGCTGTTATCGGCATTGCCAACCCAAACGCCCACTAAATAATTCGACGTATAACCGATTATCCAAGAGTCTTTATAATCTTGGGAGGTGCCGGTTTTGAGCGCATAGTTTTTTGTTTGCAGGTTAAGAAGGGATTGGGCGCCAAACTGGTCTTGGGCGATTATTCTATCGGAAAGAATTTTATTAATGAGTTGGACGTATTTTTTTTCCGCCACTTGTTTTTGTATTGGCGGAAAATATAAAGCGTTTGTCTTTGGGGATTGAAAAAGGCGGAGCTGGGAAAATTTCCCTTCATTGGGAAAAATCGTAAAATAATGAGCAAGTTTAATTAAGGGCATTTCGAGCAGACCCATAGCCATGCCTAATTGGTAATTTTCCAAAGACTGGACTGGGGGAAATTCTAATTTATTCTCTAAAAATTCAGAAAAATTATCTACGCCAACAAATTCTAAGGTTTTCAAAGCGGGAACGTTTAAGCTGTTGGCTAATGCATAATGGGCAGTGACGAGACCGTGGTATTTGTTGTCGTAATTTCTCGGGTAGTAGGGTAGGCCATCATTGGTTATGTATTTATATTCGCGGTCTTCAATTAGGGTGTAGGGCCTTTGGCCTTTTTCAAAAGCCAAAAGGTATATAAAAGGTTTAACCGTGCTACCGATAGCCCGGGGCTTTTGCAGCATATTTATTTGGTAACCCTCTTGCAGGGAATATTGATCTGGACTGCCAACCATAGAGAGCACTTCATTTTCTGGAATTTTTATCACTATTGCGGCGGCATTTTTGGCTTTGGCGGTTTGGAGTTTAGTGATATTGCGGCTAACTATTTGGCGCACTTTATAGTCGATTTCCGCGTCGAGTGTCAGCTGTTGGCTATTTTTTTCCTCTTTCAAATAAGTTTCTAGTTCCAGCGGCAGCAAATTATTAGCATTAAATTTTTTATAATTAGCCGTGATTTGCCCAAGGTCGGGTGGTGCTTCCCAGGCTAAAGATGTTTTGTCTGCCCAGAATTTGGCGGTCGGCGCATTTTCGCCGGAAAGGGGATTAAAGTTAGAAGGATTACTAATTGTCGCTAGTAGTAAAGATATCTCTTCATCGCGAAGGTTATCGGGTGTTTTAGCAAAGTAGGCTTGGGAAGCAGTTTTAACGCCCTGTATTTGATTGCCGAAGTAAATACTATTGCAATACATTTGAGCAATTTCGCTTTTAGGATTATAGAGGTCTAGGGCTAGGGCGAAAAATAACTCTTTGAATTTATTAGGGGCAGTTCTTTGGTTCTCTTGCGAGAGCAGAATTTTAGCTAATTGCTGAGTGATAGTACTGGAGCCCTTACGCTCTCCAAAACCAAATCTGGCGAGAAGGTCTTGTAGAGTGCTTATCGGGTTAAATCCCTTGTGCCAATAGAAATATTTATCTTCTTTGGCTACTAGGGCTTTAATTATATTTTCCGGGCATTTTCCATATTGGGTATAGTAGCCGTTTTTGTTTTTAATTAAAACGAGAGGCGTATTAAAACGATCAATAATACTGGGAGAGGAAAGTGATTGATATTCTTTAATTAGATTTTTATTGGCCATCTCCAAAGAAAATAGGAATAAGCAAACAATAATAATTAAGGCCCAGGCGAGATGGTATTGCTGTAGTTTTGGAAATAATTTTCCCATGGTTTTATTTTAGCATTAACTTTGCTTAAAAAACGACCCCGGGGGGTTTGAGCCCCTCATCCTTCGGATTAAAGTTTTCAGGAGGGACTCGCCCTTCGGTCAAAGTCTGGTGACTTTGCCTCAGGGCCCGGCTCGCCGCCAGTCGCGGCTGCACCTTCTCGTCCCATCCTTCGTTTCATGCTAAAGCCTCAGAGGGACTCGCCCTTCGGTCAAAGTCTGGTGACTTTGCCTCAGGGCCCGGCTCGCCGCCAGTCGCGGCTGCACCTTCTCGTCCCATCCTTCAGTCCCAATATAAATAAAAAATACTATTTATAATAGTATTTTTTATTTATGTGCCGAAGGAGGGACTCGAACCCTCAAGGGCGAAAGCCCATACGATTTTGAGTCGTACGCGTATACCAGTTCCACCACTTCGGCATTATTAGCTTCAAAGGAAAATATAACAGCAAAAGCGAATTTTAGCAAGGCTGGGTATTGGGAATAATACTGAATAAATAAACTTGATTTAGATGCGCGATGTTGCTAAATTAAGAGCAATGGCGCGGGTTGTTTGCGTTATTAATAATAAGGGTGGCGTAGGGAAGACTAACGTCTGTGTGAATCTTTCTGCCTTTTTAGCCGCTATGGGAAAGCGTGTTCTTTTGATTGATTGTGATCATCAAGGCAACGCAACCTTTTCCGTGGGTATCAGGCCGCAAAATTTATCACTTTCCGTTTATAATGTTTTACTTGGAGAAATTAATGCTGAGGCGGTTATAAAAAGCACGAGCATTTTAGGATTTGATATCTTGCCCGCCAATCAAGCTTTAGCTGGCGCCAATGTTGAATTGGTCAGTGCGGAAAATCGGGAGTTTAAGTTAGCTGAGACTATTAAGGGTTTGGAGACTAGCTACGAATTTATTATAATTGACACACCGCCGTCTTTAGGAATTTTAACAGTGAATGCTTTATGCGCAGCTAATGAGGTTATTATTCCCATCCAAGCTGAATATTTGGCCTTGGAAGGAGTAAACCAAATATTAGAAACTATTTCTTTAGTTCAGGATAATTTAGGGCATGAATTTAATTTTATCGGAGCGGTGTTGACTATGCATAGCCGGGGCAATGTTATTGCTCGGGAGGTTTCCAAAGAATTGACTCGAGATTTTGGCGGCTATGTTTTTGATGCCTCAATTCCGCGCCTTATTGATTTGGCAGCCGCGCCTAAATTCGGCAAACCGATCGTGCAGTACGCCCCTAATTCTAAGGCGGCGCAAATATACAGATATTTTGCTCAAGAATTTTTACATGTTCACGAACGTTTGGCCGGCGGAGGTCAAGCGCCGGGAGAAAATATTAATAATGTTGAGACTTCTCAAACAACTCAAATATGAACAATAAACCATTTTCGAAAGGGTTGGGTGCCTTGATACCTAATAAGGTTAAAAAGATCGAGGTTCCTGGGGTAAAACACAGCGATGCGATTTATTATGTTGATATCGCCAAAATTACTCCTAATCCTTATCAACCTCGTAAAGAATTCGATTTGGAAGCTTTGAAATCTTTGTCGGAAAGTATCAAAGATTATGGCATTCTTCAGCCCTTGGTTGTTTCCAAAAACGAAAAAGTGAATTCTTTGGGAGCTTCCGTTGAGTATCAGCTCATTGCCGGAGAAAGGAGATTGACCGCGGCCAAGATGGCTGGCCTTAAAGAAGTACCGGTTATCATGAGACAAACTTCTAGCCAAGAGAAGTTGGAATTATCCTTAATTGAAAATGTACAACGCGCCGACTTAAATCCGATCGAAAGAGCTTTGGCCTATAAGAGATTAGAAACAGAATTTCGTTTAGGCCAAAAAGAAATTGCCCGGGTAGCGGGAAGGAGCCGGGAGGGAGTAGCCAATACTATGCGCCTTTTGAGCCTGCCACCCAATATTATTCAAGCGGTTCGCGACGGGAAAATATCAGAGGGGCACGCTCGGGCTATTCTGGGCCTTCAAGAAGTTGCAAAACAAGATAGGGTTTTCCAAGCTGTTTTAGCCCAAGGCTTGACCGTCAGGGAAGTGGAAGAGTGGGTCCAGAAAATCAATATTATAGATGAGACGGGAACGGTGCGGACAGCCAAACGATTGCAGGATTTTGGCGAACTAGAAAATCGCTTAAAAGATTATTTCAAAATTGACAATATTAGAGTTAAAAACGAAATGGGCAAACCGAAAATTATGATTACCTTTGCCGACAAGGCTGGTGTGGAAAGTTTTATAAAGAGATTAACGGCTTAGTTAAAATTAAAACTGCCCGGAGAATATCCGGGCAGTTTTATTATATTTGGCGAAATTATAATTTATTTCCAATCGGCATTGAGTACATTTTTCGGTTCTTGTTGTTTGGCCTTAAGAAATGTTTTGCACTGAGGATTATGGATAGCCACACCCTTAGTGCGCGTGATATAACCGATAATCGGCTCGCCATAGGACACGTTACAGCAGCGGGGAAAATAGGTAAGCATGCCCGAGGTCCCTTCTAAAACGACTTCTCTTTTTTTGCCATCGTTTTTAATTTTGGCTTTTTTGGGCAAAATGGCAGCTAAAATATCTAATTTATTCTCTTTTTTGTTATTATTGCCCTGTAAAATTTTTTTAATAGCGGAGCGGGCATGATGGGTTTTTACGAAGTTTAGCCAGTCTGGAGAGGGTTTGCGGTTTTTATCTGTTTGAATGTCGACAATATCACCATTTTTAAGCTCGGTATAGAGTGATTTAGCCTCTCCGTTTATTTTAGCCAAAGCGCAAGTGTGGCCGACTTGGGTATGGATAGCGTAAGCAAAATCTAATGGAGTGCTTTTTTCCGGGAGCTCAATAACGTCGCCTTTCGGGGTAAAAACGAAAATGCGATTTTTGAAGAAATCAATTTTAACATCACTCAAAATCTCCTCATGGGAAAGTTTTTTTATCTCGCTTTGCCAGCTGCGTAATTGTTTAATGAGTGCAAGATTTTTTTCCGGAGCTTTGACGGCTATTTTTTTGAATATTTTTTTAAGGCCCTTTTGTTCGGAATAGTACCAATGGGCCGAAATACCGTATTCGGCCTGTTCGTGCATTTCGGGTGTGCGGATTTGAAACTCGGTAATTTGTCCATCGTCGCATAAGACAGTGGTATGGATCGACTGGTAGCCATTGGGCTTAGGAAGGGCAATATAATCTTTAACTCGGCCCACCAAAGGCGGCCAATATTTATGTATAGCTCCCAGAGCCGCATAACACTGCTCCACGTCGGGGACGATTATGCGCATGGCGACCAAGTCGTAAATTTTAGAGATATCGTTCTCGTAATATTTAAGTTTTTGGTAAAGCGACCAGTAGTGCTTGGCCCGAAAATCCATTTTTAATATTTTTATCCCTTCTTTTTTAAGAAGTCTTTCGACTTTGGGCGAGATTTTTTTCAAGTATCTCTGTCTTTCGCTAAAACGGTCCTTAACTTTTGTCATTAGCCAGGCGTATTCACCCGGATAAAGGTAGGGGAAGGCCAGATCTTCCAGCTCTCCCTTAAGCCAGCCCATGCCCAAACGGTTGGCGATGGGGGCATAAATTTCCATGGTTTCGCGCGCCTTGAGCTTTTGTTTATCACTGGGCATTGCCCCCAAGGTTTTCAGATTGTCTAAACGGTCAGCCAGTTTGATAAAAGCCACCCTCACATCCTCGGAAACCGCTAAAATCATTTTTTTGAGATTTTCCGCATATCTCTCGCGTCCCACATATTGGAGTTTGCCAATTTTGGTCACGCCTTGAACTAGGCTAAGAATTTCTTGACCAAACTTCTTTTTTATTTCGTCGGGGGGTAAATTTGTATCCTCTATGACATCATGTAAGAGGGCGGCACAAATAGTGGCTTCATCTTGGTTCATTTTGGCCAAAACAAAAGCCACGCGCAGAGGATGGTTGATATATTCCTCTCCGCTTTTACGCAGTTGTTCTTTGTGTGCCTGTAAAGCCAAATCGTAGGCCAGCTGGACCCTTTTCAGGTCAATTTCCGGATTGCGTTCCCTTATTTCTTGGAGCAGGCCTTCGATTTTCATAATTTTTTATTCAGATTCTTCTGGCGCTAAAGCCTCTTGCTTATGGTCGCATTCTTTATTGGAACATTTGATTTGGTTTTTGCCAGCATAAACTAGAAGTGATTGGCATTTAGGACAAGTTTCTCCGGTCGGTTTATTCCAAAGGGCAAAATCGCAATTAGGCCAGCGTGAGCAAGAATAAAATACTCGGCCCCGCTTGGAGCGTCGTGGCATTATCTCTCCTTCGTGGCACTTGGGGCATTTGACGCCTGTGCCCGGTATTTCCATAGGTGCAGTATATTTGCATTCGGGGAATTTGGAGCAGGCATAGAATTTTCCAAAACGTCCGGATTTAATAAAGATTTGGCCGCCGCAATCAGGGCAAATTTTTTCAGTAGGCTCTTCGATTTTTTCCTTTTTGATTTCCAAATACTTACTCTTGAGCGTTTCTTCGAAGGGAATATAGAAGAGCCTTATTAGTTCCACCCAGTCTTGGTGGCCTTCAGCTACATCATCGAGCTGGTCTTCCATTTTGGCGGTAAATTGCAGGTCAACAATAGCCGGGAAATGTTCTACTAAAAGAGCTGTAACGCGCTCGCCGATTTCCGTAGGTTCAAATTGGCGGGATTTTCCTCTTATGACATAATTGCGCTTCAAAAGTACAGCAATAATCGGGGCATAGGTGGAAGGTCGGCCAATGCCGAGTTCTTCCAAAGTTTTAATAATGGAGGCATCGGTATATCGGGGTGGCGGCTCAGTGAAATGCTGTTCCGGCTTAAGCTCCTGCAAATTGAGCTTTTCACCTTTTGCCAGTAAAGGTAGCTCCATTTCTTTGAATTTCAGCGGATTGATTTTTAGAAATCCGTCGAATTTTAGAGTTTGACCGTTGGCGCGGAAAACGCAATCTGCCACTTCAATGTCGGCGCGGACGGCATCAAAAATCGCTTCTTTGGCTTGAGTGGCTACAAAGCGTCGCCAAATGAGTTCATAGAGTTTAAGTTGTTTAGCCTCGAGTTTGCTGCTTAAAGATTCTGGGGAATTATCAACATAAGAAGGCCTGATGGCTTCGTGGGCCTCCTGGGCATTTTTAGATTTTGTTTTGTAGACCCTGGGCGTTTGGGAGAGGTAATTGGGGCCGTATGTTTGGGAAATAAAGTTTCGCGCTGCCTCCATGGCTTGAGCAGAGATATTAGTGGAATCGGTACGATGATAAGTTATCAAACCTTGTTCATAAAGTTGCTGAGCTAGTATCATGGTAACCTTGGATGGCAAATGAAGCCGGTTAAAAGCCTCTTGCTGGAGGGTGGAAGTAGTAAAGGGAGCGGCAGGACTTTTATGAGAATCTTTGCGCTCAATGTTTTTTACGAGCCAAACTCCGCCCTCTAAAGACTTGGTGATATTTTCCGCCTCGGTTTTATTTTTTATCTCCAGCTTATCAATGGCTTTGCCCGCCTTTTGGGCTAGTTTAGCCTCGAATATTTTTTCGCTATCGGCTTTTTTTAGGGCAGCCGAGATACTCCAGTATTCAAGCGGTTGAAATTTACGGATTTCGTTTTCTCGTTCGCAAATCAGGCGCAGGGCCACGGATTGGACGCGGCCAGCCGAAAGGCCCTTGGCCAATTTGCGCCATAAAAGGGGAGAGAGTTTGTAACCCACCAGGCGGTCCAAGACGCGGCGAGCTTGTTGAGCATCGACTAGATGCATATCGAGTTGGCGTGGGTGCTCAATAGCTTCACTTATAGCTCCTTGGGTAATTTCATGAAAAGTGATGCGCTTGTAGTCTTTCAATTTTAATGCCTCGGCCACGTGCCAAGCGATTGCTTCGCCCTCACGGTCAGGATCAGTGGAAAGATATATCTCATCAGCCTTGGCCGCCGCTTTTTTTAATTCAGAGAGATGAGCTCTAGACTTAGTGGGTATAACGTATTTTGGCTGAAAATTATTTTCAGTGTCGATGCCTAGGGCACTTTTAGGTAAGTCTCGGATATGGCCAAAAGAGGCCAAGACTTTGTAGTCTTTGCCAAGGAATTTTTCAATGGTTTTGGATTTTGTTGGGCTCTCAACAATGACAAGTTTCATATTATGCGCTTATTGTGTAAAGGCCTCCGCCTAAGTTTTTAACTTTACTTTTAATTTCTAGATTGGCAAGAGAGGCCAAAATTTTTGGGGCCGCCAAGCCGGTTGTTTCGATTAGCTCGTCAATGTGCCGAATGCTTCCGGATAATTCATGAAGGATCAAATTTTCTTCATGGCAGTCACCTTTTAGTTTAGCATTTTTTTGTATCTCTTTGCTAATGCCGATCTTTTCCAAGACAAAATTAATATTAGCAGCCGGGAGCGCGCCATTTTCTAGAAGTTTATTTGTCCCTTTTGATTGCGGAGAAGAGATATCGCCCGGGACGGCAAAAATAAGACGGCCGTATTTTTTGGCCCACCAAGCCGTATTAAGGGAACCGGATTTGAACCGGGCTTCCACCACCATAGTTGCCTTGCTTAAACCAGCGATGAGGCGGTTGCGACTTAAAAAATTCGATTTGAATCCGGGAGTTTTCGGGGCATACTCGGAAATTAGGCAGCCGCCGGATTCTAAAATTCTTTTGGCCAGTTTTTTATTTTCTTGAGGGTAAAGCGTTTCCTCATCTAATCCTGAGCCCAAACAGGCCACAGTTTGGCCCTGGGCTTCCAACGCGGCCATGTGTGCAATAGAATCAATGCCGGCAGCTATGCCCGAAATTATACAGAGTCCGTTTTTAGCCAGCGAAGTAACCATTTCCAAGCAGACCTGCCGCCCATAGGGGGAGGGCAGACGGCTACCAACTACGGCAAAATTATTTTTTCCGAAGTCTAAATTTCCCCGGAAATAAATCTCCCGCACTTTCGGGTCAAGGCCCAGAAGAAGCGCGGGAAAGTTTTTTTCAGCTGATGAAATTTTTTGGATTGGGTGTAGCACTGGTTTATTCCCAAGAGATTTTATTATTGGCTATTAATTGTGTGGCGGCCTCCACAGCTTTTTTAATTCCGTCTTCAAAAAGCGTTTGTTGGTTATTGCTGACGTTTTTCAAAACGTGTTGCGCTTCTGAGCCTTTTTCTTCCGGCCGGCCCACGCCAATTCCCACCCTTAAAAAATTATGACCGACGTGGGCGATGATGGATTTTAATCCGTTATGCCCTTTGGCAAATTCCCCATTGCGCAATTTTATCTCTCCGGGGTTTGTATCCATATCATCGCAAATTACAATAAGGGTATTTTCTGCCAAACCACCGCGTTTGGCCAAAACCGCTTGGACGGCCCGTCCAGATTCATTCATAAAAGTTTGCGGTTTACAGAGCAAAACCAGCTGTCCGCCGATTTGCGCTTTGGTCAAAAGAGAATCGGAATACTTATCGTTTTCCCATTTAGCCCCGGTTGCCATAGCTTCGAGAGCCAAGAAGCCCGCATTATGCCGGGTTTTTTCGAATTTTTCGCCCGGATTTCCCAGGCCAACAATCAAATACATACTTATATTATAGGCATATCCCAAAAAAGGGGAAGTCTTTAAGGGGAAAAAGATTGAAACCTCCAGCCCTTGCGTCAAAGGTATTTTTTTGATATAATTAGACGTATTTTTATGGAAGAAAACAAGCCCGATTTGCAAAAAAGTGAGCAAAATCAATGGTCTTTTGCCTCCAAGGAATCGGAGGGAAAAGTCTCTAAAGCCAAAGGGTTTTTTAGCTCGCTTTGGGAGTTAATCCAAGTAATCGTTTTGGCTGCTTTAATAGTTTGGCCGATCCGGACATTTATTTTTCAGCCCTTTATCGTCCAAGGATCTTCTATGCAGAACAATTATTGGAATGGTGATTATCTGATTATTGATGAGCTTTCTTATAGGTTTTCCGAACCACAGCGGGGCGATGTCATTGTTTTTGAATTTCCCGGTGAGTGCGCTAAAAGCGAAAGTGAGGGGGTAGATAAGATGGTCTGCGGAAAAAAATGCCAATTCAAGCTCGGGCAATGGAAAGTTTTTGAATATCAATGCGGAGGAAAGCAGATGTTTATCAAAAGGATTATCGGTTTGCCGGGGGAGAAGGTTGAAATGAAAAATAATCAGATTCATATTACCGATAAAACGAATAAAACTATTGTTTTAGACGAGAGCAAATATTTATCTCCGGGAGTTTTAACTATTATGGATAAGGGTGTGACTTTGGGGCAGAGCGAATATTATGTCTTGGGGGATAATAGAATCGTCTCTTACGATTCGCGAATGTGGGGAGTTTTGCCGCGGGATTTTATAATCGGAAAGGTTTTTGTCAGACCGCTTTCGCCCAAGTTGATTTTTAATTCGAAATAAGAAAAATATGAACGAAGAAGAAAAAAAAGATATACAACCCCAGCCGCAAAAAGCTAAGCTGAAGTTTCAGACGCCGACCGGTATGCATGATGTTCTGGGCGAGGATATGCTTTATTTTGCCAAAGTTCAGAATATCGTCGATGATATTGCTGAATTTTATGGATTTCAAAAAATTGATACTCCGATTTTGGAGGATGCTCAGATTTTTGAAAAAAGCACCGGCTCCTCCAGTGATATCGTGGAAAAGGAGATGTACTTGGTGAAAACCAAGGGCGGTGACGTACTTTGTATGAGGCCGGAATTTACCCCCGGCGTAGTGCGGGCTTATTTGCAAAACGGCATGTGGGTTTTGCCTAAGCCGATTAAATTGTATTCTTTCGGGCCTCTGTTTAGATATGAAAAACCTCAAACCGGCCGTTATCGCCAATTTAATCAGTTTAATTTTGAAATGTTCGGGTCTAAAGACCCGGCTATTGATGCCCAATTAATCCAGATGTTTTGGGCGATTTTAACTGAATTGAAATTCAAAAATTTGGTTGTAGAAATAAACAGCATTGGCTGTTCTGAATGTCGCCCGAATTTTCGTAAAGCTTTGGTGAGATTTTTGAAGAGTAAAGAGAATCTCCTGTCCTCCGATTCCAAAGAGAGGCTAAAAAAGAATCCTTTGCGCGTTTTAGATAGTAAAGATCAGCGCGATAAGGAAATAATTGCCAATGCTCCGCAGGTTATTGATTATCTTTGTGATGACTGTAAGGGGCATTTTAAGAAGGTTTTGGAATATTTGGATGAGATCGGGTTGGCATATAAGCTTAACCCTTATTTGGTCCGTGGCTTAGATTACTATACTAAAACTGTTTTTGAAATTTACGAAGATAAGGGGGAGCAATCCAGCACCGCGACTTTGATCGGCGGCGGAAGATATGACACTCTTATTAAAAGTATCGGCGGCCAGGATACTCCGGCTTTGGGCGGTGCCGGCGGGGTAGAGCGCATTATTGAAAAGCTTAAAGAGCGCGCTAAAGAACCTTTGAAACCCAAGCATCAGGCGCACGTCTTTTTAGCTCCCTTGGGGGAGGTGGCCAAGAAAAAAGCTCTTTCCTTATTTGAACAATTCCGACAGGAAAATATCAGGTGTATGGAAGCGTTTTCTAAAGATGCTCTAAAAGCCCAGTTGGGAATTGCGGACAAATATAGTGTTGATTATGCTTTAATTTTGGGGCAGCGTGAAGTGCTTGATGGGACGATTATTATTCGGAATATGAAGACGGCCAAGCAAGAAACGGTTAAGCTGGCCAAGGTGGTGCAGGAAGTAAAAAAGAAATTAAAAAAGTAATGTAATATGGAGCAGTGTTTATTCTGTAAAATCATAAACAAGGAGATTCTCTCCAGTATTATTTATGAGGACGAGAGATTTGTGGCCTTTAAGGACATCAATCCTAAAGCTACTATTCATGTCCTCATTGTCCCTAAAAAACACATTGGTAGTGTTGACGAAATCGTGGAATCTGATAAAGAATTGATGGGAGAATTTATGTTAATTATTCAAAAGGTCGCCGAAATGCTTGGCGTGTCGGGCAATTATAAAGTAGTTATCAATGTCGGAGCGGGAGGAGGACAACAAGTCAATCATCTGCATGCCCACTTACTTTCCGGGGAAAATATTCAGCTTCCCTAACAGATAAAACGCCAGTTAAATAAAATTCAAATCAAATTAATATGCCAATTAGAATCGTAAAACAGAAAAAAGAAAATTCTCAAGATATTGCCAAAAGATTTATTAAAACCGTCAAGAAGAGCGGCGTGCTTTTGGAAATGCGCAAGAAAGCCTACAATAAGAGAGAGAAGAGCCGTAATTTGCTTAAACGTTCGGCTTTAGTCAGGATAAAGCGCAGACAGGATTTTGAGGAACTCAAAAAAATGGGGAAAATCTAAAATGTCCTTGAAACAAAAAATCCAAGAGGATTTCAAAATAGTTTTTAAGGCGCAAAAGCAGCAAGAAACATCTACTCTAAAGATGCTTCTGGCTGCTGTTTTGTTAAAAGAAAAGGAGAGGCAATTTAAGCTCGCCAGCCAAGAGAAATTAAGCGAGGCGCAAATAAAGGCCAAAGGAGAGTTGTTAAGCGACGAGGAAATCTTGACGATTGTTCAGAGTGAGATAAAAAAGTTAAAAGATGCCCTCGCCGATGCCCAAAAATCTCAAAGACAGGATTTAATCGCTAAAGCCCAAGAAGAGATTTCCATTTTGATAAAATATTTGCCCCCACAGTTAAGTGATGAGGATTTGCGTGCCCTTATAATTGAGGCTATTAAGGTTGTCGGGGCTAAAGATCAAAAACAGATGGGGCGGGTTATCAAGGAGGTGATGCCTAAGGTTAAGGGTCGGGCAGAAAATTCCAAAGTTTCCGAAATCATTAAGGAGGAAATTTCCAAAGCACAATGATAGAGATTGCTAACCGCACCCGCGAAAAAATCGCTAAGCCACTTTTGAAAAAAATCGGTGAAAAAATTCTCGCTTGGGAAAAGTGCGAGGATTTTTATTTTTCTCTCGCTTTGGAAAATTCGACTAAAATGCGCCAGATAAACTTTAAGTATCGCCATAAAGACAGTGACACCGACGTCCTGTCTTTTGAAAGCAAAGGGGACAAAAATTTTGCTTTAGATAAAAAGTATTTGGGCGAAATTATCATTTGCCCTCAAAGAGTTAAGGCCAATGCCAAAGAGCAGGGTAGAGCTTATTTTGACGAGCTGCGGTTGGTTTATATCCACGGTATTTTACATCTCTTGGGCTATGACCACGAAAAAACCGAGAAAGAGGCAAAATTGATGGAGAAAAAGCAGGAGAGTTATTTGGCCAAAGTTAAAGCTATTTCTTAACAGTTTTTGAACATTGCCAGTTAAGCCCCAGTCGTGGTAAAATAGAGCATTCTCATATGAGCAAGGCCCATTTTGCTATCGGTCTAGATATTGGCAGTGGAGGCATTAAAGGTATTTGTGCAACTAGAAAAAAGGAAACGGAGCAATACGAGGTTTTTGCCACTTCGGAAATTGCTTCTTTTGGCGTGCGCAAAGGCGTCGTAGAAATACCCGAAAAGGTTTCGGAAAAAATTAGGTTGGTAGTCAAGGAATTGGTTACTACCACTGGGGGCAAAATTAGCAGTGCCTGTATTAATATTAACGGGTCAAGGATATTTGGTAAGCAGTCCAAAGGCAATGTTGTCATTGCTAATGCCAATGAAATTATAACTGAAGATGACATGCTTCGGGCTCTAGAAGCGGCTAAGGCCATTTCTTTGACTCCTAATCATGAAGTTTTAGATGTCTTTCCCAATGAGTATATCGTGGACAATGAAAACGGAATTAAAGATCCGGTAGGGATGAAGGGTACGCGCCTGGAAGCCGATATCATGGCGGTTTGCGCTTTTAATCCGCATAAAAAATATTTGACCGATGCGGTGCTTGATGCCGATGTGGAAGTCGACGATATTATTCCCAGTCCCTTGGCAGCCGCCTCGTCGGTTTTAACTTTGGAACAAAAAGAATTGGGAACTATTTTAATAGATTTTGGGGCAGGCACAACCAGCTTGGCTGTTTTTGAGGAGGGAAAGCTTTTACATGTAGCCATATTCCCCATTGGCTCAAATAATATTACCAATGATATCGCCATAGGTTTGCGCACCTCCGTGGAAATGGCCGAAAGGGTTAAGCGTGATTATAAGACTAAGGCACCCAAAAAGACGGCTAAAGCTAAAAAATCCAAAGTTATTGTTTTGGAGGATGATGACTCCCTTGTGAAAGAAGAACCGATAATTTCCTATAATCATAAATTTTTGGAAAAAATAATTAATAGCCGGATGGCGGAAATTTTTTCCCTTATTTCCGAGGAATTGAAAAAGATTGGCCGCCAAGGGCGCCTGCCGGGCGGGGCAGTCTTGGTGGGGGGGGGCTCTAAACTCGCCGGCATAAGTGAATGTTGCAAAAAGTATCTTAATATACCTACAAGAATAGGCTATCCACAGGGTTTTGTGGGTATTGACCCCGACCCCACCCTTGCCGTATTATGCGGATTAGTAATGGATAGGGACGTAGAGGTCGTAAAATCTGGCCCGGGAATATTTTCAGCAATCGGGAAGGCAATCGGCCGGGCACTAAAATTTTTCATTCCCTGATATATGACAGCCAAAAACCCTCTTGAGCAGGGTATCAAAAAGACAAAGATCCGGATTGTAGGCGTTGGCGGCGCTGGCGGTAATGCTGTGTCGCATATGGCCAAATGGAATGTTCGGGGCGTTGAACTAATTGCCGTTAATTGTGATATTGTCGATCTGAAAAAAATTGATGCGGATAAAAAAATTCAAATCGGGAAGAATTTGACCCAAGGCTTGGGTGCGGGCATGAAGCCGGAAGTCGGCCGAAAGGCGGCCGAAGAAGGCCGCGAAGAAATTTCCGAAGCCCTCAAGGATTCCGATATTGTATTTGTTGCTGCCGGAATGGGTGGCGGAACAGGGACGCTCTCGGCTGGAGTGGTGGCAGAAATTGCCAAAGCGATGGGTGCTCTAACGATTGGTATCGTAATTTTGCCTTTTGTTTTTGAGGGGCAATACCGAATGAGATTAGCCAAACAGGGTCTGGCTGATTTGAAACAAAAAGTTGATGCTATTATTGTTATTCCCAATGACAAGATAATAAACCGGAATTATAAGGAACAAACGGTGCAAGAAGCTTTTTCTTTGAGTGATGATATTTTGCGTCAAGCCGTGCAGGGCATTTCTGATCTGATAGTTGTTCCCGGATTGATAAATTTGGATTTTGCCGACATTAAGGCCATTATGCAGAATTCCGGCCCAGTACTCTTCGGGGTGGGGCAAGGCCGCGGCGAAAAACGGGTAGAAGAGGCGGTGGATATGGCCTTAAACAGTCCATTTTTGAATGCTAGTATTAAAGGGGCGACTGGTTTGCTTTTTAATATTTCTGGTGGAGATGATCTTTCCATTGAAGATGTCAAAGAAACAGCTAAACTGGTAACTCAAAGTATTAGCCCGCAGGCCAAAATCGTTTTTGGCGCCATCCAAGACGGGAAGGCCTACAAAGACGGGACGATCAAGCTCACCGTGATTGCGACAGGCGTTGAACAAAATGACTGAAAGTGACGGCCTCCTTTTTTGTTGTTTAGCTTTTATTGGTGGGATTTTTTGTGGTTCCATACTCAATGTATGGAATTTTTTATTTTCTCCTAATATTTTATGGTGGCTTATTATCTTGGCCTTTATTATTGGAATTATTTTATGGTGGCAGAGTAACAAAAGGTTGCCAATTCTATTTTTCTTTTTAGCTTTTATATTTTTGGGGATATTGTTTTTTACAAATCGAATTGGGCAAATCGCCAAAAATCAGATTACCCAAATTGCGGCGCGAGGAGAATTTTGTATTATCCGTGGCATTATTTGCGAAGAGCCGGTTGCCCGGGAATTTGGGCAACAAATCAAGCTTTGTGCTGCTCAAATTACTAAGAAAAATGGCACAGCCTCAAAACTGCAGGGAGGGGTGCAATTTTACACAACGGAAAAACTTGCCTTTGGGGACAAGGTGGAAGTTAGGGGAATTTTAGAGGAGGCGCCGATATTTGAAACATTTAATTATCGTAAATATTTGCAAAAGGATTCAATTTTTGGTCAGATGAAGCGCCCGCAAATAAGAATTATTGCCCGTAATCGAGGCAATATTATTTATACCCTTATTATTGATCTGCGCCGAAAAATGCGCAGTTTTATCCAAGGGGCATTTGGCGGGGAAGCGGCGGGAATCATGCGCGCTTATATTTTGGGAGACAAAAATTCTTTAAGCCAGGGTTTTCAAGAAAATTTGTCAGCGGCGGGGCTCTCCCACATAATTGCCATTTCCGGGGCCCATATCGTAATGTTTGAATCCATGATTTTTGCTTTATTTTTAACTTTGGGTTTTTGGCGCAAGCAGGCCCTGCAGGCCACCTTGCTGTTTGTTTTATTCTACGTTATCCTCACCGGTTTTTTAGTTTCAGCGGTCCGGGCTGCGATAATGGCTTCATTTTTTATCTTTGCCAAATTGCTTGGCCGGCTTTCGCAAGCTATTAGAATTTTGATAATAAGCGCGGCAATAATGTTGGCCTTTAATCCTTTGCTTTTGTTTTATGATATTTCCTTTCAGCTGTCGTTTTTGTCGGTTTTGGGCATGTGTCTGCTGCAGCCGTATTTTCTGAAAAAGCTGTTAATTTTCCCGGAAATGGGCTTCTTGCAGCTTCGGACAAACTTGGCCACGACTTTTTCGGCTCTAATTTTTACCTTGCCCGTTGTTTCGTTGGGTTTTGGCAGGATTTCCCTCATTGCTCCATTGGCTAATCTTTTGGCCCTGCCCATTGCCGGGATAATGCTGGCTTTAGGGGCTTGTGCCGTCTTTTTGGGAGCTTTTTGGCCAACGGGGGGCTGGGTGTTAGCTTTGCCGGTTTTTCCTTTGGTTTCTTATTTGCGTTTAGTAGTGAACTTTTTGGGCGGTCTGCCCTTGGCCAGTATTAATTTCCGTTTAGGCGTAATTTTGACAACGCTTTATGCTTTTGTTTTGGCAGTTTTTGTTTTACATGTGAGAAAAACGATGGCATTTGACCCTTAAAATATGATATAATTTAGAGACAAACTTTATGGAAAAGAAAGCCTGGATTATTGATGTAAATATGGGTTATGGACACCAAAGGACGGCCTACCCGCTTTTGCCCATGGCGCAGGACGAGAAGAATATTAATGCTAATTCTTATCCGGGAATAAGTTTGAAGGATAAGAGTATTTGGAGTCAATCCCAAGAATTTTACGAGTTTATTTCTCGATTCAAAAAAATTCCCTTTATTGGCGAGGCCGGGTTTGCTTTGTTTAATGAATTTCAAAAAATTCAACCGTTTTATCCAAAGCGGGATATGTCGGGGGCTAATATTTTTTTCCGAGCAACTAATATGTTGATTTGGACTGGCTGGGGCAAAGATTTGATTAATCAATGTGCCAAAACGCCAGTGCCCTTTGTGACCACATTTTTCGTGACTGCCTTTATGGCTGAGCATTTTAATTATCCTAATGAGATATATTGCATTGTTTGCGACACTGACATTGCCCGACCTTGGGCGCCGCTTAATCCCAAAAAGTCCAGAATAAAATATTTTGCTCCTACGCGACGGGTAGTGGATAGGCTAGTCATGTATGGAGTGAGAAGGGAAAATATTTTTTATACCGGTTTTCCTTTGCCCTTGGAAAATGTCGGCATTGGCAATTTGGAAATCCTTAAGGGTGATTTAGCTAATAGATTGGTTAATTTGGACCCTAAAAAAGTATTTTACAAAAAATATAAGCCTTTGATCGATGAATATGTCGGCCCGCTGCCAGAAAAATCCGACCATCCTTTGACCATGCTTTTTTCCGTGGGCGGAGCGGGTGCGCAAAAAGAAGAGGGGATGATGTTGGTGGAGCAATTCCGCAATCAACTCCAAAAAGGAGAGATGAAGATAATTTTATCTCCGGGTATCAGAAAGAATATAGCCGACTATTTTACCGCCCAGATAAAAAAACTTGGCTTGAGCGAGCTTATCGGTAAGAGTCTGGAAATTTTATATGAGCCAGATATCGTTAAGTATTTTGACAGATTCAACGCTTGTTTGCGTAAAACCGATATTTTGTGGACTAAGCCCAGCGAGCTTTCTTTTTATTCTAATTTGGCTGTTCCGATTATGATTTTGCCGACGATCGGTTATCAGGAAGATTTTAATAAGCGTTGGCTATTGCGTAATGATTTTGGTTTTGAGCCCGAGGATATGCGCTATGCCTTCCAATGGATTTATGATTATTTAGATGCTGGGCTTTTGGCCGATTGTGCCATGCAGGGTCTGGTTGAAGGGGAACAAATGGGAGCATTTAAGATCAGGGATATTATTTGGGGTAATTCAAAATAACTATGTTGTGGTTAATTATTGCCATAGCGGCTTATTTTTTACTAGCCGTTACCAATACCGGAGATAAGTTACTGATTAGTCATGTAGTTTCCGATCCTAAAGAATATGTTTTTTTGGTTGGATTGCCTTTGGGATTTTTGGCGATATTTATCCCGTTTTTTGGCTGGCCAGAGCCCAAAATTGCACTCTTGGCTCTGGTGGCCGGATTTATTTTTAACTACGGCCTTTATTGGCTTTATTTGTCATTAAAAAATTTCGACTCCTCACAAGCTATTCCGGCTATTTCCGGCTTAGTCCCGGTTTTCACTACCTTGCTTTCATTTTTATTTTTGGGCGAGATTATTAATTGGCATCAAGGCAGCGCCCTTGTTTTGCTTGTTTTGGGCAGCGTTCTTATTTCTTTATCGCCAAAATTCCGGCTAGATAAAAAAGCGTTAGCCTATGCGGCTACCGCCGCCTTCCTTTTTGCCGCCGCTTTTGTTTTAAGCCGAGAGGTTTTTCGCGCTAGCGGGAGTTTTTGGCAAGCCTTGCTCTGGATAAAATTTGGAGGATTTTTTATTTCTTTGGCTATTGGAGTTTTTTGTCCGCAAGTTTTGAAAGGCTTGATCGGCCGGCCCAAGGCCAATGCCCAAAAAGGGTTTTGGCTTTACTTAAATCAATTTATCGGTATTGTCGCCAATATTTTACAGAATTTTTCTATTTGGCTTTCCTCCCAGATTGCCGTCGCCTTGCCAATAATTAATGCGCTGCAAGGCGTACAATATATTTTTATTATGTTGTTTGCGTGGATACTAAGAAAGCGCTTTCCTAAACAAATAGATGAAGATTTTTCTTCCCATGCGCTTCTCCGAAAAATTTCCGGTTTGGTTTTACTTTGCTCTGGTTTAATAATTTTTGCCTCTTTGACATGACAAATAATAAGCATAAAATTCTTTTTATGGTTTTAGTTATCCTCTTAATTATTTTTATATTTTTCTTTGTCGGGGCAGCCAGAAAACCGGCGAAAATATCTTGGGGCCTGAATTTTTCCCCAAAATTTGCCCAGAGCTTGGGCCTAAATTGGCGCGAGACTTATTTGGCAATGTTAGATGATTTGGGCGCGAAAAATATGAAAATAGCCGCCCATTGGGATAATTTGGAAAGGGCTGATGGAAAATTTGATTTTTCCGATTTGGATTTTATGATGGATGAATTGGCCAAAAGAGAAGGCAAGGCTATTGTTGTTTTTGGCTTAAAAACAACCCGTTGGCCAGAGTGCCATATGCCCGATTACGCCAGCAAACTTGAGAAAGAAAAACAACAAGAAAGAATAATCAGGCTTATCCGGGAGGTAGTTTTGCGCTACAAGGATCATAAGGCTTTGGCTTATTGGCAGCCGGAAAATGAGGCGCTTTTCCCATTCGGGCAATGCCCTTGGGTTGATGAAAGTTTTTACAAAAAAGAATTGGCCTTGGTTAAGGAACTTGATCCAACGCATCCCACTATTATGGCTGATAGCGGGGAGGGATCATTTTGGTTCAAGGCGGCCCAAAACAGCGACCTGCCATCAACTACTTTATATCGGAAGGCCTATTTCGAGCATTGGAAGGTTTATGTCAATTATCCTTTCCCGCCGGTATTTTACTATCGCAAAGCCTTATTGGTAAAATGGTTTTTTAATAAAGAGGTGATTTTAGGCGAGTTACAGGCTGAGCCTTGGGGGCCAAAATTAATACCCCAAACCCCTTGGGCTGAGCAGGAAAAAGCCTTTGATTTTAAGCAATTTAAGGCTAATATTGACTTTGGGGCCAATACTGGGTTTAATAAAGTCTATCTTTGGGGGGCAGAATGGATGTATTGGGCTAAAACCCAACAAAACCACCCAGAGTTTTGGGAGTATGCTAAAACGATAATAAATAGCAAGTAAACAATGGAACTAAGTATTATTATTCCGACTCTTAATGAGGAAAAACGTTTGCCGGCCCTCCTGCATTGTATCAAGGCCGACAATTATAATGATTACGAAATTATTATTGCCGATGCCGGGTCAAAAGACGCAACTCGGGATATTGCTTTGGCTTTCGGTTGTCAAATCGTCAAAGGCGGATTACCGGCTAAGGGCCGCAACGAAGGCAGTAAAGTTGCCAAAGGAGAGTTTTTGCTCTTTTTAGATGCTGACATTCAGTTGCCTGAGAATTTTCTATCTATAGCTATGAAAGAGAGAAAGGAAAGGAGCTTAGACGTGTCTTCTTTTCCTATCCAGCCCATGGAAGGAAATTTATTATTAAATAAAGCGACCCTAAATGTTTTTTATAACATTTGGATGGAGCCCATGGTTTGGGGCGCAATGGCTATTATGTGTCGTAAAACTTTATTCCAAAAAGTCGGGGGATTTGATGAGGCTATTACTTTAGCTGAAGATCATTATTTTATGAGCCAAGCCGCGAAGATTGGAACTTTTGGGATAATCCAAGGCACGAAGTTTTATATGCCGACCAGGCGCTTCGAAAAGGATGGATACATGAGCACTTTTTGGAAATATTTGATCTGCGGGATAAGGCTTAAAACTATCGGTCCGGACCGCGGAGGAAAGTTTAAGTACGAATTCGACCACTACGACGAAAAGGGTCAGTAATAAAAAATAATAATTTACGACCATGCTAAATCCGGGAGGAAATTTTACCAACAAAACCCAGGAGGCGCTTTTCAATGCGCAAGAAATTGCCCGCGAGCGGGGGCAACAGCAAATTGACGCGCTTCATTTACTTTTTTCTTTGCTTTCTCAAGGAGACACTATTGTCCTCAAAACCTTGAGGCGTTTTACAGTTGATTTGGAGGCTTTAAGGATGATGTGCGAAGACGCCATCTCCCGTTTGCCTTCCAGTAATGCTAAAGCTAATTCTCAATTTTTTCTTTCCCCGGATATGGCCAAATCTTTGGAATTTGCTAGAGAAGAGGCTTTATCTATGGAGGATGAATTCATTTCCGTCGAACATCTTCTTTTGGCCATCTTAAAAGTCGGCACTAAAGCCCGGGCGCTCTTGGAACACGCTCCGATCAGTGAAAAAATGGAGCAAGACGGAAAAGCTGCAGTCTTAAATTACCAAACGGTACGGGAAGTGGTTTTACAGCTGCGTGCCGGTTCAAAAGTAAACGATCCCGATCCGGAAACAAAATTACAGGTGATTGAAAAATATTCCCGAAATCTGACAGCCTTAGCTGCCGAGGGTAAACTTGATCCGGTCATAGGTCGGGAGGAAGAAATTCGGCGTGTAGTTCAAATTATCAGCCGCCGAACCAAGAACAATCCTGTTTTGGTCGGAGAGCCGGGCGTGGGCAAGACCGCCATTGTTGAGGGTATTGCTCAGCGTATTGTTTCTGGCCAAGTGCCCGAAAGTATTAAAAGTAAAACCCTTTTGGAATTGGATTTAGGCGCCTTGGTGGCTGGGACCAAATATCGCGGAGAATTTGAGAGTCGAGTAAAAGCCTTACTAAAAGAGATTTCGCAAGCCAAAGATAAATATTTGCTTTTTATTGACGAGCTCCATACTGTTGTGGGCGCGGGTGCGGCCGAGGGTTCAATTGATGCGGCTAATTTATTAAAACCGGCTTTGGCGCGAGGGGAATTGCATGCCATTGGCGCAACTACCTTAAAAGAATTTCAAAAATATATCGAGCAGGATGCGGCCTTGGAGAGGCGATTCCAACCTGTTTATGTGCAAGAACCAAATATCGAGGATACGATTTCTATTTTGCGGGGGTTAAGAGAGAAATATGAATTACACCACGGGGTGCGCATCAAAGATTCTTCTATAGTGGCTGCCGCTAATTTGTCGGCCCGCTATATTACCGACAGGCAGCTCCCGGATAAAGCTGTAGATGTGATTGATGAAGCCGCTTCAAAACTCAGATTGGAGATAGAAAGCGAACCCTTGGAGGTTAACACTTTTAAGCGTGATATTCAGCGTTTAGAAATTGAAAAAGAAGCGCTTAAAAAGGAAAATGACGCTAAGAGTAAAAAGCGTTTAGCCGAAGTGGACGCCGAACTTTTGAGCTTCCGTTCCAAAGAAAACGACTTGGAAAAAAAGTGGATCAATGAAAGGACGCTTATTAAAGAGATAAAAGATCTAAAACGCAAGATTGATGAGCTGAATTTTGAGGGCGAAAAAGCCCAGCGTGAGACTAATTTTCAAAGGGTCGCGGAAATAAAATATGGAGCCATTCCCGAGGCGCAAAAAAAGCTTGAGGATGCAGAAAAGAAATTAGCCAGATTTCAGAAACAATACCGCACGCTCAAGGAAGATGTCGACCCCGAGGATGTAGCCAATGTCATTGCACAGTGGACGGGTATTCCGGTCAAAAAACTTATGACCGAGGAAGCGGCTAAATTGGAGAATTTGGAGGATATTTTGCATCAGCGCATCGTAGATCAAAGCGATGCCATTAAGGCCATCGCTAATGCCATCAGACGCTCTCGCGCTGGTATCGCCGAAGAAAATCGTCCGATCGGTTCCTTTATGTTTTTAGGTCCGACCGGTGTTGGTAAAACCGAAACCGCCAAAGCTTTGGCCGAGGTGCTTTTTAATGATGAAAAAGCCATTGTGCGGCTGGACATGTCCGAATACATGGAAAAGCATAGTGTCTCCAAAATAATTGGTTCTCCTCCCGGCTATGTCGGTTATGAAGAGGGTGGACAGCTTACCGAAAAAATCAGGCACAGGCCTTATAGTATTTTGCTTTTGGATGAAATCGAAAAAGCCAATCCCGACGTGTTCAATATGCTTTTGCAGATTTTGGAAGATGGCCGCTTAACTGATGCTAAAGGCCGTTTAGTGTCTTTTAAGAATACGATAATTATTATGACCTCTAATCTCGGCTCGGAATACATTTCTCAGGGGGACACATTGGGCTTTTCCAATATAGCAGGGGATTTATCCCAAAAAGACAATGCGAACGAGAAGATTTCCAGTGTGTTAAAAGAATATTTTCGTCCGGAATTCCTCAACAGGATAGACGAGATTGTAATTTTTAATTATTTGGGTAAAAAGGAAATCCGCCAGATTGTAGATTTGGAGATTTCTAAAGTAGCCAAGAGATTATTGGCTAAGGGAGTGCAAATAGAGATGACTGTGAAGGCGAAAGAGTTTTTGGCCGAAAAAGGCTTTGATAGGCACTTTGGTGCCAGACCGCTTAAGCGGGTAATCCAAAATTTAATTTTGAATCCTTTAGCGCTTAAGCTTGTTTCCAGCGAGATTATCGAAGGTCAAAAAATTTCTATTGACGATAAGGGCGGAGAGATAGTTTTTGTGAGCTTGGGAGCGTCGAAAAAAAATATTAAGGAAAAGAAAAAATGAACAATTTTTCAAAAGTTTTATTAATTATTTTACTTTCAGTGATTGGGGGTATTATCGGTTCGCAAATTTTTGCACCCAAGGAGCAAGAGGAAGTCGGAGCTGTTAAGACCCAAATGATAGAAAGAAAGTATTATATTCAAGAAAACGAAGCCATCGCGGAAGCTTTTTTGAAGGCCAAAAAATCAGTGGGGTCGTTCTCCTGTGAGGTTTTTTATCAAAAATTTTCCGGGGAAGCGGTAGTTTTGACGCGCGACGGTTTGGCGGTTGCCTCTTTGCCGGGCATGCCTTCAACCTGCAAAGGAAAGATTAAATTGGACGGCAAGGAATACGATTTTAATGTAGAAAAGCAAGAGCAGAATTTATCGCTCTTAAGAATCCAAGCTAAGGATCTTGTTTCGGCTGATTTGGCTGATATCGAAGCTAAGGATATCGGCAAGAATATTTTTAGCCTTGTAGTTCAAGAAAACTCCGCTGATTCAGATTACGCAATTACTTATGGTTATATCCGATACATATCAGCGCAGGATATTTTAATTTCCAAAGATTCTGCCAAGGATAATTTACCGGTTTTTGATGCGCGCGGTCGGCTTCTGGGAATAAATAAGGGCGAAGGCTTAATAGTCGCTTCGACCTTAAAAGCGGTTTTGGATGCCAAGTAATTTGTAATTATCAGTCGCCCGGCTTGAATGCCCGGGCGACTTTTTGGCTAAATTTTGGGAGTTTCACTAATAGTGACCATTGGCTCGGTAACGTTGATAATGTTGGTGTAGGGACTGCTAGTGAGCCCGTTAGAGTCGATAACAATTAATGAGGCATTATATTGCCCGATTTGCAGGTAGGAATAATTGGCTTGGGGCAGATTAGTTGTCTGTTTTAGGCCTGAGCCAAAATCCCAATCGTATTGAATGATAGTCCCAGTGGCGCAACTCGAGCTGGAAGCATTAAATAAAACTCTTTTAGGCAAGATTTCGAAGGTAAAGAATGCTGTCGGTGAATCAAAGATTTGTGCCAAGGTAGTGGTAGTTTGCAACTCTGAGGAGCTAGCGGTTGTTATTGGGCTAGAAGTGGGATTTAGGATATTTGTTTTGCTATTAGGGAGGCCGGGCGTGGGCAGTGATTCAAACCAGCCATCTTCAAAATATTGCAACGAATCACCATTGCCATTAGCGCCTTCTATCGCCAAATAAGTTTTTTCGCTGGCTTGCGAATCATTACACCGCAAAGAGATTTTTTGCGTTGTATTGGGTAAAGAAAAATTGGCCCGTAAGAGCAGGGATCTGAACTCCGGATATTGGGCGAGAAAAAGCGAAGGATCTTTATCATTTAAGATTATGGCAAAGTCCCTAGCGCCCAGAGAAGACGTCGGCGACAAATAATAAAGATTGTGGCTGGATTCTTTGTCAGATTGCCAATCAAGTATTTTACAGGCCTCAAGATTAACTATTTCTCCGGCGTTATAAATTTCTATCCATTCTTTTTGGCTATCCGATCCCGAAGCGTCATACATTATTTCATTTATCCTTAAATCATATTGAATCGGCGGTATTAAGGTATCAAGAGTACTGCTCGCGGCGCTGGAAGAAGAAGCTACTTGAGTATTTTGGGGCAAAGAATCAAAGACAGAACTTTGTATACTAGTGGTTGAGAAAGTATTTTTTTCATTGGGGGTAGGCACAGATTCTAACCAAGAGCCGTCGAATAATTGCAGCGAATTACCATTGCCATTAGCGCCGCTGCTACTGGCGTAAGAGAAACTGTCGATTACGATCTCGTCTTTTTTTAGATAAATAGTTGTGCCATTATTGGGAAGCGAGAGGGCGCTCTTTAGAATTATTCCACTATCGCTACCACTGGCAAAAGCCGCCTTAAAGGTAAGAGGATCGGGCGAAAGGATGGCATATCCATTGGGGGCAATCTCGGAGCTACTGCTCGCTAAAACTATTTTGTGGTTATTTTCATTGACGGCGATTTTATATTCAGTCAAATTGCAGGCAAAATTACTGTTATTATAAATTTCTATCCATTCTTTGCCTGTATCGCTTCCTGAAAAGTTATACATTACTTCATTAATTTTGAGCTCGCAGGAAGGGGGCGGAATTTTTTCTGGGACGCCGCCACCCGAGGAAGGTTTTTTATCGGTCGTTATATTTTTCCTGATTTTTCTCTCTTCCGTTTTATTCTTGGGGGAAGTGCAGGAAGTTTGGTTGCGGGAATTCTTGGGACAAGCTTGTTCCACTAAAGAAAAATCTTCTTGGTTATTATTGGAATCATGCAATAAATAATCAGCGCTTTTGCGCCGCAGGCAGTAATCGGTTTTAAGCCCGCCGCCGAGAAAATAAAAATTTTCTTGGGCGCAGGGGAGAATTTTTTCTCCAAAAGATAGGGTATCGCAAATATTATTGAGGCAAATTTGGGTGCAGCCGATTTTGGAAAGCCCGGAAGCGTAAGTAGCATCCGGCTCGATGAGACTGGCCCCGATTTTAACCGCTTTAGGTGATAAGAGGAAAGATCCTTTAGCGGGGATTGTTTCTTGCAGAAATTTAAGGCGTTTTTCGGAGAATTTTCCCGCAGAATTGGCTATTTTCAGGACAAAGCCCGAACCAAGGCTGATGGGAAAATTATTGGGATTATAAACGGTGAGGTATTCATTGTCAGCAGTATCAATGCCGGCACAGAGTTCATTTATCAAAATCGGGGAGATATTTTCAGTTTTACTTTTTTCCGGTTTTTCTTTGCCGGCCTTGGGCGGCTTTTCCTTAATTTGTTTGGCTGTCTCTTTAATGCTGGCGCTCAAGACTTTGCCTTTCTGAAGCCGAGCCGTAAGAGCGTTTGAACTTGTTGTGGCATTTTTCCCTAAGTCGAGAGGCAGGACTTTTTGGGGATCGTCGAGCCGCTGGACAATATTAGCTAAAGAGACTGGCTCTCCGCCCAAGGGAATATATATTTCCTCTTCGATTTTAATCAAAAGCAAGTCAATTTTGATTGGAATATAAATGCCAAGTTTAGGCGATTTAATCAGTCTGCTGTGGTTGGCCAATTTTTCTTGAAGTGATTTGATGGGGGTCAATTTATAGATTTGATCGCCAAAATTGACCCTTGTCCCGCTTTTTGCATCATTGATGCTCCAACCGGTAATGCCGTAAGCATTATACCAGTTGGCCAGCTCCTGCGCGTCAGGTAAGCCATTGGCGTTAGCGTCAGGGAAAATGGCATGCGAGCCTGCTTCAATAAGGAGAGTAACATGTTCCAAATTTGCATCTCTGATTTCATTATTAGCCGCAATTATTTTGGTATCACTACCCAGATGGGCGCTGCCGACAAATTTTAAGGCCTGTCCCGTTTTGCCGTCAAGAAAAACGGTAAAAACTTCCGCATCGCCAAAATGTTTATTGAGGAAATCATTAAAAATATAAAATTGCCAATACTGTATCGTGTAGTCACCCTCAGGGGACATTTTTACTTCATAAAATATTTCAAAGTCCTGCAACTTTTCAAATTTTGTTTTTTGGCAATATTTTGCTAGCGCTTGGCTGCCTGTCACTTCTTGACCGGTTTGGTCAAAGTAATATTTACTATAATCGCAGGGAAAGTATTTTTCTTGGGCCGCAAATAAAAAATTAGGCGCAAATTTTTTTACTAGTAAATCATTTTCCGCAGCCCGATCATCGGTTGGGCTAGCCCATAAAAGACCCGCACAAAAAATCGCAACGAGAGTTGCGAATAGTATTCTAAGCTTCATAAATTGTTAATTGCCTTTTTTCGCCTGTGGCTAGCCCGAAAAATATCGCCAAACAGACAAAAGTTATTATTTGGGCTGCTAGCTGACTACTCGTGATTAGGAAAATAAAATTACCAAAAGCCGGGGCGAAAAATGCAGCCGCGGCAAAATACAGTCCGGCCCGCAATGTATTTCTCCAAGAAAATTTGCCGCTTAAAAGACCTAACAAGCCAAGATAGCTGGCGCTGAAAATAAAAAATTGCAGCCAGAGGTCCGCAAAATAATAATTTTCAAAATTTACAATATTGCCGGAAAGTGCATCGGAAATATTTAGAGCGCGAAAGGGGATTCTCCAGATCCGCGACAGCTGCAGGGAGGAAATTGTAAAAGCCTGAGCCAGAACAAAGGAGGCCCCAGCGCAGAAAATGCTTTTTAAGATTTGAACTCCGGTGGTTTCCTGGCGCAAGAAGCTCCGCAGTATGGCTAAAAGTAAAATGGGCAGGATAAGCGAAAGCGGGGAAATGGCCATTGAGCTTTGATTAAACGACCGAGCCTGCCATGCCCAAATCAAGCCCAAGGAAGCATACCAGAGTAAAGGAAATTTTTGTTTTAAGAGGACATTTTCCATACCTAATTTTAACGCATTTTGACCCGGAAAAGCAAGTAAATAAAGGGGTCAATGCCCCTTGATTTATGGGTCAAAATCTGGTATCATTAAGCAATCCGGAATATGGACAAAAACTATATTCTTCAACTTACTCTTGGCCTCTATAAGGTCACGGAATTGTTTCCGGAAAGAGAGCCCTTGAGGTATAAAATAAGGGAAAAGGCCAATGATATCTATGCGGGTATCGCTACCTCCAATTTTTGCGAGAATCGGAATAATTGTGAGGTGATTTTGAATGACCTTGGTGTCCTTAATGCGTTTTTAGAATTGGCCAGAATGCATAATTGGGCCAATGAACGTAATTTTGTTGTTTTATCACAGGGTTATTTAGCTTTAGAGCAGGATATCCAAAAGAAATTATTAGAGGACAAAATTGTTAAGGGGACAAAAGCCTATGTTATGTCCGCTAAGCCAGTCACTGATAATCAACCGATGTCCCATATCCAATCAGTTGGCCGCAGTATTCCCATTAAGGACAAAGTAGTAAAAAAGAAAGAAACGCCCAAGAAGAAAAGCGATAGTTCCCTAAGTGGCGCCAAGAAAGCTAATGGGAACATAACGCGCAAATCTGATATTCAGAAAATTTTAAGTCAAAAGGGCCCAATGAGATTGGTTCAATTAGTGAATAATTTTTCAGCCGTTAATAAGAGAACTTTGCGCCGCGACGTAGCTCGATTAGTGGAAGAAAATGTTTTGGAACGCTACGATGTCGGGAAATTGACTTTTTACAAAATTAAATCCGTCTGATATTATATTTAGATGCAGGGGGAATTAATTTTCCAGTCCTGATTTAATGATTGCTGTGTCTATTAAATTTGATCCTAAAATTGAATTTGAGAAAAATTACCAAGAATACCTAAACAGTATTTTCCGTTTTGCATACATAAAGACTAATTCACAGTTTGAAGCCGAAGAAATCACCTCAGATGTTTTTGCCAAATATTGGCAAGAACTTACTAAGGGAAAGGATATCAAAAACCCGCGCGCCTTTTTATATCAATGTGCCAGAAATACGGTTATTGATTTTTATCGTAAGCGCGGTCGCAGTAATGTAGTTTCTTCAGAGGTGGTCAATGAGCCTATCGACGAAAATCAGAATTTGGAGGGTCATGCTCAGACCGTCCTCAATATGGGACAAATTATTAATGTTTTGTCCTCATTGAAGGATGAATATCAGACCATTGTCGTTTGGTATTATTTAGACGAGTTGAGCATTCCCGAGATCGCTCGTAATTTGCATAAATCCGAGGGGGCGGTGCGCACTACCCTTAGCCGGGCTATGGAGCAGGTTAGGACCAAGGTCCAAAAGGCTTGATTTTATTAGTAAAATATGGTACTGTAACAAAAGTGACGTTTAGACGTCATCTTTTTTGAAAGGTCAATCATTTTTCACCAAGATTACATGATTTCCGAGAATCAAATCGAAAATCAAATAAGGGCTATTAAGGACATCAAACCAAGGCAAGATTGGGCGGTTTCGCTTAAGTCCCGCATTATGAATGGGGACATTGTTGCCCAACCCAGCCCGGTTTTTAGATTAAATTTTGTCCCGCGTTATGCCACAGCGGCCTTATTTGTTGTAATCTTTGGTTTAGGGATTTCGATTTTGTTTTCTCAGAATGGGAAAATAATTTCTATTAACCAAGTTTCTAAAAATTCTGATTATTATTTGGATGCGGCCCAACAAAAAGCACAAGAGGTTAAAGAAATTGCCAAGGCCGGAGATCAGAAGAAATTGACCGCTGCTATTAACGATAGTACGCAATTACTCCAGAAAGCCGCCCAGAACATGCCCAGTAAAATCGCTTCCAAACGGGAAGGGGAAAAACTAGCCAAGAAAGTGCAAAATATTGCCGTAGCCCTTGAAGCTGCGCGCAAGGAGGCTGGGACCCAATTTGCCACTACTGAGCAACAAGTGTTGGCTGCCAAAGCTACGGAGTGTATCCAGAATACTATTAATGATGCCCAGAGCCAATTAGAGCAGATTGTCAAAAATGAGATTGCTAACCTTTCTAGCTCCACTCTAAGCACTTCCCAAGAAAAAACTTTTAGCGAGGCGAAACTTGATTTTGCTAAATACCAAGAGGAGGGCGATTGGCAATATTTACAGAGTGCTGCCGAGAAGATTTATTTCTTAAGTAATAGTCAATAATAAATTAATAATTATTCCATTTCCCACTCGGGAGCACGCTAAGCGCGTTTCTGAGCGGGCAATGGAAAATTCCATCGTCAGGGCGAGAGCCCGGCGATAAAAGGTCGAGCCAATATTCAGTTAGCCGAAAAAATTTAACTTAATCGACTTGTACTGGACGGCTATAAATATTCCAGTGCAAGCGAGTAAAAGATTATAAATAACTAAAATGAACGCTAAGAAAGTTTTAGCCGTTGCTGCCACAGGCGCAGTGTTGCTCACCAGCATCGCTTTCGCCCAGGTAGACACGAATACACTTATCGCCCAGCTCAGCCAGCTTTCACCTGCTCAATTGAGCGCTGTGATCGCTGCTTTGCAGGGTTCCGCTCCTGCTGCCACCCCAACTGGTTTTGTCTTCACTAGGACATTGACCGTGGGTGCTACTGGAGATGATGTTAAGGCTCTTCAACAGATCCTTAACGCTGAAGTCGGTGCCAATTTGCCTATTACTGGCTACTTTGGCAACATGACCAAGGCCGCCGTCGTCCTTTTCCAAGAAAAGTACGCCGCTGAGGTCCTTGCTCCGGCTGGTCTCGTCAAGGGAACCGGTATCGTTGGAAACATGACTAAGGCCAAATTGAACAGCCTTGGTTCTGCTACCCCTGTTACCGAGCCTACCACTGAGCCCACCACTGAACCTACTACCGAACCTACCACTGAGCCCACCACTGAACCTACGGTTGGCACCACTGGTGAGGAAGGTACTCTCACTGCCACCCTCTTCGGCAGCCCTTCAAACGGCACCGATATTAAGGAAGGCAATACCGACAAACCGATTGTCAACTATCAAATCAAAGCCACTGGCTCTGATATTGAACTCAAGAGGATCTCTTTTGATTTCAACTCCAAGATTTGGAGGAATATCAACAAGCTCTCTTTGATGGATGGCACCACTGTTGTTAAGACCATTGATCTCTCTTCAGACGTTTTTGAAGAGGTGACCGTTGGCTCTCAATACAGGCTTACTATCACTGGTATCTCTATCATTATTCCTAAGGGCCAGAAGAAATCCATTCAATTGGCTGCTTCTGCTCCTTCTTTGACCAGAGCTGTTGCCGCTGCCCGCGTCTGCATTCCTGTTAATGGAGTCCGCGGTGTTGATGGTACTGGCTTGTCAGTCTATGCTGGCGCTGGTGAATTAGTCACTTCCGCCTACAGGACTTTCAATGTTATTTCTGCTACCACTGGTTCTTTCGATGTTTCCATCACTCCTACTTTCAAGGATCAGAACAAGCAGACTTCCGAGACTGCTGAGACCGACAATGTCATTGTTAGCAGCATGGATGTTAAGTCCAGGTATGCTGATATGACTCTCAAGGCTTTGACTGTCACCGTTACCACCAGTGATGCCACTGTGGCCAATATTGTCAGCACTCTTTGCCTCTTTGATGGCGAAACTGAGCTCACCTGCAATACTGCAGCTGCCTCAACCGCCTTCACTGATTTTGCCGTCTCTATTCCTAAGGACACCACCAAGACTTTGACCATCAAGGGCAAAGTTAAGACTGCCACTACCGGCTATGCTGTGGAAGGTTCTTGGGTCAAGGTCAGCTTTGAAAACGCTGCCAGCTCACTTAGCGCCGAGGATGCTAATGGAAATTCCATTACCACTGCCGGCAATAACTATGCTGCCGCTGCCAATGCTAAGACCACCCACTTCTACACCAAGTTCCCGCAGTTGGCTTATGTCAGCGCCACTGGCTTAACCGCCACCCAGCTCATTAGCACTGCTGCGAGCACGACTGGTGCAGGTACTCTCACCTTCACGGTGACTGCTCTTGGCGGAGATATCTACATCAACACCATGGCTACAACCACCAAAGGCGTGAATGCCACCTCGGTTAAATCCGATGGTACTTATACCTCTGGTTCCAACTCATCTTTCAGCTATGGATGCTCAGCTGACGTCAACACCTTTGGCGATCAATACGTTATCAGGGAGGGAACTACCAAGACCTGTGTCGTATCCTTCACTACTTATCCTGGTGCTGCCGGATACTACTATGGCCGCGTAAACTCCTTGGTTTGGGATTCTACTGCCATGGGTGCTACCTACACAATGACTTGGCCTGATATTGCCAGCACTTGGAAGACCAGCCAGGTCAACCTCACTCCGTAATTTCCTTACTAAAAAAGGTTATTACCAAAAAAACTCCCCCGCCATCTGGCGGGGGTTTTGTTTGTGCAAAATATGGTTGACAGCGCTATTAGACGGATTATACTTATCAAATATGAAAAGTATGAATGGGCATTTCGGGCATGCCTTCGGAATAAGCCCTATGGGGGAGCGCGGGCAAGTGGTAATCCCCAAAAGGATTAGGGAATTACTCAACCTTAGGACCAAAGAAGATTTGATTTTTTTCTGCCAAGGCAAGGCGATAATAGCCATGCCGGCGAGCAAATTCCAAGGCTTGGCTAAAGCTATGGTCAATCACACCAAAGACATTGAAAAGATGGCAAAAAGAATGAAAAAGAAGTAAAACAATATGAATTTCAAATTTTCAAAAAAACAGATAATTATCGGCATAATCGTTTTATTAATAGTGGCGATCGTAGCCAATAATATTATTATTAATAACAAAAAACTCTCCCAAATGAAGACCGTGAAAGTTGAACGGGGTAATTTGGAGCAGGTTGTCTCGGTAACTGGTAAAGTTAAACCGGCCAAAAGCATTGCTATGGCTTTTGATCGCGGGGGTCGGGTGCAAGGCATAAGCATAAAAACCGGCCAAGAAGTAAGGGTTGGTCAGTTATTGATAACCTTGGAGAATTCCGAGCTCTTAGCGCAAAAAAAGCAGGCTAAGGCCGCTTTGGACGCCCAACTGGTGCGTTTAGACGAACTGAAGCGCGGTGCCAGAACTGAGGATGTGCAGATTACTCAAAGCCAATACCAAAAAGCCAGCTCTGATTTGGATAACGCTTATTTAGGTGCGCCCTCGACCTTAAAAGCCGCTTTTGTCGCTTCCGATATTGCTCTCAACCAGACAATTTCTCCGCTTTTCCGAACTTTTAATTATTCGGCCGATGTGGATTATCAACTCAATTATACCTATTGCAATTCTAACGCCGGCCGCCAAACCGACAAAAATCGCAAAAGCTTGGATACTGACCTTAATGATTGGGAAAAGGAAATTAACGCCATAGCCGCAGACAAGAATACTCACGAGCAGCTCGATGCTGCCATTGCCAATTCTGAAACCCGATTAAAAAAGTTAATAGTATTTCTAAATGTCATGAGCGAAACCTTGACCGTTGATTGCCAGCTGAGCACGGCCGAAGATGCGGCCCTGGATGTGGCGCGCCCAATGGTTTCGGGTGCTATCACTAGCCTCAATACCCAATTAACTACAGTTATCTCCCTGCATAATTCCATTGATGCTTATAAGAAAACCCTTGATATCGCGCAAAGCCAGTTAGCTTATAAGAAAGCGCCGGCCACCCAAGACCAAATAGGGTATCAGCAGGCCTTAATAGACCAGGCTCAGGCCAGTTTGGATTTAATCGAGGCTCAGCTTTCCAAGACTTATTTATTTGCCCCGATAAACGGGATTATTTCCGCCATTGATACAGAAGTAGGTGAAAATGTTAATGCGGGTAAAAGCTATATTTCTATAATGTCCAATGATCCTTATCAAATCGAGGCTAATATAAGCGAAAATGATATTGCTAAGATCGCTATTGGTAGTCGCTGTATTCTTACCTTTGATGCCATGGGCACAAATAGAAAATTCGAAGCTAGTGTCGCCTTGATAGATCCGGCCGAAACGGTAATTGATGGCGTTTCTTCTTATAAAACGACTTTCGCGCTCAACGAACCGAATAATGAAATCAAATCTGGCATGACGGCCAATATCGACATCGTGACCGCTGTTAAGGAGGGCGTCCTTTATATTCCCAATAGGAGTCTCATTAAAGGGGACAAAATTCAGGTGAAAGTCATGCAAAACGGCAAGATTAATCTTGTAGAGGTTAAAACCGGGATTAAGGACAATAATGGTAATATCGAAATTGTATCAGGACTAAACGAAGGTGATGTTATCGTTTCCCAATAACGAATATGGCTTTAATCGAGGTAAAAAATTTACGGATGGAATATTGCTCCAACGAAGGGGAGCCGACTATTGCTTTGGATGGCGTTGATTTCAAAATTGAAAGGGGGGAATTTGTTTCCATCATGGGGCCTTCGGGTTCGGGTAAATCAACTTTACTGCATATTTTGGGAATGTTGGATCGGCAAACATCTGGGAAGTATTTTTTTGACGGTCGAGACAGCCAAGACTACAGCCAAGATGAATTAGCTTCCATTCGCAATCAAAAAATGGGATTTGTGTTTCAGGCCTTTAATCTTTTGGCGCGCACCAGTGTTTTGGAAAACGTCAAATTGCCATTGCTTTATTCTAAAATTAATGAAAAAGACTGGGATAAATTGGCCCTTTGGGCTATTAAAAAAGTTGGTTTGGAACATCGTATTAGCCATCAGCCCAGCCAGCTTTCTGGAGGCGAAAAGCAGCGGGCGGCCATTGCGCGGGCTTTGATAAACAATCCTGATGTTATTTTTGCCGATGAGCCTACCGGCAACCTTGATTCTAAATCCGGCATTATTGTCATGGATACTTTAATGCATCTGAATGAAAAAGAAAAAAAGACGATTATTTTGATTACCCATGAGCACAGCACTGCTCAATTTGCCCAAAGAATCATCCATATCAGAGACGGCAAAGTCGAAAAAGATGAACAGGTCAAAGAAAGGGCAACAAATCTCAATGGCCACTTAAAATAATATGAAATCATTTTATTCTTTTCGGACAGCTTTAATCGGGCTTAAAACAAACAGAACAAGGTCTTTCTTAACAATTTTGGGTATCGTAATCGGAATCACGGCTATTATGATGGTGATGTCTTTAGGCGCGGGCGCGCAGAATTTAATTTTAGGGCAAATTAGTTCCTTGGGATCGAATTTAGTCTTTGTTTTGCCCGGGAAAGAAGTTTCCGGGGCCGGTATGCCCATGGATGCCTTGTATTCTGACGCTTTGAAAAATAAGGATTTGGAGCAAATTCAAAAGAAGAGTAATGTGCCCCATTTGAAATCTGCCATGCCAATTGTTTTTTCTAGTGAGGTAGTCACCCGAGGTTCGGACAGCTATCGTTATACGGTTTATGGGGTGACGGAGTTGATGAAGGATTTATATCAAATTGAAATGCAGTCCGGGGATTTTATTACGGCCAGTGATGTCAGCTCGCTTAACAATTCCGCAGTCATCGGCAAGCGCGTGGCGGAGAAATTATTCCCTGATAATAATGCGGTGGGGGAAAAAATCAGGGTTAGGGATAGGTCTTTTAGGGTGGCTGGAGTTATGAAGGAAAAAGGCCAAGGCTCCATGGCCAATTTCGACGATGCCATTATTGTTCCTTATAATGTTTTGCAGCGTGACTTAATGGGGATTAAATATTTTCAGCGCTTAGTAGTGGAGGTGGATAGCGAAAAAAATATTGATGCCACGGTTCGGGATGTCCGCGACACTATTCGTGACTCGCATAATATCACCGATCCGGATAAGGATGATTTCCATGTTAATACCTCAGCTGATATTGCCAAGGCTGCGGGTACGGTTTTGGGAACTTTAACTATTTTTTTAGCCGCCGTGGCTGCCATTTCATTGCTGGTGGGTGGAGTGGGCATTATGAATATTGTTTTAGTTTCCGTGACTGAGCGCACGCGTGAAATCGGTTTGCGCAAAGCCTTAGGCGCGACTTCTAACGAAATTTTAATGCAATTCTTGATCGAATCGATGCTTTTGACTTCAAGTGGGGGGATAGTGGGCATAACTTTGGGAACCCTTTTGTCGTTTGCGGCTGCCACTATTATCACTAAAGTTGCTGGATTAAATTGGCCATTTTCTTTCCCTTGGCAGGCCGCTCTGCTTGGCTTTGCGGTCTCGGCTGGAATCGGTTTAGTTTTTGGTCTTTATCCGGCCAAAAAGGCCGCTGATCTGAGCCCCATAGAGGCTTTACGTTACGAATAAACAAGCGGCGGGTTTAATAACCCGCTTTTTTGTTTTATAATTAGTCCATTACCAATTAAAATATGGCGACTCAAATTAAAATTAATCCGATTGTCAAAACCCTTTTACTTTCTGATGTGTTTTTTTACATCGGTTGGGGTCTAGTGCAACCATTAATGGCGCTTTTTATCATCAAAAACATCCAAAATGGCGATGCGGTTTCTGTGGGGTGGTCAACCGCCATTTACTGGTTAACCTTTTCGGTTTTACGCGTGCCATTCGGTTTATTCTTGGATAATAAGGAAGGGGAGAAGGACGATTATTTTTTTCTGACCTTTGGATTATTATTGGCCGCTTTAGTTGCCTTCGGTTTTATTTTTGCTAATAGGATTTGGCATTTATACTTGTTGCAATTTATGCATGGTTTGGGCATGGCTATGTCTTTGGCTGGCTGGTCAGCTATTTTCCAGCGTCACCTTGATCCCAAACTTGAATCAACGGAGTTTGGCATTTCTAGCTCCTCGGTAGCCTTAGTTACAGCTCTAAGCGCGGTTTTAGGGGGATGGATTTTGGAAAAAACCGGAAGTTTCGTTTCGGTCTTTGCCGTGGTCGGGCTTTTTGGGATGGCTGGCGTGGCCGTGCTTTTATTGATTGCTAATGAGTTCAAGGGAGATTTTCGGCCAGAACAATATTTATTGCTCTTGTTTAAGAGGGAGACTTGGCAAAAGTTTCTGGAAAAGAGTTCGCTTATTCGAGAAAAAGTCGATCATATGTCTTAAGCGGCTGAAGCTTTGGGAAAGTGGCCCTTATCAAAGGGCCTTTTCGTTTGATTTTTCTTTTTCCCATGGTAATATTGCTTAATGGCAAATAGGCGATTTGTTAAATTTTTGATTGCGTCGGCAATTTTTTTGGTATTTTCTGGCCAAGCTTTTGCCAGTTCGCTTAAATTCAATGTTGATTCGGGTTATGATGCTTTTAAGCGTTCGACAATAAGCACGAATCTTTCCCGGGTTTCGGGACGCGCATACTTTTATATTGACAGTAATTTCTGGTCAAAACTTAATGATATCGAAAGGACAAGGGTTCATTCTGCACTTTCCGATTTGGCTCAAGAGTATGACGCGCATATTTATCCAAAGATTACCGAATTTTACGGCAGCGAATGGAATCCGGGCATTGATAAGGACCCGAAAGTCTATTTTGTATTCCATGAAATGAGCAATAATACGGCTGGTTATTTTCGGGAAAAGGACCAATACGATAAATTGCAAGTTCCCAATTCCAACCAGAAGGAGGTGGTTTTCTTAAACGCCGAATATTTGCTCTCTCCTAATATTAAGAGTTATTTGGCTCACGAATTTACCCATTTGGCTATTTTTAATCGAAAAACTCGGATTAATGGCAATGGGGAAGAGGTTTGGGTTCAGGAATTGTTAGCTGAATATACCCCGACCCTTTTGGGTTACAACGAAGTTCCGACCGATAATACCTATTTGGAAAAAAGAGTAAGGAAATTTACTGAAGATTCAAGCAAATCGATAGTGGACTGGCAGAATGATGCGGCCGGTTATGCGGCTGGTTCTATTTTTATCCATTATGCCGTTGATCAGTATGGCCCGGGCTTACTTAAGGCGCTTTATCGTTCGCCTTATACCGGGATAAGCGGTTTTAATGACGCTTTGCGCACGGTAGGGGCCAAGGAAAATTTCCAAGAAGTATTTAATAATTGGACTGTAGCAAATTTTTTGAATGATTGCTCTTTGAGCAGCAGTTTTTGTTACAAGAATGCCATTTTGAAGAAGATGAGAGTGGTTCCGATGGTTAATTTTTTGCCGACTAAAGGGGAAAGCAAATTTTACTTCTCTGATACAATGCCCAATTGGTCGGCCAAATGGTATAAAATAGTGGGAGGGATTGGCAATTTAAGGATTGAATTCTCTGGAAATTCTTCTGATAAGTTCGTTGTTCCCTATATTTTGCAGTCCAAAGATGGCAAGAATAAGATTGGATATATTGACTTGGCAAATAAGAATAAAGGATACTTATCGTTTGAAAATTTTGTCAAAGATAACAATTGGTTGGTTTTCATTCCTTCGGCGCAGAATATGCAGAAAAAAAACGCTCTTGAATATGAATTTAATTGGTCGGTTTACTTTACTAAATCAGCCTCGGCAAATAGTAGCCAAACGGAAAATAAAGTTAGCCAAAACGAAAAATCCAACAATAGCACCAATATTATTACAAACACTGAGAGGTTAAAGCTTCTACTCGAAATATTGCGATTACTATTGAGTCTAAAGACTAAATAATCAGTAGCAGTTTTATTAGGGAAAGGGAATAAATATTGACTAATTTAATGTTTACTGTATAATATCGAAAGTATGAAATCAGGCCAAAAGCCAGTAAAAACTCGGGTTTTGGTAACCGGCGGAGCCGGTTTTATAGGTAGCCATTTAGTGGATTGCCTGGTTTCTGATGGTTATAAAGTCGCGGTTATTGACAATCTTTCTACCGGTAATAGAAAAAATCTCAACCCTCGAGCTAAATTTTATAAGCTGGATATTGCCAACAAGAAGGTTGATGAAGTATTCCATCGTGAAAAACCGGAGATCGTTTTTCATTTGGCCGCCCAAGTGGATTTACAAAAATCAATTTTAGACCCCGTAGCCGATGCTAAGACGAATATTTTGGGATTTATTAATATTTGTAAAAACTGCAAAAAATACGGAGTCAAAAAAATTGTTTTTTCTTCCAGTGCGGCGGTTTATGGCGACAATGGCTGTATTCCCGCTAAAGAAGATTCGCCTTTGCAGCCAGTTTCTCCTTATGGGGTAGCAAAGCTTACAGCGGAAAATCTTTTAGATATTTACCAAAAGCAATTCGGCATTGATTATGTTGCTTTGCGCTACTCTAATGTTTATGGTCCAAAGCAGGGTAGTAATGGTGAAGGAGGGGTAGTGAGTATATTTTTCAAAAAAGCTAAAAGCGGGGAAAAGCTTTGCATTTACGGTAATGGAGAACAGACCCGGGATTTTATTTATGTTGATGACGTGGTGGGCGCTAATTTATCCGCTATTCAAGGCAGTCAAACCGGAATTTTTAATATTTCTACCGCCAAGGAAACCAGCATCAATGAGCTTTTTGAAATTGTGAATAATTTGGTTGGCGGAAAAGCGACTAAACAATATTTACCGGCGCGTTCCGGAGATCAAGCTCGCAGTGCCTTAGATTATTCTAAGGCCGCTCAATTTCTTTCTTGGCGTTCAAAATATACCCTGCAGGAGGGGCTCTCTAATACTTCTAAATGGTTTTTGAGGACTAAAAAGGCATGATTCAAAAAGTCAAAAGTTTTTTATTTGATAATAATAGTACCAAACAGACTATTATTAAAAATACTTTTTGGTATTCTATTTCCCAATTTGCAGCTATCGCTATTAAGTCATTTTTTGTCATTTGGGTAGCGAGGTATTTTTCTATTGAAGAATATGGCAGATTTAATATTGCTTCATCTTTTGCCTCAATGTTTGTTATCCTTGCAGACTTTGGGACTTCACAGATCTTAATGAGGGAAATATCGCAAGGAAAAGCCGATCAAAAAAGGGTCGATTATTTTTTTACAATTAAAGTCCTGCTGGTTATTTTTTCCATATTAGTAACTTTCGGATGTTCGTTTTTGCTCGGCGCAGATTGGTTTTTATTAAGGGCTATTTGGATATTTGCCCTCTATACCGGCCTATATGCTTTTTTGGGTTTTTTTTACTATTATTTTATGGCTAAGAATCGTATGGAATATTTGGGGTGGGGCGATACGTGCGTTTCTGCCATAACGGTTATTGCTGGTATCTTCGTTATTAAATATCATCCGACGACTTCGGGTTTAGCTTTGGCGTATTTATTAGCTATAACTGTAGTCAGTATAGTTTTTTTAATGTTTTTTATCACCAAGATACAACCATTGCGTATTTCCTTCGACAAAGAGCAGATTTTGAATATATTGCGGATTTCTCTACCTTTAGCCGCTGTATCCTTTTTTGCCATTATTTACAATAATATCGATTCGACCATTTTGGGTTTTTACAGAAAATATTTAGAAGCAGGGTATTATAATTCCGCATTAAAAATTATAGCTGTTTCAATTATGCCTGCTGGGCTTATAGCAAGCGTGTTTGCGCCGCACGTGAATAGGCTTTTCCAAGAGTCAAAAGAGTCGCTGAAAAAAATTTTAGACGCCGAGACAGAGACCATGATTTTTTTAGCAATTGGTATTTTATTTGGTGGGTGGGCTTTAGCTCCCAACCTGATGGGGGCGGCTTACGGCGCCAAGTATTATTTGGCCGTTCCCGCTTTGCGACTTTTGCTTTTCACTTCTATCGTTTTTTATTTTTTGCAGCCCTTTTCACAAGTTCTGATAGCTTCGCATAATGAAAAAAAGGTTTTGTATCCTTATATTGTGATTGCCGCCCTGAATGTCATTTTGGATTTGTTTTTGGTGCCCAAATATGGGTTTATGGGGACGGCCATAGCTAGTGTTATAGCCCTAAATAGTGGTTTGTTTGTAATGGTTTTTTGGGCACACAGGGAAAGGCTAATCAATTTTTCTTATTCGTTCATTTGCCGAGCTATTTTTTGCGCGATAGTTTCATCACTATGTATCGAACCTATGGTAGCATTGTCCTTAAAAGTATCTGATAACATTTTCTTTTTAGTCTTTGCAGGAGGGTGCAGTTATGCTATATCATATGTGATACTTAGATTCGTTTTTTTGCGAAACATTATTAAGGAATAAGCTATGAATATTTTGGCAAAAATCAAAAATAAAAAAGATAAAGTCGCGGTAATAGGCGTAGGCTATGTCGGTTTGCCGCACATTGTCGGCATGGCCCAAAAGGGGATTGAAGTAATTGGGCTCGATATCCAAAAAAAGCGCGTAGACATGCTTAATGCCGGGAAATCTTATGTGGTCGATATCAAAGATTCGCAACTCCGGGAGATTATTCGTTCGGGGAAATTCAAGGCTACGGGCGATTTTTCTACACTCGAAGATGTAGATGTGGTAATTATTTGCGTGCCAACTCCGCTTGATAAATACAAAATTCCCGATGTTAGCTATATTGTTAATGCTGTCAAAGAAGTTAGGCAATGTTTGCATCAAGGCATGTTGGTCGTTTTAGAGAGTACTACTTATCCGGGGACAACTGAAGAGGTGGTTTTACCTTTGCTTGAGGAATCTGGGTTGAAAGCCGGTAAAGATTTTTATTTGGCTTTTGCGCCAGAGCGCATTGATCCCGGCAATAAAATGCCTCTTGAGGATGTACCTAAAGTTGTTGGCGGTATCACGCCAGAATGTACTAAAATTACCGAAGAATTTTATAAACAGTTTTTGAAACACGTCCATCCTGTTACGGATACAAAAACAGCAGAGATGGTAAAAATTTTAGAGAATACTTATCGATTAGTGAATATTTCCATGATTAATGAATTAAGGCTTTTGTCATGGAAAATGGGAATAGATATCTGGGAAGTGATTGATGCCGCCAAGACCAAGCCTTACGGGTTTACAGCTTTCTATCCCAGTCCGAAAGTTGGGGGTCATTGCATTGCCATAGACCCATTTTATCTGTCATGGAAAGCCCGGGAATACAATTTTTGGGCAAGGTTCATTGAATTAGCGGGGGAATTAAACGAGCAGATGCCCCATTATGTAGTAAGCAACATTATTTCCGTTTTGAATAAAAATGGTAATCATTTGAAGGATAGTAAGATATTGATTTTAGGAGTGGCCTATAAAAAGGATATTGGCGACCCAAGAGAATCGGCCGCCTTTGATATAATACCGAATTTAGAAAGAAAGGGCGCGAGGGTTGATTATTATGATTCGCATATTAAAGAATTTTCTTATTACGATATGTTCCAGAAAACCTGCAAGACAATAAAGAGTATAAATTATTCCGAATCAATATTAAAAAATTACGATTTGGTCTTGATATTAACCGATCATTCAAATATGGCCTATGATGCCATAGCAAAAAAATCCAATATTGTCGTTGATACGAGAAATGCTATTAAAAGCCGAAAATATAAGAACGTTTATCATTTCTAAACATGAAATTTGCGATTATCGGGAAAGGATTCATATACCCGCGCCATATCGATGCTATTAAGAGTGTTGATGGGGAAATTGTGGAAGCTGTTGATTTAAGTAATGGAGAAAATTATTGGCAGAAATTGATAAAAAGAACTGATGCGGATTGTATCGTTGTTTTGACTCCAAATGATTTACATTATCCAATATGTAAAATGGCTCTAGAGAATAATAAATCCGTAATTTGCGAAAAGCCCCTGACGATAAACGCAGATCATTGCATAGATTTGGCAAAATATGAAAAAATATTTTGCGTATTGCAATTAAGACACCACCATTTGGTAAAAGAGTTAAAGGATAAATTGGATCTATCGAAGAAAAACGAGATAGAAATGGACATTTCTGTTTACAGGGATCAGGCTTATTACAACTCTTGGAAAGGTCAAACGCAAAGATCGGGCGGAGTATTATTTAATCTGGGCGTGCATTATTTTGATATGATTTTGCACTTGTTTGGACCTGTCAAAAAGATTTCAGGGGTTAAAATTGATAATTTAACGGGTACGGGTACATTGGAAGGCGAGAATTATATATGCAAGTTCAAAGTAAGCACTGCCGCGCCTCAAAATAGCCAGAGGAGGGTGTTCAAAATCAATGGGGTGGACTATAATTTTTCTTCCCAAGATAACCTTTCCTATGAGGATTTGCATAAATTTGTTTATAGAGATTTTTTGGATGGAAAAGGCGTAAAGCCAAGCGAGGCATTAAATGCCGTGCAACTAATTGAAGATATAATAAGTCATGGAAAATAAATATTGGGCGCACGAAACAGCCTTCATTTGCCCAGAAGCGCAAATAGGCCAAGGAACAAAAATTTGGAATCATTGCCAAATTTTATCCGGATGCCAGATAGGGCAGAATTGTACTATTGGGCATAATATTTTAATTGCCAATACGGTTAAAATTGGCAATAATGTCAAAATTCAGTCCAATACTGATGTTTGGCAGGGGGTAGAATTGCAAGATTATGTTTTTGTCGGCCCCAGTGTTGTTTTTACCAATGACCTTAACCCGCGAGCTGAATTTCCAAAGACTAAAGAACAATACTTAAAGACCTTGGTAAAAATTGGAGCTACTCTGGGTGCAAATTCTACTATTGTTTGTGGACATGAAATAGGAAGTTACGCGTTTATTGGGGCAGGGGCGGTAATAACTGAAAATATTCCCGATTATGCTATTGTTGCTGGCAATCCAGCGAAAATAATAGGGTGGATGTGTCGATGTGGAGAGAAATTGCATTTTGAATCCGATGGCGCCAAATGCGCAAAATGCCAGAGAAAATATTTGAAAAATGGAGAAGGGGTAAGTGAAATCTAATATGAAGTTTTTTGATTTAACCGGACAAAATAAGAAAATAAGAAATGAAATTGACCGGGCAATAAGCAGGGTAATTGATTCGGGCGTTTATATCAATGGAGATGAGGTCAAAAAATTTGAAGAAGGGTTGGCAAAATTTTGCGGCACAAAATATGCCATTTCGTGCAACTCGGGAACAGACGCTCTTTTGTTGTCTTTAAGAGCCTTAGATATTAGGGAGGGGGATGAAGTAATTACTACTCCATTTACTTTTATAGCTACCGCTTCCACCATTATTTTAGCTGGCGCTAAACCGGTTTTTGCAGATATTGACCCCAATACTTTGAACATTGATCCTGAGCTAATTGAAAAGAGCATTACCAAAAAAACTAAGGCTATAATTCCAGTCCATATTTTTGGTAGAATGTGCCAAATGGATAAAATCTGTAAAATCGCCAAAAAATACAAATTAAAAGTCATTGAAGATAGTGCCCAGTCAATCGGCAGCATTTATAAAGGGAAAAAATCTGGGACTTGGGGGAATGCGGGATGTTTCTCTTTTTTTCCCACGAAAAATTTAGGATGTTTTGGTGATGGCGGAGCAATTGTCACTAATGATAAATATTTCTACGGAAAAGCGAGGCAGCTTAAAAATCACGGGTCGGATGCAAAGAATAAATATCTGCATCTTAAAATAGGCATAAACTCGCGCTTGGATGCCATTCAGGCAGCCGTGCTTTGCGTCAAATTGAAACATTTGGAAAGTTATAACGGGGCAAGGCAGGAAATCGCGGAGAGTTTCAATAAAAATTTTTGCGGCTTAAACGATATTATAATTCCTGAGTTTAACGACGGCGAGCATACATTCCACCAATATACTTTGCGCACAAAAAATCGCGAGGTTTTAGCAAAATATTTAGCCGGTAAAGGCATTCCAACCATGATTTATTATCCCACTCCGCTCCATTTGCAGCCGGCTTTAGAAAATTTGGGATATAAAAAAGGAGATTTTCCTCATTGCGAGCAGGCATGCAAAGAAGTCATTTCTTTGCCGGTCTGGCCAGAATTAAGCGCACAGGAGAAAAATTCTATAATCAAATCAATAAATAATTTTTTTAAGAAATTGTAAATCCTGGCATTATTTTGATGTTTATAAAAGCAAGCAGAAAATATGGCAAAAAATAAATTAAAAGTTGCCGTAATCGGTGCGGGTAATATGGGCAAAAACCATGTGCGTGTTTATTCTGAGCTGCCAAACTGCCAGCTTGTTGCTATCTGCGATATAAATGAAGATTTAGCTAGGCAGTTCGGAGAAAAATATAGGTGCAATTATTATCAGGATTTTAGGCAAATGCTTGATAGCGAAGAATTAGATGCGGTCTCGGTTGTTGTTCCTACAAAATCGCATAAAGCCATTGCCGTTGAAATTTTGAAGCGCAAAATAAATTGTCTAGTGGAAAAACCGATTGCTTTCAATATAGCCGAGGGCCAGGCCATCATTAGTGCCGCCAGGGCCTCTGGCGCATTGCTGTCAGTCGGCCATATTGAACGGTTTAATCCGGCTGTGGCCAAACTTTTGGATTTAGTTGAAGATGGCGTCTTGGGGTCAATAATTTCCATAGAGGCGCAAAGAGTAGGGCCCTATGTGCCAAAAAACAGGGATACGGGGGTCTTAATTGATTTAGCGGTCCATGATATTGATATAATCAATCACTTGCTTAAGTCAGGGCCCCAAAAAGTTTATTCAAAGGGAGGGAGGATAGTAGACGAAATTTTTGAAGATCATGCCGAGATATTTTTGGATTACGGAAAAACGAGCGGCTATGTCCAGGTAAATTGGATTACGCCACTTAAAATCCGCCGGCTGCGTGTTACCGGATCAAAGGGCTATGCAGAACTGGACTACATCACGCAAAAGCTTTTTGTCTGTGATACATATTACAAAGTGAATGTTAAAAAAATAGGAAAAGAGAAATTGGATACTTCGGGGCAAAGAGAAATACCGATCAAATTTAGAGAACCAATCAAAGAAGAGCTCAAATCATTTTTAGATTGTGTTTTAAAAAATAAAAAGCCGATGGTATCTGGCGAAGAGGGGCTTTTAGCGTTGGACATTACCCTTAAGGCCTTAAAAAGAATGCGATAAAAAAATTAAGAAATATATATTATGGACGATAGGGTCAAAAAAACATTGGCATTAATTAATACAACAAAAAAGACTATTTTAGATATTGGGTGTAATGAAGGGGGAATATCAGAAATGTTAGCAAATAAAGGGCATAATGTTGTTGGAATAGATATCTGCCAAAGAGCAATAGATATTGCCAAGACAAGACGGAGAGATAATTTGAAATTCATTTGTGGAGATATTTTAAAAACAGAAATGCCAAGATTTGATACAATACTTTTTTTAGAAACAATCGAACATATAGATAATCCAAATTATTATCTTTCAAGAATAAAGGAATTGCTCAAAGATGACGGAGAATTGATTATATCCACTCCAAACTCTATAGGTTTATGAAATATACTTTATAATCTTAAGCACACGTATGATTTTCGAAAGTTAGTAGAAGACAAATATGACATTGAAACCGAGAAGGGGCATATCGTGTCTTATGAAAAAATAACCCTTTATAGGCTGCTTTATAAGCATGGCTTTGAATTGATTAAATTTGTTGAAGCACACAAATTCCACCCCAAGGTATATCAAAGCTTAATAATGAAACTTAAAAAAGCAATTTAAGTTTATTAAATGCTTTGCATGTTACGAATTAAAGTTCTGGAAAGAATGCAATGAAACAATTAAGTTTTGTAGATAAAAATATCTTAATAACGGGCGGCGCGGGTTTTGTCGGAAGCAATCTGGCAAGATTTTTGATTAAAGAAAGACCTGCCCGGATTATCATAGTTGATAATTTTTTTCTCGGAAAAAAGGAAAATGTTGAGCCATTAAAAAAGGAATTTCCGGCTTTGGAAGTTGTAGAGCATGACGCGCAGGATTATGATTTTATGGCCGCATTGCTGGAAAAGTTTAATATTGATATTGTCTACAATTTGGCAACTCAAACATTGCTCCATTCTTTTGACGATCCCGAAAGCACTTTTTTAGTTAATGTTGAGCTTTGCGCCGTTTTGCTCAAATTGCTCCGCCATGGGAAATTTAAGACGCTAATCCATTTTTCTTCATCAGAGGTCTATGGTTCGCAGGAAAAAGGAAAGATAAGTGAGAAGCATTATTTCGGATCCAAGACCCCTTATGCGGCCGGAAAAGCAGCTGCGGATTTGATGATACGCTCTTATCTGAACATTTTTCCCAATCTTGATATTGCTGTTGTCAGGCCGTTTAATATGTATGGCCCGTTTCAAAATGAAGGTTTATATGCTGGGGTAGTGCCGATTACCATTAAAAAGATTTTGCAAAAAGAAAAGCCGGTTTTGCAGGGTACGGGCAGCCAGTCGCGAGATTTTATTTTTGTTGAAGATGCAGTCAATGCCGCGCTTGAAATTTATAAAAATCCCAAAACCCGCGCAAGAGAGATAAATATTGCCAGCGGCCAAGAAACAAAAATAAAAGATTTAATTGCCGCCATTTGCAAAGAGCTCGGGTATAAAGGAAAAATTATCAAAAAACCGCAAAGGCCAGGAGATGTGATGCGCCATTGCGCCGATATTAGTTTGGCCAAGAAATTAATCGGATTTAAGCCAAAAACAAGTTTGGCTCAGGGTCTCAAAAAAACGATTAAATATTATAAAGAAATCTTATGAATAAAATCCCCCTGATTAAGCCGGAAATTCCCCTGGCTCCGACAATAAAAGAAATTAAAAGGGCGTTTGAGAGCGGCATTTTGACCAAAGGGCCCAATGTTTTGGCATTTGAAAAAATGATTGCCAAGTATGTCGGAACAAAATATGCCTTCTCAACTACTTCTGCCACAACCGCTCTCCATTTGTCCTTGGTTGCCATGGGGGTTAAACAGGGAGATGAGGTTTTGGTTTCTGATTTTACTTTTCCAGCCACGGCCAATATTGTCGTTCAGGCAGGAGCAACTCCGGTTTTAGTTGATATCAATCTTGATACTTTTAATATCAATTTTTCTGATTTGGAAAAAAAGATAACGCCCAAAACAAAAGCCATAATTTGCGTGGATGCTTTTGGCAATCCGATTAATATGAAAGTTTTAATGGGAATTGCCAAAAAACACAATTTAAAAGTTATTGAAGATGCGGCCTGCGCTTTGGGCTCGCGTTTTGGCAGCAATATGTCTGGAGGCCTGGCTGATGCGGGCTGCTTCAGCTTTCATCCGCGCAAATCAATTACGACTGGCGAGGGTGGAATGATTGTGGCAAACGATGATAGTTTGGCCGAAAAGATTTCAATTTTAAGAAATCACGGAGGAGTTTTGGACGAACAGCTTGGATACTCGCAGTTTGTGGAAGCAGGATTTAATTACCGCATGTCAGAAGTTCAGGCCATTATGGGTATTTCCCAAATGAAAATAATTGAAAAGATAATTAAGGTAAGGATTTTGATTGCGGAAAAATATTTGAAAATGCTCTCTGGCGTAAAGGGCATTACTCTGCCCATACTTAAAAAGGGGGCAAGGCACACGTTTCAGTCGTTTGTTGTTTTATTGGATAAAAATATTGACAGGGATTTGGTGATAAAAAAAATGCGGAGCAAAGGCATTGAAACGACTCTTGGAACCTATGCTTTGCACGCCCAGCCATTTTTCATGAGGCAATACGGTTATAAGGCAGGGAATTTGAATAATTCATATACTGCTTTCAGGCAATCCCTCACTCTGCCGTTATTTGGAAAATTGAGCGATGCCGATCTTAAATATATATGTGCCTCTCTAATTGATTGCATTAAGTACAATGATTGAAATAATTGAACTTAAAGCGGATAATTTTGGTAAATACAGTGATTTTTTATTAAACGCTGAGACTTCTTTGTTTTACCACTCAATTAAGTATAAAGAATTTATTGAGAGGCTGCTTAATTGCCAATCGCATTATTTATTGGCTTGTGAGAATGATAAAATATTAGCCGCGCTTCCCTTGATGTCTTGCGAGGGAAAATTCGGAAAAGTTTATAATTCGCTTCCTTATTATGGAAGCAATGGCGGAATAGTCGGCAGCAATGTTTTGGCCTGCGAGGCGTTAATAAAGGAATATCGGACCTTGGCTGAAAATTGCTCTTCGGCAACCATTATTGAAAATCCATTAGAGAATTATAATTACGATTCTCTACCTATCGATTATCAGGGCCAGAGAATCAGTTTTATAAACAGTTTGGATTTCCCTGAGGATGATTATTTGTTGGCTAATATTGAGTCCTCTACAAGGCGAAATATTAAAAAGGCCCAGTCGTTTGGAATTAAATGCGAAGTTGATAATTCTTTAATGTTTTACTTGCAGTCAACGCACTATGAAAATATGGGGCGTATTGGGGGTATTCCTAAAAATCCGGAATTTTTCCAAAATATTTCTAAATATTTTTGCGCTGGAGAGGACTATAACATTTATGCAGCTAAAAAAGGAGGCGAGATAGTCGCCGCCCTTTTACTGTTTTATTTTAACGGCACCGTTGAGTATTTTGTCCCCGTTATTACGAAGGAATTCAGAGAAATGCAGCCTCTTGCCCTAATTATCTATCAGGCTATGCTTGATAGCGCCAAGCAGGGGTTTAGGCGGTGGAATTGGGGCGGGACCTGGCTTTCCCAGGAAGGCGTCTATCGTTTCAAAAAAAAATGGGGCGGTAAAGAAGGGCGCTACCGCTATTTGACTAAGATTAATAATCAGGATATTTTGAAAGCAAAGAAAGAAGAAATCTCTTTGGAGTATCCGAATTTTTTTGTGGTGCCTTATGATAAATTGAAGACATGATTAAAAAGACCATACAAAACATTGAACGCCTTTATACCGGGAATTTAGAAAAATATGGCAAAGACCCAAAGAGTTTGGGTTGGAAAGACGAGGCTTCGCAGGTTTTGCGTTTTGAAAAACTTGTTGAGTGTCTATACGCCGATATGAAGCGTGGCCCGGCCAATGTTTCTGATTTGGGATGCGGGTATGGGTCGCTTTACGATTTTTTAACCGTTAATGGGATAAAAATATCAAATTATTACGGATATGATATCAGCAAAAAAATGATTGACGCCGCATCCTCGCGCCTAAATAACAAAAATTGCCGGTTTATTTGTGATTCGCAAATGAAAATTAAATGCGATTATTCTTTTGCTTCGGGAATATTTAATGTATCTCTTGGAGAAAAGTCAAAAACATGGGAGGCATTTATGAAAGAAACGCTTGGGAATATGAACGAAGTTTCTCAAAAAGGTTTTGCCTTTAATGCTATGACTAAATATGTTGATTTTAAGGATAATGACTTGTATTACGCAGATCCGGAATTCTGGTTTGGTTATTGTAAGAATAATTTTTCTAAAAAAGTTAACTTAATCCACGATTACCCGTTGTGGGAATTTACGATAGTTGTAAAAAAATAATATGTTTTGGAAGAAAAGCGGCATTATCATTGAGCCACAAAAGCAGTATAAATGGAGCCAAAGCCATTGCGCTTTGCCCACAGCCTTGCATTTAAGGGGCTGCCTTTACAGAATTTATTTTGCTACTCGGGACGCTCAAAATAGGTCGCATACCTCTTATGCTGATGTTGATTTTTCCGATAATGTTAAAGTATTAAACTATGCTCGAAAGCCGGTTTTGGAACCAGGAATGCCTGGGCATTTTGATGATTGCGGCGCCATACCGACCAGTATTGTCAGAAACGGCTCAAAAATATTTCTTTATTACGTTGGTTGGAATACCGGCAAAAGTGATCCTATTTTTTATACATCTGCGGGCTTAGCTATAAGTGAAGATAACGGGAATACGTTTAAAAAATACGGCCCACCTATAATGGAGCGAAGCCAATATGATCCATGGGCAGTGCTTTCCTATTTTGTCCGCAAGGAAGAAAATGCATGGAAGATGTGGTATGTTTCCGGTTTGGGCTTCAAAAAAAGAGGGAATAAAATTAGTTCGTATTATAATATTAAATATGCGACTTCAAGCAATGGAATTGATTGGAAAAGAGATGGCACGACTTGCCTGGATTTTTCCTCCAAAAAGGAAACGAACATAGCCAGGCCTTGGGTCATACTTGAAGAAGGGATTTATAAGATGTGGTTTTGTTATAATAAAGGCAAGGGATACCGTATAGGATACGCTCAGTCAAAGGACGGTATTAAATGGAAGCGGAAGGATAATGATTTTGGCTTAGATGTTACTAACAATAACTGGGATAGTGAGATTACAACATATCCTTGTATTATTGAATGCAACGGCAATAAAGCATTGCTTTATAATGGAAATGGATATGGAAAGGAGGGGATAGGATTAGCAACCAGCAAAATAAAAATATGAGCGAAAAAAAATCAAAAGAAATTATAATAATGGGGACAGGGCCTTTTGCTGAGGTGGCGCATTATTATTTCAAAAATGATAGTAATTTCTCCCCGGTCGTTTTTTGTGCAAACCAAAACTATATTTTGCCGGAAAACAATCAGCTGCTCGGGCTGCCGGTTTTGCCCTTTGAGACAATAGAGAATGTTTATCCTCCTTCAAAATATTCAATGTTTGTGGCAGTCGGATATTCCAAAATGAATAAGGTGCGGGAAAAGTGCTGCCTGACTGCGCGCCAAAAGGGATACGGATTAGTAACGTATTTGAGCAGCCAGGCGCACATTGCCAAAGATTTGGAGATTGGAGACAACTGTTTTATTCTTGAGGATAATACCATCCAGCCGTTTGTAAAAATCGGCAACAATGTAATATTGTGGAGCGGAAATCACATCGGGCACCACGTTACCATAGATGATAATAATTTTATTTCTTCGCATGTCGTGGTAGCTGGTTCGGCTAAAATCGGGAGAAATTGCTTTTTGGGGATTAATTCCAATATCAGGGAAGCGGCAATAATCGGCAAAGAAAATCTTATCGGCGCGGGCGCGCTAATAATGAAAGATACGCAGGATTTTGAGGTTTATATTACTCCGCGCACCAAGCCGGATGTACGCAAATCATTCGAGATGGATTTTTAATTGCGATTTTTGAGCTCGGCAAATAGGCCAACTGCGCGAGTCAGGCCTATTTTTTTGTACATTAAGTATTCCAAAAAGCTTGGCCAAAATGGAAGATATTTTAATATATGGTCGAGCTGGATGGGAAAGGGGTTATATCCGAATAGTTCAAAATCAAAATCTTTAATCAATTCTTTGAGGTTTTTTGCGGAGATTTTGTGCTTGCGGGAAAAATAGGCATTGTTTCCATTGGGGGTTGTCAGCAGTATTGCGCCTTCGGGCTTTAGAAATTTTTTAACATGAGATATCATTTCGCGAGATGTTTTTTGGCAGGCAAAGTCATACTGCGGCAAGACATCGGCTAAAACAATAATATCAAAAAATTGTTCTTCAAATTGCAGATTAAACATATCTTGCTTGTTAATATCGGCTTTTGGATTAAGCTTTTTGGCTATCTCAACTAATGTCTGATCAAAATCTATTCCAAAAATTTCATTATCTTTTGGCATGCAGGATATAATAATTCCAATCCCGCAGCCGATATCTAAGATTTTTTTATTATGAAATTTGGAAAGTTTTTCGCAAAGAAAATACCGCACATCAAGCGGGTCGCCCCAGTAGCATTGGGGTGCGTATTTTTTGAATGAACTATTGATATTATCTCTCAAATTCATATTTTTCGAAGGACTTTTAGCAATGCAAACGCGATAGGGTAATACCATCTATTTTCGGGAAAATATTCCTCATAAACATAATAGGGGGAAAGTATACCGCCCCATTTTTTCTTGAATCGGTAAATGTTGTACTCCTTGGAGCCTTTTAGGGCGTTTGGGTTGCATCCGGCCAGGTCGTAATATTTGAATCCATTGGCATGGCCCCATTTGATAATTTCCCATTTCAAAAAATCATTATCTGGAAGTTTATTTGTCCGGGCAAATGCTGATCGGGCAGAAGCGACTTCTATAAATTGCTTTTCTTCCGGGTTGATAATTATTCCCATGGCTGCCAAAATTTCCTTTTGGGAATTTTTACACAAGAATACTTCATAGCAGGATTGTTTTTGGTCATCCGAATGCATTACATTCCACAAATTTTTGATAATATCAAATGATTCGGTGTCAAAACCCATGTCATCGCGGAAGTTTTTGAGCAAACCAAAGTATTGTTGGAAGTCCTCAAAATTTCTGGCGCGTTCGACATAAGCTCCCAATCCTTGGGCTTTTTTGATTTGTTTTTGGACTGAATAATCAAGGGACTCTTCAATTTGTTCAATGGTCCTGCTTAAATCAATAAGGAAAGTATAAAAAGTTTTTGCCGCTGGCAAAAAGTCCACTTTTTGGAATGATCGGGCAGAAAAGCAAAAAGGTTTGAATCTCGCAAGCGCCGCAATGTCTTTTGGGCCGAGTAAAGATACATCTTGCGAAACATCGATAGCAGGGAATATTTCCTTTATCAAATCTTTGAATTTTTTCAGCCAAAAGTGATTTATAAATATTTGGCGCTTGAATGCGGATAAAAAAATACCCTCAGCGACCTCTTGAGAGCCGGCAAGTTTTTGGCACTGATAATATGGTTTGGTTCTATAGTAATTATAAAACATTGATAATTTTTTGCGCGATTATTGGCAGGGCATGGTGCCGGAGGAGCCAGTTATATCCCTGTTCTCCGAGGATTTGCAGATTTTTTTCTCTCTCCTGCCCGGGGAGCAGTAAAATTTTTTTAAGTTCTTGGTAAATTTCTTCCTGAGTCTGGCAATTAATAATGGGGGCAATTTCGCCTTTATAATATTTAAAATATTCTTTATTAAAAAATGTTAAGAGGGGTTTTTTGCAAGCCAGCGCCTCTCCTCCGATATTGCCGAAAAGCCCGATATCAAACTGATCGGCAATGATATCTGACTGCAAATATTGGCAAACCAGTTCTTGGCGGCCTGGGATTCTGGGGATTATTTCAATTTTTCCTTTTGATTGGCCTGCAATATTTTTCACATATTCCACATCCTCTCTTTTTAGGCCAGCATTACTAAAGTCAATAAGTTTTAATTTCAGGGCATATCCTTCCTCTATGAGTTTTATTGAGGCTTCTAATAGTTTGTCTATTCCTTTGCTGAACTTATTATATTTGGATGTAATCCAGGAGCTTGGCGCAAAAATAGTCAGATCGCCATTTCTGCCGACAGGGCATTTTTTCGCGTATGATTCCAGGAGATTAATATCAATTGGAGTGAATAAGGGCGCGCTTTTATTTTCCAGACGCAATTCTTTAATGGCAGTATTCATTTCTGAAATTCCGCAGAAAAGATACTTTGCATTTTTATAACTCAAGCGGAGCAAAAAATTCATTATCCCTTTTTCAAAAACAAATTCGCGCAAATCAGAGCCCGTGGAAATGGCAATGTAATTTTTATTAAAAAATTGCACATAGGCAGGAGAAAGGGTCAGGGCGATCATGCGATCATATTTTGGGAATATTTGCAGGCCTTGATAAATTGCCTTTAAGGCCGGGGAAGTATTGTAAAGTTTAATCCAGCTATAATTTTGGGCCGCTTCCTCGTATTCTTTGGGATCTTGCCCTTTGGCAATTTTATTGTTTTTGCAGGTTATAAAAAGATCAGCATCTTGCCCTTGCTGGCGAAGCGCTTTTGCAATAATGTACCCTGATTGTCCGAGATTGCCCACTATCGCAATTTTCATATTATTTGGGAATAAACGGTTTTCTCTTTGGCTTCCATGTTTGAACCGCATATTTGAGAAAATATTTTAAGTGAGCCCTGGCTCAGGCAGGCATATAAATTTTTATCTTCAATGAGTTTTTTTATGCCAGCAGAAAAGCCTTGGGGGGAATTTTCAACAAAAACGCAATCATTTAAGCCGACTAGTTCGGGGCTTTTTTCTGTCTGATGTTTGGATCGGATAACGGGAAGCCCGCAGGCCATCGCTTCAATCATGGCAATTTCAACTCCGCCATACAAATTGGCCGTGGCATAGGCATGGCATCTATTGTAAAGCTCGGGCATGTTTTTATTGTTAATTTTAGGAATAAATTCCACCTTTTCGGAAATTTTAAGTTCTTTGGCTAAATTTTTAAGCGCTTCCTGCTCTGGCCCCTGGCCGACAAGAATCAAACGGCAGGGAAGGTCCTTAATCGCTGCGATAAGATTTTTCTGGTTTTTTTCCGGGATTAAACGGGAAACGCTTAAGATTGTGAACTCTTTGTTTTGGGTGATTGCCGGATTGGAGTAAAACATTTTTTCATCTACGCGGTTATAAATGAGAAAAGTTTTGCTTTCCTCAACTCCGTTACGCAGGGCATAATTGACTGCAAATCGGTATACGCCGATAATTGCATTTGCTGATTTTAATATTCCAATTTCAAAAATAAGCTTCCAAATCACATAAGAAAGATATTTCAAATATTTTTTTTGCCGTAAAATTTGGCCACGGATATCAAGGTCATAGTCGCCATGCAAAGAAAGAAGTAGGGGGCAGTTCAATTTTTTTGCCAGAGCCCTGCCAAAAAATCCTTCATAAAATACCCCATGGCAGCGCAAAACATCTATGGGCGCCCCCGCCAAATCATTTACTGCTTGGCTTGTTATTTTTTTGCTTTTGATTATCGAATAAAATCCAAATTTCGGCATTGTATGGATAAAAAGTTCCGCCTGGCCCGTCATGAAAGAAAGATGGTTTTTTTCTTCCTCGCTGTATTTTTCTCCGCCAAAATCAAAAATATGTATTTCCGAAAACATGCTTTGGGGATTCCAGTAATTTTTGCGCATTTCGCCCTTTTTCAGATACATTTTCAGAGAATCAGTCGGTACGACGGCCAGTGTTAAAAATTTGCCTTTATGTTTTTCTAAAAGTAATAAGCAGTCAATGAAAAATTTAGCTGCCCAATTAATATATCCAAAGGGCATATATTTTCCCCAAAAGGGCGCGCTTCCCGCCAAAGCCCCATTTATTTCTTTGGGGGCAGCTTGGGGCTGCTTTGATTGGACATACCTGGAAATAGAGCGTGCTTCTTTCAGGAATTCGTTTTCATTTGTTTCTTCAAAAAGACGGACAAAATTGCAGGCGGTTTGTGCCAAGCCGGTTAAGCAGCGACTAGCATCCGCTGCTGCCCAATTTGACGAAAAATAGCCAGGCAAGTAATTAGGCTGGCGGTTTAATTCCAATAATTTTTTGCAGGCTTTTTGCGCTGATTGAAAATATTTTTCTCCTTCATTTTGCCTGCCAAGCAATATGCCGGATTCCAGCAACCCTTCAATGGTATATGCTATTGTATGAAGAGGGGCAATATCATCATCAAAAAAAGAACAGTGCAGATAAAATCCGTCGTCCTGTTGTTGTATTAAAACCCAATCAAGCTGTCTGGTGGCGCTTGTTTTATATTTTTCTTCCTTGGTTTCTTGCCAGAGCTTTAGCAGGGCAAGAGATACTCGGGAATAGTATGAATGTGCAATTTTATTGTATGCATATTTTCTCCATGACCCGTCGCTTTCCTGCTGGGCGCAAATCCAATCAGCGCAATGCCTGGCTGCATCTAAAAATTTTCTTTCGTTTAATTCTTTATAAAGCGCCAGCAAGCCAAAGATAATTTGTCCGGAATCAAAAATCATCGGCTCATTACTGCCGGCTTGTCCAAATGAGCCATCTTTGTTCTGGATTTGTAAAAGCCATGCTCCTCCCTTTTTCGCACTTTGTAAATATTTTCCGTCTTTGGTTTCGCTTGATAAAGAAATAAGCGTAGGGATAATGTAGCCTGTTGTCTCCGGGAATAAAAGGCAAGACCCATATAAAAGGGAATATTGATCAATAAAGCCGCCTTCTTTGGTTTGTTGGCCTAAAAGCCAGTTGGCGCACGAAAGCAAGCTATTTTGGTGCGGCTGATATTTTCCAAAGCCGAAAAATTCTCCTTTGAGCGCGCTAAAAAGCGCATAATATGCGCGCGGCGAGATATAGTTTTTCAATATTTTATTTGTAATAGTCAGCGGATTTTGCATCTTAGCGGGAAATATTTTTTTCTAGAATAGCAAGAATTTTTTGCGCCGCAGTCCCGTTGCCAAACGGGTTGGCCCAGGTTATTTTTTGCGCCATCATTTTTTGTGCGCAGGATAATATCTTTTTTGGATCAGTGCCGGCAATAATATTAGCCTTAACCTTGATTGTTTCTGGCCGTTCAGTATTATTGCGCATAGTAACGCAGGGAACTCTTAAAATACATGCTTCTTCTTGTACGCCTCCCGAATCGGTAAAAATCAGTTTGGCATTTTTTTCTAAAACTAAAAAATCAGAGAACCCGACCGGTTCAATTATTTTAATTGAGCCGGGGCATAAAATGTTTTTTTCCGCCATGGTCTTGGCAGTTCTTGGATGCACGGGGAAAATCACTTCAATATCGTTTTTGATTGAAAATTGATTGATGCCTTCAAAGATATTAATAAGTCGTTGCGGATTATCCGTATTTTCCGGGCGGTGGCAGGTGAGCAACGCGAAGTTTTTCCCTTGAATACCCAGTTTTTGTAAAATATTGGATTTTTTTTGGGCAATTCCGATATTTTGTAAAACAGCATCAACAATCGTGTTTCCCGTAATGAAAATATTTTTTTTGCAAAGCCCTTCTTTTATAAGTATTTTGCCGGCCATTGGGGTCGGGGCAAAAGCGAAATCACAGCAATGGTCTGCTAAAATCCTGTTAATTTCTTCGGGCATAGTTTTATCGTAAGAGCGCAAACCCGCCTCAATATGGCCGGCTTTTATGTGAAGTTTTGCCGCCGCCAACGCACCAGCCAGGACAGTGTTTGTATCTCCCTGGACAAGGATTATGTTTGGGTTTTCTTCCAACAATATTTTTTCTATTCCACAAAGCATCTCGGCGCTTTGCTTAGCATGACTGGCTGATCCGATATTTAAATTGTATTTTGGCTGGGGCAAACCGAGCTCATCGAAAAATAGTTGATCTAAGAAATGCGCATAATGCTGGTTTGTATGCAAAATAAAAAAATCAAGGTGGCGCTTTTGGCATTCGCGAATAATCGGGGAAAGTTTAATAATTTCCGGACGTGTTCCGAGGATTATGGCGATTCTCAGTTTAAGGCTATTTTTCTTTTTCATTTTGTCCATTTGCTAGTTATTTTCGGGAAAAGAATCGAAACTTTAGCAAGGAAAAACCACTGCCAAGTATAGGCGGAAAAAGGATTAAGCGCTAAGCAGTGTGCAAATTTCATGGCTGCCTGCCATGGTTTGCCTTCTTTGAGCAGTATTTTCCCTTCGTGGACAAACAATGCCCATTTGGGCGCATGATTTTGAATTGCGGCCTTTGCAGCTTGGATTTCTACTTGTAAAGTTTTGTTTTGTCCCTTCAAGCTTTGCGCATGCACCCGGTAATAATACAGGGGGATATGGATCGGCAGAATCTTAAAATTGTTGGCGACCCTCAGCCAATAATCATAATCCTCGGCCAAAAATAATTCTTTTTTGTAATTGCCGATTTTCTCATAGATCTCGCGCTTGTATAAAAAACATGCACCAATGCAATTAACTGCCTGTAATTTATCATAAGAACCGACAGATATCTTTTTTATTATTTTTCCTTTTTCGTCAACGTTAAAATAATCGCAATAGGTAAAGGATGTCAAAGGATTTTTTTGTAGAGCCAGAGCCATAGTCTTGATGGCTTCGGGGTCAAACCAATTATCATCAGAGGTCCAGGTAAGCAAGTCCCCCCGAGAGGCGCTAAATCCGGTATTTAATGCTCCGGCAATGCCTAAATTATGCGCATTTTTTATATAGTGGATCCGTTGATCGGTATATGATTTTACGATATTTTCAATTTCCTCCGATTGCCCGTCATTAATTATTATCAATTCTAAATTCGTGTATGTTTGTTCTAAACACGAATCAATGGCCTGGCGCAAATATTGCGTGTTTTTATATGTCGGCAGGATTATTGATACTTTTTGTTGAAACTCATCCATATTGTTAAAAGGATTTTGCTAAAATTTTAGCAATCCTTTGGGCAGTCAAACCATCATTGAGTGGAATTTTTTCAATTTTATGCGACTTATTTTTTTGCAACCGTGAAATACTTTCTAATATTTTTCTCTCATTAATGCCTACAAGCTTATTGGCACCACACTCAATGGTCTCTAAAAGTTCGGTTTCTTTTCGCATAGTAAAGGTAGGAATTTTGAAATATGCCGCCTCGGCTTGTATGCCGCCAGAATCGGTAAGCACGAAAGAGCAATTTTGTAGAAGCCGCATAAAATCAATATAGTCCTGTGGCGCGATTATTTTCAAGTCTTTCAGATTTTCAAATTTTTCCCAAAGCTCATTTTTTTTGATGCTTTTTTCCGTTCTTGGGTGGATAGGGAATAGTATGGGGATTTTTGTCGAAATTTTGGAAATTATTGAATAAAGTTTATCCAAGTTTTCCAAGGAATCAACATTAGAGGGCCGATGCATGGTCATCAGGGCAAAGCTGCCTTTTTTAAGATTGAGATTCTCTAAAATTTTAGAACCATTTATTTTTGGCAGATTCATCATTAAGCAGTCGATCATAATATTGCCAACCAGGAAAATTGACTTTTTGGGCAGGCCCTCCCTTAAAAGATTTTTGTAGCTCTGTCGCGCATGGGCAAACAGAAAATCAGAAATATGGTCCGTAAGCACGCGGTTTATTTCTTCAGGCATTTCTTTGTTGAAAGATCTTCCCCCGGCTTCGACGTGCGCAATTTTTATATGCATTTTTGAAGCGACCAAAGAGCAAGCAAGCGTTGAGTTAACATCTCCGACCACCAAGATTAAATCAGGTTTTTCTTTTGTGACAATAGGCTCAAAAGCCTCCATAATTTTTGCAGTTTGCTGCCCGTGGCCCAGCGAGCCTACATTTAAGTTATAGTCCGGGGGTTTAATCTCTAAAGATTGAAAGAAAGTGCCCGACATTTTGTCATCATAATGTTGTCCCGTATGTACTAAGATACTTTTAATTTGGGGGTATTTATCAAAAGCGTGCAAAAGGGGGGCGATTTTCATAAAATTCGGCCTAGCCCCAACTATACTGATGATTTTGACCTGCCTTTTCATATCGTGTTTATGTTAGCATATAGCTGTCAAAATAAAAGAATCTTTTAGCTGTTAGTTTCAATTTTAGGAATGATTTGAATATTACAAATAATGCCTTTTGAGGTAGATTTTTTTCTGTCCTTTTGCTATATTAAAAACAAGAAAGCCATAGGTATGGCAGGCGGGCAATATTGTATTTGGCGCAAAATAGCCTTTTATGAAAATTCTCTATACAATCACCAAATCAGAAGCGGGGGGCGCGCAAACCCATGTTTATCAGCTTGCCAAATATTTCCATGACAGGGGGCATGAGGTGGCGATTATGGCTCGTCCTGGGGGTTGGCTTGAGGATAAAGCCAAAGAAATTGGGGTGAGCTTTTACCCTAATAAATACTTTTCAAATAGTTTGGATATTTTTCGTGGACTAGCAGCCATGAATAGGGTTTTTGCCTGCGTTAAAGATTTTAAGCCCGATATCATACACTGCCACTCCTCTGTAGCTGGGGTTTGGACGCGTTTAGCAGTCTTAAATGCCATTCCCACGGTTTTTACCGCCCATGGTTGGAGCTTTAATGATGGCGTACCTGCTTGGCAAAAGTTCTTCGGGGTCATTTCCGAAAAATATTGTTCCTTATTTTGCACAAAGATTATTTGTGTTTCGAAATATGTAAGAAATTTGGCACTCAAATTCAAGATTGCCCCCAGTGGCAAATTAGAGGTCATTTATAATGGCATCGAGGAGATCAGTCCTCCGGAAAAAAACTGGAATGGAAAATTAAAAATTGTTTTTGTGGCCCGGATGGCAGGCCCCAAAGATCCGGAAAGTTTAATTTCTGCTTATGCCGCTCTTTCCTCGGAGAGCAAGGAAAAAACTGAACTTCATCTTATTGGCGGTGGGCCACTGCTTAATAAAGCTAAGGCCTTAACAAAAGTTTTAGCCATTGATCCTAAAATTACTTTTTATGGAGAGTTAAGTCGAGAAAAGGCCTTAGAAATTTTAGGGGAGATGCATATTTTTGCTTTACCAACCCGCTGGGAAGGTTTGCCCTATACCGTTTTAGAGGCTATGGCCTTAAAGAATGCCATTATTGCTTCCAATGTCGGGGGATTAAGCGAAGCGGTTTCTCCTGATTGCGGGTTCTTGCTGCCCAATGATCTTTTCGCTTGGACGGGAATTTTAGAATATCTTATCCGTAATCCGTCTAAAACCCAAAAACTAGCCGAAGCAGCTAGTTTGAAGGTTAAGGAAAATTTTTCTTTAGCTAAGTCTTGCTCCGAGATTGCTAAAGTATATTCAATCGCGCTTGAAAAATAATTGCGCGGTTTTTAGTAAAATTTTGAAGTCTAACATTAACGATCTATTTTTCAGGTAGAACAGATCGTATTCGTATTTTTGGCGTGAATCATCAATGGAGCGGGCGTAGCGGAATTTTATCTGGGCCCAACCAGTGAATCCCGGTTTTATTAGGTGTCTGTTTTCGTAAAATTCGATTTCTTTTTCTAATTGTTTAACAAATTCCGGTCGCTCGGGTCTTGGCCCGATTAAGGCTATATCGCCGCAGAGGATATTAAATAATTGAGGCAACTCATCGAGATGTAAGGCGCGAATGATGCGGCCAACTTTAGTTATGCGTTGGTCGTCTTTGCGGGCCCAAAGAGCCTTGCCGTCGGACTCGGCGTTAACCGACATAGATCGGAATTTTACCAGCTTAAATATTTTTTTATTTTTCCCAACACGTTCTTGTCGATAGAGTATCGGCCCCTTATCCTCTAAAAATATCGCCACGCAGATAAGTAAAAAAAATGGTATTCCGAGCACGAAAAATATTACAGAGAAAATGATATCGATAATCCTTTTCAGTCGCTCGAAAAATTTCTTGTCATCATTGGCATATTTGGCGAACCAGAGAACATCCAGGCAGGCGAGGGGAATTTTTTGCATAACAGTATCATAAGCAGTTTCAATGTCCCAGATTCTTGGCCAGCCTAAAGAGGCTGATATTTTTGGTAGCCATTCATTGAGATCTTCTGTTTTTGTGCCGATTATTATAATATCGGCTTTTAAGTCCTTTTGCTTGGAGAGTTTGCTAGCGGGTATGTATTTGCCGCTAAAATTTTCAATATTGATTTGATTACCCTGCGCCTGCGGCGTTTCTACAAACAATAAGATATCGTACTCGGCTGAGCCGGCCGTATGCATAACAAAATCCGATAACCGATCGTTATAATTAAGAATAACTATTTTTTCCCTAATAGAATCCTGAAAAGCGGCAAAAAATGCTCCGCGCCAAAGTACGATAATGATGCCTCCGAGCAAAAAGGTCAGGACGAGATTTATTTTAGGGAAGAGGCCATTGATCGGTAGGAAATAAAATACTACGGCGCCAAATAGAGTTACGCTTAAAAGGATGATGCTTAGGGCGGCATAAAAATCCAGCCCCGGCCTAGCTTTGTGAAGCTCGTAGAGATCAAATATATAAAAAATTACAATGGTTAGGAAAAAAAGTAAGCCAAATGGCAAAATATGTAAATTAAGTATTTCGGGGGTGAAATCAGTGCGATATCTTACCAGTAATTCGGAAAATAGGGCAGCCAGAAGACAGAATAGATCCCCAATAATCAGGATTAGTTTTTTATATAGTGGCTTCATACAAAGATTGTAAGTTAAATATTTGCCAAAATCAACTTTGTTTGATAACCTTTTTAAAAGTCAAATAATATGTCTAAAAGCGAATTTAGCACCCTAAAGGCGCCTTTGCGAATGCCAGAAGAGTCATTTTTAGAAAAAATACTCAAAGTAATGGTTTGGCTTGGTGCGATTGGTTCATTTTTTATTCCTTGGATAATTGGCAACGGCGGTTTTTTCCCGTTTGTTGGGCCCAAGTCTTTGTGGTTCATCTTTGCGGCCCAATGGATGTTTTTCTCTTGGCTGGCTTTAGCCATAATAAATCCCAAATACCGGCCGACTAAAAATCCGATTTTGCTGGTATTACTTGTTTATGTCTTGGTAGTGGGTCTGGCTACAATATTTGGCGTTGATCCGGCCCGTTCCTTTTGGTCAAAATTTGAAAGAATGACCGGTTGTTTGATGATTATTCACTGCGTGATGTATTTTATCGCGTTATCTTCTTTTTTCCGGACAAAAAAGCAATGGACAATACTTCTTTTAACTTCCGTTTTTCTTTCTTTGCTGATGGGCTTTGCTTTCTTAGGATTCAAACATTCCGAAACATTGGTTTCTGCAATTACCGCGCAGGATCCCCAAATCCAGCAGCAGCAATTATTAACAAAATTGGGTTGGCCATGGGGAGATTTATATGCCGCCTATGTTAATGGCCAGAATGGCCTTTCGCTGGGGAATAAGTCATTTATGGGGACCTATCTAATGTTCAATGCTTTTTTTGCCCTTTATCTTTTGATGGTAGCCATTTTTGATAAGGCGCGTTTAGGTTTGGAAAAAATTTCCAATAGCCAATTTTGGCGTAATTTTGTGATTGGACTATCCGGTTCGACTTTGGCGATTTTGGTCCTAGTGTTAAAGATGGCCAATGCTAGGGCGATGTTCTATTCGTTTTTAGGCGGGGCGGCACTTTTTCTGATTTTTGCCTTCAGTAAAAAAGTGAATAAAAACATCGGTCGAATTTCTTTGGCTATTTTTGCCATATTGGCCCTGCTATTTTTGGTGTCTATAATTTATAAGGATTCTCCGATCAACAAGATTTACAATATTAATGAGGTTTTTGTTAAATCCGGCGGGGGAGCGCGGCTGGTAATTTGGCAGGATATGGTGCCGCAAATTTTGAAAAAGCCGATTTTAGGCTGGGGTCCGGAGAATTTTGAATTGGCTTTTTATCCTGTTTTTGATCCTAAGTTGTTTTTACCGGAAAACGGCGGTGAGATTTGGTTCGATCGTGCACACAATGTTTTTGTCGACAATGTCATTTCGACCGGCTTTTTGGGCTTGGCGGCTTATTTGGCTATTTTTGCCGTTGTAGTTTGGTTTTTGTATCGGGAGTCAAAAAAAGAAGAGGGGGATTATTGGGCTTTTGCGACCATGGTTCCTTTAATGGCGGCTTACTTTGTCCAAAATGCCACGGTTTTCGACATGGTTTCTAGCTTTTTGGTTTTCTTTTTTGCTCTAGCTTTTATTACTTCTGCCAGAAAGTATGAAGAGAAAGATGTTGTTTTGCGTGAGGCTCCGATAAATAAACAGATTGGTTTGGTTTTGGTCGCGATAACTTTTATTTTGTTTTGCTTTGTTTTTGTTATTAAGGGTTTTGAAGCCAATGTTGGCGTAATTGATGTGATATTTTCTTACAGCGCCTATGATAATATGCCAACCTATTGCAAATTGGCTAATTTGAAGCGTTCGGTTTTGACGCCGGAGCAGGTTAGGTTTATGGCGGAGTTTAGAAAAACGGCCGAGAGCCTTATAAAAGTTTATGGGCCTTGCGACCAATACCAATATCGTAATAAGTTTGAAGATAAGGATTTTCAAGCCAGAAAAAAATATTTCTTAGAGAGTGTTTCGGCTGGGAGATACGGGATATATCAGAATCGCGACTTTTTAGCCGATATTTACATTACTAATATCAGCGGGTTTGATCGGACGGCAGTAGAGGCTGCCCTTAAGGATAAAGACCCAGTCATGATGAAAAATATTTTAACCGGCCTAAAAAATGAATGTGATTTTTGGATCGGAGAATTGCAAAAGAGTTCGCAAGAGTCGCCGCAAGACTATAGGGCATTTTTGAAACTGGGCTATTCGGCTGCTTTTTGCGCCAGAAATACGGGGCGTTCAGAATATTTGAATATCTCTAAGCAGGCCCTGCTTAAAGCTCAAGAAATATCTCCGAAAAACCCTAATACTTTTTGGTACATGTCGCAAGCACTTGTTTTTGAGGGTAAACGGGAAGAGGCCGCCAAATGGTTAAAGGATGCTTTAGCCTTAAATGATAGTGTAGTAATGTCTTATCAATATCTCATACAATTTTACGCAATGGCTGGCGATTTTAATGCGGCGAAAGGATATGCCAATCAGGCGATCGCCAAGTTTGAAGAAAATGCCCAAAAATCAATTAACCGCAAAGAATATTGGCTAACAGAAGGCGAAAAAATGAAGCAGGCTCTTCTGCAAATTGCGACCTCGACACCGGCTAAGGCTGTTAAAAACTGAGACTTGACAAAAAGCCGGAAGTTGATATCGTAATAGTGTGAGTGGCCCTGAATAAGGGTAAGTTCAATTCTAGGACAGCAGACCTTCCTCGAGCAAGGTCTGTTGTTTTATATTAAGAAAAGGCTATTTATTGACTTGGGCGTAAAGTGCCTGCTACAATAAATTGCTGGGGCTGGCACTCACATTAACTAGAATTGGAGTTTTAACCCCCCAGCATTTTTAATTGGAAAAGAAAAGCATTATAATCCAGTCAAGTTTTATGGCGGCAGAGATTAAACAATTATTGGCCAATGTTTCCGAATCCGAGCCTCTCGCCAAGCATTGCACCTACAAGATTGGCGGTAAAGCCCGCTACTTCATCAGTGTCAAAAACGAGGAAGAACTTTTAGGCGCAATTAAGGCCGCTCAAGGAGTAGGGCTGGTTTTTTATTTAATCGGTCAGGGCAGCAATATTTTATTCCCAGATGAGGGTTTGGGAGGGTTGGTTATCAAGTGCGAGGGCGTAAAAATTGATTTAGCTAGCAAGGAAGGAGATTTCGAGGAGTTGGAAATTTGGGCCGGCACCCCTTTGGCTTATGTTGTCAAATTATTTCAGGAAAGAAGTTTGACTGGTTTAGAATGGGCCTCTGGGATACCCGGGACAGTGGGCGGGGCAGTATTTGGCAATGCCGGGTCTTATGTTACCGAAATGCAAGATCGGGTAGAAAGCGTTAAGGTCTTTGATATAAATAGCGCTGAGCTAAAAATTTTATCAAAACAAGAGTGTGCTTTCGCTTATCGGGAAAGTATTTTCAAAAAGGAAAAAAATTTGATTATTATTAGCGTGCGCCTTAGAGCAGCTAAGGGCGAGGCAGAAAAAATTGCCAAGTCGGTAGATAAGTATTTGGCTGACCGCATGGCCAAACACCAATATGATTTCCCGACGGCTGGGAGTGTGTTTAAGAACCCGCCGGGAAATTTTGCTGGAGCATTAATTGAGCAATGTGGCTTGAAGGGCCGCGCAATAGGTGGAGCAGTGATTTGGGATAGGCATGCCAATTTTATTATTAATAAAGATGCGGCCAGTGCCAAAGATGTTTTGGCTCTAGGTGAACTGGCTAAAAGCGAAGTCAAAAAGAAATTTGGTATCGAGTTGGAATACGAAAATATTATTTTCTAGAGAATCACCAAGAATCGGTGATTTTTTTGCGGAAGCAAAATTATTTTTTTAATTTTGGGAAAAAATGTGGAAAAGTTTTTGACAAGTGTGCATTAAAATGCGAAAATTATTTGAGAAGTAATTTGTTGTGAGCAGCTTGGTCGCCTGCGGGTAACAAATTAAAATTAATAAAAATATTATGGCCAAAAAGAAAAAAGCCAAGAAGACCTCTAAGAAGAAAGCCGGTAAGAAAAAGAAACGCTAAGGATCTTTGTTAAGGCAAAAACGGTCAGTACGTTTATCGGCACTGGCCGTTTTTGATTTTATAAACAAGACAAAAAATCACTGACCGTTTTGCATTTTGTCGGATTATTTTGCCCCTTGAAATGCTTATCGTCTTGTGTTATAACTTTTCAGATACGAAAAAATGTTTTCAGGCTAGTAAGTAGCGAGGATTAATTTTTTCCATAACATGAATTTTTTCACCAAGTTATTCGGGAATAAAAACGAAGAATTGGTTTCTAAAGTATTGCCGCTCGTAGAGCGGATAAACTCTCTTGAGAGTGGTTTAATCAAATTAAGCGATTTGGAGCTTAAAAATAAAACTCAGGAATTTCGTTCTCGGCTGAAAGACGGCCAGTCTCTTGATGAAATTTTGCCCGAGGCTTTTGCTGTAGTGCGCGAGACCTCCAAGAGAACACTCAAAAAACGGCATTTTGATTGTCAGCTAATCGGCGGCATTTTTTTGCATCGGGGCCATGTGGTAGAAATGAAAACCGGAGAAGGGAAGACTTTAACCGCTACCTTGGCTATGTATCTTAATGCCCTTGAAGGTAAGGGGGCGCATTTAGTGACAGTTAATGATTATTTGGCCAGACGTGATGCAGTTTGGATGGGGCAGATTTATAATTTTTTAGGTTTGACGGTTTCTTGCCTTAATAATGAGCAGACTTTTATTTACGATCCGGAGTATAAGAAACCCGAAGAAAATAAGGAAAATCTCCGTGACGAATTAGGCGGGTTTTATGTAGTTGAGGATTATTTGCGCCCTTGCAGTAAAAAAGAAGCTTACGGTTGTGATATTACCTATGGCACCAATAATGAGTTCGGTTTTGATTATCTGCGCGACAATATGATTTATGATTGCTCGGAAGCTTTGGCGCAAAATTTTAATTTTGCCATCGTTGATGAAGTTGATTCTATTTTAATTGATGAGGCGCGCACGCCTTTGATAATCTCGGGAGTCTTACCGGAAGCCCCCGAGGGTTATTATAAATTTGCTAAAGTTGCCAAAGATTTAGTTAAGCCTTCCGATTACGAGATTGATGAAAAATCCAAGAGCCTAAAATTTACACAAAGCGGCGAAGATAATGTGACGAGGATTTTAGGATTTGATCCTTGGCAGGAAGTCGATTTTAAGACTATTCATCGTTTAGAAAATGCACTCAAGGCCAAAGAATTCCATCGTTTGGATCGGGAATATGTTGTTCGTAATAATGAAATTGTCATTGTCGATGAATTTACGGGTCGGCTGATGCCGGGCCGCCGCTGGTCAGAGGGCCTACATCAGGCTATTGAGGCTAAGGAACATGTTTTCGGCAGCCCTTCGGTGGAAGTAAGACCGGAGAGTGTTACTTTGGCTACAGTTACTTTTCAAAATTTGTTCCGGAAATACAAAAAGCTTTCGGGCATGACGGGAACCGGCCAAACTTCGGCCGAGGAATTCGATAAAGTTTATAAAGTTGATGTCGTGAGTATTCCTACTAACCAGCCGGTTCAGCGCAAGGATGTTTCGGATAAGATTTTTAAGTCCGAGCAGGGGAAGCTAAAGGCCCTACTCAGAGAAATAAAAAATCGCCACGGAAAGAAACAACCGATATTGGTCGGAACGCGTTCAATAGATAAGAGTGAGTATTTGGGCAAGATGTTGGAAGTGGAAGGTATAAGGCATCAAATTTTGAATGCCAAGAACCATGAAAAAGAGGCTCAAATTATCGCTCAAGCCGGCTCTCCGGGGGCTGTGACCATTGCTACCAATATGGCGGGCCGCGGTGTAGATATTATTTTGGGAGGCAACCCTCCCAAGGAAGAAGATGCAAAGACTGTCAAAGATTCCGGCGGTCTTTATGTTATTGGGACTGAGCGCCATGAGGCGCGGCGCATTGATAATCAGCTGCGCGGTCGCTCTGGGCGCCAAGGCGATCCGGGAGAGAGTTGCTTTTTCGTATCCTTGGAAGACGATTTAATGAGGATTTTTGGCGGGGAGGCGGTGAAGAATATGATGGAGAGTCTGAAATTCCCCGAGGATGAACCGATCGAATCAAGCTTAATTTCGAAAAGTATCGAATCGGCCCAAAGCAAGGTAGAGGCTGCTAATTTTGATTCCCGCAAATATTTACTCGAATACGACGATGTGATGAATGCCCATCGGGAATATTTTTACCGCAAACGCCGCAAAACCGTGGAAGCGAACTTGGAGGATTTAGTAAAAGATTTAATAGAGATTGGTGGTAAGGCTGGAGTAGATTCTAAAATTATAGATGAAAAAATATCCCAAATAGAGGAAAGTAAGCGCCTTTTTACCGTGCGCTTTGTGTATTTGAAAGTAATGGATTCTCTCTGGATTGAGCATTTGGAGACGATGCACCATTTGCGTGAATCAGTAGGTATTCGGGCTTTTGGTCAATTAGATCCAATAATCGAATATAAGAGGGAAGGCAAGCAGGCTTTTGATAGATTGGTCAATACCATGAGTGCCTCTATTTTAGATTCGTTTCTAGCTATTAAAACTGCCCTCAAGGAAGAGGAGGCCAAAACCGAGATGGAAGAGGCCAAAAATATTTTCCAGGGTTCCCCCGAGCCTAAAAAATTCAATAATATAAAGGGTTTTGAGGGGGTAAATCGCAATGATCCTTGTCCTTGCGGTTCGGGCAAAAAATTTAAGAAGTGCCATGGGGCTTGATTGGCAAAATAAGCCAGAAGTTTAAGCCACTATTGACTTTTTAAGCATAATATGTAATTCTAAAACGCTATGAATAAGAGACAAATAACCACTATTTTAACCCTTGTAATTGTTGCCATATTTACCTTTTGGTCGTTTTTTGGCCTCAAGATTGCCAGATACGATTTGGGCTCCACTCGGCCGCAGAATTTAATGCAGGCGGCTTTTGGCAAAATGAAAATGGATGACTTGGGTTACCGTTTTGGCCTTGATTTGAAAGGCGGGACAGAGCTTTTATACCAAGCTAATATTCCGGCCGGCACTGCTTCGGATATGCGCAGTGAAAAAATGGAAGGATTAAAGAGTGTTATTGAAAAGAGAATTATTAATCGGACGTTAGGAACAAGTGAACCGGAAATTCAAATCCAAAAAGAGGGCGAGGCCTATCATTTGAGTGTAAAGATTGCCGGCTTAATGGATTCTGCTGCTGCCCAAGAAGAAATCGGTAAAATTCCGGTTTTGGAATTTAGGGAGCAAAGTCCGGAATATGAGAAGTTAACCGAAGGAAAAACCCAAGACCAGCTCGTAGAAGAAATGCTCAATGGCACTACTACTTTTGATATGCTTTATTCACCGACTCGTCTGAGCGGGCAATATCTTAAGAATTCTCGGGTTCAGATTGACCAGAATAGTAATGATCCCGTTGTATCTTTGGAATTTGATTCCGAGGGTGCAAAAATTTTTGAAGAATTAACTGAGAAAAATAAAGGGAAAGTCTTGGCGATTTTTGTCGATGGCTCTCCCATTTCCACGCCCAGAGTTAAGGATAAAATTTCCGGGGGCAACGCCGTTATTTCCGGCAGCTTTGATATCGACTCCGCCAAAGAGCTTTCTCGCAACTTAAATGAGGGAGCTATTCCCGTCAAAGTCATAAAGCTTTCCGAAAAGACCGTGGGTGCTACTTTGGGCGAAAAATCTTTGCACGATGTGTTGTTTGCCGGTTTAATCGGATTTATTTTGGTTATACTTTTTATGTTGGTTTTCTACAGATTCCCGGGATTTTTGGCCTCTATCGCTTTGGGCGTTTACTTCTTGATGAACTTGGCCTATTTCAAATTTTGGCCGGGATTTACTTTGACATTGCCGGGTATCGGTGGATTTATTTTGACCATCGGTATGGCTGTGGATGCTAATATTTTGATTTTTGCCCGCATGAAGGAAGAATTAGCCCAGGGAAAGGATTTTCGCACTGCCATGGATGAAGGCTTTAAGCGCGCTTGGCCGGCTATTCGGGACGGTAATTTGACTACGATATTTTCCGGTATAATTTTAATTGGTTCGCAGGTGGCCTTTTTGGCGAGCTTTGGCGCTACCCTGACCGCGGGTGTTATTTTCAGCATGGTTTCCGCTTTGTTTGTGACGAGAGCTTTAATGGAAGTGGCCTGCGACATGGGGCTGGATAAAGTAAAATGGCTTTGGAAATAATATGAATTTTAATTTCTTGAAACTCAAAAATATCTTCTTCGCCATCTCGGGTGCGGCTGTCATCGTTTCCATCGTTTTATTTTCGATGTGGGGCTTAAATTACAGCATTGAATTTAGCCCGGGCAGTGTTTTGAAAGTAGAATTTCAAAATCAGCGGCCGGAGAATGCTAAGATTACCCAAGCTCTGGAATCATTCAAACTTAACGAGCAGATGCGCTTGATCGGGGATAAGGGAGTGGAGATTTCTTATAAGGGAATGAAAAATGAGGCGGAAAAAGTTGCCATCAAAGAATCTCTAAATAAAGTTGCCGCTATTGATGAAGGAAAGACCTATATTGAAGAAATCGATCCTATTGTGGGCAATATTATTACCAATAAAACCATTTGGGCAATCGTTATCTCTATAATTGTGGCTATTGCTTTTATTGCCATGTCATTTCGCGGCGTGTCTCGGTATATTAATTCCTGGTATTACGGAATCGCGGCCGCTTTGGCTTTGTGCCACGATGTTATTATTCCTATCGGAATTATGAGTTATTTAGGACATTTTTATAATGTTCAATTCGGTTTGCCGATTGTGGCGGCTTTGTTGACTATCTTTGGTTACTCTATTAACGATACGATTATTGTTTACGACCGGATAAGGGAAAATCTTTTGCGCAAGCCCGGCTCAACTATTGAAGAAACAATGAATCGTTCCATTAACGAAACTTGGTGGAGATCTTTAGCGACCACGCTTACCACCATGCTTCCTCTGATTGTTTTATACACCCAAGGCGGCGACGAATTGCGCTATTTTTCTTTGATTCTTTTAGTGGGAATATTTTTAGGGGCATATTCCTCCATTTTTATTGCCAGCCCCCTACTTCTCTTTGTGGCCAAGCAAGGAGGTGCTATAACAAAAAATAAAAAATAAAGCCATGAACTTCAATTATGCAAAAATTTGCAAATCCCTCTTGGACGGCGTACAGTCCCGCGCCAAAGAGGTGATCGTGCGCCGGTTCGGTCTTGCCGCCAGCGAGCCCGAAACCCTCGAGTCAATTGGCGAGGATTTCAAGATTACCCGTGAACGGGTAAGGCAAATCCAAGAGCGCGCCTTAAAACAAATAAAGGAAAATAAAGGGGCGCAATTACAGGAGATTTTCAAGTATTTCGCCGAGGAAATGCAGCAATTCGGCGGATTAATGCGCGAAGAGGAAATCCTCAAGAAATGGGGTGGTAAAGACAACCAGAACCATGTTCTTTTCCTGTTGAATCTCAATGAGAATTTCAAATTCTCTTCTGCCAATAAAGAATATGTGGCTTTTTGGTATACCGACGATAATGCGGTCAAAGAAGCCAAAAAGACTGTGGAAGGTTTTGTTAAGTATCTCAAGACTAAAGGCGCTCCTTGCAAATTGAGTGAATATGAAACCGGGCTTTCTGATTTTGTTTTGAATAATTATATCAGCATTTCCTCTGAAATACTGGTGAATAGTGAAGGGCTTTATGGCTTGGCATCTTGGCCGGAAGTAAATCCGCGTAATATTAGGGACAAAGCTTTCTTGGCTTTGAAGAAGTTGAGTAAGCCGCTGCATTTTTCTGAAATCTATGATATAATTACCAAGAGCCTGACTGGCGGAGAGAAGGCGATTTTATTGCAGTCCGTTCACAATGAGCTTATTCGCAATCCGGAATTTGTTTTGATTGGCCGGGGTATTTATGCCTTAAAGGAATGGGGCTATCAACCAGGTTGGGTTAAGGATATTTTGGTTGAGTCATTGAAAAAAGAAAGGCGTGGACTCTCTAAGGATGAGCTCATCGAGAAAGTATTGGCCCAGAGGCAGGTAAAAAAATCTACCATCCTCTTAAACCTCTCCGATAAAGGATTTTTCCTGAAAGATCAGGACGGTAAATATATTTTGAAGGCCTAAGCGTTTTATTCGCTTTGCTGCCCATAAAAAAGCGGGGAAATCCCGCGAAACAATGACCATATTGGCCATAGGCGTCATAATTTTGAGCGTACTGGCCGTGATTTTCTGGTTTGTGTTCTTTGCCTTAATGTACGCATGGACCGCAGGGAGTCCTGACGATCCAAAATTCTTCAAGCCGGCATTTTTTGTGACCTGGATACAGTTTTTGAATTATTTTATGCCGGCATTACTTATAACTCTTTCTCTTGTCGGCGCTATTTATATTTATTCATTCATAAAAGAATATGGTCTTTTTCAGTTCCATTAAAGCATGATACTTGAGTGGCTGGGACAAATTTATTATTTTGTTTTACGGGTAATCTGGTACTGGTGGTGGGTGCCGATGCCTTTTTATTTGCAATATAAGCTTCGCGACTATTATGATTTTTGGTCGTGGAATGAATTTTGGGGTTTGGGAAATTTCCGCAAAAACTTTATTGTTTTAGAAATTATACCTCCGAAAAACTTGGCGAAGACCTTCAGAACCATGGAAGATTTTTATTCCGGAATCTGGGGTATGCTTTATACTCCAGCTAACTGGCGTGAGCATTGGTTGGAGGGTATGCCTATCCATTACGGTGGCCCGGGCTGGTTTGCTTTGGAAATCGCCACTATTGCGGGCAAAGTGCATTTTTATGCCCGCATCCCTAAATCATTTAGGGGAGTTTTTGAATCTAATTTGTATGCCCAATATCCTGATGCGGAAATTTCTCAAGTGGAAGATTATACCACCGAGATTCCTTGGGATGCGCCTAATGATACCTGGGACCTCAAGGGGGAAGATTACCGCTTATTAAAAGACGACCCCCTGCCACTTAAAACATATTCACAATTTTTCGAGCCGAAAATGGGAAAAATCGATGAGCAGCGTTTGATTGACCCGATTCATTCTCTATTGGAGGCTATGAGTTCGGTAAAGTCTGGAGATAGGCTCTGGATACAGTTTGGCCTTATTCCTTTTGGTAATGAAATAAAATATGCTGAATATGCCGAGAGGGTTAAAAATAAATACGCTAAAAGGAAGGAAAAGGAAGAAGCATCTAAAGGTTTTAAGTTGAAGGATTTAATTGATCCGATTCTTGCTGTTTTAGGCAAGGTAGCTGAGCCGACCCCTTTTCGCTCGGCGGCCTCCCAAGCTTTGGGCGGACCAGCCATGGTTTATGTTCCTCCCAAGCCCGAAGAAAAAAAGGAAGAAAAGGAAGATAAGACTTTAACTCCGGGAGAAAGGGAGCTACTAGAGGCTATCGAGGAGAAAATTGCCAAGAGGAGTTATCTTTGTTGGATAAGAACTATTCATCTTTTTAATAAAACTTTGCCCCACGACAGTGGAACCTGGGGAATCACACGCACTTATTTTCAGCACTTTGCCGGGTTTAATAGTATTCTTTTTTGGGGACAGACGCGCACTAAGATTCAATATATTTTAAGGCCACGCCGGCTTTATATCCGCAAAAGGAAGATCTATAAGAATTACCGCTATTGCCTCCCGCCCCGGCCGGATTTCAAATATATTCGCAGTAAAGATATCAAATTTGGTCCGCTGTTTGTCTTAAATATTGAAGAATTAGCCACGCTTTATCATTTTCCCAACCAACTCGACGCTCCGCGCATGTATCAAGTTGGTCCCAAAAAGGCCGAACCTCCAACAAATTTACCCATGGAATAATCAAGCATTTGCATGACTTCAGACAAATATACATTTTTTGCTTTCGCCAACTTTCGCGGCCAGCTTAAAAAATTCGGCATCAAGCCTGATGACCGGAGAAGGCACATGTATGTCATCGGAAAAACCGGTATGGGTAAATCCGAACTTTTACAGAACATGGCCATCCAAGACATTATTAATGGCAATGGTATGGCCTTTATCGATCCCCACGGAGATGCGGCCGAAAGGCTCATTGAAATGGTTCCGGAGAATCGCATAAAAGATGTTGTTTATTTTAATCCGGCCGATACCGACTATCCTTTTGCTTTTAATGTCATGGAGTCTGTCGATATCGACAAAAGGCACTTGGTAACTGCCGGTTTGATGGGCGTATTCAAGAAAATTTGGCCTGATGTTTGGAGCGCTCGCATGGAGTATATTTTGAACAATACACTTTTGGCTCTAATGGATTATCCCGAGGCCACGCTTTTGGGTATCAATTGGATGTTTTCCGATTTGGAGTACCGGGAAAAAGTGGTTAATTCCATTCAAGATCCGGTGGTTAAGAATTTTTGGACCAAGGAATATGCCCGTTACAACCAACGCTATGAAGTAGAAGCTACGGCCGCCATTCAGAATAAAATCGGTCAATTTATCTCCAATCCTTTGATCCGTAATATTGTCGGTCAGCCGCATTCCAGTATCGATATCCGGCATGCGATGGATGAGGAAAAAATTATTATCCTTAATCTTTCTAAGGGCCGCGTGGGCGAAGATAATAGCCGCCTGCTTGGCGCGATGTTGGTTACTAAGATTTATTTGGCGGCCATGAGCCGGGTGGATATTGCGGAAAAGGATCGACGGGATTTTTATCTCTATGTCGATGAGTTCCAAAATTTCGCCACAGAGGCCTTTGTTAATATTTTGTCTGAAGCGCGCAAATACCGCCTTTGCCTCATTTTGGCGCACCAATATATCGCCCAGATGGAAGAAACCGTGCGCGATGCCGTTTTTGGTAACATGGGCACGCTTGTCACTTTTAGAATCGGGGCTGAAGATTCTGAGCATATGGAAAAGGAATTTGCCCCAACCTTTTTGGCTGCGGATTTTGTTACTTTGCCTAAATATACTATTTATTTGAAATTGATGGTTGATGGTCTGGCAGGCTCGCCGTTTTCGGCCAATACTTTGCCGCCATGGCCCACTCCGCCCAAAACTTACGTGAGCGAAATAATCGAATTTTCGCGCAAGAACTTTGCTACGCCCCGGGCTATTGTTGATAAAACGATTGCTGACTGGGCCAATGCCCAAAAGGGCCCGGCAGATATGCCGCAAGGCAAGGGCGGGGAGCGCGGCGGCTTTAGCCGGGGTGCCGGAGAGCCAAGCTCTATCAGCCCCACTGGCGTTAAGCTCTATGATGCCAAATGCACTTCCTGCGGCAAGGATTTTAAGGTGCCCTTTGTTCCAGATACGAGCCGGCCGCTTTATTGCAAAACTTGCCTAAAGACTGTTATTGAAGGGAAGCAAAAGCCTCAGAGTACGCAGAATAAAATGGAATACATGTCTTTGACCAATATCGGGTCACGCGAGGCTATGCCGTTTTTTATGCCCAAGGAAAAAGATGATAAAAAACGGCAAAACAAACCCGTAGATACAGACGCGCTAAAGGATTTAATTGAGCGGGCATTCGAAAAGGGTGAAGGCGGTTTGATTCCCGAGTCAGAGGAATATAATGAAGGGCAACTAGAAGACCATCAAACTTTTTCCGGAGAAGACAATGAGGATTTAGATAATACTTATCCGTTTAGGGAAGAAGTTTCTCAAATTGATATGCCCGATATTGATTTATCCGAGGAGGAACCGCAAAAAGGCAAGTTAGAGCCGGGCAAAAAAGTGAAATTCGAAAAAAAGTAAGACTGTGCTATAATGATTGGGAGATGAAAACTCCCAATTTTTATGAATAAATTAGCGCACATTAAAGATGTGGAGGTTGCCAACAAGCGCATTATTTTAAGGTGTGACCTCAATGTTCCTTTTTCTCCCGACGGGAAAATAATTGACGATTTTCGTATTGTTAAAAGTTTGCCCACGATAAAATATTTACTGGAAAAAGGGGCTAAATTGATAATTATCAGTCATTGCAGCTCGGAGAATAAGGATAAAGCGGCGCCCGCGCCCTCTTTGCGGCCGGTAGCCGAATATTTGGAAAATGTCTTAAAAAAGGAAGTGGTTTTTGTGGAGGATTTTACCCAACAGTGCAAAGAAGCTTCTAACCCGGCTAATGGGTATGAATTGGTCCTTTTTGAAAATATTAGAACCAATCCGGGCGAGGAATTAAACGATCGGGAGTTTGCAAAAATGTTGGCTTCCTGCGGGGATATTTATTGCAATGATGCTTTTGCGGTGAGTCACCGGGCGCATGCTTCGGTTGCCGCTATTACAGAGTTTTTGCCATCTTATGCGGGATTTTTACTCGAGTCGGAGGTTAAAACTTTAAGCGAGGTTTTGAATAATCCTCAAAGGCCCATGGTCGCTATCATCGGGGGCGCCAAATTAAAAACCAAAGTTAAGGTTATTGATAATTTTTTGCAGAAAGCTGACCATGTTTTATTGGGCGGCAATGTTGCTAATGTTGTTTTGCAGGCTAAAGGTTTGACGATTTCCGGGGAATTGCCGCAGGGTGAGGCTCTCGAAATGGCCAAAAAAATAGATATTACCAATTCTAAGCTTCATTTGCCGGTTGATGCGGTTTTTAAGTTGGCTCAAGGCGGGAATAATTATTCCCGAACCAGCCCAATAGGGACCTTACGCAAGGAGGAGGTTATTTTCGATATTGGTCCGGAGACGGTTAAGTTGTTTTCCGAAGTGATTAAAACCGCCAAAACAGTTTTTATCAATGGGCCTTTGGGATTAGCCGAGGATGAACACTTTGCCAAAGGAACTTTGAGGATATTCCAAGCCATAAAAGAAAGCCAAGCGTTTTCCGTAGCCGGCGGCGGGGAAACAAATGCTTTTTTGAAAGATCATGGCTTATTGGATGCGATAAGTTATATCTCTACAGGCGGGGGCGCAATGCTCGAATTTGTAGAGGGGGTGGAATTGCCCGGGCTAAAAGCTTTGGGGTATTATAATGGCTGATAATTCATTATTGAATTTGCGCGAGGCTGCCGCTTTGATTAAAAAGATAGCTAAAGAAAAAAAGAGCGTTATTCTTTACGGTGATGCTGACATGGATGGGGCCAGCAGCGTTTTGATTATGCGCGAAATTTTTCGGAGCCTCTCGGCGATCTATCGCAAAGAAGAAAAATTAAGAATTTATTTTCCCAATCGTTCCAAGGACGGCTATGGGCTGAATAAAAAAGCACTAAAAGATTTGCGCCAATATGCCCCTTGCTGGATAATTATGGTTGATTGCGGCATTGGAAATATTAAAGAAGTGGCCCAAGCCAAAAAATTGGGCTTTCAAAGTATTATTATTGACCACCATCGGGTTTTAGAAAAAATGCCCGCGGCGGAGATTGTTATAGATCCGCACCAGCCCGGCGAGCAATATGAATTCCGGGAATTTTCTAACGCCGGGCTTTGTTTGCGTCTAGCCGAGGAAATAATCAAAGATAAGAAAAAGATATCCGAAATTTATATCTGGACTGCCTTGGCTAATATTGCCGACCAGGTTCCTGATCGGGGCGAAAATGAGGAAATTACCCAGAAAGGTTTGAAGCATTTGCCCGAGGTAAAAAATATCGGATTGCGCAAGCTGATGCAATTAGTGGAATTTAAGAATTCCGGCAAGCCTGAGGTGGTGACAAAAATTGTCGGCTCGCTTAACAGTTCGGAGAATATTGGCTTTCTCAACGAAATATATTTACTTTTAGCCTCCACTACTTCTGATGAGGCGGAAAAGTGGGCCAAGAATCTTTTGAAGGGGAGTAAAGAAAAATCGGAGAAAAAGCGTTTAGTGGTAGAAGAGGTTTCAAAGCGTTTAGAGGAGGTGGGGAAAAAAGAGAATATTATTTTTGAAGGGGATAAAAGTTGGAGGCTAATCCATTTGGGGAGTGCAGCTTCTGAACTAATGCAAAAATATCACATTCCGGTTTTTTTATACGCCATTGATCGGCAACAGTCTACCGGCTCAGCCCGTTTGCCGAAGGGTTTTAATGGAGTAGAGGCGCTAAGTTCCTGCAAAGAATTATTGGGGACCTACGGGGGGCATCCGCCGGCCTGCGGTTTCAAGTTCAAAAACCAGAATGCAGCCAAGGTAAAAAAGAAATTGATCGAATTTTTCAAAGAGCATAATTATGATAACCATTAACACAGACGGCGGGGCGAGAGGAAATCCCGGGCCAGCGGCCATCGGAGTGGTAATAAAAGACGGCAAGGGGAAAGTGGCCAAAGAATATGGCAAAACAATCGGGGAGGCAACGAATAATATCGCCGAATACAGTGCGGTTGTTTCCGCCTTGGAGACTTTAGCAAAACTTTTGGGCAGTAAGGCTAAACGGGCCGAAGTTTTAATTGAGGCCGATTCGGAATTAATCGTCAAGCAGCTGAAAGGGGAATATAAAGTGAAAGATGCAAATTTGCAGAAAGAGTTTATTAAGGTTTATAACCTTAAGCAAAAATTCTTGCAGGTTAGCTACAAACACATCCCCAGAGAAAAAAATAAGCGAGCTGACGAATTAGTAAATGCCGCCTTAGATAAAGATATTTGATTTTGACTTTTTGTTAATTTTGTGTTATATTAAAACTGCCTAAGCAAGCAAACAATCGCTCTCTATCGCAAGATTGGGGGAGGAAAGTCCGAACTTTCACCGGCCGAAAGGTTGGTTAAAAAAGTAGCGGCTAACAGCCGTCGCCCGCGAGGGTTGAGGTGCGAACAGTGACGGGTCGCAACGAAAGACGCGATCGCCCCGCAAGGGGAAGCCTTGTAGTAATGCAAGGGTGAAACGGCCAAATCCTTACTGGATGCAAGAGCAAATTCATTCGCCTTTGGGCGGATGAAAAAAAGTAGCTCGCTTGACCTGTCAGGTAACTGATCAGGCAGACAAATGATTGTTTAATACAGAATTCGGCTTATTACTTGCTTAGGCTTTTCTTAAAAGCCTAAATAGAAAATATTTGCCGGCGGCGGCCGGCAACTCAAATCCAAACTAGAGGGCAAAATGATTAAAGCTTTATTAAATTCCAAAACTAAAACAGTTGCGCAGGGAGCTATAATAATAGCAGTATCTCAATTAATCAGTAGAATTTTAGGGCTGTTACGTGACGGCCTTTTTGCGCGGGCCTTTTCTACCACTGATCAGGCGGGTATTTATTTTGCCGCTTTCAAAATTCCTGATTTTGTTTTTAATTTTTTAGTGGCGGGCGGGCTATCGGTAATTTTTTTACCCGTGTTTGCGCAATATTGGCACAAAGAGGGCAAAGAAAAGGCTTGGGAAATGGCTAATTATGTCATCAATGCTATTTTTGTGATGCTTTCGCTTTTCTCTTTAGTATGCTTCATTTTTGCCTCGCAATTAATGCGGACTTTTGTCCCGGGCCTTTCTGAGGCGCAGCTGGCCTTAGCTGTGCCTTTAACGCGTCTACTGCTTTTGAGCCCGATTTTTATGGGTTTATCGTCTTTATTTTCTTCAGCCTTGATGCATTTCGATCATTTTGTCAGTTATAGTTTGGCGCCTATTCTTTATAACTTAAGTATTATTGGTGGAATTATTTTTTTAGCTCCGAGGTTTGGGATTATGGGGGTTGGCTATGGAGTAATAGTGGGAGCTTTTTTGCATTTTGCCATTCAGATTCCCACAGCGGTGCATAATGGGTATAAATTCCAACCGGTATTAGATTTCAATTTTCCGGCCTTACGTAAAATTTACCGCATCGGTCTGCCGCGCATTATCGCCGCTTCCAGTCAGCAGCTTGATGATTTATTGACTACCGGGATAGTTTCAGTGGTTGTTAGCGTGTCGGCCATTTCGGTTTTGGCTTACGCTTATAACCTCCATTATATTCCGGTTGGGCTTTTTGCTTTGCCTTTTGCGATTTCGGCCTTTCCGACCCTATCCCGCCAATGGGAAGCAGGGGAAAAAGAGAAATTTTTTGAAAGTTTCGATAATACCTTGCGGCAAATCCTTTTCTTTTCCATACCACTGGCAACACTTTTATTTCTTTTGCGGGCCCAAATAGTCCGGTTGCTCTATGAATCACTGGGAAATTTCGGCCGGGCGGGAAATTTCGGTAAGGAGGCGGTAATGCTCACGGCAGCCTGTCTGGGCGTGTATGCTTTGACGACTTTTTTTACTTCGGTTATCCCGCTGCTCATCCGGGGGTTTTTTGCCGCCAAAAATACCTTAATGCCCACGGTTATTTCTATTATTTCTATTGGTATCGATATTGCTTTTTCGTGGATATTCCCGGTTTTAATCAAAGGCAATCCGTTTTTCGCCCAAATGGTGGCTGGCGCTTTGGATTTGGAAGTAGTTAAAGATTTTTCCGTCGTAGGCGTTCCTTTGGCTCTTTTATTGTCTTCAGGTATTCAAGTTATTTTGCTTTCGATATTTTTTATGAAAAAATACGGTGATTTTGGCCTTCTTAAAACCGCCAAATCCGCGACGAAGATGTGTTTATGTTCTTTACTTGCCGGGGGCGTTTGCTATGCCGCGCTTCTCTTCTATCCCGAAGCTTCGATTTTTCCCTTTGCCGCGCGCAATCCTGTTATTTTTTTATTTATTAAAACCCTTGTTGCTGGCTCTTTGGGTGTTGGCATGTATTTGTTTTTTTGCTATGTTTTTAAGGTCGAAGAAATGGAAAAGAGCCTAAAGGCCTTTTTGGGAAAATTATAATGGAGATAAGGAATTTTGTAATCATTGCCCATATTGATCATGGCAAATCGACTTTAGCCGATAGGTTTTTGGAATTGACCAAAACAGTCCAAAAAAGCGATTTGCAGCCGCAATATTTGGATGCCATGTCCTTGGAGCGCGAGCGGGGCATTACTATCAGGATGCACCCAGTTAGCATGCTTTATACTGACAGCGAAACGAAAAAGGAATACATTTTGAACCTTATTGATACCCCCGGACATGTAGATTTTTCATACGAAGTTTCCCGCTCTTTGGCTGCGGTCGAGGGGGCGATTTTATTAGTAGATGCGGTTTCGGGCGTGCAAGCACAAACACTTTCTAATTTGGAAATGGCTCGCAAGCAGGGTTTGGTAATCGTGCCGGTTGTTAATAAGATTGATGCCCCCAACGCCCAGGTAGAGGAAACGATTATTGAAGTTTCCGAATTGCTGGGCTGCCATAGCGACGAGGTTCTCAAAGTTTCAGCCAAGAATAATATTAATATTGAGGCGGTAATAAAAAAAGTTATCGAGAAAGTTCCGGCACCTAAATTATTAGAGGCTAATGCTTTCCGCGCGTTGATTTTTGATTCACTTTACGATCCCTATAAGGGGGTAGTGGCATACACCAGAGTATTTGACGGCAAAATCGGCAAATACGAAAAAATCAGATTACTGCAAGAAAAAATCGACAGTGAGTCAAAGGAGGTCGGATTTTTTAAGCCCGAATTTACCCCACAGGAGAATTTGCGATCCGGTTTTATCGGTTATGTTGCCACAGGCATTAAAGATCCGGGCAAAGTCCATATCGGGGAGACGATTGCCAAAGGAGATGATATTACCCGGGCTGCTAATGGCGTTATTGGGGCTGTTTTGCCCTTGCCCGGATATAAAGAAGTCCGCCCGGTTGTTTTTGCCTCGCTTTATCCGCACAACAATGACGATTATGATTTCCTCAAGGATGCGCTTTCCAAATTGAGGCTTAATGATGCCGCTTTAGTTTACGAGCCGGAATCCAAACCGATTTTGGGCCGGGGATTTCGCTGCGGTTTTTTGGGAATGCTCCATGTAGAAATTACAACCGAGAGGCTCAGGCGCGATTTTAATTTAGACATTATAGTTTCGTATCCTTCTTTGGAATATAAAATTATCGAAAAAGGCGGTAAGGAGTATATAATTTCTTCGCCGGCTGACTGGCCCGACCAGAGCTTGGTGGAGAAAACTTTAGAGCAATATGCTTGGTTGGAAATCGTGGCGCCTAGCCAATATTTGGGTGCGATTATGACCATGATGGACGATGTGGAAAAGACTTATATCGGCACAGAGTATATTGGCATGCATAAAGTCATTTTGATTTTTGAAGTGCCTTTGCGCGAGATAATGACAGGATTTTTTGATAAGCTCAAATCGGTGACGCAGGGTTATGCCTCTATGGACTATAAGATTTTAGAATACCGCGACGCTAATTTGCGCAAATTGGAAATTTTACTTAATGGTACGCCCGAGGAAGGCTTTGCTCGGATTTTTCCCGAATCCAAGATTTATTACGAGGCACGTAAAATTGCCGAAAAGCTTAAAGAGATTTTACCCCGGCAGCAGATTGCTATCCCTATTCAAGCCTGTGTCGGCGGGAAAGTTTTGGCCCGCGAAACCATTCCGGCTTTTCGCAAAGATGTAACCGGTTATCTTTATGGAGGGGATGTGACGCGTAAAAACAAACTGCTCGATAAGCAGAAAAAAGGCAAGAAACTAATGCAGAAAACCAGTACGGTAAAGGTTCCCCCTCAAGCTTATCTGGAAGTTTTTAAGCAAGATTTCTAAAAAAGCCCGCTTAATGCGGGCTTTTTAGCTGTTTGACTATGCGAATATTTATTTGAATAAGGGGCTGATTAAACCTAGAATCATCACAAGGATGAATAAAGCTGCTAGAACTGCCCAAATTTTTTTGTGATATCTTTTGTCCATATTGGAATAAATTATTACAAGATGTATAATAAACCAGAAATGGCTTCTAGGCAAGCAGTAAAATTTGTTAAACGTAAAGAAGGGGGGCAGGCCGGCGTCATTCCCTTGGTAGTTTTTTTGATTGCTATCGTCTTTTTTGCTTGGCAGAATATTTCCCTGATTGGTAAAAATAGTATTTTATCAAAGCGAGATGAGCAAATAAGGCAGGAATTGGAGCGAGAAAAATCCAAGCATCGGCTCCTAAAGGAAGAACAGGGGCGCTTAGCTTCCAGGGATTATGAAGAGGAGCTAATTAGAGAAAAGGCTATGTATAAAAAGCCGGGGGAGAAGATTGTTTATGTCTCCGGTTTAGAAAAACCTGAAAAAAACAGTTCTTCAACCGGACACAATGTTGCCGAAAATAAATTTGATCTGGTTGCTTCGCTTTGGGAAGACTTTATCAAGATATTCAAACACTAGCCTGTTGAAAAATATTTTGACAAATATTTTTGTGTTGATATATTGCTCGTAGGGATTTACTTTTTTGCTTGGGCTCGAAGGAACCCAAACGCGAAAGCAGCTTTTTTAGGGGCCATTGCCCTTAAGAAGTTTGTTTTCGGTTTATTATCCCTTGAGGCGCAAACATTAGTTGCGCTTTTGTCAAATATTTGCCATACTTAGTCGGAATAAAATTTGGCGGGTATCGTATAATGGTATTACATGACCTTCCCAAGGTTAGGACACGGGTTCGATTCCCGTTACCCGCTCATCTGAGCCTTCCCGCAGGGAATATAATACGGGAACGGAATAGAATCGAAGACGGAGTGCCGACTGGGCGCGAGTCGGGCCTAAGAGCGCGAGCAACGGCGAGCGACTCGAAGGCGATTCCCGTTACCCGCTCAGAATTCCTTCGATTTTTCTCTTATTTGTTATTATTATTTTAACTAACAGCAAATCCGCTCAAGGCGGATTTTTCGCATGTGGAAAAAAACTTTTGGGCAAAAGGGAAATGAGTCTATAATAAAGTAAATAACTTTGTATATGGTTACAAAGGAACTTCTTGATTATATTAAGAAACAAATTGCCAAAGGTGTTAGCCAGGAGGATGTCAGAAAAATACTTTTGCAATACAAGTGGGCCGAGGGTGATATCGGGGAAGCTTTTAATGTTATAAATCAGGCCAATCAGCCAAAAGTTGAAAAGCCCAAGATTGAAGTAAAGCCTCTTGATGAATTTCGAACCCAGCAACAGGCGGCCAAGCCAGCCACTGTTAGCGAAGCTAAGCCTCAAGTATCGCAGGCACAACCACAAACCCAAGCGGCTCAACCCCAGTCTCAGGCCGGCCCAAAGCCTGCTCCGGCTCAACCTGTTTTGCAGTCTCAAAGGCCGCAAGCGCCCAGTATCCAAGCTAAGCCAGTGGGAGGTGCTCAGTCGTCAATACAGCCTCAACCTCAGCCGCAACCCCAAGCTCAGCAGCCTAAACCTCAGGTGCAAGTGACAGTTCAAAAGCCGGTTCTGGAGAGCAAGCCTCAAACTTCGTATCGCGAACCGGTAACCACTTCGCCCCAGGCGCAGCCTCAACCGGCCTTGCAGCCTCGTGGCGCGGGGCAAGCTAGAGGGGCGGCGCCGCAATTTAATTTTGGTCCAATAATAATAGGATTGGTAATTTTGGTAATAGTCGGCTTGGCCGGATTCTTCGGCTATAAGGCGATAAATGATGCTAAAAAGCGCGAGCCTCTTGTTAAGCCAGAACAACCTGTCGTAACTACAACCCAGCCGCAAGCTGAAACACCAAAGCCACAAGCGCCTCAGAATCTTTCCAGCCCGCAATCAGTTAGTGATGAATCGATTGTAAAAGAATTGGAAGCTGTCATTGCTTATTTCAAAAATAAATCGGCTTATTCGGCCGACGAGAAGGCGGATTTGGAACAGAGTAACGAACTGGTTAATTTATCGTTTTTCTTCCAGTTATATAATTCCAAAAATTCCAAGTATCCGGAAAATATTGGCGACATTGTTTCACTGGGGAATTATAAAATGCTTAAGGAATATTCCGTTTCAATGTATAATTTTGCATATGGCAAGACCAATGCTGGGGAATTCCGAATTTGTGCCCAATATTCGAAAGGGTATAGGTGTTTTTTAAGTGACGACGTTTTTAGAACAAGAGCCAAGACTTATTTGAAAAATCTCAAATAAACATGGTCAGCCCGCACATTTTAGAATTTGTGCAGAAACAACTGTCGCAAGGCCAAAAGCCAGAGGAAATCAAGGCTCATTTATTACAGATGGGAATTAATGAGGCTGTGGCTCAAGAAGCTCTCCAAACTTCCATTAGCCCTATCCGCCATGATTTATTTCACGAAGGGAACGAGAACAAGGAAGCAATTATAATAACCAAAGATCAGCCCCAGCCAACCCAAATTCAAATAACGCCGCCTGCTCAAGATGGTAGGATAAAAGTTTTGCGAGAGGAGCCTAAAGATTTAGTTTCGGCGCATCAGGTTAGTGATACTTTGGCCAAGAGTGAGGATGTAGCGCCGGGGCAAGACTTTGAGGAGTCAAAAGAATTGGCCAAAGGTTTCTGGGATAATATTATCTTGGCCGCTATGGTTTTTGTTTTTCTGTTGATAGTCATATTTGCGGCCTATTTCATCATTATAAGATTAAAATAAAAAATAAATAAAAATAATGAAAAAAACATTATTAGTTTTAGCCGGCTTAATTGCCGCCATGCCAGCAATGGCGCAGAATTATGACGAGTTCAATCAATTAGGATCGTGGGCGGGATTATTTATGGCCTACGGAGTTTTTGTGTTCATCGCCGCCATAGCTTATTATATTGTCGCTGCCATTGGGATTATGAAGCTCGCCAAAAAGTTTAATATTCCTAATCCGTGGATGGCTTGGATTCCGATTCTCAATATTTGGCTTTTATTACAGATCGCCGGCCTTCAGTGGTGGTGGCTTTTGATCATTTTATTCGGGGGGTTGGTACCGGTCGTTGGCACGATTATCTCGCTCTTGACCTCGGTTTATATTTGGATGTTAATTGCCAAAAAGGCCGGGAAGGACCAATGGTTTGCCCTCCTTATGCTTATTCCAATCGTGAATCTTTGGGCTATTTTTGAGCTTGCCAAGTAAAAAATAAAATAGAAAAGTCCGCCTGGATGGGCGGATTTTTCTGTTGAAAAATATGCCGATTTATGTTAAGATTTTTCAACAAGGAGCAGTTATCGCCCCTCAAGAGCCGATCTAGCTCAACGGTAGAGCAGCGGTATCGTAAACCGCAGGTTGGAGGTTCAAATCCTCTGATCGGCTCCTGGGGGGCGATTGGCCTTTAGACTCTTTTGTAAAGAGGAGGTTGGGGGCTTTGCGCGTTAGCGCAAAGGGCGCAGGCGCGACCGGCGCCGAGCCGGGCCCTGAGGCACGAACAGCAGTGAGTGACCGAAGGGCAAGTCCTCTCATCGGCTCAGGTAAAATAACACCATTAAGATGGAATATAATATCTACGATATCCAAGAATTAGAAAAACGCATCGTCCATCTTATGGATTGTCTTTGACTTGGAGGCTAAAGCAAAACGCATCCAAGAATTAGAAAATCTGCAGGCCTCTCCTGATTTTTGGAATGATCCTCAAGAGGCGGCCAAGTTGCAAAAGGAGCTCTCCGACACCAAAGACGAGCTCGAAACCATAAAAGATCTGCAAAAAGAATCCAAAGAAATTGGGGAGCTTTTTGAGATGGCTCAAACGGATTCTAGTTTGCAGGAGGAATTGGATAAACATATCTCAGAGCTTAAGAAGAAGATTGAAAAGCAAGAAATGAAAGTATTTTTGTCCGGCAAATACGATAAGGGGGATGCAATCTTAAGTATTAATTCCGGGGCAGGCGGCAACGAAGCCGAGGATTGGGCTTCTATGCTTTCTCGGATGTATCAAAGATGGGCCGACAAAAAAGGTTTTAGCATTTCTATCTTAGATGAAAGCCGGGGAGAGGTTAGCCCCGAAACCGGAAAAGCGGGGCTCAAGAGTATTTCCATGGAAATATCCGGAAAATATGCTTACGGCTATTTGCATAAAGAGAGTGGCGTACATCGTTTAGTGCGTATTAGTCCATTTTCAGCCCAAAGCTTGAGACACACTTCTTTTGCTGGTGTTGAAGTGATGCCGCTCATTTCTGATATCGATGCGAAGTCTTTTGAGCTGAATCCGGCCGAAATCCGGATGGAAACTAGCAAATCTGGTGGAGCGGGCGGGCAAAATGTGAATAAGCGCGAAACGGCTGTTAGGATAGTGCATATACCAAGCAATATTGCTGTAACTTGTTCAAGTGAACGTTCACAGTTGCTCAACCGTGAAAAAGCGATTAAAATACTCAAGAGCAAACTGTTTCAATTAAAAGAGCAGGAGAGGCAGGAAGAAATTTCCAAGATGAAGGGCGAGAGGCGGAGTGTGGATTTTGGTAGCCAGATTAGGAGCTATGTATTGCACCCCTATAAGTTAGTTAAGGATTTACGTACCGATTATGAAACGAGCCAAGCCGAGGGAGTACTAGACGGAGATTTGGATGGATTCATAGAGGCAGAGCTCAAAGATACAAGCATATGAGCTTAATCAAATTCGAACAGGTTAATAAAATTTATCATAATAAATCCGTCGGGCTGCATGATATCAATTTAGAAATAGCCAACGGAGAATTTTTGCTTGTTGTAGGTAAAACCGGTTCGGGAAAGTCCACTTTGCTTAAATTGGTAAATCGCGAAGAGGAACCAACTTCTGGAAAAATATTTTTTGACGGGGAGGATATTGCCCAAATAAAAAAGAGTGAAATCCATTCCTATCGTCAGAAATTTGGGGCGATATTCCAAGATATTCGCCTGATTTCTTCGAAAAGCATTTTTGAAAATATTGCTTTCGCCATGGAAATGATCGGGGCCACCGATGAGGATATTTTGCGCGACGTCCCGCAGATTTTGGACATGGTGGGACTAAGGAATAAAAGCGGCAACTTTCCCAACGAGCTTTCGGGGGGTGAAAAACAAAAAGCGGCCATTGCCCGCGCCTTAATCCATCGGCCGGATGTAATTTTGGCCGATGAACCAACAGGGAGCCTTGATGCCTACAATACACGCGACGTAGTGGAAACTTTGCAGAAATTGAACTCTATGGGGACGACCATTTTACTTGCAACCCACAACGAAAAGGTGGTTAATTTGTTAAAGAAGAGGGTCATTACTTTGGATGACGGGCAGATAATACGCGATCAAGCCAAAGGAAAATTTATTTTATAAGATTTTTTTTATGATGTTATCCTTAAAAAGAATTATTTCCGCTGGAGTAAAAAACTTTACTCGCCAATTGGGTTTAAGCCTTGCCACTACTTTTGTCATGGCAATTACTGTTGCGCTTTTAACAACATTTTTTTATGTTGATGCGATGAGTCGGGAAGTTTTTTCCAATTTGCAAAAACAAATCGGGATTACGGCTTATTTTAATCAGGCCGCCCCCAGTGAAAATATTTTGGCTCTGAAGGATAAGGTTAAAGAAATGCCCGGAGTGCAGAGTGTCGATTATATCTCCCGAGAGGAGGCTTATAAGCAATTTAATGAGAAATACTCCGACGATAAGGCCGTCTCCAAGACGATTGAAATTGTGGGGGAAAATCCTTTTCCGGCCTCTTTTCGGATTAAAGCAGAAAGCCTGAAAGCCTATGAAGAGATTGATTCGTTTTTGAAGGCTGACGAGCTTAAGAGTTTGGTAGAGGAGGTAAGCTATCCGCGGACCGAGCAGATGATTAAAAAGATTTTTGCCATTGCTTCGGATATAAAAAATGTTGGCGCAGGCTTGGCGATATTTTTAGCTATTATAGTTTTTGTCATAGTTTCTAGCACGGTTCATTTGGCGGTGCACAATCTCAAGGAGGAAATAGGGATTATGAAAATGATGGGCGCTTCTAATTGGTTTGTTAAAGGACCTTATGTGGTGCAGGGGGTTATTTGCGGTTTGGCTTCGGCGCTTCTTTCGGTGGGTTTTTTTGCCATTGTTTCGTATTTTTTAGCACCTAAAGTTATGGTTTTGGTTGGGGGGAGCTTTGATCTTTTTGCTTTTTATCAGGCTAATTTTTTCAAGATTTTGTTTTTCGATTTAATTATTGCTGTTTTGATGGGCGGAATTTTCAATTACACCGCGGTTAGGCAATACTTGAAGGTTTAAGCATTTTATGCCATAGTACTAGCGCAGGAAACTGCGCTTTTGTATTAAAATTGCGGGATCGTCTAATGGTAGGACGACGGACTCTGAATCCGTTAATCTTGGTTCGAATCCAAGTCCCGCAACATAAGCAAAAGGCGCCACAACGTGGCGCTTTTTGCTTATTTCTGACGCTAGACTTTTGATTCGAACAAGAATCCTTTGCTTTGGTAAAGGCAGAAGGGGTCGGGGAGATTTTAAGGAAATTTCCCCTAGTAACGGCCTAAAAATCATTAATCCCGAAAAAGCGGTTGAAAAAGCTTCCAAAATGGCGCAAGAGCAATAGCTAAAGTAATTAAAAACAACCCGTGTATGCGGGTTGTTTTTAATTACTTTCTTTTATACTCGCGGCAAAACCTCTATTAAAATAATTGGCCTTAAATCGCTTTTCTGCCATTTCAATACTTTTTTCCCGGGTAGGGTCGAGGGCGAATTGTTTTTTGAAAAATTCAGCCATAACAGCTTTGGCGTTAAGCTCAGCTTTTTGCTTTAAATAGGAGTTAGGCAGGTTATTCTGCTTCGTAAAATAGGCTCGGAAATTATAAAAATTACGGCTATTCTGTTGTGCCAGCCAAGCAACAAAGGGAAAGGGCAATTTTTCATAAAGGGAAAGGGCGAATAATTTATAAATGTTGAGTGGATATTTTTTTGCGGAAATCAGAGAAATATATTTTTGTGCCTGCTCGGTTGTAACCCTCATCGTTTTAGCAATAACTTCAATCGGATTGCTCTCCTCTTTGCGGTAAATGGTTTTGTAGTATTCGAATACGCAATCACCTAATTGCAGGGGAAAACCGTTTTTAAGTATCTCTAAATGGAGGTGAACGCCTTGGGAGTTTCCGGTAGAGCCAACTTTCATCAAAGGCTTATGGGCGTCGGTAATTTCCCCGGCTCTAACATAAATTTTATCGGCGTGGCCGAAAACGAATGTCAGTTTTTCTTGTAAGTCGGTGGCGATGATATAATTGCCGTAGACCGGGTCAAAAGACACTTCGCGGATTTTTAAGGGAATCAAAATCCAAATATCAAATGGCCGGCCGGGCGGGTAACAATTAAAATCGTAGCCATCGTGTATAGTGCCATCAGCGCTGATACCTTGATTATTTGTGAAGTGGCATTTATCCGGGCTGAATTGCAAAAAAGATTCGGAAAATTGTTCCAAAATTAATTTTTCTTCTATAGTCAGTAAATTAGGTGGCGTGCTTGTTGGGCAATTTGCGGGAGCCAAATGGTTTTGGGCAGGTGAAGCTGCCAAAGCCGAAGAAGCATTAAGCAAAACCGCCAAACAAAAAACGATAACCGAAAAAAACCTTTTCATGTAAAGAGATTATAAAACTTAGTTGTGGAAAAGACAAGGTTGATTTTCTGTCGGCACAAGATTAAAGTAATTTAGAAATTAATTATATTATTATGTTAGAGAATCTCCAATCTTCAGAAAAACCCGCTAAAAAAAGTAATTTTATCGGTTTGGCAATATTTATTATTGTCGTGGTTATTTTGGCTTTGGCTTGGTATTTTTGGATGGTAAAAGCCCAAAAGCCGGTAGCCTTAAATGGTAATAATAATCCCGCAGCTTCACAGGAACAGGCTAAGCAGGAAGTGCAATCGTTACTGGCTGCGGCGGGCAAGCTGATGGTTTTGCCGCAAGAAGATCCTTTAGTTGCTACGATCGAAGATCCCTCCGCTTTGCAGAAAGAGCAGCCTTTCTATGCCGGCACCCAGAAGGGCGACAAGCTTTTGATATTTTTTCAGGCTCGCAAGGCGGTTATCTATAACCCAACCAAAAATGTTATTGTTAATGCTGGCCCGATATTAATGCAGCAGGATCAAGCCGCCCAACCGGCTCCGGAAGCGCCGGTTCAACCCACAACTACGCCCAGTAAGAAAAAATAATTTTTCGCAATAAAATTTCCGCCGGCATTGCCGGCGGTTTTTTTCTGTGAAAAGCTAGTTTGCGCTGTTAGGGCAATTATTGTAAAATGATTTAATAATATAAAAATATGGCGAGGAAAATTAACAAAATTGACCAGCCCGTGGCCCCGGAAGCCGTATTAGGACCAGAAGCCACTAAGCCGCTTGAGCCGACAGTCCAACCGCAAGCCGTTTCTGATCCGCAGGAAGTTATTAAGCCGATTTTGGCTGAACCGGAAATTCAGGCTCCGGTCGAAAAGCCGGTAGTTAAGCTTGCCTCAGCGGCCAGAGTTAAAACAATTTCTAAAACCGATAATATTATTGTTGCTGGGCAGAAGGCCGCCAAAAAAGTTGACCTCAAGCCTCTAGCTAAACCCGTGGAGAAAAAATCCGTAACTCCGGATATCATGAGGCACGTGGCCCTGTTTGCTACTATTTTATTCATTGTTGTTGTTTTGGCTGCTCTTATCCAATTTTTGGCGAGCTTCAAGGGGGAAATCAAAAATCAAGGGCAGTTAAACGAACAGGAAGTTTCTTTAATGCTTTCAAGAATTGCCAAACACATCAAGTTGCCCAGCGATGAACGGCCAACTATTTCTACTATTCAAGATGTACAAATACTCCAGAGCCAGCAGCCTTTTTTTAAGGATGCGCGCAATGGCGATAGGCTAATTATTTATAGCAATAAGGCGATTATTTATAATGAGAAAGAGGATATTTTAATTAATGTCGGCCCTATTTATTTAGAGGCTCCGCCAAGCCAGGCACCGGCAGCCACTACCACCCAGGCAACGCCCAGTTCAACCACTCAAGTAGCTGAGCCGGTTAAAGTGGAAATACGCAACGGGGGAGCGCCCAGGGGTTCAGCGGCAGCTTGGGGCGAGAAAATTAAAGCTTTGGGCGGGTTTGAGGTGCTGGGAACTAAAAACGCCTCCCAGAAATATCCAGAAGGCATGATTATTGACCTCAAAGGAAAAGATATTGCCAAACTTCAAGAAATTTTTACCAAAGATCCGGTAAAAGAAATGCCAAGCGGCGAAGCGCCCAGCGAGGCTGATGTCTTAGTAATTTTGGGGGCCAAGTAAGTAAAATGATTTGAGCCACGCATATTGCGTGGCTCTTTTGATTCAAAAAAACATTTTGAATATTGTTAGGATGAACACTCCGGTGGCGATAAGGCCAATACCCCAATTTTGCCGTTGGCGATATTTTTTTTCATCGAAGTAGGACAGGAGGGGGAGCGACAAATTCGGAATTTGTCCCGAGATTTGCGCTTGATGATTGAGTTTTTTCCGTTTCTCCTGCAGTTCCATTTCTTCCTGTTCCCGGTCGCTGATTTTTCCCGAGGCTAGGATGAAAATGATTGTTCCGCCCGCTATACATATCAGGCATAGCACTGTCATGGATATGTCTAACACATTTTCCTCCTTGGTTTACAAGTTTGCCGCAATACTGACAAAAACTAGCTAGTCCGAATAATGCGACGAACACAAACAAAAATAAGACCAATAGCAGACAAGAAAACATAATCACATCGATCATTGTTGCCCCCTTTCGGGTTAAAAATTCGGTAAGATGAATTTTTCTTGACCTAATGTATTATATCATTTATTTGCCAAAAAGTCAATATAGGCCGAAAAAACGGCAATGGTATAATAAACCAACCATTAATAACTCATATGGATAAAAGACCTCTTATTTTATTGGGAGCTTTAGCCATCTTGTCCCTGTTGGGATTTCTCTTTAATCAAAAGCAGAATGTGGTAGTGCAAAAACCACCCGTGCAAGATAATTCTCCGGCCGTCAATATTACAATCCAGAAAGGGGACTTTTCGATAACTTTTCCTTTTTACTGGCAAGAAGCCGGCAGTATGCCCGGAGCCAGCTATACAGCCTTTAATACCCGGCATAAAGCCGCGAAGGATTCGACCTTGGGGCCAACCTATGCCACTATCAGTTACGACCAAAAAGGCGATTGGGAATTTTCCTCATATAAATCGGTAGTTAAGGGGAAATTAGCCGCCTCCTTCGAGGGCTTGAAATTTATCCAAGAGAGTAAGGAAAAATCTAATGGAGGGGATATTTATTTTATCGAAGCTCAAGCCGGTAAGCAGCGGCTTTTAATTATGCTTTCGGGATTTACTCAAGGTGCGGTATGGGAAGTGGTTTTTGTTACCACTCAAGATTATTGGGACCAGTCACGGGAGGAATTTTATACCATTGCCCGAAGCTTTCAGCCTAAATGATTTTGTCACAAACCCGGCATTGGCGCGTTATCACTAATATAATCAATTTTTTATGAACAAGAAGTTATTCTTATCGGTTATTTTTGCCTTGGCTATTTTTGGGCTCATTGGAGCCAAGAGTGCTTCAGCACAATCACTTATCGATTCTATTCTTAAGCTGATGCGGATTAAGCCGGAAGCCAGCAAGCCTTTAGTCTTGCCATCTATCGCCATCCCTTCTGGATTAAAAACGAAAATTTCCATGAAGAAATTTTCTTCTCTGGAGGAGTTTAGGGAATTTTTGCGGAAAAATGATTCCTCGGCTCGCAATTATTCCGGCGGCCTTCGGGGCGAAATTATGCTGACCGATGCCGTTATGGCTCCCGTGGCAACCAATATGATGGCTAAAGCCAGCTCCCCGGAAGTTGCGCCCCAAGATTCGGTAGGGAGGGTTTCTGGGACCAATGTGCAAGTTTTAGGAGTCGATGAGCCAGATATCATCAAGACAAACGGCGCGGCTATATTTTTTTCCCCAAATTGGACTTGGCGATCAAGGCCAACGCCTTTGCTAAAAGAAGAAGCAACTAGAAGTAATTCGGCAACATCTAAAGTTTCTTCTTTGATCGCTCCTATGCCTCCGCTTTACAATAATGAACCAAAAATTAATGTTGTCTCAGCTTGGCCATTGGATAAATTGGCTTATTTGGGAGAGATAGACAAGCGCGGAGAGATGCTTTTGGAAAATAATACTTTAGTGGTTTTTGCCACTGATGGCGTATTTGCTTATGATGTGAAAGATCTTAAATCTCCGCAACGTAAATGGAATATCAAATATAAAGGCAACACCGGCTTGCAGACTGCCCGGCTCCATAATGGAAAAATTTATTTAGTGACCCGCTCAGGGATAAATCGTTATTCACCTTGTCCGATAATTCCTTTGGAGGTTAATGCCAAAAAAATGTCTGTGGCCTGCAATGACATTTGGTATCCGGCTCGAGCTATGCAGGCGGATACGACTTTCTCGGTTTGGACTATCAATATGCAGAGCGGGGAAGTTTCTAATAAAGTTTCTTTTGTCGCCTCAGCCGGGGAAAGTGTTGTTTATATGTCAGAGGAGAATTTATACATCGGCTATTCTTTCAACGGGGATGGCGCTAAAATTTTTACGGACTTTTTCAAGACAAAGGCTAGCGACCTAATACCCGGCGAGATAATTTCAAAGATAGAAAAAGTTGGCAACCTTGATATTTCCAAGCGCGCCAAGGATACGGAAATCCAGTATATCTGGGAAAATTATTTTGAGTCTTTTGAGGATTATGACCAAAGGTTGAAATTAGCCAATGACCTCAACAACCGTTTTGCCGATTATTACAAGAATAATTTTCGGACTTTTGAGAGTACGGGAATAGTCAAAATTTCTTTAGGGGATATGGCCATTCGCGCCCAAGGTGAAGTGGCGGGCCGGCCCTTGAACCAATTTTGTATGGATGAATATAAGGGGAATTTGCGTATCGCCACGACCGCGGGCAATCGCGGGTTAAGCCTCTGGCTGTCGGGTATTAATTTCTCTAATTCCCAGAGCGCCAATGATGTTTATGTTTTGGATGGGGCGCTTAAGAATATCGGTTCGGTGAAAGATCTGGGCTTGGGGGAGAGGATTTATAGCGCCCGTTTTATTGCCGAACGTGGATATATCGTTACCTTTAAGCAAACTGATCCCTTTTATGTTTTAGATCTTTCCAATCCGGCCAGCCCTAAGCTCAGGGGTGAGCTCAAAATACCCGGTTATTCCGGATATCTGCATCCTCTGGCTAATAATATTATTTTGGGCGTAGGGCAAGAGGATTGGAAATTAAAATTATCGTTATTTGATGTTTCCAATCCGGCCAATCCCCAGGAGTTGGATAAGTATTTGATGCAGGAGAGCTACTCAGAGGCGATAAATAACCACAAAGCATTTTTACAGGATGCTAAGCATAAAGTTTTCTTTTTGCCCGGAGGCAGCGGTGGTTATGTGTTCGGGTACGAGGGTAATAAGTTAAAACTTGTTAAAGCAGTTTCCGAAATCAATGCCCGCCGCGCCGTATTTATCAATGATTATATGTATATCATTCATGATAATGGGCTAGTGGTGCTTGATGAGACAAAGTGGGAAAAAGCTACCGAGTTGGATTTCAATAAATAAAGTGGAAAATGCAGGTGAGAGCCTGCATTTTTGTTTGCTATAATTAATTATGGTTTGGCAGAAAAACAATATTCTTTTAACCATTCTTTTGACCTTGGCCGCCCTGGGCGCGGGTATGTTCTGGGGTGGGCATGATTTGGGCAATGAGGCGGGGTTGCCCAAGGCCTCATTAACCGATTCACTAGCTTCACAGGGCACTCAAGATGGGTGTGTAACCATTGAGGATGCGCAAAATTTTGCAGGCGATGAGATTTGTGTGCGCGGTGCTTTACTGAAAGTTTTTGTTTCTAAGAGCAAAACGGTGTTTTTGGATTTCTGCGAAAATTATAATCAGTGTCCGTTTACGGCTGTTATTTTCAAATCGGCGGCGGCTAAGTTTGATAACCTGAAGGAATATGAAGGTAAAATTGTTGAAATTAGAGGAATGGTTAAAACCTATAAGGGCAAGCCGGAAATTATTTTGGATAAGCCCGAGCAAATCAAAATAGTGCAATAAGATGCTGGCCTTTAACTTTCAAAATAAAAAGCAAGCGGCTGTCTGGATAATCGTTACCCTGGCGGTTTTATTGGGCGCGGGCACTTGGGCCTCCAGTTGGAAGGTGAAGTATGTGGTAGATGGCGATACTATAGTTGTCCAAAAGGGCCGGCAAGAAAGCACTATCAGGCTTTTGGGCATTAACGCGCCGGAAATTGCCCATGAAAAATACGGCAAAACCAAAGGCGATTGCTACGGCAAAGAGGCGACCAATTTTCTCCAAGAGGAGATTGGCGAGCGAAATGTTATTTTATTAGAAGATCCCAATGCCGGTGATAAAGATAAATACGGCAGGAGTTTGCGCTACGTATTGGCTAATGGGAAAATAATTAATGCCGAGATGGTGCGTAATGGTTATGCTTTTGTCTATCAATATTCTGATTTCCTTTTTGCTAAATGGTTTTATTCTATGGAAAAACAGGCCAAAAATGAACGTTTGGGCCTTTGGGGAAAAACCTGCCAATATTATTTCAAATAATGTGCTAAAATAGTATTTGTAATGGAGTTTAATATTCCCTCTAAAAATAATACCAAGCTCGGCGAGGTGATGGAGCGGGTCAAAAAAAGCGTTAAGCTCGCTACAGCTTTGCGTATGAGCAATATTACCACTATTGACCGCTTGGGTTTTAATGATCATGGGCCGACCCATGTCAAAATTGTGGCTAATATGGCACTTAAAATGTTGCGCACTTTTGGTGAAGCGGGAATTTTACCCAGTTCGGTTAAAAATTATGGCATGTCTCCCGAGGATGCTGAGGTGATAACGGTTTTAGGCACGATTTTGCACGATGTGGGGCAGGTGGTGCACCGCAAGGAGCATGAGACTATCGGTATTATCGTGGCCGAGCCGATTGTCAGCGAATTATTAAATGGCATTTATGAGCAGGCGGATTTTGAGGTGATGAAGTGGGAGATTATGCATTGCATTTATTGCCATGAACCCAATGTTGAACCTTTAACTATTGAAGCAGGGATAGTGAAAGTGGCTGATGCTTTGGACATGGAAAAGGGCCGCGCCCGCGTGCCTTATCAGGCTGGCAGTATTTCTATCCACAGCGTTTCGGCTATGGCTATCGAAGAAGTGGCAATTTTGGAGACCGGCAATCCGCGCCGCCCCTTGCGCTTAATAATTACCATGGGTAATCCGGCAGGTATTTTTCAAATCGACAATTTACTTACGGATAAAATTATGACTTCGGGCATTGCCAAATATTTGCAGGTCGAGGCTATGTTGATGGAAGGCAATAAGGCCGTGCCGTTCAAAAAATACGAATTCTAAGAACAAAAAATCCCCGCCGAGAGGCGGGGACTTTTTTATTTATTGATTCTTTCGCTATACTCGCCTTTTTCTGTATTGACCCTGATAACATCTCCTTCTTCAATAAAGGCGGGAACAGTGATGACCAGCCCGGTTTCCACTTTAACAGTTTTAGTGACTGCGCCGGCCGTATTGCCTCTTAAATTCGGCGGGGATTCGGTAACTTTGAGGTCAACTTTTTTGGGTAATAATACATCCAAATATTGGCCTTCTACCATCATCAGCTCAACCATGGTTTTAGGGATAAGGTAGCCCATTTTATCTCCCATGATCTCCAAAGGAATGCTGATGCGTTCCTTTTTCTTTTCCGTTAAAAAGACGGCGCTTTTGCGGTCGGCGTATAAAAATTCGGCAGTGATTTTTTCATATTCTACTTCTTCGAATTCTTCACCCGATTTGTAAGTGCGCTCCAATTTGCGGCCATCGGTCAAGTTTTTTAAGATTGTGCGGGTGAAAGCCGAGCCCTTGCCCGGGTTAACAAATTGAAACTCGGAAATTTCCCAGTAATTACTGTCTATTTTGAGGATCATGCCTCTTTCGAACTCTGCAGTAGTGACTGTCATAGTAGTGTTATTAGCTTTATTAATATAATGGATTTTTATCTTTTGGTCAAATATTGAAAGAATTATCAAAGGGAAGTAGCATTGACAAAACAAGGATAATATGACATAATTAATTTACAGAAACTTAATAAACAAGAAGGGGGAATCGATGAAGATGAATACAATTTTGGTATTTGTTGTGGGCATATCGGTGGCTATTATTAGCGGATTTGTTTATGGTATTATCCAGAATCACGCTAAAGAAAAGGTGCTAGCCAGTATGGAACAACGAGGAGCAACAGAAGAGGGTGTGAGGCTTACAAAGTTGGTTGTGGAATTCCATCGTGATATAAAAGAAATCACGGCAAGCAGCTGCCTGCCAGGAATCAGAATCTATTGGTTTAACCAGAGGTGGGCATGGATAGCGCCGAACAATAATGAATTTCCGCAATCCCTGGCTCAACTTAATACGAGCCGATTCGTCAACTTGGAGGCGCACTATCCTCAAAAGCAGTTGAATGATTTTGCCCTAGAATGCCATGGTATCGGAGGGGTGGCGGGAAAAGAATTTGCAGACAAAGCCGAGCAAGTCGCAAAAAGAGTGTCCGAAGAATCTGTTTGTTACCATATTGAAAAAGGCACCTTTGAGTAGCTTTTGAAATTAGGGTGTATCGTCCGCGAAACTGCCCAGATGCACGAGGGAGATGTAGATAAATTTGTGATGATAAAGTTGTAGTCATGGAATTCAAGGAGGCGGAGAGATATTCTTCGATTAAGACAAAACTCATAATCCGAGAAAGAACCTTAGATAATAAATACAAAAGCCTTAGAAGATCTAGGGCTTTTTATTATATATTGCGAAAAATGTTAGCATTGACAAAACAAGGATAATATGATGTAATTAATATATAACCATGGCCGTGAGTTTGTCCAAATACCTCCACCAAAAGTGGCTGGAACAAACAAAAACGGAGAGGGAGCACGTTAAAATATAGGAGAATAATAATGTTTGAAATAAGGAAAATCTTGATATTTGAGACAGACTGGGGGGATACGGGGGGCGGTGCAAGAAATCAAGAACCTTGCGACAAGGACGACGAGGATAAGATCATATGCCGCTTAGAACTCTTGATCAAATTGATGGGTGAAGACGTGGTTTGCAAAGTGAGAAAGATAATCAGAGAGGAGATAAAAACATTTTTTTGTAACAAACAGTAATCCTAAAGCAGGAGAGAATTCTCTCCTGCTTTTTTGATACTTAATACTTTATTTCAAATCAAACAAATCCCTATCCGGGAAGGGTAACAAATCGTTGATGTCTTTGACATCAAGTAAAAGCATTTGCAATCTGTCCACGCCCACGGCAATGCCCGAAGAATCGGGCACGCCCATTTTTAGAGCCTTGATAAACTCCATATCAATAGGCAGGATTTCTTTTCCCAAAACTCCGCGCAGTTTTTGCTCTTCTTGCAGACGTTTTAATTGTTCGTCGCCATCAACTAATTCTGAAAAACAATTTCCAATTTCAATTCCGCCGATATAGTATTCAAAGCGCTCCGCATACCACGGATCATGCTTACAGGGCTTGGAGAGCGCGGCCTGAGGGAGTGGGTATTCGCAAAGGATAAGCGGCTTATCCTTGGGGAAATTTGGCTCTACCTCGTTTAAGAACATCAGATAAAAAATATCATCCCATGTGGCATTGTCGGCCACTTTGTAGCCTTTATTTAGGGCTATTTTTTTAATCTGTTCCAATTCTTTATTCTCACTCAAATCAAAGCCAGAATATTTTTGGCAAGCTTCTCTGACTGTCATTTTTTGCCAAGGTTTGGCTAACTCAATTTCTTGGCCTTGGTATTTAATTAAAGTTTTCCCATATAACTTTTGGGCCAGATAAATTGCCAAATTTTCGACATCTTCCATAATGGCCGTGTAGTCGGCGTTGGTGCGATACCATTCCAAAATAGTGAACTCGATATTATGCGTGCCGCCAAAACTTTCTCCTCCGCGAAAAGCTGAGGCCATATTGTAGATTTTTTCAAAGCCCGCGGAGAGCATTTTTTTCATGGAATATTCTGGAGAAGTGGAAAGGTAGCCGCGATATTTATTCCTTTTTTCATCGTATAAATCCAGACCGATTTGTTCCAAATAAGGTTCCATGCCCGGGCAAGCCAAAAGCAGGGGGCATTGGATTTCGTAGAACCCTTGCTTGTCAAAAAACTCCCGGATATAGCGGAACAAAAGTGAGCGTTTTATTTCGCGTTCCTTAAGGGCGGGATTATTGCGTAAATTTTGCCAGTTTTTCATATTCGATATTTTGATTTTAAGACAAATTACAAAGAAAACAATATTGACTATTTGTCAATGATATGTTAATATATCAATATTAATATTTCACAAATACATAAGGAGGATACTTTGGAAAAAACTATTGAAATTGCTAATTTGCGGCTGGAGTTTAATAATAATTCGCCCGAGCACCTTAGGCGAATTGGCAATGTCCGGAGTGCGGTTTGGTCTGGTGAGTGGCTGGAAGATTTTGGTATTGGCGATAGCGCGCTCATGGAAATGGGCCGCATCTTTGCCAAGCAGCCCGGCTATGATCATATTTTAGTGAGCTCTAATGGCGAGGATATCGGCTACGCGCTTTCCTATGTAGTTAAGGGCATTGGTCAGATAAATTTGGGTCAGGAAAATGTTGTTTCGCCGGAGCTTTTAAGGGTCATGGAACCGCTTTGCAACGGCAACGGGTTCATTTTTATGAACGGCATTGGCGTGGTACCGCGAGCGCGAGGAAATGGGATTGTCGAGATAATTGCCATGATGCAGATTACCCGGCTTTTCTATCAGGCAAAAGCCTGGAAGATAAAGAATCTATTCCTATACACGGAAAACAATGTGGAAAAATTTCTGCCCATGGATTTGCTGATGCAATTCGGATTTGAGCGCTTTCCCCTAAGCGACATTGCTGACGAAGGAAGGGTTGATATTAACGGCCAAAGTGTTTTCAAAACTTATTGGGTTTGCCCGGTCAAAACAGATGCTTGGCAGGCAGCTCAAAGGTATAAAGATATCAAATAATCCTGTAAGACAGGATTTTTTTATTACTGCCTCAAAATTAAAAAATCCCAAAGTAATTGGGATTTTTTTAGTGCCCGCCAGGGATTATTAAATCTTAGAAAACAAGATTTAATAATGGGAGGCGCATGCAGGGCCCACGGGCCGTGCAAATTAGCTTCCCTTGAAAAAGTTTGTTCAAGACTTAATAACCTGACGAGCAAAAAAATCATAAGACAAGCCGGGAACTTTGTCAAAAACTTTTCCACTGTTTGTTTTTGACACTCTCTGGCAATTCTGATAAATCGTAAGAACGGACATTACAAATTAAAAAATGGAAGGAGGAATATGGATTCCCTGATAGAAAAAGCAAAAATCATTGCCGAGAAGCAGCATGCCTCGCAGCACCGCAAGTTTGACGACACGCCTATGATTACGCATCCCAACAGGGTGGCAGGCATCGTCCATAGATATTGGCAGGATGCAGACCCTCCGGTAGCTGAAGTTGTAGCAGCTGCGCTTTTGCATGATGTTATCGAAGACACCCGGGGCTACACTTTCTTGAATATGGAAAAGGATTTCGGCAAGAATGTAACTGATATGGTTGAAATTCTTACGGATCCCAACGAAGACACTCCGGATTTTTGGCTCCCCAACAAAACCCACTATTTGCATGTGTTGCGCCGTGCGCCGCAAACTTATGGTAATGTAGGCCGAGCCGCTATTGTCATTGCCTGCGCCGACAAACTGGATAATTTGGATTACTATATCCAAGTTTATCGCAAGTGCCAAGACCAGGCCTGTCGCGAGCGCTTCATTAAAAACCCAAAGAAGCTTTTCTTCTATGGGGAAATGACGCGTATCGCTCGAGAGAGGCTGGGTGCAAAAGAGATTGTTAGAGTTTTGGAAGCGCGTTTAGCAGAAGCTCGCAAAGTTCTGGAATTTCACGAAGAAATGGTGCCCAAACCCTTCCTAGTATTAAAAGATATTTAACAAAACGCCTGTTTGATACAGGCGTCTTTTTATGTTTTAATAGAAGAAAATTTGGGCTCAAGCGTAATAAACATAAAGATGGAAGTGTCGGATTTAGGGCAAAAAACAGATGAACAAGTGGTGGCTGAATCTTTGCATAAACCGCAGGCCTATGCCGAGCTTGTTTTGCGCTATGGCGAAAAATTGAGGCGTTATATTCGGAGATTAGGTAATTTGAACCCAGAGGATGTTAACGATATTTTGCAGAATATTTTTATTAAGGTTTACGTCAATCTCAATGGGTTTGACCGCAAATTGAAATTTTCTTCTTGGGTTTATCGGATTGCCCACAATGAAACAGTGAGCTTCCTGCGCCAAAAGTCTTCGCGCCCCAAGCTGGTTTATTCGCAGGATGAGTTTGATTATTTTGATACTTTTATCTCAGACCTTGATTTGCAAAAAGAGGCTCAAATAATTTTTGACTCCAGAAAAATTGCTCAAGTGTTGGCTGGCATGGAAAGGGAATACCGCGAGATATTGGTGCTTAAGTATTTTGAGCAGAAAGATTATGCAGAGATTTCTGACATTTTGCAAAAGCCCATGGGTAGTGTCGCCTCGCAGCTTTCCCGCGCCAAAGAAAAATTTCGCGCTCAAGCGCGCCAAGGCGGCATAAAATTTTAAGAAAAAGATATGGTTTTAAGCGACGATATACTCAAAAAAATAGAAGAAGGAAAGATAAAGCCCGCGCCCCGCTGGATGTTTTTGCTTAAAGGTTGGGTTTATTGGGCAGTATTTGCCCTTTGCGTCATTGTGGGCAGTATCAGCGCTTCGTTTATATTCTACGAGTTGGCGGGCGGGGATTTGGCGGCTTTGGCTTTTTCGGTGCAGTATTTGCCCACGCTCGCCCAATTGCTGCCCTTTGCTTGGATTGTTTCGCTTTTACTTTTCGCTTTTGTAGCTTACTACCAATTCCGCCATGTTGGGCGCGGTTACCGCTACCCACCGATTTTAGTAATATTATTGAGTTTGTTTTTGTCCGGCATTTTTGGCTACGCGCTTAATGAGCTGAATTTTACCCATCAAGTGGAGATGCTCGCCAAAAATATTTTGCCGATTTATCGCACCTGTGTTAACCGCCAACAAGAAGTTTGGAACCGCCCGGAAAAGGGGTTTTTGGCCGGTCGCATTGAGCGGCTTTACCCCCAAGCTGATTTTGATTTGCTTGATCCTAATGGCCGGCAGTGGCATGTTATCGGCAGCCATGCGAAGTGGCGCCATAATGATGAGGGCAATCCCATGCAGGCCGGCGCCCAAGTGAAGATTTTGGGCCGTATTGTCGGGGTTAATTTTGAAGCTGACCAAATTGTGCCTTGGGGTAAGTGTGGTTGCACCCAAAAGGGTTATTGTCGGTTTGAGCCCTGAGAAGAATATTATTTTTTCGGCGTATTACTTATTAGCGGCGCCAAGAAAATAATAAATAAATAATGAACTATAAAAATATTTTGCTCGCTGGGCTATTAGTGGTATCTTTGGCTGGAGCCGTGGCCGCTTCCGCGGCCACTAATTTTGGTTTGTTTAAGGGTAATGGCAAGTTAGGCTGTAACTGTGCCCAAGGCCAGTGCAAGAATGGTAATTGTACGTTTGGCTGCAAGGGGGATTGCGCCAAGAAGGGCGTTTGTAATTGCGCCAAGGATTGCAAAGGCGGCTGCAAAGGCTCTTGCCAGAATCAAATTGCCAGTAGCAGCAATCCTTTGCCTCAAAAAGGTTGTGGCTGCAACAAAAAATAAGACCAAAATAAGCGTAAAACTTTTGAAAGCAAGGGCCAAAAAGCCCTTGTTTTTGTTGTTTTGACAGGGAGGATTTTGTATGCTATAATGGCAATACGCTACAAAATCTCCATGGTGGTGGAGATTGTAAACAAATAGCCACTCTTTTATAAAATGCCTTCAGCCAAAGGCATGGATATGTTAGCTGTCTGTTCAGTCGGCAGATGGGACATGGACCGCAAGGGTTTTGGCCCGCGGGTAAACTAACCTAAACCGTAATATGACAGATATTACTTTGCTGGGCTATTTTTTGGTCGGGATTTTGCAAGATTTCCTTGTAACCATGAACTTCCGTTGCATCGCGAAAAATAAAGTCGCGCCGGCAGTTGGAACTTCGTTTTTATTGACGATGTTGAGCATGGTTTCTCTTTACAACATCCTGACAGGCCTGGATGCAAAAAGAAGCTTGGTAGCGATAATCGTTTACGCTGTAGGAATCAGCGTGGGCACCTATTTGGGAATGTTATTTGATTTGGATAAAATGTTTTCTTTCAAAAAAAAGAAAGCTGCTGTGTCCAAAGCAATAGTTTCCCAACAGGCCTCAGTCTAAGATTCTTTACCAAAAAGCCCCTTGAAATAGGGGCTTTTTGTTTCTTGCCAAGTGGAATAAAAAATGATATGAGATGCCAGCACCATTAAAAAGGAGGGTAGATGGGAAAAAGAAAAGCTCCGGTTTTTGAGTATATTTTCATCATTCGGCTGGATTCCGAAGGCATACCCAAGAAGCCTTCCGGGTTCATTTTTGTTATCGAGGCTGCCAGTTATTTGCAGGCCAAGCTTAAAGTTCAAAGGACCTGTAATTTCGCCAGGAATTTCCCGTATCATTACGGTATCAAGAGCACGGTTTTGTTCATGGGCGATTGGCAGAAAGACAGCGTCGAATATGTTTTAAGCGAGGCTCTGAAGATTTTTCATGAATCGGCCTTGCCTCTTTCGGCAGAAGCCATTAGGGTGCGCGTCGTTAAGATACGTAATGCTGCGCGGCACTTTGCAGAAAAGAATTACAATTTGTTTGTAAAGGAGGAATGATGGCAAACGGAGAAAGAAGGTTGTTTTTTGCAGCTGGTTTGGTCATGGGTATTTTGGCCGCGGTTTTTGGCCAAAGATATGCAAGCCCTGTCAAAGTAAAGGTGGGAAAATGGCTGGAAGATAAGCGAACTCTCGCAGCGGTCAAAAGTTGCTGCGATAGCTGCGGCGATTTTGGCCATAGCAGAAAGACCGAGGAGAAAAATGCCTAATCCGGAAACCAAATGGAAAATTATTTCCGGGTTGTTGTGCCTGGGTGCCTTGACTCTTGCCATTCTCTTTGGCAAGGAGTGGGTTAACAATGCTTTTCTTGAGGTAGAAAATAAGGAACTAGCAAAGGAAATTACTGGTTAGCAAATAGCCCGGGCAAGACCCGAGGCTTTTTATTTTTTTGTTTTAGCTCCGGCTACACCTTTTTTGGGATAATAGGTGTCGCTGTTTTTCTTGCGGAAATTTTGTTCGGCGATTTGGGTCAGGAGGTCGCCTATCCTTAAAGTCGCAAAACGTTCGCGTTCTAGTATATTAAAATAGGCCCGGGTCCTATTGAGCTCGTAATTCCTTTTGGAGTAATTTTTGAGGCCTTTCTGGAGCAAATAATAGCTAAAATTAGAAAAGCGGTGCCAACCGAACTTTTTGATGTCAAAAATAATTTCTTCCATGGGGCGATTTTCGTATTTGGAAAGGGCAAAAAGTTTGAACCAATTAAGCGGGTAAATTTGTGCATCAACGAAACGGAGATATTTTTCTTGGGCCTCCTCCAAAGATATTTTGTATGCTTTACACAAAACTTTTTCCGGAGAGCTTTCCTGTTTGCGGTAAATGGTGGAAAATTGCGAGAATGTCTCGGGCGAGAGTTGGACGGGAAAGCCGTCTTTTAAGATTTCCAAATGTAAATGGATGCCAGAGGAATTTCCGGAATTACCCATCAAAAAAAGAGTTTTGTCGGGATCGGTTACTTGGCCTTTCTTGACATAGATTCGGCTTAGGTGGGCAAAAAGAAAACGATATTTTCCTTCCGGATCTTTGGCCAGAACAAAATTGCCATAAAGGTAATCGTGGCCGGTTTCGATAATTTCTAAAGGTATGGCAATTTTGAGCGGGAGATAAGAGTGGGGGACGCAGGAAAAATCGTAGCCATCGTGCGAGGTGCCATAAATATTAATGCCTTGGTTGTTGGTGAAGTGGCATTTATCTGGAGAGAATTGCTGAAAAGTTGAAGAAAATTTTTGGAGCGTGGCGTCGCTTTCTTGCGCTTTCCCTGCAACAGGCAAAAGATAGGCCAAAAAAATCAGGGCAAACAATAATTTTTTCCGGGAGAACATATATAATTTTACCAATTTTTTCCGATTTTTGGAAATCAAAGCCTCTTTCTTTTTTGCAAAAATCCAATATAATAACAGTCGTATCGGGGCCCATGGTCCAGTGGTAAGACGCGACATTCGCATTGTCGAGACGGGAGTTCGATTCTCCCTGGGTCCACATTTTCCGGGTTCAACCGCGCCCGTTCGCCCTATGGTTCGCGTGGTGGGCGGGTTCCCGGCAGGTTCGCCATAAGATACTTTCGGAATTTTTTGGGCCAGATACTTAGCATTGGCTAATTATATAAATATTAACCATTTCTTAAGGGAGTGGTTTTTTTATACCCCCCTTGCATTATTATTTCTATATGTTATAATAAAGGCGTCAGAATGATTTTCTGGCCCGCAAGCGCTTGCGGTTAAAAACCACATTTAGGAGGATAGTACAATGATTAAAGGCTTTGTTTCGCACGTCAGCGACAAGATTGGTTCATTCGATTATCAGATCGGGATGTTGAATAGCATATTCCCGACCCTGATTGTTGATTTGAAAAAAGACGGCAGGGCGATAAGGAACTTCCATGTTGGAGACCTTATCGAACTGGAGAACGGAGAAGCGGTCAGAGTGATTTGCGCTCAGGGTGGGCTTTTGAAAGTCCAGCCTAGCGACCCACTCCTTGCCGATGCTTCCGTCCTTGCCAAAGCCCTCCCCAAGATTCTCCAAATCGCATTGTCTGCTGTTTTGCAATAAGGACAGACTTTGCACAAAAGGCCCCAGAAATGGGGCCTCGTTTTTTTAATAAGTTGAGCCCCGCAAGCAGATGCTTGGCGGGGCTTTGTTGGTCGCACTTAGTGCGGCATAGGAAATGAGGATTGGATTTGGTAGAGAACACCGGAGATCTCGCTTTCGCAGCGTGGCAATCTGGCGTCTTCTCCTTCGAAGTCTAGAACAACTGTTCCCTTGTTCTTACAGACGATGATAAGAACTTTCGTATCGCCAGAGAGCTTTACCGCCAAAGAATCGAAGCGTTGCATCATTGTAATAATGCTTTGTCCTCTAGTGCGATCGGTGATCACAACGCGATTTTCGTTATCAAAGACTTTGACGCCATTATACTTGCCAAACAGAGAAAGTGAAAAATGCTTCAATGGTAACGTCGGTAACGTCTTTGTCGCTGCGCCTGTCGGTCTTCCTACTACTGTCATTGTGCTCATTTTAATCCTCCTAAATTGTAGCCTATTAAGCTTGGCTCAATAGGGTAGTGGTGTTCCCAACTACATCTATATTATAACACAAAAATAAATAAAAATCAATAGCCGAAGTAGCTTATAAATAAAGGATTTTTGGCTTCTAAAATAAATTGACTAATATGTCAAATTATGTTAGGATATAATACTTCAGAATAATTAAATTCTGGGGTACAAATTTATAATTTAATACCTATAAGGAGGTAAATAGTGAACGATAGTGATGCGAATGTAGTTGAAATGAAAAAAAGTGGTGATGGTGTGGAAGTTTTTCCAAATCTTCCAGTCGGCGGAGTTAGTCCAGAAATGGAAGCCGCCACAAACATCAAGAAGCGTGTGTTTGACAAGTGGATGCCGGATGCAAATGTTTTTGATGGTACTGGAACCCCAAACCAGATTTGTTTTGGGTATACTGCAATGGACAAAGACTATGTCAAAGCACTTCTAAACTTCATCCCAGGAAATGCATGCGACCCGGGTGTTGCCCCAAAGACTCGAATAGATGCGCTTTGCCGGCATTATGCTATTGTCGGGGCGCGCGAAACTGCTGAAAGTATGTGGCACCCAATCCTCAATCAACCTACTACACCGCTTTATAATTTTTTTGGCGGCATGGGTATGGTAGCCAACTATGTTGGCAATATGTATCAGACGATGCCTGATACTAAGGCTCTGATGAGGACTCGTATGCGTCAGCAGGTAAGGACGACACCCTACGATAGAGCAGATGTGGCCAAGGCATTCTTTGCAAACGATTCCGCCGGCATCACAGAAGACGAAAAGCAAGGCGCGATTGCCACGCTAGAGCAAATGCTGACAGACGAAGCGCGTGATAGCCTAAGAGAAGTTTGGCTTTCTTTTGATGGCTCGCCAGAAGAGTATGATGATGAGCTGTGGCCAATATACGACAAGGCTAATCGCGAATTTTTAGAAGTAGTCAAGAATACAGCGCCCAAACGCGAAGGTCCTTGGGGAAGGCAAGTATATGTAGATATGCTTGCTGAACTTGGCATCACCAAGACGCCTGAGGATGTAGTGGTTTGGGCAGAGCAGAGAAGGCAAGAGCTTGAGTCTGCAGCCAATGAAGTGGCAAAGATGATCGAGCCAAATTCAAAATGCTGGCAGGATGTTTGGTTTGGAGTTAATCCGCCAGACATGATAACAGACGACGACGAACTGCTGGCTGCTTATCGCAAACGAACCGGCGAGATTATGGAAAAGTATCGCAACCAAGGATTGATTCCCGAGAATCTGCCGGGTTGCGGAGTGGAAATCAATTTCACCGATGGCTCGCTAGAAAGCCAAATACCGATTGGCGCTTGCATGCCCGCTCCGCGCGAATCGAGCGAACCGGGTGGCCCAAGAATCAGCACCTTTATCGTTTCTCGGACACGCGACAATATGGAGAAAAAGCGTCAGCATGGCTATTTCTTTGAGTCATTGATTGGCCACGAGCTTTGCGGCCATGGCGTCCAAGGGCACTACTCATGCAAAATGCCATACATCATCACCAATACCGGCCGTCTTTATTTGGCTGGGTTGGAAGGGCATGCATTCTCGTTAGAATTCTTTGGCTGGAAGTACGGAATACTCAAGAAGAATCTTTTTACCTTCTTAGGCATTCTTCAGGGAAGGATTCAGCGCGCAGCTCGTATCATCGTGGAAATGAAATATCACCTTCGTTACCCTGGCAGTGATACCAAGTCTTTGGTGAGTTTCTACGCCCAACAATCAGCAATGGATGAAGCTGGCGCACAAGAGGATTGCCGCCGAGCATTTGGCACTCCCGGTTCGTTCATCGCTTATTACCTGGGAGCAAGTCTTGCGCAAGCTGTTATTGAACTAAGAGGCGAAAACAAGACCAGGGAAACACTCAGACAATGGTGCGAGGAGACGGGTTCATTTTTACCAGCAAATTTCTTTGCCTATGCCAAAGGTTGGGTAAAAACGCCTCAAGATATCAGCCTGCCGGAAAGCGACATCGCTGCTACTACCTGGCAAAAAGAAAAGAATAAGTTTGTCGGTCTCCCAGCAAACCAGGTTGTTGAATAATTCTATCATTAAACGTCATAACCCCTCAAAAGAGGGGTTCTTTTTATGTAAAAATGGGGATTTGGTGACCTTGACAGATGGTAGAAAAATAAGGTATTATAAAGCAGACCAAAATAGTCCGATTTAGATAATGAAGATAAACGCCCAAACAAGATACGGCTTGCAAGCCATGGTTTATCTGGCCCGCAACAAGGGCAAGGTTTTAACCTTAAAAGAAATCGCCAAGGCCCAAGGTGCACCTTTGCCGTATTTGGAGAAAATTTTATCCAAATTGGAAAAAGCCAATTTGTTGGAATCCCGCAAGGGCAAAAGTGGCGGTTATATCTTTAGTAAAAATCCCAAAAGCATAAGCGTTAAAGAAATTTTTGAAGCCGCCGATAAAAAGCTGGCCCTAATTAGTTGCTTGGGCGGCGTGTCCTGTTCTAAGCAGAATTGTTGCCGCACCAAAGTCATTTGGGCCAAATTGCAAAACGCGATGCTAGAAACCTTAAACGATGCTAAATTAAGCGATTTGATTAAATAACAGAAAAAGCTATGCCAAAGAAAATGATATACATGGATTACGCCGCCACTACGCCGGTTTGCAAAGAGGCCCAAAAAGCCATGTTGCCTTTTTATAATAAAAAGTATGGCAATACTTCCTCTATGCATAATTTCGGGGCCGAGGCGCACGAAGAATTAGAAAATTTCCGCACTTATTTTGCCCAAACCATTAACGCCCAACCCCAAGAAATTTATTTCACGGCTTCCGCGACTGAGAGCAATAATCTGGCCCTAAAAGGGGTGATGCAGCGGGTAGCGAAATTTTTTCAAGGTTCTGAGGGCGAGGTCAAAAAGAACCATTTTATCATTTCTGCAATCGAGCATGATTGTGTGAGAGAATCGGCTAAATGGCTGAAAGAACAGGGCTTTGAGCTTTCTGTGGTGCCAGTTGACCCACAGGGATTTTTGAATTTTCGAGAATTGGAAAAAATGATTAGGCCCGAGACGGCTCTCGTCTCGATTATCCATGCCAATAATGAAATTGGGACAGTACAGGAAATCGGTCGCATTGGCGCGCTTTGCCGCTCGAAAAATGTTTTATTCCATACCGACGCTGCCCAAAGCTACACCAAACTCGATATTGATGTGCAGGCGCTGAATATCGATTTACTTACAGTCAGCTCACACAAAATTTATGGCCCTAAGGGCGTTGCTTTCCTTTATGTGCGCCAAGGCACTCCTATTGAGCCGATAATGCATGGTGGCGGCCACGAGAATGGCTTGCGCTCTTCGACGGTCAATTTGCCAGCCATTGCCGGTTTTGCCGCCGCGGCCAAAGTAGCTTTTAAGCTGCAGAAAAAGGAAGGCGCCAAACTTTCCAAGATGCGCGATAAATTTATTAAGCAATGCACTACCAAAATAGCCAACTGCAAACTTAATGGCCCTTATGGCCGCAGATTGCCTAATAATATTAATTTGCGGTTTGAAGGCATTGAAGGCGAATCTCTCATGATGGAGCTTAACAATCGCGGCTTTGCTGTTTCTACGGCTTCGGCTTGCTCTAGCCCTAAATTGGAACCCAGCCATGTCCTAATGGCTTTGGGGCTTTCGCATGGAGAGGCGCATGGGGCAATCCGTATCAGCTTGGGCAGATATACTAAGCAGAAGGATATTAATAAACTTTTCAAAGAATTAATAAAGGCGGTTGCCAAATTAAGAAAAATAAGCCCGTTTTAAGAAAACCAAAACCAAATGACAAAATTCAAATCAAATGAGGAAAAAGCAAGAAAAATAATGTCTTTAATTTGAAATTTGGATTTTGAAATTTACCATAATCGTATGTATTCCAAAAAAGTTTTAGAACACTTCAAAAAGCCGCACAATTTCGGCAAAATGAAAAATCCCGACGCGGTCGGGAAAGTGGGTAATGTAGTCTGCGGGGATGTTATGTGGCTTTATATCAAAGTTGGGAAGAATAAGAAGAAAGAAGACGTAATAAAAGATGTGAAGTTTGAGACTTTTGGCTGCACGGCCGCCATTGCCACGTCCAGCGTCATCACTGATTTGGCCAAGGGCAAGACCTTGGACGATGCGCTTAAAATATCGAAAAACGATATTATAGAAGAATTGGGCGGCTTGCCGGCCATTAAGATACATTGTTCCATTTTGGCTAATGATGCTTTGGCCGAGGCTATCTACGAATACAAAAAGTCCCGCAAGCATGAGATTTCCGAAGAATTGGAAAAAATCCATCAGCGCAATGAAAAGGAGCGGGAAATAGCGGATAAGAACGGGTGAGAGAATGTCTAATAAAAAATTATTGGTAATTCGGTAAAAACTAGAAATTAGATATTAGTAACTAGAAATTTAACGATGCTTCCAAAGCCACCTTCTAAAGGAACAAAAATTGTTGTGGGTATGTCGGGCGGGGTAGATTCAACCGCCGCGATGCTTTTGCTTAAGCGTGCGGGGTGGTCTCCTGTTGGCGTTTCTTTGCTTTTGCCTTCTTGGCAATGCAAAGAAAAAAAAGAAAATGCCTGCTGCACCAATGAATCTTTAGAAATTGCCTCCAAAGTCTGCGCCTCTTTGGGCTGCGACTATCATCAAGTGGATGTTAAAAAAGATTTTGAGGATTGCGTGGTTTCATATTTTGTCAGCGAATATTCCAAATTAAATACTCCAAATCCCTGCGTGGTTTGCAACCGCAATCTTAAGTTCAGGGAGCTTTTTGCTTTTGCCAAATCTTTGGGCATAAAATATGTGGCTACGGGGCACTATGCTAAAACCGCCAAACTAAGAAGCGGCCATTACCAGTTACAAAAGGCCAAAGATCAAAACAAAGATCAAACATACAACTTATGCTTTTTGGATGTTAATTGGTTGCCCTACGTAGTTTTCCCCTTGGGCGATTACTACAAAAAGGATATCTATCAGTTGGTTGCGCAGGCCGGGATTAAATTTTTTGAAAAGCGTAAGCAAAGCCAAGATTTTTGTTATTTGCCTCAAAAATCTTTGGATGAATTTTTGTTGGAAAAAATCGGCCGCCAGCCGGGCAATATTGTAGATGTTCAAGGCAATATTTTGGGCCGCCACGACGGGCTGCATTTTTTCACCATTGGCCAGCGCAAGGGGATTGGCCTTTCGGGCGGGCCATGGTATGTTTGTGGCTTTAATGAAAAGAAAAATGAGCTAGTGGTTTGCAAAACAATGCATAAGCAGCCTCGGGGAATTTTTTTGGAGCCTTATAACTTATTTTCCCTCTTTGATAGGCCGCAAAAAGTTATGGCTAAAGTCCGCTATCGGCAAGAGCTTGTGCCCGCCACCCTTAAATATATTTCCCCCGATCTGTTGAAACTCGAATTTAAGAAAGCTCCAGCCTTTATTACCCCGGGGCAGTATTGTGCATTTTATGTGGGCAAGGCCGTATTGGGAGGAGGAAGGATAAGACAGGAAATCTCCAATGACTAATGAAAATCAATTAGCTAAAACGTCAATATTGGACAAAAAACAAATTTTGATAAAATTAACTATGAAGTATACAAAAAGCAGCACGCTTGAGGCGGTGCTAAAACATGCGCAAGCTCCTCAGATTTTGGAAAAGTATAATGTTCCTTGTTTGGGCTGTGCCTTTGCGCGGGCCGAAATGGATAAATTGACCCTTGGGGCCATTTGTGAAATGTATGGCTTGGATATAAAGGGAATACTAGATAGCCTAAATGCCAATGCTAAAGCCAACATTCCAAATATTAAATCAAAAGCGAAAAAGAAAAAGTAAACTAGAATTAAAATTAAATTAAAAATTTATTATGAAGATTATCATCAAGGCCACGGGTTTCGAGCTTACACCCTCCATCCAAGAAGCAGCTGAAAAAAAGCTTTCCTCGATCGCCAAATTTATCCCGGAGAATACAGAGCCCGTAGAACTAAGGGTTGAGGTGGGCTTGACCAGCAAGCACCATGCCAAGGGCGATATTTTCCGAGCGGAAGCCAATTTGCTTATCCACAATGATTTGTTACGCGTAGAATCCTGCAAGGAGGATTTGATGATGGCCATCACTGATGCCAAAGACGAGCTACAGGAGCAGATCCGCAAGTATAAAGGTAAGCAAGCGGACGCCGGGCGGGACCTAAAAAAGACTTTGCGGGGATAAAGGGTATTGACACAATTTTTTTGGCGGATAAAATATTAGCAGTCAGATATTCTGACTGCTAATTTATTCTCTTGTGTTTAATAAAAAATAAAGTTAAAAATAATCGCAAACAATATGAATATAAAACCACTAAGCGATAATATTTTGATTGAGCCCATTGAGGCTAAGAGCAAAACCGAAGCCGGGATTTTATTGCCGGATTCCGCTGATAAAGACCGCCCCGAGCAGGGCAAAGTGATTGCTGTGGGCCCGGGCAAGCAAAAAGACGGCAAGCGTTTAGAAATGGATGTCAAAGTTGGCGACACTGTTCTTTTCTCCAAATACGGTCCGCACGAACTCAAATTTAATGGCAAACAATATTTAATTGCCAAACAAGAAGACATATTAGGAATTATTGAATAAAGTAATCTTTAACTATACTATGCCCAAACAAATCATTTATTCAGAAGAAGCCAGAAAAAAGCTCAAGGCCGGCGTGGATAAGCTGGCTAATGCCGTGAAAATCACTTTGGGGCCCAAGGGGCGCAATGTGGTTTTGGAGAAAGGATATGGGAGCCCTAATATCACCAATGATGGCGTTTCTATCGCCAAGGAAATCGAACTCGAGGATAAAGTGGAAAATCTCGGTGCCCAGATAGTCAAAGAAGTGGCTGAGAAAGCCAACGAGACTGCCGGAGATGGCACCACGACCGCTACTTTGCTTACCCAAGCCATTGTTGCTGAAGGTTTGAAAAATGTTTCCGCTGGCGCCAATCCTTTGGCTTTGAAGCGCGGCATTGAAAAGGCCAGTAAGCTGGCTGTAAGCAGTTTGAAGAAAATGGCAAAGCCAATTGCCAAGCAGGAAGAGTATGCCCAAGTGGCGACAATTTCGGCCGAAGATGAAGAAATGGGCAATTTGATTGCCGAAATCATCAAGGAGGTTGGCGAGGATGGTGTGGTGAGCGTGGAAGATTCCAAGTCATTTGGCTTTTCCAAGGAAATCGTTAAAGGTTTGCAATTTGACCGCGGTTATATTTCTCCTTATATGGTCAGCGATGCCGAGAGAATGGAATCTGTTTTAGATGAGCCCTATATTTTAGTAACTGATGAGAAAATTTCCTCTTTAGAGACCTTGCTCCCAATATTGGAGAAAGTAGTTAAGAGCGGCAAAAAGGAGCTTTTAATTATTGCCGATGATGTGGATGGCGAGGCTCTGCCTACTTTGGTTTTGAATAAAATCCGTGGAGTTTTTAATGCTCTGGCTGTTAAGGCCCCGGGGTATGGAGACCGCAAAAAAGAAATACTCCAAGATATTGCCTGTGTCACTGGCGCCACTGTGATTTCTAAGGAAATGGGATTTGATTTTAAGAATGCCAATTTGGATATGTTGGGCCATGCCCGCAAGGTTGTAGCGAAAAAAGAAACCACCACCATTGTGGATGGCAAGGGCAGCAAAGAAGAAATCGAAGCCAGAATTGGGCAGATTAAAAACGAGATAAAAAAGACTGACAGCGATTTTGACCGTGAGAAGTTGCAAGAGCGTTTGGCCAAGCTTTCCGGCGGTGTGGCTGTATTAAAAGTTGGCGCTGCCACCGAGGTGGAGCAAAAACAGAGAAAGGATAAGGCCGAGGATGCGGTAAATGCCACTAAGGCCGCCATTGCTGAGGGAATTGTTTTGGGCGGTGGCGTGGCGCTCTTAAAAGTAGCTCGCGAATTAGAGCAGGATAATACGGAGTTTAATCCCAATGATCCTGATGAAATGCTTGGCAAAAAGATTTTGGTTAAGGCGCTTGAGTCTCCAATTAAGCAGATCGCCGAAAACGCGGGATTTAATGGTGATGTTGTAATCTCGGAGATTACGCGCAAGGGTGGAAACTTTGGCTATAACTTTGCCAAGGCAAACCATGAATTAGTTGATTTGGTGGAAGAGGGAATTATCGATCCGCTTAAAGTGGTGAGAAGCTCTCTGGAAAATGCTGTTTCTGCTTCTGGCACGCTTTTGACCACAGAGGCTATTGTGGCAGACAAGCCAGAGCCCAAGAAAGATATGCCGGCTATGCCGCCGGGAATGGGAGGGATGGGAGGAATGGATTACTAACAAAAGCCCGCTTGCGCGGGCTTTTTGATTCCTTTGCCGCAGCCAGGGCCGCGGCTATTCTTCTTACTTTTTGCGCAGGCAAAAAGTAAGCAAAAAACTGTCGCTTAGGACTCCGGCTTGATACGAATATATAGGGTTTTGACTTCGTTAAACCTCGAACTCGCTCTTGCTTGCCTGCAGGCAAGCAAGGCTCAAACAGCAAGGTTTTCCGCGTGCTCGCGGACCATTTGCCAAACTCCTTAATTCTGGCCTGTCTGGCGCTCATTAGATATAACAAATTGGATCGTAAAATGGTTACGGATCTTTTCAAAACAATGAAGCATAATTTTATTATCAGGGAGGTAGATAGGCGCGTGTTTGAGGCCATAAAAAACGGGGAGAAGAAGATTGAGACTCGCAAGGCGAACCCCAAATACTTAGCAATCCAGAAAGGGGATATTGCGGTTTTTAAGTGTGGGCAGGATATTTTGGAAAAAGAGATTTTAGAAACTAGGCATTTTAAGAGCATTGATGAAATGCTTGAAGTCTATTCTTTTAAGCAAATAATGCCCTTTGTTAATTCTAAGGAAGAAATGATTGAGGTCTATTACAGCTTTCCGGGGTATAAAGAGGCTATTGAAGAGAATGGGCTAGTGGCTATGGAATTGGGAGAATAAAGATTCAATTTCTAATGACTAATTCCTATTCTTTTTTGCCTGTGTAAAAGGTATTTGAAGCCCCGCGCAATGCTTCTATAATGGATTTAAGATGTTAGAGATAACAGCACAATTTTTCGCCGTCCTTGATGCAACAAATATTTTGCCCCTTGATATTTTTGCCTGCGAATACTTTCTCAAACCCAGCCAATGCCCGTAACATTGGTTTTTTGTTTGAAATAAAATAATAAATCATGCCCAAGAAAAAAACTAAAGCAATAAAAGAAAAAGGAAAAGCTGCGCCAGCCAAGGCCGAGCTCACGGCTCTTGAGATTTTTTATCAAAAGACTCCGGAGACTCAGCCACAGGGGGCCAAGAGCAAGCCAGTGCACGAAGCCGTCTTCCCCATGCTTGGCAAAATATTTTTTGAAGTAAAGGGGAAAAAAGAAGTGCCGATTGTAAAACTAAGGGAGGATTTTGGCGGCTCAATGCTTACCTATGTGGTTAATAGGATGATTGTCGCCAAAGATGTAGCGGCTTTTAAGGCTGCCTGTAATGGCGCGGGTTATAAAACAATCGATAGCTCGGAAAACGGTTTTACCTGCTCTAAGCCCGGGCTTACTTTAGTGGTGACTATGCGGATAAATAATGAAGAAAAAGCGATAATTGATCTAACATTCTAAAATATGGACAAAAAATTAAAAACAATCTTGATAGTGGTTGCCGTGATAGTAGTCATTGGGGTGCTGGGATTTTATGGCTATCAGCAGGCGAAAATAGCCTTAAAGAAAAAGGTAGGCGAATTAACCGGCCCAAAGGGCGCCATGGATATCCAGAATATGATGATGCAGTTTGCGGTGGGCGGTGCCGGAGTTTGCGAAAAAACTCCAGAAGATAAAAAGCCTTGCTATACCATGTTTGCTTTACGAGAGAAAAATGATTCTTATTGCCCTAAAACCGGCGGGAGCGCCAAGTTTATCGAGGCTTGCAAGAAATCTGTGCAGGCCATGAAGGAAGGCAAATCAATCGTGGAGGCTTATGCCTTTATTTCTGCCGTAGAAGATGCGGAAAATCCGCCCAGCGAGCCGCCCACGGCAGAAGAACCGCCGGCCAAAGAAAAAAACCTTTTAGATGCCAAGACCTATGAAGAGGGTTTGGCTATGTGCAATGCCGATCCCATACCGCTTTGCTATTTCTTTTTAGGCGGGATGTTTAATAAGCCGGAAGTTTGCAATTATGTCGCCTATGATCCTGATACTTATAAGGAATGCACTGAAGATGCAGCCAATGGTTTTGCCAAATCAAAAGAGATGGTTGAGGCTTATAGAACCGCCCAAAAATCCGCTGACCAATAAGCAATAATAAATAAAAAATATGGATAATAAAAAAATCATTTGGATAGCGGCCGGCGCAATAATCTTGATTATTGCGGTTGCGGTGTATTTTTCTTCCAACAAGACAACTATCATCAGCCCGAATAATTTATTTCCCAAAATCGGGGGAGACGCCAAACCGCCCGGCGGCGGTGCTGGCAATGGGACCCTTCCGGGAGTTAACCCGGATGGCAAAGGAACAGGGACCACAGTGAAAGACGAGGACAAAGCTTATTACACTGATTTGGAGGCCAAGGAATGCACGGGCAAGGAGACAAAACTGGATGAAGCATTCTTTATCGAATTTACGGCGCAGAATCTGTATCTGGCGCCTTTTGCCGCTAAACTTGCAGTAGGGCAAAATAATATGGCGGAATGGGCAGTTAAAATAAAAGCTGTCAAGGCTGGAGTACCAACTTTTTGCATCAATGACAAGAAAGCCGAAGATTATACCAATTCCATAATCGAGAGTACTAGATACGAAGAGCTGATGCCAAAAATAGAAGCCAGGATAAAGGAGCTCGAACAAAAATTTGGAAAAATTGTTACCCAATAATATGGACGAAGAAAAAGAGCAAAATCAAAATCCGGCAGAACCAGAGGAGGCCAGTAGCGGCGCTGAGGATGAAAAAAAGGAAGGCGGGGAAGAAAAAGAAAATAACGCCAAACTTTTCGAAGCCAAAGCAGTTTATGCAATTTTTGGCCCTGATGGCCAAGCCAAAGAGAGCGGCGAGGCTAAAATTATCTTAAAAGAGCAGGAGATTTCTTTTTCCCCGGCTAATGGCAAAGCCCTTTCGCTTAATCTCCATGACGTGAGCGATTCGGCAGTGGCTGATTACAAAATCATGCTCCGTTTGGCTAGCGGCTCAGGCGTGGAAATTTCCCAGCTGGGATATGAATTCGAAAATTTTACTAAGGCATTTAATAAGGCGCGCAATGCTATTTTGGCGCAGGAAATGATGATGCAGGAGCCCACGGACAAGGGTCGCGCCGAGTGCCAAGTTTTGCGCGATGGCAAGGATTTGGGCAACTGCCCTATCCAGTTTTATGAGACTTCTTTTTTGGTGGCGCCAGAGCATGAGCCGTTTTTTAAGGTATATTATGGCGACATTGATTCTATCAGCACTCAGGACTTTACGGTTTCTTTAGTTTTAGGCGGTGGCAAAGTGGAACTAAAGCAATTAGGAGAAAAATTTGATTACGTGGTTAAAATAATCAATACAGGGCTTAATGCCATGTCTTTGCTCTCGCAGCAGCAGCTCAAAGAAATGATTTTGGGCTTAGACCCCTTGGTGGCGCGAGAGCTTTCTGATTCGATGCGAGACGGACGGGCAATTTCCCGCTCGCAAGTGTCTGCCATCGCGCCCAAGGCCTGGGAGGAAATTGAAAAATATTTGGCTACAGTGGGGATAAAAGAAGAATATGATTATTTGGGCAAAATGGCTGCCGGCCAGGAGGCTTATGTGGGCATAAAGAAAACCCTGATGGAAGAATATACCTGGTTCTTGGTGCCTTTATTTGCCCAAAATGCCATTGCCTTGGAAGCCACGAGCAAAGAGGGCTCTGGCCGAGCAACCTATTTTTTCCGTTTAGCCGGCCGGGCAGAATTTGCCAGTAAAAAAGAGAGCTTGGCCGCTATTGCCAAAGATTTGATAACTACCATCAATAAATGTTTGCGGGCCATTAATTTCAGGCGCGAGCCGATTTATTTAAGCGAGGAAAAATTGCTCGAACCCAAATACTGGAAATACCGCTTTGCCATTTCCAATCATCCGGAGCTCAAAATTTTGCGGGCACTTTTTATCGGCCGCGTAATGCACCGCTCTGATGAGCAGTGGCAAAAAGATGTAGCCGAGCTTTTGAAATTTAATGAGCAGGAAAAAGACGATGCTAAAAAATGGCAAGCCGCTGACGATAATGGGGAGCCGGAGGAGACGCCCGAAAAAGCTCCAGAAGAAAATAACCCACCCCCTGAAGATGAAAAATAAATTTTTATCGGCCATAGCGCTCGGATTATTTTTTATTTCTTTTAATGCTTTAGCCGCTACCCCGGATCTTGGCGCAGCAGAAAAGCCCACAAAGCAGGATTTTGATAATTACTATCAGTATATGTATTTATCAACTTCTACCGGCATGGGGGCGGTTATGAACCAAAGCCAGTTTGAAGGCGTATCTTATGATGAATATGCCAAAAAAATCAGGGAGGTGCTCAACGCAACGACCGGCAAAATGACCGTGGCTCTTGATATGGAAATTACGGCGCGGATTTCCGCCTGCCACAAGAGCGGAACGATTTTATCCGAAGAAGATTTTAATAAGCTCAAGGCTCCATATGATGTGACCCCCATGGAATATACTGCTTACCATTTGAGGCTTTGGGAGATGATTATGACTGATCCGGAATATAACGGAGTTTACCCATTGGCCGAGCAATATGAAAAAAGAGTGAAAGAGTTAAAGGATAATGGCTGCAATTTCGATACGGTTCCAGCTGATACGCCCAAGGAGGGCTGCTATGACGATGATGGTGACAATCCGGATAGGTTCGGAGTCGTTTATGTTTATGACAAAGTCAAGCAGGGGAAATGCCATCCCTGCAAATATGAAGATGAGTGTGTGGGCAATAGCGTTCGGGAAAAGATTTGCAAAAAGGATGAAAAAGATTGCCTATACGGTTGCTGGAATGATGTAATGCATAAATGCAAATTTGGCTGCTTTGCGGGAAGATGTTTAACTGAGGATGAATCAAAAAAGCAGCTCTGCGACGGGCAATGCTTGGAATCTTGCCCCGCCGGCACCATGGATTTTGGCGAGGGTGGCTGCCCGCAGCCAAAAGATTTTACGAGCGTTAAATGTTGCAAGAAAATTTTTACTACTTCCACGCCGCCCGTGGGGACTTGTTCTGGACTTTGCGCCAAATCAAGCGAATGCCCCGAGGGCTATGAAAAAAAAGATAATACTTCTTGTGCGCAGATAGAAACAAAATATAAATGCGGATTATTTAATTGGTTTGATTGTTATAATTACGTGACGCCGACTTGTTGCGTGCCCAAGGAGGGCACAGTGTCTCCGCCGGCACCTGAGCAATGCGCCGGGGAATGCAGCATGGGAGATAAATGTGGCGCTAAAATGATAAACAAAGGGCCCTCGGGCTGCGAGTCTTACCAGAAATGCAAGCCTTGCGGATTTTTGGGGCTGAAAAAATGCTGCGAATATGTGCCCACGACTTGCTGTGAAAACCCCAAGCCGGTTACTAACTGTGCCAAGGGGGTCTGCACTTATGAAGGCTGCCCAGCGGGCATGGAAGATGTTGGTGCGGCTAATTGCGGGAAAAAACATAAATGCCATACATGTTATGCGGTGGCTAAATGCTGCGATGATGTGCAGGCCAGATGCTGCATGGCCACGGGTGAGGCAAGCTGCGCGGGCGGGAAATGCCAAAAAGAAAGTACTTGCCCGGCGGGATACAAAAATGTCGGCCCGGCGGATTGCGGACCGTATAATAGAAAAGTAGATTGTGGTCTTTTCAGCAAATGCGACAGGCCAGCGGCGATGACTTGCTGCATGCCGGAAAAATAAAATGGAAAACAAAATTGGTAAAATTAAAGCGGCAGTTGATAGCGTTATCAAAAGCCAGAAGCATTGGAAAGCTAAATCCAAGCAAGTAGCGGAGAAACAAGTCTTGCTGGAATTGGGCCACTCTGATCCGGAAAAGCGCATGACCAAATTTTATGAAGGCATGGCGGCTATGGCGGCCACGGGCATGATGAAAGGCTACACGCCGCAGAGGATACAGGGTATGCGCTCGGAGCGCGCCAAATTAATTCCCGAAGAATACGATTACACGGCTCTTTTGACCATTATTGAATGTGGGGATAAAAAAATTGCCAAGCAAATGCTCCAAAACCAGGCCCTGATGCCCCAAATGGGATTTAATGCTCCTGCGCCCGGAGCGCCAAACGGCCAGTCATTTTTAGACATTATTAAAAGTCAGATGAAGGGGCGCATTAGTCCGGCGCAGATGAAGCAATTAGAAGAAGCTTCCAAAAAATCCCAAGAACAATTTGCGAAAAGTAAAAATAAGGCTGGGATCGGATTTAAGATCGGGAAATATAAAGGGTTTGATGCGGTATTTTTGAAATCAAATAAATTCAAGGAAGCGTGCCAAGCCCTAAGCATAGGGAATTATCTTTTATCGGGCAGCCTGCTCGGGCTGCCGGAAGCCTTACCGCCGGGAAGCCAGCCCTGTTTTGCAATAGGCAAGCAGCCGGGCATGGGAGAAAAGCCTAATAGCACGATTGCAAGCCAAGGATATGCTTACAAAGAAGAGGCTCAGGAAATGGTGGAAAAAATTATCGCGGCCGTGGCCAAATTAGCCAAATAAACAAAAATTAATTAAAATTAATAAATCAAAGATATGAGCATATTATTGATAGCGGGGTTAGCTATTGTGGCCGTAATCGTTGTGGCCGCATTAATGACCAATAAAAAGGCGCCTAGCGAGCAAGCGGCCGATCTTCAAACCGGTAATGAGGCGGCTAATAAGCCGACGGTGGGCTATAAGCATCCTTGCAAGTTTTGCGGCAAATTAATTCCGCCTAATTCTGTTTCTTGCCCGTTTTGCGGCAAAGTTAATCCGCAAGGCCCGCTGCGCTGCCCAAAATGTCACAACCCGATAGAAAAAGATTGGACAGTGTGCCCGGCCTGCAATTTGAAATTGGAAACCATTTGTTTGAATTGCGGCGCTAAGACTTTTTTTGGAGATTATTGCGATAAATGCAATGAGCGTTTGGTGGTCAAATGCCCAAATTGCAAAACTGAGCAGCCGTTTTTTAAGAATGAATGCAAAAATTGCGGCACAGCTTTAGTGAAAACTTTATTTTGCCAACAATGCAAAGCTCAACAGATATTTATTAAGGATAAATGTATGGTTTGCGGTGCAATTTTTGTTAAAGAGCCAAATAAAAATACCAATCAAGCCCAAAATAAACCGGCTAGCCCTGTGCAGAATACCGCTCCGGAGCAAACAAATAATAACCAAATAACAAAATAATAAAGAAAAATATGGCGCTTCAACCATTTACAGATAATTTTGCGGACAATAGCACGGAGGCGGGATTTCAATTCACCTTTTTCTGCGCTATTTGTAATGAAGGGTATAAGACTAAATTCATAGAATCTAAAACCTACGGCAAAGGGAAGTTTCTTAAAGGTTTGGGCGGGATAATCGGGGCCGCGGCTCAGATTGCGGGCAAATATAATATCGGCTATGGCGTTGACAGAGGCATTGACGCGATTTCGGAAAGGTTTGAGGGCATGAGCCCGGAGTGGCAAAAAGAACACGATGAGGCTTTTGAAAAAGCCCAAGCCGAAGCCAAGGCCCATTTTCATCGTTGCCCCAAGTGCACGCAGTGGGTTTGTGAAAATGATTGGAATGAGCAGGATAATCTTTGCACGGCTTGTGCGCCGCGGGAAAATGTGGAGGTGGCCAGCGCCCGCGCTAAAAAGAAATCAGAGGATATCCAAGCCAAGGCGGCCAGCACTCAAGTATTTAGCGGCGACATTGAAGCCAAGCAAACCCTTTGCCCGGCTTGTGGCAAACCAGCCGGGACGGGAAAATTTTGCAATAATTGCGGCCAGCCACTGGCTTTGCTTGTGTGCAAAAAGTGCGGGGCCAAGAATGTAGCGGGCACGGCTTTTTGTGGGGAGTGTGGCGAAAAATTAGGGTGAAATTACCCTGTTGATTTTTGCAATCAGCTGAAATTTTTAATTTACTTTAATAAAATCAAGCCTGAAAAGGCTTGTTTTTATTCATAACTTCGTCTATTTACTGCCCATGGGCTTGGGGGTATAATATAACATAAACAAAAATAATATGTGGTATATTTTAGGCATTATTGCCATAGTTTTTCTGCTTGTAATTGTTGCATATAACAATTTGGTTTCCATGCGCAATCGCGTAGACGAGGCATGGTCGGATATTGAGGTGCAGTTAAAGCGCAGATACGATTTGATTCCTAATATCGTCAATACGGTAAAAGGATATGCTCAGCACGAAGCTGGTACTCTGGAAAAAGTTATTCAAGCCCGCAACCAAGCCATGGCTGCGCACTCGATGCAAGAGCATGCAGCGGCGGAAAACCAGTTAGCTGGCATGGTTAAGGGAATTTTTGCTTTGGCCGAGGCTTATCCGGACTTGAAGGCCAATACTAACTTTCAACAGTTGCAATTAGAGCTTTCTGATACGGAGAATAAAATTCAGGCCAGCCGCCGTTTCTACAACGGTAATGTGCGCGACTTTAATACCATGGTGGAGAGCGTGCCCAGTAATATTATTGCCGGTATGTTCAATTTTAAGAAGCGCGAATTTTTCGATATTGCCGAAAACGAGAAGGCGGTCCCGGAAGTAAAATTCTAATCGAAACTTGATGCCTTGCGCCAAATTATTGGCGCAAGCAACCAAATTTTGATTTATGCCAACTCTTTACTCTCAAGTTGATTCCAATGTTCGCAAAACCTGGGGCTGGATTACGGCCTTTGCGCTTTTACTTATTGGTGTAGGCTGGTATTTTTCTTATTATTTGGATCGGCCGGGTATTTTGGTTTTTGCTGTGGTTTTGTCTTTTATCCAAGTTTGGGTCTCATATTATTATTCGGATAAGATTGTTTTAAGTATGGCCGGCGCCAGGCCGATAGAATTTAAGGATAATCAAGAAATTTATCGTTTAGTGGAAAACCTTTGTATTACTGCCGGACTGCCCACTCCAAAAATTTATTTGATAACAGATCCGCAGCCAAATGCTTTTGCTACCGGCCGAGATGAGCAGCATGCAGTGATTGCGTTGACTACCGGCCTTATAGAAATATTAACGAAAAGTGAGCTGGAGGGTGTTATATCCCATGAACTTTCACACATCAAGAACCGCGATACTTTTTTGCAGGCGGCCATGGTGGTTTTGGTTGGCATTTTAACTTTGATTGCTGATATTTTTTGGCGCACTTCGGTGCGGCGTAGCGATAATCGGGAAGAGCGTGGCGGGGCAATTATCGCCATTTTAGGCTTAGCTTTAATTTTCATTTCCCCGATTTTAGGAAAATTGATGCAAATGGCCATTTCCCGGAAGCGCGAATTTTTAGCCGATGCTTCGGGGGCAATGATTACGCGTAACCCTGAAGGCTTAGCTTCCGCTTTAGAAAAAATTGCGGTTTTCCCGCATAATATGCGCAGAGCTAGCGATGCCACGGCACATCTATTTATTGTTAATCCCTTGCGTGGCAAGGATGCGGCAGATTTTATGAGTAGAATTTTTTCCACCCATCCGAGTGTGGCAGAAAGGATTGCCGCCTTGCGCGAATCTAATATCCAATAAAGGCATTAAGCTGAAGATACCCGCTTTCGCGGGTATGGCAAAAGAGGCATAATAAGGATAATTTTATGGATCTTAAATACAGCAAAAGGGAAAAAGATGAGCGAGGCATTTCCCTTTTTTATTTTGTTTTAGCTAGCCATCCTTATCTTTTATTTGTTTATATTTCCTTGGCCGTATTTATCGCCTGGGCTTATGGCGGCTTACAAAATGTTTCGGCTTGGGGCGTGTTTTTTATTGTTCTGGTTTTGGTCTTTGCCGGCCGGGTTTTGATACCTTTATTTTCGAGAACTGCCGCAAAAAATAAAATTGCCCGGTTGAAGAAAAATTCCCGGCCTATGGATGTCAGTCCGGAATTTTTGGAAAAATTACAGAAAACCTGCAATGAGCTTGGGCGGAAAAATACTCCGAAAATTTTTCAAACAATAGAGGAGGATTTTTTAGTCTGTGCGCTCACCGACGGCCTTGATGATTATATTTTTATCTCCGGTGATATTATTAATATTTTAGACGGCGAAGAGGGGATGTTTATTATTCTGCAGGCTTTGATGCATATCCTCAGCGAAGATACGAACCTTAAAGCGGAAATGGATGGTTTTTTGGAAAAACTAAAGACGCCAAATTCCATCAAGCGCCTTTACCATCGAATTTATAAGACTATTTTTTATTGGACCGATCATTTAGCTGACTTTGATGCATTTTTACTTTCGACCGCCAAGCAAAAAACGCTTTTGGTTTTAGAAAAACTGGCCAATGCCGGCGGCGAAAAGAGCCGGCATCCGTATTCTTGGGCTAATAATGATATTCATTTGCATTTGCGTGAGCGGGCCAAATTACTAAAAGAGAGCGCAGCCAAATATCACCTTGTTGATTAAAGGGGGAAAGGAAAGTAAAATATAAGCTACTATGAATGAAGAAAAGACTTACGATCTTTTGATAATTGGCGCCGGCCCGGCCGGTTTGACTGCCAGTATTTATGCTTCGCGTTATGGTCTGAAAAATGCCATCATTGGGCAGATGCCCGGCGGGCAGGCCAGCGAGGCGCACATTTTGCAGAATTGGCCCGGGAATAAAGAAATTAATGGCATGCAGCTGATGCAGCAGACTATTGAGCAAGCGCAGGCTTTGGGTGGCGAGCTTATCTATGACAGCGCCACAGCCATTAAAAAGGAGGGCAATTTGTTTTTAATTGAAACTTCTTTTTCAGGAGGCCTAAAAGGCAAATCTCTTATTATTGCTACCGGCACGCAACGCAAAAAACTTTCCATTCCCGGAGAAGAAGAATTTGTTGGCAAGGGTGTAGCTTATTGCGCCACTTGCGACGGGCCGCTTTATAAAGGCAAAACTGTGGCCGTAGTGGGCGGGGGCAATTCGGCTGTAGGCGCAGCCATTTATCTGAGCACCTTAGCCAAGAAAGTTTATTTATTGGCGCGTAAGGAATGTTTAAGGGCTGAGGCCAAAACCATTGAAGATGCCAAGAAGCAGGCGAATTTGGAAATACATTGCGGCGTGGAGGTACAGGGGATTAAGGGCGCGGGGAAAGTGGAAAAGATTTTGCTTTCAACGCCGGTTAATGGCAGTCAGGAATTGGCTTTAGACGGTGTATTTATTGAGATTGGGAGCCTGCCAGTTAAAGATTTAATGAATCAATTAGGGATAGAGACCAACGAAGCGGGATTTATTTTGGTCAAAGATGACAGGGCAACCAATGTTGCCGGAGTTTTTGCCGCCGGAGATTGTACTAATGGGCATAATATGCTCAAGCAGATTATTACGGCTTGCGCCGATGGGGCAGTAGCCGCTAATGCGGCCTTTAAGTATTATAGAAGTCTGGCAAATAATTAATATAATAATACATAAAACTATGGAGATAACTTTAACAGACGCCAACTTCGATCAGGAAGTTTTGAAGGCGGATAAATTGGTTTTGGTGGATTTTTTTGCCACTTGGTGCCCGCCTTGCCAAGCCATGAAGCCCCTCATTGCCAAGATTGCACAGGAACAAAGCGAAAAAGTGAAAGTGGGCATTCTAAACGTGGATGAAAACCCCGTGATTGCCGGGAAATATGGAGTGCAGAGTATTCCGACATTTATTTTTTTTAAGAACGGTCAGGAAGTGAAAAAATTTGTCGGGGCCGTGCCCATGAATATTTTAATGGAAGAGATAAATAAATAACCAAAAGTAAAAACCCTCGCTTCTGCGGGGGTTTTGTTATTGCATTTAATGCAATTAGGGATTTAAGGAGTGTTATTTTGGCGGCGCCCTTTTTGTTCCAAGTGTTTATTTTTCTGAGTCCTTGTCAAAGACAGATTGGGCGCTGATATAGGATTCAGGATTTTCACACTTTCCCGAAGAGGTTATTGCCTCCACATTCCAGAATACCGTATATTGCGATGTTTGCCAGGAGAAGCCAGGATCTGTTTTTCGTATCAGATTAATAACCGCTTCTTTTTCTATTGCCATATTTTTTATCTCTCCGTCCCGAATAGTTCCAATATCAAGAGAGCCTTGCCCAACCTCGTTAAACTCATCGTTTTTCCAATCACCGATCTTAAATTGAGCTTTGAGCGTTATTGTTTGCTCTCGGTCAAAAGAGCCGATGTAATTGACTTCAGGGAACAGAAATGTTTCTTTTTTTGTTTCTGTGGCTGGCGAAATACTGGGATCGATAAACATCATATTGAGCTCATAGCGAAGGGGTGGCGTTTCGCTGATTAAACATTTGCCTCTTGCGTCATAATCAAAGACTGTTTGGGGAAAGTTATAATATATGGGTTTTTTACCCTTAGCCTCTTTGATTATTTTTATGCCTAGCAGACTTTTTTTATCCTTGCCCCAAGCCACCGGGAATTTACCGAAAAGCTTTACGCGCTCTTTTGGGCTGATGGGAGCTATAAGAATTTTATCGCCCCGGCCGCTACCGCAGATTATTTTGCCCTTAATCTTATACTCACTGGTCTTTTTTTGGCCTACCTGATCTAAACGGAAAAAATAAACCGAATATTCCGCATTAGATTCATCAATTTTGCCGAAATGCTTTGGATCCATCCGAAGCATTAAGGCCGACATCATTTCGCAACGCCTATCTGACTCTTGCCATTTGAATGTGCATAGACATCCGTGGGAGAATGGTTCGCCCGTCGGGTATTCTTTTCTGTAAACAAACGGCAAATTGGAAAGGCACTGAACATTTTGCCAATCGGCGATGCCAAATTCAGCTCCGAAATATTCGACAAAGAAATCGGTTCCCGAGTCGTTAATTTCCACCATAGTGCGGAAATCTTGGCTCAGCTGGCATTCTTCGGCAAAGACTTCTGAAGAAAAACAGATGCAAGAAACAGCCAAAATACTGGTGCAAATTATTGCGATTATTTTTTTCACTCCTTACCTCCTTAAGTTTTCAATTTTTAATTTATCCGCTCTTAATAGAGCAGGGTAATCCTTTTTGATTACACTATTTATTATATCATAAAATAGCAAAAAATCAAGAGACGAAGTAGCTAAAAAAGTCAAACTCTTTTAGGTGGTGTTTATTGGTTGCCCCGTGCGAAGTAGCGTATAACTCCGTACGCGACAAGCTAGAGGGGGTTTATTATGACTGTTGGGTTTTTTGTGGCAATTCAAAAACAGGGTTTTTAGCCCTGTTTTAGTGTGCTGCAAATTTCGTCTTTGGGACAATTTTGGCAGTAGATCTGCAAAGGAATAGTTGCAAATCTCATAAGGATAGTATAAATGGCCGGAGCCAGCACTGCCTGAATGGGAAAGAATTTTCCTGCCAAAACAGAAGCTAAAGTAAAATTGCGGTAAAGGCCAATGAGCCCGATTGTCGCCTTTTGTTTTTTTGTTTTGCCGACTAAAAATCCAAAACCTATTTCTACCAAGGAGACGATAATTAAAGCGATGGTAATCCAAAATATCTGATTGAGATTGCTAAAAACCGTTTCTCTGGCGCCGGCAACAATAGACCAAATCACGCAAAATATCAGAATAACATTTATTTTTTGCCCCTGCGGTTTTATTTGCTTGTCGAGTTTTAATATTTTTATAATGTAGGCAAAAGCAAAAGGAATAAGGATGGTTTGCAGAATAAATCCGGATATGTCGGTAAATTTTACTTCAATAATTTTTCCGGCCAATAGCCAAATCATCAAAGGGGTAAACAAGGGGCTTAAGAGATGCGTATAAACCGAGGCGGCCAATGATTTGCTGGTATCCCCGTCCATAATATCTGTCATTGCGGCCGCGGAAACCGCTACGGGCGTAGCACAAACTAAAATTAGCCCAACGAAAAATCCCGAAGGTATGACTCGGCTAAAGGGTAGGCAGAGAATGGGGGCAAGAATCAGGACAGCCGCGGAAATCAGCGCCGCTTCCCGCCAATTTTTGAATTCCTTTTTTAGAGCTGGGATTTCTATATTCAGGAAACTAATGGTCATTATGCAGCCCAGGAGAAAGGTGGAATACGGTTTTAAGAGCAACCCGAATTGGGGGAATATTAAAGCAATAAATGGAGCCAGGCCGATAATATAAGCCGAATACCTTTTTAGGAAATCCATAAATTAGCGCAGATACATTTTGGTATTTTCTAGATGCTCGGCAAAATCACGCGAGGTGTGGATGTAGCCGGCTTTGTCGTGCATGTAATAAAGTTGGTCGGTAGTTTCAGGGTTGAGGGCCGCGCTAATGGCGGGCAAAGATGGGTTGCAGATGGGCTCTGGTGGCAAACCTTTGACTACATAGGTATTGTAGGGGGAGTCGATTTTATAATTTTCGCGGACAAGTTTTGGCCACCAGTCAGTGCTGGTGCCCATGACGTATTGGACCGTGGCATCTATTTGTAATCTTTGGCCAAGATTCAGCCGATTTTGCAAAATACCGGCAATAATGGGTAATTCTTCCTGCCGGTAAGATTCGCGCTGTAAAAGGGAAGCAATAATCAAAGTTTGTTTCTTTTTTTTCTCGCTCACGCCCGCCCAAATTGATTTGGTTTTTTTGGAAAATTCATCAAGCATTTTTTTAGCCGCTTCTTTAGGCGCAATACCGCTTTTAAGCAGGTAAGTTTCGGGGAACATGCTGCCTTGCAAAGCATTGGCCAAAAATTCTGTTTTCTGTTCGTTGTCCCAATTTAATTCTTTGGCGAAAATATCGACAATTTCTTCATTACGCAAACCCTCAGGCACTTGGACCCAGAATTCGCTTTGCTTGGAGGTTAAAACATCGACTAATTGTTGCGGCCACATGCTGGGAGAAACCAGGTAGCCCCCGGCCTGGATTTTGCGCCCACGCAAAAAACTCAAAAATATGGTTTTGTTTCGGAATATTTTTTCCTTTTTGAGGCGCTCAATTATTTTATCCTGCGGCTCATTGAGTTTGACGATAAATTCCTGCTTAGGGCGGGGCTGGAAGCTAGATGGCCCAAAAGCATTAAGCCAGAATAACGCTATTGTAGCTGCCAAAATCAAAAAAATTACGCCCGGGACTAGTAATTTTTTCCACAAAGGTGGAGCTTTCATGTAGTTCATAAGACAAAATCAGCATAGCACAGCTTTTCCAATCGCCCTGTGGAAAGTTTTTTTGGGTTGACCCAGAAAAGGATTTATAATAAGGGCGGATAAAGCTTTTTTTGAAAAGCTTAATCCTTTTGCGTATATATAAAAACATAAAATATGTCCCAATATAAAGTTTTTTGTAAAGCCATTTTCACGGTTTTCTGCGTTGTGATGGTTTTGGCATTTGCCGGTATCGCTAATGCCTTTACCCAGCAATCAACATCGCAAGTGAAATTCAGCAATATTAGCGTTTCTGGCGGTGGCGGGCAAATATTTATTTACGATAATAATAAATATGATCCGCAGACTGTTTCTGCCGATATTCGCAATACGCCGCTTAAGCCCTGCCTTGATACGAGGCAGCTTGGCAGTGGCGGGCTGAAGATTTCCTGGAATTTATCCGCCGCTAAACCGGTAGGCTTTGATCATTGGTATGTCCGCTATGCCTGCGCCAGCACGCCGGCTATTGCAGCTGATACCAATACTATCGGGCGGGCATATTCTGATACTATTACTTGGAGTAGCCCAGCTTTATCTGCGGGACAATATTGCAAGATTTGGGCCTATGCCATGAAGGGCAGTAATTCTAATGAAGGTCTAAATATTGGCTTGGGAGGGGCTAACACCAGCCCGATTCAAGCTTGTTCTTTGAAGCCCTCAATTTCTATTTTAGAGGGCAAGACCCTGAGCGTGTCCTCAATTTCTATCACTGTCCGCTATAACGACACAGGGGACAATTCTGATAGAGGACAAATTTATGCTTACGTCTATGACTCTCTTTGCACAAAATTAATCGGTTATGCCGGACCTTCGACCGTAAGTAAGAATGGGACAATTACTTTGGTTAAGGGTTCTCTGGATGCTAACACGACTTATTGCGTGAAGCCTTACGCAATTTCTGATGACAATGTCAGGGGATTTGGGGCTACCCAAATGAAAATTACCACTGGTGCCAGCTCTCCTAAGCCTGCGGAAGATTTTTCTAATAATTTCAAAATTTGTCGAACAAGCGATACGGACAAGTGCAGCGATTTTACTACTCAAAGTCCTCTGACCTTACTGGCCTGTAATTCTTACGTTGCCGGTTTAGGTATCGCAAAATTTAACACTTGCTATCTTGTCAGTGACACAAATAGTGTTTTAGCGTGTAATGCGGCTTGCTCTAAAGCTTCCGGAGAGGCTTCTGAAGAGCTTTCTTATTGCGATACGGCCTTCAAATGTGTTGGCGGAAAAATGACCAAAACGGAATGCAAACTCAAAAACGGTAATAAAGATTGTTGGACCGGGCTTTATTGCGGCGGGCAGTGGTATAATGCCGATTCTAAATGTATCCCCACGACCGCAGCCTTATTAATAAATCCTTATATTCCGGAAACAACTGATTTCAAATGTGTTTCCGAGACACTAAGTTCTAAAGTAGAAACCGCGCTTTTCGCCAAGTTGCTTTCGACTGGCGGGGCGGCCAGCGCCAATGTGTTTTTTGATGTGTATGATAAAAGCGCGAAATGGGTTGCCAGCCAGAGTTTTTCAGGAAAGGCCAGCGGTAGTGAGATGAGCTACAATCCTTTACTCGAGCAAGGGACTGAATATCGCTTCAAGGCTTCGGCCTATACTTCTGGCAATTCCACCTCCGTTTCTGTTTTATTTACGACGCCTTATTGCACAACGCCTGAGCCCTTGGAGGAACTTTCATATTGTGATGGTTTAGTTTGCCGAGGAGTAAAAACAACCAAGACCAAATGCCGCACCGAATTAAATAAGGGTTTGGACTGCCGCGCCGGGCTTTATTGCGGCGGGACAGCAAGCAATCCGGACCAGACTTGCAAAGCCGGTGCGCCGGCGGATTATAGTTTGCTGCTTTCTGTGCCCGAGGTGACCGTCAAAGATTGCAGTGCTGCCGGCTCTAAAGCGGATATTTCTGTGATTATGATGCCCAGCCTTGGCAGTAATAACAGCGGCAATATTCTAGTTGAACAGCTTGATGCCAATGGCTCGGTGGTGACCAGTAAGACGATTGCAAGCGTGCGCAGCCTGGAGAATTATTACTGGAATTTTTCTTTAAGCCCCAAACAGGCCGCAAAGGTTCGGGCGACCTTGTATGTAGTGGGCGGTAAAACTATTCAGACCAAGGATGTGGTCGTAAAGTGCGCCGAGGAACCAGTGAGTGTTTTTTCTTATTGTGAAGCCAAAACTTGCGTGGCCCGCAAAATGACCGAATCGGCTTGCCGGGCAGCTAATGGCGGCAAGGATTGCTACGTCAATGCTTATTGCGGTGGGAAGATAAATAATCCCGATGCTAATTGTTTGGGTCTTGACCAAAATAAGATTGAAATTGTTTTACCTAGCCAGTTTGATCAGATTTGCGCTGGCGATACCATTATCCGCGCACCTGTGAAAATTAGAATTATTTCCACTTTTGGCGGAGTAATCGGCACAGCGACCGTGAAGGTATTAAATAGTTTTGGCACGGAGATACTTTCCCAAAAATATACTGATGCTAAAGCCGGGAGTGCCTATGGCAATGAAGTGATATTCCAGCCAAACCAAAAATATAAAGTGGAAGCCAGTTTAGGGACCAGTAATGCCGCGCCTTCTATTGTTTCTGCCGAATTCATTGCCAAGAGCTGCGCCACCCAGACCGATGAAGTCAAAACGAGATCATTTTGCTCCGGTATTGTTTGCCGGACGGTGAAAGAAACTGCCGCAGAATGTAAAGCGGAAAATAACGGCAACGCCTGTTTTGAGGTTCCTTATTGCGGTGGAACTATTTCTGACTACGGCGACAGTAAGTGCACCTCCATAGACACTTCTAAGGAGCGCTCTTATTGCTCTGCCGGGAAGTGCACTACTATAAAAACCACGGCCGCTGATTGCAAAGCGCGCAATAATGGCAACGCATGTTTTGAGGTGCCATATTGCGGCGGGCTTTGGTATAACGGCGATTCCAAATGCCAACAATCCAGTTGCAGTAAAGAGAGTTTAAGAAGCTTATCTTCGGAACTTCGAAGCGTTTATGAAAATGCCGGCGGATATAAAAAATATTGCTACAAGGGGGTAACATTGAAAGTCGGTTTGTCATTATACGGCGCGATACAGTGCCCGAATTTGTACATGCCGTATGTGGAACAGGATGTGTATCTTTCGAATACATCTTTAGATTTAGCTTGGCGGCTCGCCGCGACCACTGAGCAGGAGGCTGTAAATAATATCCAAGGATATATCGATAATAATATTGCGAGGCTGACTAAAGATTGCGAATGCTATAAAGGTATTATTGTCAGTCGATTGATGGAAACTGCGCCGGCTGGCGGAACAGTTGATTTCCCTTATTCGGCGAGATTAGTCGTGGATACAACTTCTGGCCGATATTTTAATGATATAACCGGGTGTGATGAATCATCAAAGACTGGCGGTGAATTTTGCGTTGGCGGAAACACTATCGAAGATGTAAAAAATAATGCAAGAAGATATATTGATAACCATCCAAATGAGTTTACTAAAACCCAATGTATCTCTACCGATACTATCAAGGAGCGTTCTTATTGTTCTGGCAACTCTTGCATAACTATCCGCAGTACGGCTACCGCCTGCCGTGAGAAGAATAATTGGCAGGATTGTTTTGAGGTGCCATATTGCGGCGGGCTTTGGTATAACGGCGATCAAAAATGCGCTGCCCTCGATCCTGTGCAGGAGCGCTCTTATTGCCTTGGCGCAACTTGCAAAACCGTGAAGACTACGGCCGCTAATTGCAAAGCCATGAATAATGGAACGGATTGTTTTGCTCTACCATATTGCGGCGGCACAATCTCTGATTATGGCGATAGCAAATGCGGCGCGTTAAAGCAGCTGACGATTACCAACCCAACAGCTTCTTATTGGAAACTTAACGATAACATCGATTTCACTTGGATTAATGGCAAGCCGGGAGAAACAGTTTACATTTCCCGTTGGCTTAATTATGGCAGCAATAGTTTAGCGCTTTGCGCCGGGCGCAATGATGCCAATGGCTCGGGCTCTTGCCGTTGGACGGTGAATGCGCAGCTTGGCAAACATACTATTTGGGCTAAAGCTGCCAGCAGCCAAAGGGACTTTGATACAAAAGTTGAAATTGAGGTAATCGAACACTTGCCTGAAAGCAGCCTTTCCTTGAAAAATAATTATTTCAGCTCCAATGTTTGGGATGGGCCTCTTCAGCGCAAACAGGTAGCCGGGTTCAAAGTGACCGCCCAAGAATCTACCCAGAATCTCACGAGATTTAATTTGGATTTTTCCGGAAAGATTTGGGAGAACTTTGCCATCCTTGATGTTTATGACGCCACAATGGGGACTTCAATATTTTCCAAGAGTATTATTGCCTATGATTTTATCCAGAGTGGTTCATATTGGAGGATAAATATAGAACCGTTCAGATTGCAAGTTCCTTTGGAGGCCAATTATCCGCACGAATTGCAGGTTTTCCTGACAAGCCGCGACGGTCAACTTTCTACCGTCAATTATCAGATATTTGTTAATAAGAATGCGGCTCGCGCCACGGGTGCTAATGGTTTGAGTTATTATGCGCCTGATAAAGATGCGGAAGTTTCAAATTTCTTCCGAATCGCTCCGCAGCCGCCTAAATATTTTGCCTGTTCCAATGCTCTTTGCCAGATTGTAAAAAATCCTTTAACCGGCAAAGAAGTGCAAAGTGAAGCGGAATGCCAAATTGCCACGAATTTTGCCAAGACTTGTTACTTAAATGACAGCACTTGCCAAAATATTTGCAAGTCAGTTTGTGTCAAAGATGGTTTTGCCTACAAGGATCGCGGAGATATTTGCTGCGCCACTGATGGTTACAAAGAAATCGATTCTTCCGTTTTGAAAAATGACGGTAGCTGCACGGCTGGCAATCCTAACGTGAAAATTTGCTCTAAATGCGGCAATGGTTCTTGCGACTCAATGGAAAATAAATGTAACTGTTCGCAAGATTGTGGCGCCTTATGCAACAAGGTTAATCAGAATGCGGTGGATGCCACTCTTTGTTGCCCGGGTTTGACTTGGCTTTCTAACCAATATCGCCTTGGCCGCGATGGGGGTTGTGTAAACAGCGGCTTTACCAATGGTATTTGTGTTAATACCAAATGCGGAGACGCTAAATGCGAAGGATATGAAGATAAATGCAACTGCCCAGTTGATTGTAAAGAAGTTTTGGGTTGCAAAGCAGCCAACCAGAATGCCGATTCCCCCGGCTTGTGCTGCCAAAATCTTGATTGGCTTTCCAATAAATATCGCCTCTCCAGTAATGCGAGCTGTGCGGACAGCGGCTTTATCAATGGTATTTGTGTAACCACTAAATGTGGCGATACCAAATGCGAAGGATATGAAGATAAGTGCAACTGCCCGCAAGATTGCAGTGGTTCGGTTATTCCCGGAACTTGTGTTGCCGAGGGTAAAGTGATTTATCCAGATGGCAGCGCGTGCTGCTCGGGTTTAACAAAAATTACCGGCCAAAATGTCGGTTATGACGGCGTAACTTGTGTAGATGTATATAGCAGCGGCATGGGTTTCTGCTCTAAATGCGGAGATGGCAAATGCGAGAATCCGGAAAATAAATGCAACTGCCCGATTGATTGCGCTTGCGGCAATGGGAGATGCGACGGCAATGAAAATTACCAAACTTGTCCGCAGGATTGCGAAAAGCCGACTGAGGAAAAATATTGTTATAAGGGAATGTATATTTATTTCTCCAATTATCCTAATCCCAAAGTTAACAACGCAAAATACTGGCTTTCCAATTGGGATTTTGGTGGCGACTTAAAAGGTTTTAGCGGTTCTGTTGAAACGGCCAAAGCCGCGGCAGAAATGTATGTGGCTTCGCTCTGCGATGGCACTAATGCTAAGAGCTATAATTGCACTCAGTGCGAGCGCACCGACCTTATTCCCGAGGTCATGGAAAAAATCTGTTTCAATAACAAGACATATTACTACCGATCCAATAAACCCAATGCGGAAAGCAAGACTTTATTCTGGGTGAAAATAATTTTAGGCGGAGAATTAAAAACAATAGGTCATGATAGCGAGAGCCAGATGATTGCGTTCCTTAAAGGTGTTATGCCTTCGGCGCAGCTCAAATTTGCCGAACCTTGCACCGGGACAGAGGAGAAAGCTGATTATAATTATTGCGACAAATCCAGCCCTGCTAAATGCCAACAAGAAGATGCCACGACTTTAACCCAATGCGAAACAAAATATGGCAAGGGTAATTGCTTTAAGGCTGACCCGACTTGTGCCGGCAAATGTGCCAAGATGGGGGCTAGTTGCCGCAAATGTGTGCACGGCATGTGTGCTTATTATGACCCGGCGGGTAATCCCAATACGGTGAATAATTCCAAATGGTACATTGCCAATTATAGGCTTAGTGGCACGGCTGTTCCGATTGGTGAAGATACGGAAATGGCGATTGTCGCCCGCATCGATTTCCTCTGGAATGGGGTAACCAAGAATGATTTTAATTTCGCGCAATGCACTGAAACTCAAGACTTGGAAGTTGATTGCTATAAGAGTATTTCTATCCGATATGCCGCGCAAGGCAATCCTAAAGTGTTGGGCCAAAAATATTACATCAAAGTTACGGAAAAAGATGGCAATGTTTTCTGGTTTGGCTCTAGTGGCAGCATTAAAAACGATGACCAAAATGCCAACATCGCTTATTTGAGGAGCCTTATTGATATCTATACAAATATAACGCCCGATTATGTTAAGGAATGTTTTACTACTCCCAAACCGGCCGGAGTGAAAAATCCGACTCCCAAAGCGGCCGGCAGCCTCGCCCCCAAGGGCGCCCCGGCCGATGACCCTTATTATAGAGGTGAGTGGCAGTATTGTTACCCTGACGGGAAGAACTTGAATTCCGATTGTCGGAAAATGTTTTATTGCGATTTGCGCAATGCCTGTTCTGGCCAAAATTGTAATGTAACTGAAACTTCCCGCTATTATTACAAGCTCACTTCTTGCCAAGACGGTTTGGCTTATCAGTCTGCCTTGAAGGGCAAGACTACTGGATATTGTTATAACACCAGGCAAGAGGCTGAGAGCGCTTGTAAGAGATATTTTTATTGCGCTTCGGGTAATGGCACGGCCACCAATGTTTTACTGACTAAAGCCGGCAAAGCCTATACCGATGTTTATGAATGTACGAGAAACCTCAAGGTTGATGAGTCCGGCTCCGGCCCGATTGGGCAGTGCTACGATAGCGAGCAGGAAGCCAAAGACCACTGCAGCCGTTGGTATTATTGCCCGGCCGATCCAGCCAAAAAAGGCTGCTCGCCTTCTAATACTTATGCCGACGAGGCAGCTTGTATGGCGGGTGTGATAAAAAATGCCCCCAAGGCTTTGCCTAAGTGCTACAAGGATCAAGAAACGTGCAATCAGGCTTGCCAGTCAAATGTTTTGTGGACTGCTTATAATGATCCAAAAGAGGGGCTAATTTGCGACCAAGTTAAAGAGAGAGATCGCAATGGCGCTATTAGGCAATTTTATGGGAAGGTTGATGATGCGATTTCTGAATGCCGCCAATATTTAGATACCAATAATCGCAAAGATACCAATTTGGATTGCTATAAAACTTTTTCGGAATGTGACGAGGCTATCAGTGGTAAGAGCCGCATGCGCGTCTGCCTAAAATCCGGGGATGCCAAATGTGCCGCTTTGCCGAGTAAATACGAAAATACTCAGGCCGGATGCGATAAATTTTTAAGCGATAATAAAGGGTTGGTTGGTTTGAATAAATGTTATGATTCGCTTTATTCAGCCACTTGCGACAGTGATTGTAAAAATGCCGGCTCCTCGCAATTCAAGGGCGCTTTCTATATCAAACCCGATGCGGCGGCCGGGAAAAATGGCGGCTGTTTGGCCTTGAGCGGATTTGAAAACGGCAAGCTAGCCTGCGAGAACGAAATTTCCCGCGCTTGGGATACGCAGGTTAATAAGACTTGTTATCTTGATACCGCCGATTGCAATTCCAATTTCCCCAAAGGCGGTAGGGAGGCTGTACCTAATGTTTCCAAGGTTATGAATAGCGGGCTGTATAAGTTTTATTATTACAACAAGACCATTGAATCCTGCGTGCTAAGCCAACGATATTTTTCTACCCTAAGGGAATGCAAGGATTTTTATTCTAAGATGAGCGTGGAAGCTTTGCCTGATTGCTTTAGTTGGCTTGCTGAGTGTCAGGCCAAGGGTAACCGCTATGCGTTTTTTGTCCGCGAGGGTTTACAAGGTATTTATAAGATGACTACGGAAAGATATGCCTCTCCCTCGGCTTGCAGACAAAATGTGGCCAAATATTATTCGCCGCTTAAAGCTTATTCGGTTTGTTATACGAGTATCGCCGCAGCCTCAACTGATAAGGAAAAGGAAAAACAGAAACTAAACTTTTATTATTTGAATAATTCGACCTGCCGGTATGCGGGAAAGTTTCTGACGCAAAAAGCTTGCGAATATTCAACTAAGCAAAGATGTTTCATCAGTTCCCGTTGTGACAATAAAGTGATTTGATTTTTCTTCCGCGCCTGATTTTCGGGCGCGGGCTGAAAAACCAAATATTTTTCAAAATAAATATGCAAAAAAAATTCATTATCAGTGCGGTAGCGGTTGTTTTGGGGCTTTTGGCTATAGCGATAACGCCATTATTTGCCCAGACAATCGAGAATTTAACGGCCGAACAGAAGGCGATATTTTTGCAAGTTTTAGCTGACGAAATTGCTATTCGAAAAGATATGGCCGGCCCGCAAGTTGCCGGGGCTTATGCTACGCCCGATGCGGCTTACGTGCCGCAGGCCAAAACCTTACTTTTTGTTAAGCCGAGGGTTTTGGGTGTCGTGGCTTTGTCGGGGAGTTTAACTTCCCGCTGTGGCGATGGTATTTGCGGCTCAGGGGAATATTATTCCAATTGTCCGAGTGATTGCGGCAAGGGGGCCACGTTGCCGGGTTATGGCGGCAATTTGACTGGTGGCTATAATCCTACCGGAAATCTTAACAGTGGCTCCTTGATTCAAAATCCCTGTAATTATAATTTTCAATGCGAGCCATTGCGCGGCGAAACTACTCTTAATTGCGCTTCGGATTGCAAAACCAGCGCTATCACTTATCCGGGAACGGTTGGCACGGGTGCAACAAATCTTGGTGGTGGTTTAATTTCCGGCGGGGCGAATCCCTGTAATTATAATAATTTGTGCGAGCCATTGCGCGGCGAAACTACTCTTAATTGTTTTTCTGATTGTAAATCTAGTTCTATTGGGACAGTGAATAATAATCCGCCATATCCGGGCTGGCTGAGGTGTGAGGTTTGTGGAAAGTGGTACAACCCCACAACCGGAAGATGTCCGGAAATATGCAATGAGACTGCCTCGGGAAGCGGCGAGGATTATACTAAGCAATCAGCTCCGATCACTTTGCCTCCGGAAGTAAAAGAGGGCAAAAATATTTTACGTGGCAGCGTTTCGGAAATTGTTGCGGGAGGCGAGCCGGGATTTATTGTTTATGATCCTAGCCAACCGCAAACCCGTGGTTCCCAAATCGGGGGAGCTGGTGGGGTACAAATCGGGGGTGTTCAAAGCGGGCAAACCAACGTTGGCTTTGGCTCTCAGGCCGGTGGCTTACCCGGATCAATAAGAATTAATGTTTCTGGATTCGTTTCCGCCAGTTATGACAAAACGACAAAAATATTTACGGCAACTTACGAAGATCCTACGCTTTTGCCCGGGAAGACGCGCGCTTATCGTGCCGCCATCAGGGTAAAGTCGGCTAGCTTATCGGGCGGTTATGCTTATATTGAGGCGCAAAACGAGCAATATATTTACGGGCAGGCTAAGGTTTTCAAAGCGGGTGAATGCCCTTGTCCCGAGACCGATGAATGGGTTTGTTACGATGTTTTTAGCTACAATACGACAACCAAGGTGGTGGCTACCTCTACGGCTGAGTTCAAAAATCCTTGTATTGCGGCTTGCGAAATTGGTAAAGTCCGCAAGGATAACCCGGCTACCAATTATAATTTTAAGAAGAACGGCAAATGCCAAACGAGCGATACTATCCGCGGCAAAGATGTGACGGCGCCATTTAAGATTTCTACCGTTGGTCCGGCTGAAGTTACGGAGATTAAGCCGGGAGAAATGGGTTATGACCAAAAACAAAAAAGGTTTAGGGTCAAGATTGCAATGAAGGTAGAGGATTTCGGTTCAATGCAGGCTATTCGCTTGCTGTCCAGTCCTTATCAATATAATAAGACCAAGAATCCCACCGGCGCTTTAGCTTTAGGCGAGGCTAAAAATATTTCCGCGAGCGCGCCGATTAATTCACAAGTGCAGATTTTTGATGCGAATAAAAATATTCCCGGAACTTGGTTTATTAAGCCCGGCGATAATCAGAACCAAATAAGTTTTGAGGCGATTATTTCCGAGAATGGAGAACATTGCTTTATCGCGCGAGCTTATGCTATGCGAGATTATAAACCCGGTGATCAGTACCTTTCTAATACTGCTTATGCCGAACAATATTTAGTTAATGCCGATAATGAAGTTTGCGTGAAAGTAGAGGGCCTTGCCCAACAGGTGACTAAGGATTGTAAAACGATTAACGGCAAGGAAATTTGCATTAATGTAACTAATCCGTGCGTTGGCAATAATTGCATTAATGTCGGCGAAGATTCGGTAATTACAGCTACTACGAGCCGACCGTTTGAAGACTTATCAATCGTGCAAGTGGCATCGCCAGAAGTTACAACCCTTGAAGCGGTTAACATTACGACTAATTCTATCACCTTAAGAGGAAGGTTAACCAAGCTGGGTGGCTCTCCGCCATGGGGCGATGATTCGCGATATGCCAAGCGCGAGACCTATGTGAGTTTTGGAGGGTCAAGCATTAAGGAAACTCCTAGCCAAAAAATGGCCACTGTCGGCGATTTTGAATATACTGTTAAGGAATTAAAACCCGGAACGGAGTATTGCTATAATGCCATTGCTTGGCTGCAAAAAGCCGGCGCAACAACTCAGCCGACTGAATATGGCTTTATAGCTAGCGGAATAACCCTCGCCAAAGAGAAGGCTGCGTATGGCAAAAGCATTTGCGTAAAGACACAATTTGGTGATGCTTTGGAAAAAGCGGAAAGTTCAGAAAATCCGGAATTGGAACTAGAAAAAATGGGTTATAAGACGAATTTAGACGAATTCGGAGTAAATTGGGCCAGTGCTTATAAGAATGTTGTCCGACCATTTACAATTACAGCTTCTTTCTTCTCCACTTCGATAAAACTCGATAGTGATACGATGTATGGCATGATGCACAAGACTGATTTAGAAAAAGAATCAATCGCTATTCCGGTTGTCGGCTTTGCCTTCCAGAGGGGCTCAACTGCGGCCAGCGGCCCATACGCGGGCGGGGCTATTTCTTTGTCTGGTGCTCCTGTGCAGCAAAGCGGCAAAACGTATTTTGTGATTGCCGGCAAGGGTATTGCTTTGGGTAAAGATGACTATACCTTCAATTTCAAAATGCCTGACATTTTGGCCGGCATGAGTTTTAATTATTATCCATTCGCTATTTATGATGGCAAGATTTATTCCGCAAGTATGCCGGCTAAGATTTCTGCCGCGGCAGATAAAACTTATATCAACCCAGATATCAATGCCTTGGAAAATGGAGAATTAAAGCGCGGGTGGCAAAAGGGTTATTATAAAGCTGAGTTGCGCGGCGAAGTTCTTAAAATCGGCAGCGGCGCACAAGCAGCCAGTGGGGTTACGGTTGGATTCTCTATTATTTCTTCCGATGATAATTTAATCAGCAAGACGCATTCGGGATATGTGCAAGGAAGTAAGAGATTCGATTATCCAGGAGATTTATCGTACGAATATGGCCAGATAAGGAGCGGATATACTTATTGCTATAAATTGGCTGCCGGCCTCTCGAATAGCTCCATGCAATATTCGGCTAAGGAGATCTGTTTTACTGCTCCAGTAGAAGATGATTGGAAATTAGATGTTTATACTGCGCCAACTTCCACGGCTTGGAAAAATCAAAGCGAACAATCTTACAGTGAGATTTGCGCCAAATGTGCCAATATCACTACCGCACCCCGCCCGCCCAATTCGTCTTTTACGTCTAGTTTTGGAATACGAACTGCGGTTTGCGCCAGCGACAATAAGACTTACGAAAAAGAGTGTTTCCAATATTATTGCACGAAGGTCGGTTTAAGATTGAAGAGCTATGGTGCTTGCCAAACAACGCCTGTAGTCACTATTAAAACCGGAACAGTGGCCAGCGGTATCTTGGCGTATAATAAGGCGATAGTGGCCAGAGTTAATAAGATTCCCGGTTCGGCTACACTTAGCACCAGCGACACGGCCAATGCAAACATTAAAGTTTTCATCCAAGCTGTGGGTGGGAGTGCCTATATTAAGACAAGCGGCGCATTCGTAGTTGGACTTTACGAAACAGCTAAGGGGCGCTTAGGGACTATCCCTCCGGATAAAATTAAATATAGTTGCGGCAGTGAAAGGGTAGGGTATTCTTATAAGATTTCTGCTATTGGTGGCAATGAATGTGATTTGATTGTAAATTTTGAGCCCATTTATATGTCTTCAGCTGTCGGAAAATATTATGTGAGGCTGGAGAGTATTTTGTGGACGCAAACGGAAAATGGTGCAACAAAAGTTTCCTCTATTGTGGCCACTAGCGGAGATTATTTCTCGACTACTCCTGTAGATTTGATTTATCGCAAAGGCATTGCCGCGGGAACGGGTAAACAATGTGTTTGCACTGCGCAATATCAGCCGGTTTGCGCTGTACCACCCGGATTTACTCAGCCGCAAATTTATCCAAATCTTTGTTATGCCCAGTGCGACAATGCTACGGCCAAAACAGAGTATCAAGTGATAGGCGGGAAGTGTGTTTACGTGAACTATAATCGCTAATCTCGGATCGGAAATGGGTCATCCGAGAAAAGGATGATCCATTTTTTATTTTTTGCCTTGGAAAATTAACCTGTGGAAAACTTAAAAAATTCACTTCTGGTTTTAAGGGTATTTGTCCGCAAAAATCAGAAAAATTTTCTCAAATTTTTAGGAATTTTTTGACATTTTCTGTTCTTTAGGTCGTAAAATAGAAATTTTAGAAAAAATCGTCACGTATTTCAAAGGTTTTTTGGAGGTGGGGTATTTTTTCCTAAAAAACCTGCGCGTTCAGTGTTTTTTGGGCACTTGTTTTACGACTATAAAACAAGTACTTCGGAGGACAGAAGTTGCGAAATCGGTCAAGAATTGACGCAAAAAAATGAAAGCTTAAAATTATTAGTACCTAGAATTTAGTAGAAAATTTCAAATATTTTTATGGTGAAAAAGCTCGAAAAGATTCAAAAAAGGGATGGCCGCATTGTTGATTTTGATCAAGTGAAGATTACCGACGCGGTCGAGAAGGCGATTTTGGCAACCAATGCCGGTGACGGGGCAATGGCCGCAAAAGTTTCTGATAAAGTGACCGATATTTTATCTAGAAGATTTCGTAAGGGCGAGGCGCCTAATATCGAACAGGTACAAGATGTTATTGAGGAGGTATTGATGCTGGAAGATTTGGTGGAAACGGCCAAGGCTTACATTATTTATCGTGAGCAACGCCGCCAATTACGCGAAATCGAAAAAGCTACTGATGAATCGGTTGGGCACGTCGAGCAATATTTGAATAAACTGGATTGGGAGGTGAAGGAGAATGCCAATATGGCTTATTCTTTGCAGGGTCTTAACCATTATGTGGCGACCTATGTGATGAAAAAATATTGGCTGGAAAAAATTTATCCCAAAGAAGTCCGCGAGGCCAATGAGAACGGGGCTTTTCATGTGCATAATTTAGATACACTTGGACCGTATTGCATGGGTTGGGATCTTTACGATTTTTTACTCAAGGGCTTTGGCGGGGTTAACGGCAAAGTGGAATCTAAACCGCCAAAACATTTCCGTTCTGCCCTTGGGCAAATTGTAAACTTTTTGTACACCATGCAGGGGGAGTGCGCCGGAGCCGTGGCCTTTTCTAATTTTGATACTTTGCTAGCCCCTTACATTCGCCATGACAATTTGAATTATCAGCAAGTTAAGCAGGCGATGCAGGAGTTCATGTTTAATTTGGCTGTGCCGACTCGGGTTGGATTTCAGACGCCCTTTACTAATATTACTTTAGATATTAAACCCTCAGCGGCTTTTGCCAGTGAGCCGGCTTTAGTGGGTGGCGTGGCGCAAGAAAAAACCTATTCCGAATATCAGGAAGAAATGCGGATTTTAGATAAAGCTATTTATGAGTGTATGTTGGAGGGTGATAAAAATGGACGGCCCTTTACCTTTCCGATACCAACTATAAATATTACGAAGGATTTTGATTGGGATAACCCCGATCTTGATATCGTTTGGGAGGCGACGGCAAAATATGGCATAAATTATTTTGCCAATTACATAAATTCGGAAATGGATCCCAAGGATGTGCGCTCGATGTGTTGCCGGCTTCGCTTGGATTTGACCGAGCTGCGTAATCGCGGCGGCGGCGGACTTTTTGGGGCTGGAGCTCTGACCGGCTCAGTGGGTGTGGTAACCATTAATTTGCCCAGAATCGGCCATACTTCTAAAACCAAAAAGGAGTTTTTTGCCCAGTTGCATAAAATAATGGATTTGGCTAAAGACAGTTTGGAGATAAAGCGCAAGGTTTTGGAAAATTTCATTGAGAAGGGCCTTTATCCTTATTCGCGCTATTATTTAGCCGGAGTCAGAAAGGCCCGCGGAAAATATTTTGCCAATCATTTTTCTACCATCGGCCTTACGGGTATGAATGAAACCCTTTTGAATTTTTTGGGTGAGGATATCGGCTCGCAAAAAGGGCGTAAATTCACTTTAGAGGTGCTCGATTATATGAGAGATGTATTGGTCAAATACCAAGAGGAAACCGGAAATATTTATAATTTAGAGGCGACGCCGGCAGAAAGTACTTCCTATCGCTTGGCGCTTAAGGATTTGAAGATGCACCCCGATATAATCCACGCCGGAACCAAGGAAGTGCCTTACTATACTAATTCCACCTTATTGCCGGTCAATTATACCGATGATGTTTTTGAGACTCTGAAACTGCAAGACGAGATACAATGTAAATATACCGGCGGAACGGTCTTGCATATTTTTGTCGGGGAGAGGATACACGAAATAGGGCCAGTGAAGAATTTAGTCAAAAAAATATTCAGCAAATTCCGACTTCCTTATATTACCATTACTCCGACCTTTTCTATTTGCCCCGTGCATGGATACATTTCCGGCGAGCACAAGACTTGCCCCAAGTGCGTGGTGCAGCAGCCTTGCGAGGTGTATTCGCGCATTGTTGGGTACTTGAGGCCGGTCAACCAGTGGAATGAAGGCAAACAGCAGGAATATTGTGACCGGAAAACTTATAAAGTGGAAATTCCCCAAGCTGCTCCCGCCCAAGAGGGCTCACACGTCCAGGCAATCTTAGTTAAAGAACCCTAAATTTTCCCCCGCCTAAAAAGCGGGGAAAGGTTTAGAATGAAAAATATCCAATGGATACCGGCGAAAGCCGGTATGGCAAAATGAAATTATTGGTTCAACTAAATTAGTTATCGGTTGATTTTATGCTTATTGGCGGATTGCAAAAAACAACATTAATTGATTATCCGGGTAAAATAGCCTGCGTTGTTTTTTTGGCCGGTTGTAATTTTCGGTGCCCATTTTGTTACTCAGCGGAAATTGTTTTGCCGGAAAAAATTTTAAGGCAGCCGACGATCAGCGAGGAAAAATTTTTTGCTTTTCTGAAGGACAAAGTCGGGATGCTCGACGGGGTAGTAGTCTGCGGCGGAGAACCGACCTTAAATGAGGATTTACCCAATTTTATAAAGAAAATAAAAAATTTAGGATTTTTGGTGAAGCTGGATACTAACGGCAGCAATCCCGCCATGCTTAAAAAGCTCCTTAAGGGAAATTTTCTCGATTATGTAGCTATGGATATCAAAGCCAAGCCTGAAAATTATAAAAAGGTTGGCTGTGGTGCCTCGGATTTTCAAAAAGTAGAGGAAAGCGTAAAAGAGTTGAAGAAAAATAATATTGCCTTTGAATTTAGAACCACGATGGTTCCGGGCTTGGTTTCGGCTTCGGATATGCCCCAAATTGCCAAATGGATCGGCGGTTTAGACGTTCCTTATTATTTACAGAATTTTCGTCCGGATAAAACTTTAGACCCTTCCTTGATGTCTCTTTCCCCTTATACTGACCAAGAAATCAAAGAAGCCGAACAAGCCGCCAAGCCGTATTTTAAGAGTGTGAAAGTGCGAAACTATATTTGAGAAACTGGGGCTTTGCCCCACGCACCTAACTGCCTTGCGCGATACCTTAAAAGATAATTTGTGTGAGTATTAAGAAGATATCCAAGACTTCGACCCACAGCTCTTCTTGCAAAGAGCTGATTTTTTTATATTATTAAAGCAATATATATGATGAAGATTGAGTTCCCGGTTTTCAAAACTAGAGTCCAAGGGGTTGATAGAAAGTTCGACCTTACGACCGTAGCGGGCCGCAGAGAATATTTTCAGGCCAAAGCCGGATTAGAGATAGCCAAGATAAAGGATTATTTGGATAAGGGCGGCACTTTTGTTGCGTATTTATTGGGTAAGAAGAATTCCGGTAAAGGAACTTATTCTAAGCTTTTTGCTGAGGCTATCCAAACCGATAGGGTCGCACATATTTCTATTGGCGATCTCGTCCGTTCGGTCAACGAAGAGGCGAAAGACCCTGCTAAGAAAAGAGAATTAATTGCTTGGTTAGAGAAAAATTATCGCGGTTATAGCGATCCGGAAGAAGGTATTAATATTTTGCTCTCTCGTGACGTTTCTAAGCTTTTGCCTACGGAACTCATTTTGGCTTTGACTAAGCGCGAAATTGCCAAGCACCCGCGCAAAGCTATTTTTTTAGATGGTTTTCCAAGGCAATTAGACCAAATTTCTTACTCCTTATACTTCCGCGACCTGATCGACTATAGGCAAGACCCGGACTTTTTCGTTTTAATAGATGTTTCCGCTTCGATTATTGATGAGCGCATTAAATATCGGCGCATTTGCCCGGCTTGCAAAACCCCGCGCAACCTTAAGCTTTTAAGGACCTCTAAAGTTCAATTTAATAAGAACAATAAAGAGTATGAGCTTATTTGCGACAATCCCGATTGTAGTGGTGGCAATCCAGTCATGGTGCAGAAAGAAGGGGATAGCTTAGGCATTGAAGCTATTCGTGACCGGATTGAGGCTGATGATACCTTAGTAGAAAAAGCTTTTGGTCTTTATGGTATACCAAAAGTTTTGTTGAGAAATTCGGTGCCCTTGGATGTAGTTAGGGATATGGTTGATGATTACGAGCTCACGCCCGAGTATGTTTATGAAACCCAAGGAGACGGTTCGGTAAAAGTTACGGAAAAACCTTGGACTATAATTGATGATCGGGGAGTGGTTTCTAATTCCTTGATGCCCGCCCCGGTAGCCCTTTCCCTTATTAAGCAGATGTCAGACGTGTTGGGATTATAATTCCCCGGGGCTAATGCCGTAGATCAGGTTTTTACAAAAGGTTTTTAGGCGCACGCAAACAAAAACTGCCTTAGTCGGGCAGTTTTTGTTTCTTGACGCTCGGGCTTTATTATTGAAATGGCAGCGTAATTATTTTTTTCAAAGCAATGCTGCAAAAACCTTTTGCGGGAGTAGTTAGTGCGAATTAGATTTTATTAAATATGAATAATAAAAGAAGCCGCTAAAAGCGGCTTATGAGGGAGACATCAAAGATGTTTTGTGGTGGGGCCCGGCGAAATTGGTTACATATAAGGAGGTTCAAGCATTTTGAAAATTATTCAGGCCGGGCCCGAGGTGAAAAATGTAGGATCGTCTACCTACGGCATTATCTTTAGGGTGTTTATGGGTAAAAGTGCTGGAGGAGCAATGGTAAGATTGATCCCAAATAATAATATCATCTAATCTCTTTTAGTCAAATAAAGATAAATAAAAGCGCGCTCTTGGGTAGAGCGCTTTTGAATGAATAATCTTGGCATTGTCCCATAAGGTGTGGGGTTTGGTAGAGCGGCTGAATACATAATGCCCAGGATGTGAAAGTTTATGGCATTATTTTTAACGGGTACTGTCACCTGAATTTGGCTGTAAGCCAATATAATCCATCAGCTTGGTTGCGATCTTACAAGCCTTTTTTGGATTTGTTTATTCTTGGCCGCTTGCCCGTGCATCAACCACTTAAAATAGAAAATCATTTTTTTGACCGTCGCATTTTTGTTATCAGGGTTTATCCCTACTCCTAACCATTTTCCTCCTTTGTCTTTGCATTGGAGAGAATTCCGCGCACGTGGCCGGATGATGGCTTGGGGGAGTCCTCGCATTCCTTTGACTGCGGGATTTGGATTTCCCTAAAACAACCTTAAAAAATCATTTTGGACCCGCTCTTATAAAGAGCATTGCACCTCCTCGAAATTTTCCATCTGGGCGTGGGATGACTGCTAAGATATATAGGCGTATTTTAAGGGGCTAGGTCTCCTGAGCGCGCATGCGTTCAGTAACAGTATATTATTTAAGAGAGAGGTATTTGTCAATATATATAAAAAAGGGCGCAAAAGCCCTTAAAAAACGAAAGGCGCCTTTGGGGTAAGGTCGCCTGTGTGGGATTTTCCATGTCTCTTGCCCCTTGCATTCGGATTCTTGTCAGGAGTCTTTGCGACTGATGTTGACGAAAATCTGATGTTTCAAAAAATACTGGCAATGTCTTGTACGGGTCGCTTTGGAGCCGTACTTGCGCTATCCCTCTTGTTGGCAATAAGCCAAATGCCTCCGTCTTGGAACTCTTGGCAGTGGAAGAATGGGTCTCACGGGACCGATTCCAGTGCTATTCCTCGAACGCTAAGGCCTTTTATAGATAGGGCGTGGACACATTGTTCTCCAGCTGTTTGTTGGACGATGTCTGCCAAGCAAACAAATTAAGCGAGATAAACCGGATCATTTGTCCGGGCGGGGTATCAACAGAACGGCTTTTTGCATGGTTCATAACTCCCTGCAAATAAGTTTTCTGAAAGATTCCCCCTGATCCCATTTGAACTCATTGATCTTAAAGATCGATTTTTTGGCCTATCATGGTGAATAATTCACCCTTCTACCATCTTTTGATGGTGACGCCTTTCCCATTAGCCTTCTTGATTAATCCGGCTAATGGCGGCTTGCCTGCAGTGATTTCTTTTGGCACTGCAGCGCGGTTTAGCGTGTTGGTGGATGGCTTGGTCAAAGTAATCCGGGCAGTCCCGGTTATTTGGCTTGGGCCATTTTTAGGCAAAAATCAAGGTCCGTCTCGAATATGGTTCATGGCTATTGTTCTCTCTGCGCTTTAGCGCCTTGGGTGAAGACTTGCAACCGCAACCGGTTGCTGGTCAAAAACAAATACCATGAGCGGGTGGGAGAGTGGAAAATATATTAATATGAATGAGCATTTATGCCGGGTTAGGCCCCTTTCCGATTTCAATCGTCGCCGTAAATATTACTGGAGCAATCTCTGTTGCTGAATTTGGGGCCTTTTCCCTTGTAAACCAACCAGGACCTTGTCCTTGATTGGTTTTTAATGATAGCATACTTTATATATTTTGTCAAGAGGGTTATTTTACAACAAAAAAACGCCCATTTCTGAGCGCTTTCCGTTTGTCGGGCTGCCGGGAATTGAACCCGGATTTTACCCACCCCAAGGGCATGTACTGCCGTTGTACTACAGCCCGATGTAGCCATTGGCTACATCGGGCGATCCCTTAAAGGTGGGTTCCCGGCAGCCAAGGGTCAGTGTTATTTCGTCTTTTTGCTAAGAGCCTTAATACACTTGGCACAGGCCAATACTTTTTGTCCCACAAACTTTTTATATTTGCCGGTAGCCGAAACAGGCACCAATACTTTGTGCAAATTCGGGAATTTTCTTTTCTTGGGGCCGGGATTGTAGCGGGACATGAGCTTCTTATACTCACGGGTCATAATGGAGCCCTTGCCGCAAATGGTGCAGATTCTGGACATAGTTTCAGTAATTATTTTGACTTCTAAATAATAGTATAATTTTTCATTTTTGGCAAGAGGATGAAGGGTTTGCGATATTTTGGCGCTGTTTGGTATAATGAGTCTGATATGAAAAAGATTTTATTTGCGCTTGTTATATTTTCTATTTTAATCGCGCCAAAGGTTTTGGCCTACCAAGAATGGGTTGATAGCGGCTATAGGCAATCATCATATTCGGGGTTGGATTGCGGTAACTCGCCATTCACTTGTTATATTTCCGAGGATTACGTGGAGGCCAAGTATAATCAAGATATGGCCCAATATTACGCAGCCCAAAATACGGCCGGAGAAACCAATGATTATTCTATTATAAGGCAGCTAAGCCTTCCTGTTTATGCAGGGGAAATGGTTGACGGGCGCCTTTATTGCTATTTTGGTTATGTTGAAAATCCCCAGACTCAGCGTTGCGAGAGAATAAGCGTGCCGGAAAATGCGGCACTTAGCGAGAGTGGAAAGGGGTGGAGCTGCTTATTCGGGTTTAAGAAAGTTTATGGCCAAGATGTTTGCGAATTGGATTCCGTCCCTTCTTTGGCCAAGGTTAAACTAGACAACCATACCAATGATTGGGGTTGCGTTTTTGGCTTCAAAAAGGCCTTCGGCGGTTGTGAGAGATTGATTTTCCCAGCGCATGGGCATGCAGATTCTGAGGCTAAAGATGGTTGGGATTGCGATAGAGGATACGAGCGAACCGAAGATGGGGACTTTTGCCAGAAGATTGAAATTCCGGCTAATGCCAAACTCAGCAAGGCCGGCAAATCCTGGGTTTGCAATTCCGGCTATGCTGTACAGTATTTGGCCAATGATCAAAGAATTTGTGTTAAGGCCGGAACAGTAAAATCTCCCCTCAGAGCAGTGGCCGGGGTCAAAAAACTAAGCTGTAAATTTGGCTATGAGGATTCGGGCGGGGAGTGCACGAAAATTTTAATTCCGCTTAATGGCCAGCTGGCCGCTGACGGCAAATCCTGGGTTTGTAAGTCGGGGTACCGAAAGGTTGAAGGCCGATGTCTAAGATAAATAGCATATCCGCCCGGTTTTCCGGGCGGTTTTTAGTTAGTTGACATTCTTGACAAATAGTGCGATTATTGTATTAAATACTTTCAAAATATATAAGGAAAGGAGGGAAAATGGAGATCCCCAAAGAAAAGCGTTTAGAGTATTTTTTGGACGGTTTGCGCCGCGGTGTTGATATCCCGATTTTGGCAAGTGAGCTTGGAGTTTCTCCAAATTCTCTTTTTGCCTATAAATCCGGATTAATGTTTTTTGGCTTATTGGATAAAATTTTGGAAAAGAACCCTGATTGCGCCAAAGAACAACAAGAGCTAGATGAACTGCAAAAATTCCGAGATCAATATCTAGTGGCTAATTGGCGAAATGCTGCCCTTGAAGAAATTTTGCAAGCGACGGGTTTTAAGAACCGTAAGGTTTTGAAAACTTACATTCGCCGGGCTAAAAAACGTGGCGTGCCGATTCCTGAGCGCGAGTATGTGCCTCAGAATATGTATACGGCCAAAAAAGAGAAAGCTGAGCCGCTCGCTACCAATGAAAAAGTAGTTACTCGAGCACCCAGCAACCCGCCGGCTAAGCCCCAAACAGTAGAAAAGAAAAAGAGCTTGCCTGAACCGATTGAGCCATTGCCTCAGGAAGAAAAAAGACCGCCGGCCCCTGCCAGACAACCAATTATCAGTAGCTCTCTAAAAGACGGTGAAGCTATCCCGCGCGGCCCTAATGCACTCGATAATCCCGATGAGCCGGGGACAAAAGTAAAGCTCCCGGATATGAGCCGCTATGGTGTGCTTGACCCTCCCAAAAATCCGATTAAAAAGGAACCCAGCCACAAAGGCATGACTATGGAGGAATTTGACCAGCATCGCAGAAGACTCAACCAAGAAAAGGATAAGGCCAAAACGCCAGAAGAATTGGAACAGGAAGCCCAAGCAGCCAAAGAATTTTTCAAGGAACATTTGCCAGACTATTAGCCCGCCAAACGGGTTTTTTTATTTGTCCAAAAATGCTAGACTGGAATTATTATGGATTTTGGCATTCAAACAATTTTTACTTTTTTAGTTTTGTATTTTTCTGTGGTTATCCATGAATTGGCACATGCTTACGTGGCTTATTCCATGGGAGATAACACAGCGCGCAATATGGGCAGGCTCACTATAAACCCTCTGGCGCACATTGATTTATTCGGCACGATTTTGTTGCCTTTAAGCATGATTTTGGCCAATATCCGGCCGGTTTTTGGTTTTGCCAAGCCCGTGCCAATCAACCCTTATAAATTCAATGACCAAAATTGGGGGCTTTTCAAAGTGGCTTTAGCTGGTCCGCTTTCCAATTTATCTTTGGCTTTGATTTTTGGTTTAGTCTTGCGGTTTTTGCCTATAAATAGCCCTTATGCCGCCAATTTTGCGGCCATGATAAATTTGATAGTAATTATTAATATCGGTTTGTTTTCTTTTAATATTTTGCCCATTCCGCCTTTAGATGGTTCTGATATTTTTGGCCAGTGGCTGCCATTTTTACGCCGCGTTAAGCACACGATGAATTTTTATATGCAGTTTGTGCTTTTGTGGTTTGTGCTTTATGTGGCCGGGGATTATGTTTATTATTTTGCCATGTTTTTATATAAGTTGATTACTGGCATCTCATTTTAATAAAAAGCAGGGGAGATAACCCCTGTTTTTGTATTTGACAAAAATAAAATAAAATGCTATAATTAATATATTGTAAAGAAGGCAGAAAAGCCTGATTTGTACAAGAACAAATATACAACGATTATTAGGAGGAAATGATGAAAAGAATAGTTACGATCGCTCTCTGTTTTGCGGTTCTAGTCATGTGTTGCGCTACACTGATAGGATGCATTGGCGACGGCAGGAGTTTTGACGGGAAAGAATACGACCCCTTCAACGACAGGTGGAGCCCGCTTTACAAGCTTAACCCTCTGCGCCATCTTGATCCGCTCAAAGACCTCAGTCCCTGGAATTGGGACGAGTGAAAACATTAATCACATAGCCGCACATCTGTGCGGCTTTTATTATGAAAACAGCTTGTTTTATAAGTATTTGTTCTTATTGATTTTTTATGGATATTATGTTATAATTAAACATTCACGTTCGCTAAAAATTGTAGAGGTTTTTACCTAAAATGCCTGATAATTGCAGGCGCGATATTTTAAGCGTAGTAATATCAAATCAAGATTGATTTGATAAGGAGGAATTTTATGACAGGCAATGAGCCCGTGACTTCTGCTGATTTGTTGGCAATACCAAATAGCGCAGTGTCGCAAGAGCAAAGTATCCAGATGCTGGCCGATGATTTCGTAGAGGCTATTGTGGAAGTTTTGGCAAATTTCAAAAATGGCCAAAACATTAACTCATGCACTCTAAGTAATCTATTTGGCAAGCCAACACTTTCTTTTACTCTGTCGCCGGCACTTGGGCGCGCTTATGACTCAGGGGGAATAATACTTAGCAGTTTATTTTCTCTGGCCAGGGCGAAATTTGTCGAAAGGGAGCAACGGGCGTGCAGGCAACTCTATGAGCCATATGTCTGGGGCACGACTATCAAATACTACAGTTTTTCCGAATGTGTTAAGGTGCCGCCAAGCGTCTGGGGTATCGTAAGAAAGAAGCTGCTGGCGAAGGGCTACGCGGTTTACAAACTATTTGAAAGGTTTGATGGCGGAGAAGCATTTCCTCATTATTTCTATCTAGAAATAATGATCGGCCCGCTCACTTAAGTTAAAGATAATCAGGATAGCCCCACATTGTGGGGCTCTTTTTATACTCAGGTATTGACAATATTGGGTTTTCCGCTTATCATGATTTCGCGAAAGAAAACTTCGCGCTACAATTTTCCTTTGATAGAAGACGCTGAAAACCTAGGCGGGGAACTGCCCGGGATAATAAACGGCTCTGTTGGCATGGCTATTCCAACAGATCAGATAGAGCCAAGCGTATACGATGCAAACAAAAAATTGTGGGGTTACGGAGTTTTAACTTCATTTTTTGTATTATCAAAACCAGAAATTATAAAGAAAACTATGCCGACAGTACATCAGCTATTAAAACACGGCAGGAAAGCCACAAAGAAGAGGTCCAAAACCTTGGCTTTGACATACGGCTTTAATACCAAGAAAAATAAACCGGTTGGCTATTTTGCGCCTTTTAAGCGTGGAATTTGCATTAAGGTCACAACTACGACCCCTAAAAAACCGAACTCAGCTTTGCGTAAAATCGCCAAGGTTCGCCTTTCTAATGGCCATGAAGTGACTGCTTATATCCCAGGTGTGGGACATAATTTACAGGAGCACTCCGTGGTTATGATCCGTGGCGGCAGGGTAAAAGACTTGCCTGGTGTCCGCTATCACATTGTGCGTGGTGTCCTCGATACCACTGGCGTGGAAGGTCGCAAACGCGGAAGGTCATTATATGGTGCCAAAAGGCCCAAGGCTGGAAAAACTGGAAAATAATTAAGGACAAAGGACAAATATGGCTAAGAAATTTGTAAAAAAAGAACTGTCCCCTGACCCCATTTATAACAGTGTCCTCATTAGCAAGCTAGTGAACTATGTTATGAAAAAAGGCCAGAAACAGACTGCTCGCAAGATTGTTTACGGTGCTTTTGAAATCGTTAAGGGCAAAACCAATCAAGAGCCCATGGACGTTTTTAACAGTGCTATCCGCAACGCCAGACCGTTGTTGGAAATTAAACCAAGGCGCGTGGGAGGTGCCGTTTATCAAGTTCCTAAGGAGGTTGATGAGCAGCGCGGAACCGTTTTAGCCTTGCGCTGGATTTTGGAGGCCTCCCGCAAGAAAAAGGGCAAGCCCTTGGCGCAGAAGCTGGCCAACGAAATCATGGAAACTGCCAATGGGCAGGGAGATGCTATCCGCAAGAAAGAGAACGTGCACAAGATGGCTGAGGCCAACAGGTCATTTGCCCACCTTGGATAAAAAATTAATAGTTATAAATTTTACACTAATTAACTATGCCTCGCATTGTACCCATTGAGAGATACCGCAATATCGGGATTATCGCTCACATTGACGCTGGTAAAACAACTACCACAGAGCGTATTTTGTATTACACGGGTGTGACTCACAAAATCGGTGACATTGACGAAGGAAATACCACGACTGACTGGATGGTTCAGGAAAAGGAGCGCGGAATCACTATTACTTCCGCGGCTATTACCGCTTTTTGGACTCCGCAGGATTTGCCCAAGACCAAGGACAACCAATATTTGATTAACGTTATCGATACCCCAGGACACATTGACTTTACGGCCGAAGTTATCCGCTCGCTGCGCGTGCTGGATGGCGCGGTCGTCGTTTTTGATGGAGTTTCCGGTGTCGAACCACAGTCTGAAACCGTTTGGAGGCAGGCTGATGATTACAAAGTTCCGCGCATGTGCTTCATCAATAAGTTAGACCGCATGGGCGCTTCCTTTGTTGATTCTTTTAATTCCATTTTACATAAGCTCACGCCTAATGCCGTGGCCATGCAGATTCCGATTGGCTTGGAAGCCAATCACAAAGGTATAGTGGATTTGCTCAAAATGAAAGCCTATTATTTCGAAGGAGATATGGGCCAGAATGTCATTGAAAAGGATATCCCCGAGGAGCTTAAAGCTGAAGCTAAAGAGTGGCATGACAAGATGGTTGAGCACATTTGCGGCAATGATGATGCTTTGATGGAAAAGTATTTGGGCGGAATCGAACCTAGCATCGAGGAATTGCGCAAGGCTTTAAGAAAGGCCTGCATTGCTAACAAGTTAGTGCCGGTTTTTTGTGGTTCTTCTTTGAAGAATAAAGGCACTCAACCTTTGCTCGATGCTGTTATTTATTATTTGCCCAATCCTTTAGATATTCCTGCTGTGCAGGGAACCAATCCCAACACTGGAGAAATTGTGGAGCGCAAGACAGATGACAAGGAGCCGTTCTGCGGTTTGGCTTTTAAGATTGCCACTGACCCATTTGTGGGCAGTTTGGTTTATGTGCGTGTTTATTCGGGCGCTTTGAAAAAAGGCACCTATGCCTATAATGCCGTTTCCGGGAACAAGGAGCGCGTAGGCCGTTTGGTGCGTATGCATGCGGATAAGCGTGAAGAAATTGAGGAAATTTTGGCCGGAGATATCGGCGCTTTTGTCGCTGGGCAAGCCAAAACCGGTCAAACTTATTGCGATGAGGATAATCCAGTAATTTTGGAAAAAGTGGAATTCCCTGATCCGGTTATTAATGCTCAGATTGAACCCAAGACCAAAGATGACCAAGAAAAAATGGGTGTGGCCTTGCGCAAACTGACCGATGAAGATCCGACTTTCAGAGTTTCTAAAAATGAGGAAACCGGGGAGACGATTATTGCCGGTATGGGAGAGCTCCATTTGGAAATTATGATTGACCGCATGCGCCGCGAGTTCAATGTGCAGATTAACACGGGCAAGCCACAGGTTGCTTACAAAGAAACTATCCGCAAGGAAGTCGAGGCTGAAGGAAAATACATCAGGCAATCAGGGGGCCGAGGACAATATGGTCATTGTAAGATTAGGGTCAAGCCCATGGAGAGAGGTAAAGGATTCGAATTTCTTGACGAGATTAAGGGAGGTGTGATTCCGCGTGAATTCATCAATCCGATTGAAAAGGGTATTAAGGAAGCACTGGAAAAAGGAATTGTGGCTGGATATCCGATGATTGATGTTTCTGTCACGCTTTGGGATGGTTCTTATCACGAAGTGGACTCCTCGGAAATGGCGTTTAAGATCGCCGGCTCCATGGCCGTTCAAGAGGCCGCCCGCAACGCCAGCCCGGTGCTTTTAGAGCCGATAATGAATTGTGAGATTATCATGCCGCCGGAATACTTCGGTGACGTGATCGGGGATGTCAATTCTCGCCGCGGGCGCATTGAGGATACTTTCGACAGAATGAATCTTAAAGTCGTAAAAGCCAAAGTGCCTCTAGCCAATATGTTTGGCTACATGACCACTCTGCGCTCTATTACGCAGGGACGCGGAACATTCACTATGCAATTCCACGATTACGAAGAAGTTCCGGCCAATATTGCTAAAGAAATTATCGAAGGAAGGAAAAAATAAGTTAACAAAAGGGTATGGATATCAATGACATAAAAAAAATGATGAGGTCGCGCAATGATAAGGTCGTCATCATTGAGAATGGTAAGCCGATTATGGTTGTAATGCCTTATGAGGGCTATGAGCAGATTTCTTTGGCTTTGCCGGAGTTGCCGCTTTCCAAGGAGGAGAGTAAGGCTCTACCCGGGACCAAAACGCCAGCTGTTCAGCCGCATAGTCCTGCGCCGCAGGAGAAGACAGAAAATGAAAACGACAAGCTCAATCTTAATGACCTCCCATTCCTCTAATAAACCCTTGACTTATAAAGAGATTTTGGTACAATAAATACGTCAAAAATCCATTAAAATAAAAAATAAAAATCGCCCTTTGGGCAAAATAAAATAAATAAAAAATATGGCAGATAAAGCGAAATTCGAAAGGGGTAAGCCCCACCTTAATATCGGTACCATCGGCCACGTTGACCATGGTAAAACCTCGCTCACTTCCGCTATCTTGCACACTCTCCACTTGGAGGGTTTGCCAGTGGATGAGCGCTCAGTCGACCAAATCGACAGTTCTCCTGAGGAAAAAGCTCGTGGAGTAACTATTAACATTTCCCACCTCGAGTACGAGACTAAGAATAGGCACTACGCCCACATTGACTGCCCCGGACACGCAGACTATGTCAAGAATATGATTACCGGTGCGGCCCAAATGGACGGTACTATTCTGGTAGTTTCCGCCGCTGACGGCGCCATGCCTCAGACCCGGGAACACATCATTTTGGTCCGCCAAGTCGGTGTGCCCGCCATCGTCGTTTTCCTCAACAAGTGCGACATGGTTGATGATAAAGAAATGATTGATTTGGTTGAACAGGAAGTTCGTGAACTTTTGAAAAAATATAAATTCCCCGGCGATGAAATTCCTTTCATCCGCGGTTCTGCTACCAAGGCTTTGGAACAAACTTCCACTGACAATGAATGGTCAAAGGCTATTCTTGATTTGATGGCGGCCTGTGATTCTTATATCCCGGCTCCGACCCGCGAAACCGATAAGCCTTTCTTGATGGCTGTCGAAGATGTTATGACCATTTCTGGCCGCGGCACTGTGGCTACTGGTCGTATCGAGCGCGGTGTGGTTAACGCTAACGATGAAGTTGAAATCGTCGGTTTGCGCGAAACCCAGAAGACCACCGTGGTCTCCTTGGAAATGTTTAAGAAGATTTTGGATCAGGCTATGGCCGGAGACAATGTCGGTATCTTGCTTCGAGGTTTGAAGAAAGAAGATTTGGAGCGCGGTCAGGTTCTTTGCAAACCCGGCTCCATCACTCCGCACACGGAATTTGAAGCCAGTATTTACGTTATGACCAAAGAAGAGGGTGGCCGCCACACGGCATTTGCCAAAGGCTATAAGCCCCAATTCTACATGAGGACTACCGACGTTACCGGTGAGGTTAGTCTCCCGGAGGGCGTGGAAATCGTCATGCCCGGTGACACTGTTAACATCAAGGTCAAATTGATTGCTCCTATCGCCTTGGAAGAGCAACAGAAGTTCGCTATCCGCGAGGGTGGCCGGACTGTGGGCGCTGGAGTTATCACCAAGATAATTGCGTAAGTTATTACCAATCTAAGTAAGCAAAGGCACTACCATGGCAGTAAAAAAGGAAGAAATAAAACAAAAATTACGGGTAAAGTTAAGAGCATATGACCACAAGGTCATTGACAATGGCGCGAAACAAATCGTTGATATGGTTACGCGCCATGGTGGCAATGCCGTGGGTCCTGTGCCTTTGCCTACCGAGATTAAAAAGTTTACAGTCAACCGCTCCACCTTCGTCCACAAGGACGCTCGGGAGCAGTTTGAAATGCGCATACACAAGCGCATGATCGACATTGTCGGCCCCAACCAGAAGGTTATTGAGTCACTGCGCGACATTAACCTCCCGGCCGGAGTGGATATTGAGGTCAAAATGTACTGATAAAAACCTAATACATTTCCAATAGCGCTGCCCCAAAATGGGCGCGCCAAGAAATACAGATATCGGTGTTAACCGGATTCATTTGCCGGGTTAGCCCCGGCATTTGATTTACCCTAAATAAATATGAAATTCATTGTAGGAAAAAAATTGAAGATGGGTCAGATTTGGAAGGATAACAAGGTTATCCCTGTTACCATTGTGGAAGCAGGGCCTTGCACTGTCACCCAAGTCAAAGAAAAAGAAAAGGACGGCTATAATGGCGTCCAGGTTGGTTTTGGCAAAATCGAAAAAGAATCCAAAATCACCAAGTCGCTCAAAGCCAAGCCCTTCGACCATTTGAAAGAATGTTCGATCGAGGCACAGGTAAAAGTGGGCGACATTTTAGATGTGTCACAATTCGCTGAAGGCGACATTATTAAAGTCGCCGGCGTCAGCAAGGGAAAAGGTAACCAAGGTCCGGCCAAGCGTTATGGTTTCCGCGGAGCAGCTTCGGCTACTCACGGTAACAAACATAACCACAGGACCACTGGTTCTATTGGTTCCCGCTGGCCGCAAAGGGTGGTGCCCGGCAAGAAAATGGCCGGCCGCATGGGCGGAATTCGCACTACTGTCAGCGGTTTGATTGTTGTAAAAATTGATAAGGAGCAGAACTTAATTGCAATAAAGGGCGCAGTTCCAGGCCATGCCGGCACACTCCTTGAAATCACTGCCAAGTGATTGAAGTAATAATCCGAAACTATGAACTTCGAAACTTATAACCAAAAAGGATCAAAGGCAGGAGAAATTACTCTTCCCGAGGAGATTTTCGGTTTGGCTATTAATAATAATTTACTCCACCAAGTTGCCGTTTCCCAGGCTTCTAACCGCCGCGAAAGCCATGCCCATACCAAAGACAGGGGCGAGGTAGCCGGCACTGGTAAGAAACCTTGGAAGCAAAAAGGCACTGGCCGCGCTCGCGCTGGCTCCGTGCGCTCACCGTTATGGCGCAAGGGAGGTATTACTTTTGGCCCGCGCAATGAACGCAGCTATAAAAAAGAAATCCCGGCCAAGATGCGCCGCAAGGCTTTGTTTATGGCGCTTTCCGGTAAATTGGCCGACAATGAACTGATAATTTTGGATGCTTTGCAATCCGAAAAAGGCAAGACCAAAGAAATGGCTGAACTCTTTGCCAAATTGCCCGTTGGTAAAGCGACTGTTTTAGTGGCTTTACAAAAACATGAGCCGGCCTTGGTCAAAGCGATTTTTAATTTGAAAAATGTAAAAGTCTTGGAGGTCCGCAATTTGAATTCTTTGGACGTTTTGAACAGCAAATATTTTGTGACCACCAAGGGCGGCATTGAAGAATTGAAAAAGGTTTTTCTCAAATAACCAGATAAATCACTACCATGGCTAAACAAGAAGAACAAAAAAATACTATCAAGCGGGAGAATACCAAACCTGAAAAAAACTTCAGTGTCATTCGCAAGCCTTTAGTGACCGAGAAGGCCGCTATGCTTGCCCAAAACAACAAGTACGTTTTTTCAGTCGATAAGCGCGCCAACAAGCACCAGATCGCCCAAACAGTGGAAAAACTTTATAAGGTGCATGTTGTCGATGTTAATGTTTCCAAGATTCCGGCCAAGCGCAAGGGTTTTGGAAGACTTGCCGGAAGTAAAGCCGCTGTTTACAAGGCTATCGTGACTGTTAAAGCCGGGGAAAAAATAGAAATATTCCAATAACATGATGAAGCATCACAAGCCTACAACTCAAACCCAGAGGCATACGGTTACCGAAGACTTTTCTCTTCTCACCAAAAAGAGGCCGGAAAGAGCTTTGACTTTTTTCCGCAAGAAGAACTCTGGTCACAATAGCGCCGGGAGAATTTCTACGCGCCACAAAGGCGGCGGCCACAAGCAGCTTTATCGTTTTGTGGAATATGGCCAGAAGGAAATGTTGGGCCAGACTGGCAAAGTTATTGCTTTGGAATATGATCCGAACAGGACCGCCTTCATTAATTTGGTGGATTTTGGCGGAAAGAAATTTTATGTAATCGCTCCGCAGGGCCTTAATGTCGGTGACGCAATTACTTTTGCGGAAAAAGCCGAGATTAAAGTGGGTAATCGCATGAAGTTGAAAAATATCCCCGTGGGAACATCGGTTTTCAACGTGGAGATCCAGCCTGATCAAGGCGGCAAGCTTATCAAAGCTGCCGGCAGCTCAGCCATTGTTTTGGCTAATGAAAATGGCGTGACTAACTTAAAAATGCCTTCCAGCGAAGTGCGCACTATTAATGATGAATGCTATGCCACCGTGGGTGCCATTTCCAGACCCGAGCACAAATATGTCAAATTAGGTAAAGCCGGCCGCAGCCGTTGGAAAGGCATCAGGCCTACTGTTAGAGGTACGGTTATGAATCCTGTTGACCATCCGCATGGAGGTGGAGAAGGAAGGCAACCGCTTGGTATGTCTGCTCCTAAGACTCCTTGGGGAAAGATTGCCAGAGGTGTTAAAACCCGCAAACGCAAATATACCAATAAATATATTCTTGCCCGCCGGACTAAATAATATCAACTACTATGTCTAGATCACTTAAGAAAGGGCCTTATGTTGACGAAAAACTTTTAGGAAAAGTTAAGTCAGCCAAGGACAAAACAATCATAAAGACTTGGTCCCGCGATTGCACCATCGTGCCCGAATTTGTCGGCCGCACTTTTGGAGTGCATAATGGCAAAGAATTTATTGCTGTGGCTGTTAATGAAGAAATGGTTGGCCATAAGCTCGGGGAATTTTCTCCCTCTACCAAGTTCTCCCGCCACGGAGGTAAAAAGCAGAAGGAACTTGAAGGTAAAGCCGCTGCAGTTGCTGCCGCTTCTACCGCCGCTGCCCAAACCGAACCTACCAAGAAATAATAAACTACCATGTCAGTAAAGGCATACATAAAATATATCAGGATAGCGCCCAGAAAAATGATGTTAATGGCTGATCTTATCCGCGGAAAATCAGTTATTGAAGCTGAGCGCATTTTGAGATTCAAAACCAATAGGACAGCACAGCCCATGCTTAAGCTTTTGCTTTCCGCTAAGGCTAATGCCAAGCATAATTTCCAATTAGATCCCGACACCCTTTATATCTGCAAGCTTTGCGTGGACAAGGGTCCCACACTCAAAAGGAGTATGCCTCGTTCCCGCGGCACCGCTTTCCCGATTATGAAGTTTACCTCCCATGTCAATATGGAACTAGGAACCAAGGAGGAAATCGCCCAGCAGCCGACGGGCGCCCGAGGGATTAAAGCTGCCAAGTTGGCTAAAGCCCAAGGCGCAGCCGAGGTCAAGGAAGCCAAAAAAGAGGCTCCCAAAAAAGTGAAAAAAGTATCTAAGAAATAATATGGCGCACAAAGTCCACCCAAAAGTTTTCAGGATTAAAGGAATAGGCGATTGGTCTTCACGCTGGTTTGATGTGAAGAATTTCCCTAAGAATTTGGAAAGCGATATGCTTATCCGCGATTTTTTAGAAGAGAAATTGAAAGAAGCCGGCGTTCAAGGAATCGAAATTGAAAGATTCACCGACAAGATCAGGATTATCGTTAATACTGCCAGACCCGGTGTTATTATCGGCCGCGCCGGCAAAGGTGCTGAAGATTTGAAGAAAGAATTGGAGAAAAAATTCGGCGGCAAGACCAAGAAACAGGAAATTAAATTGGAGATCCGCGAGATTAAGAATCCTTGGATTAATTCTACTTTCATTGCCCAATATATTGCGGGACAAATTGAGAGACGCGCCAAATTCCGCTCAGTTATGAAACAGGCCATGAAAAAGGCCAGCCTCAATAAGGAAGTTAAGGGAATTAAGGTTGATGTGGCCGGAAGGCTTAACGGAGGCACTATTGCCCGCCGCGAGTGGCTTTCTCAGGGCCGGCTTCCCAGAACTTCTTTGCGTGCTGATATCGATTACGGTTTTGCCGAGGCTCATTGCACTTACGGTTTAATCGGGGTAAAGGTCTGGCTCTACAAAGGAGATAAATTCGAATAAATACTATCATGTCTTTATTGATGCCATCAAAAGTTAAATTCAGAAAGATGCAGAAGGGCCGCAACCGGGGTATTGCCCGCCGCGGCACTACTTTGTCTTTTGGCGCTTTCGGGATTAAATCCTTGGAGCACGGATACATTACTTCCAGGCAGTTGGAAGCCTCTAGACGCGTCATTTTGCGCTTCTTGAAAAAGGGCGGAAAAATGTGGATTAGGATTTTCCCTGCTAAGCCCATTACCACTAAAGGCGCGGAAATGCCTATGGGTGGAGGTAAGGGTGCGGTTGATCATTATGCTTTTCCTTGCCAGCCGGGCAGAGTAATTTTTGAGCTCGACGGTTTAACCGAGGCCGAAGCTAGAGAAGCTTTGACCAAAGCTGCGCACAAATTACCAGTGGCCGTTAAATTCATTTTGAAGTGATATGGATACCAAAGAATTAAAACAGAAAACGCATAAAGAATTGTTGGACATGCTCGCCGAGCAGCGCAAGAAAATTGAACAGATGCGCTTTGACATCGCTGCCGGAAAACTGAAAAAGACCCATGAGTACGGTTTAGCCCGTAAGACCGTGGCTAGAATTAAGACAATTCTGAAAATAAGCCAAAACAAGCAATAATATGGCTAATAAGATTTTCAAAGGAATAGTAACTTCCAACAAGATGGCCAAAACCATCACCGTGGAAGTGGAAAGCATTAAACGCGATACCAAATACAGGAGGTCTTTCAAGAGCCACACCAAACTGCACGCTCATTGTGAGGATTCTGCCAAATACGGCGTGGGGCAGAGCGTGGCCATTACTCAGTGCCGGCCACTCTCTAAGACCAAGAAATTTATTGTCGTCGAAGGTTAAAGATTAAAACGATACCATGATACAGACTAGATCAATGTTAATAGTTGCAGATAATACAGGCGCAAAAGTTGCCCAGTGTTTTCGCATCTTGGGCGGAACAAAACACCGCTATGCACAATTAGGCGATGTGATTGTTTGCGCAGTAAAAAAAGCTGAGCCGCGCAGATTAGTCAAGAAACATGACAAAGTGCGCGCCGTTATTGTCCGCCAAAAAAGGGCCTTCAAAAGGGCCGACGGGAGCTATGTCTCTTTTGATGACAACGCTGTTGTAATCATTGATGACAAAGGCCAGCCCAAGGGAGGTCGTATTTTTGGACCTATCCCGCGCGAAATTAAAGAAAAAGGCTTCGACGCAGTCGCAGCTTTGGCAAAAGAAATAGTATGAAGATAAAAAAAGGCGATAAAGTTTTAATAATTTCTGGCAAGTCCCGCGGAAAGCAGGGAAAGGTTCTGCAGGTTTTTCCAGAAAGAGAGAGGATTGTGGTAGAGGGTGCCAATATCGGCAAGAGGCACACTAAGCCCAAACAGCAAGGCGAAAAAGGGCAGACCATCGAGAGGCCGATGCCGTTGCATGTCAGCAATGCCAAATTAATTTGCCCTAAATGCAACGCGCCGGCCCGGATAGGTTATCGGGTGAACACTGCAAAAGACGAAAAAGGTTCCAGGGTGAAAGTGCGCATCTGTAAAAAGTGCGGCAGCGAAGTTTAATTTAGCTTATTATCATGTTGCAGGAAATCTATAAAAAAGAGGTCATGGCCAAAATGCAAAAGGAACATGGTTTCAAAAACACCATGGCTATACCCAAAATAACGAAGGTGGTCATTAATACCGGCTTTGGCAGGCAGGCAACCAGTTTGACTAAGGACCAGCTCAAGAGATTTGTGGAAACCGTGGAAAATGATGTTTCTGCCGTTACTGGTCAGAAGGCGGTTTTGACCCGCGCCCACAAATCAATTTCTAGTTTCAAATTGAGGCAGGGTTTGGTTATTGGCGCTAAAGTCACTTTACGTGGCAAGAGGATGTATGACTTCCTTGAACGCCTTGTTTATATTGCCTTGCCGCGCACCCGTGACTTCCGCGGAATAGATACTAAGAATGTCGACAAGAACGGCAACCTTTCCATCGGCATTAAGGAGCACACGGTTTTCCCGGAAATTATTCAAGATAAGGAAAAGCAGATTTTAGGCATGGAAATTACGGTCGTAACCACTGCCAAAAATCATGATGACGCTTTGACACTTCTTAAACTCATGGGATTCCCGTTCAAAAAATAAAGAACTACCATGGCAGTTGCAGCACAAATCGCAAAATCAAAAAAGAAACCCAAGTATTCAACCCGCCAGTCGCGCCGCTGTTTTAGGTGCGGGCGCAAGCACGCCTACATGAGGGCCTTCGGCCTTTGCAGGATTTGCTTCCGCGAAATGGCCAATAAAGGTTTGATACCCGGAGTGAAAAAATCAAGCTGGTAAAAATATGGACCCAATCGTTGATATGTTGAATAGGATCCGCAATGCCCAAGCTTCCGCCAAGGAGGTCGTGGACATTCCGCAATCCCGAATAAAATATGAAATCGCCCAAGTACTCGAAAAGTACGGATTTGTCGGCAAGATCGAAAGGTCCGGCCGCAAGGGCAAGAAGCTGATGCATGTTTCCCTTATTTATCGCGAAGGACAGCCCGCTGTTAGCGGTATCAAGCGTGTCAGCCGCCAAGGACAGAGGATTTATTCTGCCTACACCCAGCTCAAAGCGATTAAGGGTGGCAAGGGGATTTCTATAATTTCCACCTCCAAAGGTATTATGAGCAATGTCGAGGCCCGCAAGCAAAAGGTCGGAGGGGAAGTGTTAGCGGAAGTTTGGTAATTAAAGAAACAATAATATGTCTCGTATAGGAAAAAAACCAATACAGATTCCTACGGGGGTCGAAGTCAAAGTTGACGGCTCCAAGGTTTTTGTCAAAGGAACAAAAGGGCAGCTTGAAATGACAGCGCACCCTTCCATTGAAGTTAAATTGGAGGGCACTTGTGTTACTTTCACTCCGAAATTTGAAGATAAAGATACCAGGGCTTTGTGGGGTTTAACCCGCGCCTTGGTGCAAAATATGATTAACGGCGTGACCACCGGCTATGAGAAGCGTTTGGAAATACAGGGTATCGGTTATGGCGCCACGGTGGAGGGCGGGAACCTCGTACTTAAGGTGGGTTACACCCACCCGGTGAAGATTGTTAAAGAGCAGGGAATCGATTTCAAAGTGGAAAAGAATATCGTTATTGTAAGCGGTATCGACAAGGAAAAAGTCGGCAATATTGCAGCGAAGATCCGCGCCACTCGCAAGCCCGAACCATATTTGGGCAAGGGTATTCGTTACCAAGGCGAGGTGGTTCGCAAGAAATTGGGTAAGAAAGCTGCCAAAGCCGCATAATCTAACTGACTAATACCATGCAAAAGACACAGGAAAAAAGAATACGCAGGCATGTGCGCATCCGCGCCAAAGTCCAGGGAACTGCAGAGTGCCCCAGACTTTGCGTCTTCCGCTCCAATAAGCATATTTATGCCCAATTGATAAATGATCAGACCGGCAAGATAATCGCCTCCAGTAGCGACTTAAAAGATGCCAAGGGTAAGAAGATGGAGAGGGCTTCAGAAATCGGAAAAGCTATTGCCGAGCTCGCCAAGAAACAGAAAATCGAAAAAGTCGTTTTTGATCGTGGGGGCAACAGGTATCATGGCCGGGTTAAGGCCTTGGCCGAAAGCGCCCGCCAAGCCGGCTTAAAATTCTAATCGAAATATCATGGAACAGGACAATACTCAACAACAAAATAACGTCCCTCAAGCTCCAGCCCCACAAGCAGCGGCCGCTCCACAGGGAGCCAGACAGCAACGCGGTTTTGGCGGCCCAAGACAAGGCGGTTTTAATCGCGGTCCCGGTGGACAAGGAGGACCTGGCAGAGGCGGCTTTGGCGGAGGACGCGGCGGTTTTAATCGTGGCGGCCGGCCGGGCGAAGGGGGTTTTGGCGGCAAACCAGGATTCCGGAGGGGTTTTGGCGGCCCGAGGGGCGACAAACCGGAAAAACTTTACGATTCGAAAACTATCGAAATTTCCCGCGTGACCCGTGTGACTGGTGGCGGTAAGAAAATGAGCTTCCGCTCCATTGTGGTTATCGGAGATAAAAATGGCAAGGTTGGTTTGGGTGTGGCCAAGGGTAAAGATGTGGCCATGGCCAACGAGAAAGCCGGCCGTTATGCTAAGCGCGCTATGATTATTGTGCCCATTGTTAATGGTACGATTCCCCATGAAGTGCGCAGTCGCGCCGGCGCTTCAGAAATAATTTTGAAACCGCAAACCCAAGGCCGCGGTATCGTGGCTGGTGGGGCTGCCAGAGTTATTTTTTCCATGGCCGGATACAAAAATGTTACGGCCAAGTATTTGGGCAATACCAAGAATAAGCTTAATAACGCGAGAGCAGCTTTCTTGGCGCTTTCCAAATTGAAAATGAATAAGAAAAAAGGCGAAGCCAAAGACCAATTGGCCGTGGCTAAGCCCAGTGACCAAATTCAAGAATAAAGGTATGCAGACACACCAACTGAGCACAACCAATAATAGGGATAAGAAACGTATTGCTCGCGGAGGCGCCCATGGCGTTTTCTCCGGTCGAGGAGCTAAGGGTCAGCGTTCACGCGCGGGCCGCAACTTCCAGCCGATTATCAGGCAATTCGTTAAACGTTATCCCAAGAAGCGCGGTTATCGCTTTGAGGTTATTGAACTCAAGCCGATAATTTTGGAATTAGAGGCCGTGGCCAAGAAATTCCAAGCCAATGAAATTGTCAGCCCCAGCACTTTGTGCGAAAAGGGTTTGATTTCCATTTGGCATGGTTATTATCCGGAAGTTAAAATTTTGGGAACCTGCAAGCTCGACAAAGTTTTGAAGGTTTCCGGCGTTAAGATTTCCAATTCTGCCCGCAAGTGCATTGAAGAAGCCGGCGGGAGGGCCATTTATATCGCTAAAGCAAAACCGGCAGGCAAGAAAAAGAAAGGTAAGCCGGCTAAACCCGCCAAGGAAGTTAAGGAGGTTAAGGAAAACAAGGAAGAAACTCCTAAAAAGGAGGCTCCTGCCAAAAAAGCGGAGAAGAAAACCGCAAAGTAAGCGCGCCTGCCCGTTTTCCAAACGGGCTAAGGCATATTATAATAGCTTATTATGATCGGACACATTACACAAATATTCAAAACCAAGGATTTACGCAACAAATTTATTTTTGTGCTCGCTATGATGGCCATTTTCCGCCTGATGGCAAGCATTCCTGTTCCGGGAGTTGATATCTCTTTAATTACTAAGTTTTTTGCCAGCGGTCAGAATAGCGCGTTCGGATTTTTGAACATGATTTTGGGCGGAGGCTTGGAAAATCTTTCCTTGGTCATGTTAGGTATGGGCCCTTATATTACGGCCAGCATTATTTTCCAGCTTTTGGGCATGATTATCCCTTCCATTGAGGAAATGATGAAAGAAGGCGGGGAAGCAGGCCGCAAGACCATCAATCAGTGGAGCCGTTTGGCCACCGTGCCTTTGGCGCTCTTGCAGGGTTGGGCCATGATAAAACTTTTCCAAACCCAAGGCTTGATACCCAATTTGCCGCTTTCGGTTTTAATCAGCGCCTTGATTTCTATTGCCGCGGGTTCGGTTGTGGTTATGTTTTTGGGCGAGTTAATTTCTGAAAAGGGCATTGGCGACGGTGTATCTTTGTTGATTTTTGCCGGTATCGTTTCCCGTTTGCCAAATGGCATTTACAATCAGATAATACTTTTTGATGCTTCGAATTTGAGCAGCATTCTGAACATGGCGGTTTTTGCCCTTATCTCTATTGCCATGATCGGCTTGGTTGTTTCTATTAATGAAGCCCGCCGCAATATCACGGTTTCCTATGCCAAGCAGGTCAGGGGGAATAAAATGTTTGGCGGCGTAACTACTTATTTGCCTTTATCCGTTAACCCGACTGGCGTTATCCCGGTTATTTTTGCCGTTTCTTTTATGGTTATCCCCGGGGCTATTTTCCAGCTTTTGGCGCGCATTCCCTCCATGAAAGGTTTAGAGGGCGTTTCAGAATTTTTCGCTAGAACCTTTACGTCTTTTCCGTACTGGGGGCCGATTCCCGGCGCAGTTTGGGGTGCGGGGCTTTATGATTTGATTTATTTCTTGTTGGTATTTTTCTTCACTTATTTTTATGCGGCCGTGGTTTTTAATCCCAAGGATATTGCCGACAATTTGCAAAAAACCGGCGGTTTTGTGCCCGGTATCAGGCCCGGCGAAAATACGGCTAAATACATCGACACTACGCTTAACAGGCTTTTATTGGTGGGCGCCGCTTTCTTGGGCTTTATTGCTATCGCCCCTTCCATTGTGGGCTCTTTGACCCAAATCCAAGGTTTTGACTTTTTGGTCGGTGGCACTTCGCTGCTCATCGTGGTATCCGTGGTTATGGATACAATCAAGAAGGTCAATGCCCAATTACAGATGAGAGATTACGAAACTATTTGAGAATTAAAAAAATCCCCGCCCTCCGGCGGGGATTTTTTATTGACTGGAGGAATGTTCTCCCCTATATTGTGGGTGGACCATTAAAAAAAGGAGGGTTCTGATGGTGCGAAAATATTTTAGCTGTGAACCGTTTGTGTCTGGCCTCTTTGAGCGCGTGGAGGCCCAAGCTGCCGCCGATTGCCAATCCCAAAGCAAAATTGAATCATTGACTTTTAAGATTGGCGAGGCTTTGGAAAGTGATTTACAAGGTTTTTTTCCCAGGCCATGCAAACGGCTAAGGAATTGCCTGAGTTGCGCGTTGATACCTTCAAGACATTTTATGAGAGGGTAAAAGACCCGACCAGCCAGCAAGAGTCCGAGGAATTCCGGGATGCGTATCTGGCGCAGATGCAGTATATTTTTGTGCCTGGCCCCAAAGCCGATACCGTTGAATTTCAAATCACGGGCGTTCATGCTTATTCGGGCAGTTGCCGCTTGACTGTGGAAGCGATTTTCCGGAGCCAGGATCTGCCGGTTTTAAGGACGAGCCTTTGGTTGGCCAATGACGAGCATTGGGCGAATTTCCACTCGCTGATAAATTTGGCTTGTAACAAAATTATTCTCGACTCGGCCGCTTGCTATTCGCAGATGAGCCGTTAGCCGCCTTTAGGGCGGCTTTTATTTGATCAGGGTTTTGCCATTGGCAAAAGTGTGTTATTCTGGGTAAAGGTATGGAGAAGGAAAAATTTATAATACTCATTGGCCCGCCGGGTTCGGGCAAAGGCACGCAGGCCACGCTTTTATCTGAGCGTTTAGGCTTATATCTTTTTGAAACTTCTAAGATTTTGGAAGATTGGTTTGCCAAATCACGCGACGATGATTTTGTGGAAGCTGATGGCCAGAAATTTTACGCCAAGGCCGAAAAAGAAATGCGCTCCCAGGGCATCTTGTGCAGCCCGCCTTTTGTCACTAAACTGGTGCACGACAAGATTGAGCAACTTTTTAATGAAGGCAAAGGCGTTATTACTTCGGGCAGCCCGCGCACACTCTATGAAGGCGAAAAGCTCGTGCCGTTTTTAGAAAAGCTTTATGGCCGGGAAAATATTTGGGTTTGTGTTTTAGATCAGGATGTCGAAACCTCAATTTTCCGCAACAGCCACAGGCGTATTTGCGAACTAATGCGCCATTCAATTTTACATTCCGAGGAATTTGAAAAGCTAGAATATTGCCCGATTGACGGCAGTAAACTTGTAAAAAGAGTAGGAGTAGGGGACGATCCGGAGCATATCAGGGTGCGTTATTCTCAGTATAAAGAGCGCACGGAGCCCTTGGTGGGATTTTTCCAAAAAGAAGGTTTGAAGGTTAAAATATTTTCCGGAGAAAATACGCCCGCCAAACTTTTTGATGAATTATTAGGATTTTTGTCATGATTATTTTGAAGACTAAAGAGGAAATAGAAATAATGCGCGAAGGCGGCAAGCTGCTTTCCGCTATTTTGCAGGAACTGGCTAAAATGGTTAAGCCGGGAATTTTGGATACTGAAATCGAAGAAGCTTGCGCCAAACTTCTTTTGCAGAATGGGCTTAAAAGCAATTTCAAGGATTATGGCGGCTTTCCTAATGTGACCTGTATTTCTATTAATGATGTGGTGGTGCACGGAATCGCCAATGGCACCGTCTTAAAAGACGGTGATCTCCTGTCACTGGACTGCGGAGCGATTTATAAAGGCTACAATACTGATATGGCCATCAGCTTGGTTGTGGGGCACCCGGATTATGAGGCGCAACGTTTGTGCAAAGTTGCTAAAGAATCTTTGAAGCTAGGTATCAGAACAGCCGTGCCGGGTAATACTTTTGGTGACATTGGATATGAAATCCAAAAGTATGTCGAGGCGCAAGGCTTCTCAGTGGTGCGCGATTTGTGTGGACATGGGATTGGCAAAGAGCTCCACGAGGATCCGCAAATCCTTAATTATGGCAAAAAGGGGACGGGCCAAGTTATTAAAAAAGGAATGGTTTTTTGTATTGAGCCGATGATTACTAATGGCGATTGGGAAATTAAAAAAGGCCTCGACGGTTTTTCTTATAAGACAGTTGACGGCTCATTGGCTTCTCATTTTGAGCATATGGTAGCCATTACAGATAATGGCCCAGAGGCTTTAACTTATTCATAAATCATAATATAATTAAACAGACAAAATATGCTCAAGATATGGCAAATTAAGCCAAACCCCGAGGGTAAAGATCGTTACGACGGCGTTTCGGACGCCCCGATACATCAAGTTTCTAGCGAGTGGATCGATTTGAAATACGATGCTTTGGTAGGGCACTATGTGATGGGGGGAGTAAAGCTTCAAAAGCAGATTGAAAAAGATGGACAAGTAATTTGGTGGGATGTTTTAGAATTTCCCGCCGATATTCACTTTGAGTTGGGTTCAGAAAAAGTTTTGCGCATCCATTCCGGTAAGCTTATGGCTGAAGCCGCCATGGAGCGCCAAGATCGGGAAGGGGCGGATTTCCATTTTTTTACCCAAAAGAGTTTTGTATGGAGCAATAAGGATGCCGAGAATATCCGGATTCTGGATAAGGATGGCAAAGTGCTTGATGAAGCGTCTTATGATCCTTGGCCGCCCGAGGGCGAAGTTTTGCACCGCAACGACAAGAATAAATTGATTTACGTCTTCAAGGAACAAGGTTAATAAATAGTTAAAGGCCCTCGTGAAGCGGGGGCCTTTTGTGATGCCTTGGTTCTTTAATCAAGGCATATTGACATCAAATGTTCCCAGGGTAATCATTTCCGTTTTGTTTCCGGCATCATCAAGCAGCGGCAAATCTTCAAGATTTTCATCGAATGCGCTGTAGACTTCCAGGTTGAAGTGCAGCAGCTTGTTGCCATTTCTGGTTCGGGTTGGTTGCCAGTAGTAGGGGGTGCTGCCAATCGAGATAGAATCATTGGTGACTGTCTGCGATTCACCCTCGTACCAGTAGCGAACCTTGGCGAGCAAAATGTCTTCACTTTGCCAGCGCCCGAAATTCTTTACTTTGATTTCTACAAGCTGTTCCCCGGAAAGGCCGGAAAAATACTGGGCCTTAACCCCGAGAGCACGCTCTACCTTTTGACCTTCCTGAAGCCTTAGGATTTCCTTTTCTTCCTTTGGCCGGGAGGCTGCTTGTTCAACTGCCTTGGGAGCGGCTGTTGGAAAGGTGATTACTTTTGCAGCATTCTTGGGGCTTTCCGAAACGGATGGCACCAAGTTGGCCGACAGATCTTTTTCACCTTTTCCAGTGCAGCCAACGGCCAGAATCGCAACAACTGCCACGCAAATTAGAATGCTGATATTTTTCATTTAATCCTCCTTCTGGATTATTTGATGTATATTTTTTTGTTAATTCATAAGTTGCCTTATGATACTTATATTATAGCACATTTTTAGCAAAAAATCAATGCACGAAGTTGCCAATAAAATCAACCCTTTCTGCCCCCTTGGTAGAGTTTCAATTAAAAAAGCCCCAAATAACTTGGGGCTTTTTAAGCTTACTGTAATTCGGGCGGGTTAAAGTCCTTAAATGTTTTTCTTGAGATATCGTAAATTTCTCCAACCTCAGCTAGTTTGCTTAATGGGAACAGGATATAGGTTTGGTCCCCGGATAAGCCAGAAACATTTTGGCCGCAGCTATCACTTAACCTCCCATTGTAATTCTTATCAACGGCCGTGGTCAGGCGGAATAATTTGCGGGGGCTCTGGGGGGATGCAATCGAATCATTGCCAACTGCTTTAACCGAGTTTTTATCATATTCGTCCCAGCGGGAAATATTTACGTAGTGCGATGGATTGCCGTAGCAGCGCATAATTATCGGAATACCCCGGGAAGTAAACCTCTGGGTTTGCTCCCAATTAACAAATTGCCGGTCAGGGAATTTATCGCCCATGCTGCTAGAGCCGGTAATCGGCATAAAGACCATGCCCAGATTTGTTTGGAAATCCTTAAAAATATTATGTTTGCCGCTTAAAGCCCAATCAACGGAAAAAAGACCTTTACAGGTTAAGTAGCGCAAAACTTTATAAGTGGTTGGCTCATACTTTTCATAGCGCTCCTCGACGCTTAATTTGGAATCATCGATTTTTTCGTATGGCTTCCAATCGTCATTACAGCTGTTGGTTTTGATGTCGTAAAAACAACCGCGAATGGCCAGATTATATTCCCGCTGCCAATTAGCGCGGAAGGAGTTGTCGTTGCGATACCAGTAGGCAAAAGACATGGAAAGCGCGCTATCGCCACAGCCGGCCGAGCCGACCACAGACATTCTATCTGTGGCATAAAGGCGGCGGCAGGAAGTGTATTGTCCGCTGGTTTGGGAGAATTGCGGCACGTCAGTCATAGAAATAATCGATTTGGGCTCTCCGCAATTCAGGCAGGAAAAAGTATTATTCCCAGTGCAGTCGGTGGCCACGCAAGCTTGCCATTTATAAAGGTAGCGGGAATATTTTTTCTTAACTTCGAGGTATTCATAAACCGGCAGGCCTTGATTCTTCATTTTTTCGGAAACATAATCTTCAAACGGATTATTAAGGGCATAATAGAACATTCCTTTTTCGGCCGGGACGGCAACCATGTGCTCGCGTTTGCGTAATCCCTGTGAGCAGGCAAACCGGGTATCAAAACTGATTGAGGGATCGTCTCCGGCCGGCTCTTCGGAGCAGATATTGAAGTAATATTTGGCTTGGGGATTGCCCTTACCCAGAGTTTTGGCCGCTCCAGAGAAGAGAATTTTTTGCCAGCTCATGGAGTAGGCTTTCAAAGTCAAAGCTTGCGGGGATTCGATATTAAATTCTTTAGTTACGGGGAGGGAATATTTTTTGTCGCCGTATTTGCCCATATTCTCGGCAATCAGGGTGGCAAAAAATTTCTTTTTTCCGTCCAAGTGGTCATTGCCGATTAAAACTCCAAACAGGCTGCCCGATTTTTCAGCGCGTGAAAAGGTTACCCGGTGGGGATTTTTCTTAAAGAAAGGATCGTCTTTGGGGTTGAGCTTGGTATTAACCGGCTCGCCCTCCAGCCACCAATAGGCCCAGATAAGAGCGCCACTGCCGCCCTCATTAGTGGTGTTACCATCGGAAAGAAGTTGCCCGGTAACATTATAGGAAAAGGTTTTGCTATTGGCCGGATAGGTAATGTTTTTTATCCGGAAATCATCGGCTTCCAGCGTCGGCTTGGCAAATGATGTTTTGAAGGGGATTATCTCTCCATAGGTTGTCCCCGCATTATTTGCGCCCACAGCCTGGACGCAATATTCCGTATCGGGCTTAAGCCCGTTTTGGGAACCAAAATAGTAAAGCCCGTTGCGGGAGCCGGTCTTGGCTTCAAAAAATTGTTCTTTATCTTTAGCCTGGGGCTCGATGCTGCAATCGGCAAGGTAGAATATATCGCTTTTATCAGTGATATTTTCTACTGGCCGTTTTCTGGCTTCCCACACCCTAAACCAGGTCTTGAAGCTGCTATCATAAATATTTTGTTCGTCGAGTTTGGCTTCAAAACTGGCCGAGGTATCTTTGATAAAATTTAAGGCATTAAGCCCGCAAGGTTCGGGTTGGGATTTTCCAATAAAGGGGGTAAATTGGGTGTAATAATAGGGGAGGTAATTTTGCGGCGTGGAAGCGTCGGGCGGTACAAAAAATTTGCAGGTTTGGATTCTGGGCAGGCGCAAAGTTTTGAAGATACCGACATTGGTTTTATCGGTATATTTATCCGTGGGCGAATTAGCCACCACCGAGCGGAAACAATATTGCCCGCCGCCCTCTTCAAGGGTGTCTACTACCACTCCGTAAGTTACTTTACCCGAATCTTTTTTCTGTTTGTAATAAAATATTTCGACAGCCTTATCCTGGAGTGACCTTATCTCTTCAGGATCAGGTATTTGTTTTTTATCGGTGCAGGGCCAATACTCAAACCAAGCTTTAACGGCATTGCGATTTCCACCTGAACTTATAATTTCCCCTTCCAGCCGGGCCTTGGTTGTCCCGATACCTTCAGCCGACACGGTTTTGGATTGAAGGGGCAGAACCGCCTCCGAGCATTGATAACCGTCATAGGCTTTTTGTTCGGTGCGCCCTAAGTTTTGCGCTGCTGCCTTCCAGCAATATTTTTGATTGTATTCCACATCCAGATCAGTGGTAAAATATTGCCCGCCCGGCTCTGTTCTCAGGTCAATGGATTTTAGAATTTTTGGGTTGGGTATGGGGCCTTGCCATTGGTTGCGCAGAGCATCTTGGTATTTGGCCCAGTAAAAATAAGTATAGCCTTTGCTGATACTGACGGTTTGGTCAAAGCGGAAAATTCGCCCGCCTAACCGGATTTTGTTTACTAATTCCGGGCTATCCGATCTTTTTAGATAGAAAAAGTCGGTGGACTCGTCATACACTTCGTTTTTCACCCAGTTTTGGCAATTTTCATCGCCTAAGGTGGTAAAGCACTGAGCATTTTTTTTATCAACCGAATAACCCCAATCCGTGTGAGCTAAGGCAAAAAAGCAGTAGGGGGTGCAGGGTTGAAGGCCGGTGATTTGGGCAAAATGTTTTCCCGCTTTAGTGAACTTGGGATTGGCCGCATAAGGAGTTTTTATGGTCGTGGAAACATTATCCTGGTCGTAGGCATTGTAATAATTAAACCAGGGCACGGCGCCACTCGGGTCATCCCCGGGGTCGACTATTTCCATGCTTAGAACCGCACTATTTCTGGTAACTTTTTCCGCAGACAGAGTTTTTAACTTGGTGCGATAAAGAAAAACCGTTTGGCCGTTAATATCGCAAATGCTTTTACCGGAAAACCAACCGTTTTTATTCCATGCCGAGGCTTGATAGCAATAATTTTGCAGTGGGGGCAAGAAATTTTTAGTGGTATAAGAATAAATACTGTTATTCAGCACCGGGGGAAGGTCGTCAGTGGATTTGTTCGGATCGATTCTGATAACGAGGCTGTTTTCCATACCATCGCGGACCAATGTTTCTCTGGGGAAAAGGTCCCAGGCGATGTAGGGTTCCTGCAAATCATTACCATTGCTGTAAAAGCTGGCGCGAAAAGTCGTATCACCCAAACTTTGGTTTTGGGTAGTGGCCTCGGTATTAATCATGGGCAGAAGTTTGGGAATTTCATCCCTGGGACAGATTGTAAATTCTGGGCTTGCATAAGCCAAATTTTTGGCTTTATCAAATACCCGCATTTTGCAGAAGCAGTTACGCGACACATCGGCATCTTGATAGGTGCGTGAATCCTGCGGCACAGTCCAAATACCGGTCATTTCTTTCTGGTTGGGCGTTTCACCTTCGGCTAATTGGGCGGGGGTAGAGCGTTGCCCGTAAGAAATGTATTCCTGTCCTGTATAGCCATAGGCCGAATAGCAAATGACGTCAAAAAACGGATAGTCGGCGGTTTTTCCAGAAGTTTCCTTCCAGTGAAATTCCAAATCCACTCCGCTGGGGAAAAACGTAAAATAGGGATCGTTAAAAGACGTCGAGCGGTTACCGAAAATTATTCGGGTCGCGAATTGGGCCGCTTGGGTATAACTGGCGGCAAAAGCAATCAGGAATACGCAAAAAAGAAAGACGAAAAATTTCTTCATACTCGTCTTTATTCTATCCGAAAATTGCAAAAAGGGATGTGCAAAACTCCTTATTTTATAGAGTTAAAAAGGCTCTACTTTACAAATCAAAAATTTGTGATATAATTAGGTAATTAACAAAAACATACGGAAAGGAGGGGATAACATGAAGAGCAGAAATTTCCTCGTTTTGGTGGTATTATTGGCGACATTTTCTTCTTTTGCCAACATACCTTGCCACGCGCAATGTTTGGACTATCAGTGGGAGTCGCGCATTTATCCGGGCTGCGACAATCTAAGGATTGATATTCGCGCCTACGATCTTAAGCAGAACCAGCAAGTCACATTCTTTGCTATTCTGCTGCGCAACCCCGGTTCGCCGGAATTTAATTTCCAGCGCGACCACAGAATGGTTTGCTTGGGCACCATTAAGGCTATTGCAAATAAAACTGACGGCAAGCTTGTCCGCGCTTTAAGCGATATAATCTATGATTTAGAATATTCGTGTCGCGGCCGGAATGTAACTTACGGCCTCAGTCTGATTTGCGACAAAGAAGACCTCAAGTGCATTCCATCTTTAGCCAAGCAGTATTTTCGCGTTTTGCCCGACAAGCCAAGCAGCGCAATCAGCAGCCCCAAGGATGGCACTAGATTCTTTCTCGGTTCTCCGATTTGCGTGAAATGGGATAGGAAGCTTTTTGCTCCCGAAACCAAGTTACGTATCTCTCTGAGAAAAATCTACACGGCCGATGCTTACGACGAATTGTTCGTTCTTGAGAATGAGGCAAATGATGGCCAAAGTGAGCTCTACGTTCCGCAGGATTTGGTGGAAAATGCCACCCATAATTTATTGGACATGGTTGGCAGTGACTATTGTTGGATCTTAATCCAGCAAGAAAATCGAGAAATCGTCAGTGACGGTTTATTCTCCATCTTTAATCCCAACGAATCCCCGAATTTCGGTCCCAGACAGGATAAATAAATAATTTAAGCCACCCAAAAGGGCGGCTCTTTAGTTTTTTAGGGGACAAAATAGCTTTGCCAAAGGGGAATTTTTTGTATAAAATACTGGCAAGCTATGGAACAAAGCGTATTTTTGTCTGTCATCATTCCAGCCTACAATGAAGAAAAGAGATTACCCAAAACCTTGGAGTCGGTTTGCTCTTGGCTGGCCAGCCGCCCTTATAGCAGTGAGGTTATAGTGGTTTCTGATGGCTCCAAAGATAATACGCAAAAAGTCGCCCGAGAATTTTGTGCCCGCTATCCTTTTTTACAAGTGTTACAATATTTACCTAATCGTGGTAAAGGTTATGCCACGCGCTTCGGAATGCAAAAAGCCCGCGGGCATTACCAAGTTTTTACCGATGCGGACAATTCCACCTCCATTGAACAATGGGAAAAAATGATCCCGGAATTCGAAAAAGGATTTGAAGTGGTCATCGGCTCGCGCGATATTAAAGGCGCAATTTTAGATCCACCCCAACCACCTTGGAGGCGTTTTATCGGCAATGGTTTTAATTTGGGTATTCAGATTTTGCTCGGGCTTTGGGGCATCTGGGATACACAGTGCGGCTTTAAGGGTTTTACCCAAAAAGCCTCGCAAGCGATTTTTCCAAAAGCCCGGATTGATCGTTTTGCTTTTGATCCGGAAATTTTATTATTGGCGCGCAAAAATAAATTCAAAATAAAAGAGATTCCTGTGCATTGGATAAATGATGCGGACAGCCGCGTCAAAGGAAAAACGGTTTTAGAAATGCTCAAAGACGCTTTTCGTATTAAAATTAACGACCTAACCGGGAAATATGAAAGCCAAAATTGAAAAACCGCAAATCATCAATTCAGAATTACGCCGCGACTTGATAAGCAAGGATTCGGTAGTAATTTCCAGAACCCGCAACCGCCAGCCGCAAGATTATCGGCATAAGAGCAAGCCGTTTTTTACTCCCAAATCCAAATGCCCTTTTGAAAATCTGGGGAAATCCGGTCAGCATCCGCCGGTTTTGGCGATTCATAACGGGCAGCGTTTGTCGCTTAACGGGGTTTTTCCGGCCCAGTGGAGCACGGTAATTATTCCCAATAAATTTCCGATTTTATCTCCGGTTGAAAAAATGGAAATAAAAATCCAAGGCCAGTTTTACGAAACGATTACCGCCTCGGGGTTTTGCGAGCTAGTCATCAGCAAAGACCATAAACCGCGATTTCATCAGCTTGAGGTCGGGCAAATAAAAGAGATGATTGATGCCTACCAATGGCGCTATTTGGAATTGATGGATAAGAAATTCGTCAGCTATATCTCTATTTTTCATAATTGCGGCAAGGAAGCGGCAGCTTCACAGAGTCATAACCATAGCCAGATAATCACTTCACCGTTGGTGGACAAAGATTTGGCGCGGGCTTTAGCTAATGCCCGCGAATACGAGCAACGGCATAATGCTTGCCCTTATTGCGATATGCGGGTTTTTGACAAGCAGGAAGGCCGCCGGCTGATTTTTGAAAATGAACATTTTATGGTGGTAGCGCCTTTTGCCTCGAAAAGCGAATTTGAGATGATTATCACCCCTAAAAGACATTCGCCTAATTTCGAAGAGGTAACCGAAGAAGAAAAATTAGCCTTGGCTCAAGCCTTCAAAAAGACTTTGACGGCTTTAGAAAAAGCTCTCAATGGCCCGGATTATAATTTTTATTTGCACACTTCGCCTTGCGATAATGCAAAATCTTATCCATACTATCATTGGCATTTCACTATTTTACCCGTGGTGAAAAAGATCGGGGGATTTGAATTGTCCACCAAGCTCGATGTTAATACTATCGAGCCGGAGATTGCCGCCCAATTTATCAAAAAATACTTAAAATGAAAAAAATCGTTATCGCGAATTGGAAATGCTTCCCGGAAACCAAACAGGAGGCCCAAACCATTCTTAAACAGCTTAATCCCTCCTGCAAAGGGCTGAAAAATACTTCCGTGACCGTTTGTCTGCCTTTTCCATTTCTGCAATTAGCCTGCAATTTCAAACAGCCCAGTATCTCCTTTGGCGCCCAAAATTGTTTTTGGCTGCCTTTTGGCGCTTATACCGGGGAGGTTTCCGCTTCACAGTTGGCAACCACGGGCGTGCAATATGTAATCTTGGGCCATTCAGAAAGGCGGCAACATTTTAACGAGCCTAATGATATCATCAATAAAAAAATCAAACTCTGTTTGGAAAATAAAATGAAGGCCGTGCTTTGCGTTGGCGAATCTTTCGAGGATAGGCAGCTTAAAAGAGAGAACGCCATTATCCGCGGCCAAATTTTGCAAGGGCTAAAAGATTTTGGGCCCAAAGAAATGGTAAATTTGTGTATTGCCTATGAACCGGTTTGGGCCATTGGCAGCGGCAAGCCCTGCTCAAGTGAAGATGCCAAAAACATGGCCACTTATATCAAGGGCCTGATGTATGAAGTTTTCGGCGCTAAAGAGTTTCCGGTTATTTATGGCGGCTCGGTTAATTCTGGCAATGCCAAGGATTATATTACTAACGGCAATATGGACGGGCTTTTAGTGGGGCGCGCTTCCTTGGATTGGCAGGAGTTTGTTAATATTATTTTATCAATCGAAAAGAATAAGGCATGACATCAAAGGAGCTTAGGCAAAAATTTATTAATTTTTTCGAAAAAAATGGGCATAAGCAAGTGCCCTCCAGTTCTTTGCTGCCAAGTGACCCCTCGGTTTTATTTACCACGGCGGGCATGCAACAATTTGTGGACTATTTAGCCGGATACAAAGATCCCCTGAACAAATTCGGCTCGCGCCATTTATGTTCAGTGCAAAAGTGTTTCCGTACTAATGATATTGAAGAGATAGGCGATGATACCCATCACACATTTTTTGAAATGTTGGGTAACTGGAGTATTGGCACGGACGAAAACGGGCAATACTTTAAGGAGGTGGCCATCAAATACGCTTTGGAATTTTTGCAGAGCTTAGGTTTCAAAAAAGATAAAATGTGGGCCACGATTTATCAGGGAGATAGCGTCATTGCCAAAGATGATGAGGCTAGAGATATTTGGATTAAAAACGGCATACCAGAGGAGCGCATTTTGCCTTGCGGGAGCGATAATTTTTGGGGGCCAACGGCTGCCACCGGACCCTGCGGCCCTTGCTCGGAAATCCATTATGACCGCGGAGCGGAGTTTGGCTGCTCTTCGGCTGATTGTAAGCCAAATTGCCCTAACTGCAAACGTTTTGTGGAGATTTGGAATTTGGTCTTCATGCAGTATTCCAAAAATGAAAAAGGCGAATTCGAAAAATTGCCGCAAACCAATGTGGATACGGGTTCGGGTTTAGAAAGAGTGCTGACTATCCTTAATGGCACACCTTCAGCTTTTGAAAGTGATTTATTTTTGCCTTTAATCGAGGAATTGGAAAAGATTTCCGAAAAAAAATATAGTGAGGCGCAATTTGCCTATCGGGTTATCGTCGATCATTTGCGCGGGGCTTGTTTTTTGGTAGCGGATGGTTTTAAGCCGGATAAAATCGGGCAGGGTTATGTTTTGCGCCGGCTCATCAGACGCGCTATCAGGCAGGCAAGAATTATCGGCTCGCAAGAAATTTTTGTGTCGCTTTTAGCGCAAAAAATAGTAACCCAATATGGAGAAATTTATCCCGAGCTTGCCCGGGCCCAAAGCGGGATAATAAAAATTTTAACAGAGGAACAGGAAAAATTCGGTAAGGCTTTGGAAAATGGCTTAAAAATTTTGGATAAAAAATATCCCAAAACAGAAAAGGGCGGAATCATCAGTGGCGTCGATGCGTTTGATTTATACCAGACCTATGGTTTCCCTTGGGAAATGATTGCGGAGGAAGCGGCCTCGCGCGGTTATACTTTAGATAAGGCGGGTTTTCAAAATACCCAATCTCAACATGTGGAAATTTCTCGCGCGGGCGCGGCCAAGCTTTTTGGCGGCCATGGGGCCAATGAAGTGCAAGATGAACAGTCCAAAGAAAAGATTACCAAGCTCCATACGGCCACGCACATTTTACAAGCGGCTTTGCGCCAAGTATTGGGGGAGGGCGTCAAGCAAATGGGGTCAAATATTGATGCTACAAGGTTGCGCTTTGATTTTTCTTTTGAACGCAAGATGTCCCCTGAAGAGATAAAGAGGACACAGGACATCGTTAATGAGCAAATCCAAAAAAATCTTATCGTGACCAAGGAGGAAATGGACTATATGAAGGCCATGGAATCGGGCGCTTTGGCCTTTTTTAAGGAAAAATATCCCGATAAGGTTAATGTTTATTCGATAGGGGACTTTTCCAAAGAGCTTTGCGGCGGCCCGCATGTGGACTGTACCGGGAAGCTTGGAAAATTCAAAATTATCAAGGAGGAATCGGTGGCCGCTGGGGTCAGAAGGATTAAGGCTACGCTGGAATGAGGACAAGGGACACTAAAAGCGGTCAATTTGACAAAAATTAATAATATTTCGTAATCAAAATCCCCCTTGACAGGGGGCTTGATTTGTGTGGGCAATCGTGCATATAATGCGCAAAAGTAGATAATTTAACCCCCGGCCAAAAGCCGGCGGAGTTTGCACAAAATAATAAAAAAAATATGAAAACCACAAAATTATTTTTGGTTTTTATCCTCGGTTTTGCCCTTGTAGCAGGTATGGCAATTCCTAATGGATATGCAAGTGCGCTCACAACCCAAGAGAAGTTAAGTCTCGTGGACCGCTTGAATGCTTTAAGCTCTACCCAGCTTAAAAGCGTAATTGATTCCTTAAACGGTGGGCCAGCCCCCATTGATTCTAAGTCAATGCAATTGGCCATTGAGCTTTCCATGCTCTCGCAAAGCGAATTGACCGAAGTGGTCAAGCTTATCGGGACTTATGGCAGCGGCTCAACTTATTCGGGATCCAATTATGATCCGTATGGCGATAGTTATTATGGTGATTCCTCGATGAGTATTAGTCTCTCTTCGAATTACTACAATCAGACTGTTGATTCTTCCTCTCAAAAAGAGATTGGCACCATCAATGCCTATGCTTATGGTTCCGCCCTTAATATCAACAGGATAGTTTTGAAATTCAACAAAGATATTTCCAGCGACCTTTCCAATGTCGCCCTTTTTGTAAATGGAAGCCAAGTGGCCGTAAAGCAATCATACTCGGTGACTGAATATGGCAGCAATGATTGGCGGCTTTCTTTCGATAGTTTATCTATTCCGGTTTCCAAAAATAGCTCCAAGTCTATTACAGTCAAGGCACAGGCCAAGGAACTTTCCAGCTATAGCACTGGAAAAACTTTCCAATTCCAAATTCCTAATAGCGGCGTGCGCGCGAGCGAATCATATTATTCGTCCAATTATGTCTATGGCGGCTCCACTTCTTGGCTGACTTTTTACACCGCTTCCAGCTATGGTAGCGGCAGCGGCAATGGCAGTTATCCTTCCTATGGATATTTCAGTGTGGATAAAAATGCTAATGGCGGCACCAATTACATCGGCGCCAACGACGAGGAAGAGGTAGCTTGCTATAAGATTACGGCTCCGGCCCAAAATTTGAGGGTTAATCGGGTTGATTTCATGTTTAATAACGATTACACCAATGAAATCAAATGGCTCGCCTTGATCGACAAAAGCGAGAGTACTATTTTGGATTCAGGCACTTTTGGGGAAAGGACTTATGTAAGTTCTGGTCAGTACCAATATCGTTTCTCTGGATTTTCCCTCAACATTCCCGCCTATCAGACCAAAGAAGTTTGTTTGAAAATCCGCACCGGTGCCATCTCTTATGATAAATATGTCACTTATTCCATGCCTTCGCAGGGTGTTTTGGCGGTCGATGATTATGCGCAGACCAGATACGCGGCCGATACCACGGCCAACTACCTGACCATATCTTCGGGCTATGGTAACAATGATGATGGCAGCGGCAATTACAGCAATGGCGAAGCCAAAATCGTTGTAACCAATTCCACGATTAAGCGCACCTATGGCAGCTCTTATTCGGGATATTATGGTGAGGGCTCAATGACTGTGGCTGTTACAGCCGGCCGTTATGATGTGACTATTGCGCGCAATGATGGTAGCAGTAAGGGTTTTGTGGTCAGCTTGCTTTCCGAGAATGGCTCGCAAGCCGCTTCCAATTCTACTTATCAGTGGCTCGGCCCGACCCAGACCGCGGATTATTACGATCACCATATTTCCGCTTACCAGACAAAATACTTTACCATTAACTTTAAGATTTACCCGAATTTTGGCGGTAATTATTATGCCAAGTTAAACGGCCTCTATTATACTGAGAATTATGCCACGCGTTACAGCTCGGCATATTTCAAGACCGAGAGCGTTTATTTGGGCGAGGGCAGCGGCACTTACCCGCCTTCCAATAATAATGATGCCAGTATCAATGCTTATTTTCACAGCGCCACGGCTGACGGCAGTGTTTACACTGATGCCAATGGCTATTCCTGCTATAGTAATTGCAGCTCAGGTTGCCTGCCCGGAAATTATAATTTGAAAGTTTCCGTTTCGGCTGTGGGCGGCGATGCCTTTTTCTGCGCTGATGAGCGCTGCGTGACTCCCTCTTTTGTGGGTGAAATTACCAGCCAATATGGCAGCACTCTTCCCTCATTTACGACCAAGATTGAAAGCAGCAATGCCGAAGAAACGACAGTTTACGAATCTCAGCTTAATGGCTACCAATATTTTTGGCAGGGTTATCCTTTGAAGTTTTATGTTGTCAGGCAAGGAACCAACCGCACTTTCAATATCAAGCTTAGCCGGGTGCAAATCGGCAACAATCAGAGCGGTTATTATTTGGCGAGAATCAAGAGCATTAATTGGTATTCCAGCGGCTTTGGTTCTTTGAAGCAATACAGCGGCAATTTGAGCAGTTTCAAGACCGAAACTACGCTTTTGAGCGCTTGTAATAATGGCGGCGGTTCCGGCTATGGTTATTGCGGAGACGGAATCTGCAACAATAATGAAACTTATTACAGCTGTTCTACTGATTGCTCCAGCAATAGCCAGGGCAATGTTAATGTTTCCCTTTACTACACGCCAAGCGAGGTGACAGTGAAAACCAATGATTATGACAGGCAAGTGGTTTGTCACAAAATTACTACGGATTACAACAGCTTAACGGTTCAAAAAATCGCTTACAAATTTAACAGCGATGTTTATCCGAGCTTTTCCACCTTCGCCATTATGGATGGCAGCTCCAGGCTCGCCACCCAAAATGCTTCTAATCGACAGAGTGATTATTATGGCGGCTACAGCCTCGCCTTTGAGGGACTCAATATTTATATTCCGAGCAATTCCTCTAAGATTGTTTGCTTGGCGGCTACGCCCCAGCAAGATTATGGCTACAGCAGCAGTAAAACCTTTAATGTTTCTTTAGCGCAAAACGGTGTCCGGGCGACTACTAATTATAGTCAGACGGTTTTTGGCACTGATTCGAGCAATAGGACCTTTTATCTCTCGCAAGGCTATCAAAGCTCGCCCATCACTATGGCACTTTCTACCAGCGATTATACTCGCGACCAGAATATCAATTCCTACAAGACCTATGATGTTGTTTTGGGCAATGTGGAATTCAAGAGCAACCAAAGCGCTTATCTTACCGGTGTCAGGGGTAAATTAGTTGCCACTTTACCGGTCACTGATTATTATCGCAGCGCCAATGATATTGCCTCTACTGTTTCTATTTGGGATAGTTATAGCCGTTTAGCCACTGCTTATGTTAACGAGGATGGCACTTTTGCCTTCACTGGTTTTTATGCCAATATTTACGGCAGCAGCTATCCGAAAACTTTAACTATCAAAGCCGATATCAATGCCAATACCTATGGCCAAGCTTATAATGGGGATCAAATTTATTTTGTCATCGACAGCCAAGATGTGACTGCGGATCGCGGCGTGGAAATTGCGCGCGTAATCTCTAAGACAGTTACCCTCAGGGGCAGTTATAATGGCGGCGGTTCAGGCTATGGTTATTGCGGAGACGGAATCTGCAACAATGGAGAAAGTTATTACACCTGCTACCGCGATTGCTCTGGCTCTAGTTATGGCTATTGTGGAGATGGAATCTGTAATAACAATGAAACTTATTATTCTTGCTATTCGGATTGCTATAATAGCGGCTCCAGTGGTTATTATAATTTCACGGTTTCCATGGAATCCACGCCTCGTATCACTGTGGATAGGAGCACAACCGGCAAAGAAACAGCCAAGGCTACTTTTTCGCTCAAGCTCACTGCCCCAATGTATCAAACCATTTGGGTGCCAGCTGACAGTATTGAGGGCAACGCTATCAATAATTCCGACGGCTCTTCACCGGTTACCTACAAGACTGTTACTTGCTCGGGCACTAGAGATACCAATAATTCCAGCCTTTACATTTTGCAGCCCAACCAGAGCATGATTTGCACTATCAACTTTGAGATTAGGCCGCAATCTTCGGGCAACCATTATGCCTATTTGACCGCGCTTAAGTATCGCACTAGTTTGACTGGCTCTGACACTAATTACATCACTTCCGATTTGCAGAATACCTATAAGACCTCCCAAGTTTATCTCAATGCCATTGTGGGGGGCGGCACCAATTACGGCACGCCCACGATTATCCCGGCTTCCTTAACCTACAGCTCAGGCGACAATACTTTATACATGTCGGCCAATATCACCAATATCGGTTATTCGGCTGTGACTGAATACGGCTTCTCGCTCTACAAGCAAACTCAAGGCTATTCGGCCCGCCAGCTTATTGCCGAGATTGCCACAGTCAATTATCCGCAGTTAGTAGTGGCAACAAAGCGCAGCCCGGATCCCAATACGGTTTACTGTATCCGCGCCTATGCCAAAAATTCTTACGGTGAGTATGTTTCCCAGTCCTATGATGATAAGTGTATCACTACCGGCAACACGAGCGGCTCAGGCTCGGGCAGTGGTAGTGGTTCAGGCAGCGGCAGCACCCAGGGTTATGAGTGCCATCGTGGGGTAAAGATTTATACTAATGCCACGAGGCCCTATACCTATGGTGTAGGTTCTAGTAATAAAACCACTTGGGCTGAATATGTGGATTTAGCCAGTGCCAAGGATTTTATTAATACTATTATCAGCACGGCTCCGAGCATGGTTGATACTACGCAATGTAATTAAACTAACACCCCGCGAAAGCGGGGTGTTTTTGTAATCAAAGGTATTTGCTATAATAGAAATGATGTTTATGAAAAAAATTATTTTAGCAGTCGCGATGCTTCTGGCGGCACAGGGAGCCATGGCTGCAGATATGAGAGTGGAAACAATCAAACAAACCGTGCCTGAAATAAAAGGGGAAGTAGAAGTTCAGGCCGGCTGTTTCAAAGTCACGGCACCGGGGCAAACCGGATTTTATATCAATAAAATCCAACTTTATTCGCCTAAAGATCCGGGGCAATATTTTTCCTCCATCAAACTTGTTTCTAATCTCAATGGCAAACAGGTTATTTTAGGAGAATTGGCCGGCACTGATGCCGACAAAATTAAAGATAATGATTTCCGGCTGAATTTTCCCAAAATGTCTTTGCCCGTAGCCAGAGGCCAATACAAAAATGTCTGCATCATAGTTAAGGGTCTGCCCAATGTAACCAGTGATACAGAATTCAGTTTTACGGTTTTGAAAAACGGCTTGCGCTCAATCGATGCCAAGAAAAAATCAGCCTACTCCAGCAAGCAATTAAGCTTTATTAAAATCAAGGTCAAAGCGGTTAAGGCGTCCATCCAGCCCTCAAATGGCTCAACCTCCACTAGCACGCCTTCGGCCGCGCCGTTTTACACGCTTAATTCCGACATCAAGATTAACCACAATTTAGCCGTAAGCGACACGGCTGATGCCACCATCCAGATACAGTTAAGTCCTAAGGGCGGGGATATTTATATTCCTACAAGCGGGGCAGTTTTGGCCCGAGGCATGCGCAATGATTTTACCGAGACTACCTCTACTTTTTCCTATACGGTCAATGCCGATTTGCAGGGAAGCAATTATATTATCCGCAATGGCGATACCAAATACATTTCCGTGGCCATGCATATCGAGCCCAATAATACCGGCTACTTTTATGGCGAAGTCTATTCCATCGGTTGGAAGAATACTCCTGAGAGCGCCACCCTTAACCTAATGGATTATCCGGATATCGGACAACAATACCGGACAGCCACTGTTTATTTGATTAAACGTTAAATTGTCCCCAGCCACCTGCGATTTCCACAGGTGGCTTTTTGGTTAAAGAGGGCTATAATAAGTTTGCACCGGAATACACGGGGCAATTTTTCGCATTCGATTCGATATGGATAAAAAAAGAATTTTTGACGTTGTTGTTCCGCAAAAAAAGATGCAGAACAAAAATATTTACAGAGTTCAATTAGAAACTTATAACACCCGGCCGCGGCGCGACCATGGGGCGCCGGGCGGGCTTTTGGTTTTTCTGTTTTTGGCCCTATCTTGCTTTTTAGTTTACTGGTTTTGGGAGCCCACGGCCCAAATAACCATGGTTATCTCCCCAGAGCGAGCCCAAAAAGAAATCGAGATTAAGGCCATTAAAAACACTTCCACAACCGACCTGAATAATCGGACTATCGCTCTTTACCAGCTAAGCGATCAATACACCCTGACGCAGGATTTTCCGGCTACGCAAGCAGAGATAAACGACAAAGCCAAGGGCACTATCCGGATTTTTAATGAAACCGACAGCACTAAAACTTTTGTAACCGGGACACAGTTTTTAGCCGACAGCAATTTGATGTTTTCTATTGTCCAAAGGGTGACTATCCCGGCAGCCACCAGCGACGGTGGGAAATTGGTGCCCGGCACCCTCGACGTTACGGCAGAGGCGGCCAAGCCGGGCGTGGAGTATAATATCGGCCCTTCGGTTTTTTCTATTCCCAAATTAAAAACCACTTCTTATTTTTCTAAAATCTACGCCAAATCTTTTGCGAACATGGCAGGCGGTTTTGTGGGCACGGGGTTAAAAGCCACTCCCGAAGATATCACCCAAGCCGACGATTTTATGTCGCGGGAAATTTTCAAAAAGGCCAAAGACACAATAGTGCAAAAATATTCCGAGCATAAAATTTTAGACACCACTTTTGAGCAAAGGGTCATGGCAACTTCGAGCAAGCTCGATCCCAATTCCAAAGAAAAAATGTTCACATACGAAATTAAAGTAGAAACGATTGTTCTGGCCACCAAGAAAAGTGATTTAGAATTTTTAGCTAAAAAAGCTTTGGGAGGGGAGCTAAAACAAGGCCAGATAATCGCCGAAAAGCTCTTTAATTATAAGATAATTTCCGAAAATGCCGATACGCAAAAAGGCCAAGCTTGGATAAGGGTAGAGGGCGCGGCTCCTTATTATTATCCGCCAAATTTTGAGCTCATAAAAACCGAAATTGCAGGCAAGCCCATAAGTCAAGTGCAAGGTATTATTGAGCCTATGTACCCGGGAAAGGTAAGCGAAATAAGGGTAAATTTGAACCCTCCCATTAAAGATAAGCTGCCCCAGGATATCCAAAAAATCACCACAGTCCTGCAAGGGGTTGACTAATCGCGTTCTTTTTGCTACATTAATAACGCTTATCACTACAACCTAAATGTCCAATTCAAACGGGATTATAAAAACGCAAGGAGTAATAACAGAAGCGCTCCCTAGTGCTTCTTTTAAGGTTCGTTTGCAAGATGGTAGGGAAATCATGGGGTTTCTCGGCGGCAAAATGAGGCTGCACCATATTAGGATTATGCCCGGAGATAAAGTGGAAGTAGAAATAAGCGAATATGATCAGACTAAATGCCGAATAACATTTAGGATGCGTCAATAACAAAAAGCAATATGAAGGTAAGGCCATCGGTCAAAAAAATCTGCAAAGATTGTAAAGTAATCAAGCGCAAAGGGGTGTTGCGCGTTATTTGCAAAAACCCCAAACACAAGCAACGGCAGGGATGAAAACAATTTTTGCCAGAGCGTTTTTTTATTTATAACAAAGAAGCAATATGCCAAGAATCGCAGGTGTAAACATACCAGAAAAAAAGAGAATTGATGTAGCCCTGACATATGTCTATGGAGTCGGGCCGGTTTTGAGTAAGAAAATTTTGGCTACAGCCAAAATTGATCCCGCTACCCACTCCGACAAGCTCACCTCCAGCCAGCTCAATGCTATCCAGGAGGCCATCAAATCTAACGAAATTAAAATCGAAGGCGATCTTCGCCGGGAAGTTTTGGCCAATATCAAGAGGCTCAAAAACATCGTCTGCTGGAGAGGCATGCGCCATTTAAGGGGTTTGCCGGTCAGAGGACAACGCACCAAAACCAATAACCGCACTGTGCGTGGTAATGTTCGCAAGACTACCACTTCAGGCAGAAAAGAAGCACCCGCCCCTAAATAATATTTTAGAGAATTAACACTATGGGAAAGAAAAGAGTAATAGCAAAAAACGACGAATCAGCCATTGACGCACAGGAGAAAGTCGAATCGAAAGTGCGCGGAAAGCAGGCTGCCGGTGCCATGACCCGTTCTGAGGAGGGGATGATTTTTATTTCCTGCTCCTACAACAACACCATTGCTTCGCTTTGCGATCGCAAGGGCAATGTTTTGTATTGGACCTCGGCCGGCCACTTGGGCTTTGGCGGAACCCGCAAAGGCACTCCCTTTGCCGCCCTTAAAGTCGGCGAGACTTTAGTGGATGCCGCTCTTAAACGCGGTTTGGTTCGCTTGCATATCAAGGTGCGCGGCGTGGGTTCGGGCCGGGATTCGGCTATTAGGGCCATATCTTCCAAGCCGGTGGAAATTATCAGCATTGAGGACACGACTTCAGTTCCCCACAACGGCTGCAAATCTAAAAAACCTAGGAGAGTATAATCGATTAAACTGCTATGGATACACAAAAGTGCAAAATTTGTAGAAAAACCGGCACGAAGCTCTTTATTAAAGGAGCCCGTTGCTATAGCGCCAAGTGCGCCATGACCAGGCGCCCAAACCCTCCCGGGCCGCTTTCGAAGAGAGGTTATTCCATTACTGATTTTGGTCGGGAATTTGCCGAAAAACAGAAAATGAAGGCATGGTATGGTTTGCGGGAAAAGCAATTCAAGAATTACGTTAATGAAGTTTTGGGGAAATTATCCAATTCTAAGGTTAAGGCCGATGACGCCTTGGTTCGTAAATTGGAAATGAGATTGGATTCTACCATTTTCCGTTTGGGTTTTGCCACTTCTTTGAGGCAAGCTCGCAAAATGGTTTCCCAAGGACATTTTAAGGTTAATGGCAAAAAAGTGGATGTGGCCAGCTACCAGTGCCGCAAAGGGGACAAGATAATCGTCTCTGATAAATCCAAAAAGAATGGTTATTTCCAGAAATTGGCCATTGAGATTAAAAAATACAAAGCCCCTTCATGGGTTAAAATTAATTTTGATACCTTGGAGGGAGAAGTTGTTGGCTTGCCGACGGCAGAAGAAGTCGCTTTGCCTGTTTCGACTTCCGCTATTTTTGAGCACTACTCAAAATAAGCGAAATAATAACTGGTTAAACATAAATAAAAATAATAACAAATATGATTCCTTTGCCACCACAGCCAAAGATCATAGAGAAGAAAGAGAATTTTGCCAAATTCGAGATAGATGGTCTCTATCCGGGTTATGGTACGACTATCGGCAATTCTTTGCGCCGCGTTTTGCTTTCCTCTTTAGAAGGAGCAGCCGTGACCCGCGTGAAGATTAAGAATGTCCAGCACGAATTTTCTACTTTGGAAGGTGTCTCGGAAGACATATTAAATATCATCCTCAACCTTAAACAGTTGCGTTTTAAGAGCTTCTCTGCTGAGCCGCAGGTGGCCACCTTAAAAGTGAAGGGCGAGGAAGAAGTGACCGGTGGAGATTTCAGGCTGACCTCGGAATTGGAACTCATCAATCCCGATGCTCACATTGCCACCTTAACCCAGAAATCCTCCGAATTGGAAATGGAAATTACCATCGAAAAGGGCATTGGCTATGAGCCGGTGGAACGCCGCAAGAAGAATAAATTGGAGATCGGCGAAATCATGATTGACGCGATTTTTAACCCAGTGAAGAAAGTGGCTCTGGCGGTAGAAAATACCCGTGTGGGAGATAGGACCGATTTTGACAAGATTATTGTGGGCTTGGAAACCGATGGCAGCATTACCCCTGAGGAAGCTTTTAACCAGGCTATCGATATTTTAATAAAAACTTTTGAATCTTTCAGATCAGAAGAAAAGAAGTAAAAAAAGACAGTTATGTTTAAGAAGAACAAAGGCAGAAAATTCCATAGGAAGACCGATCAACGCAGAATATTTTTCAGGTCTTTAGTAGAGGCTCTTGTCAAATACGGCAAGATTACCACCACTGAAGCCCGGGCTAAAGAAATCCGCGGTAAGATTGAACGCTTGATCACCAGAGCTAAGAAGCAGGATCTCGCAGCTTTGCGCTACATAAATTCTTATGTCGGCGAAGAGGCTTCCAAGAAAATTATCAAAGAAATCGCGCCCAAATATACCGACCGCAAAGGAGGTTATACGCGCGTCACCAAGCTGGGGCAGAGGAAGGGTGATTCCGCCCGCATGGCCGTAATTGAACTTATTTAAGAACTATGACTACCAAGATTGAAAGAAAAACCCATAGCATCGACGCTGCCGGCCAAGTGGTTGGCAGGTTGGCCTCCCAAATTGCCCTGATTTTGCGCGGCAAGAACAAGGCCGGCTACACCCCTCATTTGGATTCGGGTGATTTTGTGGAAGTTAAAAATGTTTCCCAGATTAAGCTGACTGGAGACAAAATGAAGCAAAAGGTTTATTTCAAACATGGCCGCAATATCGGCAATGTGACGCAAACCACGGCCAAGAGCATGGCGGAAAAGAGACCCGACAGGATTTTGTGGTTGGCTGTCCGCGGTATGATGCCTGCCAACAAGCTCCGCCCTAGGCAGATGAAAAGGCTTAAAATCAGCGCATAAATAATATGGCAGAAGATTTGAAACTCGGAATCGTAAAAGTAAAAGAACCCCGCAAGCGCAAAGCCGCGGCTCCTAAGGCCGAAGCTGCCGACAATGGCAAATACATTGAGGCCGTAGGCAGGCGCAAAACTTCCACCGCAAGGGTGAGGATGTTTTCTACTGGCGACAAATCCATCACGGTTAATGGTAAAGATTACAAAGACTATTTCCGCGATTTGGTGATGCAAACTGAAGTTGTCTCTCCTTTAGAGGTGATGAAGGTTTCCGATAAATATAAATTTACGGTCATGGTGCAGGGGGGTGGCATGCATTCGCAAGCCCAAGCCGTCCGCCATGGTATTGCCCGCGCTTTGGAAGTCTTTAATTCTGAATTCCGCAAGAGACTCAAGAAGGTGGGATTCTTAACTAGAGATTCGAGAATGAGAGAACGCAAGAAATTTGGTTTGAAACGCGCCCGCAGAGCTCCACAATGGGCAAAACGCTAAAAATTTTGAAAAATCCTCCGTTTGTCGGGGGATTTTTTATTGAGCCTTAGTTTTGCATATTGTGGTTAGCGGGGGTATGATAAAGCATGATTGATAAAAAAGAGCTTTGCGCATTTTTGGTCAAGGCCAAGAAAGCCACTTATGCGGCTGGTGATATAGCTAAAAAGATTGTCGAGGCAGATAAATCAACCTCTTTGTATTTTGATGACGGAGATTGGAAATACCACGATAATTATTTTGGCGGAGAGCCATTTGGCGGCCGGGAAGTGGTATTTTATAGCGGCGAGCCGGTTTATATTATGACTTATTATGGATTTATTGAAGAATCGGTAATCGACGTAATGCCAATTTATGGATTCTTGCAGAAGTCTCTTTCAGCAATTCTTGATGATTTCCCGTATCGGGGGCCAAGAACTTTTGCGGAGAACAATTTTGAATATAAAAATGATTTTGACGGGGAAGTTGATAATTTTTCGGGTGAGGAGAAGATTATATTTAAGGGGAAAGCTGTCTATCGCGCTAAATATTGCGGCGGATTTGTAAATGTAAGAAAGTAATTGCATTTAATATTTATACACATAAAAACCATAAGGTAATCGGTTTTTTTGAAAATTTGGGGAATTGCGCTAAGCTGAAAGGGCTATGAAAATACTGGTTATCAATCCCGGGTCAACAACTACCAAAATTGCGGTTTTTGAAGATAAATCCTTGGTTTTCGAGTCCAAAATAGATCATGCCAAAGATGCGGATTTTCAAACCCGGTTCTCTAAGCCCGGTGATATTTTTGAACAATTTGATTTTCGTCTTTCTGCTATTTCTCAAATATTGGCGCAAAAGGGAATTGAAAAGCTTGATGCGGTGGTGGGTCGCGGCGGCAATATGCCCAATATCAAATCGGGCACTTATGCGGTTAATGCCAAAATGATGGATGTTTTACGTCACCACGCCTTGGCACAGCACGCTTCTAACCTGGGGGCGGAGCTGGCAGGGAAGCTGGCGGAGAAATTTGGCGCTAAGCAAGGGGCCTTTGTGATCGATCCGGTTTCTTCCGATGAAATTGAACCAAAGCACAAGATAACCGGCATCCCGGGAATTACGCGTTATGCGGGCTGGCATGCGCTAAACCAAAAGGCCGTAGCTCGGGAATACGCCCAAAGCATTGGTAAAAAATACGAGGATTTGAATTTAATTGTGGCGCACCTGGGTGGCGGCTCCTCGTTTGGCGCACACCGCCATGGCCGGGCAATTAATGTTATTAGTGCCGTAGCCGGTGAGGGGCCGATGACGCCGGAAAGGTCTGGTGCTGTGCCTTTGCAGGCTTTGATTGAGCTGTGCTTTTCTAAAACCAAAAGCAAGGAGGAAATTTTACATTTAGTCACCGGCGGCGGTGGGCTTTATGCCCATTTAGGCACAAAGGATTTAATTGAACTGGAAAAGAAATACCCAAACCTTGATAAAGAGCAAAAGGATGTAGTAGATGAAATGTTTGCCGGGATTTCCCGTGCTATTTGCTCCCTTGTCCCGGATTTTGAGGGAGAAAAAATTGAGCAGATAATTTTAACCGGTGGGGCGGCGCGTTGGCCGCTCTTGGTAGAATCTATCAAGAAAGATTTATTTGCTTTAGGCATCGGTGTTTGCGTATATCCGGGGGAAAAGGAATTGGAAGCCATGCGCGATGGTGTCCTGCGGATAACATCTAAAGAAGAAAAAGTTAAAGAATATTAAAACCATGAAGGTTTGTATTAGCGGCAGCTTACGGTTTGAAGAAAATATCAAAAAAGTCGGCGAGGTGCTTGTTGCCAATGGAGCAGAATGCCTTTTACCAACCATGGGGCTAGCCCAAGAGACTATAACGCCTCAAATAGTTTCTAGCCTTGTCTTTGAGCATTTTGAAAAAATTAACGCGGCCGATATTGTTTTAGTGGTAAACCCGGGGGGATATTTTGGCAATTCAGTCAAAACTGAAATTGGCTACGCTAAGGGTGCGGGGAAGAAAGTGGTTTTCTTGGCCGCGACTGGCCAACCAGAGCTTGATTGTCTAGCTGACCAGATTATCCCCGAGAATGATTTAAGCAATATTGGCACTATACTTGCCCAAAATAATCAAAAAGTATGAGTGATGATTTTGGAGAAGATGATGAGTTAGGCGAATTGATAGAGGAACATGATTTAGATAGCGAACAGGCCGAGTACGCCCAGGAGCTGATTGATGAGGGCTTAAGTGAAGATGAGGCTGCGGAGATTGCTGGTAATGATTGAGGATATAGAATTTTTATAAAGGTAAAGCGAAACAGTTTGGCTGGGCCAAATTGGAAATAAAAATAGTTGAGTGAAAATGGCGCTTAGGCGCCATTTTGCTATAATTATCCTATGATTATTGCCATTGATGGGCCGGCGGGATCAGGTAAAAGCACAGTCGCTAAACACTTGGCTGTGCGGCTGGGATTTTTTCATCTTAACTCGGGGCGGCTGTATCGTTGGGTAACATATAATGCACTTAAAAATAATTTAGACACTGCTGATATGGTGGTGGTAGAAAAGCTGGCTAATGGACTTTCTTTTGAAAATATTCTTGACGAGGAATTACACAGCGAAACAATTAATAAACTGGTACCCTTGGTGGCAAAATTTGCGGGCGTAAGAAAAGCAGTATTGGCGCAACAAAGGCGCTTGGCTGCCGGCCGTGATACTGTGGCCGAGGGCCGGGATATAGGGTCGGTGGTTTTTCCTGAGGCGGAACTAAAAATATTTTTGTCGGCTAGCGTGGAGGAACGCGCCAAAAGGCGCTTGCAGGAATATGGCGCAATCGGGCGGCAGGAAAGCTTTGAGCAGGTTTTGGAAAAGATAAAAGAAAGGGATTTGCATGATAGTGAGCGCGAACATTCTCCTTTGGTTAAGGCTGAAGGGGGAATTGAAATTGATACAACCTCATTAAGTGTTGAGCAGGTTTTGGAAAAGATAGAAAAATTAGTGGAAAATATCAAATAGTTTTCCTTGATTTGATTATCGAGAATTTTTGTTTTTGATTTAATAGTGGGATATAATGGATTTTTGCTGTGAGTGGGCGTTACGGAGATGCCTTTTTTTATTGCGATTTTATGGTATAACAATGCCAGTTCACTAATAATATAGAACAGAAAGGAGGGGAAGGTATGCCACTATCGCAGCAGGAAAGAGGGGAGATAAACAGGCTTTTTGCCGAATTCCGGGAGACGAAAAATGTTGAGTCGATGCAGGAAATCGCACGGCGCTCGCAGGGGTTGGTAGGTTATACCATCCGCACCTATTTTTCCGCCTCGGCTAGACAGAGCGATTGGGATGATTATTTTCAAGAGGGGTGTTTGGCGCTTATTTTTGCCATTAATTTTTGGGATGAGCAAAAAGGCAATTTTGAAGGTTACGCAATAAAAACAATTTACGGCCGGTTGATTCAGTTTTCTTGCCGTTTGGCGACTGGCTGGCTGGGTATTACATCCGGTGAGAGGGAAAAATTTGTTTCTTTGCGCAAAAAGTATTTGCCGCTTCAGGCTGCTAATTTGCCATTATGGTATATCTGTGAGCAACTAGATATTGACCGCCGGGGATTGTTTGAGCTGGAATATTATTTGGTAGCTACCAAGCATATCAGGTTGAGCGCTTGCCGCGATCCGGAGAAAATTGCAGCCTCGAGGCGCAATTTTGAGGAAGAAATGCTGGCCATTTTTGAAGGGGTCCAAGAAGAGCGAAATTATTCAGCCGAGATCGAAGCGGCTTTATTGGAACTGCCGATTTCCGAGCGCGACCGGCAAATCTTTGCCAAGCGCTTTGGTCTGCTGGGATTCTTTCGGACTTCTTTGGCTGATATTTCTGCAGAGTATGGAGTGCAAAGCGTTGCCCAGACTATTCATCTGGTATATGAGCAAATGAAGAAAATATTGGAAATTCGCCAAGCCAAAGATTGGCTCAAAAACAAAATTATTGAGCTGCCTTTGTCCTTCCGTCGGGTTTTTACGGCTCGTTATGGATTGGATGGTTTGCCGCCCATGGGACATTTGGCGATTGCTAAACATTTTGGCCTCGGGCAGAAAACTTCTATCCAATATATTAAGCTAGGTTGGAAGCGGTTGGCTGATGACCCCCAAGCGCAGAAAATAAGGGCTATCCTTTGGTGGAAAGATATTTAATTTATTACTGCCTCTCCCGGGGCAGTTTTTTCTTGCCAAAACCGCCAATTAAGGGTAGCGTAAAATATCTTTAATAATCTAATCGGGAAAGGAGGATTGCGATGAAAAGCTATAGAGGGCTGGGGCCGCTGAAAGTAGAGGAGGAAGAGGAGGCGGTTCGAGAGACTTTTGAATACTGGTCTCGCGCTAAAGAGGGGTCATTTCTTTGGCATTACGCAAGATTCCTGAAGGCGAGTTTGGCACATAATACAAAAGCGGAAAATGCGGCGATTGCCGCCATGGTTGAAGTTGCCTGCCCGGAAAACCATACAATAACGGAGACTTTTTGTAGTATTGGGAAGATTGCCTTCATTATCATTACTAGGATTGAAGACAATACATTGCCCAATGGTGCCCAGCTGCTGGAAAGAGTGATAGCACAAGCCGAGGCCACAAATCCTTCCGAGGAAGAGAAGGAGGTGGTTGAGCATTTCAAAAAGAAACTGGCGCGGATCTCGGAAAAGGGGAGAGGTGGCTTAACTTATGCCCAAGAGGAGCGCTTCCGAGATATTCAGGAGAAAAAGAACAGGATGCTCAACGGAATGTGCCGGTATCGGGAAAAACTGCAAGAGTTGATTTTCAAACATGCTTGGGAATGTGGCATTTCTCAAACCGAAATTGAGGTCGTCGAAAATCTTTATGGCCTTAATGGGAAAAATTGTATTACTGTTAGCCAAATCAGCGAGTTGTTGAATTTGCGGAAGGTTGTTGTCAGCCTTAACATAAAGAGCTTTTGGGATAAGCTCCAAATTGTTAATGATGACCAAAACATTCGGCATATCCTCACTAATATGATAAAGTCGATGCCCGGGAAGTATCGGCAGAGTTCAGAATAATAAAATATCAATCCCGCTTAACGGCGGGTTTTTGTTTTTGAAAAAGTTATTTTAATGGGTAGAAAGGACAAGTAAGTGTATTAATTGACAAACTATAAATATATGTTACTATATGAATAGCGAGAAACCGTATTAAAATTTTAAGGAGGATGGATGAACATATTGCAGGAGCTGAGGAGTTGGCGAACAGAACAAAGAATGCAATTTGTAGATTCTTTTTTACGCCTACAAATTGGCGGTTTAGCCAAGTGTTTGATGCAGCTGGAGCTTACCGAGGAGCAGAAAATCGAGATGACCGTGAAAAAAATGGTTATCAAAGGGTTGCTCCACTATTCGCAAACCGAGATTTCCGATACGCTATTTGCTTTGCAGTACATGTGCCAAGTTGGCGGTTGGGATTTCGAGGAGGCTTATAATTTTGGCAAGCCAAAGTTTGCCGCCAAATTCCCAGACGGTTGTGTAGAAGATGATGAAGAAAGGGTCTTTTTTTACATTGTGCTTTCTGCCTTCATTTCTGACATCAGCCGCCAGCTATCTCTGTTGCAGCTCTTGCGCGTTGCTCGAAAAAAGTACACGCAAGGGATGACCCGGGCAGCACTCATGAACCAGATTTATACAGACGTAGCCATGGCCATTGCCTGCACCAGAGAAATTTGCCACATCCTCGATCTTTCGTATTTCGAAACCCTGGAAATGGGCAAGAAGCGTTGGCTAGAAAGGGACAATATACAAAAAGGCGTCCCCAGGTTCTTGCGTAACTTCCTCGATTTTCCGAAATGACAACCAGAGCCCCCCGCAAAAGCGGGGCTTTTTCTTCACTTAAAATATGAGGTATAATCAAAATATATGAACAAAGATGAATGTTGCCCAAAGTTCGACCCAAGTGGTTGGGAAAATAAAACTCACACTTGGGAGAATAAGTTATTCATAACTAAAAGTATCCCGCAGTTTTTGCATATGCCCTTGCCTTGGGTTTTTGGGGCGGCGGTGACAAAACTTTGCACGCAAGCGGAAAAGGCTGGAGCTTTAATGAATGATTCTATGCTCTTGGCCTATGACCCCAGCCCTTGGAAGTCAGAGATATTTTTGAGTGTTTCAAAAGATGTCCCCGGAATGGAGAACGTGAAATTAAGCGGAAACTTTATTACCAAAGTTTTTGACGGGCCATATCAGGACGTGCCCAAATGGATTGAGCAAACTGAAAAATATTTGGCCGGGATTAATAAAAAATCGAAGAAGTATTATTTTTATTACACCAGCTGCCCAAAATGTGCTAAGAAATGGGGGCATAATTATGTGGTAATATTTGTGCAAGTGTAAAGCGAAACGGGACCTTAAAAGGGCAGAATAAGCTGCTTTATAGGGCTTGACATGTATGTTAGAATTATATAACATAAATAATGTTAGAAAAATATAACTCTAAAATATGACATTCAAACAATATAAAACAGTTCAAATAGCCGTATTAATTCTCATCTCTATTATTTTTAGCCAGACCTTTGCTGCTAACAGCTTGGCACTCAGCTTGGGCGTGCTTTTGGCCGGAAGTTTATTGCTCTTATTTTTGCGTAAAAGAGTTAAGGAGGTAATCTTGGACGAAATGAGCTATGCGATTGGCGGTAAGGCAGCATTGGCCGCCATACAAATTTTCTGTTGGTTGGCGGTAATTATGATGCTCGCAGCTAATGCGATGAAGCATTTTAATCCAATTTATGGCACGGTTTGCAACATCATGGCTTTTTCTGCCTGCCTGCTTATGTTGATTTATTCAGCCTCTTACCAATTTTTCGCTAAAATAAGCTGGAAGGACCCGAAATTGATTATTACCTTATTGTTAGTTCTGATATTTTTCTCATTTTTCATTCTTAGCGTATTCGTTAAGCCATTATGAAAAATATAATCAAAGAGTTAAGACAAAAGTTCGGAATAACCCAAGAGCAATTGGCGCAAAAAGTTAGGGTTCGCCGTGAGACGATAGTATTTTTAGAACAAGGAAAATATAACCCGTCCTTGAAACTGGCTCATGATATTGCCAATTACTTTAATCTAGCAGTAGAGGATGTTTTTATTTTTGGCAGATGATTTTGGACCCGAGCTATAATTGGCGATGAAGATAAGCCTTACCAAAAAGCCTATCAGAAATTTTGTTAAAAGCCGGATATATTTGTCCGGCTTTTGATGTTTTTGGGGTAAGGCCATTATTATTGCTTTACGCTGAGAGGTGCTATAATTTAAGAAAAATATGGTGAAAAAAATTATTATCATAGTTTTGGTTCTGGCCGTGGTAATTTTTCTTGGTGGCAGATATCTGAAACAACCATCCTCGGTGGCGCCAAATAAGCCGGAGGTGCCCGAGAGCCCAAAAGAGAGCGCTTCGCCTAATATAATTTTAGCAGTTTTTAATTGTGATGGAGGAGTGAGTATTAAGGCTGAGTTTAATAATAACGAGCCGCAAAAAGTTTCTTTGGAGATAAGCGATGGGCGCAAAATCGAGCTGCCCAGAGCCATGTCTGGCTCAGGTGCGCGTTATGCCGATGCTCAGGAAAGTTTTGTTTTTTGGAATAAGGGTGACACAGCCTTTATCGAAGAAAATGGGACAACCACAATAAGCGGCTGTCTTGCAAAATAATCAAAAGAACATGGAAAAACGGGAGATAGATAAATATTATTTAGGCAAAACCGAAGATATTTATGGCACAGTTCTGGCTGTAACTTGCCCGGTTTGCGGCAAGGTCTTTATAACCAACGGTGCGACCGATACGGAGGGGCGCCTTTGCCCGGCCTGTAATCGCTCAACCGCTTTTATTGATCAATACGGCGGCTCCCCCAGGGTGGAATGGGAGGCTTGATTTAGAAAAACAGCGCTCAAGCGCTGTTTTTGTATATTTACAAAAGCGGGAAAATATCGTAAAAGTAACAAAGCTTGCCCGAATGCCAAATGGCCGGGAGAACTAAAAGGAGCTTTGGAATCCGTTCTTTTATTTCAGAAAAGGAGGAAATTTGGTCAGGAAATCAAGAGAGTTTATTGCCCGCGCCTTAGAATCCGTCGGTGAGCGCCTAACGGTCAAAGATTGGATTGCCATTGGTCTCGCAGTTTCCCTCGGTATGGTATTTTTAATAACCGGTGGCGCTGCGGCGGGATTTTGGCCATTTCAAGTGGCGCTGCTCGTTCTGGCAGTTTTTTTGCTGATGTATGGATCTGATTGGGTTATTCAGGGTGCTTCAGTAATTGGTTTGATTTTTGGCATGACCTTGTTTGCTATTGGGGTTTTATTCGTATCTCCCGGGACAACCTTTCCGGAGTTATTTACTAATCTAACCTCAGTATCAGCGGGCGTTGATAACATTGACTTCGCAATAGGTAATGCGGTCGGAAGCTATACCTTTAATACTCTAGGTATTGTTGGTTGTGCCTCCATGATTGTTCTTTGGCCCTTTTTTAGTGAGCGCATCAAGATTTGGTTAAAGAACCGCCGGAGATTGGGCCATAAAAGGCACTCAAAGGAAGCAGAGCAAATTGAGGGGCCGGCTCAAGTTGATGTTCCGCCGCATGCGGCTACTAAGACATGGTTTGCAATGGGCTCTATTGTTTTGCTCGTGCTCCTAAGTTGGGATGGAATGCTTACATGGCTTGATGGTCTTATCTTGATTGTGTTTTTTGGTCTTTGGTTATGGTATGTCGCTTGTGACATGAGGCGCGAACAGCGAGGAAAGCCCGCAGAGGAAAATGAATACCGCCATTTGAGTAAAGAGCAGAAAGGTAAGAAAATTTCCGGAGCAATTTTTGTAATGATTGCCGGATTTGTGTCATTGGTGTTTGGAGCAAAATTCTTGGTTTCTTCCGCTGCGAGCTTGGCGAAGATGGCTGGCTTTACCGATACTTTTATTGGTCTAACTATTGTGGCAATGGGAACATCCGCTCCGGAGTTTGCTGTTTCTGTTTCTGCTGTAGCCAAGAAGCGTTATGCTTTAGGTATCGGCAATATTATTGGGGCGGATATCCTTGATATCCTGATGGTTTTAGGGGCCAGTGCGATCGTGCGCACTTTCATCAGTAAAGCCGGCGTGCCCTTTAATACCAATGCCTTGATTGACTGCGCTGCGGCTTTTGTCGCCATGTTTCTTTTGTGGCTTTCCTTGGCGGTGCTTAGGCCAAAGTATAAACTTACTTGGCAAAAGGGATTGTTTCTCTTTTTGCCTTATGTAGTCTATGTGCTTTATTTGCTTGAACGCGATGGCTCGATCAATTTGCTTAAAGGATTAATCGGTCCGTTATAGGCGCAAACGCGCCTTTTTTGTTATGATTAGTTATGTATTTTATTTATATCGTAGAATGTAAAGATAAAACTTTATATTGCGGTATAACCACTGATTTACAGCGCCGCCTTGCTGAGCATAATAATTCTAAATTGGGGGCCAAATATACGAGGGCCCGCCGGCCCGTAAAATTAGTTTATTCGCGGAAATTCAAAACCCGCGCGGCGGCTTGCCGCGAGGAGGCTAGAATCAAGTCTTTGGATAGGCAAAGCAAAATTGCGCTTTTGCGCTTTTGAAAATATTTTTTTATGATATCCTTATTGAACCGTTATTATTATGAAAACGGCCCAAGGTTACTTTGGTCCTAAAACGCGACTCTTTATTAATGGAAAGTGATTTTTTTGTCAGTAAAAAACAAATAAGGCCCGGCAAAAAACTTTCCTTGCTTAAGGATAAGGTTTTTAATTTTTTGAAAAAAATTCCCAGAGGTAGGGTGGTGACTTATGGCCTGGTGGCCAGATATTGCCAGGTGCCCAACCCGCGCAATGTCGGGTGGATTTTGCAGCAAAATGTTGATGAAAAAATTCCTTGTTATAAAGTCGTGGGCTCGCTTGGGCGCCTGACCTATGGCTATAAGTTTGGCGGCAAAACTTGGCAGAAAAAGTATCTGGCTGAAGAAGGAATAGAATTTAATGAAGATGATTCAATAAAAAATTTCAAAAGTATCGTTTGGAAACCATGAAAAAATCCGCGGAAAGGCGGATTATTAAATTAGATACGAGAGAGGGGCGGCCATGAGCTTAGAAGAGTTATGCAGGTAGCAGTGAGTGTCCCAGAAGCCGTGCTTGAGCGCCCAGTCGCGGAGTCCCTTGTCGTAGCCGGTTTCAAAACCATCAAAGTATTGGGCGCGCGGGTCTTCGCATTTTACGCCTAGTTCTTTTGGAGTGTAGCCCTCTTTTCTGGCGCCAAGTTCGGTAATTTTTTTGCACCAGAATTTGGCTTCGTCTGTATTCGATTTGTTGGATATAAGGAAGATGGCAATAGCTTTGTTGGTTGGCAGGGAATGTTTTTGGAAGGCGTCTTGTGTTTTTTCTAAAAGACGGTAGAAAATCCGATTAAGGTATTGGCAATTTTGGTGATGGTAGCGGTTGCTTTTCGACTCCATTCCAAAGTGGATGTTAGCAAAGTCCATAACGAAGCTGTGCTGCATTCCTTGGTCAATGGGGAGTTCGGAAAAGGGTAGAAGTGCCAGGACTTCCGGCTCATTGGAGCGCTGATTTACAGCTTTGGCATAGAGATAATGCTGTGGAGCGATCTCGTCGAAGCGATAGGCTTTACCAGCCATGAAACCGATGAGGTTTGCTTCCTTTCCAGGAACATCAAAAAATTGGTCTTGGCTGTAGGCGACAGAAAAGTTTCCACCGCGATTGATTGGTTTTCCATCAAACAATTTTTCTGAAATGACATCTTCAATGCTGTGGCTAAAGTTTTTTTCCATCAGATCATTGAATTCCTTTCGATCAAGGTTCGAATATTGTCTATTTCCCAACTCGCGCAAAACATCGTTATTTGGCCAAACATCCACAAAAATGGGGTGTGACTCTTTGCAAAACATCTTTTTACCTCTCAAATTCAATTGTTTAGTACTAAATATATCATACATTATAAAGGTAGTTATGTCAACTAGACTAAATAAAAAAAAGACCGCCAATAGTAGGCGGATATTAATTATTTGATAAGGGTAATGGTGCTTTCGCGGTCGGGGCCAACGCCAATGGTGTTGATTTGTTGATCAAGGTTTTTATTGATGTATTGAATATAACTCCAGAGTTCGAGTGGCAGATCGCCAGAATCTTTGCATCGGGAAACATCGGGCCAGGGTGGAAAATCATGATAAAGCGGCGCGACAAACGGAGTGTCAAATTCATCTTTGGCTATCGGATAAATATTGGGTCCGCCTCCAATTATGGAAGAGGCGGCGTATTGATACCAATAGCAGGCTTGGACTTTGGGTGAAACAGCAGAAAGACAATCAGCTTTGGTCATATGCAAGTGAGTAACGCCATCAATAAGTATGGCGCGTTTAAGGGCGACAAGATCCAGCCAGCCGATTCTTCTTTGTCGGCCAGTGGTGGTGCCAAATTCTGCCCCGGCTTGGCCAAATTCTCCCTGTAATGCTTTACGGTTAGGATTATTAGCTTCCAGCTCAGTCAAAAATGGACCACTGCCAACACGAGTGGAAAAAGCCTTAAAGACTCCATGCACCTCATCGGCTCGCGGCAAACCGCAACCAGCTAAGAGCCCCGGAGTAGTAGTGTTGGAACTGGTCACAAAGGGGTAAGTGCCGTGATCAATGTCGAGCATGGCACCTTGGGCGCCTTCGAGCAAAATGTTTTTGCCCTCTTGCCAAGCTTGGTGCAGGATGCGCACTGTGTCTCGAAAAATTGATCTTTGTCGGAAAGTTTCAAAGGCGTGTCCGAAATCTGCCCGGAGTTTTTCCGGCAGGAAATCGAAATTTTTATCGTGGCAAAAGTCGGCGCAGCGCAAGCCATGTCGGCCGATTTTGTCCCGATAGCAGGGGCCAATTCCTCTTCCGGTAGTGCCGATGAATTTATTTTCCGCATCAGCCTCCATATCGATATGCTTGGGTAAAACCAGATGGGCGGCCTTAGAAACATAAAGACGGCTCAAAACATCAATGCCTTTGGTTTGTAAATCCTCTACTTCTTTGTAGAGAGCCAGTAGGTCAACAACTGCCCCATTGCCGATTATACAAACGGCTTTGGGATTCAAGATGGCGGAGGGGATTTGGTGGAAATGGTATTCCTTCCCATCGCGCCAAACGCTGTGCCCGGCATTGGCTCCGCCTTGGCAGCGCACGGCATAATCAGCCCAATCTCCCATGATGTCGGCTAGTTTTCCTTTGCCTTCATCTCCCCATTGCAAACCAACAATCGCTTTTACCGGCATTATTAACCTCCTTATTAAATGTTAAATTTTTCAAGTGCAATAAAGGTTAGCACAGAAAATAAAAAAGCCAAGCGCGGGGCTTGGCTTGGATTATCAAGCGGTTTTGGCTATGAGCTTATCGAAGCGTTTGAGTTCCCTTAACAGAATATATCCGACAATTATAACTCCAAAAATATCCGCCAAGGGGAAAGAATACCAAATGCCATTTAAGCCCCAGAACTTCGATAAAACCACGATTAAGGGGATTAAGATAAATAACTGGCGGATTAGGGGCAGGATTGTGGCTTGCTTGGCTTTGCCCAAAGCTTGAAAAATACCTCCAGAAATCATTTGGATAGCGGTTAGCGGATTAGTAATAGAAAAAAGAATGAGGGCAAAGGCGGTCATTTCGATTAAGGCTTGGTCGGTCGTAAAAATAGCAAGGATATTTTTCGGAAAGGCAATAAGGAGCAAAGAAACAATAGTAATGAAGATCGTGCCCCATTTAAGCGTTAAGATCATGGATTCTTTGGCGCGCTTATAGAGCTTGGCGCCATAATTGTATCCCAAGATGGGCTGCATGCCCTGCATCAAGCCGGAAATCGGAATAGCGATAAACATAAAAATATTCATTAAGATGCCATAGGCGGCTATGGCCAAGTCGCCGCCATAAAAGGCCAACAAATGGTTTAGTATCGCGGCGCGACCGCTGTTGACGAATTGGGCTGTAAAGGTGGAAAAACCAACCTTAAAAATATTTTTGCTTATTTGTGGATCAAGTCGGAAATGGGCTTCGGCTAGATTAATTTTTGTTTTAATGCGGGCAAAATAATAAATATTGGCGACAAAGAGCATAACGCCGGCCAATAGGGTTGCCAAAGCTGCACCCGTGACTCCCATTTTTAAGGGCACCATAAAATACCAATCAAGGAAGACATTGGTTAAAGAGGAAATAATAATCCAAGTCATGGTGTATTTGGCGCCGCCCTCGGAGCGGATTATGGCGTTGCTCGAATCCCCAAACATAAAAAAGAGCGCGCCGGCAAAAATGATGCGCATATACTCCATGGAAAAGGGCAAGGTGCTGCTACTGGCTCCGAAGACCTGTAAAATCGGCTTCATAAAAACCAAGCTAACGGTGGTCACGAAAATTGCGCTCGCAAATACCAGGAGTAAGTAATTACCAAATGCCTTTTTTACGCCTTCGAGGTTTTTTTCTCCCAAGAAGCGCGAAATCATTGAAGCGGCGCCCAGGCCCAGCATATTAGAGAAAGAAGTCATTATCATATAGGCCGGGAAGGTTATAAAAACTCCAGCTAGGGCTGTGGTGCCACAGTTGCGCTCAATAAATATGGCATCGGTAATCATATAAAGGCTAAAAACCAGCGAGCCCATAATGGAAGGCAAAGCCAGTTTGAAGAGCAGTGATATTACATTGTCCTTACCTAATTTTTCAGAATCCATAACGTTTCAAATTGTAACACATTATTTTATTTTCGGGAATTTATACTTGGGTTTTTTGAGCCTAGCATCAAGCAAAAGAGCTGCCCAGCCGAGCAGCTCTTGAAGCGTGCGGGTTATTCGAATAATTTATCCGAGGAATAAAAATGGCCTTGGCTTAGCGCGTATATTTTCTTTTCTTTATTGCTGTAATATATTCTCGGGTTATCAAGCTCGCCGATGTCGTAGAAATTGATTTTATCCCGGTTGTCGATTTCGGCTATCCGGATTGTGTTGTTGGCTACTAGGGCCACATAGTCATTATTTAGCCAAATAGCCTGTTTGATATTTTCCGAAAATCTTTCCAAGAAAACCAGTTGATATTTTTTTCTTAAGGGTTGGTCGTTATCATCGGCCAAATAGAGAATGGAAAGTTCATGCGCGTTCCAGATAAGAACTTTTTTAGGGTCGGACGGGGAGAGTTCAAAGCCGGTGACGTCTGAAGAAATCTTTTTGAAGTTTTTTTCACTGCTATCCAAATAATATAGCTTACTGGAATCTCTTAAGATGAATTCCGAATAATATTCCACCATTTCCGCATTTTCCGGGGAAAAACTCAGCGGTTCCTGATTGTAAATTTTGGTGTCGCGCCCCGAGAAATCTGATTTGTGGACATAGCCATCGTCTTCAATCCAGATAATGCCATCAATCATGAGCTTCCAAGGCCGGCTATTTTGCGCCACTGAATTGAATTTGTCGTGCGTAACGCTGGTAAATTTGGAGAAAGCTTTAGTAAAATCCGTGGTAGTGGCTTCTTTGATATCGGCCATCGGATTGATAAACATGTAAGTTGTGGTCGCCCGGCTTTTTATGTGGCTCAAGATATTGCGGGACAGATAAGTGAAATCCGCTTTTTCAAAAGTGTATTTCTTGGAATTAAGCCAATTATGCAAAGGGACGGCGCTTTGGGTTTCCGAGTTAAACCAAACCAATCGCCACTGCTGGCCTTGAGATTCGATAAAATAAAGTTCGTGCGTATAGGGAGAAAAGAAAAAAGATTCAACAGTGCTAGAGGTTGTCGCTACGGACAGGGGGGAAAAATTTATCGTTTGGGGCAGAAGGAAAATATTTTTGGCCGTTGTCACTATCGTGCCTTGGACTTCGAGTTTTTTCTTCCAATTCCGGTAGCCATCCTTTTTAATTTCAATATTATATTCTTTGGGCAAGAATCCGGTCAAATAAACTTCGCCGGAGAGGAAGTTTGTTTTTTTGACGTCGCGCCCATTAATTGCCACCATCGCTTCTCGCGGGGAGGATTTGAAAAATAGCCCGCCCGTTTTTATCATTTTGCGCGCTTGCCAATCAAAAGCATATCCTTGGGTGTAAAGGATAACCATTGGGGTGACAATTAGAAATAAAGCTGTAAGAAAATACAGCAATAATCGGTTCTTTTTTGGTGCCATTATTAAGATAATAGCGCAAAAAACTTCACTTGCCAACCTTTCAATGCCTGCTATTATTATATGAACTATATGGCAGAAAAATTCATTATTAACGGGGAGCGAAAGCTCGAAGGCGCTATTGAGGTGCGGGGCTCAAAAAATGCGGCCTTTCCGATTATCATGGCTACTCTTTTGACTCAGGAGGACTGCATTATAGATAATATACCGCTAATTGAAGATATTCAGAGGATTTTTGATATTTTGAAAAGCATGGATGTGGAAGTTCAGTGGCTGGCAGAACGAAAAGTCAGGATAAATGCGAAAAATTTGGATTCCTCGAAAATCCGGGAAGATATCGTGCGTAAGCTCCGCGGTTCGATTTTGCTTTTTGGCGCGCTTTTGGCGCGCGAAGGGAAAGCTAAGTTGCCCCAACCGGGCGGTTGCGTTATTGGGGCTCGGCCTATATCTACCCATTTGGATGCTTTTGCTCAGTTAGGGGTAAAAATTTCTCCGCAACACAATAAATTTAAGATGGAAGTCGGCCCACGGCTTGGCGGGGAAGTTTTGCTCAATGAATTTTCCGTAACCGGCACATGCAATGTGATGATTTTTTCCGCCCTACAAGAAGAGGCGACTATTATAAAATGTGCCGATCAGGACTACCAAGTCCAGGAATTGGCGGCAGTTTTGAAAAAAATGGGAGCAGGCATCAGGCTTTTGCCTATGCACATGATTGAAATAAAGGGGGCTAAGAAATTAAAGGGGTTTACTGTCAAATTAATACCCGATCCCATCGAGGCCGGAACTTTTATTTTGATGGCGGCCGCCACCAAGAGCAAGGTTTTGGTTAAAAATGTTCCCTATCAATATTTGGAATACCCGCTGAAAAGGATTAGGGATTTTGGCATTGTTTGGGAGCGGCCAGCCAAGGATGAGATTTTGGTTTTGCCGGCCCATAATATTAAGATTGAAAAAGTCCAAGCCTTACCGTATCCTGGAATGCCCACTGACCTGCTTCCGCTTTTTGGTGTGCTTTCCACTCAGTTGCAGGGGCTCACACTTTTGCATGATCCGCTTTATGAAGGCCGGTTGAAATATTTGGAAGAGCTTAATAAGATGGGGGCCAATATTATTTTTGCCGACCCGCACCGGGCTATAGTTTCGGGTCCCACTCCCTTATACGGGGTGGAAATCAATTCGCCGGATTTGCGCGGAGGAGCTTCTCTAATCGTTGGCGCTCTTATTGCCAGCGGTAGTACAACTATTGGCAACATTTACCAAGTGGATCGCGGTTATGAAAAAATTGACGAGAGGTTAAGGGCTATCGGTGCGGACATCCAACGCATTAATACTTGATGGAATTGAAGTTTGAATTTATAAGAAGTGAAGATGAAAAATATCAGGATTGGGAGTTCAATTACGAATTTCATATTCTGAATTAATCTATGATGCTTGTCAGCAAAATAGGAATAGATCTAGGCACAGCTAATTCTTTGGTTTTTATTCCCAAAAAGGGGATTGTTTTGAATGAGCCTTCGGTGGTGGCAGTTTCTATGTCCGATAACCATATTTTGGCCGTGGGGCGGGAGGCTAAAGAAATGATCGGGCGCACTCCTGATACTATTAATGTTTATCGGCCGCTTAAAGATGGCGTGATTGCGGATTTCCGTGTGACCCAAGCCATGATTCGTTATTTTATTACAAGAGTCATGGGCAATTTCCGCCCCTTTAAGCCCGAACTTTTAATTGCCGTACCGGCCGGGATTAATTCTACGGAAAAACGCGCCGTGTTGCAGGCCGGGATTTTGGCCGGAGCTAAATCCGTCTATTTGGCCAAGGAGCCGATTTTGGCCGCTATTGGCGCGGGTATTCCGATAAATTCTTGTGCCGGGCATATGATCGTGGATATGGGTGGCGGGACAACCGAGGTGGCGGTAATTTCTTTGGGAGGCATTGTGACTTTTGATTCTTTGCGCGTGGCCGGAGATAAGCTCAATTCTGCCATTGCCGATTATATCCGTAAAAAATATAATTTGGCCGTGGGTATGGAAACAGCCGAGAAGGTAAAGACCGAAATAGGTACAGCCATTCCCGATAAGAAGGAGCGGGAAATCGAAATCCGGGGCCGTGATTTGATTTTAGGTCTGCCGCGCAACATCCGTATCTCTTCCAATGAGGTTAGCGAAGCCATTGCTGACCGCTTGGAGGAAGTCATCCAAACCATTAAAAATGTTTTGCGCGATACTCCGCCGGAACTTTCGGCTGATATTATGGATAAAGGCATGTTTCTGTCCGGAGGCGGGGCCTTATTAACAAATTTGGACCAGTTAATCTCGCGCGAAACCGGTGTGCCTTGCTATGTGGCTAAAGACCCGCTCTCTTGCGTGGCCCGCGGCACGGGAATTATCCTAGAGAATTTGGAGGTTTATAAAAAATCAATAATGGTAAAGTCATAAAAAATATCTAATGACTAAATCCTGAAAAATTAGATATCAAGATTTAGAACTTGATTAGTTATTTGAGCTTAGTTATTTTTATGGATTCTTATTCAAAACAATGGGAATTTTTGGCCAAAGCGGCCAGCGAAGAAAAGGTTTTTAACGCCTATCTTTTTTATGGCGGCGCGGCGGTTGAGGGTATCGCCTTAGATTTTGTCGAGGCGATAAATTCCCCCGATAAGGAAGCGCGGTTTATCCTGGAAAAAAAGTTCAAAAATTTACAGCCTAAGGCGCAAACTTTGGGTAATATCCTTTTTGTGGAGCCGCTTTTAGAGGATTCCAAAGGTAATGAGAAAAAGGGTAATGAAATATCCATTGCGCAGGTGAGGGAGTTTTCGGCTTTTTGCTCGCTGACTTCCTTGAACAACGCCAGTAAAGCCGTTATCATAAGGCAAGCGCATTGCCTAAATACTGATGCGCAGGATGCTTTTTTGAAAATTTTGGAAGAACCACGGGGCAATGTTGTTTTTCTGTTGCTGACAGAACAGCCTGATAGGCTGCTGCCAACGGTTCTTTCGCGCTGCTGCAAAATATTTTTTCCGAACAATAATTTATTCGAGGTCGGGGAGGATAAGGCCAGCCTTTTTCAAGAAATCATTAAAGGTAATTTGGCTAAACGTTTTGCTTATGCGCAAAATTTGTTGGCCGCGGAAGAAAAATCCGAGCAATATAACGGACTGAAAAGGGAATTAGGCGATTGGGTGGCGTTTTTGCGAGCCAGTCTGGTAAGTGAAAAATATGCTTTGGGCTATAAACCCGAGCAAGCCGTCAAAGCCATTGAGGCGGCGCAGCGGGCCATTTATCTCTTGGAAAATACAAATGCAAATCAAAAATTAAATTTAGAAAATTTTTTAATCGAGTTATGAATTATAAAGATATCTTCAAGAAGTATCAGCCGGAATTCGAAAAATCGGTAGCATTTTTTAAGTCAGAGCTGGCGAAAATCCGCGCCGGTTTGGCTTCCCCGAGCTTGGTTGATTCTTTGATTGTTGACTATATGGGTACAAAATTACCCATGAAGCAGATTGGTTCAATCTCTTGCCCGGAACCTCGCCAAATTTTGATCCAGCCATGGGATAAAAGTTGTTTGGAGTCTATTGAACGGGCTGTGCGCGACGCGGATCTCGGGCTTTCGCCAGTCGTGGATAAGGATTGCGTGCGCATCAATATGCCAGTAATGACTGAGGAATTCAGGCTGGAAATGAAAAAAAATATTTCTGAAAAAAAGGAGCAGTGTCGCCAAACCGTCAGGCGCTGGCGGGAAGAATGTTGGCGCGAGGTGGAAAGCAAATTCAAAGCCAAGGAAATAACCGAAGATGATAAATTCCGCGCCAAAGACGAGTTGCAAAAAATAGTAGACGACGCCAATAAAAAAATTGACGATATAGCTTCACAAAAAGAAAAAGAAATAATGGGTTGATATTATGTGGATTTTTGATTTATTGATATTTATAGTTGGGATTAATCTCGTGGCTTTTGTGCATGAGTTCGGGCATTACTTTTTTACCCGCCGAGCCGGGGCCAGAGTAATAGAATTCGGTTTCGGCTTCCCGCCGCGACTCTTTGGTTTTTATAAAGAAAACGGGAAATGGAATTTTGTTCGGGGCAACAAGAAGGTGGAGACGCAATCTACCATCATTTCGGTTTGCCGTTTTCCGGTCGGGGCTTTTGTAAATATCAAATCCAGTCGGGAAGATGGCCAAGAATGGCAAGGGGACTCCGATGATTTTGATAATAAGCCTATCGGTAAAAGATTTTTGGCTTTGTTGGGCGGAGTCTTGGCTAATTTTTTGCTGGCAGCCCTGATTTTTCAAATAATTTTTGCCGTTAATGGATATACTTTGGAGCAGACTTTTTTCGGTAATTTTAGTTTTCCATTTTATCAAACCGCCCATGGGGTAATGATCGGGCAAGTGGCGACTTCTTCGCCGGCTTTGAAGAGTGGTATCCGCGAAGAAGATATTGTCGTTTCAATCAATGGAGAAAAAGTTAAAGGGGCTGATAATTTCAAAGATTTTATTGATGCCAATAAGGGCAAGGAAATAGTTTTGGGTGTTAAAAAATATCCCGATGGCCAGTTACGGGAAGTAAAGGTTACGCCCAGGCTTAACCCACCGCCCGGGCAGGGGTCGCTAGGAGTTTCCTTTGGGAATTTTGCTAAGCTCGATTATTCGCAAAGCTTCCTTTCTAAAGCTTTTGCCGGCTTGGCGCATTCTTATAATATGTGCGCCCTACTGCTTTCCTCACTTGGCTACATTTTCCAAAGGGCTTTTGCTACGGGTAATCCGGCCATGATTGCCGGAGCGGTTGGCGGACCGGTGGCTATTTATGCTGCCACTAAAATGTCCTTGGCGGCCGGTTTCATAACTTACTTGAATCTTATGGCGCTGGTTTCTTTGGCCTTGGCTGTTACCAACATTTTGCCTCTGCCGGCTTTAGATGGTGGCCGTTTAGTTTTTTTGCTCTATGAGCTTGTGACGGGCAAAAAAGCGCCGGTTAAAGTGGAGGCCACTATCAATGGCGTTGGTTTTATTTTAATGCTGATTTTGGCCGTGGCGATAATTTTCAAAGATCTTGCCCAATTCGGGAAAATAATATTTTCTCCATGAAGCAATCATCACTATTTTATACTGCGCACAAGGATGCGCCCAAAGACGAGCAGAGCATTAATGCCCAGCTTTTAATCCGCGCCGGGTTCATCGACAAGCTGAGCGCGGGCGTTTATTCTTACCTGCCTCTGGGCTTGCGCGTCTGTAATAAAATTGAAAATATTATCCGGGAGGAATTATTAAAAATCGGCGCTCAGGAGCTTATAATGCCGGCCATGCACCCTAAAGAGAATTGGCAGGTTACCGGCCGTTGGGACTCCATGACTGATCTATACAAAATTTCCGAAGGGGAAAAAGAATTGGCTTTAGGCCCCACGCATGAGGAAATTATCGTTCCTTTGGCAAAAAAATATATCCACTCTTGGCAAGATTTGCCGCTGACTAATACAACTGTCGGAGAATTTCCGCTTTCGCTTTTTCAATTTCAAACAAAATTCCGCAAAGAGTTGCGGGCTAAATCGGGTATTTTACGCACGCGCGAATTTTTGATGAAGGATTTGTATTCTTTTCACCGCGATGAGGCGGATTTGGAAAAATTTTATGCCGTGGTGGAGAACGCTTATGAAAATATTTTCCGCCGCTTGGGAATAATCGATAAGGTTTATTATACTTATGCATCCGGCGGGACATTTTCCAAATATTCCCACGAGTATCAGCTGTTAACCCCTTCGGGCGAGGATACCATTTATGTTTGCGAAAATTGTGAAGCAGCGGCGGCCCAGGGCGAATCAAGCGTTGGCGTGGCTATCAATAAAGAAATCAAGCCGGATTTATTGGAATGCCCTAAATGTCACAAAACAGTTTTTCGGGAAGAGAAATCTATTGAGATTGCCAATATTTTTAAGTTGATTACAAAGTTTTCTTCGCCTTTTGAGCTAAGCTATACCGACGAAAATAGTGAGAAAAAATTGGTTATCATGGGCTGCTATGGTATCGGCATTGGCCGGCTGATGGGCTCAATCGCCGAGGTTTTTCACGATGAGAAGGGGGTAATTTGGCCCAAGAGTGTGGCGCCTTTTGATGTGCACTTGATTAGGATCGATAGCGCCAAGGAAAATGGCCAGACGCTTCTTAATGAAGCGCAGAGGCTTTATCAAGAATTGCAAAGCCAAGGATTTTCAGTATTATATGATGACCGGTTGGACAGTGCCGGCAAGAAGCTCATCGATGCAGATTTATTGGGTATTCCTGTGCGTGTGGTAATTAGCCCTAAAACACTAGAGAAGAATGGCGTGGAAATAAAATTGCGCAATCATCCCGAGATGAAGGTAATTGCCACAAGCGAGCTGCTTGGTTTTTTAAGAGAAAGCTGATATGAAAAATCCTTTGCACAAGCTATTCCCGAATTTTTCTAGAGATATGGCCATTGATTTAGGCACGGCCAACTCTTTGGTTTATTTGCGGGGCAAGGGGATTATAACTTCGGAACCCTCAGTAGTGGCCATTAACCAGAAGACCGGCAAGATTTTAGCCGTGGGCTTTGAGGCTGAAAAAATGGTTGGCCGTACGCCCGGTTTTATTACGGCCATTTATCCGTTGGTGGGCGGGGTAATTTCTGATTTTGAGGCTACCGAGCAAATGCTGCATTATTTTATCAGCAAAGTGCATAAAGGAAATTTTTTCTTAAGCCCCAGGATCAGGGTGGTGGTGGGTGTGCCTTGCGGCGTGACCGAGGTGGAGAAAAAAGCCGTTATTGATGCGGCTAAAAATGCCGGGGCTTCGGAGGTTTATTTAATTGAAGAGCCTATGGCCTCGGCCATTGGGGCTAAATTGCCGGTTAACGATGCGGGAGGCAATATGGTGGTGGATATCGGCGGGGGAACTTGCGAAATTGTAGCCATTTCTTTGGGCGGCATTGTTCATGCCCGCTCACTGAAGACTGCCGGCAATAAATTTGATTACGATATTGTCAATTACTGCCAAAATGAATTCAAATTATTAATCGGGAAGCGCACAGCCGAAAGGGTAAAAATCGGCATTGGAACGGTTTTGCCTTCCAATGGGCAAGGCAAAGAGCGGCGGGAAATGCCCGTGCGCGGCCGCAATTTGGTCACGGGTTTGCCTGAACAAATAATTTTATCAGAAGAGGATGTGCGCCGGGCTATGGAGCGCTCGGTCCGTGAAATAATTGATGCAATAAAACTTTCCATTGAGCAGACACCGCCCGAACTTTTAGCTGATATTATGAATAGAGGGATACATCTTTCCGGCGGCGGCGCGCTTTTACGCGGTTTAGATACCCTGATTCAGAAAGAAACCAAAATCCCAACAAAAGTTATTGATGATCCTTTGACTGCCGTAGTCAGGGGGGCAGGTTCGGTCGTGGAGAATATCGATCGTTGGGTGGAAGTTTTGCTCGATACTGATGAGTTAGCACCGCTCAGATAAGCTCAAAATTCGAATGCCAAATATCAAATAGTGTATTTTAGGATTTTGAAATTTGGTTTTGATTTGGAATAATTTTGATTTTGAAATTTGAATTTTATTCTATGATTTCCAAAGAACAAATATCGCACATTGCCAAATTAGCTAAGCTCAAACTAACGGTGCAGGAAATGGACGCGCTCCAAAAAGACTTGGGCTCGGTTTTGAATTATGTGGAAAGGTTAAAGGCAGTGGATGTGGATAATGTCATTCCCATGAGCCATTGCGTGGAAATTTCCAATCAGGTGCGCCCGGATTTGGCCAAAGAAAGTAATAAAGAAGAGCAGATTATCGCTCAATTTCCTGAGCGTGAAGGCCGGCTCAATAAAGTAAAAGCTGTTTTTAATCATGGATCTAGGTAATTTAAGCGTGGCCAAAATCCGCCAAGCCCTGCAAGCCGGGGAGGTAACCGCCCTAGAGGTGGTCAAAGCTTATTTGGCGGAAATAAAAAAGCAGGATAAAGAAATCAACGCTTGGCTTTTTGTTGATGAACAGGGCGCGCTCCGGCAGGCTCAAGCCATAGACATTAAAAGCGAAAAGGGTGTACTAGCTGGCACGGTTGTGGGCGTTAAGGATAATATCATGGTTGAAGGCTTGCCCTGCACGGCCGGCTCAAAAATTTTAGAAAATTACAAAGCCACCTATGATGCGACGGTTATAAAAAAGCTCAAGGACGCCGGGGCTATCATTTTAGGAAAATTAAATCTCGACGAGTTTGCCATGGGTAGTTCGGGAGAATATTCGGCCTTTGGGGCAACCAAAAATCCTCGCAATAAAAATTTAGTTCCGGGCGGCTCGTCTTCTGGACCCGCTGCCGCCGTAGCGGCTAATATGTGTACTGTGGCTCTTGGTTCTGATACGGCCGGCTCCATCCGCCAGCCGGCAAGTTTTTGCGGGATCGTGGGGCTAAAGCCGACTTATGGAGCAATTTCACGTTTTGGTTTGGTGGCCCTAGCTTCTTCCTTAGATGTAATCGGGCCAATGGCGAAAAATATCGAAGATGCTCAAGCGGTTTATGATGTGATTTACGGCCACGATGATAATGATGCGACTACCATAGACCAAAAGTGGGTTAAACCGATTTTAGAATTAAAAGGCCTTAATATCGGAGTGCCTAAAGAATTTTTTGGCCCGGGGTTAGAGCCGGGCGTCAGAGATTCTTTAGAAAGAGCTATCTATGACTATAAAAAGGCTGGGGCCAACATTGTGGAAATCACATTACCCAATGCCGAATTTGGTGTGGCCGATTATCAAATAATAATGACCGCCGAAGCTTCATCTAATTTAGCCAGATATGATGGCATCCGCTACGGTTTAAGCAAAACAAGTGACAATGAAAATGAAACTGAGCTTTCGGGGGTATATTTAGGTAGCCGTAGCGCGGGTTTTTCTAAGGAAGTGCGCCGGCGCATTATTTTGGGAACCTATGTACTTTCTGCCGGGTATTATGATGCTTATTATGCTCGGGCGCAAAAAGTGCGCCGCTTGATAAAAAATGATTTTGATCGGGCGTTTCAAAAGGTGGAGGTGATTTTAACGCCCACCAGCCCAACCGTGCCTTTTGCCTTCGGAGAAAAGTTAACCGATCCAGTGACAATGTATTTGGCCGATATTTATACTGTGCCTGTGAATTTGGCAGGACTGCCCGCCATCTCAATTCCTTGTTATAATGCACAAGAGCTCCCTGTGGGTTTGCAACTGATTGGCAAACCATTTGAAGAGCAGAAACTTTTTGCGATAGCAAAAATATTCCAAGAACAGCGTGATCGACAATCTTGATAAAATTTTCCAAACCTGTTTTGCCCAAAATTTGCCGCAGGGCGTTGAGCCATCCAGCTATGCGGGCTATTTTCAGCATGTTATTTTTTGTGACCAGTTGCAGGATTTTCTCTTGCCGGTTAAAGCTTGGTTTATTTTTCTTTCCATTGTTTATGCCGCTTCGATAGTTTATTTTTTGAAAACTTCTTTGCGCATGGAGATAATGTATCTGGGGGACTTCCGTGAGTTTTTGATGTATAAACCCAGTAACGTGGTGCAGCGCAACCAAAAGTGGGCCAAAATAGCGAAGCGGATGGATTCTAAATTAGAGCCGGAATGGAAAATGGCCATTATCGAGGGATTTGAAATGGTGGAAGAATGTTTTTTTGAGATGTTTCCCCGCGGAGAAACTTTTGAGGAGCAATTAGCTTCCTCGCGCAATACTCTGCCCGAATATCATGCCGAATTGACCAAAGTTCAAGAATTACACCAAAGGATAATCGATGACCCGGAAACGCACTTGGAATATAATGTGGCCAAGGTGGCCATGGATACTATGCGGTCGGTTTTGAAAAAAATGAAGTGGCTATGAAAATCCCCGAAAGGGGATTTTTAAGTTCTAAATTTTATTGCCTCTTTAATAATGCAAAATGCTTTGGCGTTTTGCAGAAACATTAGCGGCGCCCTGCAGCAGAGCCTTCGGCACGCTGCGGCGAATGAGCCACGCTTCGCGTGGATACAAGATGATTCAAAGTTCGCTTTACTCGCTAAGAATATCTAAATAATTCGAAGGTGTTGCCCCTGCCTGCCGGTAGGCAAGCGAAGGCTCCGCCAACTGGCGGATCGGGGGGTGGGTTCTCACCACTCGCCGCAAAACAAAAATGCCCACAGAAGTGGACATTTTTGTTTGGCGCGGCGAATGGGATTCGAACCCACGATCTCCTCCGTGACAGGGAGGCGCATTAAACCAACTATGCTACCGCCGCATGGTGCCTGGGGGCGGGATTGAACCGCCGACCTTGGGCTTATGAGTCCCACGCTCTGGCCAACTGAGCTACCCAGGCAGCTGGCCCGGGCCCCGCCCGCTCGACTTGCAAACTCGCCTGTCGGGCATGGCCTGGCAGGCCAATATCTTTCTAGTCGGGGGACCAGGAATTGCACCTGGACCTCGGGCTTATGGGACCCGCAACCTACTATTGGTCCATCCCCCAATATTGTACCTGCATATTATAAGCAATGAAACGGATTTAATCAAGGGGAGATTTGACCGATAGGGAACTTTGAATTATAACTTGTTTGGAACAATTAAAATTAAGGTATAAGAAAGGAGTGTGTTATGCAAGGACTGGGGCAGAAAAATACGACCCGCCAAGAAAGTGCGATAAGGTATATGGAGGAAAATCCGCTGACATTCTTTACTCTTTGCCGGGCCTGGAATATGTGCGATGCAGACATGATGGATATGCGCGAGGATATTGCCGGAAAAATCCTTGAGCTTTGCAAAAACATTCATGATATGCAGCTAGCCGCTTTTCATAGTGCCCGCTCCGGCACAAAATCTCTTAGGGCCTTTTTGGGCAAGTTGGCTCAAATGGTGCGCCAAGATGCCAGTATTGCTAGCCGAGCCGCGGACTTGGGTTACCAAGCTTACAAAGATGCCGGATACCCAAAAGACTGCCAAGAAATTTTTGAACTTTTCAAAGCGCAACAAAGCGCAAAGAGTTAGGCCTCCAAGGCCTTTTTTATTTGTAGTGGAAAACTACGCTTGGGAATAGGGGAGAAACCCGTTATTATTTAGATGGGATATGCGAAGTTTCGCCCAGAAAATCAAGGAATTTTTTTTGGTTTGTCCGGAAAATAAATGCCGGCCGGGAATACTGTTTTCCAGCTTTTTGTTTTGGCTTTCTTTAATACTCTTGGCCTTGCATGTTTTGCCGATTTTTTTCTTTACCTTTTTTCAAAATGATCCGCTTTTTGGCGATATTACCAGAACATCTATTGTGGCCTTAACCAATCAAGAGCGCGCCGGGCTAGGCCTTAACGAATTAACGGTTAATGCGCAATTGGAAACTGCGGCCAGAAAAAAGGCCAATGATATGTTTGCCAATGGCTATTTTGCCCACGAGAGCCCAAAGGGGATAGCTCCTTGGTATTGGTTTAGTGAGGCAGGCTATGATTATGAATATGCCGGCGAGAATTTAGCCATCGGTTTTTTGGAGCCAGAGGAAGTTTACGGTGGCTGGGTGCATTCCTTTACGCATCATCAAAATTTGCTCAACCCGAATTTTAAGGAGATTGGCGTGGCTGTGGTTGGCGGGAATTTTAATGGGAATTATACGACTATCGTTGTTCAGCTCTTCGGCTCCTCCAAGCCCAAAGGGGCTATTGCTATCCAAGGCATTCCCAAAATCAACCATACGGTTGTTAAAAAGCCGGAAACTTTGCCCCAAAACCCTTCCTCGACGCCTATGGCTCTGACTGAAAAAACGCCTACAACGGCGGCACCTTTGGTTAATGGCCAAACTAATGGAAAAGCCGAACCCTCCTCATCCAAGACCGCTGCTCCTTTAGTGGCTGGTCGAGAATATGTCATTTTTGATGATTCGGCTTTAGCGGCGCAGGGCAATACCGTTTTACAAAAACCCAGCTTGAAAATGCGGCTTTATTCTTTTTTGATTTTTCAATATAATGACATTTTGAAAATGGTGACCTTTTGGATATTGTTGGCCGTGTGCGCTTTGCTTTTAATTTCCATGAGCTTTGCCCCCGAAGTGCGCGAGCCAAATATTATTTTCAAGTCGGTTTTCTTTTTGATTGTTTTAATCGCTTTTGCCGTGACTGACAAAAAGACTCTCATTGAATTAATTCCGCATAGTTTTGATATCAATTAATACCAAACTCAAATTCCAAATATCAAATCAATTAATAAAATCCAAATGGGGTAAAGTTTTTTCGAAATTTTAAGTTTTGGATTTGATTTGAAATTTATCATTTGGTTTTTCATCCTTCTATGGATTGGGACGATATTCCGCCATCAAAACCTTCATATTATGCCCATTATATTAAGCCATTAGTTGCGCCGTTTTTTATTTTATTTGCGTTGGCATTTTTTGCGATAAATTTTGAAAACGTCATTTGGATTTTTAATAAAAAAGCCTTGGAGCAAAGCATTAAAGATCGGACCGGGGAATTGGTTTTAGATGCCCAAGGGGAAATTGGTTCCGTGGTTTTACCAACCCCAACTACAACCGCAACTAGCGCTTTGCCCGCGCAAAATCCTACCTCGAATTTTCCTTCTAACGGGGAGGTATCCAAAATGGCCATTGAAAAGATTAATTTGGATAAAAAAGTAGAATACCCGGCAACCACAGACACAAAGCTCATGGATGCCGCCTTAATGGGCAAGGTGATGCATTATCCCGGAACGCCCTTGCCGGGTGAAGCCGGCAGTGGGGTATTTTTGGCGCACAGTGCCCCTATCACTTGGGGGCCGGATTACCGCGTTTTTAATAAGATAGATAAATTAATTGCCGGGGATAGTATTATCATAAACTATAAAGGCATACCCTATGTTTATTTGGTGCAGCAAAGTTTTCTGATAAATCCCGGGGACAAGCTACCCGACAATCCTTTTAATGAAAAACGGGCTTATCTTTTAACATGTTGGCCGCCCAATACCGGCAAGCAAAGAATGGTGGTGGAGGCCAAATTAAAGGAGTAGGAAAGGGAGAGTAAGCAAATCCAAATAATAAGCCACAATTACAAATTTCTAACCTCAAATATCCCCCTCCTAAAATAGCTATTAGGAGGGTATTTTTGTATGGCCAAAAATCAAATACTGGCTGAAAAGCCTATATTTATAAGGGTAAGAGAGAAGTGGTAGGGTATTGACTTTTTTGAAAGTCCATGATATAATATTTGCAAGCATATAGCCAAAACTTAGGTTATGTGTGCGAGAGACTCCCTGAATTTTTACAAATTAATAAGGGAAAAACAACATAAGGAGGAAACATAGATGAAGAGATTTGCAGTCGTTGCAATCGCGGTGGTAATGCTTATTGCAGGTTCGGTGGTACCAACATCACCGGCCACAGCAGCAGGTGCTGGATCCTTTGATCATCTTGGCAAAGCGTTTGACTTCAAGCCGATCGCTTTCTACCAAGGCAAAGATTTTAGCCTAGACAACTGGTCTAGAACACCGATCAAAAATACGTCTGGCACATCAAGTGCATACTATGGCGTATTGGAGACAACTGACCTGACGCAAGATGGCGTTTGGGGCATGGCAAGATTTTGCTTTGCTGACCTGTCATCGGCGGCTGGAGTTGTTGGAAAAACAGGATCGTTTATCCCGGCTAACGGGACTCAGGAAGCCAAAGTTACCTTTGAACCCAATGATGCGATAACCGGTCCGCGTTTTTACGAGCTGGGCATTGCCTCGTTCAAAGTTTGGCCTGATGGCGATCCGGATGGTTATTCTGAATTCAAAGTTGGCGCAATACTTGTCCCGATGGGCATTTATAATCTGACTTTGGGTAGTAAAGAACTAACTCGTAAGAGAGTCCTTTCTTGGGACCGCACCAATACTGATGCTGCCAGCCGCTTCAAGTGGACAACTGATACAATCAGCACTACGGCTCCGGCAATAATCAAAGGTGCAAGCTATCTGCCTTTGAGGGATGTGGGCGAATCGATTTTTGGCTGCGAGGTATTATGGGACCCCGACACCAAAACCGCGACCTACGCTTACATTTCAGGCGTATCTTCTTACAGAGTCAGCTTCACTATCGACAAGGCTGAGGCCACTGGAGTGCTCACTGATGGGAATGGCGAATCACTTACCATCGTCGAAAAGATGGATGGATCCGCTCAGCTCATCGATGGCAAGACAATGGTTCCACTCAGAGCGATCAGCAAGCTGATGAAGGCAACAGTGGAATTTGACAGCAGGACAAAGAAGATAACAATCACTTATCCTGAAAAGAAAACAAATTTCACAGACGTCAACAAGCCATACTCGGCTCCCAAGCCGGCCATGGAAATGACAACCATGTCCGCCAATCAGCTTCCAACAGTTATTGATCAGGTTCAGTCAACGAGTGCCGCTGCCGGCACACTGAAGAGCTTCCTGAAGGATGTCAAATTCTTCACAGCTGTGCGCACGGGCGGCAAAACAGCCAATGTAGCACTTAACTTCGGTTATCCTTTCATGCAAGACATACAGTATGCAGACGCTTATATCATCATGTCGCCATCGCGTTCCAAAGTTTATGCTTGGGACAGGATTCACAAGTTCCTGGGTAGGATAGAATTCGGCGGAGCCTCAAGGCCCCCGGTCTCTGATCCGGAATCACCATGGTTCAAAAAATTCATGGTAAGTACCCCAAGCGAACCCAATCCGTATAGAGAGCTGTTCAACAGCGTCTCTTGGCCATGGTATGACACGGTCTATGACGGTTGCACTTACGACTTGTATATGCTTGACGCATCAAGGTATTTCATTGCCATTGAACTTGTTGATCCGCTGACTGGCGAAAAGATAACAGTTACGCCTTTCACTCAGCAGCAAATCTACAATGGTCAAACCGGCGTCTACGCAAAGGATAAACTCGGCAAGTATATCGTCGACATGTTTAACCTCAACGAATGGGCCAACAACCGTTACAAGGTGGACTCCCGCAAGGAATTCCTTTATGACGGCAAAGAGTTCAGCATCGGCGACACCATCACCATTGATAATATCAATCTGAAAGGTGTTGACGAAAATACGCCAGTGGAGATCTGTATTGGCTATCAGAAGAACACGAAGGAAGTTATTCCAAATACTCCTTTCATCGGCGAATGGCTTGCTGGACCGTTTACCTACGGGACTCTGAAGGCTGAAGGTTTTTCCTTCACCCTCAAACAGACTCAGTTGGATAAGTTCGAAGAGCGCCTCATCAATGAATACAAAAAAGGCTACATCGAATCCGGCAAAAAAGTTGAAGATTACGGACCTTACAGTTCGTACGGATACTTTATTGTCGTCAGAGAAGTAGGCAGAAAAGACAACAAGGTTGTCTCTGAGGGTTACCTCAAATTTGAAGGAGCCGTCACCTACAGCCAGTATCCCTGAAACAAATAGCCCGAAAGGGTTTTCGCCCCATCGCAAGATGGGGCTTTTACATAAATCAAATATCAAATAATAAAAAGTGGCAACGGGCAGGGCAAACATGTCCGATAATCGGCATAAGGGACAATAGACAAAGGGGACATTTTGGGCTTATATTGAAAGAAGAAAAAGGGTTAAGTCTCTATTGACATTTTAGGTAATCTGTGATATAATATAGATATCGCAAAAGGTGCATTTTTGCCTTTTGCAACCAATAAAAAAATATAAAAATATGAACAAAAATATCAAAAATATTTTGTTTGCAGTCGGTGCCATCTTGGTGCTTGCTTTGGGCTATATGGCCTTTGGCGGCAAATTGGCTGGTGCCGAATCTTTAATCCAGCCCGTCCCGATGCTCGACGGTTCTGCGCAGGTTGGCGCTACCACTGCCATGGTTAAAGGCAATGTTATCGTCAATGCCAGCACCGACTCGGCTGAGGTGTATTTTGTGGCCCAGCCTAATAGCGGCGGCTCCACCATCATCTCTAACAAGACGATTGTGGCCAGCTCTCAAGGCGCAACTTTGGGTGTGACTGGTATTTTAACCGGGCTCAATCCGGCAACAGCCTACACTTATTATTTGCAGGCTGATTTCCGCGGCCAGAATGTGAAAAGCCCCGTGGCATCTTTTACCACTTTGGAGGCTCAGGCCGGTAAAAGCGATTATTATGCTTGTATCGGTAATTCTTGCCAATGGGTTGGCTTGACCACTCAAGCTGAATGTAACGCTAGTTACTCCGCTTGCAGCACTGTCCCCGGATGCAATAGCTCCTGTGCCAGCACTGACGGCGGCAGCGGTACTAATACCAGCGCCGGAGATGAGCGGACCGATTATTACACTTGCCAAGGCAATACCTGCCAATGGGTTGGTATTATGACTAAGGCTCAGTGTGATAAATTATATTCCATTTGCAGCGCCAGTCGCGATTGCGGTGGAGTTTGTAATTCCAATACTACCGGCTCAGGCACGGAAAGCTCCCAAAAGAGGGATTTCTATTCCTGCGAAAATAATGCTTGCACTTGGAAAGGTTTTATGACCCCGGCGGCCTGCGCCCAGCTTTATGGTGCGGCCAACTGCCATATTACCCCGAACTGTGATGGAACTTGTTCAAATAGTTCAACCAGCTCTGAGCAGAGCACTGCCAAATACGATTTCTACGGTTGTGTCAGCAATACCTGCCAATGGTTGGGTTTAATGAGCGAGGCTAATTGCCACGCTACCAACGGTTCTAATTGTTACAGAAATATTAATTGTGATAATGTTTGCTCGACCTCTAATGGCGGCTCCAATAATGATTCTGCCGCTAAATACGATTTCTATGGTTGCGTCAGCAACACCTGCCAATGGTTGGGCAATATGACCCAAGCCAGATGCAATGAGCTTAATGGTTCTAATTGTTATAGGAGTAATGTCTGTGACAACGTTTGTTCTGGTACTAGCGGCGGCTCCAATAATGATTCTGCCGCTAAATACGATTTCTATGGTTGCGTCAGCAACACCTGCCAATGGTTGGGCAACATGACTTTGGCCAACTGCCAATCAGTCTATGGTTCTAACTGTTCTCACAACAATTATTGCGACAATCGCTGCACCCAGACCTCTAATGGCGGGGGCACCGATATTTATACTAAATACGATTTCTACGGCTGTGTTGGTAATGCCTGCCAATGGTTGGGCAACATGACTTTCCCGCAATGCCAATCAGTCTACGGTTATAATTGTTCTCGCAATAACTATTGCGACAATCGCTGCACTTCTGGTTCAAACGGCGGCAGCACTGAGACTAATACTAAATACGATTTCTATGGTTGTGTCAGCAATACTTGCCAATGGTTGGGCAACATGACTTTGGCCAACTGCCAATCAGTTTATGGCTCTAACTGTTCTCGCAATAACTATTGCGACAATCGCTGCACCTCGAACTCCAATGGCGGCGGCACAACTGATACCCAAAATAAATATGATTTTTATTCTTGCCAAGGAAACACTTGCCAGTGGTCTGGTTACATGACTTTGGCCAACTGCCAAGCGCTTTATGGCTCTAACTGTTCTCGTAACACCAGCTGTGATAATCGCTGCGTTTCCACCCCCAGTAATGGTGGCGGTTCAAACGATACTGCTACGAAGCAGAATTTCTACGGCTGCCAAGGCGATACTTGCCAATGGTTAGGTTACATGACTTTAGCCAAATGCAATGAGCTTTACGGTGGAAATTGTTACGCTTCACAAACCTGCAATTTGCAGTGTGCCGCTGACCAAAAGTTTAATTTGTATGCTTGCAAGGATAATTCTTGCGGTTCAGCCGGTTACATGAGTATGGCCGAATGTAAGGCCAAATATGGTGATTGTTACAAGACTTCTAATTGCGATAACAAATGCACTATTGAACAAACCAAACGGGATTTCTATGGTTGTATCGGCAACACCTGCCAATGGTTGGGCTACATGACTTTGACTAACTGCCAAAATCTTTATGGCAGCGCCAACTGCAGCCTCACCAACAACTGTGATAATCGCTGTAGCGGTTCGACCACTGATAAATATGATTTCTATGGTTGTTCCAACAACACTTGTGTCTGGTGGGGCAATCTGACCCAAGAGCAGTGCAACTCTGCCCATGGTTCAAGCAACTGTTACAAGGTTTCTAATTGCAATAGCCAGTGTTCCAATTCCGGAATCTATAATCCTTCTATTATCACGAGGAGCGCTAGCAATATTAACTATCACAACGCCACTCTTAATGCTGATTTGACCAGTATGGGCAACAGCGATTACGTTGTGGTCTGGTTCGAATATGGTAATTCTCAAAGCAATACGCGCCAGAGCATTCACCGCTCACGCTATGCCACCGGCTACTTTGGCATTGATGTCGATGACCTAAATGAGGGCTATACCTATTGGTATCGCGCCGTGGCCAGAAACAACAATGGCACTTATGTCTATGGCGATTGGATGACTTTTGTCTCCAGCGGCACCGGATATAATTCTAATAGGCCTTATGTGAATACTTTAAGCGCTACGGATGTGGATTATAATTCAGCTACTTTGCGCGGAGACTTAATCAACCTTGGTGGTTCAACGGTGATGAATTTCATCCAAACTGCCAATGCCGATGAAAATGCTTTAGTGTGGTTTGAGTGGGGCCGCGATACGGACTACGACTATACCACTACCAAACGCAGCCGCTCTTATACCGGAACTTTCAGCCATGAGCTGACCGGCTTGGACGAAGGCGTCACTTATCACTATCGGGCTTGCGCTTCCAATAGCTACGGCACTTATTGTGATGATGACATGACTTTCCGCACTGGCGGTTACAACGGCTACAATAGCACTTCTGAACAAGATTTCACCACTTGGATTTGGGCTCGCAATTTGAGCGAGAATCAAACCAAATGGCAAAAGGATTTGGTTTATGCCAAGCCCGGAGACCGGATCGCTTTCATTGTCCAAATTAAGAACAATACTGATTCGACCATTCGCAATATCATTGTCCGCAATTATTTGCCCAATGGTTTGACCTATAGCGGCATTACCAAGTTTGAAGACTTGCAACTTGACCGCAATATGGGACAAAACATCAATATCGGTAATTTGTCTATTGATCAAACCCGCACCTTGATCTTTGAGGCCACAGTGACCGGAAATTTCAATTATGGCAATACCGAGTTGAAGGACATTGTCAGGTCTAGCAATAGCAATCTTGCTTCTTCCGATTCCATTATCATCAATGTGGCCAAAGCCCGGGTTTTGGGTACATATAACCAACCCAGCTCCATGAGCACCGGCTTGTCCTCTAATATCATTGATTTCGTTTTACTTCCGATTATTCTTGCCATCATCGTTTTGTTCGTTTTCCGTAACCAAATAATGGCCTTTGTCGCCACTTGGGACAAAAGCGAATATTCTGCCCAAGCCAAGCTTGCTCAGAAAAAGCTGATGGAAAAGATTTCTATTTTAAGGAGATAAAACGCCAGCCCCGTGAATATTAAAAAGCTTTAGGGCAACTTGGCCGCTAGTGGCCACGCCCCAGAGCTCCAATCTAGTTCGCAAACCCCGCCGCCAGGCGGGGCTTTGCGTTAAGCGTGCCTCTCCACAGGCGCGCTTTTTGTTTTTTTGATAATGGAAAACTATAATTAAAGCAAGGCGGATATCGTCACCGCCGTATTCCCCAATTATGGGAAAAATACAAAAGGTTATTTTAAGCGTAATTTTAGCAGGCATTTGCTTGCCGGTTTTGGTTTTGGCCCAAGCGGCTCCAAAATACAAAATCGAAAATATTAAAACGCGCTACGATGGCAAAAATACCATCGTGACTGGCAAAATTTCCACTTCGGAAAAAATTTCCGACCATTTGATTTATGTGAAGTTTTTCGATCGGGCCAAACCTAACAATACTTTAACTTTTAATACCGGGAAAAAACCGGCTTTAGGGAATTTTTCCGTGACGATTTTGGATTTCAAAATACCGATAGGCTATTCGACCAATGTGTATTTGCAAAAAATCGCCAAGCCGGAAATTTTAAGCGTTCGTTTTGCTAATTTGCCGCGCAATGCTTCGGAGGGTGTTTACACGGGGGAAAAAATTTCCATCGTTTGGAGTACGCGCAATATGCCCGCTGACGCCACAATGACGATCATGATGTATCCGATTAATGAAGGAGGCAGAAAGGGAACTCCGACTATTTTGGCTACCGGCGAGCCCGACGACGGGCTTTTCGAGTTTAATATTCCAACCGGCCTCTTAAAAACCACCGAACCTGATTACAAGCCCTATATGGCCAGCGTGCAATATCTAAATACGGCCAAAGATGCAGAGGGTTTTATTTATATCAAACACATTGGTTGCCCGATTTTTTCTTTTTTCGATCCGCTTTATGAAAATACCAGCCTCGTTCAAAAGGTTTCTATTATTGACCCCGGGGACGCGGTTACTGGTAATGTTGGTTTGCGCCTTTTTGAATATCGAAATAATGTTTTGTCCCGCGATCCGATAGAGTGGGATAGCGGCAATAGAATTAAAGTTGACTTTTCCAGTGCGGAATTTTCTATAAAAACCAAAAGCCAGCTCGATTCCAATAGCAAATATTATGGATATTTGCGCGGAGATTTCTGGGACGCCAATGGGGACCTTTTGGAATGCGTGGCCCGCCGGTTTTATTTTTTAACGCCTAAGAATTTTTACCTCGGCCAAAAAAAGACCATTGAGGTCCTGCCGGTGGCCGAGGCGGCCAAAACCTTGAAGGCCGGGGATAAAATTACTGCCAAATGGGAGACCATCGGTATTAGCCCCAAAGAGCGTGTTTATATCAGGGTCAGCGAGCCTAAAGATTTGATTTATAAACAAGGTTATTCCCGGCCGCCGGGCACGCCGGTCGTTAATAATGGTTTGGCTGTTATTAAAATACCCTCTGTCTACAAGGATATGTTGGCTAATCTCCAAGTGGCTTTTCAGGATAGTGAAACAAAATCAATTATCAGAGGGGTTGGCAAGGGTTTTTATGTGGGCAAGAATCAATGCCCGATTGTTACTATCAGTAGTTTTGAGCCCAGATATTACGGCTTGGTAGCGGAGGCGGCTTTGGAAAATCCGCAGAATTATAAAAATGCCAAGATTTGGTTTAATAGCAAACGATTGCGAAACGACAGCAATACTTTCCCGGGAGAAAACGAGCAGAATATGTATGACGATGGCAAGACCTACAAGGATATCGGCTTTAATTCGGAAGAGCGGAATTTTGACCCCAAGACTAAAAAGGCGACGATTTATTTTCCACGAAACGAGACAAAAAATTATCCGGGAAAAATTTTATTCAGGCCCAACTCTCATTATTTGGCGGTTTTTTATTTTTCCTCCGACAAGCTGGAAACACCCTGCCAAGTTGCCGCTTTTGATTATTGGTCAAAAAGCGACAAGGGCGTATCGCGCGCCAGTGTTGCGGATTTGGGTTACGTGATGCTGGATAAAAATACTTTTGAGGTGTCGGGCCAAGTTGATTCGCAAGGTTTTTCCGAGGAGGGCGTGGTTCCTTACGTGGAGGTTACTGCTAGCCAATGGGATTATGATGAAGGCACGGAGGGCAAAAATTTTGTCTTTTACGCCAAAGGGTCTAAAGAGCTTTCGCCCAAGAAAGTAAAAGAGGGCAACAGGTTTTATATCAGGGCTTTTGCGTCGGAAATTGATTTATCCAAGAGCTCTTGGCTATACCGTTTGTGCGCCAAAGATGCCGGAGATTCCTTTATGAAAATGTCCAATAATTGCCAGCCATTTTCGGCCCTGCCAATAATGAAAGAATTAAATTTCGGCTATTAGTAAAATCGTTATAAAAAATGAAAAAATATTTTTTATTACTAACATTATCATTTTTAGTTTGCCTGCCTCTTTGGGCTAGAGCCGTAACTGTCAGTGGGGTGGATATCCTAAATGATAATGGCGGCGGAACATACTTTATCGGTAATGTTTCGGGCTTGGATCCGAAAAAATATTATGATGCGGTTGTCTCTCTGCGTTATCCGGCGCAAAATCCAGTTTTTAGCGTGGGCTTGGGCGGCCGGGGCGATGTGGTTAACAATAAGTTCAAAGTTTTTATCAAAGACGTAAATTTGACGCCGACTTTGAGGCCTAATTATAAAATCGAGGTGGCTATCAGAGAGGATTATTGCCCTATCCGTAATGAAAAACAATGTTGTTACTTTAGCGCTGATAGGCGAAAAAGCGCTTTGATTTTTTATACCGATAATGCCTGCAAAGATCCGGCCAGAATTGCCGGCCAGAGCGTGGGCGGGGCTAAGAATTTTTCTGGTTTATCTGAGGCTAAAACATATTTGAATAGCATTTTTGCCGGAAAGAATTTTAGTCCCTTGCAGTGCGTGGCACAGGGCACTAAGAAAAAATTAGCTATTGCTATGGCCATTGATAATTCCGGATCCATGGCTTTTGACAATAAGCTCAGTTTGGCTAAATTGACCTTTTTAGATGTGGTGGATTTTGGCAGCAAGCTGATTTCTTCTCAGGATAAAATTGCTATTGAGGGGATTTCTTTTGACACAAAAACAACTATCTTATCGCCGACCGGCGATTTGGCCAAAGTCAGCACGGCTATCAATGGCCTAAAAGCGCAAGGCGACACGGCGCTTTTTGACGCAGCCAAGCGGGCAATTTATCAGGTGGCGCGCCAAAACGGTTATCAAAAGGTGGTTATTTTGTTTACTGATGGCAATGAGAACAGCTCTTTGATTTGCAAAAAAGGAAGTTTTTATTTTTGCGCCAATCGCAGCCAAATGATAAGTGTGGCCAAGCAGATTGCCGCTTTGGCCAAGGCTAACAATACCAGAGTTTATACCATTGGTTTAGGCGTCATACCCAAAGCTGGGGAGGCGCCTAAAATGGCTTGGTATACTGACCCGCGGAGTAAAAAAAGTTTTTTAACTCCGATTAGTATTGATGGGGAAGTAATGTCCTCTTTATCGCTTGGTTCGGGTGGGGCGTTTTATAATATTAAAAAAATCGATGAGCTTTTTGAGCGCATTCGCGATATTTTACAAAAGGAAGCGGGCGCGCCCAACGCCTATGCCGATTGCGCAATTACTCCAACAGTACCCAAACGTTTCGTGGAAAAGCAGCCGGAATTTTATCTGCCCAAGACGCAGGTTACGGCGACATGCCGCAATATTGATCCGTGCACTTTCGAGATATGCGAAACCGGGTCTTGCTTTGATAAAGTGCCCGACGAATTATCCAATGCGAAGCTGGCCAGCCGCGAGTGCGCAGGTTGGCAATCGCATTATTCTATTTTTAACGGTCTGACCGTAACAAAAAATGACAATACAGCGGAAATAAAATGGAACAATTCCATTAATCGCACGGATGTGGCTATGCCCTGGGTGGTTAATAAAGAAATCGGCGAGGCGGAGCAGAAGAGGTGTTTTACCCTTAAGGCGCAAAGCGCTTTTACCGGCGCAGCTGAGAAGAGCGAGGGCCAGCCTTATCTTAATTTGTATTTGCCTAATGGTGAGGTTGCCCTGCCTTCGCCCATCGAATTTGACGATCAATGTTTTTCTGAATCCGGTTGTGCGAACCAAAAGCCCAGCATCAGCCTGAAGTGTTTTGATTCGAAATTTGAGCAGTGCGCTACCAAAGTCGAGGCCTCTTTGGAAATTACCTGCAATGCCAATTTAGGAAAAGAATGTAAAGATTTTACGGCTATCGTGGAACTGCCCGAATATGTTTATTGGGAGATAGGCTCTTTGGCGTATTTTGGCGATCAGAAGCTTGAAGCTAAAAATGTCTCCTTTGATGCTACTTCGAGAAAGTTGAAATTTTTTGTGCCTTATTCTTTGCCCGAAAAAGCCTCCCAGGTGCTAAAATATTCTCTGCAATTTGCAAAGCCAACCATAATGGGTAATAACACCACGACAATGGCGGCCACCTTGGCCATGGATAAACTGAGCGCCGGTTTTGGCCGGGACAAAGCCTGCTATGCCTTAAATGAGTTTAATTGTCGGCAGGGCGTGCTGGCGCCGGAAGTGGAAATAAAAAAGAGCGTGACGCCTTTTGCCGATTGTTCCAATAAGGCTAAAGTTTCAGTCGAAATCAAATGCAAAGACCCCGCGGGCAAAGCTTGTGATGGCGTCTCTATCAGCGATTATTTTTTTGCCTTCAATGAAAACGATCTGGCTTACAAAACTTCCCTTGCCCGGGTATATAAAAAATTACCGGCCCGCTATATCCCCGGAACGCTTAAAGGCATTCCCGAGAGGATCGATCACGAGATAAATTATTGGGAAGCGATGAATGGGGGGAGCTTGAAATATTTGCAGCTCAATCTTTTGGATAAAACCTTCCTGGATGGCCAAACCATATCTTATGAATATGATGTCGCTTTTGATATGCCCGGAGATGATATCCCTGTTAATCAGGATAAATCGCAAGTAATGTTTGGCGGCCGGGCTTATTCACTCTACCAAACGAGCAGTTTTTCCAATCAAGATTGCCAAACTTGCGAACCCAAAATTAAGCGGACAATTACGCCCGTAAAATGCAAAAATGAATATGACATCGAGGTGGCAGTTTCTTGTTTTGGCCCGGGCCAAACGCTCATTAAACAGGTTTATGACGTTTTGCGTTCCGACGTAGAAATTGTCGGCCCGCCAGTTTATCCGCCGGTTGGTAATTCGCAGGTAACTACAATTAATCAAGGCAATACGGCCACAGGATTTGTGAATGTTAAGATTAGCGCCAAAACGCCTTATAAATTCAATTATAAAGTGAAATTCAAAGAGCCGGCGGCTTTAGAGCGACCGATTATTAACGATTTAGCCTCCAAGGCGATTTTTACCAGCCCTAAAGATGGTCGCGACTATTTTATCGAGAAAGACAGCTTATCAATGGGAGAGAATAGTAAGTTTAGCGCGGGTACTTGTTTGCAGATGAGTGTGCCTATAGAGTGTAAGACTCAAGCTAGCCAACCTTTAGATATTGCTGTTGTTGTCGATACTTCCGGGACAATGGTCAATAACGGATCTTTATGCAATGCCAATCGTTCAATCGGGCAATTCCTTAACAGTCTTTCTCTTTACAACCAAAAGACCAATTTATATAGTGCCTCTTTGGTTTATTTTTGTAATCTTTCTTACATGGCCAGCCAGCTTAGTAATAATATTCCACAGGTTCAAATTTCTATTGACCGGGGCATGAATGAAATTTTTGGCAATCAGACCGATTGTTCAAAAATTACCAGCGCTGATTACAAGGGCACCTATCAGTCCAATACCAATATATGCTCCGGCTTAAAAGCTGCTTATAACACTTTGCAGAGTTCTCGGAATAATAAATTGGTTATTTTGCTTTCCGACGGTGCTTCCAATACTACCTGTGATGGCCTGCACAATCCGGCCCAGGCTTTAGAAGATGCTTATGGGCGGATTATTTGGCTGACCGATGTCTTAAAGGCTAAAGTTGTAGTTATTAAATATAATGTGCCGACTTCGGAAAGGGTAACGGCTGACGAGTTTTTTGAACGAATCCAAGCAATGATGCGCGAGAACAATAAAGAAATTTTGGTTCTTGAAGCCGCGGATACCGATGGTTCCAGCTTGGTGCAAAAATTACTTGAGGCCAAACGCTATGCCGATGTTGGCGGTGAGTGCCAAGACGCAAAATTACTCGGGTATCATCCTGCGGAATTTTTCGGATTTTCTGCCGACCCGTATGCATTAAAAACTATTACTTATCCGGCCCGAGGGTTTGAGGTGATTTTGGGTAAAACATATAAGTCTGGTGAGGCCGATAAGGTTAACATTCAATACCAAAGTTCTTTGCCAAAGTTGCAAGCCATAGATGTTTATAAAAAATATTTAGAAGCTTTTCCTTTCCAATTCAAATTCAACGATTCTTTTAGACAACCCCAAACCCAAACAATTCAAAATAGTTCTGTAAATTTTGCTATTAAATAATATTTATTATGGCCAAAATACCATCAACATTGCATCCTTTGTCTCCTAAAGGCAAATTTTCTAACAATACGCGTTATCAACAGACCGCTAAACCGCCCCGGCAAAGCCAGGGGATATCGCATATGAGCAAAAGATCATTGGCCAAAAGGGGAAATATTAAGAAATAGAGGACAGAGGACAAAAATTAAATCCTAATTTCGAATGTCACGCAGAGGACAGGGGACAAGATAGATTAAAGATAGGGGACAAAGACAAATAGCCAATAGTAAATTGTAAAAGAGCTGAGAATACTCGGCTCTTTTGTTTTGTAGTTAGCTAGCCTTGGAAAATTTTGGTATTGCTAGCGAGGAGTTATTTTTTAGCAGTTTTCCACTGCTAATTGTTTGTTGTCTTGGAAAAATTTCTCTATAATTAAAGCAAATATATACATGTGGGGGATTAACATTCCGAAAATTTTTTTCGCGTTGGCGATATTTGGTTTTATGGTATTCCCAAAAACCTCTTTGGGTTTTGGCGGAACCTTAAATAACTATATCTCCTCAATCCAGATTGGAAATGAAATCAGGGATGTTTCCATCTCTACGGCTGCGACAAAATACAAAGCCCTCGATGGCTGTGCTTATAACGGGCAGAATTTCGTTAAGTTTAATCTTAAGAAGCCGCTGCCTTTCAAAAATATCCAGTTTCGTCTGGCCTGCGTGAATAGCAGCTACTTTGCTTTGAATGGTGATGTGGCGAGTGAAAAAGTTTTATTCCAATCTAATTACTCTTTTCCGGGGAATTTTACCAGCCCCGAATTTAATTTGAATTTTGAGGATTTTGCCGGGCAGGTATGTAAGGTTTGGTTAGTGGATCGGGGTAGTAACAAATATTTTGAAAATACCCGGCCATTTTATATTTGTGCCAACGGGGAACCGGAGATCGAGGTGGTTCGCTATTGGAGCGGCTCGGCCGGGACAGAAATCAATGCCGATGCGCGCAACATCAAAGCCGGGCAGGACGTGGAGGCGGAGCTGAGCGTGAAGCCTTTGGATAAAACAAGTTTAGTTTTTTCTTTGGGCAAAAGAATTTTCCGCCAAAACGGCAAAGTGGAGATTTTCTATCCCAATTTATTTTTGAAAAGCAAATATTTAATTGATGTTCAGATTAAAAAGACTACCAAAGAACAGGCCGGGATAGTCCCAAAACCCGCGAGTGCGAAATTCGGAGATATAAAGTGTTCGGCTAGCGGTACGACAATTTCGGTGCAGGGCAACATCGAGAATCCCGGCTCCGGTACTCCGGCTAAGGCTTGGATTCTGGGTTATCTTTGCAGCCAGCCGCAAAACGAGAAGTTTTATAAGTATCTCGGGGTAAAGGACAAGCTGAATGCTTCGGCCAATTTGTCCGGCGTGGCCGAGGGGTTGCCCACTGATGCCAGGTATTGCTTTGAAATAAGGCTGCAGGATAAAACAGGAAAGGTTTCCAAGGGTTCGGATCAGGGCAAGATTGACGATTGCACTACTGGAAAAAATATTCCATCAAAACCAACTAATGTAATTGCTTTCGAAAATATTAACGAGAGTGGGCTCTCGGGAAGATATATAGTTATAGATAATTCTGACAAGGCAAGTGCCGAAATTGGCTTGTGGCTTGTGGAAAATAGGCTCTTTAAGGGGGCGGCTCCGGGGACAATTGCCCGCAATGCCGGCGTGGACGCAGGCATGACCGGATTATTTTTTAATAATAATTTCCGCTCGGATTATTATTTATTGCCGGATGGCACCTTTGCCCGCAATGGGAAGCTTATTCGTTATTACCGTGGCGGCAGTGCATTTTGCATGCATCAAGACGGAACATTTGAAATCGCCAGATTCCGGGTTTCTTTGGGCCTGAAAATTAATTCCCCCAATTTCCCGGCAAGCAAAAATAATATTGGCGCCTCCGACATCAATGCGCAACTGGGGCCAACCGACGTGAATGTTTACACCGAGGAATGGGGCAATGCCACGCCTTCAAACGTAAGGCACACCTGCATTTCGGTTGCTAATGGAAAAATTACGGCTGTCAAAGTCGGCCCTTGCTCAATTCCCAAGGGTGGCTATGCCATGGCTTTCAGCGGGGGGTATTCTTCCAAAACAGATTGTTCCAAAGACAGCAAAGGGTGTTTAAGGGTTGGTATGCCGGTTTCTTTGGAATGGAATCCCGCCCAATACAATGAGGCGAATTTGGCTAAATGGAAAACCTGCAAATATATTTTTAGCGGTCAGCCGACCTTGTTAAAAAATGGCCAAACGATTTTAAGCTCCAATAATCCCAGCTCGGCCGACGGCTTGATTAATACCGATGCGCTTGGGTATCCGGCGCCGCGCTCGGTATTTGGAATAAATCGCAACAAAAATACGGCCTATTTTGTTTATGTCTCTACGGAAACCTACCCCTATTTATTGGTTCCATTCTTAAAAAAGATAGGAATAACCGATGCCTTTGATATGGACGGCGGCGGGTCTTCCTTTGTTTATCGCGGTGGGCAAGTGTATACGGGAAGTAACGGATATACCAATGCCAACTTGCGAAGCCTTCCGACAATAATTTTTGCAAACGTCAAATAACATTGTGGATAATAATTTTTGAGAAAATAAATATATAGCTTTATAATAAAAATCAATACATTAAAATTAAATATGCAAAATATTTTTAAGCAAATAGCAAAGATAACTTTGCTGATTGTTGCGTTGTGGATTTTGCCACAAACCGCTTTAGGTTTCGGGGGAGTCGACTCAACCCTGAAATCCGGATTCAAGGGATTTAATATCGGGCAATCCAATATGGTTGACTCGGCTATTAATACGGCCAGCACCAATAAGGGCTTAATGAGTTCTGGCTGCGTACCCATTCCTAGCTCTGGCGGAAGAGGTGTGGCAATCAGTTTTGCTAATCCCCTTAAAGATTCGGCAGGCTATACGCTTAAAGCAGCCAATGTTTGGTATACTTGCGTGCCCGGCTCCTCTTTTTGGGACGCGACCGAAAGCTATTTGACTTATTATGGCGATGGGTCTTATTCCGGGCAAATAGGCAGCTGTCAAAAATTGGGGACGGCCACCAGTTTGTCTTATAATTGGAGCATAAACAATTATGCCGGCTATGTGTGCAAGATTTGGGTGGCTTTTTCTAGGACTGAAACTTGCGCCGCCCAGCCTTCCGATGTGGCCAACATCTACTCCAGGCCTTTTCGTATCTGTGGCGCTCCGCTTGTCAAAAATAAGTCCTACTCCAATGCGCTTGGCACGTGCAATACCCAGACCGGCAAGGTGGATAGCGTAGAGGTTTGCGGCTATATCACCGATACGGGTAATGGCGGATCTATAAGTTCCTGTAAGATTGTTTTTGGCGGTGTATCTTATACTGGCACTTATGACAGTGTGGCCAAGGATTGCTGCGCGGCCATTAAGGGGCTGCAAAAAGGCTCCACTTATAAGTTTAGAGCCTATGCTACTAATAATTCCGGAACAGAAGGCAATGCGGGAACTGATACGATCATTACGACTATCTCTACTTGCTCAATCGCGAGTAAGTCGGTCAAAGTTACAACGCCTTTAATTTCCAATGTTACCAAAACATCCGCTCATTTTGAGGCTGATGCTTGGCTGGAAGATAGCACTGGCGCCAAGAGCGCCCTGACCAGTGATTATAGTGGATTATTTAGGGTTATTGGCGGCGGAAAAACTCTTGATTTTGACTCAACGAAGAAATCCGGAACTTCTTACACCTATCAAAGTGACGGTAGTAACCTTGCGGCCGGCACTTCTTATGAAGTTTATTTTGTAGTTAAGGAGATTAGTACGGGCAAGGTCACACTATCTTCAGCTGGGAAATTTAATACTCCGCAAGCGGCTGGCCCGAGCCTTTCCATTGCTGCTGTTGGCACACCTACCTGCGGAACTTATCCGAACTGCAATTATTCCGGCCAATTCAAAATCACCTTGAAGGACGGCAGCGGTAATCCGCTGAGCGGTTATGTGACCGTGACAACACCTAGAGGTTCTTCTTATGAAGTAAAAACCGCCTCTGATGGCACTTATACCATTACAATTACCAATTTGGCGAGCTTAACAACTACTTATACGGTTAAGGTGGATTACGGCACAGCTACAGCTCAGGCCACCATTGACCCGAGAACGGTTTGCGCTAATTGCAAAGAGGCCCCGCCCACAGACACTTATTATTCTTGCTATAATTATGCCGATGGTAATGGCCAGTATTGCGACAAGATTGCTTTAGCTTCTTGCACTGGTCGCACTTGTTATAAAAACGATTCTACTTGCGCTAATACCTGCAAAAAGCCAACAACTTGCGACAAGAATGGCATTTGTGATGCCGGAGAGACCCAAACTAACTGCCCGTCGGATTGCAATAAGTATTACGGGTGCTCCAATACAAACGGTTGCCAGCTGATTACGAGCCTAAACGACAAGTTATTGTGCGCGAGCAATGGCCTTTCAAGCACGAATCAGATTTGTTACGCAAACGATTCTACTTGCCAGAATGCCTGCGCAAAAGATATGTCTTGGTGTGATGTTTCGGGGGTTTGTAAAACTTCTTTTATTAGTGAACAGGCTTGCCGCAACGAATATGGCACATGCTATGCCGGAAAATATTGCGGTGGCACCTCTTACTACGACAAGGATTCTAGGTGTGTTATCAAAAAGGATCTTTCTTGGTGCGATACCAATGGTATTTGCCAAACCGCCTATCTGGCCGAGGGCACTTGCCGGGACGAACATGGTTCCTGCATCTTAGGCAAATATTGCGGCGGCACTTCCTACTACGATAAAAATTCCAAGTGTGTCCAGAAAGGAAACTATTCATATTGTAGTGCCAGTGGAGCTTGTATTCCGATGCAAAATGTTGCCAAGGCCGCTTGCGAAGACGAAGCCGGCGCTGGCAACTGCAAGGATGGTTTATACTGTGGCGGCACTTCTTACACCGCCAATTCAATGTGTGTTCAGAAAGCCAATTACTCCTATTGCAGTTCTTTGGGCACTTGTGTGCAAATGCCCAATGTCTTGAAAGCCGCCTGCGAAGATGAGGCGGGTGTTGGTAATTGCAAAACAGGCTTATATTGCGGCGGCACTTCCAACTATGATAAGGATTCCAAGTGTGTTGTTAAAAAGGATATGTCTTGGTGCGCTAGCGGTATTTGTCAAACTGCCTATATAGCTGAGGGCACTTGCCGGGACGAACATGGTTCCTGCATCTTAGGCAAATATTGCGGCGGCACTTCCTACTATGACAAGGACTCTAAATGCGTCCAAAAAGGAAATTATTCCTATTGCAATACTGCTGGCGGCTGTGTCCCCATGGCTAATGTCATAAAGAAGGCTTGCGAAGACGAAGCCGGCGCTGGCAACTGCAAGGATGGTTTATACTGCGGCGGAACATTATATACAGCTAGTTCAATGTGTGTTCAGAAAGCCAATTATTCTTATTGCAACATTAGTGGCGTTTGCGTACAGATGCCCAATGTCATAAAGAAGGCTTGCGAAGACGAAGCCGGCGTGGGTAACTGCAAAGACGGTTTATATTGCGGTGGCACCTCTTACACTGCCAATTCAATGTGCGCCCAGAAAGCCAATTATTCTTATTGCAGCGTTAACGGTACCTGTGTCCCCATGTCTAATGTTTTGAAAAAGGCCTGTGAAGACGAGGCAGGTGTGGGTAATTGCAAAACAGGCTTATATTGCGGCGGCACGAGCCAGTATGATATGAATGCGGCTTGTGAGTCTCCTAAATTATTATCTTGGTGCCAATACGATGCATCTTTGGGGAAAACCCAATGCAAGAGCGCAACCATCCGCGAGAGCCTTTGCAGAAACGAGCATGGCACTTGTTGGCCGGGACAATATTGCTCCAAAATAAGTGCGGTTGACCCTAATGCGCAATGCTCTGGCGAGCAAAAAGGCGATTATTCATATTGCGCTTCGACTGGGAAATGTATTTCCATGCCCGGGGTTTATAAGATTGCCTGCGAAGACGAGGCGGGCAAGGGAAATTGCATCAATGGTTTGTACTGCGGTGGAAGCTCTTCCGATAAGGATTTAAGATGCGGCGGAGGATATTCCATAAAGATTACGCGCGATCCGGCTTTTGCCGAAAAGTGTACGCGGTGCAAATTTGAGGGCTGGTATGTCATTACCTTAACCAAAGGAACTCAGCCGGTTGGCGGCGGTTACGTGAAGATTTCCATGCCAGATAATCCTTCGTATTATCCGACAAACATTCCGACCGATTACCAAGGCCAAGCCAAAGTTTATATTACCGATATAAAAGATTTTACTCGGACTTATACATTTAAGGCCGAATATGGGCCAGACAATGCCACGATTACCATTGACCCACGCAATCTTTGTGGAGGGTGTGCTTCGTTAGGAAATTATTCCTATTGCGATGCTTACGGCAAATGCCTTGTCATGAATAATGTCTACAAGAAGGCCTGCGAAGACGAAGCCGGGGCGGGCAACTGTAAAGACGGTTCTTATTGTGGCGGCACAAGTTTTGCTGATGCCAATAGCAAATGCACGGGATATTTTGCTTGCGGCCCGAAGTGTATGCAGGTTTATGATTTGAGCGCAATTAATTCGTGTAAGGCAACCGGCAAGCTTCCTGATGGCAATAAATGTTACACTAACGGTTCCTGCAATAAGGAATGCCGCGTCCCCGGAGGAGTAGTGGTTAATGTTGATGCCACGAAAACCGGCGATTGTACGGCTGATGTTAAATTATCATTTGCTTGCGAGGGCGAGGATTCCATTTGCCAAGGGCAAACCAAGGGCACCGGATTAATTTCTAATTTTGTCCTTTATGGCGGGCGCAGCATCGCTTATGATGGCGCCGCGCCAAGTGGAGCCACTTTGATTCCCAGCGGCCAAGATACAATTATTGCGCAAAATATCGGAATATTGACTAGCGATAGCGCGGCAAAGACCGTTATTTATAAGGTAAAATGTACCAGTGATTTTTGTCGGTTCCCCGGTCAAATATTTTATGAGCCGGGCAGCTCGGTCTTGGGCAATGTGCTTGGGCGAAGATATATTTCTTCCCCGGTGGAATTTGAAAATTGCGCCCAAAGGGGAAACTATTCTTATTGCAATGCCCAAGGCAGTTGCATCAATATGCCCAATGTCTATAAGAAGGCCTGTGAAGATGAGGCAGGTGTGGGTAATTGTATGCCCGTGGCTTATTGCGGCGGATCAGTCGCTTCTCCGAATGGAATTTGCAGACAGGAGCAAAAGGGAAATTACTCATATTGCAATTCTTTAGGCAGCTGCATACAGATGTCTAATGTTTACAAAAAAGCCTGCGAAGACGAAGCGGGTGTGGGCAACTGCAAAGACGGCCTCTACTGCGGTGGTAATTCTATAACAGCCAATCAGCAGTGCGGGAACAAGGGTCCCATGGCATTTTCCAAGTGCATCGTGCAGAACCACTGCATTGATATAACCGAAAAGCCCGGGGTGGACATTTATTGCGATGTTTTAACCATGGGTAAGTATACTCTTGATAATGCAGTCGTTAATATTACGCTTTTTGATGCGCAGGGCCGGAAAATCGCTACAAAGCGAGCTGGCGAAACGATTGGTAATCCGACCCAATACACGGCCAGATTCAGCGATTTGGCTCTCAATACTAAATATTTATACGAGCTCGATGCTAATAATGAAGGAGGTTTGAGCTCTAATTTCACTACACCGGCTGATTGCAAAACTACTGGCGAATGCCAAGTGGCCTCAGGTATGAATCTTTCAACTAATTGCAAGGTTCCGCTAGGCAGTGAAGCGACCGGTAGATGCGTCAAAGTTTTGATGAAGTTTGTCCCATTCAATGGCAAGCCAATTTTTGGCCAGAATGTTTCAATGGATGTGCTTTATATGCAAAACGGCAGAATCGTTAGGACTACGGCGCCGGCATTCTGGAATATTAATACCCAGACCCCGGGATATTCCATTACAATTTCCGGTATTAGTGTTGCTTCGGGCGAAACCATCAATGTCAGGCTGCCCAATTACACCATTGGGACAACGCCAAACATTTTGACTTCCAACCCATTCACTTTCAGCTTTGGTAAATATACAGTGCAAACATTTACTTCTGACACCGGTAGAACCGTGGTTAGCGGTACGGCTTTCTTGCCTCTAAGCATGAGGATTAAGCATTGCTGCGGTAACGGTATTTGCGATGCGGCCAAAGGCGAAACTGCGGCTAATTGCAGTAAGGATTGTGCGAATCAACCTAACCTACATATGACGGCCAGCTTTAGTGATATTCGCTGCGCCGACGGAAAGAATTTCAGTGCTAAAGTTAATGTCAATTTGAAGGAGGCGGCAATTGCCGAGAAATTTATTTCCGGAGCCAAGATTTCCTATGCAATTCCTGGGACAATATTTTCTAATTTCGTCGAGATCAGCTCTCCGACCGATTCGTTGGGCAATACTTGGATATCCATGAGCGCTCCTATTACCACTTATACCGGTAAAGAAATCCAATTCAAATATAATGATGCTCAGACCAATCTTTCCTTTGCGGCTATTGAGGAAGCTTGTAAGAATTGGCAGGGTAATTATACAATCAAGGCTTGGATGACGGATGTGAAGTGCTTGGACACTCAAACGGGGAAATACCAAGCCAATATTAAGGCGCAGGTGTTCGATGCCAATGGGAAGCTGGTGCAAGACGCTTGGCCGGAGTTCAACCTTGGACCTTCAAGATTCCAAGGCATTGAACATCCAACCGTTTCTAATGGATATACTTCAACTCTGCTTGGATTAGTCAATGATGATGCGTCCATATCAGTTGATGTTTCGTATAAGAATGCCAAAGTTTCTGTTAATCCGTCCCTTGAGGCAAAGAATTGTTTAAGCGCTTGTGTAGGGGATTTTGATAATGAAGCTTTGCAGATCAAAGCCATTGCCCCGGCTACTTGCATTAATGGCAAGCTTACCCTTACTGGTGAAGTGATTTCTGCTACTGGCAAAATCAAAGATGCCTGGTTTAATGTTTCTGGTTTTACGGGCCGGGCCATGGAGCCACTGCATGTAAGCCAAATGCCCACCAAGGCCAACCCCGTTTTCACTTATACCGGTGATTGCTCTAATTTGAAGGAAGGCCAATTATACTTCGTGGAAGCGGCAGCCCAAGATTGCAAGACAGCGGTCGCAAAGGGCGGCATCCAGTTTATCCCCAAAAAAGAAGGAGCGTCTGTCTTGTTGAAATTTGTTGGCTCAAAGATTGATAAAGTCAGCGCAGCAGGTATTAAGCCAGAAAGCGCCGAAGGAAGTATTACATTCTCTATTACTGCTATCGGCGGGGATGCTTATCTCCCAATAAGGGCATCGGTGGCGCCTAGCGCCTATTCATTTTCAGTTAAAACGTCAAGTGGCGAGAATCATCCGAAGTTCGATTCGACTATTGGTTGTGATGCTGAAATCAAAGGAGATTATTATTTAGTCCGCGAGGGTACAACTAAGAAATGTGCGGTCGCATTTGCCTTTACGGCTTTCAAGAATGCATTTTATCAAGCTACCATTGATCATATTTCTTGGAATACTGGTGCAACTGATTTGTTCTATCAAGAGTCAACCCTTAAGGACTCCCTTGGAACCTTCCCGCTTAATTCCCAATTCAAGACGCAGATGATTTACTTAGTTTCCGGAGCGGCCGAGGCTAGCGGCAAAATTGTTCGTGCCGATGTAGTAACTTTTGGCAAGGACGATTGCACCCAAGAACTGAATATCAGCTTGACCTGTTCACTCAAAGCCGATACATGCCGCAATACGAGCATAAAACTTTTCCTTAATCCTGATGTCGTAGACACAAGCGCCAGTGGAAATATTGTGGAAGTGCCGGTTAATGATTTTCAAGATCAAACGATTGTTAAATATCAGGTAAAGGTGAAGAAAAATAGTGGAGCGATACTTTTAGCTGGCAAATCATCGGCGGCGGCCAGTGGCCAAACGGTTGTCCAATTAGTCAACGGTGCCACTAATTTTAATGCGCAGGGCTGTGAGATCATAAGGCAATGCATTAAAGAAGGCGAGGCCAAGGTGGTGGGCGCGGGTGATGATTTACCATGCTGCACAGGATTGGTGGAGTTTTACAACGATAGTGATGTTGTTTGCGAAAAATGCGGTAAAGATGGCCAATCTCCTTTGACTGGTGCTGGAAAGTGTTGCGAAGGGTTTGAATTAAAGAATGATGTTTGTGTTAAGAAGGTTGATATTTCCGCTTGCATCAAGGAGGGAGAAGTGGTGAAAGCCAATCAAACTTGCTGTGAAAAATTAGCTCCCATTGCGCAGGGATTAACCGGTATCAAGAAATGCACCAACACTTGCGGTCATGGCGACCGGGATAATGTTTGGCAGCAGATTGACGGATTCAAAGCTTCGCAGCGTTGCCACAATAAGACATCGTATTTTTTGGAATATAATCCCGTGTGCAATGAATATGCGGTGTCGATATCCGGTCCCAATCTTGACCAAATGAAAACGGCCCAAACAAGCTTTAGGAGCGAAGAAGAGGCGGATAAAAAAGCTAGGGAAGTCGTGAGCGCATGGTCAAACAATCCTAATTACAATACTATTCCTAGTTGTGAATGTTATAATGGAGTCGGTATTTTTTACGGATACCAACCGGTCAATTTTGGTGCGAATTATTCCTTGAAATTCAAAGGGGGCAACGACCGGTTCGGTTTTGATCGCGAGCATTCTCAGTTAAATTATTTGAAGAAGAACATAATCGACGCCTTGCCCGATGAATTTGAGCACAATCAATGCGGTGCGGGCGTGGAAACTAAACCGGATTGTGGTTGCAGTAAGGGTTGCAGCCAGGTTTGTGGCAAGGTGCTTAGCAGCGCAGGCTCCTATGATTACCAAACCTTTGATGACAAATGCCAGATGGAAACGGCCAAATACATTCTTTCCAATGAGGGGCCATGCCTTGAGGCCGGTGGTTTAAGAGTTGTAATTAAGAGTGCTATCTCCGGGGATAGCGGTTCCAAGATGCAAGCCCAAATCATTGGGGCCAAAGCCGGAACAGCGGCAAGCTATAAGCCACAATTCATCTTGTATCCTTGTGACAATAAAGCCATTGCCATTGAAATGGGCCGCGCCGGGACCAAAGTTGACTCTAAGGGAATTTATAGCTTTAATCCTGACTATTTATTCCTAAAGAACAGCGGATTTTGTGTCGGAGCGCGTATCTATATTAACGGCAAGCCAGTTGATTCAGCTAATCCGATACCTTTCAAATAAGTAAAAACCGCCCTGTGGAGGGGCGGTTTTTTTCTTGGAAAAACTAATGCTAAAATAGGGATAAGTGAATATGGATAAGCGCCTTTATCTGGTGTTTTTTGTGTTGGTATTGGCCTTCAGTCCATTGGCTAAAACAACGGCTGAGGATGTTTTTGCATATAAAAATTTCACTATCCAAAAAGACGCTTCGAGCAGTTATTATTATTTTCAAGAAAAGATCGACGGATATGATTTTATTTATTCGGCCAAAGATGAGCGAACGGCTAAGAATTTAGTTGACCGTGTTCGCGATATGTACGAGTTTGGAGAATATCGGGAAACTCCAAGTACTATGTACTATTGCCAAGGTGATATGGGTGAATGTGTTGAAACTGACAATAAATTCAACGATATTCACTCCTGTGATTTAGCGCTGGTCCAAGACGAGCAGGGCCTTGGCGGTAATTGTTATTTTGATAAGGATCAGTGCGATCAAGCCTGCGCCCAAGCGCTTATCGAAAAGAATTCCCAGGAAGAATATTTTGGCAGCGTGGGCAGTGAACAAATTTATCCGGCCATTCCTGATGATCTTTTCGGTAACCCCAAATATCGCCTGCCAAATACCGCCGGCCTTCCTGTAGTTTTAGGGGATTCTTTTGCGCCCTTTGAGGCTAGCGGGGTCAGCGGCTCAGACGGGGATAAAATTGCCGTGGTTACGGAGAGCGCCCGGTATTTTCCCAAGGTGCAAAAGGCCATTTTAGATGCCAGTTTTTTAGTGAGCAATAAAGATCGTTATTTTGGTTACGGATTTTTTTGGTGGAAGGATGATGGTGTGCCCAATCTAGTTGTCTTAAATTCTAAGGTTAAGGGTGGTTCAAAATATCATCAGGCTTTTGGCTATATCCCTATTGTCCAGCAACCGGAGAAAGTAATCGGGCGCAACGATTATTGGTGTATGCAGCCCTTCGCCACTTATCTAAACCCCATAAAAGTCACCTGGGGGCAAAAGGTTTGTTTTCCGAATATTCCCATGGTAAAAACCATGCCGCCCTCTGAAGTCAAGGCCAATGCTGTGCAGCTTCAAGCTAAGGCTATGCCGTATTTTGCGGATAAAAAGTATTATCTGCAATTTCGTTGGATAGAGGCGGCTAAGCCATCAAAAATTAATTATTCTGAAAAAATTTATTTAACCGGACCGCAGAATAAAACCTTGCAGATAAATACCAAACCCGGAACTGAATATTGTTATCGGGCTATTGTCGGTATTACAGATAATAAAGTTGAAAAGCAAAATGAGGGGCAGCGGGTTTGTTTTAAGACCCCCAAATATAGTAATGTTTGCTCCGTAAAGAGGCTAGAAGTCGGGAAAGTTAAATTAGGCCGAGCCTTGCAGATTGCTCGCCAGATTTCCGAGAGGGTGGCTATTCGTCCGGGATTTTTATTGGGCATTGCCTCGCAGGAGAGCGGCCTAAACCATAAGCCGACCACTGATTATTATCCAATGCACGAGCTGTGTTTTGAGCTTGGCCAAGTAGGCGGTTGGCAATGCGATACTTTTTATAAGATTACCTCTTTATTAGGGCTCAAACGCGGTGAAGTCGGCGTTTCGGCTCCGGCTGACGGCGTCTATGGCGGGGCTATGGGAATTTCCCAATTTATGCCTGGAACTTGGATGGCCAATCGGGTGGCGGCCCGCGAGAATATCAAAAAATTATGGAATTATACTGTCGAGCCCAGTCCTTGGAATATTTGCGAGGGTTTGACTTTTTCCGCCACGAAACTTTCCGGAGATGGTGCAGATAAGAAAACCGAATGCGCCGAAAAAATGGCCGCACAAACATATTATCACGGCCATATACATTGGCTATTTAAGCCCCTTTGCTTGTTTATTGATTATGGGAATTATTCCTCGGGTGTTTCGGATTTCACTTTTTGTTTTAATGAACTCTATCGAAAAAGGGTTTGGTCTTCGAAAAACGGATCAAATTACTGTTACTATAAGACCGGCTATTCTTATGAGGACGTAATTCAAGCTATTAAAGAAATATAATATGAAAAAAATCTTATCAGTTATCTTCTTGGCGGGAATATTTTTGGGAGGAGGTATTTTGGCGGCGGAAGATTTGCTCAGTGGTTTTACTTATAATAAAACCAAAGTCAGCTATGACTCGATAAATAAAGTTTATTACGCCACTGGGCCCAATAACAGCCAAATATCTTCAGAAACAGTTTCGGGCATTAAAAGCGCCCTCGACCGCCTGGGTCAGCAAAAGACTTTAGCTCAAGAAAGCAGCGGTATTTATACTGATATTAACCATGACAGTTTTGGTATTCATTTGATAAGCCCAAAATATGATATCAAAACCAAGAAGGTGACGTTCGGCTATAAAATGATTTCTAATAATCCCAAAGCCGAATATTATATAAAATTAGGCTATCACTCCGAGCGGAACCTTAATAATGTTTCAACCATTCAGAGAATAGAACAAAGCCAATACATTATTACCCATCCAGGGAAAACCAAATATTCGGTTAAGGATGGCGGCACAGTCATGGTTTCTACGGTTTTTAATGGTTTGATGCCCAATGAAAGCATTTGTATTGGCGCTACGGCCTTTAATGTTGAGGGCGGGCTAGCCATAGGTTCAGATGATGTTTGTTTGCCTTTTTCCCCAGTTCCGGAGTTTTATTACTTCACTAAAAAAGACACTAAAAATCCCGTAATTAATGGGCGGGTGAATGCTTGGACTAGCGATGAATATGAATTGCTAGTGGAGTATTATGGGGATAATATTGCTAAGAAGGAGATAAGCTATGGCAAGCGCAAGGGCTCTCAGGAATTCAGTATCCCATTGAAATTTAATGTTTCGCCCGGCCAAAAATATGAACTAAGAGTTTTTACCCGGCAGAAAAGGCCGTGGCAAAGCTTACCCATTGAAAATAGCACGGAATATGTGTATTTGATACCTGACAAACCCACCCCGACGAATTTGAGTGTTTTGTGTAGCAATGCCATCACTGAAGGGTATAAAGTCAATGCGGATCGGGCTTATGCGATTGCTAAAAAGATTTCCCAATATTTGCCGATTAGGCCGGAATTTTTAGCCGCGATTTCCGCCCAGGAGACAAAGCTTGGCCGGGATATGGGCGGTTATGCCATCGGGAATTGCTCTCCCTCCATAAGATCCGATCGGCAGGATTTTTACTACATCTGCGATAAGGCGCCCATACCTGCTAGCAAGTGTCGAACAATGCCTATGTCGTATAATTGTGCAGTAGGGCAGGTGCAATTTATTCCCTCCACCTATCGTTCTAAAATGGAGGCCACGGCCGCTTCAGCCAAATATATCTTTGGCGTGACAACGGCCAAATACAGCCCCTTTAATGTCTGCACCAATTTTGTTGCGGCAGCCAAGTATCTGATTGCTTTAGGGGCAAACAAAAAGACAGAATATGCGGAGAATTTGGCCGCTTGCCGTTATTGGGCCGGGCCTAACTCTGGTATTGGTTCGGTTTGCGAATATTCTACCCAGATGAGCCCTCGGCGGGCATGCTTTCAGAAGTTTGCCAAAAATCTTAAATTGACTAAGGATTGTTATGATGATCTTTACGGCTGGTATGGGGAATAGGGTTTTGACTTTTAAGGTTAAATTTGCTAAAATTCATTGTAATATATGGACAAAATGGCAATCGAAGAACTGAAAAAGCAGTTCGAAATTGATTTGGAAAACGTAAAAAGCTCCGGCGATTTGGCCGCGGTTTTTAACAAATACCTGAGCAAAGAAACAGGCTTGGTAACGAAAATTTTGCGTGGCTTAAAAGATTTGTCTGCTGAGGAAAAAGTAGCAATCGGCGGACTGGCCAATAATTTGAATAAACAAATCAGGCAAGCGCTTTTTGAAAAAGAAAATAGTTTGAAAGCGGGCCAAATTTCTGTAAAAAAAATCGATGTTACTGTCCCGGTCAAGAAGAGAATCAAAGGGCACATCCATCCGCTGTCCCGGGTTCTAAAGCAGGCGCAGGAAATTTTTGAGCAGATGGGTTTTGCCATAGTGGATGGACCGGAGATTGAAACACCTTGGTATAATTTTGATGCGCTTAACATTCCCAAAGACCATCCGGCTCGCGATAAATGGGATACATTTTGGTTGAAGGATAAAAGTATTAAGGGTGAGCCATTGCTTTTAAGGACGCACACCAGCCCGATGCAGGTGCGCTATATGGAAAGCCATAATCCGCCATTGCGGATAATTGTTCCGGGTAAGGTTTTCAGGCATGAGGCTACTGATGCCAGCCACGAATTTGATATTTGCCAGATTGAAGGCCTGATGATCGGCGAGAACATTTCGGTAGCTAATTTGAAAACCGTTATTTTGGAGTTTTTGAAAAAGTTTTTTGGCCGCGAGGTGAAAATTCGTCTCCGTCCCAGTTTTTTCCCTTTCACCGAGCCCAGTTTTGAAGTGGATATGAGTTGTTTGACGTGCGGCGGGAAGGGTTGCCCGGTTTGCAAGCAAAACGGTTGGGTAGAAATCATGGGCGCGGGTATGGTGCACCCCAATGTTTTTAATTCCGCCAAGCTTGATTTGCGCCAGTGGCAAGGTTTTGCTTTTGGCATGGGGGCCGACAGGCTCGCCATGATGAAATACAAGATTAATGACATCAGGCTTTTTAGGCAGAATGACGCGAGATTTTTAGAGCAGTTTTAAGTTTTTAATTTCTAAAAAGGATTATTCGATGTTAGCAACTAGATATTAATATATGAAGTTTTCTTATAATTTCCTCCAATCTTATTTCAAGAAAAAGCTGCCCCCGCCCGAAAAATTGGCGCAAGAGATTGCTTTGCATGTTTTTGAAATCGACGGACTGCAAAAACAAGGTAAAGATTTTGCCATTGATATTGATATTCTTCCCAATCGGCCGGATTGCTTGTCGCATGTGGGGATTGCTTGGGAGGTGGCCGCTATTTTGAATCAAAAAATCACCTTAGTTGCGCCCAAGCTTAAAGAGGACGGCAAACTCAAGGTTAACAGCTTCCTTTCTGTCACTTCTGAAGATAAAAAGGCTAATCCGCGTTATTGTGCACGGGTAATTACTGGGGTCAAAGTAGGCCCCTCGCCGCGTTGGCTCTGTGAGGTTTTGGAAACCTGCGGCTTGCGCCCGATTAATAATATTGTCGATGCCGCTAATTATGTGATGCTACAATATGGTCAGCCTTTGCATTGCTTTGATTATGACAAGATTGTAGGTCGCACTAAAAAAGAAATAATTGTCCGCTATGCCAAGAAGGGAGAGAAAATTTCTTGCCTTGACGATAAGGAATATTCTTTGAATGAAAGAATTCTGCTTATTGCTGATGCGCAAAAACCTTTAGCCATTGCTGGCATCAAGGGCGGCAAAGCAGCAGAAATCGATGCCAATACTAAAACGGTTGTCATCGAATCGGCCAATTTTGAGCAACACTTGATAAGGGGAGCGTCGCGCGATTTAGGTTTGCGCACCGATGCTTCTTCTCGTTTTGAACACGGTTTAGACCCGATGTTTGCCCAGACTGGCGCCAATGCTTTGGCTGAGCTTATCTTAAAAGTGGCGGGCGGCAAATTGGTAACAGGTATGATTGATACGGCTAAAACTAAAGAAAAAAAACAAACAGTTCGCTTAACAATCGAAAAAGTCGCCAAAGTATTGGGGATAAATGTGCCGGAAAAAGAAATTGTCGCCACTTTAGGTCGCTTGGGTTTTGCCTGCAAAAAGGTTAAGCCCGGGGTTTTGGATGTCGGCGTTCCATTTTGGCGGCAGGATATCGAGTGGCCGGAAGATTTAATCGAGGAGATAATCAGAATTTGGGGTTATGAGAAAATCGAACCGCAATTTCCCAAAGAAATTGTTGCGCCGGCTCACCAGATTGACCAATTTGTCTGGCCTAATGTTTTGCGCCAAGAAATGAAAGCTTTGGGCTGGCTAGAAACGATTAACTACAGTTTTATCGGCGAAGATGATAATAAGAGTTGGCTCCTAAAAGATGAGGATCTTATTTTACTTGAGAACCCTCTCTCTTCGGAGTTTCGGGCTTTGCGCCCCCGTTTGCTTATTAATTTGGTAAAGGTTCTTGCAGCCAATCAAACCGCAACAGAGAATCTGCGTTTTTATGAAATCGGCAAGGAATTCCGTCGCCATGGCAAGCTTATCGATCAAGCCAAGGATGAATGCATAATTTTTGCCGGTGTTTGCGCTAAACCCGACGCCCACGAAGCATTTTTAGAGGCGAAGCAGGCATTAAATGCGAGTTTGGAGGGTTTGTCAATTACTGATATCCATTATATTCCTTGCCAAGAAGCTCCGGACTCTTATGTTTTAGGCAATTGCGCCATAATTGAAACCGAAGGGCAAAAAATCGGCTTTTTGGGGCAGCTGAATCCCGAGGTTGGTAAGCGTAGGGGCCTCAATCAGAACGTTGCCGCCTTTGAAGTTGATTTTGCCGCGATTTGTAAATTGGCGGATTTTGACAACCAATATCAAGAAGTTTCCCGTTTCCCCTCAATTGTCCGCGATCTTTCCGTTTTAGTTCCCGAGGAAATTTTGGTGGATAATGTTATCTTCGAAATACAACAGGGGGCCAATGCTTTTGTTAAAAATGTGGAGCTTTTTGATATTTATGAAGGAAAAAATAATCCATCTGGCAAAAAATCGCTTTCTTTCCATATAATCCTGCAGTCCAAAGAGAAAACTTTGTCCTCGCAGGATGCCGATAATGTTTTGAATAATATTATCGCCAGAATTAAAGCAAAAGGGTGGGAGATAAAAGGGAGGGATTAGGTTATAATTTAGAAGTCACAATCCGGAATTTAATTATAAATTCAAAAGTTAGAATATAGGGCAGACTTAATTACTTTTAATTTTAACTTCCGGCTTATGTCTTATGGCTTATAGTTTCAGCGACAAATTATAAATTATTTTATATGGCGAAAGACGAAACAAAACCGAAGAAAGAATCATATACAGCTTCCGATATTTATGTGCTTAAAGGATTGGAGCCGGTGCGCATGCGCCCAGGCATGTATATCGGATCAACCGGGCCCGACGGTTTACACCATTTAATTTGGGAAATCGTGGACAATTCCATTGATGAGGCAATCGGTGGCTATGCCAAAAATATTACCGTAACGCTTTTACCAAATAATCGTGTTGCCGAGGAAGATGATGGCCGCGGTATTCCCGTGGATATTCATCCCCAAACCAAGAAATCTGCTTTGGAGACAATTTTGACTACCTTGCATGCCGGCGGAAAATTTAATAACAGTGCTTACAAAGTTTCGGGCGGTCTGCACGGCGTGGGCAGCTCGGTTGTCTGCGCTCTTTCGACATGGATGCGCGCCGAAGTTTGTCGTGATGGTTATAGGTATTTCCAAGAATATAAAATTGGCAAGCCGCAGGGGCAGGTAGAAAAAGATGGCAAGTGCGGGGACAAGCATGGAACCAAGATTTATTTTGATGCTGATCCGACAATTTTTCCGGAAATCAAATACGACGCCAAGAAAATTTTGCAGCATTTGCGCCAGCAGGCTTATTTGACTTCTGGAGTCAGGGTAAAATTTATCGACGAGCGTAAGGAGGAATCTTTTGAATACACTTTTTATTTTGAAGGGGGGCTAAAAGCCTATTTGAGGCATATCACCCGCGGCGAAGAGATTTTGCAAAAAGAGCCATTTTATGCCAAAGGCGTAAAAAATGATATTGAAGTAGAGGTGGCTTTGCAATATACACAGAACCGTGAGCCGTTTGAAATTTCCTTTGCCAATAATATTCATACTGGGGAGGGCGGCACACATTTGGCGGGTATGCGTGGCGCATTGACACGTTGCCTGAATGATTACGCACGTAAAAATGGTTATCTGAAGGAAAATGAAGATAATCTGACCGGGGACGATGTACGTGAAGGTTTTAATGGTGTCGTTTCCATTAAAATTAAAACCCCGCAATTCGAAGGCCAAACCAAAGCCAAATTAGGAAACGTGGAGGCCAAGACCGCGGTGGAGCAAGTGGTTTCCGAGGCTCTAGCCGATTTCTTAGAGCGCAATCCCAGTGATGCCGGCTCAATTATCGATAATTGTTTACTGGCGGTGCGCGCCCGCAAGGCAGCTAAGGCAGCGCGGGAAACGGTTTTGCGCAAGGGAGTTCTGGAAGGGCTTTCGCTTCCCGGTAAGCTTACCGACTGTTCGAGCCGTGACGCTTCGGAATCTGAGCTGTATATCGTGGAGGGAGATTCAGCCGGTGGCTCGGCGAAAATGGGGCGCGATCGCAAATTCCAAGCCGTCCTTCCTTTGCGCGGAAAGATTATGAATGTGGAAAAAATGCGCTTGGATAAAATGCTTGATTCGCGCGAAGTAAAGTCTTTGGTTTTGGCTTTAGGGACTTCTATTGGCCAAGATTTTAATATTGAAAAATTGCGCTACCACAAAATTGTCATCATGACCGATGCCGACGTGGACGGTGCGCATATCAGAACTTTGCTTTTGACATTGTTCTTTAGGCATTTCCCGCAACTGATAGAAGCCGGGTATATTTATATTGCCCAGCCGCCCCTGTATAAAATTTCTAATGCCCGAATTGCCGAGTATGCTTACTCGGATATAGAAAAGGAGCAGAAGCTAAAGAAATTGGAAAATGAGAAGGGAATTTCTATCCAGCGTTATAAAGGTTTGGGAGAAATGAACCCTGAGCAATTGTGGGAAACAACCATGGATCCGGCTACCCGCTCTATGTTGCAAGTAACCATTGATGATGCCATGGAGGCGGATAAGATATTTGATGTTCTGATGGGGGAGGATGTGCCCAGCCGCAAGCGCTTTATCCAAACCCAAGCGCAATACGTTAAGAATTTGGATATTTAAGGAAAAATCCCGAGCAATCGGGATTTTTTTATAAAAATAGAGCCCCGAATTGCTTCGGGGCTTTGTGTTGTTTGGTGAATATCCTCACTCAAGAGGGATGATATAGTGGACTTCTGGCTTGTGAAAATCTTTGGCAAGGGGACTTATCGATTTTTCGTCTTCGTATATTCTCTTGGCTTCGATCAGCGCATCATTTTTATTTTGTGCTTTGAGCTCAAGGTGTTGGAATGTTGTTTGTTTCTTGAAATAGCCAAAGTGATAAAATACCAAATACCATTTTCCTTTCATTCTAGCCTTCTCCTTTCTTAGTGTGCGAACTGTATCCTGGCATTTTTTCTGATGATCATTTTGAATTGGAATAGAAGATGGAGCTTTCTGAAAGTCTTAGCATATTTGCTCAGAATCCAGAAACCAATAGCCAATACAATGATGAAGGCGAGGCCGGAGAATGCAACATCTATCCACTTTCCAAGAATTGCGTATCCAAGTCCTTTGAAAACGGAAATGCCAGCAATGGCGCCGAACACAAAAGCAACAACTGTTCTAAAATAATTCATATCATTCCTCCTATGGAATTTTTAAGTCCAAAATCCTTCTGGAAATTGGGGTAATCGCTTTTTGATTACATATATATTATAGCATAAAATTGTCTAAAAATCAATGGGCGGAGATTCTAAGAAAATCAAGGTGTTTTGGGCAGTATAACTTCCAGCGGCCTTGATAATACTGTGGTTTTGGCGTTATTGACAAATATGGCAATATTGGCTATTATTTAGCAAGAGCCTGCGGGCTTTTTTAAGATATGGAAAAGAAAGGTTTTTGGGAAAGTTTGAAAGCGTATTTTTCCGATGTTAAAGCCGAGGTCAAAAAAGTGACTTGGCCCACCCGTTCGGAAATAATCAAGGACACTGTCGTGGTCTTGGTTTTTGCGTTTGCATTCGCGGCCGTTTTAGGTGGCTTGGATGCTTTGTTTCGCTTTGCAATCCAAAAATTTATAATCCATTAAAAATATGGCAAAACAAGAGCTTCAACAAGGCAGAAATTGGTTTGTAATCCATACCTATGCTGGCTATGAAGAGGCTGTTGCCAAATCACTTTTGCAGAGGGTTGAAAACCTCGGCATGCAGGATAAAATTTTTAATGTTTTGGTCCCGCACGAAAAGAAGGTGAAAATTAAGAATGGAAAGCGCAAAGTTGTGGAGGAAAAGATATATCCCGGCTATGTGCTCGTAGAAATGATGGTAACTGACGATTCTTGGTACGTGGTGCGCAATACGCCTAATGTTACTGGGTTTGTCGGCAGCTCCACTACGCCTATTCCGGTGAGTCCGCAAGAAATTGAAATTCTCAAAAAGAGAATGGGCGGAGAGAATCCGGAATTTAACATCGATTTTGAGCTTAATGAAAGGGTTAAAATTGTCGACGGAATATTTAAGGATTATGACGGCAAGATTTGCGAGATCGACAACGAACACGGCAAGATAAAAGTGTTAGTTAATATGTTTGGCCGCGATACCCCAGTGGAATTGGATACCTTACAGGTCAAGAAATTATAATTTAGTGAAATTGAAAGAGAAATAATATGGCTAAGAAAATAAAATCAATTGTAAAGCTTGCTATCAACGCTGGCGCCGCCAACCCCGCACCTCCAATCGGTCCGACTTTGGCACAACACGGTATTAACATTGCTGACTTCTGCAAGAAGTTTAATGATGCTACCCGCCCGCAGATGGGATACAAAATCCCGGTTGAAATTACGGTTTTTGAAGACCGCACCTACGAATTCAAACTCAAACAGCCCATTTCTTCCCAGCTGATTAAGAAAGCCATCGGCTTAGAGAAAGGATCCGGTGAGCCCAATAAGCGCAAAGTGGGCAAGATAACCATGAAGCAAATTGAGGAAGTAGCTAAGCGCAAGATGGTGGATATGAATACTGATAATCTGGAATCTGCCAAAAAGACCATTGCTGCTACTGCCAAAGCCATGGGACTGGAAGTCATTGATAAATAATACTCGCTAAACTCGAAGCCCGCCGCAAGGCGGGTTTTTGTGTGCAAAATTGACAGAAATTTTATATATTTTATTTTGCGTGTGTGGATAACTTGCCTGTTGGTTTAAGGTCATTGGCTTGCTAGAATAACGGCACGTGTATGCAAGATAACAAACCTGCTCGCCCCACAAAGGACGAGTATTATCTAAATATCGCCGATCAGGTTGGGAAACGCTCTACCTGCTATCGTTCTCATGGCGGGGCGATAATTGTTCGGGACGACCAAATTGTAGCCACTGGCTATATTGGCGCTCCGCGCAAGTCCAAAGATTGCTTTGAGCGTGGAAACTGCGTGCGCGACTTATTGCAGATTCCGCATGGTACCCGTTACGAAATTTGCCGGAGCGTGCATGCCGAGCAGAATGCCATAATTAATGCTGCCCGAGCAGGGGTTTCGCTCTTGGGCGGGGACATGTTCATTTCTATCCGGTCGGCCAAAACCGGTCAAACAGTTGATAGCTTTCCTTGTTTTATCTGCAAAAAGATGATTATCAATTCCGGCTTGCAGCGCGTAGTTTGCACCACTTCGGAAGGCAAAATAAAAGTATTTTCGGTGGAAGATTGGGTAAATGATTGGCGCCAAAAAGATATTGTTGATGATGAGCACCAATATGGGGCAGAGCAAAATCATAAAGAAAATCTAAAAATATAATGAAAGCGAAAGTTATAGGTATTACCGGGCAGACGGGCGCGGGCAAAGACGCTCTCTGTGAGCAGCTAAAAAAAATAAATAAGAAAGCGATTTTCTTGCGTTTTTCCACGCCACTGACCGAGGCGCTCAATATTTTTACCAACGAAATAAAAAAAGAAGATCAGCAGTGGTTGGGCCGGGTTTTGCGCGAGCATTTTGGGGAAGATATTTTGGCACGCTCCATTGAACGTAAAATCAAGAGCTTGAAGGGCGGGCTGATTATTCTAAATGGTATTCGTTATGAGAGCGAGCGCCAACTCTTAAAAAAGCTCGGAGGCAAGCTCGTTTATATCAAGGCTGATGCCAAGACGCGTTGGCAGCGGGTGCGCAGCCGTAAAGAAAAAAAGGACGATAACTCCTCGTTTGAAAAGTTTTTGGAAATGGATTCGGCTTCCACGGAGCGTTCAATTTTAGAAATTGGCCAGAAGGCGGATTTTATCATCGCTAACAATGGCAGTCTTGCCGAGCTCAAAGACCAGTTAAAAAGCGCAATGCGCTGTTTTAAGGTGAAATGCTAGGGTTTGCCACTTATCATTTTGGCCTTAGCTATCGGATATTTTATGATTTCTAATACATTTGGCGGCAAATTTATTGTTTTTGAAGGTTTAGATGGCAGCGGTCAGACCACGCAGGCTCGGCTTTTGGGCCAATATTTTGCTTCACAAGGCCGAGAGGTTTTACTGACAAAAGAGCCCACCCAATTGGATGGCCAGTTTCCTTCTAGCGTGGCGCAAAGCCTTAGGGATGTGTTGGATAAAAAAGTAAAGATGGAGGCTAAACCCTTACAGGAGCTTTTTGCCCAAGATCGTCGCGAGCATCTAGAGAGGGAGATTATTCCGGCACTTAAAAGCGGTAAACTGGTCATCTGTGACCGGTATTGTTTTTCTTCTTTTGCTTTTGGTGCAGCGCATGGCAATAGTATGGACTATTTAATATCTCTGAATAAGGATTTTTTAATGCCCGATTTCACATTTTTGCTGATGGTGAGCCCAAAAATTTGTATGCAGCGCGTGGTTAAACGCAATGAGGGGGTAAAATTTTTTGAAGTGGAAGAAAAGTTGGCCAAAACTTGGCAGCAATATGAAGAAGTAGTAAGGCGCTTCCCGCAGCTGCAGGTAATAGATGGAGAGAGGAGTATTGAAGAAATACACGAGGAAATAAGATTTATAATAAATAAATAATTTTTATGGCGGAAATATTAAAGAGTGCCGGTAGGCATAAAATTCTCGCAATAATGGCCGGCTTCAACGGGGAAAATCCTTTACGGTTAGTGGAGGAGGCTGGGCGTACTGCCTACCAGAGTCGGGATAAAATCGGCGAGGGTACGGCGGAGAAATTTTGCGAAATGATTAGGCGCTTGGGCCATGAGAGTGTCCTGGAGCATAGTTCCATGAGCGTGGAGTTTTCCGGATATTCACGGGGTATGACCCACGAGCTCGTGCGCCATCGCGTTGCTTCTTTTACGCAAGAAAGCACGCGCTACGTGGATGAGAAAGAATTTCGCGTTGTTTTGCCTCCGCATAAAGACGAAAATGAAAAATTAGTAGAGATAATTATCGGCGAGGCGCCGGTCAAAGCGGTTTTGAAACTTTCAGCTAAAGATTGGGTACAGCTTAATGAACAAATGTATCGGGGTTTGCGCCTTGCTGGCTGGTTGCCCGAGGATGCGCGCCAATTATTGCCCACTGGCATCGAATCCCAAATAGTTATGACGGCCAATTTGCGTGAGTGGCGGCACGTTTTTAAGCTTCGCTGCGATAAGAAAGCGCACTGGGAGATCAGGCACGCTATGGTTAATTTGTTAAAAGATGTAAAGCAAAGAATACCGGTTATTTTTGATGACTTTGTAATAGATGAAAATGCGCTAGAGGCGCATATCGAAAAGCCGCAAGTATGAAGAAAATGGAAAAACTATTAAAAGAGCATACGGCTTGGCGCAACAGCTGCCTAAATTTGATTGCTTCGGAAAATGTAATGTCAGAAGCGGTTAAAAAGGCTTACGGCAATGATTTAGCTGGCCGCTACGCCGAAGGGTTGCCCGGCCGCCGCTTTTATCAGGGCCTCAAATATTTTGATGAGATGGAAAATATTTGCATTGAGGCTTTCAAAAAGAAATTTAATGCCAATTTTGTCGAAGTGCGCCCGGTTTCCGGGGCGGTAGCTAATTTGGCAGCCTTTTCGGGTTTATTTAAGCGTGGCGATACTGTTTTTACGCTTGGCTTAGCCGGTGGTTCGCATATTAGCCATGAAAAGATCGGCGCCGCCGGGCTTTCCGGCCTTAATGTTGAGCATTTGCCCATGAATCCAGATGGGACTATAAATGTTTTTGCTTCGCGCAACCGGATTGAAAAAATTAGGCCCGCGGGTTTGATTTTGGGAGGCTCGGTTATTTTACTTGAACAACCCGTAAAAGAATTGGCCGAAATGTGCAAGCGCATTGGCACAAAAATTGTCTATGATGGCGCGCATGTTTTTGGGTTGATTTTTGCCGGAGTATTCCAAAATCCGCTAAGCCTGGGTGCCGATGTTTTGGTGGCAAGCACGCACAAAACTTTTCCCGGGCCCCAAGGAGGCATAATAATCGGCAACCTAAGTGAGGAAGAACAAAAAAATGTTCAGCGCAAGGTTTTTCCCGGAATTTTATCATCGCATCATCTACACCACATTCCGGCTTTGTATGTGGCTTTTAAGGAATTCGAAAAAAATGGGAAAAAATACGGCGAGCAGATTTTGAAAAATTCTAAAGCCTTAGCTCTTGAACTTGACAAGCTGGGATTTATTGTTTTATACAAAGACAAGGGTTTTACGCACACACACCAAGTTCTTTTAGACGTTGGTAAACAAGGTGGCGGTGCTGCCTGCGCCCAGTTACTTGAAGACGCCAATATTATTTGCAACAAAAATATGATACCCGGGGACGAAAGTGCCCTGAATCCTGGCGGCTTGCGTTTGGGCGTGCAGGAGATGACGCGCTTTGGCATGAAGGAAAAGGAAATGAAGCTTATTGCCAAATTATTCCAAGAACTGCTTATTAAAAAGAAACCGGCCAAGGCAGTCGGCAAAAAGGTGATTGCTCTACGCAAAAAATTTCAAAAGATAAAAATATGAATTCAAAAGATTATATCGAATTGGCCAAAGTCACTGAAACCAAAGACTATAATCCGCCGGTCAAAAGGGTTGATGAAAAAACCGCTAGGCTTTTGCACGGCTTAATGGGAGTGGCCAGCGAGGCCGGCGAACTTTTGAGCCCTCTTAAAGCTCATATTTTTTATGGCCGGGAATTAGACAAAATCCATTTGAAAGAAGAAATGGGAGATATTTTTTGGTTTTTAGCCATTGCTTGCGATGCGCTTGATTTAGATTTTGAAGATGTTTGGCAAGCCAACATTGCCAAGCTTAAAGCGCGCTATGGTGAAAAGTTTTCCGAGCATCGGGCAAATAACCGTAACCTGAAAAAAGAACGCAAAGTCTTGGAGAAAAAGAAGAAATAAAAAGCCCCGCCGGGGGCTTTTTATTTTTACCAACCTCCACCACCTCCGCCGCCGCCACCACCGCCTGCCGAGCCTCCGCCACCCGAGGCAGAGGTGCTATTGGTAAAACCGCTATTTAAGTCGTGGCTTAGGGAGTTAATATCGCTCATCAAAGCCCCGAGGGCTAAATTGTCGCCGACATTGGAGCCTACATACCAAGGGCGTGGGGGCATTTGGATATCTTGGAATTGCGCCTGCCATTTTTTTTCTACGCCAAGCATAATAGCCCAGGGCAAGAGTTTATCGAAAAGCTCAGGGGTTTTTTCTGGCGCATTATGAAATTCGAGGCGATCCTTTTCGGCAACTCCCAAATAAAGTTTGAGCCCCTTAAGGTGATTTTTTGTTTGGCTGCCCAGAAGCGTTTGTTTTGAATAACACAAGTTAAGCGGCAGCCAATACATTCCCATTAATAATAAAAATAATGCCAAAGGAAAATTAGTTTCACTATACAGCATAAAAAAGCCAATTATGATGATGGCGCTGCTCGCTATGTAGGCAAAATATCCGCCTAATGTTCGTTGGTTTTGAGCATAACCTTGCGACCTAAAAAAGTCCAAGGGAACATCCATCAGATCTTTAATATCGCGGCGCAAGGGTTCGCGTGATGTAAACATTTTTGCCTCTTCACCCTTGAAATAGGCAAGGCTTTTCCCCGCTACAACACTTAAAATTTTTCTGTCCGGCTCGGGCAGGGAAGCACTATCTTTATTTAAGTCTTCAAAAATGTAATCGGCGGATTTCATGCCCCAAAAACCTTCTTTTTCTTTTTTTACCAATCGAATAAATCCATTTACCGCCAACCAAATTATCTGTCCACTCAAAGACGCGCTGGCAAAATGATAATTATTATAAATAGCACCGCCATCCATAGGTGTTAAATTCGGCAAAGGCTCGTATTGCGCCACGATAGGCTTATTATCTTTAGGGTCGCGCCCGTTTTCCCAAAAATGCCAGATAGTGAAAGCAAAAAATATCGCCCCCAAAGCTACAAGGAGCCAAATGGTATCTCGGGAAGCCAGAGGAGTATATTTTCTTTCTTTAACCTCTACTAAGCCTTTATCAAAGCCGACGGCAACAGTTAAACCTTCGCCCGGTTGTAAAACCGGATTTCCTTGAAATGAAACGGAATTATTTTCCGGATTATATCGGCTTTGGCAACCACCCTGGCTGCCGGGCGGGCCCTGATAGCAGGCTATTTGCAGTTTCTCCGGAGTTAGGCCGCTTGGTAAAAAAACTGTGGCGCTGGGGTTGCTTATTGGCCAATCCCAATTATTGCCCGTGATATTCCAATATAATTCGTCAAAATTATCAAAATAATTTATGGCAGCGGCAATATTGTAGGAAATAATAAATAATTTTTTCCCGCTAAAAGTATTATTCGGGTCGCCGATGCGGAATTTCCAATAATCGCCCTGGGCGGTTTTTTTGAACGGCAGGGGTTGGCCAAAAGCGTCCACTACCTGAAAGTTTTGGATCGGTAAGGAAAAATCTTTGCCGTTTTTAGTATGGTATTTGACTGGAATAAACCGGTAGATGCCGTGCAATGGGCCATCAGTGACATTAGCTTCGATTTTTTCCTCAATGGAAATGGAAGCATCTCTATTGATGGTTATCTCCGAGTGAAAGGCGCTGATTTCATTGGCCTTAGCTGAGGAAAGCCAAAAGAGGCAGGCGGCTAAGGTAAGAAACAGTATTTTTATAGGTTTCATAGGTTCAAACTCAGTATAGCAACGGTTTGAAAGGCTTACAATTTCCTGTTATCCTGAAGGCAATAAATATATGGCCGAGCGCGCCTTTCGCCCCACAATTGGTTTGGAGATACATGCCGAGCTTAAAACGCAAAGCAAAATGTTTTGTTCGTGTGCTAATTGTACGCACCAAATCGAGCCCAACAAAAATATTTGTCCTGTTTGCACCGGACAACCCGGAGTGCTTCCCGTGCCCAATGAAGAAGCGATAAAAGAGGTTATCAAAACCGGTATCGCGCTTAATTGCTCCATTGCCAAAAATTCCAAATTTGACCGCAAAAATTATTTTTATCCGGATCTGCCCAAGGGTTACCAAATTTCCCAATTCGATTTGCCGATTTGCGAAAATGGGTTTTTAATAATCGGAGAGAAAAAAATCAGGATAAAAAGAATACATTTAGAAGAGGATGCAGCTAAAAATTTCCACCAAAACGGCCAAACTTTAGTTGATTATAATCGGGCCGGTGTGCCTTTATTGGAACTGGTAACCGAGCCTGATATTACTTCTGGCGAGGAAGCTAAAAAATTCGGGCAAGAATTGCAGCTTTTACTGCGTTACCTTAATGTCTGCGATGGGGATATGGAAAAAGGGCAGTTGCGCCTCGAGGTTAATATCTCCATTTCGGATAGTGAAATATTTGGCACCAAGGTTGAGGTAAAAAATATTAACAGTTTTGCCAATGCTGAGCGGGCCATTAATTACGAAATCGATCGGCAGGTAAAGGCGATTATGGCCAATGAAAAAATTACGCAGGAAACGCGCGGTTTTGACGCGGTCAAAGGCATTACAGTTGCGCAAAGAAGCAAAGAAGGTTCTAGTGATTATCGGTATTTTCCCGAGCCTGATATTCCGGTTTTGGATTTTTCCAAATGGGATATAGATTCTTTGAAACACGAAATTCCTGAATTGCCATGGGATAAGCGCGCCCGTTTTGCACGAGAATTCGAGCTTGATCTCAAATCTGTGGAGGTTTTAGTCAATAATCGGGAACTAGCCGATTATTATGAAAAAATTTGCACCGAATTGGGCGAAGCGGCCAAGGCAGAAAAAACTAAGGGGGATTTCAAAAAACTGGCAAAATTAGCCAGCAATTATCTGATAAACGATTATTTGGCTTTGATGTGGGCTACTCAAAAAGACGATAATAAATGGCCGATTACTCCGGAAAATTTTGCGGAATTTATTGCCAAGGTTAATGCCGGGGAGGTAAACAGCGCGAGTGCCAAAGTTGTTTTGGCGAAAATGTTTGCCACGGGCGCTGATCCGGGCCACCTTATCCAAGACCTTGGCCTTACCCAGATTGACGATGCGCAGGCCATAGCCCAAGTGGCGCAAAAAGTTATCCAAGAAAATCCGAAATCCGTGGCCGATTATAAAAAAGGCAAAGAGAATGCCATTATGTTCTTGGTGGGCGGTGTAATGAAAGAAATGAAGGGAAGGGCTAAGCCCGATGTGGCCAGAGATGTCTTAAAAAAAATATTGGATGCGCAATAACTATTCACAACCCTTGCTACTTTTGGCCGGGGTTTTTTGCTATTATTAGCTAAGAATATGTCCGAAAGATTTTTCTATTTTTTGGTTTTTACATTTTTGTTCATATTTAGCATTGGCAGCGCCTCTGCCATGGAAGCCAGCAAATACTGCATTTCTTCGGGGGTGGCCAGGCCTTGCCCGTTGATCATCAATTCTCTTTTTATTGGTGCCTATGAGAATGCCGCCCAAGCTGATCCGGCCGTAAAAGCCAAAAGTTTCCGCAGCGAAGTTCATACCATAGAGCGCGCCGGCTATACGGATACGGCCGATTCTTTCAATATCTCCGAGGAACAAAATATTTATTTTGCCAAATTACCCGCGAAGGGTGATTATTTATTGTTTTCTATTTATAATTCCGCCCAGCCTTCGCTCAGTTGGCAAGCCTATGATGAGATCACGAATTTGAATACTAAAATTGCCTGCGCCAAGGATTTGGACGGTTTGACTCAGGACAAATTTCGGGATGCCGGTAAAATAGCGGCCAAAAGTTCTGTTGTAGAATTTGTTTGGCCAAAGTTTCGGACGAATTTGAGCCGGGGCGATTGTTTTTGCCGCTTTCAATTTACTTTACTGGACAAAGATGGAAGAGTTTACGCGCAGTCAGTAACGCGGCCATTATTGGTTTGCGAAAACCCGCCCAAAGTCAGCGGCCCGAGAATTGAAACTGACTTTGCCAGCATTTCTGCCAATAGTATTATTTTCAGGGGCAATTTGCAGCGTTCGGGTGGCGCAGCTGAAACGAAAATTGCAGTGCAGATTTTTCCAGAGATTGAACTTGGCAAATTTTTGAATGCCGAGGTGAAAGCCAGCCCCAATAAATATCCCAAAGGCCAAGCGGGTTATGCGGGCGCGGCCTTTTTTGATGATATTTTAACCATTGCCACGGCCCAAAAATATACTATGGGCCCAGTGGAGATATCGGTCAGTGATTTTTCTTTGCCCAAGGGCTATTGCTATGGTTTAGTGGCTACCAATTCGGCGGGCAAATGGTATGGCGGGCGGATTTGCGGCAATAATATTTATTATTTTCCGAAAGTGGAAACGCAACCTTTTGATTATGGCAATAATAAAGGAGCGGCCAAAGATGAAATTTCGGCCATCTTAAAATTTAGCGGGTTTGGTAGCGCTAAAGATCGAGCCAATCAAGAAGCGGGGGAATCTGCACCGGGACGTGTTTGGTTTGAGGTGCGCGCCAGATACTCCGGTGCCAAATTGGAACAGGTTGGCGCCTTTGACGCTAAAGTCGGGCAAAAAATTTCAGGGTATAGTGCGGCCAAAAAGCAGGGCGATTATTGTTACAGAGCAGCGGCGATTAATAAGGCGGGAGTCAGCTACGGCAAAGAAATTTGTATCGGGCAGGAAGGTTCTTGGCCTAATTTGCCAAAAACCAAACCTATTGTGGGCCCGCCAAGCGAAGCGGGTGGTAAAAAAGAAACACCCCCAACCCCCCTTAAGCCCGCTACGCCGACTTTGTCGACCGGTGGCTATTCTTATGACAATTTTCCCAGTCCGATAAGATTTAAGGCCTCTTGGGGGAGCTTTAGCCAGAGCCAGTATGGCATGGATGTCAGCTATTGGGTGTATTATTGGAAACAGGGTGAGGAATTTAGTGAAAAAACAGCCCAGAAAAGCGCTGTGCTTACCAAAAAGATCGGCAAGGGCATGGAAAAAACTACCCAATATCTGGTTGCCGCCCGCAATGATGGCTTTTTCCAAGGTTCATTTTTTGGCCAAAGCGGTATGGGTTTGGCGCAGAGCTATTGCTATGCGGCCGCGGTTAAAAATAATTCTACAGGTGAAACTTTAATTGATTTGGCCGGCCAAAAATGTTTCGAGATTGCCAGCCCGGTGGAGATTGTCCAAAATCATCTCGCCGGATACGAAACGGCGATATTGGAAGCTAAAGTTTCCGCAGTTGAGGATGGGGCCTATGGTTGGTTTTGGGTTTTTAAGCCTGACAGAAAGCTCGACATTGCCGCCAGTACGGCATATCAAACTTGCCAGTCGGTCGCCCAAGAAATCGAAAGCGCCATGGCCAAGCTCAAAGCCGCTGGAAAAAATGAAAAGTCCAAAGAGTATAAGGATTTATTGGCCCGCTATGATGTGCGGCTGTCTTTGGGCACGGTGCAAGGATTAAAGCAGGGCGATACTTTTAAGTATGCGCTTTCCGGGCTAAAGAGCGGCTCTGGCTACTGCGCGCAGGCCCGGATACGAAATTTTTTGAACAAGACTTTTTCGAGCGCTTTTGCGCCGATTTTAACGCAGGATTACGAGGCGGCCAATTTGCAGCTTTATGATGTTGTCGAGCGTGAGGAAAAATTCGGGCAGCGAATCGGGACAAATAAACTTAAAATCGAAGGTCAGCTCAAGGATAATGGCGGTGATGGCAAAGGCCAAATTTATGCCTTGCTTTACGAAAGTGATGTTTTTGCTCTTGACGGCACACCGGATTGCAATATTGAACTTCGGGATAAAAAAGGCCGCTATCGGGTTAAAGTCATAAAGGGGAAAGTTTTCCCGACTTCCTTAATCAAGCAGGATTTGGCTTGGGATTTTGATAATTTGGAGGCGAGCAACTATTATTGCTATCAACTGATATCCGTTAATAAGGCAGGGACAAAATATTCGGCCCCAAAGTTTGCCTCGACCTATTTGTCTGATAAATATGTGCGCATGTATCCGGCTGATCCAGTAAAAGAAAGATCGGCCCAGGCGCATGTTTGGGTTGATACAAGTTATCTTGCCGTTCAGAGGGGCTATAAAGTAGATAAAATTACGGTTAGCTACGGCGCTTTAAGCGGGTCGGTCGCTACGGAAAAGGGCTGTAAGCTCAGCGGAAGTAATTCTCTTTCGGGGAAAGAATTAAATTTAGAATCTGATAATCCGGTAAGCGTGCCGCTTAATTCTTTGTGCGTTAATACGAATTATACAGCTCGCGCGATTGTCGGCGTTAGATTGGGTAACCAGAAATCCACTCTTAATTCGCTTAATCAAGACGAGTTTAAGACTTTAGCTTTGCCTCCGCAAATTAACGGAGCTAAGTCGTCTTTTAAGTATTTCGATGGTGATGGCTCCGGGCAGGCAACATTTAATATTGTGACTTTGGGTGGAAACAATAAAATCCGCTATAAGTTAAAATTAATTCCCGTTGATGGAGCTTGCCCCGAGGAGACTACGGCGCAAGGCCTGGTTTTGGAGGCGAAAAGGGAATATAAAGACCCCGCATTTAGTGGCGAGGAGAAAATTACTTTCACGAATTTGAATTTGGATGGCGGGCAGGCTTATTGCGCTTATCTGGCTGCTGAGCCCATCGCCTTGGGGATGAGGGGGAGCTATTTTGCCCCTGGCAATGGTTGGCGTTTTCTGGTTTTGGCTAGCGGGCCGCGGGTTTCTTTGGGCGAGTTTGATCCGGAAAAAAGTTTAACCATTATCAATAGCGAACTATTCGCCAAGGCTATTTTTGATCTGAAAAAAACCGGAGACAAAGGGAAAAAATTATTTATTGATCTTAGTTATGTGGTCAAGCGGGCCAAGCCCAAAGTTGTATCCGAGACTTTCCATATCCAAAAAGAGGTCGATATCTCGGGGCGAACTTTGGAAATGGTAATCCCGCAGCGCAATGAATTCCGCCAATCAGAAAACTTCAAGTTCATCAAGCCTGATGATATTGTTTCTGTTTCTGCTAAGGTCAAAAATTCTTCCGGTGTGAGCGCGGAGCTTTCCGGGTTTACTTTCCAATTTCCCAACCTTGGGGCCGGCTCGAGCGCCGGAACAATTAATGTTCGGCTTAAAGAAACATCGCCGAGCAGCGGTTATGTTAATTATAATGTGGAAGTGCTTTTCAAGCCCGCTTCCAATACTTGGACTAAGAACGGCAAAACCGCCGAGGCGACTTTTTATCATGTAGCGACAGCGGCAGAAAGAGCTAACGACCCGCTTTGCGGCCAGTCGATGAATATTAAACTGACTAATCCCGTCTTTGACGAGGAAACGCAAACTATCTCTTTTGTCGATACCTTGCGCCAAATTCCGCCGCGATGCAAATTCATGGTTTCGGTGCATTTTGAAAATTATTGGAAGCGCGTTTCCATGGGTTCTTGGCCGAATTTTTCACACAACGGCTATCCCAGCACGATTTACAGGCAAGTTTGCGGCTACGATGGCGGGGATTGCATACCCAACGGCAAATATTATGATGTTTTCTTGCGCGAGCCGGATAAATGCGGCGCTGCTGCTGATGGGGATTGCCCGATGATGACCATGGCCAATATGCTCAGGCATTGGTATGACTCTGACAATGCTGTTCGCAGTTACATGTTTGATAGAAATATTTATAAGGGCATGAGCTGGTCCAAAGCTTCTTTTGTCCTTAATGGGGGAAGTGGTTGCAATGGCACAATCGGTAATTTGAAGCTAATTAATGATCAGTTAACTGAAATCGATAATTCGCTGCCCTTTGGCCGTAAAACGAATTTGCAGGCAGTCAGCATTTTGCCCTCTGGTGACAGCGAGGAATCTCGTTCGCAATTACTTGACGAGGTGTATCGCCGCGCTTTAAGCAAGGGGATACCCGCCTCAGTGCGCTGTTGCCGCAGTTGGGGAGCGGGCCAACATTTCTTTTTGTTGCGCGATGTCATTTATCGGGATCCGAACAAAAAATCCAGTGATGATGATTTGATTTTGATTGCCGATTCAAGTTGCAGCCGCGGTAATGCTGTGACCCGCCGCCAATATTTGGATTCTGAACGCTGCGGGCAAATAGCCGCCTGCCGTGACGGCTATAGTGTGCCGATTGACGTTATCATGTATTGGCTAGAGAAAAAGTGACATTTTCTGAAATGCAATCTTAAGTGCCTGCCTGACGATAGGTAGGCGCTTTTTATAGAGATATTAAATGCAATTTTTTGCTAAAACCGCGGGTGTTAATGGAATCTAAGCCTAAAAGGCTTGATTTTATTAGCAACTTCGTGCATTGATTTTTTGTAAAAAATGTGCTATAATATAAGTATTAACAGTTAAATAAGGAGGAAGAAGAAGTGAAGAAAAATAATATCTTACTGGTTGCTGGAATCGTTGTTGCTCTTGCCCTTCTGAGCGTTGCCTATTTCTGCAACCAAGAAAGGGTCGTATTGGAAAATGATTACGCAATGTATGTTTCCGATATGTCCGGATATACTGCGCAAAAGCTCAATGTCTGTTTTACCTTAAAGGTTAAACAGATTCCCGATTCCGGTTGGCTTTTTGCCAAGCTCTCCTATGAAGAGCAAAAGGACGGGAAGTGGCAACAGTATGCAGAGTGTGAAGCTGGCAATACCACGAAGCTTGGGCCATGGGTGCTTACCGGAGATCCTGGGGCATACCGCGGCGAAGGTTTTAGGGTAAGGATAACGCTTTATCAAACCAGTGCTTATGAATCCTTCATTGTCTTAGGCCAGTTGGGAACATTCTATTTCCCGGAAAAGTAATACCCTTAGGGGTCGGGCTGCACGCAAGTGCGGCCCTTTGTTGTATTGATTTTTATAGAATATATGCTATAATATAGGTAAATTAAAAACTACATAAAGGAGGTTAAATGATGGAGAGGGAAAAACTTTCGATTAGTGATGCGGACGTCCAAGCCATGCTCGCCGAACAAGATAGGCTAGAGGGCAATGGGAATGTTGAAATATTGGAAAAGCAGGAATGGTATTTGGCTATGTGCAAATATGATCCAGTGACGGCGAAGGAAATCATCGAGGCGATTGAACTTTACGACGATGGTTTTACGACGGCGCTCTCCAATGTGATGCCATATTCTGAAGCTAAAAATAATTCTTCGGTTATCGTTGCCGACCTCTTCCGTTTTTTCTGTGTAGCTCTCAGCCCGATCTACCACGCATATGGCTTGTTTCCCAAAATTAAAAGAAGGGATATTCAGATGTTTCAGGCCGGAAAAGTTTTGCCAAATGCCTCCAAGGAAAGTTTTGGTAAGTGTTGGGTTGAAACTGCGGAAAAATCTTTGGAGTATGTTCGCGAAACGATTAAATTAAGTAACGCTCTCTGGTCTAATGTATTTGAAAGCATAGTCACCAGATTTCTAGACCGAGAGTCTTTGGGCTTATTCAGCATGACTTTGGTATTGGTGCTCAGGGCTAGCAGTTACTTGCTGCCAATGGACAACGGTGAATTGGCTCAATGGTTCGATAAGCAAGTGGATCCGGGTAAGGGAGGAGGAAAGTATGTCGGTAACGGCTAAAAAGATTGCAATTTTCGGCGGTAGCTTTGACCCGCCAACGCTTTCACACCGCCGGGCGGCCCAAAAACTGGCCAGCGAATTCGATCATGTTTTTATCGTTCCTTGCGGGCAGAGATCAGATAAAGGCAAACCGCACGCTATGAGGATGGCTTTGGAGCGCATGGCTATGTGTGATTTGAATTTCTACAACCTGCATCCCAATATCACTATAGATTTTTTTGATATCCAACACGACAAATTTACAACCACTTTTGAAATGCAAAAGCATTACGAAAGATTGGGCGAAATTTGGCACGTGGTGGGCGGAGACCTAATCCTGGGCGGCGCTGATGGTTGCTCGGAAATTCAGAAAAAGTGGAGTGAGGGCTGTTGGCTTTGGGAAAATTTGAATTTTGTCGTTATACCGCGGCCGGGATATCGCTTCTGCTTGCAGGACTGTCCGCCTCACCGCAAAATTATCTGGCTTGATACGGATTGTTCCAGCACTAAAGCGCGCCAAGCTGCAAAGCAAAATAATTCCCTGCGCAGCCTTGTCACTTCCGAAATTGAAACCTACATCTTCGTCAAAAATCTTTATCAAGATTAGCATGGCCCTGAGAATCTCAGGGCTTTTATAGTATTAAAATAATGTTTTTCGGGGCTAAAAGGGGAGTAGTGTTACCCTTGATTTCTGGCAATTTTATTGTATAATTAAATAAATTAACAATCGAAAAAAGGAGGAAAGTTTAATGGCAGATAAAGCAAATAAATTTGTTTTCGATCCGGCCGCTGCTGCCCCGATTGCGGCAGAATTGGGTATTTTTCCGGGAGATCCGGAAGCGGGTTTGGACTTTGCAACGTTTTGGGAGCGGCGCTTGCCAGAAGTTGGCTTTTCTAATGATTCGCATACCCTGAGCCAATTTGTGGTCCGGCTATGCAAAAAGGCCAAGCAGTTTAGGGAACAAGCGATGACTTTGAATTTTGCTCGGGGCAAACAAATGTTGCTCAATAAGGGCGGACTTATTGCTCTTCGCGAATTGGTCAGAGAAGCCTTTGATCCTAGCTGCGATCTTGATTGGGCCTTGGCTTGCTATATTTGGCAAGACGATGTTGACGACAACCTGGAGAAGATGGTTAGGGGAAGAATCGTGTATTTGGCGCGCACTTGCTACAACCTCATCTTAAAATCCAATATCAGCCTGCACTCCCCTTTAGGGAAATGGTTGTTGGCAAAGGTTTTAGAAGATGTGGATGTCGAAGATATCACCCTGCTCTGCTTCTTGGCCAAGGTTCAAAAAATGGATATCTTGGCCAAACATGCAGCGCAAAAAGCTTGCCGGCTAACCAAAAACTTCGCCCCAACCTTGGAGCTTGTAAGGCTTTTAGGCTGGGACTTGGTTAGCGGGGACGAAATTATTGCCCAAAGTCTGGTAGAAAAAGTCTCCAATATTATGGATGTGGCGCATGCCTCCGAGGGGGAAATTCCCGAGGAGCTTGCTAAGGATTTGTGCTTTAAGGCTTTGCAGGTTAAGGGTTGTTTGAATGAGGCGATTTATGCACATAACTTAGTCATTGCTAATCCCAAGAATGCCCGTTTAGCGACGGCTATTCGCTGGGTCATCAAGAAGCGCGCCCCACGATTTGCACTTGCTAGAATCGCCTTTGAAATTTTGGATTTTTCCAAAGCACCAGAGGAAGCCTACAAAAATTTTGCCGAATTTGTCGCTATGCAGGCCTGCGAGCTGGAAGAAGTCGGCTATGCCATGCGTTTTGTCAGCGATGCCAAACGCAAGGAAGTGGCCGACAGGTTACCCGCAGCCAAAGGAACATTGTCTGAGCTTATTAATGGCTATAATTATTTTCTGGAATGCAAAATCCAAGCCGCTCAGGGAACGCCCGGGTATACCGATGCTAAAATTTGTTTGGACGTGGCAGAAAACGAATACGTGCGCCATGCCAAAGAAATGTGCCAAAGCGATTTGCAGAAATGGTATTATGTGGTCAGTTCGGCCGCCGTGGGCAGTCGCTTGTATGATGAGGCCTGTGTCAAAATCGGTATGGAAAGAATTCCCTCCACTATTTGAGCCGCCTAATGCGGCTCTTTTTCTAAAAACAAATAGCCCTGAGATTCTCAGGGCTTTTATGTTTGGTTTAAGCCAGTTATTATTGACAAAAATATTAAAAAATGTATAGTATAGGGCGCTCAAAATTGAGCGCTTGCCAGCATTTGTTGGTAAAAATTTACAACTTAAAAGGAGGTTTATTAGTGGAAATTGCAGAAATGATGCCTTGGTTGATTGGTATTGGAATAGGGATTGTGGTTTTGATTGTTTTGCTTTTTATCAAAGCCTCGTTCCATTTCATTCCGGCAGACATGATCGGAGCCGTTAAGAAGAACTTCGGCATCCGGAAACTTAAGGGAGATCAGATTATTGCCCTCGAAGGTGAGGTCGGCTGGCAGGCAAGCTGTTTGATGCCTGGTTGGCGATTTAAGTTTTGGCCGCTTTATACCGTGAAATTGTTCCCGGTTGTCCAAGTGGGCCAAGATGAAATTGGAGTTGTTTTCTCGCAAATTGGAGAAAATATTCCGGTTGGTTGGAGAACGGCTCGCCAAATTGCAGGAGACACTGAGGAGATTTACTCTGACGTGGGAAGATTTATGCGTGAAGGCGGGCAAAAAGGCATTCAGAGAGCCGTGCTCTCTCCAGGCCACATCTACTACATGCACCCGATTGCTTTTGTGGTGAAAACCGCAACCAGCACTTTTGGTATGCCATTCTCTGAATCAGTAGAAGAAACTTTTGGGCAGTATGAGGACCAGAAGTACCGGCCCCTTGAAATCAAGACACAGCAGGGTTCAGATGTTGATATTATTGGTTTGGTAACCATCCTTGATGGTCCGCCCAACCCAGATAATACTCCGGCTTCTCGCATTGGCGGATTTTCCGATATTCAAGATGCGGAGACGAAGAGGACCGAGGAGGCGAAGAAAAAATACGAGGCTGATATGGAGGCGCTCGGCGCTAAAGAAAATATTGAGAGGGAGGAATCGAAAAGACAAAAGTTAAGGACAGCAAGAGACAAATTTGATAAAAGTAAGCAGACGCCCGAGGATAGGCTTGAATACGACGAAGAAGTCCGCAACATCAAACAAATACCCGAAGCTCAAAGGGAATATGAAGAATCAATCCGCAAACTCGGGCTGGATATCATCAACATGCTGTTTTTCCAAAGCAAAGTAAATTTGCACAACAGCTACCAAGATATGCAGAAATTCTTCGATGCAGGCGGTTGCCAAGGTTTGCAGCATGATGTCATAACTTATGGCAAATATAACTTCAATCCGTTCTTGGTGCGCGTAGAAGAAGCCCGTGGTTTAGTAGTGCCGCAGGGAAAAGTGGCGGTTGTGCGCGCAGGTGTTGGCTTGGCATCCGAGGATGTTTCCGGCGAAGGATTCAAGCACGGTTTCATAGTTAGGCCGGGCCACAGAGGAATTTGGAACGAGGCTTTGCGCCCGGGAAAATACCTCATCAACCCACACATCTATGCTACAGAGCTTGTGCCCACTTCTATCATCACGCTAAACTGGGCCAAGGAGACTTCTGTGGCCCACAAGCTCGATGAAAGGCTCAGTCAAATCAATGCCCGCTCTAAGGAAGGTTTCCAGTTTTCCATTGACCTGCAAGTGCAGATCCATGTTCCAGACACCAAGGCTCCATATGTTATCGTCATGGTGGAGAAGATTGACTACCTTGTCTCCGAAGTCTTGCATCCGGCCGTAGGAAACTACTTCCGCGACAAGCTTCAGGGGATGCAGGCCATCCAATTTATCCAAGAAAGGCAGAAGGTTCAAGAAGAAGCCACAGAACACATTAAGCAGAAGCTTGAAGACTTCAAAGTTGAGTGCTATGGCGTTTTTATCCAAGATGTTATCCCGCCAGAAGATCTTGTTGATGTTCTCAAAAATGCCGAACTGGCAGTCCAGCAGAAAAAGACTCTTGAGCAGCAGAAGATAACCGAAGACGCCAGACTTGCTACAGAAAAGTCCAAAGGAGAAGCGGACCAGCAGGCGGCTCTTGCTAAATCGAAAATCGATATTGAAATCAGTCGTAACGCTGCCGATGCTCAAAAGCTTAGAGCTGAGGGTGAAGGTGGATACAAGGAAAGAATCGGAGAAGCTGAAGGAAAGGCCATCGAAGCTAGAGGTAAAGCTGAAGCTGAAGTCATCAAGCAAAAAGGTCTTTCTGAGGCAGAGGCTCTTGAAAAGAAGAATAAAGCCTTGGGCGGAGCCGAGGTTGTTGCCAGCATAGAAATCATCAAGGCGATTGCTGCCAACAATATTAAGATTACCCCCGATATTCTCATCAATGGGGGAGAGAGTGGCGCCGACAAGAGCACAAGCATAGCAACTGCTCTTATTGCAAAAATACTCCAAGGAGGAGCTGCACCAAATTCCGCAATAATACCCCCAACAGAAAGCAAAAAATCATAAGCAGGAATATTCCTGCTTTTTTAATTAAAAATCCTCCACTTGAGTAGAGGAAAAACTAACCTAAACAAATAGCCCTGAGAATCTCAGGGCTTTTATGTTTGAATATTATTGAGGGTGGGTGGGAGTGGCTGCCTTTGGGGCGGCCGGCGTAAGGACCAGGTGCAGTCAATGTCTAGCTTAACGGCTTCTTTGCGGAATTGGTCCATAAGGGGTTGCAGTTCCTTTTGCCATTTGGTAAAAATTGTAACTTTGGCAGTGTGGCGCATCCCTTCGCCGATTTTTTTGTAAAGCGTGAATTCAATTTTGAATCCAAGCTTGGGTTTGGGCGCCCCAGAAGGGCTATACCAAAACATCTTGTAAAAATCGTGGACGCGGTAGCGATTGAGGTTTTTTTCTTCCAACCGCCAAGGAACACCATTGGTAAGGCCTTGGCCTTTTTCGGACATTTTTTTCACCATAACATCGACTATATGCTCCAGCGAGACGCGCCTTTTTTCATCAAGGGAGTATGCCAGATTGATAATCGGTCGGTCAAAGAGCCGGCGTTCGTTATGGGAATTTTGTCCTGCCCCGGGTTCGCTGACCGGAACAGGTGCGCCATCGGATGTGGCGCAAAGACAAAATTTCTGTTCCATGTCATCTCCTTCCTACCCATTTCGATTTTTAAGATACGACACTGCCACTACGGGTAATAGGGGCGATTGTTGATATTATAGCAAATAATATTATATTTGTCAATACGAGGGGAAATAGCCCAAACTATTGATTTTTGTTTATTTTATGCTATAATATATGATAGATAATTAAAAATCGAAAGGGAAAGGAGTAACGATGCCAATAGAAAACAAATTGGGCATGTTGGAATTTCTTCGCCAAAATATCGGTCAGATGAGCCTGCTAAAAATGGCCCAAGCCCGCAATTTGGAGCTTGAAGAATTCCGGGAAATTCTCCGATGGTATTTGGACTGCAGTTTGTTGACTCAGCCATTTTCAAAAATGACCACTAAAAAGCTGATTATTAAGTATTATGGAATCATACCCAATGCGCGGCTCGCTAAGCTTCTTGGTCTGACCGAACACAGCTTGCGTCAACTAGCCTATGAATTGCGTTCAAAGAAAAAAATGCTCCCTGAATCTTTTTTCGAGGATGTTATTGCCAAAGAATTGACCTATATTACCACTGATTTGGAAGCCTTGGCCCAAAAGTATAAAGTGAGTTTGGCCGTGATTTGTAATACTGCCAAAAAGCTTTATGCAGAGGGCAAAATTCCTTCCAAGGTTTGGCGAAAGAAAAAAATTCCTAAGAGGGACCGCTTAACTAATTTGGAGAAAAAAGTTTTGGAACTCTGCCAGCAAGGCGGGCTAAGCTATGAACAAATCGCCGCTCTTGCCGGTACAACCAAAGGAACGATTGCCCCAATAAAAACGCACTTAAGAAAGCTTGGCTATTATTTGCGCGATGAACGCAAATGCCAACCGCGCGCACCCCTTACTGAGTTTCAGGAAAAGGTGCTCCGTTTAAGTAATGAAGGCGCCAGTAGTTTTGCCCAGATAGCCATAGAATGCCAATGCGAGAAGATTAAAATAAACAGGGCCCGTGTGCTTTTACGCAAGCGGGGTTACAAATTCCCAAATTTGCCCATAGGCCGGCCACCGGCTAAAAATGACTAAACTGCCTATAAGGCAGTTTTTATTTGCAGAATTTGGGCTCACGCCTATTTTGACATTTTGAGTTATTATGATATAATATTATAACGAGAAATTATCAATTTCTTGGCTTAATAACCGAATAATAAAAGGAGGATTTGATGCGCAATCTTAAAGTGGCGATTGGACAAATTGATGTTGTTCCCGGGAATATCGCAATCAATTTGCGAAAATGCTTGGAAACCATAGAAGCCGGTAAGGCACAAGGATGTGAGCTGGTGGTTTTGCCAGAATTGGCAACCACGGGCTATCTGTTCGGCGACCATTTTGAAAACAGCCAATTCTGCGAGGATGCCAATAATGCTAATTTGGCTATTCTGGCCGCCTCGAAAGGCATTGCTGTTATTTGGGGAGGCCTAGAAACCGACTTTAGCAAAAAAGGCGAAGATGGCCGGGAAAGGAAATACAATGCGGCCTTTGCAGCCCAAAACGGTTGCTGGGTAAAAGGCGGAAATGGGAGCGGCGCAACTTATAAGTATCTGCTTCCGGATTACCGTTTTTTCAATGACAAGCGCTATGTTTATTCCAACCTCCAACTGGAGCAGTCTAAGGCAATGCGCTCGGGAGCGTTGCAAAAACCTTTCGCTTTCCAATTTTTCGGCGAAGAAGTTTTGGTTGGAGTGCTGATTTGCGAAGACATGTGGACTCAGGACTACGAATTCAAACCCCCGATCCATTTAGTGGATAAGGGCGCTAGAGTTCTGGTCAATGTTTCCATGTCACCGTTTTCTTGGCACAAGAATCAGACGCGCCATAAAGTGGTCAGTGAAATGTTGCACGATTGCCATGTGCCTTTGCTTTATTGTAACTGTGTAGGCCTGCAAAACAACTTGAAGAATTACATTGTTTTTGACGGGCGCTCCTCGGTTTACGATTGCGAGGGCAACCTAAGCTATGAGCTGCCACTCTATGAGGAAAAAATCGCCTTCATCGATTTGAAAATCGAAGGCAATCACCAAAATTCCTGCGTTGTGGCCGAGCAATACGACGACGATCGCGAGCTTTACACTTCGTTGCTCTATGCCAATAGGCGGATTTTGGAAAGGCACATGCCTAATGGCAAAGTGGTCATCGGCCTTTCGGGCGGAATCGATTCAGCTGTTTCTGCGGCCCTGATGGTAGAAGCCATCGGGAGCCAAAGGGTGGTGGGAATTAATATGCCGACAAGATTTAATTCCCGTTTGACGCGCGATTTGGCCCGGGAGCTGGCTGGAAATTTGGGCATCGAGTATAAGGTCATTCCCATTCAGGATCTCTTTGAGGAGACACTCCTGCAACTGCAAAGCGCCGGCGTCTGTTTGAGTGATTTTGACAAACAGAATGTCCAAGCTCGTCTCAGAATGCAGGTTTTAGCTTCTCTGGCGGCGCATTACAAGGGAATTTTTACCTGCAATGCCAACAAGACTGAGATTTGCTTTGGCTACTCGACTTTATATGGAGATGTGGCCGGGGCTTATGCGCCAATCGGGGATTGCTTGAAAAGGGAAGTTTATCAGCTGGCCGGATACCATAATCAGGTAAGCGAGAGAAAAATTCCCCAAGGTATTATTGAGGTGATTCCCAGTGCCGAGCTCAGCGATTCGCAAAAAATCGAAGAGGGTAAGGGTGATCCATTCAATTACCGCTATCACGATGAGCTAGTTAGGGCCTTTATCGAATTTGGCCACGATCCGGGAAAAATTTTGCAGCGCTATGACCAGGGCAATTTGGAAAGTTTGTTGCGCTTAAACCCGGGGGAGTTGGCCGCGATATTTGCCGACCGCCAAGCCTTTGCCAGTGATTTGAGCCAAAAGTGGGCGATGTATAAAAATAATATTTTCAAACACGCCCAGTGCCCGCCGATTCCGATTATGACGCGCCGGGCTTTCGGCTTTGATTTGCGCGAATGTATTCCGCCCAACGCAATGTCTTATCGCTCGGAGCTTTTTAATCAACTCCTTGAAAAGTAAATAATACGCACCGCTTGGTGCGTTTTTTTGTGCCTTGGGCGATATAAATAAGGAATAAACAAAGTATTTGACAAATATTATAAATAGTTTATAATTAAAGAATTAAAAACCTACATATAAAAGGAGGATTGTGTGAAGCAAGGGATTGATATTAAAAAAATGAAATCTCTTTGGTATCGGCTTTTTGGTGTCGACTTAAGACAACCAAACGACATTTTGGACTTATTTTTTTCGACGATCGTCAAGCAATATAGTGACCCTCGTCGGCGCTATCATGTTTTGTCCCATGTTGAGGAGGGTTTGGATTTGCTTGAAGAGTATCGCGCCTCGGCCAATAGCTATTTTCATGTTGCTTATGCTTTTTGGCTCCATGACATTTTCTATAATCCGAAAACGTCAGACAATGAGAAAAATAGCGCATTTTTGGCCAGTGGTTGGTTGGGATTAATTTTGTCCTATATCCCGGCCGTTCGGATTATGCCCTCAAACAGCCTTGCGCAGGAAATCAGCAATAATCAAGGACTGGTGACTGACCTGATTTTGGCCACGCGCCATCAAGAACGCCAAATCGATCCTGATTGTCAGCTGATTTGCGATCTTGACCTCTATCGCTTGACCGGCGACTTCCAGAAAGAGGACATTGAGGACATCCGTTTCGAATACATGCACCTTGGTGAAAAAGAATGGGTAATTGGTCGCTTGAAATTTTTACGGGGTATTTTGGAACGAGGCTATATTTTCCAGACCCCGGAATTTATTTTGCGGTTCGAGGAAAAAGCGCGCCAAAACATCAAATCCCAAATTGTTGAATTCGAAAATAAGCTCGCCGCGCTTAATAGGCCCAAAAGCAACTTTAACCTCCTTACAATTTTCAGCTGAACAAACCCAGACAGAACCTGTCTGGGTCTTTTTTAATTTTCCACAGGCAAAAATGTATTAAATTTGTCGAGCGCAGAGTATAATTAGGCAAGCAAGGCTGTTTGCGTGGCCGTTGCTTTTTATGGAGTATAAGAGGTTGTTATACATAATTTTCATATTATTCATATCGCTGACTAGCGTGCATATTTTGGTGGAGGCGGCTACTTCCGATGCTTATAAAAGCAGCCAGGATAATGCCGGGCCCATGCCTTTTAATGCTTCGACGAGTAATTATAATTTTAAGGCAGTCGTCGGGGAGCCGGGTTCGGGTATCTCTACCTCGACTAATTATATTTATGAGCACGGCGTGTTCTGGGATCAGGAGCAGGCCAGCACCACTTGCACTATAAAATGGGCTACGCCTGAGGGCCGTAGTGGCACAGCCGAAACCAATGACCATGTTACTTTTTATTTAATTGTTAAGGGTGGCGGTAGTACGGTTTTAATTACGCCCTTGGCCACTACTTCGCATGCGGGCACAACCAGTGAGCAAATTGATTTATCTATTTTGGGTCCGGGCTCTTACGATATCGGGATAAAAACCAACCAACACATCACCAAAATGTTGCGGGGAGTCGCTATTGCTACCGGGACAAATGTTTTGAATTTTACCCAAGCCAATAATAGTTCACCTAAGGGCAGCGTGCGGCTTTTGGCCGGTGATGTGAACGGTGCCGGCAATACCACCTCTACATTGGGAGATGATGTGGTAAATTCCGTGGACGCTTCATTGATTATTTCCCAACTCGATCAGACCGACCCTACCAATGATACTTACCGGGGGAATTTGAATTTTGATTCGGTTGTCAATGCGGTAGATTTGTCGCTTTTGATAAAAAATTTAGATGTGCACGGAGATCAGTAAAGAAAATCCTGAATTTTAATTCCAAAGAATTAAGTCCGAAAGAAATAAAAAAGAAATCAAAATATGAAAGCGCAGAATATAATTTCATATTTCTTCATCGCCGCACTTTTGTTGTGCTTTGGCCTGACGGCCGTGGCGGCAGCGCCCAGCGGCAACCATTGGTTTCAAATAATTGCCCAAACCTATACCGGCAGTGATGCTACCGGAGATGGCGGCACAGGCGATGCTTCGGATTTTAATTACTATTATGTTGGCCAAACTTTCCGCGGGACAGTGCAAATAAAGTCCACCGGCACTACGGCTGCTAATATCAAATTAACTTATCCGACTGCTTACCTGACGATTTCCAATTTGCTTGCCGGCTCCTATTTTACCGAATATCCTTCCACCGGGCAGGCTACTTCCAGCGGCATTGTCCGTTTAACCGGAACCAGAATGTCTGGTGTTTCTTCGGCTACCGGAACATTTGGTTATATTGATTTTGTAATGGGCACATCTTCGGCCTGTAATTATTCCACGACTAGTTACCAAACACTTTCTTTTACGACGAGCACCAACGGTTTAGGTGATGTTTCCAGTATTGCTTATCAGGGTATTAATTATTTGGATAGTAAAGAAGATTTTAATTTTCACATTTGGGCGGATTTGAAAAATCCTTTCGCCACCGGGACTAATATAACCAACGCTTCAACTGGCGTGCCTGTCGACCTTAATTACATTTTTGCCTTACGCGATACCAAGAATGGTTCGAGCAGCAATACTGGAGTTGGCACGGGCATTAATACGGCCGCCGGCGGCCGAACTTTGACTTTTAATGACGGCACAGGGGCAACGAGCTACTTGGCTTATACTTCATATAGCTGTTCTGGCACTTGGAACACTAATTGCACCACGACCGTGAACCCGGATAGCCCATTGGCTATTACCGGAGATACGCGTAATTGGAAGTATAATACTTCCTATACTATTAATGTTTCCGGATACGCTGACCGGGCTTCGACGGCGCAAGCTAATACCTCTTGCCCGGGAGAGGCTAATGGCCCCAATAGTATGGATGCCTCCACTTGGACTTTTACCACCGAGTCTGACACCATTGCCCCCAGTGTTTCTTCGACTTCGCCTGCCGCCGGAGCTTCGGGCGTGGCCACAACATCTAATGTGGTTGTAGAAATAATTGATATTAAAGCGGCTAACATTTCCGGTGAGGGTGTTTCTTCCACCAGCTGTCAAATAGATTTGAATGTTCCTTCTTGGGGCGGCACTTGGGTGAGCTTCGATTCCGCCACTTCAACTGTTACGGTTACGCCCATCAATTATGGTTATCGTTACACTATTGATCCTTCCAGTAATTTCGCACAAAACGAAACTGTCTCCGCCAGAATCCGTAATTGCTATGATTTGGCCAATAATGTGAGTTCTACTGATCCGCTCCTTTCTTGGACATTTGCCACGGCCGATAATGACCCGCCTTATGTCACGCCCGTTAACCCGGTTGATAAACAGTCGATCGTGGATACTGCGGCTATAGTTTTTAACTTGCGCGATTTGGGCGTGGGCGTGAGCTTGGCCAATACTTTCATTTATGTCGATGGTTTATGGTGGTCTAATGCCGGTGGTTCGGGCACGATTGCTACCAGTGGAGCTAATATTGCCTTTGCCACGAGCAATAATTTCAACGGAGGGAATTATGCCGGCGACACTTCAGGGATTTCCGCTATTGCTAATGGCTATACTTTTACCCTAAAAAAACAAGGGGCTTTTACCACAGGCTCAATACCCATTGAGGTATTTTCCCGCGATACTTCCAATAATTTAATGCATCGTTATTTGTATGGGGCGGTAGCGGGCACAGCGACTTGCGCGTCGAGCACCTGTTATGATAATAATTGCTGCTCTAGCGGCACGACTTGGAATGGTTTGACTTGCACGGCCACTTTAGGCAGTGCTTATTGCGGTTCTAATACCTCCTGGAACGGTAGTCTTTGTATTGGCTCTGCTTCAAGTGGAGGAATGAGTGCGGGCGGTGGCGGTGGCTTGCCGGGCAAGGATTATTGCGGTTCCAATACGCGATGGGATGGCCGTAAATGTATTGCTTCGAGCACGGCCGCAGTGGCTAAGTGTATACCCACCACCCAAACAAAGTTTATCGAAATTCCCAAAGAAATTACCAAATACATTTCGATCCCGAAAATCGAATATCGTTTCGTCGAGAGAGCTGCTGAAGAGCAAAAAGTGGAGCCGATAAACCGTAAGCTTTTAGAAAATCTTTTAGCTATTTTAAGCGTGGCCGATCGGGCGCCGCAGGATGGTAAGGACGATTTACAGGACATCAAAATCGTGGAAATTCCTCAAGTTGGAGAAACTATCAGAGTAACCGGTAGGGCGCAGCCCGGACAAAAATTGAAAATAATTGTCAAATAATATGGCTGAACCGCAAATATACGAAGTAACAGCCGACCAAAATGGTAACTGGGAAGTAAATCTCCCTAATACTTTTGGCAATGGGGTACATGCCGTGACCGCTATTGATCAGGATGGTAATAAGGATGCAGTCGTGGTGGATATTAAGGGCGAACCGGAAACCAAAACTGTGGTACAGGAAAAAATCGTTACGCAGGAAGTAGTTAAGGAAATTATGCCACAAGGTTTGTTTCTTTGGGTAACGCTGCTTTATTTAACGGCTATGCTGGTATCTTTGGGAATGATTTATTTTTCCCGCAAAGCCAAAGAACAGGACGGCAGCCAATCCAAAGCCAAAGGTGTGGGGTTGGTTTTCGGGGTTTTGGTTATGATTTTGGCGACTGTACTTTATATTTATGCTTCTTATTCTTTTGGCTTAATAAAAAGCTTGGCCCTGAAAGACAATATAATGCAGGCCTCACTGGTTTCTTTGGCACGCCAAGCTAAAGAAGATGTCCGGCATATAAACATAGAAGGTATTGTCACGGATCCGACTACTAAGCAAGGTTTGGAAGGGGTAAGCATTTCTGCGGGCTCAACCGTTGTTAAAACACCTAAGGGCGGTGAGTTTGCTTTGGGCTCTATAGTGGAAGGCGAGGGTGTCAAAATCGATTACCCGGTTTTAAGCCGACCCTTGCGCTATAAAGCCAAAGAAGGTAAGCAGGAAATTATTTTTGACCCCATGCTTTATAATGCAGCTATCAAAGTGACTGATTTGGAAGCGCACAATAAGGTAGATGGCATATATTTGGAAATGCTCTCCACGGCCAATCAGCAGAAATTATCATTGGATGAATTTGTTAAGAATTATCAAAAGGGTTTTAATAAGCTCAATGAAGTAATGCCGGAATTGATTGTTTTGGATGCGAATGTGCATAGCCCATGGAGTTCGCCCCAATATGCGGTGCAATACCCGATGGTTGTGGAATTAAAATTAGGAAACGGTCAGGGCGGGGAAAGTAATTATTTTTTTGCTCTCGAGGAAGGGATGTGGAAGTTAGTTCAGTAATTACCATTAAATTTTCAAAAAGATGCCTAAAAACATCAAACAATTGTCAGTTAAAATAATTATCGCGACGTTTGGCATGGCGCTTTTGGCAGTCACGGCTTGGGCGGCAACACCGTCTTTCATGAATTACCATTCGCGGCTACGTGATGCTTCGGGTTTCCCGATTTCGGCGAGCACTTCTATCCGTTTTACGATTTATAATGACGCCACCAACGGCAATGGTAATACGCAGGCAACTTCAGCCGGCGGGCCGGTATTATGGAGCGAGCTTTACGATCAAGGCCTTGGTAATTGCGCCCAAGTCCAACCTGATGACCGCGGTTACTTTACGGCTAAACTCGGTTCTTGCATACCATTCCCTCCAAATTTGGATTTTACTACCAGCACACTTTATTTAGGTGTAACTATCGGCACGGATTTATCCAGCAATACCGAGGCTAGCCCGCGGGTGCAATTTGGGGCCGCCCCTTATGCTTTTAATGCCAAGCGCGTTGGTAATTTTTATGACAGTGGTGCAAATTCTCTTGTTGGGGAAGCTTTGGGCACGGCCACGGCCGGGAGCAATTTTAATTCAGCTTCATTTTTACTCAATGGTTCGGCATGGACTGGGAGTGCTGCTACTTCGGTTTCCATGGTTTTGCAAAATATTGTTACTAGCCAAACAGTTTACAAATTGCAAGTCGCCAATGCCTCTGGCGCGGAATTATTTTCTATAAATCAATCCGGTGTGGCTTCAACAACGCAATTAGTTGTGGCTCAAGCTATGCAGTTTACCAGCACAACACCAACCATTACTTTGGGAAGTAACGATTCTGCCGGTATTCTGACAGTTAAAGATAGCGCGGCCACCCCTAATACATTAATGGCACTTTCCGATTCGGGCACGGCAGGGCTTTTGACCGTGGGCACGGTTTCGACCACCCAGTTTGTTTTAGGAGTCGATTCCATAACTGATTTGACCGGCGCCGGTCTTAAAGTAGTCGCCAATGCTTTGCGTGCGGAAATTAATTTGTCTACCGATCAGGTAACTAGCACTTTAGGAATTGATAATGGTGGCACCAATGCCACTTCCGGGCAGCTGACCGCCAATCAAATAATTGTTTTTGACGGCACACGAATGATTACCACCGGGTATCGGGTTGTGGATTTTATGTCGAGCAGTTCGGTTACTACCAGCCAATTTACCGTGCTTGGCGATACTTATCTGGCTACCACTACCATCTCGACAACTTTGACTGTGCAGGGCAATACTTATTTGGCCACCACTAGCTTAACCTTTCTTAATGCCAGCACGGTTAATGCGGCAAACGCATCTTTTACCAATGCTACCTCAGGCAATTTGTATGTTTATAATTCAACGGCCGGCAATTCTACTACCACTAATTTATATGTGAGTAATTCGGCAACATTCAACACTACAACCTTTAATGGCCCGGTTACAATGGCCACTACCACCGTTAGCCTCCTTAACGCCTCAAGCTCATTTTTTACCAATGCCACAGCTACCAATTTTTACGCAAGTAATTTTACCGCCTCAACGGGAACTTTTACCGGGCATTTATCTTTTACCACCGCTTCGGGCACGGCCTTGACTTTGACGAGTAATTTATGGACCGGGGGAATGCTTCAGGTTACCGGCACATCCACGTTGGCAACAACTACCATTGCGGCACTTACGGTTTCGGGCACCTCCACTCTGGGGGCAACAGTACTTTCCGGCTTTACTGCGGGATCGGCTTTGTTCGTTGGGGCTAATAGCCAGATCGCTCAAGATAATTCCAATTTTTATTGGGACGATACCAATAATCGTTTAGGTTTGGGCACCTCCACACCGGCCCAACGTTTGACAATCAATGGCGGAAACATTTTCCAATATTCGACCGGAACAATTTCCAAAATCAGTTCCTCTTCGGCTAATTACGCCAACGGGCTTTCACTAAGCGGGAAGATTTTGGCAGTTTCCGATAATGATAGCGGGGCAGGCAACGCTCACTTAGATTTTTACGATATTTCTGATCGCGCCAATATGTCTTTGCTAAGCACTTATACATCCGTTCAGACTTCCGATTACATGGAGGAGGTTTTTATTGCCAGCAATTTCGCTTATACAGCTGCCTCTTCAGGAATGCACATTATTGATATTTCCAATCCCAAAGCGCCAGTTTTGGCTGGATTTTATGCTACACCCTCCACAACTAAAAGCATTTATGTTTCCGGTAAATATGCCTATTTAGGAGTTTCAAAAGGCACGGGCGTTGGTGGGCTTTATGTAATTGATATTTCTTCTTCCACTAATCCGGTTTTGACGGGAAATGTCGCAGTTAATACTGGCAGTAACCATGTTTTTGATATCGTTGTGCGCGGCAAGTATGCCTATTTGGCAGCCGATGGTGATGGATTAAAGATTGTTGATATTTCCAACCCGGCAAGTCCGGCGGTGGTTGGGACATATTATTCTGCCGGTCCCACTAATCCTTCGGGCTATGCTGCGGGAGTTTATGTTTCTGGTAAATATGCCTATTTAGCCGATCTTTCAGATGGATTAGATAATGGTGGAATGAAAATTATTGATATTTCCGATCCGACAAGTCCAACTCTTGCTGCCAATTATGATTTAGGTGCGCGTTCGGTCAATAATATTATTGTTAACGGGCGATACGCTTATTTGTCAATTTATAATTTTACGAACGGTGAATTGCAAATCGTGGATATTGCGAGCTCTACTGCACCATTTTTAACATCTAAATATGCCGATAATTTGATTTATGATGTTGCACTTTCGGGCAAAACGGCATTTGTGGCTGACTGGACTGGAGGAGTAGTGGCGCTCGATATCAGCGGTGCTGATTTGCCGACTCTCAACGCGGGCAATATCGAAACTAGTTTTGCCAACATCACGGAAAATGCCGTGGTGGCCAATTCTTTGTATGTGGGCAGCGGTTTGACCGTGGGCCCTTCGGGCATCAAATCAGGTGGTGGTTTGGCTTTTGATTCTACAAGTTCTGCATCGTATTTTGCTTATCGCTTGGGCATTGGCACAACTACGCCTGCCTATCCCTTAGATGTGGTGGGCAATGCCAGAATAAGTGGCACAACTACGCTTGGCGCTTATGATATAACAAAATATTCCGGAACCGATAATCAAGTTTTAACTTATGTCTCCGGCAAAGCGGTGTGGCAAACTCCGGCAGGCGGTGGCTTGCCTAATGGTACGGTTGGTTACACCTTAGTGAGTGGTGGCGGAGCGACATGGAACGCTACTAATACTTTGGTTGTAACTTCTTCGGCTCTTGGTTATCGAGTGGGTATCAATACGACAACTCCGGCTTTTTCTTTGGATGTAGCGGGCACGGTTAATGCTTCGACTAGCGGTTATCGTCTGGGAACAAATAAGGGAATTATGCACGTTAGTACGAGCGCCGCACTCACTTCATGGACGCCCAATGGCGCTAATTCGGCAGGCGGGCTTTTTGTGGAGAGTGGGGCTGATGGCGGTTTCTCTGGCCTTTATATGGATGAGGATATGATAAAATTGGTGACTGGAGCTTCTGGCAATTTTTACCTCATGAATGGAGTTAATGCCACTTCCTTCTCTTTTGTCAGTGGTGGCGGTTTTGGTATGAATGGTGGGGCTAATAGTTTCATTTGGGCTACTTCTAATCCCAGCGCTATGAGCCCCGGGGTTGGGCGTTTGGGCATTTTGGAAAAAACCGGAACCGATGCGGTAGAAGTCCGCGATGCCGACTTGGCGGTTTATGGCACATCGACCATGCGCAATATTTTACCCGAAGCCAATTTAACTTACAGTTTGGGCAATGCCTCATATCGTTGGCTTAATATGTATGCCTCCACTACCTATATTGGTTCGGGCACTTGGCAGCTTTTGCAAGAAGGCGGCTCTGGCGCCTTTATCATCCAAGATACGGGTGGCAATCGGGCAGGCTTGCTTTATGTTTCCTCTACTAAAGGTGTAGCTATCGGGACCACGACCGTGATGAGTCAGGCCTTTAATTTAGATGGTGCTGCCCTGTTTATTCCTACCAGTACCACTCCGGCTTCAGTAACCGGTTCGATGTATTACGATTTGACTAATAATCGATTCAGCTTTTTCCAGAATGGCGCTTGGAGTTCTTATACGGCGGCCAGTGGCACAGCCATGACCGGTGTGGCGGCCGGGTATAATTCCGTAGCATATTGGGCGGATAATAGTACGTTGGCGGGTACTTCCACATTTATTTATAATGCCACTTCTTCGCAGTTGGGCTTGGGTGCCACTTCTTCGCAGCTTTCCGCCATGTTGCAAATTAATACCACTGGCACAATTTTTAATAATTTGCTTTTAAGTCGAACGCATAAAGGCGAAGGCGAATTGACAATCCAATCTAACACTACTTCTATCGCAATAAATTCATTGGAGCTTGGCACAATGGCCTTTGGCAATGTTTCATTGGGTCCTTCAGCTGGTGTGGTAGCTCTTGGCGGAGTCACAGCAATTGGATATCAGGCGGGGCATGTAACAGTTGCCAGTACAACATTGGTTGGATATCAGGCGGGGTTATCTGGGCCAGGGATTGGTTTAACGGCAATCGGATATCAGGCAGCCACTGCAAATGGCGGAGGTGCATTTAATACAGCAGTTGGCTATTCCGCCTTGGCTGCTAATAGTTCCAATGATAATACGGCCGTTGGGTATAATTCCCTTGCATTAAATGCTGCCGCGAACAATACTGCTTTTGGCTCACAATCATTGAGCGTGAATGTTAATGGAATTGATAATACCGCAATCGGATATCATTCCATGAAGGCATTTAATCCAGCTTCAAGCGATGCAAATAATACTGCGGTCGGTTCCGATGTTTTACCTAATTTGCAGCAGGGAAGTGGAAATACAGCCCTTGGTTACAACACCGGACTAACACAGTCAAGTGGTGATTCCAATATTTTTCTTGGCTCAAATATTCAGGCGGAGCCCGGATATACAACTGCGGATTATCGTTTATATATTGATGCGGACGCACCGGATATGAACACTCCTGTTCCTCCCACTCCGCCATTTCAGTATGCGATTGTCGGGCAATTAAAAAATGTGGCCGCTGACGGAACCTATGGCCGCATACCGCACAATGCGATTGGCATCAATTCTTCGCAGGCTGATCTTGATGCGTCGCTGCTAAATTTTTATGTCTATGGCGCGGCCGGTGGTACGACGCCTTGGAATACTCTTTCGGATGCAAACCTTAAAGATGTTAATGGTGATATTTTTGGTTCGGCTTTAGGGATTGTAAATGCATTGCATCCCGTAAAGTATAAATGGAATGATTTGGCGAACCAAGAATTCCAGCTCAATCAAAACGCAGAAAATTATGGATTTTTGGCGCAGGAGGTCAATAATATTCTGCCTTCAATAGTTGGTTCCGGTGGAAAATATTGGATGATGCGTTATGAAGGTATTATCCCGATTCTTACCGCCGCCATTCAGGAACAGCAAGCCCAAATCGAGGCTCTTAGGGTTGCCACTTCGAGCTTTGCTGGCAATGTTACGGTTAGCGAGCTTAAAGTGGAAGGGAGGCTGATTGTTAAAGATAACGTGACATTGGGCCTTGATACGGTTGGTCAAGTTATGGTGCCCACAGGGCAAGCCAGTGCGCATATTGCTTTCAGTAAAGCTTATGATACTTTGCCCATTATTACTGTTACGCCTATTGGCATAATTGACGCCAAATTTGGGGTGGATAATATTACCAAGTCTGGTTTTGATCTGGTGGTCAGCCCGGCCCAGAACCAAGAAATGTTCTTTAATTGGCACGCCTTTGCCATTGCCGACGAAACTAAGATTATCGTAGCTAATAGTTCGCCTGTTGTAGCTGCGCCTTTTGTCCCGAGTGTGCTGCCCACAAGTACCCCCGAAGTTGCCCCAACCTCCACAGAGGCTGTGAATTCCAGCAGCAGTGAGCCGATAATTAATAATGAAATAGCTACATCCTCGGTCTCTTCCACTTTACCCGAGGCGGTAAGCAGCAGTGAGCCGATAAACTAATTTTATTTTTTGATCAGCAAATATGACCGAAATTTATCAACCTTCAAAAAATTCCGAGACGTCAAAAACGGCCAATGCTTGGAAAATAATTATTTTTATCATTTTCCTATTAGCCATTTGCTTTGCTGCCTGGTATTTTCTTTTTCGGGAAAACAGTAAGCCAGTAGCTCCGCAAAATGCCAACAACATTCAGGCGCCCCAGAGCCTGTTGGAAAAGATTTCCAAGCATATTATTTTACCTCCCGAGGATCCGATAATTTCCACAGTAACCGACGCGCAAAAACTGCAAAAAGAAGATGCTTTTTTTTCCAATGTACAAAATGGCGATACGCTTTTGATTTTCCCCAATACCAAAAAAGCGATTTTGTACAGTTCGCAGCGCGATGTTTTGGTCAATGTCGGGCCTATTATTTTACCTCCCGGGCAGGGTGAAGCGGCGTTAAATATGAAGATTGAGATGCGCAACGGTACTCCGGATCTAAAAGCCGCCGATACTTTGATGGAAGAGCTTAAAGCCCGTGGAGCGACCATTAGCCGAGTTGTTTTTGCGGCCCGTCGCGATTATAAGAATACGGTTCTAGTTAATGTATCCGGAAAGGATATTTCGGCTTTGGAGAATTTTTTAGGAGTTAAAGCGATTACGGCGCTTCCCGCGGGAGAAAAATCCGCTAAAGATGCGCAGGCGGTTATAATTTTTGGAAAATAAAAAATATTATGAAAAAAATAATTACATTTTGTTTCGTTTTGATGCTTGCATTGGAAATCGTCGGTTTGCTGGGTTTATATTTTGTCTGGAATAATATCTCTTTTGTGAGAAATGACGCCTATCAATCGGTGTTTCTGACCAATAACCAAGTTTTTTTTGGTAAAGTAACGTATGCGGATAGCCAGTATGTAGTTTTATCCGACGTTTATTATTTGCAGGTTCCTGAGGCTCTACAAAAAGAAGCCACGGATCAGAATTTGGTCTTAATTAAGAGGGGCAGTGAGCTGCATGGCCCTAAGGACAGCATGAAAATCAACAAGAGCCAAATAATTTTTATTGAGGAAATCAAAGACGATGGAAAGGTGGCACAGGCCATAAAAGATTATAAGGCCAAAAAATAATTGGTTTTGTATTGTTTTCAATGTCTAAAGATTCTAGCTTACAACCGCATATTATGTGTAAGAGGGGGGATATTGCCCGCTATGTTATCTTGCCCGGCGATCCGGGGAGGGTCTCGCGTATCGCCCAACTTTTGGATTCGCCAAAGGAGATTGCTTTTAATAGGGAGTTTCGCACTGTTACCGGTAAATATCACGATATCAATGTTTCCATTTGTTCTACGGGCATTGGCGGGCCTTCAACGGCCATTACTATCAAAGAGCTTTGCAATTTGGGAGCTGAAGTTTTAATCCGGATTGGCTCTTGTGGCTCCAATCAGGAATATGTGGAAGTGGGTGACTTGGTAGTCAGCGAAGGCGCAGTTAGAGAGGACCACACGGCTTTGGATTTTGTGCCATTGCCATACCCGGCCGTTGCCGACAGATTTGTATTGCATGCCTTAGAAATGGCGGCCCATGGGCGACATACAGAAACAAAACAAAACTTTCGCACCGGGGTTACGCTTTCCGCTGATGGGTTATATTCGGCTAAAAATTTAGAGCGCAAGGATTTTTGGCGGCCCTATGGTGTCTTAGCCCAAGAAATGGAAATCGGGACTCTTTACCCCTTGGCGCGAATGTATGGGGTGCGTGCCGGAGCTTTGCTTTTAGTGGTAAATAAAATTGGAGTCAAAGATTTGTCCGAAGGGATAAGGAAATATGCGGAACAGGCGCAGAAAGGCGAGGGGTTGATGAAAAAAGAAAATCAGGCTGCCCAGACGGTTTTGGAGGCTATCCGCATTTTGCACGATGATTACGGAATATAAGTTATGGGAGAAAAGTATATCGGGACAAAATTCCAAACGGTTTTTAAGGGAGAATTTGCACCTAATGCCGAGCAGCGGCGTTTGATACGTTCGCTTATTTCTGTGGGTAAAGAATTTAAGAAGATGGGTCTTATTGATAAGAATGGCGGCAACATTTCGGTGCGCTCCGGCCGGGGGTTTATCATCAAGCGTACCGGTTCGCATCCCTATAACCTTAAATCCAAAGATTTTGTTTTCGTGGCTAAAGTTGCCGGCAATAAGGTCTTTACCTTGGGCGATTCTGAACCCAGCTCGGAAGCGCGTTTGCATAATCAGGTTTATAAAGTACGCGGTGATGCCAAGGCAGTATTGCACGCCCACGATAAAGATGCTTTGCGCTGCCGCCAAAAGCTTGGCGGAGTGGTTTATTTGCCGCCCATACCCTACGGCACCCAAAAATCAGCCACGGCTGTGGCTAAGGCTTCTAAAAAATCAGATTACATTATTCAGAACAAGCACGGGATAGTGGCGATAGGCAAAGATATTAAATCCGCCCTAAAATTAATCCGCCAAAACCATGCAAGATTTTGTGAGCTTTCAACTAAGTCTTCCTAAAACAATAGAGATAAAAAAAGATTGTGCGTTTATAGTTGATCAACTGGCTTTGCCCCAGCATCTTAAATTTCGCCGTTTGGATAGCTACCAGGATTGTATCCAAGCTATTAAAAAGATGCGGATTCGGGGCGCCCAAGCCCTTGGCGCTTGCGGTGCCGCCGGCCTTTATTTGGCCGCCCGGGCTTTTCGCGATAAGAGCGCAGATCGTTTTTCCAAGTATATGGATTATGCGGCCAGCGAAATTATCAAAGCCAGACCCACGGCGGTCAATTTGGCTTGGGCGGTTAAAAAAGTTTTAGATAGCGGTAATGGCCCCTCCTTAGAGGAGATGCGCGAAAAAATATGTGCGGAGGCGCTACATTTGCTTGAGCATGAGGAAAAAAATAATATTGCCATCGGCCGCCATGGAGCAGCACTTTTGGAAAGCGGAATGAAGATTGAAACGCATTGTAATGCCGGGTCGCTTTCCGGAGTTTGGTTTGGTACGGCCAGCGCTCCGATTTATTCGGCTTTAATGTCTGGCAAAAAATTAAAAGTCTGGGTAGACGAAACCCGGCCAATGTTGCAAGGCTCCCGTTTAACCGCTTGGGAACTCTCCCGAGCTAATGTTGATTATTCCATTGTGGTTGATGGGGCTAATGGCTATTTGATGTCACATGGCTTAGTAGATGCGGTTATCGTGGGGGCCGATAGAATTGCCGCCAACGGGGATACGGCTAATAAAATCGGGACATATCCTTTGGCTTTAATGGCTAAAGAGCATAATATTCCCTTTTATGTAGCCGCAGTTAATTCCACTATAGATTTTGCTACACCTAAGGGCAGTGACATAAAAATTGAAATCCGCGATGATGAAGAAATTACGGATTTTACCTGTTATTTAAGCCGCGATGTGGCGCCCAAGGGGGCAGATAGTTACAATCCGGTTTTTGATATTACGCCGGCCAAATTAATAACCGCTTTTATTACCCAGTCAGGAATTTATAAACCCCACGAGCTTTCACGAGTTAAATTAGCCTGATCTTCCAGTGATTCGACATATTGGTATCAAGCTAAAATTCTCAGTGGCAGCTTCCTGCTTGCCGGCATAGTAATAATTAAAAATCCGCTTCGAGGGCGGATTATTTGATTTTTGAAATGAATTTATCAACTTTTGCAATAACCTCTTGGGCTTTCTTGGAAAAATTGTCGCAAGACGCGATAAAATGGAATTGCGGATGTCTATTCCACGCTTGGACGATTTTCTGCTCGCGTTCTAGGGCTTCTGAGTAGTTTTCGTATCGGGCGGTATTGCCGGCAAAATTTTTATTGTAAATTTTTTCGTCGGGCATTCCCAAACAGATTACCAAGGCGTATTTGGCATATTCTTGTGCAATGGTCGTGCAAAACAGTTCTTCAAACCTTTTGTCTCCGCCTTCGATATAAGCCAAACAGTCAACTGTGCCTCGGTCGATAATCATGGCTTTTTTAGGGTTGGCTTGCATGGCCGCCTGTGCTGAAACGCTGGCTTCAAATGATGATTGGATGTAGTAAACCGATTCCTGAAACTGATCGTATTGGGCGGGGGTGGCGCACTTTTCCGGGCGCAGGCCGATTTCTTTAATGATTAATGTGGCGATTTCGGGGAAAAAGACGGCGCTATCTTGGAAGTGGGTTTTTAGGATATCAAGTATGCTTGATTTGCCCGAGCAGGGCCCGCCTGTAAGCACGATCCACGGCATGTGCCTTTGGGAAATCCGGCTCTTGAGTTCGTCAAAGTTAAGGTCTGAACCGGCGATTTTGAAAAGATCGTAATTGGTGATGATCCCGGTGATTTCGCACTCCACCTTCATCCAATCCGGAAAGACAATTCGGTCATTGATATCATTGAGGGAATATTCGGCAACAACTAGACCGCGCCATTTCCCTTCAAAGAAATCAATTTTCCAACGGCCGATCCTTTTCCGAATTTTTTCCAATGGTCGGCCCAGCTGCCCCATAATTGTCCGAACCGAACCGGTCGGACCCAGTGGAACATTTTGACAGCTGCGCACCATCCCTTTGCCGTTTTTGACGCTGAAACTTGATTTGCCATCACTGATGCGCAGCCGAAATTCTTTTTTTCTTTCGGTGGCTAAAAAGTAAGCTTGTTCAATGTGCTCTACTTGTGCTTCTTTGGGCATTTTGCTTTGGTCGAGGTGGACGATAAATCGTCGCTCATACTCAACCTTTCCGTTGAAGTCTCCGCTGACAGGTTTTTTTGCCATTATCTGCCTCCTTCTTAAGTTATTGAGGTGCTCAGTTTAGGATAATCTGGGCCAAATGATTGGTCAACTGGTGATATTTTTCACCTTCGTGTTATAATTTATTATAAGTTATGCCTAAAAAGATTATTGTTTTGGTGGCCTTGGGGGTGATTTTGGCTATCTCCCTACCTTTTGCATACCAGAATTTTTTCTCGGCGAAAAATAAAAATGAGACGCCGTATCGTAGCGGCAATCTAAAAGTTGTAGCTTCTATTTTCCCGGTAGCCGATATTGCCAAAAGCATAGGCGGGCGCAATGTCGAAGTTGTCACATTGGTGCCTTTGGGCATGGATATCCATACTTATGAGCCGACGGCCGAAGATGTTAATAAAATATCAGGAGCCGATATCTTTATTTATGCGGGCCGCGGCGCTGATGCGTGGGCTCGAAAATTCGTGGAGGAAAACCCTAATGCTAAATTAGTTTACCTTGATGCTTCCCAGGGAGAAGAAAAAGTCCCCACTCTTGTTGGTAGCGACGGCCAAGGTCATTATTGGCTTTATCCGGAAAGTTTGGCGGCCGTAGCGCAAAATATCGGGAATGTTTTTTCAAAAATAGATCCGGATAATAAGGAGTATTATAAAAAAAATACTCAGGTTGTCTGCGAGGATTATCAACAATTAGTCCGCCAATACGAAATTTTGAAAAGCTGCCCTAAAAAGGAAGTAAAATATGCAGGGCATTTCGCTTTTGGCTGGCTAGCCAGTGCATACAAACTACGATTCAGGGAGGGTAAGCCCGCCGTGGCGCTTTTTGATGCCGAGAATCCCGACAAGGCCCAACGTGACGCTAATATTACGCTTTTGGAATTTTTGAATATGAATTTGTCAAATCTGAAAACCGCATTAGAATGTAAATAATATGTCACTCTTATTACTGATTGTTTTAAGCACGCTCTTTATCGGTTTAGCCGCCTTTGCCGGTCTTTTGGGCTTGGCTATGCAGCCAGAACGGCTCAACCGGATAATATTGTATTTGGTGAGCTTTTCCGTTGGCGCCCTTATGGGTGACGCCTTTATTCACATTATTCCTGAAGCATTTGAGGAAATGGGCTTTGGGATGCAGGTGCCGATTTTAATACTTTGTGGTTATTTGTTGTTTTTTGTTTTAGAAAAATTTTTACTTTGGCGCCACTGCCATGATAACGATTGTCAGGGCCATATTAAGCCCTTGGCTACTTTGAGCATTGTTGGCGATGCAATACATAATGTTATAGATGGGATGTTTATTGCCTCGAGTTTTTTGATTTCTATTCCTTTAGGCATCTCTACAACATTGGCGGTTTTTTTGCACGAAATTCCCCATGAATTGGGTAATTTTGCAATTTTAGTCCATGCGGGGCTAAAGCGGAAAAAAGCTATAATTTATAATTTTGCGACCGGTATCGCATCTGTTCTGGGGGCTATTGCCACTTATTATATCGGGTTAAGATTTTCCGGATTTTCTATCATGCTTTTGCCCGTAACGGCCGGCGGGTTTTTGTATGTAGCCGGTTCTGATTTGATACCAGAGTTGCATCACGAAAATAATTTGCATCGTAGTATCAAACAACTAGTGTGTATTTTGTTGGGAATTTTGATTATGAGTATAATAGGGAAGTAAAACGAACATGGGAAATATAATCGAAGTAAAAAATCTCGTTAAAAAGTTCAAGGATGTGGTTGCGGTGGATGATATCTCTTTGGACGTGCAGAAAGGGGATGTATTCGCCTTGCTTGGCCCCAATGGCGCCGGAAAAACGACCACCATTAGAATGCTGACGACTTTATTGCGTCCGACCAGCGGACAAATTTTTGTTGACGGCCACGACGCCTTGCAGAAACAGGACGACGTTCGCTGTGATTTCGGAATTGTCTTTCAGGATCCGAGTGTGGACGAAAGCCTTACTGCCTACGAAAATCTGGAATTCCATGGAATGATTTATGGAATTGCGCGAAAAGTTCGCGAGGAGCGTATTAAGGAAATGCTGAATCTTGTCGAATTGTACGAAAAGCGCAATAAGTTGGTTAAGGAGTTTTCCGGCGGCATGAAGCGTCGTTTGGAAATTGCCAGAGGCTTAGTTCATCATCCGAAAATATTTTTTCTCGATGAGCCAACTTTAGGCCTTGATCCCCAGACCCGCAATAAAATTTGGGAATATCTGCAATATCTAAACAAGACAGAAGGGACGACGATATTTTTTACTACCCATTATATGGAGGAAGTAGAAAAATTTGCCCACCATACGGCTATTGTGGATAAAGGGAAGATAATCGCCAAGGGTACCGTGGAAGAAGTAGAACGGCAGGCTAATGCTCCCAGACTCGAAGAGGCATTCTTAAATTTAACCGGGCGCAACATCCGCGAAGAGTCTTTCAACGGAAAATTCCGCGGCCATGGGCATCATTAATAAATATCATGTTCACAGCAATTTATATTCTTTGGTATAGGCAAATTATAAAATATTTTCGCTCCCCGGTTCGCCTTGTCGGTTCTTTGGGCCAACCAATTTTATTTATGATCGCCTTCGGTTTTGGGCTTAATCGGATGTATCAGGGGTCGGGCGGCCAAGGTACCTATTTGCAGTTTATCGCCCCCGGTATAATGGCCATGTCGGTAATTTTTATGGCCTTCTTTTCCGGAGTGGAAGTGATTTGGGACAGGAAATTTGGCTTTTTGCGCGAAACCTTGGTGGCACCGGTTCCACGGTTTGCTATTGTGTTGGGCAAGGTTTTAGGCGGTTCGACTATTGCCGTTTTTCAGGGTATTGTGGTATTTTTGGTTTCTTTAGCTTTTGGTTTCCGGCCAGAGAATTGGCTGATGGTGCCATTCGGCTTTTTTTATCTTTTTCTTATTGCATTTTTTTGTTCGGCCTTGGGAATTCTAATAGCTTGCAATATGGACGACGGCGAAGCTTTCCCCGTTATCATGAATTTTGTCGTGATGCCTTTGTATTTTCTTTCCGGCGCATTTTTTTCCGTCAAAGATAGCCCGGATTTTCTCAGAAATATAATTAGCTTCAATCCGATTGCCTATGGAGTTGATGGCGCGCGCGGCGCCATGATGAATAATGGTTATTTCGGTTTTGGTACTGATGCCCTCGTGCTTATCGTTTGTGGTTTGGCGCTTTTGGCGCTTGGTAATTATTTTTTTGCAAAAATTGAAGTCTGATTTTTACATGTTTGCCAAAGAATTGTTCAAAATTACGTTGGTAATAATTTTGTTTGCAGCCGGCTTATTTGTCTGCGGGCAGCTTGGCTGGGAAATTGGCGAGCTTGCAGGCAATATTGCTCAGCCTTTGGCGATTCCCGTATTTTTTAAGGCAAAATTGCCTGAAAAACCAGTTCAGATTTTTATCGTTGGAGATATTATGCTTGACCGGGGCGTGGAGAAAAAAATCAAGAAAAGCGGGGACTGGGGATACCCTTTCGCAAAAATCAAGGATTTGTTTTCCGGTTTTAATTATGGGGTGGCTAATTTGGAAGGGCCGGTTTTAAGCCAGCCTCCGGATACCGGGGCTGCCTCTATGAGTTTTGCTTTTGCCAGTTCCTCAATTATTGGCTTAAAAGAGGCGGGGATAAATTTGGTTTCTTTAGCCAATAATCATACTGACAATATGGGCTATAGCGGTTTGGACGAGACGCGTCTTTTGCTCTCCAGGCAGGATTTAGTGGGTTTTGGGCATCCCTACGGCTGTACTACCAGCGATGCTTACGCTAGTGGCAGTTTAATATTTTTTGCTTTCAATGATATATTTCCGGGAAATTGCACAAGCGGACAACTTGCGGCTATAATTTCAACTTTGCGTCAAGAAAATGCTACTTCCGTAATAATGGTTATGCCCCATTGGGGCGAGGAATATTCGCTTTATAGTAATGCCCGTCAAAAAGATTTAGCCCATACTCTAGTTGAGGCGGGTGCGGACTTGGTAATCGGGGGCCATCCGCATGTGGTGCAGGAAATCGAACAATATCAGGGAAAACTTATATTTTATTCTTTGGGCAATTTTGTTTTTGATCAATATTTTTCTAAAAATACTCAACAAGGATTGGGTTTAGGGCTTTCAATTTCTGCTAATACCAGCAGCCTCACTCTTTGGCCGCTTGATCTTTCTTTAAGCCAGCCTAAATTAATGGATACAACTTCTTCGGCTGCATTTTTACAATCTTTGAGTAAGAGATCGAGCCCAGAATTATCCGAGGCGATAAAAAAATGTTATATTGAAATCGAACATAAACCATAAGGGGCCATGAAATTAAAAGGTTTACTATTTGCGGCATTATTTATTTTATTCGGGGCAAATTGTTATGCGGCGCAAGACGATTCTGCGCGCATAAATAATTTGAACTTTCAAACAAGAGGAAGCGGGATACAAATTTCCGGCCAAGTTCAAAATTCCTCTGCTCAGGATTTGCTGCTTAAAATTTATTTTTCTAATGGGAGCGAGTCGCTAACGGCAGCTACTTTGCCCAAAGCCGATAATGGACAACTTAATGTTTTTGTCAATAATTTTTTACCCCCGAAGGGCTATTTGATAAATTACAGTTTTATTCCCAAGGGAGAGGCGGGCAAAATTTCCAATGAAAGCGTCCCGGATACCAAGCCGCGGGTTTTTGTTGACTCGACATCGATTGTCAATGAAACAACTATGGAATTTGCCCTGCGTCTGAAGAATTTTCCTGATGCCCCGATAAAGGCTAAAATATTTTGGAAGAAAAAAGATTCAAAAGAAGCCTGGAAGGGATCGCCGGAGGGTGTTATCGATAATAATTTATTCGAAAGGTTTTGGCTTAGTGCAAAAAATTTAGAGGGTAATGTCGATTATATTTTTAGGCTCGAAGTGAAAAGCCCGACAGTCTCTCTCTCCAAAGAAAGCGAAATAGTCACAATTAATGGCAAAAAAATTGCTCGGGAAAAAACCGGGTGGCGGGTTTTCAAAATCAGCCGCAAGCCTAAGCTGATGACTCATAGTGTTAAGATGGACAAGTCAAAAATGCCTTGGAAAATTTCTGTTTTGGCGGGCATAGTGCCTCTGAATATTGATTTTACTGGTTGGTTCAAAATTATCGAACAAGCTAAAGGCGGCAACATTGAATATACGAGCTTGCCGGTTAAATATAAAAAAAGCCAGTCGAGCTATTCGGCTATTCTGTCGTTAGTGGGGCAAGCTTTAGTTTCAAATAATAAGAAGGTTTTTTATAATTTTAAGCCCGGGACAAAATATCAAGCTGTGGCTTATGCGCAAAATGCTGCCGGGATAGTGCGGGCCAAAGAAGTGCTTAATTTTGCCATTGATAAAACCGTGCCGGCGCTTGTTACGGCTTTGCCCGTTAGCCATTTAACTCCCAAATCTGCAGTTCTGCGCGCTCGGGTGGAATATTTTGGTGCCCCGCAGGGCCGAGCGGGATTTAAGATCTGGAAGAAGGGCCAAAAACCACCTTATGTTTTTAATCCGCAAAAAGAATTGGCTGCAACGGTCAGCGAAAAAAGCAATTTTGAGCTCCTTTCCTCTCTAGAAAAAAATACGCAGTATTGTTATTTTCCATGGGCACAAAGTAGCGCCCAGGGCAAGGCGTATTCTACGGGCAGCACTGTTTGCTTTACAACGCCTAATTCTGATTATTTGCAAGTTCCGTTTTATTCACAAAATGACCAAAGGTGGGCTAATTGTTCTTGGAATGAATGTAATTCTGGGGCGGTTTTTTGGAAATCTGGCTGCGGCGAAACCGCCTTGGCTCAAATTGTCTCTTATTGGTATGAACTGAACCCTAAAGTCAAAGAAAATTGGGATAAAGAATTTGTTAAAGTTTTGCAATACTATAAAACTAAAGACCAAAATATTTATCGACGCATGCTTGTCGTACAAAACGGGGAAAAGGGAGTGAAGGCCGCGGGCAAGAGCCCTAATCCTTATTTTCTTAATAAATTGATGCGGATGTATGGGGCAGAGACCTGCGATTGGAATGAAAAACTCTCCGAAGTTTTAAGTATTTTGAATTTGCGGATATATCGCTTGACAAGTAACGATAAAAATTCCGTTAATTCCAAATTTATTAACCAAGGCATTCCGCTATTGTCGCGCTGTTCTCCCAGTTGGATAACCGGCACCTTGCCCGGGCATTACGGGACTATTACTGGTTTTTTTGGCAGCAAAACCTATGTAAATCAATACGGCCAGGAATATTTTGACCAAATGTATATCAATGATCCTGGGAAAAAAGCTGAGGAAGAAAATGATACTAACCCCGTAAAGAGAGGAAAGGCCCAGATGCTTTCTATAAGCCAAGAAACCCATTTTGCAGAATGTGGTTACCAATATCGCAATGATAAGAGTGCATGGGAAACTCTAGAAGGCGCGACTGCGGTTTTTCCGGGCGATTACCCCACTACAAATTATTTGCCGCGGGAATTCGACAAAGGAACTTATCAGGGTAATATATGAAAATCCATCGTTTTTATTGCCAGTTCGAGGAGAAAAATAATAAGATTAAAATTAGCGACAAGGGGCAAATAAGGCAGTTGCGAAATGTTTTGCGCTTGGCTGCCGGGGATAAGGTGATTGTGTTCAGTAATAATGGAGCTGATTACCTCTGCGAGATTGCCTCTCTTTCCGGCGATGGTTGTGAACTATCGATTTTAGAGATCCAAGAAGCAAAACAAAATATTTTGCCAAGAATTTGGCTGTTTTGTTCGGTCTTAAAAAAAGAGAATTTTGAATTAGTTGTGCAAAAGGCTACCGAGTTGGGCGTGTCGCGCATTATTCCGATAATTTGCGAGCGGACGGTTAAGACCGGCCTAAATCAGGAAAGGTTGGAAAAAATTGCCCTTGAAGCCATCGAGCAGTCTGGGCAAAATTCTTTGCCGCAAATTGACGAGCCGACAGATTTGCAAGCCGCTCTCAGCCTTGCGGCGGCTTGCGAGCTGAATATTTTACTCAATATGGCCAGTGAGAAGATTAAGCAAGTTTGTTTAGATGCCAAACAACTCTCCATATTTGTCGGCCCGGAAGGCGGTTGGACCGAATCAGAGGTTGAAAAAATGAAACACGCCGGATTTATTGAAGCGGCCATTGCCCCCAGCACGCTTAGAGCAGAAACCGCCGCTATCGCCGGCCTTGGGGCAGTAGTCAGCCGATTTTAGCCTGTGGAAATCCTCTTTTTGTTTAACATCGGTTTCATTTATAATTTAGTTAATGTTGCAAACTACATATATCAGCGGCTACACCGTTAAATATGAAGACGGTGAGGCTAATATATTTGATGCGATTAATTACTTATCCAGCGATTTGAGCCAAGAGGAAGCCGCGGTTTTTTTCGACCAAGCCAAAGTAAAGGGCTCGGCCGCTTTTGAAACCGATACCGAAGGGCAATATACGCTCTCATATAATGCCGACAATACTTATAATTTATTAAAAAGGGATTTTGATTAATTCATAAAAATAAAATATGTCCAATAAAAAATTTCTAGTATTTTTCGCTGTGTCTGCTTTGGCGCTGCTACTGGCGGGCCCAATATCGGCTAAAACCTATGTTTGTTTCAAAACATTTGGGCGATGTTTGGAAAATTTCAAATATTTTAATCCCTCGCCGGCCTGCACCGGTGATTTGGAAACATATTATAAGGGTTTGACTGATGGTATTTGCTACTCCGACCAAGCGACTTGCGAGAATATTTGTAAGGCCGGCGGGCAAACCGGCAAGAAATTTTTTGTCTGTAAGCCCAATACTGCCAATCCGGCGACAGGCACGTGCGACCCGCACAAGAAAAACGGCACGGAGAGCGCCTATACGACCCAGCAAGCCTGCACTGACGCGCTAAAAACTGATTATGGCGCGACGGAAGTGAAGGGTCGCTGCTATGAGGAAAATGAGTACGATACATGCCGCACGGCGTGCGGAGCGAGTAATAATGATTATTCCTATTCGGTTTGTATTTTAGGTGATAAAAAATGCGAATTGCATCGCTATTCCAAATATCCCAATACTGTCGAAGGTAAAAAACAATGCGAGATTGATATAAACAATGACCAAAATTATAAAGGTTTAGCCAAGGGGTATTGTTATTTGGCCAGCGAACTAGAAACTGCCTGCAAGGCAGATTGTGAAAGGGCGACAACTTTTGGCAAGCCCGGGGTTTGTATTTTGGGCAAAGGCTGTGAAGCGCATAAATTTGCCGCCACTTATGAAAACGATCCGGAATGGTGCCAAATTACTTTGACCCGGGATTACGGACTCAATATTACCAACGGCAAATGCTATGCCAGTGACGAGTATTCCAATGATGTAAATAACACGACTTTAACTTGCAACAAAGAGTGCAAGGCAACCTCGACCGTGGCAACAAAGAAGATTGGGGTTTGCTTGAAGAGTGAGAAAAAATGCGTCGAGCACCAAAGGGCGGACTTTTTCAAAACCACTGGCGGAGGATATAACGTCAAAAAGTGCACGGATTATTTATCCTTGGGCATGGATTATAAAGGCGTTAATACTACGGGTAAATGTTATAATAGTGAAGAAATGAAAACGGGGGGAGTCTGTGATACGGAATGCGGCTCTGCGGTGGCAGAAAATTTTTATGTTTGCAATAAAACCACCAAGGCTTGCGAATCGCACAAGGTTCAGAGTTATGCCGGTATAACCGATTGCAATGCCGCGTTATCTTCTCTTTATCCCGATCATAGTTTAGCCGCTGATCGCTGCTACACTAAGGCCGAATATGAGGGCGGTGTTTGCGGGAGAGACTGTGCTACCAGCCAGCCAACGAACAATTATTATATTTGCAACAAAACTACCAAGGCTTGCGAGCTCCATAAAAAGCAAGATTATACTAATGTGGATCTTTGTAAAGTCGATATTCGCAATCAGTATTCTGACCATGATCCGGCCACTGATAAGTGCTATTTGAAAACAGAGTTTGATAATGGGGTGTGCGGCCGCGAGTGCAACCCGAATAATCAGGCGATAGGATCAAAGAATGTTCTTATTATTACTAAGACCCTGGCTTCTCGGCCTAAAACTTCATTCCCGTTTGGTATACCCGGAATGCTCGATATTACCTCAGCGGGGTTTGCCGGATATAATTTTGAAGTCAAGAACAGTCTGGCAGGTAATCTTTCCGGTTATGACACAATCGTTTATCTAATGCCCAGCTTTGATGATTTGTTGACAACCGCGGAGAGCGCGGCTTTGGAAGCTTGGATAAAAAACGGCGGCAAGTTTATCCGTTTTGCCAACGCTATGGCTGAGCAGGATAATTTGGAATGGAATTTTTCGGACTTAAAGACCTTTAAGGCCTCTATTAATTCTAGTGCCGGCAAAACTTTAACTCCTTTCAAAATTTTGGAAGAAAACCCATTAGCGGCTTATACTGCGGCGCAATCCAGTTATGTTGATGTTTCCAAAATGGCTTATAAAAATGAAATTGAGGCCTTTGGCAGTTCGGAAATCTGGCCATATAAAGATAGCGCCTGGTGCAATACCGTTGTTCATGCCTCTAACGGCACGAACGATTCGGTTTTAGCTTATCGCAATTATGGACAGGGAATAATCATTTATAACGGTATCTATTTTGGCTCGGATTTTGGCGCTTCTCCTAAGCCCGGCACCGACACTTTAGCCAATAATATTACTCAGCTCTGGCTTAATGCTTTGCGCTTTACCTGGAAGACCAATAAATTATCCTGCACCAAACCGATTGCTTCTAATGAGGTAATGCCTACGCCCAAGAAGCCCGGCACGCCCAGTATTCCTAAAACTTTTTCTGATAAATTCGGACTAGATAATTCGCCGCGTGTTTTTGCCAGTGATGTTGACCCGATCGGCAATTATGCTGTTTTGTGCGGCACGGTCAATACCGGACCCGGTAAGGATGCTACTATTATTTTTGAGTATTGGAACGGGGCTAACCCTGGCAAAAAAATTCGGGTGGGCAAAATGGATGTCACGACTAATGATACCTTCTGTCAGCCGGTATTTGATCTTCAAGCTAACGCGACATATTACTTTGTCTTCCGGGCATACAATGGTGCGGGCAAAGTGAGCTCGGTTCCGGTGGAGTTTAAGACAACAAAGCCGACTGCCCGAGAGCTGGAAATCATAAAATTGTTTAGGGGCAAATAATATGAAGCCGCAAGATTGCCAGGAAAATTATGAGATTTGTGCCTGCCCGGCCTGCCCGCTCTATAATGAATGTAATGATTATGAAAAAGAGCGCTTGTTCTGCAGTCGTGGCAAAGCCCAGTGCTCTATGGATGTGAAAAAAGATTGTATTTGCGAAAGTTGCGGCGTCTACCTGGAAAACCATTTGGAAGGAAGATATTTTTGTGCCAAAGGCGAATAAAATTAAAACTATCTCTCTAAGTCCCCGCCCTTAAGCGGGGATTTTTTGTTTTCGATTTTCATTTTGAATTTCGGCGACTTTATGTTATAAAAAATACATTATGGCATTTTCTATCGGAATTGTCGGTTTGCCCAATGTCGGCAAATCTACTTTATTTGAAACAATCACTAAAAAACAGGTAGATCGGGCTAACTATCCATTTTGCACTATTGATCCCAATGTCGGAGTAGTGGCAGTCCCTGATAACCGCGTTGATGCGCTGGCCGAACTTTCCAAATCCGCTAAGAAAATTTATACCACGGTGGAATTTGTCGATATTGCCGGCTTAATAAAAGGGGCGGCAGAGGGTGAAGGTTTGGGCAATAAATTTTTGGCTAACATTCGGGAATGTGATGCCATTGTTTATGTTTTGCGGGCTTTTGCCAATACCGACATTATTAATACGCAGGAAAAATTAGATCCGGTCGGGGATAAAATGATTTTGGATACTGAACTTTCCTTGAAAGATTTAGAGACACTTAATAAGCGATTAGATGGCCTGGCGCGGGAAATCCGTGGCAATAAGGCAGACGCTCAAAAAGATGATACTGCGGTCCGCAAGGCCATTAAAATCCTCAATGGAGGCAAAATTCTGTATGGGCACCCCGATCTCCTCGAGGAAGACTTGAAATTTTTGGGCCAATATCAGCTTTTAACGCTTAAGCCGAGAATTTATCTGCTTAATGGTAAGGATTGTGAAGTTGCTCCCTCAGTTTTAGAAACCTTCAAACAAAATGATTGGCCTTATTTGATTATTGATGTGGCGACAGAATTTGAAGCGGCGGGTTTAAGCCTTCAAGAGCGCCAAGATTTGGGGGTGGAAGGTGAGCCCGAACTTGATGTGCTTATCCGTAAAGCTTATGAAATTTTGGGATTGATAACATTTTTAACTACCGGCACAGACGAAACTCGCGCCTGGACAGTGCATAAAGGCGACAAGGCTCCGCGCGCCGCCGGAACTATCCATACTGATTTTGAAAAAGGCTTTATTAAGGCCGAAACCATTAATTGGAAAACTTTATTAGATTGCGGCGGTTATGCCGGAGCACGGGAAAAGGGCCTGCTGCGATCCGAGGGCAAGGAGTATGTGGTGGCAGATGGCGATGTTATGGAATTTAAGTTTAACAACTAAACATTTTTGTAATTTGCAAAGCAGTGCTATAATATAAAAAAGTTATGACGGTAGTTTTTGAAATTGTCGCCATTATTCTGACTTTTATAATGGGCTTTGTTGCAGGCGTACTCGTCTGCTTTTGGGGAATTTATAATTTAATCAGCATGTAAAATATGGACACAGAAAAAAATAATCTGTTTATTTGGGCAGTGGGAGTAGTTTTAATCGTAATATTGGGGCTTTGGTATTTGCAAAGCCGCCCACAAAAGCCCAGTGAAGATATGGTTGGTCAAACTGTCGACGCGCAAGGGTCGCAGGGTGGCCCTATTGCTAGTACAAAAACAACAACTATGAAAAATAAACCACAATGCCCGGGATTTAAGCTTCCCGAGGAAGGAAAAAAGTATTTTGCCAAACTGCAAACCAGCGCAGGCCATATCACTATTGAGCTAGATGCCGACAAAGTTCCTTACACAGTGGGTAATTTTATCTGTTTGGCTAGCAATAAATTTTATGACAGTGTAATATTCCATCGTGTTATCGAGGGCTTTATGATCCAGGGCGGGGATCCGGATGGCAATGGGACTGGTGGCCCAGGATACCAATTCGATGATGAGGAATTTTCTGGAAAATATAGCCGGGGAACTGTAGCCATGGCTAATGCCGGCCATAATACGAATGGCTCGCAGTTTTTCATTATGCACAAGGATTATGAATTACAGCCTAATTATGTGATTTTTGGGCACGTAGTCGATGGAATCGAAACTGTGGATACTATTGCCACTGCCAAGACCAAATTCAATGGCGGAGAGAATTCAACGCCAGTTGACCCGGTCAAAATTACTTCCATAGAGATTATCGAACGCTGAAAATATCAAAACAGCCCTCGCGGGCTGTTTTTAGTTGTTTAAGTTTTTAACTTCTTGCTTGGAGAGTTCGCGGTATTTGCCTATTTCCAGACTGCCTAACTCCAGATTACTGATGGCAATTCTTTGTAAACATTCCACTTTGGCGCCCAGAGCGGCAAACATTCGGCGGATTTGGCGTTTTTTGCCTTGGGTTATGGCTATTTCAAATTCGTCTTTCCCTAAGGCTTTTATTTTTTTAGCTTGGACATGGCCATCACCTTCGCCGATATCAATGCCATTTTTCATTTCTTGGATGATACGGTGAGCAGTCAGCTCTTTAGGTGCAATAATTTTCACGATATAGCGCTTTTCGTGCATGTAACGGGGATGGGTTAGCTTGGCAAGTAATTCGCCGTCATTGGTTAAAAAAATTAACCCGGTGCTATCCTTATCCAAGCGCCCGCAGATTGGCAGGCCGTGGTACTGTTTGGGGAGGAGAGAATAAATATTGATTTCGTTTCTAAATTTGGCGCTAGTGCAGGTGTAGCCGATCGGTTTATTAAATATTAAATAAACTTTACTTGTCTGGGGGTTGATCAATTTTCCTTCGACTTCGATGACATCGGTTGTTTCTGCTTTTTGCCCCAAGGAGGCGGTTTTGCCATTTACCAAAACTTTGCCCATGGCAATGAGGGTCTCAGCCTTGCGGCGGGAATATAATCCGGAATTAGCAATGAGTTTTTGGATCCGTTCTTTCATATTTGACTTTTGCTGATTATATTATATAATTTGGCAAATTGCAAATTAATAAGGAGGAGAGAATGGAGCCAGATGAGTTCCTGAAGACTTGCGGTATTGTTTTTCTTAGCATTATTGCGGCCCTGGGGATTATTTGGTTGTTCTTCGCCAAGATATTCCCGCAAACCCCGCAATTAATAAGTTTGCCGGCCAACCAGGCTTTGGCAAAAAATTTACCCGGACCAGAGCTGGTTGAAAAGCCGTATTTTTATTCACCGCCAATGACTGCGAAGACTCACTCCTATAGCGAGCGGGCTTTGGGCCAGAGGCTGTCGGGCATGTCGGGCTTAATAAGTGGTGTGGATGAAAATTATCCCGTTAAGGTTTATTTTCAGGTTATCCACAAAGAAGGAAAAACTGAGGACTATATGAGCTTGGTGCCTGCTAAATTGCTCCATCAGGAGCTTAGCGGTCAGGAAAGTTTGTTTTTCGATATTTACAACGAGGGCCCTAATATTTATGAAGATGGCCTAATTGTGCCGCTACTTAGCGAGGACGCCACTATCACGGGCAAAACCTTTTACCGTAGCGTAATTGTCGCCCAAGACGGGCTGACGAAAGCACTGGGCGCTTGGGAATTTTTGGGCAGAAGCCTTAAAAATAATCCCCCTTAATGAATGGGGTTTTTATTTTGTCGGCCAATTTTGATATAATCCAGTTATGAAATTTAACGGTTTGAGCGCCGACGAAGTAATAGTCAGCCGCCAAAAATTCGGAAAAAATATTTTACCAGAAAAGGAAAGATATTCTCCTTGGCAAACGTTTTTTGCCCAATTCCAAAGCCCTCTGATTTATATTTTAATTGTGGTGGCGGCAATTTCAGTTTACTTCAAAGAAATTAATGACGCGATTCTGGTTTTTGGGGTCGTGTTTTTAGATGTCGGTATGGGTTTCTGGCAGGAAAATCAGGCGCAGCAGACTTTAAGCGCTTTGAAAAAAATAGTTAGCCACAAAGCTTTGGTTATTAGGGATAAGCAGCGCAAAGAGATTGCGGTTGAAAATGTAGTTGTGGGAGATTTGGTTGTGTTAGGCGCAGGCGATATTGTGCCTGCTGACGGGAAACTTTTGGAAGGGATTAATTTATTGGTCAATGAGGCAATTTTGACCGGAGAGCAGGAAGCTTTACCCAAGAGCGAGCAGGGTGACAAAAAATTATTTATGGGCACAACCGTGCTTTCCGGGCGCGGAGTTATGAAAGTGGAGGCTATTGGCCTTAAAACAGAGATGGGGAAAATTGGTGCCAGTTTAGTCGAAATTGAGCAATCCCAGACGCCATTGCAGCGCCAAATGGCGGATTTTTCGCACAATTTACTTTATATTATTTTTGCTGTTTGCGGCGCGATTTTAATTTTTGGTTTATTGGCCAAAGAGCCTATCGTGGGCATGGTTCGTCTTTCTATCATTTTGGCCGTGGCCGCCATTCCGGAAGGGTTGCCGGTTGCCATTACTCTTATTTTGGCTTTAGGAATGCGCCGGATTTTGAAAAAGAAAGGACTGGTTAAAAAACTTGTCTCTATTGAAACTTTGGGCGTTACTTCGGTTATTTGCACGGATAAAACCGGAACTCTGACCGAAGGGAAAATGCAAGTTAAGCGCCAACATTTTACCGATCCGCTTGAGGCTCGCTACTGCATGATTTTGGCCAATGATCAGAAAACTAATTTAGAAATTTCCCTTAATGAATTTGCGGGCGGCCAAAACGGGCTAGCGCCGCAAGAAGTTTATGAATCGGCGCCCCGATCATTTGAAGAATCTTTTGATAGCCAGAAAAAATATATGCTGACGGTTAACCATCTCAATGGTCTTGATCGGGTATTTGCTAAGGGCGCCCCCGAAATTGTTTTGGCGTGGTGCCCGATGCCCGACGAGGAAAGGCAAAAGTGGGAAGAGGAAATTTTTGCGTGGGCTTCCTCGGGTTTGAGGGTTTTGGGTTTTGTTACCAAGGAAGCGGGCACGCCTCTAGGGAAGTATGACTATAAATGGTTGGGGATTGTCGGTATCGAGGATCCCGTTAGGCCTACGGCCAAAAAATCCATCCAGGACGCACAGGCCATGGGTATAAAAGTGAAGATAGTTACTGGTGATTACAAGGAAACGGCGGCGCATATCGCGCGCAATTTAGGTTTAGCCTTTACCGAGAACCAGATAATTGCCGGCAGCCAAATAGAGAAAATGGGTGAAGAAGAATTGCAGCTTGTGGCATCGCGGGGGGTAATATTTGCCCGGGTTACGCCTTTACAAAAACTGCGCATTGTCAAAGCCCTGCAGACCAAAGGTGAAATTGTCGCCATGACCGGAGATGGCGTTAATGATGCGACGGCTCTTAAACAGGCCAATATCGGTTTGGTAGTGGATAATGCTACCGATGTTGCCAAGTCGGCTGGGGATTTAATTTTATTGGATAGTAATTTTCAAACGATTGTCGATGCTTGCGAAGAGGGGCGTTTGATTTTTGCCAACATTAAAAAGGTTGTCGGCTATACACTTTCCAATTCTTTTGCGGAGATTTTTCTGATTTTTGGCGCTATGTTACTTAAACTGCCTGCCCCCTTAACCATCGTGCAAATACTTTGGATACACTTTATTTGCGATGGGCCATTAGACTTATTGCTTGGCTTTGAGGAAAAGGAAAAATCATTGCGGGATTATTCCCCCAAGGAATTACAAAAGGAAAAAATTTTAGATGGCTCTATGAAATTTTTGATTTTCGGTATCAGTTTTGTTACCGGTATTTTGGCCTTAATGTTATTTATCCATTATTACCGGGAGGGGGAACTGGCCTTGGCGCGGAGCGTGGCTTTTGCGACTTTGGCGATAGTTGATTTGATTTATGTGTTTTCCTTCAAGAACCTAAAAAGGCTACTCATTAATACGGAGAATTTTTTTGCTAATAGATACTTGATATGGGGCGTGGCCGGCGGCTTTGTTATGGTTCTTATTGCCTTATATTTTCCTCCGGCTGTCAAAATTTTAGAAACCGTTAAATTGACCGCAGTGGAATGGGGAGAAATAATTTTTATTGCTTTGCTAGATCTAGTATTGGTAGAGGCGGTAAAAGCGGTTAATATCGGCCGTCACAAAAAATTATTGAAACATGAAAATTTTTAATAAGGAAATCGAGAAATTTTCCTCCAAGACTTACGACTTCATCGATCTAAGCGAAGAAATCATCGCCATTGCCAAAGAAAGTCAAATTAAAAACGGTTTGATCAATATTCAAAGCTTACACACCTCGGCCGCGGTTCTTTGCAATGAAAACGAACCTTTACTCCTGGATGATTTTCGTCGTAATTTAGAAATGACAGCTGAAAAGGCGGGAAAATATCAGCACGATAACTTAGCTGTTCGGACGGTTAATATTTGTGCGGGTGAGTGCATTAATGGGCATGCTCATTGCAAAGCTATTCATTTGCCTACAAGTATTACGCTCAATTTGATCGAGGGACAGATCTCGTTTGGCCAGTGGCAGAGAATCTTTTTGCTTGAATTGGACCAAGCCCGACCACGGCGGGTGCAAATTATGATAATTGGAGAATAATTGAGATAAATTCGGGCGTTTCAAGCGCCCTTTTTGTTGTGAGTTTAACATTGACATTGCTAAAATTTATATCATAATTAAATCAGAACAATTATAATTTAATTGTGAGAGGAGGTCGCTAAATGGCGAAAAATGTGCTTATTTTATTGGCGATTTGTGCTGTATTTCTGCTCTCGTGCCAAGAAATAGCCCCTTTGAGAGATGTGGATATTGTGGCGGTATTCGGTCAAGAATTAGTCGGAGTAGCCACAGTATTGAGCAATCCTTCTGCTCTTATTCTGGAACCAAAGATTGATGCCAAGTTAAGCGAGCCGATTTTTATTAAAAGGCTCAACCTGGCTTTTGAACCCGCTAAGTGGTTTGGTTTAGGCGATAGCTCAACAAGGGTTTTGCGTTTAACTATCGAGCTTGGCGGTTTTGAAAGCGTCAATTGGGAGTTTATTGATGAGGCGCAAGTTTTTTTGCTGCGCTACAACTCCAGCGGGCAGGCAGTGAGGCGTGATAACAACGGTGATCTAGATTCGTTGGTAATGAGGTTTGATCAAGAGAGTCGGCAGACTTCTTGCTTCCTGAATTATCCGGAAGGGCATTATCGGGTATTTACGCTTTGGCGCGCCAAGAAGAAAAATATTTTTGCCGTGCAATTCGATTGCCTGGAATTGGAACCGGGAAAATTCTGTCAGCTACTGCGCGCCCAGCCAGTGCTCGACTATGTCAACAATATCGCTGTGCGTGAAGTGGAGCATGAAATAAATTGCGAGACGCCAGGCTACTCTCAATGCGTTTACGGTCCGGATGAAAGCTGCGGCAATGTCCAAGCCAAATATCTCATTTTAGGCGAGGAATATGGCCGCCCTTCCGAACTGCAGATATTTGATTCTCCGAGTAAGGCTCTGGAATCTGCCAAATATCTCAAAAAAAATCCCTGAACGAACAGGGATTCTTTTATTACTAGAAATCAATTTATTTAAGCGAGTTTAGCAAAAAGCGGCTGGGCTTTTTTAATATTTTGATTCTCTAAAGGTTTTGCCAAATCTGCCCAAGTTAGATTAAAGTGGTATGTTTGGGCGATTTTCTGGCAAGTGGAGGGCATAAAAGGGGAAAGAATAATAGCGATAGCCTTAATATTTTCCGCCAGCTTATAGAGTTCTTTTTTATCTTTTGTTTTCCAAACTTGCTGTGCATCTATATGGCGGTTGCAAACGCCGACAAAAGCCATAACACTTTCAAGAACTTTATGAAATTCAAAAAGCCCGAATTTGTTTTCGATGTCTTGAAGATCGAGCTTTGCGATTAAATCATTCTCGCAGGCTTCAAAGCCTCCGGCTTTTTCGATTAGGGCTGAAACTCTCATGACGAGATTGCCAAGATTATTGGCCAAGGTATTATTGGTTTCGATAATGGCGGTTTTGCTTAAATCTCCATCCTGCCCAAAGGCTATGGCCGAAAAAAGGAAGTAGCGGGCCGTATCCACCCCGGCAATTTGGACCACTTCGGCGGGAGTGATATAGTTGCCTCCTGATTTGGAAATTTTATCCCCATTTAGCGTCCACCAACCGTGGACTGCCACATGTTTTGGCTGTTCTAAGCCGGCGGCAAACAAAATACCCGGCCAAATAACAGCATGAAACCACGCAATATCTTTGGCCATAATATGGGCATCAGCTGGCCAGAATTTGGCAAAATTTCCCGTCCTGTCGGGATAGCCCAGGGCGGTTAAATAGTTTGTTAAAGCATCAAACCAGACGTAACAGACGTGTTCTTTATCAAATGGCAGCACAATGCCCCATTTAAGATTTTTGCGCGAAATAGAGATATCTTTTAAGCCTTCTCTAATACGGTTGCAGATTTCGTCACGCCGGAAAGCGGGAAGGATGAAATCGCTTTCGCAAAGTTTCAAAATTTGTTCCTGATATCTGGAGAGTTTGAAAAAATAGGTTTCTTCCTCGAGCCATTGCACGGGCTTTTTGTGTATTGGGCAGCAGCCATTTTCCAAGTCTTTTTCTTGGAAGTAAGCCTCGCAGGCTGTGCAGTAGTGGCCAACGTATTTGCCAAGATAAATATCTCCCTTATCAAAAACTGTTTGTAAAATATATTCAACGGCTTTTTGGTGGTCACTATCAGTGGTGCGGATAAAGCGATTATATTTTATATCCAAAACTTCCCAAGCTTTTTTGAATTCTGGGATTAAGGTATCCACAAAGGCTTTGGGCTCCATGTTTTGGGCTTGGGCCGCTTCCTCGATTTTTTTACCGTGTTCGTCGGTGCCGGTTAAAAAATAAGTCTCCTCACCTTTGAGCTTGTGGTAGCGATTGACAATATCGGCAGCCACCGTGGTATAGGCGTGGCCGATATGAGGTATGCCATTGGGGTAATATATCGGAGTCGTAACGTAATACTTCATAAAATCAAAGATTAAAATTAAGGTAGGCGCACTGCGCCATTTCCCTTTCTATATTATGCTAAATTTTAACAATTTGGCAACATGAAAAATGGTGGTATAATGCGGTTATATGAATACACTGAAAATAATTTCTTTATTTTTGGTCATTATATCTATTGCGTTAAGCTTTTGGCTATATCCGCAAATGCCTAGTATTCTGCCAAATCATTGGGGTATTAGCGGGGAAGCTGATGGTTATGCCAGCAAGGAATCGGCCCTTTTTGCTTTTCCGCTTTTGCTTTTAGTTATTTTTATTTTGCTTAATTGGTTGCCCAAAGCCGATCCTAAGCAGGAAAATATTGTTTTTAACCAAAAATATCTGGATAGAGTGATATTAGCGCTAATGGTTTTTATGTTTGTTGTTAATATTGGCACTAGCGCATTGTATTTAGGTTATTCTTTCAATTTTGGAGATTTAATGCTGCCGCTCTTAGGTTTGCTTTTCGTGTTCATTGGAAAAAATATAGAAAATATCAAGCCTAATTGGTTTTTTGGCATCCGCACCCCGTGGACAATCAATAATGAAGATATTTGGTCAAAAACCCATAAGATAGGTTCAAAAATGTTTGTCGGTTTAGGCTTTTCACTTATTATCATTTGGGCCTTGTCATGGTTTAAGTTTTTTAGCAAAGAGGTTGTCTTTTTTATTTTTATGGGGGAGATGATTGCGGTAGTTATTTGGAGCTTTGCTTATCCTTATTTACTCTGGAAAAAAGGAAAAAAATAATTAGAAAATCACCGTTGACGAAACGGTGATTTTTTGTTTTAATAGTCTAAATTCAAAATTGAATAAGGAGGATAATGAAGGTGAATTGGTTTATGCTGGCGATTAGCGCTGCTTTGCTTTGGGGCTTGGGTGCCTTTGTCAATAAAATTGCCGTGGGTATTTTTAAGGCTCCCTCAACCACGGCTATGCTATTCATGGGAGTGGGCATTGGGGCAAGCGTGATTATCTATTTTCTAGTTAAAACTCCGCAGCTGGCGCCGTGGTTAAAAGTATTTGGCATTGCCTTATGCGCCCTTTTGGCGGCTTTTACAGTTTGCGTGGCCGCTTTTCACTGCCCGGAGCTTAAGTGGCAAGGCCTAGCAATCGCATTTTTGGCCGGAGTAATTTGGACAGCTGGCCAGGTGGTGGTTTTTATCGCACTAGACGGTGGGGCAAACGCTTCCCGCCTGGCTCCGATTTACAACCTGAATACAGTTGTAACTGTAATCTTGGCTTTGCTCTTTTTAAGCGAAGGGCCGGGAAATTTTTGGGGATACGCCCGTATTGCCGGAGCGGTCATTTGCAGTATTGGCACCGGATTGCTGGTAAATTTTTAAGATATCTGCCCTTAAGGGTGGATTTTTTTATGCTTGTGGAAAACAAAACTGACAATGTTTCCGTTTATGTTATAATTTTGTAACAAAATAAAATATGTTCAAAGAAATTTCTAATGTTTTTCAGAAAAAGACAGCATTCAAGTATGTAATTTTTGCCCTGATTTGGACTTTGGTCATTATGGTTCTATTCAGCGTTCTTGCTCCATGGGCCAATAAAGCTTTTGGCGGTGATGGAGAGCAGACGCTTTATACTTTGGCCGTTTCCGCATTTTTACCCGGTATTTGGCTTTATTTGGGATTCAAGGCTGTTGTTTATGCAATGCGGGAATTGCAAGGCAAGAAAACTAAAATTGTTTTCACGATTTTGGCTGCTCTAATGGCTTTAGGCTTAATTTTTGTCGCAATTTATCAAGCCTTAATGGTTCTTTACGCTGCCGGTTTTATTGCAATTTGAGCCTAACTGAAAACTCCGGCCCATTAAGGGTCGGAGTTTTTTTATAACCGTTGAGACTTTTTCTTTTCTTCGCGCCACTCAATCAGATCTTCTTTGTCGCAATATTCCAACCAAGTGCCATCGGAGGAAACTACATACCATTTCTTTTTGGCCTCACTCCAAACCATTGGGTCGCCCATATAAAAGGGTTTTTTAACAATTTCTTTGGGTTTGAGTTTATCAAGCTCCAGCCATTTTTTGAAAACAGTTTCAATCGAGTAGTCTAAATTCCGGCTGCTGGCCCAGTCTGCCACCTTGCGGATGGCGTCTATTGCTTCCTGCGGGCTACCGGCCAAATCAATAAGCTGTTTGGCGGGTTTGGTAAAGCGGGAATAGATTATTTTTCTCTTTTTGGCATCTTCTTTTATTTGTTCTAAAGTTAGGCCCTTGGTTTCAAAATAAAAATTAACCACCTTTTGGATAGGGGAAGGCTCGGGTAGAGTTTGCTGGATATGCTTCTCGGCTTTCTTTTTGGGCATTTTAATTAAGAGATATTAGTGAGAGCGTTTTCCAATAAGTCTTTGGCTTTGCGCAATTCCTCGTTTCCCTTGGGAGTGATTTTATAAATTCTTTTGCGATCAATCAAATAACTTTTAACAAAACCATCTTCTTCGAGGCGATATAAAACTCGGTAAGCTGTAATCTCGCCCGGCTTAAAACCGAATTTTTTTTCGATGAGCTCTCGCATTTCGTAAGCATAGAGCGGATGGTCTTCATTAGCATTCTTTACCAAGACCAAAATATACATCCAGAGATTTTCGATGGTATTTGATTGATTGAGGCGTTCAATTGGCAGCATAGGCTTGTTGACTTACTATTTTACACCTGTAAAATAAAAATGAAAGACTTGATTTATCATAAAATAAATTTTTTAATATTCAATATGCAACCCCTTGAAAGGCTCAAAGCCAGCACCACGTCAGGGAATATCTGGATTTATATTCTACTTTTAGGTAAAGATCGGGATGTGATTTCCGATAAACTGCCGGAGCTTATTTATGAAAAATTCGGATTTTTGCCGAATAGCGTTTTGGCTATGGCGGTTTTGTTCCGGCTTAAAGCCGAAGGCTATGTTACTCAAGAGAGATTTCAAAGCCAATCAGCCTACAAAACCACTTCTAAAGGTTTAGACGAGCTTAATCGGGCCAGAGAATACACTTTAGGCCTTTTGGAAAGATTCAGAAAAGCGCAGGCATGAATGGCTATAAGGCAATAATTTTTGATCTTGATGGAACAACTTTGGATACTGAAGGTGTCCATTTTGATAGTTGGAATTTTGCCTTGGCTAAACACGGCAAAAATCTTTCTGAACAGGAATATCTCCGATATGCCGGGCGCCATGAGCAGATAGTGGCTAGTGCGGTTATTCCGGATTTGAAAATTTCCGACTTAACGGTTGAAAAACTCATAGATTACCGGCACGAATATCTCGATACACATATGTATTGCGGCCTTAAATACATGCCCGGAGCCCTGCAGGCCCTGGAAAAGTTTAATGAAGAGAATTTTATCGTGGCGGCCGCCACGGGTGGTATTTTGGGAGAAACACAGCGTAAAATTCAGAGTGCGGGGTTACAAAAGTATTTTCGTTTGATAGTGTGTGCCGACCACGTCAAGAGAGGGAAGCCCTTTCCAGATATTTATGAGTATTGTGCTGACCGGCTCGGCGTTGTGCCCAGCCAGTGTTTAGTTTTTGAGGACTCCAATCCAGGTGCCTTAGCCGCTTTTCAGGCCGGCTGCCATGTAGTGGCTATTCCGAACCGCTGGACAAAGGAGCAGGATTTTTCTATGGCTATTGCGCGGTTCGAAAATTTTGATCAAGCAATGGAATATTTTTTCCCCAATAATGTTTGACAAAGCGGGATATTTTGGCAAACATAAGAAAGCAACTTAAATCGAAAGGAGGCGGGGGCTATGATTTCGGCGCCAGTGAGCACTGTTTTGATTTGGGATCCGGTTGATGTTCTTATTCATGACCAGAATGCGCTTGCACCAACCGGCAGTGGGGAAATTTGTTTTGAAAGTCGCAATGAGTCATTAGTGCCTCTGACCTTGATTGCCCGACTACCAGAAGTCAGGCAGATTATCTCAACCATCGTCAGTAGGCATTTATTCCATGATTGGATAGCATATTATAAATTGGACGGGTTGTTTGTTCGGTCCTATTTTTCCAAGAATGGAACAGCCAAAGAGCATTGTGATTTGATAAAAAACGAATTTCCAACGGCAAAGCGGATAATTTATATTACCAGTGTTGCGCGCAACCTTGACGCACTTTGTTCACTAGCCGGCCCGGAAAAGAGATTTGAGTCGCCGTGGCAGGAAAAGAAATTGCTCACTTTGGCGTTTTGTCCACACGAATGCCGGTGCCAATTTCGCGACGCTCAAGCCATTCAAAGATTGGCGGGATATTTTCAAAGAGGTGCTGATCTTATCGTGCAGAATACTGCTGAAGTATACGAAATTGTGCAAAGTTTGTTAGCTAAACCATAAGCGGGGAATTCCCGCTTTTTATCCTTTATTTATAAGGATTTTCCTATATTGACTAATTAAGCAATATATGGTATACTATAAAATATAGTCGGATTACGACTCAAAATATATGCTTAAGTTCACAACGCCCAGCGAAAAGCTGCAGAAGACTACTACCCACGATAATTTGTGGATGTACATCTTGTATTTAGGATACGAGAAAGAAATCCCAGTTGAAGATGTGCCGCGTCTGATCTATGAGCAGTTTGGCTTTTTGCCTAACGCCATAGTGGTGGAAACTGTTATGTTTAGGTTGCGCAAGAAAGGATATATTTCCGACGAGTGCTACCAAAGCAAGGCAGCTTTCAAAACCACCAAGAAAGGAGCCCAACAGCTCACTTCTATGGAACAGATGTTCAAGGAAATGTTGCAGATTTTCTAAACTCTAAAGCAAAAGCCCCGCAATCGCGGGGTTTTTGTGTCTAATAAAGCTGAAATTTTGTAGGGTTGCAAAAAGTATGTTTTGTGTTATATTTTTATCAGCAAATTAAATCGAAAGGAGGTTTGCGATGGATTTCAAAGGAGCTATTTTGGACTTCGATGAAGTTTTGGGGCGAACCGAAGGCTATCAATATCTCAAGTGGAATGTGATCTTAGGGCCGCGCTACGGTGTTTGGCTGACTCCGCAGGATTACGCTTCAAAGTATTGCGGAAAATCATCCAAAGATGAGATTCCAGCGCTTTTGTGCCAGCATTTTCCACAGATAGAGATTAGCCCAAGCAAATTGGCTGATCTTGCCCGCCAAGAACTCGATTATTTTTTTGGCGAGCATAAGATTGAGCTTATGCCTGGGGCGCATGCTGGTTTAGTGACGCTTGCCAACTACTTTGGCTTGGAAAATATGTCGGTATGTTCAGCCAAAAATGATGAGGAATTGGAGATGAAACTGGTTAGTGCGCAAGTTGAGTGGTGGTTTCCGGGAACAAAAGATAGGAAGCATCGTTCTACGCAAGAGGAAGCGGGAAAAGGAAAGCCGGCGCCAGATATGTATATTCTGGCTGCCAAGCGTTTAGGGTTTGAGCCTAAAGAGTGTTTTGCGGTTGAAGATACGCAAGCAGGAGTAGATGCAGCTGCCGCCGCTGGCGTTTATGTGGTGGCAATGCCAACCATATTCTCGACCGGCCAAGATTTGAGCCGCGCCAATTTGATTCTTAAAGGTGGCTGGCCAGAGTTTATTGCCAATGCAGAATTGATTCTGAATTGCAAATATGTTCCAAGTGCGTAGAGGAGGAATGATGCTAAAAGTTGTTTCGATTTATCGCGAAACAAAAAATGCAGGCAAGCCAAGGGCGGATAATGAGATCCTGGATAAAACTGGAACCCAATTTTCCAAACGAAGCTTCGAAACGTTCTATATGGCGGCAGATGATTTTCTAGCGAATCTCGGAGCTCAATATAGCGCTGACATAATTCTAAGCATGGCTAGAGGCCCACAGATAAATAGTACTCTGGCACTACTTCAAAGGCAGACGAATGTTTTTATTGTAAATCCGCCAGAAGCAGTGAGTGCGAGTTTGAGCAAAGTTGATACGTACAGGAGGCTTGACCGTTTTGGCGTGTTGATTCCTAAATGCGAGATTTGGGAAACCGAAGCTCTGCAGAACCTTGAACTAAAAGGCAAGCAAATTTTGAAATCTGCCTATGGGCACGATATGTGGTTTGTGGTGCAAAATGCCAGCCAGCTCGAAGCTGCAATGAACTACTACCAGAAAAAGGGAATTGAGCAGGTAATAAAGCAGGATTTTATACTCGGAGTCGATATAAAATTCTATGGAATCGGAGATCGGGTTATCCTGCCAGAGAGCGCAGATAGCTTACCGTGCGAGATCTTGAACAAGATTCCGATTGCCGTAGAGCAGATCCGCAAAGCCACAAGCTTAGATGTTTTTGGTGGAGATCTAATCGCTGATGTCGCCAGCAATAAGCTTTATTGCGTTGATGCGAATGACTGGCCAAGCTTTGGAACACTGGCGAATTATTCTCAAAGCCAAGCGGCACAAGATATTGCAACGCACATCATTGACAGCTTTAATGCTCAGAGAAGTAATAAATAACCCAAAAGGGCAACGTATGTTGCCCTTATTTATATTGCTATTTTAGCCAAAAGTGGTATTTTAACTTAATAACAATAATATGTTAGACACAAAAAGACATCTATTCAAAGGACTTGAGGGTTTTGTTGCAAATACTTTTGCCAAACTCCCATTAAGTGCTAATCAATACACTTATCTCTCGATTGTGTTTGTATTGATTAGCGCATACTTAATAATCAGCCGAGAATTCTATTGGGCATTGGCGTTCTTTGCCCTCTCTGGCTTAATGGACTTCGTCGATGGCTCTGTGGCTCGCGCTAAGGGCACTTCGGGCCCTTTTGGGGCATATTTGGATACGGTAGTAGACCGGTACATCGAAGGCATAATAATCGTTTCATTAATGTTTTTGCCTTTGCCGCATTTCTTGAACATACCGCATTATATTTGGATTGGAGCGTTTTTATTCGGATCGATTGCCACGACGTATGTAAAAGCTGCTGCTTCTGAAAAAAAACTTGTGGATAGGGAGCTAGTGGGAGGGGTAATGTCGCGCGGAGAAAGAATTATTATGCTGTGTATTGGAATTTTGCTGGCAAACTTTAGTTATACATGGTGCATGTACGTTATCGTATTTTTGGCCATAATGAGCAACTATACGGCTTTACAAAGAATAACTTCAGCCTTTCGCAAGTCAAAAACAATTTTATCAGCTTAAAGAAAAATCCCGCTTTCAAGCGGGATTTTTTATAGCACTCCGGATACTCTGGCACCGCATTTTTGGCAACTGCCATTATTGTCATTTCTTTTTGTCACATTCTGGCGGCGTTGGATTAAAACATCTTGGCACTTGGGGCAGAGAGTGTTATTTAGCGGTTCGGCTTTTTGTTTGGGCAAATAAACGTATTGTAATCCGGATTTTTTCCCAAGGGCTACAATATCAAGTAGGCTTGCGTTTTCCGGCGCGTTGCTACTCTCTAGTTTCCAAGAAACTGCCGGATCAAATGCTAAAACATGCCAAGGCGTCTGGGCGCCCAAGTCTGTTTTAATATAGCTGGCCAGTGAGGCAAGCATCGAAATATGGTCGTTTTGTTTAGGGATGATAAGAGTGGAAATTTCCAGCCAAATGCCGGCATCTTTGAGCCGTTTGCAAGTGTCTAAAACCGGTTGTAAGGCAGCATTGCAATTTTCCTTATAAAATTTTTCGCTAAACGATTTAATATCAATATTAACCGCGTCTAAATAAGGCGCAACCATCTCAAAAAGTTCCCGGCTCCAAAAACCATTACTATCCCAAACGTTTTTTAGCCCGGCTTGGCGCGCTAAGCGCATGGTATCATAAGCAAATTCGGAAAACATGGCCGGGGAAGTATAAGAATAGGCGATTGATCGGCAGTTTTGGGTTAGGGCCAAATCAACAATTTCCTGCGGCTCATAGGGATGGCCAAAAGTATCGCCACTCAGCCGCGGCTTTTGTGAAATATTCCAGGTTTGGCAATTAGCGCACATCATATTGCAGCCCGCACTCCCGATTACCAAAGCCAAGCTGCCGGGCAAAAAGTGATATAGGGGGATGCTTTCGATTTTTTGTATCTGCAGGGCGACAATTTGGCCATAATTAAGCGCCATAAGCTCGCCATTTTTATTTTCGCGGACTTGGCACATGCCGCGCTTGCCTTTTGCCACCTGGCAATAATGGGCGCAGTTCAGGCAGCTGATATTTTGGCCGCTGGCTTTTTGCAAATAAACTTTTTTCATTATTTGGCGCGTTTGATTTTTGTTTTTACCTTTATCCCTAATGCTTTGGCTGCGGGTTTGATAAAAGTTTTGTTAAATTCTCTGGCAGTGTTGAGGATTTTAGCTAAAATCGGAATCGCCATGTAAATAAAGTGTGAGTGGTGGCCAAGGCCCATTGTTTGTTTTTTCAAAATTCCCTGTTTTACATCTTCGATAGTTTTTGCATTGGGAATTTCGGTATAGCTATCGCCAATGCCAGCGGAGAAATGAGCGTCCGATCCTCCAGTCATGGCTAAGTTGTATTTTTTGGCGCAGGCTAAAGCTTTTTCATTAAAATCTCCCCATGGCCGGCGGGCATTAAATACTTCCATGCCGTCAATTATATCCAAGTAGTCCTCGATATTGCCCTTGAAGCCTTCATAAAAATGAAAAGGGTGAGGAATAATGGCGAGACCTCCTTGGTCGTGTATTTGTTTGATAACGTCGCGTAGCTCGTGGCCCAAACCGTCGATTTGTTTGTTAATAAAAAGCGCCAAGACATCTCCTTGTTTGGTTTTAATTTCTTCGCCACGGATAATTATAGCGCCGGTTTCTTTAGCAACCGTATCAGCATCTTTCCAACAGCGGCAATTTTCGTGATCGGTTATAGCGATACCATCTAAGCCTTTTTTTTGGGCAACTTTTACAATTTTGCGTAAAGATGAGAGCCCGTCGTAGGAATATCGCGTATGACAATGCAGGTCCAGTTTCATTATTTTGATTATAGCTGAAATTACCAGTAAATACAGTGAAAAACTCCCTAACTATTGAAAAATTCTGGCAAAAATGCTATAACATAGTTAATGAAGAGAAGGGTATTTTTAGCTATAAACCCCGATGCGCAAGCGCAGGAATATCTTCAGCAAATCAAGGATCAAATTGATTCGTCTTTTGAGGCGTGTCCCATTCGTTGGGCGCGCCATTTTGATTTGCATATTACCTTGGCCTTTATCGGTATGGTTGGAGAAGCGGAGATTATTAAGATTCGGGAAGCGGTCATGGAGATTTGCGCCCTTTACGGATATTTTTCTTTGAATATGTCGCGGGCAGCCTTTGCTCCGGAAGGCGAAATCCCTCCGCGCTATGTTTGGGTAAACTTCAAAAACGATAAACGTTTTGAAGAAATGCAAAAAATATTGGCCCAAAAACTTCTGGAGCGGGGAATTCGTCTCGATCCTAAGCCATTTCATTGTCATATCACTTTAGGCCGCGTGAAGCAGTTTGAATATCGCCGGATTGAGCCCGAGGAAATGCCCAATATCGCGCAGGACTTAGAATTTTCTTTCCCGGCAGGAGGAATTTCCCTGATGGAATCACGCAAGACTATGGATGGGGCGGATTACTCCGTAATCGAAACGCATAAATTCACTGGAAAAGCATAAAGAATAAATAAACCTATGAAAATACATTTTGTAGGCATAGGTGGAATAGGTATTAGTGCCATAGCTCAGTATTACCGGGCGCTTGGCCATCATGTCACGGGTACCAATCTTGAGCATACAGAAATTATCGAGGCTATGCGCCGTCGCGACATAGAGGTTTTTGTCGGGGCACACGAAGAATATGTTCCGCGGCTTAAAAATATGCAACTGGATTTGGTTGTCCACAACCCGGCCGTACCGGTGAATAACCCGGAAATTATCGAAGCTAAGAGACTGGGCATAAAGGTAATGTCCGCTCCCGAGCTTTTGGGCCAGATTACCAAAGAGAAATACACTATCGCGGTTTGCGGGTCGCATGGCAAAAGCACCACTACTTCCATGTTAGCCGTGGCTATGATTAATTTGGGGCTTGATCCCACAGTCATTGTCGGTACTGCCTTAAAGGAGTTTGGGGATAGTAATTTTCGTTTAGGCAAAAGCAAGTATTTATTAATTGAAGCTGATGAGTATAAGAGCTCATTTTTGAATTACTGGCCCCAGATTATTGTTTGCACTAATATTGAGGCTGACCATCTAGATTACTTCAAGACTTTTGGCAATATCGTCAAAAATTTTCAACAATTTGTTTCTCATTTGGGCCCGGGAGGGTTTCTAGTAGCGAGCAAAGACGGAGGAGTCAAAAAGAAACTTAAGATTAAAAAAGACGCGCAATTTCAGGTTATCGAGTACTCAAAAAAGCAGCGCGATGCCGCAGCAGTTAAGCGGGCGGTTTTTGTTCCTGGAGAGCATAATGTTTCTAATGCCATGGCAGCTCTGGAAGTTTGTCGGATTTTGGATAAAAAAGACAAAGACATTTTGCCCGCTATTGGCCACTACCATGGCGCATGGAGACGTTTTGAAACCTCGGAGATAAAGATTTATACCCAAGTTGGCCCTAAGGATGCCACCTTCATTTCCGACTATGCGCACCATCCTACGGAAATTTTGAGCACTCTGCAGGCCTGTAAGGAAAAATATAAAAACCGCAAGATTATCGCCATTAATCAGCCCCACCAATACGAAAGGACGCTTAATTTGAAAAAAGAATTTATTAAGGCTTATAAAACCGCTTCCAAGAAAAAATATTTCGACCACCTTTTCATAACCGATATTTACGATGTGAAGGGGCGCGAAAACAGCGCAATTAAGCAGCAGATTAATGCTCAGATGCTCGCGCAGGCCTGTAAAGATAAAAAGATTTCCTATTTGCGTAAGGAGGAAGTTAAAGATGTTCTTAAGCGCCTGGTTATGGGCGGAGAGGTAATTTTATTGATGAGCGCCGGAGATTTTTACAGGCTTAGCTAAAATATTAAAATATGCAAAGCCAAATAAAAAAAATCGGGATTTTCCCCCTGCATCCTTTTCTGTATCCGGGAGGGGTAAAAAACCATGTCTTTGAACTAAAAAAGTACCTAAAGAAAAAGGGCTATAATTGCAAAATAGGCGTGCCTCGTGGTTCTCTAACTGAGAAATATGCAGATAAGGACATTCGCTTAATCGGTACGGCTTTAACCATTCCTTTTAATGGCGGTTATGGCGATTTGGCGGTTTGCGCCGCGCCCGGGCAGCTGGAGTATTGGCTGGAAAAAGAAAAATTCGATGTTTTCCATTTTCATAATATCGGTTTTCATAGCTGGCAAATAATGAATAGGACTAATGGCGTAAATGTGCTGACTTTTCATAGTAATTTAGGGGATGTGCCCGGCGGCAAAGAAGTTTTGGCCATGACCAAGGAGCTTATGGGTAAGGTGCATGGTATAATTGGGGTTTCCAAAGTCGCTTTGGCGCAATTTAAGGATTTTTCCGGACCAAAAATTGTCATTCCCAACGGCATTGATGTTAAAAAATTTAATCCGAAAACCAAAAAGTTGAAAAAATTTTTGGATGGGAAAATTAACATTTTATTCATGGGCCGGTTACAGGAGCGTAAGGGCCCGATGGAAATGCTTAAGGCTTATAAAATTGTGCAAAGCAGCCGGGATAATGTGCGCCTTATCATGTGCGGTGACGGGGAGCAACGTGGCGAATGTGAAAAATTTGTCGCAGATAATAAATTAAAAAATGTGGTTTTTGAAGGCCGAGTTCTGGAAAAAGACGCACCTAATTATTATGCGACCTGTGATATTTATTGCAGCCCGGCGGTTTTTGGGGAGAGCTTTGGTATTGTGCTTTTGGAAGGCATGGCAAGCAAAAAGCCGGTTATCGCTTATAATATTGACGGTTACCGGGAAGTGCTCGCCAAGCATCCCAAGGATTTTATGGTCAAATGCCGTGATTTCCAAGCTTTAGGAAAACGTCTGGGTGAGCTGGCGGATAATGGCGCCAAGCGTGAGAAGTTGGCGCAAATAGGTTACCAGATTGCCCAGGAATATGCGTGGGAAAGGGTTACGGATAGGATACTTGCTTTTTACAAGGAATGCGCCAAATACAAAGAAGAATTGACAAAATCGTAAAATCATTTACAATGGACAGACGACCTTATCGGTCTATTTAATTTGTAAACGTTATGATTAATTTACCCGCACAAAAAAGAGACGCAAAAATTGACGCTCAGGAAATCCGTCAGAATGGGTTTATCCCGGCCATCATTTATGGCCCCGGAATTTCTAATGCCATGATTCAAGTTTCGGCCAAGGAATTTGAGACAGTTTTGAAAGAGGCCGGAGAAACAACCCTTATCAATATTGATTTAGCTGGCGAAAAATACACTGTTTTGGTTAAAGATCTCGCCGTAGACCCAGTTTCCGAAGCTGTTACCCATATAGATTTATATGCTCCGAATTTGAAAGTGGAAACCACTGCCAATGTACCATTGGTTTTTGTTGGGGAGGCTGCCGCTATTAAGGACTTGAAGGGAACTTTGGTAAAGAATATCCACGAGCTTGAAGTGAAGTGCCTGCCGCAAGATATCCCGCACGAAATTTCTGTTGATATTTCCAAGTTGGCCACTTTCGAGGATTATTTTTGCGTCAAGGATCTTAAGGTTGGGGCAAAGGTGCAGATCTTGAAGAACCCCGAAGAAATTATTGCCTTTGTAGCCAAACCGGCTGATGTGGAAAAAGAATTGGAAGTACCTATCGAGGGCGATGTGGAGAAGGTAGAGAAGATTGAAAAGGAGAAGAAAGAAGAAATGCCTACCGATGCTCCGGCCGCCGAATAATATTGATTTAGAAAGCACCCTGCCACTAGCGGGGTGTTTTTATGTTCTAATATTCCACAGCCAAAATTTGGAGAAAATCGTTTGATTGGTTACAAATAGTTATGGGAAAAAACTGTAAAACGTTTTGGGTTTTTTTAGCCATGGCTATAGTTGCCTTAATACTTAGCGCCAATTCGGTTGCCTTAGCTTTTGAGGCATCCGATGCTGTGTGCGCCGAAAAGGCCTTGGATGCTTTTTGCGCCAAAGTAGAAAAGGAGGAGTGCGATATCAGCCTAAAGGCTTGTTTGGCAATGTTTGAACAGCGCGCCAAAATTTTTGATGCCGGTGTCCAAGAAGCTAAACAAAAAGGTAAAACCTTAAGCGGGGAAATTTCGTCTTTGCAATCGAAAATTAAAAAATTGGATAACGAAATCCAACATAATACGGTTATCATCAAAGATTTGACAGTCCAAGTTAAAAGCACCGAGGAATCCATTACTGACACCCAATCAAAAATTGAAGCAGCCCGGGAAAGGCTTAAGAGTTTGCTCGTTTCCATTTTTAAGGAGGATAATAAATCTGGCTTGGAGCTTATTTTGGGTGGGGAAAATTTGACCGAGACAGCTGATAATTTTATTGGTTTGAAAACCCTTTCAGAAAGGAATCAAGCGCTTTTGGCCACGATCGTTGACTTGAAGACTTATTTAGAAAATCAGAAACAAAAGCTTGGGGAGCAAAAAGGGAGTTTAGAAGATGCGGTTGCAAAAAAAGAAGTGCAGAAAAACCAGAACGTGGAGTTGAAAGAGGAGAAAAATGAGGTTCTAACCCAAACTAAAGGCGAAGAAGCGCTCTTCCAGCAATACAAGCAGCAGGCTGAGGCACGCGCCGCAAAAATCCGTTCTCGTATTTTTCAGCTAGCCGGCATTTCCGGGGTTTCCAAGGCGCCAAGCTTTGGTGAAGCCATTGAGATTGCACAGCGCGCTGGCGCCAAAGTTGGCGTTCGGCCGTCATTTATTTTGGCTATTCTAGCCCAGGAAACTCGCATTGGACAAAATGTGGGCAAATGTTACGTTGTGACTGAAGATGGCAAAGGCGCTAACGGCAAGCCAGTGATGCGGGCTAATCAAGTGATAGCCTTTATTCAAATCACCAAAGATGCCGGGCTTGATTTTAAGAGCGTGCCTGTTTCTTGCCCGATTCCCTCTATGGGGTGTCCCTATGGTGGGGCTATGGGCCCGGCGCAATTCATGCCAACCACTTGGAATCTTTTCAAAGATCAAATTTCTGCTATTACCGGAAGAGCAGCCAATCCTTGGAATATCGAAGATGCTTTTTATGCCGCAGCCTTATTTGTTAAGGATGCCGGCGCCAATGCGGCCGGGAAGGGAGAGCTCAAAGCAGCGGCCAGATATTTTGGCTCCGGAGCTTATGGCTATCAAAACCAAGTGCAGGTGCGCGCTTCTTGTATCGAGAAATTTATCGCCGAGGGAACGATGAGCACTAAGTGCGAGTCCATGATATTTTAAGAAAAACATCGCGAATGCGTGAGAGATAGTTTTTCTTAAACCTCACCAAAGTGTAATCACGGCGGCGGGGTAGCTCAATTAAAATCCGATAACTAAATAAAACAAAAAGCCCCTTTCGGGGCCTTTTGTTTTATTTCTGAAATTCTTGTATTACTTTATCGATTTTTCCGGCCATAATTTTTTCAATATTATGCCAAGATTTATTTAAGCGGTGGTCAGTAATCCTATCTTGAGGGAAGTTATAAGTGCGGATTTTTTCGCTCCGGTCGGCGGAACCAATTTGGGCATTACGCTCCGCTTGCACGCTGCCCGTGGCGCTATTTTCTTTAATCTCTAAAAGTTTGGCACGCAAGAGATTCATGGCGTTTTCGCGGTTTTGCTGTTGGCTGCGCTCGGTTTGCGAAGTTACGGCGATATTGGTCGGGATATGAACTAAGCGCACGGCGGTCTCACGTTTATTTACATTTTGTCCGCCTGCGCCGCCGGCTTTACTGGTTTCAAAGCGGATATCCGAGGGATTAATTTTAAGTTCGGTTTCTCTAGGAATTCTTAAAACCGCAACAGAGACGGTTGAGGTATGAACTCGGCCTTGGCGCTCGGTTTGCGGTACTCTTTGCACGCGATGCACACCGCCCTCCTGCTTAAAGAGGCGATAAACTGCAGGGCCGCTGATGATAAAGCTGATCTGCTTAAAGCCTGCCAAATCTGTTGGGCTTTCTTCGGTAATTTTTACGCCGAAACCTTGCGATTGGGCATAACGGATATACATATTGGCCAAATCAGACGCAAAAAGAGCGGACTCTTGCCCGCCCACTCCGGCGCGGATTTCCACCGCGACGCTTTCTTGCTGCCCAAGGTTTGTATTTTGGGCAATTTCCATATATTATTCGGCTTTAGCTTTGGCAGCCTTCTTAGCAGCTCTTTTAGCTTTCTTGGAGATGATTCCTTCTTTTTTGGCAGTCTGCCTCTGTTTGAATTTTTGAATCTGGCCGACAGTTTCAAGGATTTTTTCCTGGCCGGTATAGAAGGGGTGGCATTTAGGGCAAATTTCAACCTCGATGTACTCCTTGGTGGAGCCAGTGGTAAAGGTATTGCCGCAAGCGCACCTAATAGTGGCTGCTTCAAAATATTTTGGGTGGATATCCTTTTTCATAATAGTCCGATATATTCGTTAACAAATATGTTTAACATAAAAAAATGAAATATGCAAGAGGGGAGAGCTGTCAGTTTTGCTAGGGGCATTAAGATTTTGTCTCTTAAGGGAGGGAAATCATTCATTATTGACATGGTAAAAATATTGTGTTATGAATAGATAGTATCAATTTCATAAATGTGCCCAAAAGTGATTAGGGCGCTATAAGGAGGAAAATGGGTTCAAAAAACAGACGCAGCAGTCTCACTAAGGACAAGGCGACGGAGCGCAGTCTTCGCCAACAGATTCAGGCCGAAACCGAAGAGTTGGTATGCGAAGGCTCTCCCAGCAGTATGCCGGAAACTTCAATCCCGAAGGGTAAAAAAAAGAAATAACTTTTCTTCCGAATCATTAATAATATATCCCCCTCATTTTGGGGTTTTTATTTGCCGAACGGGAATATAAATCGCAAAAAAGGAGGTAGTGTGGCAGAAAAAGAGCAAGATGGTATCGGGCAGAACGGGTTCGACCTTGAAACTCTCCAGTTTTTCGCAACCCAAAAATGCGACGCAGACGGTGTTTGCTATTCGCTGGATTTTACAGGAGATTTTGTTTCTGGGGCGAAACTTAGTATGTTTACGGGCGGCAAAGAAGAGAAGAAACTAGTATTTGTGGCCAGCATTGTTCCTGAAAAACTATACCCCACTAAAATTGCTGATGAATTATTGCGCCAGCTTGTTGCCCCGCGCGGCGGTTTATTTACCGAGCGGGTTCCGCTAGTCTTGGTTAAGGCATTCGACGAGCTGATTGGCAAAGCACTTAGCACCAAAAATTAATCCCATTACTTTGGGATTTTTGTTTTTGTTAATGATTGTTCACTATGGGGTCTTGCATATTTTTGAACTTATGATATTATATTGCGTAATCAAATTACTTAATTACTAATCCAAGCAAACCATGATCGCAGAAGAGCAAAAAGAACAATCGAGCGAAATGCTCAATAAGGGAATTGTACTCGGACATCAAGTTGCCCGCAGACATCCAAAAATGAAGCCTTTCATTTCCGGAATCAAGGCCGGTTTTGATGTGATTGATGAGGAAAAGACAAATTCCAGTCTTTTAGCCGCCAAGAACGCCATTCGGGATCTGATTTTGGCCGGCAAGACCATTCTGGTCGTGGGCACAAAAGTCCAAGCTAAAGATATGGTCAAGGATTTTGCGGTTGCCTGCAACCTTCCTTATGTCAATTTGCGTTGGCTTGGTGGAACCATTTCTAACTTTGAAGTTTTGAAAAAGAGGGTTAGCCACATGAAGTCTATTGAAATACTGAAAGCAACTGGAGAAATTTCTAAGTATACCAAAAAAGAGCAGGGTAAGATGCAGAAGGAATTAGAAAAGCTCTTAGCCAAATATGATGGCATTAGGGCGATGGATAGGCTGCCTGACGCGATCTTGGTTATGGATATGAAGAAAGATCATTTTGCCATCAAGGAAGCTAAAGACCGCAAGATTACCGTGATTGCTGTGGCTGATACCAATGTTGACCCGACTCCTGCTAGTTATCCGATTTACGCCAGTGACGATACTACTAATTCCATTAGATTTATTCTAGACGGCATCAAGGAATCGATACTCTCAGTCAGGGGACCACAGGCTAAGTGAACTCCCAAAAATTAATTGCATTTTTTACAATCAAAACTATGGCCACAATCGAGCAAGTCAAAGAGTTGCGTGAAATCACCGGCGTTTCTATCTCTAAATGCAAGGAAGCTCTTGAGCAGAGCAACGGTGATATGAATGCTGCCAAAGATCTTTTGCGCAAATGGGGGCAAAATGTCGCCGAAAAGAAGATGTCGCGCGTTGCCAACAAGGGCATTATTGATTCTTATATTCACTTCAACAAACAGGTTGGGGTACTTTTGGATTTACGCTGCGAAACGGATTTTGTGGCCCGCAACCCTGAATTTGTTGAATTGGCACACGCTTTATGCCTGCATATTGCCGTCATGAAGCCTCAATATATTAAGCCCGAAGATATCCCGGCGGAAATCGTGGATAAAGAAAAAGCATTTTACACTGAAGAATTTGCCAAATCCGGCAAACCGCAAAATATTATTGATAAAATGATGGAGGGCAAACTCAATAAGTTCTATGAAGAGAGGTGCCTTATCAAGCAGCCGATGATGAATGAAGATGGCAAAACTGTCGAACAGTATATGATTGAGAAAATTCAGAGAATCGGCGAGAATTTACTCATTCATCGGTTTGAAAGATTTGATATTGTCTAAAATATCATGGATTTAATGTGGATTGCGCTTCTGGTAGCCGTAGCAAGCGCGATCATAATTATTATATTTTTATCCCGCAAGGCAAAAGTACTTGCGGATGTTGAGCCGCATAATGTAACGATTTCGCCGATACTTAATAAGGTAAAGGTGAAGGTTGGCAAATACAATGTTTTCAAAGATTTGGTGGCGGTTACGCTTTTGGAGAAGCTGATTATCAAGGTCAGGATTTGGGCGCAAAAGATAGAGAACCAAACTTTGCATTGGTTGGAACATTTGCGCGTGAATTATAAAAAAGAAAACCCTAATCCGGTTTTTTCTCCGGAATATTGGGACAATTTGAAGCAGATGGCAGGCAAGAAGATACCAAGGAAGCAAAGTTCAAAATTCGAAGCTAGGAATCCGAATCAAGGTCTAAATCCTAAGCCCGAAATTAAAACGGAAATCAGGAAGCCCGAAGAGCAGAAGCCGCAACCCGCTCCTATATCACAAGTAAAGCCAGAGAATAAAAAACCCGAAGTGCGGAAATCCCAACAAGGTCCGGCGGTGCAGCCAAAAACAGAAGTAAAGAAACCAGAAGTGCAAGCACAACAAATAAATTCAGTTCAGCCAGTCAAGAATAAAATTGAAGAACGAGTTAAATAAAATGTGCGGTTAGCCGCACGTTTTGTAATGCCGGTGTACCTGCCTGCCGGCAGGCAGGGCTCAGTGGCAGGAATAATCATGAAATTCCATGTTTATGCCATAGTTAGCCTCAAGAAGAAAATGATTTATGTTGGCATGAGTAATAGTGTTTTCCGGAGAATTAAAGAGCATAATATGGGCACTGTACGCTCAACAAAAGCATTTCGGCCGTGGAAATTAATATTTTCAAAAGAATTGTCGACGCGCGCCGAAGCGAGACGAGAAGAAAAAAAATTCAAAAGTGGTTCGTATAAAGAATATCTATATTCATTAATAAAAAATATGCCGGTGTAGCTCAGTGGCAGAGCAACTGTTTTGTAAACAGTAGGTCGGGGGTTCAAATCCCTTCACCGGCTCCAAGATAAATATAATCGCAACTGTTTTGTAAGCCGGTCGCCTTTGGCGAACCAGGCCGTCTTTCCGCTTAGAGTATCGGCCACCGCCGATAATTTAGTAATTTGTTTACTAAAGTAAACAAGGCGGTAAACAGTAGGTCGGGGGTTCAAATCCCTTCACCGGCTCACTTTATAAAAACGCCATGCAAGTGGCGCTTTTATAAAATGGAAATTTAACTCTGTTGTTATTGACATTTTTTGAATAAGTTATATAATATATTTATAGTAACACTTGAAAGATTTCGAGTGCTTACGTTTTTTTCAAAATTTAATAACGCATAAATATGCGGACAGGAGGATATAATGACGGATAAGGGTGGTTGCTTTGGCCATAAAACGTGGCAAAGCGTTGAGTTTCCTGATGTATTTCCCAATCGAAAACGCCAAAGGATAATCGGAATGACGTTCCCGCGCTGTGACTTAAGCCTGGGGTTAGAGCCCTCAATTTTAACGGTACTGCCACCGGGTGACAATGTTGAGTACAATTTGACAAATGATTGTTTTAATGACGACGATGTAGAATATTACCTCTGCTCTGTTTATATCAGTGGACTTGATGAATTCATTAAATGGGCCTCCAAACATGATAAAAACAAGATCGTGGTTGGCGGTTATCACCCAACAACATTTCCCGAAGATTTTACTCAACATGCTTTCAAGATAGTTCGGGGCCCTTGCGACGATTTTTTTGCAACCATCGCGCAATCCGGGCAAGTCGTTTTTGGGGTTACGAATTACCTCAATCTCCCGCGCCGAGACCTTTATGACATGGCGTGCAATCAGCAAATTATACCCGACAAGCAAAAGGAGGATACTGTCGTATCAATTAATACTTCTTTAGGTTGCAACACAAAACCGCCCTGCGATTTTTGCTGCACCCCTATGATGTGCGCCAAGCTTTTATCCAAGCCGATAGAAGTTGTGAAAAATGAGACCTTGGAACTTGTGAAGTATAATCCCAAATTTATGTTTATTCGGGATGAAAATTTTACAATGCAGCCTGATTGGCGCCAACGCCTCATCTTAATGCATGGTATTTTGCCGAACACAAAGATTTATCTTTTTGCTTCGGCTAATACTTTTACCAAGGAAGCGGCGAAGTTCATGTCAGAAAACGGCGTGTATATGGTTTGTTTGGGCCTTGAAGATCCAACAGTCCATTATGGGAAAAATCGGAATTTAGACAATGTCGTATCTTGGCTTAAGGAGTATGGGATCTATGTCTATCTTTCATTTATTGTTAACCCCTTGAATATTATTGGCCGGCAAAAAGCTGAACAATTCTATAAAATCCTAATGGATAGAATTTTTGAGCTGGCTCCGGAAATGATATGTGGCAATTTTTTGATGCCATTTAGGGGAACCAAGATTTGGGATATCTACTATGCCCATGTTTCAAGAGAAGACTACAAATTCTATGACTCCAAAACACCTTTTCTAGTGCACAACGAAGTTGTGCGCGAGAAGATGAAGTTTTTTCTCTTCTGGTATCAGTGGCAATATTTCACCTCTGACTTTTACAACAGTAAGGTCAGAAAATTCGACACTGGAGACACTCTACATTTAAGATTTCTGGAACTCTATGACGTTTTCCGGAAGAAGTATGAGTTGATCTGGAATGAGAGGGCATAATGGAAAAACTTGTCGTTATCAATGGAAGCCATCACAAGCAAGGAACGACCACGAAGTGTTTGGAGGCTATCGCCGAAAAACTATCTGAAAAATATAATCTTGAATCGGAGTTTTTCTGGTTGAAAGATAATATTCGCTCTTGCGTCAGTTGTGGGCCGGCGAATTGTATTGCGTGGTGCCGCTTTCAAGATCAATTCCAAGAGATTGCCAAAGCCATACAAGCCGCACCAATGGTTTTGATAGGCAGTCCGGTTTACCTAGATCTCCCGACATCAAAAACTGTCGCTTTTCTCTCCCGCCTTAACAGTTTGGCAGAACCTACTAACCGCGAATTCTTCCGTGGTAAAAAGGTATATTTACATGCCAATGGATATTGCAGCGGTACAAAAGCGGTAATCAATGCAATGCGTGGAGCGGTAGAAATGTTGGGCTTTGATTGTGATGGGCGCTCATCAACCGAATATGTAGAAATTTGGAAAGACAGAAAAATTCGGGGCGGTATGAAGCGCGAAGATTCCTGTTACTTGAAATAAAATACGCGGGCAAACTGCCCGCTTTTTAGTTAAATAAAATAATGAGTTCTTACACCAATCTTATCTTTGCAGACTTTTGGAGAAAATCAGCCGCTATCTCGGGGTACGTGTACCCGGATTGGCTTTGGGGTATTGACAGTATTTTCTTGGTCTGCTAAACTGCCAACACGTGACTAACCACGTCACTAGATCGTTTCAAATTGAATAACCACCTAAATTATTGATTTATATTTTTGGTGCCAGCCAAAAATATATTAGACGAAGCAATTTTTTGCGGCATTGGCCGTTAAAAGTTGTTTCATTATACGTTTATTTTTTTTGAGAGTTTGATGATGGCTCAGGATGAACGCTGGCGGTGTGGATAAGGCATGCAAGTCGAGCGGAATATCTTGCGTAGCAATACGTAAGATGTTTAGCGGCGAACGGGTTCGTAACACGTAGGAACATCCCCAATTCACGGAGATAATCCGCCGAAAGGCGGACTAATATCCGATAGTCCCGCAAGGGTAAAGTCGCAAGACGGAATTGGATTGGCCTGCGTCCTATCAGCTTGTTGGTGAGGTAATGGCTTACCAAGGCTATGACGGGTAGGGGGCGTGAGAGCGCGACCCCCAACACTGGAACTGAGATACGGTCCAGACTCCTACGGGAGGCAGCAGCCGAGAATATTGGACAATGGGGGAAACCCTGATCCAGCGACACCGCGTGTGGGAAGAAGGTCTTCGGATTGTAAACCACTTTTATATGGGAGCAAGTTATTGAGAGTACCATGGGAATAAGGGGTTGCTAACTCTGTGCCAGCAGCAGCGGTAATACAGAGACCCCGAGCGTTATCCGGATTTATTGGGCATAAAGGGTGCGTAGGCGGTTGGAGAAGTCTCGGGTTAAATATCTAGAGCTCAACTTTAGAAATGCTCGGGAAACCATTCAACTGGAAGATGCTAGAGGCAAACGGAACCATCGGTGTAGGGGTGAAATCCGTTGATATCGATGGGAACACCAAAAGCGAAGGCAGTTTGCTGGGGCAATCTTGACGTTGAGGCACGAAAGCGTGGGGAGCAAAAAGGATTAGATACCCTTGTAGTCCACGCCCTAAATTTTGAACACTGGTTGCCGGGAGTGTCGACCCTCTCGGTGACGAAGCAAATGCGTTAAGTGTTCCGCCTGGGAAGTACGGCCGCAAGGTTGAAACTCAAATCAATAGACGGGGACTTACACAAGCGGTGGATCATGTGGCTTAATTCGACAACAAGCGAGGAACCTTACCAAGGTTGGAAATCCAAACGACAATCCTATGAAAGTAGGACTCCGCAAGGCGGTTGGACAGGTGCTGCATGGTTGTCGTCAGCAGGTGCCGTGAGGCGCTCCCTTAGATGGGGAAACCTGCGCAACCCTTGCCCTGTGTTTTATTTGTCACAGGGGACTGCCCGGGACAACTGGGAGGAAGGTGAGGATGACGCCAAATCAGCATGGCCCTTTGATACCTTGGGCTGCACACGTGATACAATGGATGGTACAGCGAGCTGCTAAACCGCAAGGTCAAGCTAATCTCTTAAAACCATCCCTAGTTCGGATTGAGGGCTGCAATTCGCCCTCATGAAGCCGGAATCGCTAGTAATCGCGCATCAGCCATGGCGCGATGAATGTGTCCCTGAGTCTTGTACTCACCGCCCGTCACGCTAGGGGAGCTGGTGGTAGCCGAAATCCCAGTTTGTCTGGGCTGAAGCTAAAATCAGTGACAAGAGCGAAGTCGTAACAAGGCACGGGTAGCGGAAGCTGCTCGTAGATCATTTTATTTTTTCATCTTTTTTCTTCGGAAAAATGCATGAAAGAAAAGGCGATAGGGTTTGAGAACTGGAATTCCGTTCTTAAATTCACAACTTAGCCTTACCCTTTGGGGCATCTTAGGAAATACCGAAGGGGACGTATAATGGACAACTTTTAGTGGCAAATGTTTTAGATGGTTATTCAATTTGAAGCGAAGCCCGCCGAAAGGCGGGTTTTTGCGTGTAATAAAAAACAGCTTAGTTAAAGCTGTTATGATGATTAAACTTCAAGAATGGTAAAACCTCCGTTTTGTTCCAGTGTTTCAATGGCGGCCCGGATAAACTCGCGGCGGAATTTGCGCACAACTCTTCTTTGCGGATCGGTTTTGAGTATTTTGTCCAATTCCCAAATGCGGATAAAAATCCAATCAAGGAAATCGACAAAATCATATTCATTGATGATATCCCGGAAGTGTTTAGCCTCCTTGCGCCGAAGGTGAAAATATTCCTTGCGTAGCTTGTTGCACTGCACGATTTTTCCCAAAAGCTTAAGTAAGTCTGAATAGATCCGCTTGTTTATCTTTTCTTTAATGCCCAGCTCATTAACAATACAGATGACCACCTCTTGTGGAAAACGCTCATTAAAGGGCTCGTGGAAAGAAAAATGTTCCTCGGGCGGCGGACGCGGCAGGCTATGCGAAAACGGCATGTCTCCCAGCTCTTCATCTTTCATGCGGACTCGTGGGGCAATGTGATGCCTCGAAGTCCTTTTTGTATACGAGTGCCGTTTTTGATTGGGTGAGATAATTTTTGAGTAACGGCAACCCAGCGAAACGGTAGCGGGTCCCATAAGCATCCTCCTTTCTTGATAATGGACTGCCTAATTTTAAGCGACAAGCAAAGTTTAGGGCAAATTGCTTTTCCCCAACAAAAATGGTAAAAAATTTGTGATGGATTTGTCAATCGATAAATATACTTGCATTTAAGTGGGCTGCGTGCTTATATGGTGGCAAGACAAATATATGGACAAAGTATTAATTTCAAGGTTGTTGAAAATCGGCGGTATTATCGCTGCCTTTGCAATACTATTTGCAGTTGATGCTTGGCTTTACGAAAATAAAAATAATAAATTTCCTCCCGTCAGGAGCGAGCTCGAAGAAGAGGAACAGTTTACGGAGGAGGCTGATTTAGGTGGTGATCGGACTGTAGGCGGGCAGATAGCAACAAAAGAGGAATTTTCAAATAACGAAATTGAAGATGCGAACTCTGATACACAACAAAAACCTTCAGAGATTACAATAAAAAGTAGTGAGATAAAAATCAGCAGCAAGCCCTCCATAAAACCGCAAGTGGCCGGAGTTAATAGTGTTCTGACAGAAAAAATCCAATATCAAATATTGGCGCCAAACATTTCGCGGGCTATGGGGTTTTCTTTCAAATATCCGGCCAATATTTTTAAGGTCAGTGCGGGCAAGACGAGCCTTTTACTTTTTAGCCAATATTCCTTTATCAGTAACTTTTCCGGGCTTTCGGGTCAGAAAATGTCTCATAACTATTCCATTGAATTTGTAAATTATAACAGCGATTTACAGGAGGCGCTCAAAAAAGAAATGCCTTATGCGGTCGGGCAGATTTTTAAGGATGGGAAATTTGTTCCCGTTCCCGGTTACGCAGAAAAATTCTCATTGGCCGGCCAAGATGGTTTTGTGGTAATGGAGGGTGCGGAGGGATTGAATATGCATTACTTTTTCTTGCCCAAAACAGCCAAGACGTCACTGGTTATTAGGTTCAAATTTATTGGAGAAAACCTAAAGCCCAAGCTTTCGGAAATCGAGCAGAAAAAATATTTTAACGAAGTATTATCATCGTTAGTAATAAAGAAATAAATTTGATTGCTAAAAGCCCCACCCAATAATCGGTGGGGCTTTGACTTTAGGGCTTTTTGTGCTTAAATGCTTTTGTTCTTTGATTACTTAAAAAGGAGGAAAAATGAATCGCAAATTCCCAAGTATGGAGCCGGATTCGGTTGATGAGACTTTGCAGATCCGACCAATGACCAATGATGGCCGGCAAATTATGCCGGCTAGGGAGCGAATGCCTCAAAAATGTTTTGATGAAGCATGCAAGTTTAATGTTTTTGGCTATGTTGCGGTGATTATCGAGGAAGATTCGCATTTATTTTTTAGCAATAATGCCCGAAGGGATCCGGTAATCTGGATTGCGGATACCAGGATGTTTATGGGGGAAACTATTGCCGATGCAGCCGCAAGAACGATTCGAGAAAGGTTTTCTTTTGAATGTGACAAGGCGCGCTTCATTGAAACCGGCCGTTACGTGTCAGGAGTATTTGGGGCCAACAGCCAAACCAAACAGCCAGTTCATAAGCTGATATTGATTAATGCTTTGCTGATAACATCTAAGGAACGCAAAGCTTTGAAGATCAGCGGAAAGTATGATGGCTATCATTGGCTTTTAGCGGGAGAACCTTTGCATAGCAAAAGTTCTAAATATGCCCCGCTTCTCCGGCAGATTTTGGCCAAATACGTTGATTGGATACGCAAAGAAGGCAAAAAACCCTATCATGAAATGCTGGAAAAAATCCGTGCCCAGAACGAAAAAGACCTGAAGGATGAAAAGAATTCCTCTTTAATCTAAGCCCCCCTAAAAGGGCTTTTTTCTTTTGTGCAAAAAAGGCTTGACTGGGGTTTTGGTCCCGGTAAAATAAAGATACAAGCTTTAGGGAAAATTTTTCCTAACTGCGCGCGCACCTTCTAAATCTGCATCAGCAGACTCTAAGATTAAAACAAGCCGACTTACTTATATTTTGTTTTCCGGATTAAGGAAAACTCACTCGATTGATTTGCCACAAAAGTCAATCATTTCATTTTCATTCTCATATAGAATTACGTTTTCGCTCGAGCAAAAATCCGTTTCAAACAAATATAAGCCAAAAAAGCTACATAATATCTTAGTATCAGCTGCTGAAAAATCTCTTAAACGGCGCCCCAACAGGCGCCTTCCTTTTTCTTTGTTAATATTGACACATTAAAATATTTATTGTATTTATTAAGTATTAAAAATTATATAAGGAGGAAATGGATGAGAACAATTTGGGACCTTATCCCGCCATATGATCGCGATGAGTATGCGGCAGCATTGGTAAGCGACGTGAACCGTAACGTGGCTATTTATTCGGAAGAGGCAAAGAAAACCGACGATAAGATGAAATTGGTGGAGCTGATTTTACTCAAGCTTGGACACTTCAACGAGAAGTATCCGTTCTTCCTGCTTAACCATCATGCCAGAAAACTTCTCGAAGGCGCCGAGGTAGAAACCACCAACGAAAAATCCGCTTGGAAGATGCTCAAGAAATTTACCTTGCCCGGCGGAAGAGTGGTTTTGGAAAAGGTGCAGGATTCCGAAAGGAACATTAAGATCGCCAGCCGAACATTCCTCAAGCTGGTTGACGAGAATGGCCAAGACATTCCAGAGACTGTTTGGACCGATGTGCAAAAGCTCAATACTTTACATCTAGCTATTGGTAGTTAGCGTCAAAAAATTAACCCCGTTATGCGCGGGGTTCTTTATTTAATAATTTGACTTTGGGCCAAGGCTAAGTTATAAAATGGCACATTCAAAATTTAGGAGGCGAAATGGAGAACGATGATTATGACTTAGATTATGTGCGTAAATGTGCTGCGAAATGGCAGCTTGCATTTTTTATCGCAATGGCTTTGTTGCTTATCTCTCTGCTTATTATTTGGATGATTTGCGACAAAAATGTTTTAGTGCCAAAGGGGCAGGGTTATGACGGCAAAAACAAAATATTCATCGAATATGTCGGTGAACCGACCCCAGTGCAGTCGCAAAACGAAGGATCCGCGGTTGTTGCAGAGAAGGCTTGGCGCTTCGAGCAAAAAATTGTTGCCACACAGGAAACGGACCAATCTTTAATTGCTAAAATCCAGCAAGCTAAGGATGAGGAGAAAATCATAGTGGATAAGGTAAAAGAATTGTATCGCAACGGCAACACGGTTTATGTTTTGACCGCTGCGGGCAGCTCTTTGGCCACTAATGAATACTACTACCTGTGGCGGGACAAATTTGAACGCAAAGATATCTCCTTTTACTTCGGGAATTATGCATCGGCCTATATTTTCACTTTTGTCGACAAGCCTCAAAAACCGGTATTTTATATTCCTGCTTCATGGCAAAAAGAATGCCAAAATGTTTTCGAAAAACAAAAACCCCGCTGATAAGCAGGGTTCTTTTATTATTTGAGGTAACCGTTTTCCTTATACCATTTAACTCCACGCTTGATGGCTTCGCGGATTGGGGTATAAACCAGCCCTAGTTCTTTAATCGATTTTTTGTTGTTGAAGTAAAATTTGATGCCGTGGAATTTAACCATGTCCAAAGTCATTTTTGGGCGGCCACCGGTTGCCCTCTTAAGTAAATCATTGGCGGCAGTCATTATCCATAAAATAAACTCTGGTAGGGGGATAAAAGGCGCTTGCGCTCCAATTTCTTGAGCGATTATTTTTTTGAGGCGATAATAAGAAATATTTTCCGCGCAAATGATATAGCGTTGGCCTTTTTTGCCATTTTCGATAGCTAAGCAGATGGCACGGGCCACATCTTTAACGTCGACAACCGATTGCCCATTTTGGGGATAAAAAATATTATAAGGGAAACTGAATTTGAATAGGGAATCGGTAGTAATCCGGCGAATATCGCCATCACCATGCATGGAGGCGGGGCATAAGATGGTGGCGTCCAGGCCTAAGGTTACGGCTTTGAGCACTTCCTGCTCGCCGAAATATTTCGAGTCGCAATAGGCCACATTAAGCTTAGCCAAATTATAAACGGTATTTTCATCGGCAGGGGTATGGTCTTCATTATAACCAATGGTTACCGTGGAGCTGATATGGATAAGTTTTTTGATTTTATTTTTAAGGCAAGCCAAGGCGACATTTTTTGCCCCCTGATGGTTAACCTTAAACATTAAGTCGTTTTGCTTGCGCCAATAGCTTACGATTCCGGCCATATTGACGACCGCATCATAGCCAATGATAAGTTTCTCTAACTGTTTTGCATCCGTAACATCCCCGAAAACCAGTTTAATTTTATTAGTATCTAAAAGTTCGGTTTTTGAAGTATCGGGCACCATAACCGTGACCTCGTGACCTTCAGAGATGAGTAAATTGGCCGTGTGATGGCCCAGAAAACCTGAACCGCCTACAATTAATATCTTCATAACAATATGCCATCTTACCAAAAAGGGGATATATTTTCCACAGGGGGATATTTTCAAAATAAAAGACTTGCTATAATAAGGCACAAGGTCGCGGGCCTGTAAAAGGCCTCAGTTATTAAAATAATCCCGCCCTGCCCGGGCATAAGGCAGGAAAAAAGTAATAAACATGATTGATTTTAATGCATTCGTGACACCGTTTCAGGCGACCCTCGTGGACTCCCTGACTGCGGTTGTTCTTTTCCTGCCCAAGCTGATCCTGGCCCTTCTTGTTGCTTGGATCGGTTTCTGGATTGCGGGACTATTCGGCAAAGTCATTTCTGAGATTATCAAAGCCGTCAAATTTGATAAGATCTTTGAAGACAAGGGCTGGAGTGAAGCCCTCAAGAAAGCCGACATCGATGGCGCCCCTTCTTCATTTATTGGCGCGATCATCAAGTGGATTTTTGTCATCATTTTCTTAGTGATGATTTCGGACATTTTGGGTTTAGGGACATTTAGCGTTCTTCTTAAGGAGATCGTTGCCTACTTGCCCAATGTTGCCATTGCTTCTTTGCTTTTTGTGGCCACTGTCATTATCACTGACCTTGTTGAGAAAGTGATCGTGGTCTCCATTGGCGGAATGAAAGTTAGCTATGCAACGGCTATCGGTTCTGTGGTCAAATGGGCTATTTGGATTTTCTCCATTTTTGCCATCATGGACCAGCTAAGAATCGCCCCTTACATTGCCCAGACTTTGTTTGCCGGAATTACTTACTTCTTCGTTTTAGCCTTGGGCCTTGCCTTTGGGCTTGGCGGAAAGGAAGTGGCTGGAGATATCTTAAAAGATATCCGCGACAAATTCCGCAAGTAATTTGCAATTAAAAGAACCCGCCTTTATTGGGCGGGTTTTTTGATAATTGCTAATATTACTTGATTGTAAGCGTGTAGTTGGTTCCATCGCTGGTAATTTGTACTTTGTTTGGATCTGATTTTCCGGATTCAGTAAAGAGCACCTTAACATTTGGAAGAATTTTTGGAAGTACAAAATAGCGGATGCAATCACCTTCGTATCCCGAGCATGATTCGAGAACGTGATATCCAAGTGAACCGATGCATGGTTTTTCGTCGACAAGCTTTGCGCGTCCAAAAACAAGTCCGCCTAGTTTTTCTACCAATCCTTGCCCGGGGGAGTACCTCATCGTCAGAACGATTCCACTTCCATCAAAGACTCGGCTTTCGGTCAAATTAAAGCTTTGCCAGTCAAAGATATCCGTCTCAAATAAGACCTCATTTTCATTTTTATTCTTCGTTTTGTTTCGCAAAACAACCTCCTTAAAGATCTATTTACTATAACGATGTTATAGCGATATTTATAGATTTGTCAAGAATAGTGGTATCGCTTGCGGTTTCCACAACTTAGCCGCCCTTAGGCTATTGACAGTGTTTGTGGATTTTGCTAATATGCCCTTACGCTCAGAAATGACTAAAACCTATTTTAAGAGCATCAAAAAACGTCAAGCGATTAACTAACCGTCCATTTGGACTGTGGTTAAGTCGCTCAAAAGCGACTTTTTTGTTTCTCACATTTCTGCCGCGGGTTCTTAAACAACTGAATATTAGAGAATATAAGATAAGGAAAATAATAAGAGTAAAGAACAAAGAAAATAAACAATAATATTATTTATATTATTGTGGTCTTAAATTGCTAGTTGAAGGTAAATTTATGTGCAGATGGCGGATGCCTTGGGATATTTGAGCGATGAAGGACGTTGCGTAGTTGCGATAAGCTTCGGGGAGCCACGTAGCAGGCTGTGATCCGGAGATGTCCGAATGGGGAAACCTGGTTAGATTAAAATCTAATCGCCTACAAGCTGATTACTTGCAGGTGTGCACCTTGGGAAGTGAAACATCTCAGTACCAAGAGGAACAGAAACCAAATCTTTGCATTTTATGCATTGACCATTCCCTTAGTAGCGGCGAGCGAAAAGGGAATAGCCTAAACTCTTTCCAAATTTTGGAGAGAGGGTCATAAGGTCGTATCGTCTGGAGTTTTTTCACTGCGATGATTTCCAACGTAGTGAAAACATTCCGGAGGGAGAACATTTAGGTAGTGGTGTTAGCGGAAACACCCTGGAAAGGGGTACCATAGCGGGTAATAGTCCCGTACGCGAAAACATTCCTACGCTCCTTGATACTTTTCTTGAGTACCACGAGACATGACAATCTTGTGGGAAGTTGGCGGGACTATACCGCTAAGGCTAAATATCAAATATCACCGATAGTGAACAAGTACCGTGAGGGAAAGGTGAAAAGCAGCCCGGAAGGGCGATGAAATAGTACCTGAAACCGTCTGCATACAAGGTGTGGGAGTCCCGACTTGTCGGGATGACCGCGTGCCTATTGAAGAATGTGCCAGCGACTTTCAATATTGCCTACTCTAAGCCCCTACGGGGTGCAGAGAAAGTGAAAGCGAGCGTTAATAGCGCGAACCACAGGCAGTGTTGAAGACCCGAAGCCAGAGAGAGCTTGCCATGAGCAGGGTGAACACCCCCGAAACGGGGTGGGAGGCCCGAACCGGTTGTCCTTGCAAAAACATCGGATGACTTGTGGCAAGGAGTGAAAAGCTAATCGATCCTGGTAATAGCTGGTTCTTCCCGAAATAATTTTAGGATTAGCGTCATGCGCTTTTCCGGAGGTAGAGCACTGAATGGATTGCCTTGTCCGTAAGGTCAGGCAACTCAATCAAACTCCGAATGCCGGAAGTTTAAGGCGTATGGCAGTTAGCCCGTGGGGGCTAAGCTCCATGGACAAAAGAGAAACAACTCAGATCCACAACTAAGGTCCCAAAATCAAAGCTAAGTGCAAGTAAGGTAGTGAGATTTCTAAGATAGTTAGGAGGTTCGCTCAGAGGCAGCTATCCTTTAAAAAGTGCGTAATAGCTTACTAACTGAGAAATTTTGCGCCACAGATGTATCGGGGCTAAAGCTTTGTACCGAAGTTTGGAATTTCCGCTTTTAGCGGGAGTGGTAGGGAAGCGTTCCGTTTGCAGTGAAGGTGAATCGTGAGGTTCGCTGGAGCGTACGGAAGTGCGAATGCTGGCATGAGTAACCGCATTGCGGGTGAAAGCCCCGCACACCGGAAACCCAAGGTTTCCTCAGCAACGTTAATCGACTGAGGGTCAGGCGGTCCTAAGCAGAACCCAAAAGGGGTATGTGATGGATAACTGGTTAATATTCCAGTCCTTGGTGTAAGTTTCATAACATTGACGAAGTTCAGTAGTTATCACGGAATAATGATTTGCCGTTTATGGCGTAAGGAAACAAGCGCCGTATGCAGTCTGGTCTTTGGATCAGGCAATGATAATGAGCGCGCTTCCGAGAAAATTTGTTATGAGTTAACTTGCATCAAACCGTACCGTAAACCGACACAGGTGGGTTGGTATCAGTGTACCAAGGTGAACGTGTGAAACTTCGTTAAGGAACTCGGCAAACAAGCGGCCGTACCTTAGGTATATGGCCTCCCAGCCTTCGCGGCTGGGCGCAGCGAAAGTCTCTCAGGCGACTGTTTATCAAAAACACAGCTCCGTGCTTAACTCGTAAGAGGATGTATACGGGGTGAAGCCTGATCAATGCTGGAACGTTAAAGGTGCAGGTGTATGCCGCAAGGTATATGCTTAGCGCCCGAAGCGCCAGTCAATATCGGCGGTAACTATAACCGTCTAAAAGTAGCGTAATCCCTTGTCGGGTAAGTTCCGACCCGCATGAATGGCTTAACGACCCGAGAACTGTCTCAACGAAGAGCACGGTGAAAATGCGACACCGGTGAAGACGCCGGTTACCCGCAGCTAGACGGAAAGACCCTAGAAGCTTTACTGTAAGTTCTTATTGTTTTAATGATTTTGATGCGTAGCGTAGTGGCGAGGGGATGAAGTGTTCCTTTCGGGGGGCATGGACTCGACAATGAAACAGCCATCTTTAAAATTATTAAATCTAACCCGAATTGATCTTTCGGGGACAATGGGAGCCGGGCAGTTTTAGTGGGGCGCTAACCTCCCAAATCGTAACGGAGGCGTCCAAAGGTCGGCTAGATCCGGATGGAAATCGGATCGATACTGTAAAGGGATAAGCCGGCTTTACTGCGAGGCGGATATGCCGAGCAGCTGGGAAACCAGGGCTTAGTGAACCGACGGATTGTATTAGAAAATCCGAAGACATCAACCAAAAGCTACTCTAGGGATAACAGGCTGGTAGAGCCCGCGAGTTCACATCTACGGCTCTGTTCGGCACCTCGATGTCGGCTCATCTTATCCTGGGGCTGGAGAAGGTCCCAAGGGTTTGGCTGTTCGCCAATTAAAAAGATACGCGAGCTGGGTTCAGACCGTCGTGAGACAGGTCGGTCCTTATCTGCTGTGGGCGTTCGGGATTTGAGGGGTCTTGGCTGTAGTACGAGAGGACCCAGTTGAACGAACCTCTGGTGTACCAGTTGTCCTATCAAGGGCACTGCTGGGTAGCTAAGTTCGGATGGGATAAGCGCTGAAAGCATCTAAGCGCGAAACCCGCCCCAAGATTAGATCCCGTTAAGACTCGTCACAGACTATGACGTTGATAGGATGCAGGTGGAAGGGCCGAGAGGCTTTAAGCCGAGCATTACTAATAGTCGAAACCTTCAGCTAGCAATTTAGGATCTCAGTATCGTTAGCTTATATTCTTTTTGTGCACATTTATTGGGGGCTATGCCAGTGTTGTCCCACCCGTTCCCATTCCGAACACGGAAGTGAAATACACTATGGCCGATGATAGTCGCAAGGCGAAAGTAGGTAGCCCCCGATAAATGTGCACAAGCAAGGCCACCCGGAAGGGCGGTTTTTTGTTTGCATTAGTTTATCGCCCGTGATAGTCTGTAAAAAGTATCTTAACAACAAAGGGGGTGTTTATGCTCGATAAAAACAAGGCAGAAGATAGGGTAAGAAAAAGGCTTGACGAACTTGGGATGGTTGTTTTTGCTGGTAGAGTTATAGTTCCAATAGATAAGGCGGTACTTGGCACTATCTCTTTGGGAAATTTCAAATCTGTAAAAAAGAATCGTCCAGTCGCTTACATCAGGAGTTGGCAGTCGGCTTCCTTAATGAAGATGCGCACCGACGCACACGGTCGCGCCGTTGGTTTCTACGATGCCAAAAGTTGGGATATGGGGATATCTTTTGCTGTTATCCGCGAAAAGGACAAAGGCTTGGTTTTCGAAACTGCTAAAAAATTATGCACGCGGAAAGTCTTGGGGGGATGTGACCAGCTAGTAATCAATATAAAGGAATACTCTTCGAAGGAGCCATATTTTCTTTGGAGGGTTCCAATTATACCAACTATACGTCGATATTTTTACATCGAGTATAGCGGTTCGGGCCTGCCCAAAATTGAGGAATATATATAGCCGTGAGGCTATTTTTTTATTGACAAAATTAAAGACTTATTGTATCGTATAACATTCACAATTTAATAAGAAGGAGGATAGATGAATATTAAGGATTGCCGAGTCGGAGAAATGGTAATGATTAAGGCTACTTTAATTGAAAAGTTAAAGAGCTGCGTGAGATCCAGTGATAGCCGGAAGTCGTATTATGGAAAAGCCGTGACCATTTCTTACCTCGATCGCGTTAAGTGCCGGGCGAAAATCTTTGAGGATGGCCAGGAAGATTGGTGGGAGGTATCGCTATTCGAAAAAGTTGAAGTTCCAATTAGCGTCGAAATTAAAAATGAGTTTGTTTACTACTACACTTCTACAACCAAGAGGGAATCGACCACTTGGGAACTAAGGCGCAAGGTGCCGCTGGTCAAGCTACTCAAAAATTTGGAAGTCACAAAAAACATCGTAAATAGCGGTGGCACTGAGGCCTTGCCTAATGGGACAAGATTTTATTCTCGCATTGGGCAAAGTGAAGTGATTGTTCTTGAACAAGCCCCCAAAGTCGTCGATATCATGATAGGCGAGGACGCTTTTAGGTCAGATGGCAAAAGTGTGGCGAAATATTTTCTGGGAAAGTGGGAAAATCGTCATCATGTTGATAAGCCCTTCAAAATCGCTTATCCGTATGTGATTTTTGTCGCTTATTTTCAGGAAAAATATCTTCGCACGCTTTCGGTATACTTCAGTAATGAAAGTATTTGTGACATTAACAACCCGCTGTTTTGCCCCCATACACTGAATACGTGCATTGATTCTAGCGGATTTAACACTGTTTGTTTAGGCGATTACGAGACTAATACAGAGCAATCGCTCTGTGAACGGGTTAATGATCTGCTCGATTATTTTTGGCATTCAGAGTGGGGAGACGATTATTACGACTACGACGATAGTGTGGAGGATGAAGACCAAGGCCTGGCCTTTGTGCGAAATCGCGATCTTGATAAGAGGGTCAAAACATTTAGCGCCTGGCAAACGGCTACCGAAAGGGATCCATTATTTGTTTGCAAGATAAATTGGGTGCCAACCGATTTGACAGTAGGGCAGGCAATGGCCGCGGCGCTCCGTGACGATTATGGCGATTTCGGGGAGAACGGCCTCATAGAACGTTCCTTGCATGATTACACCATCGAATCTCTCACAGACGTCATTTATCAGACGCCTGAAGAGTAGAATAGCGCCTTTTGGCGCTTTTTTGCTATATTGACACCAAGAAGAAAATATGTTAAAAAATAATATTAACAAAACTATAAGGAGGAGGTTGAGGTGCTTGATATTTTTTATCTTGATGACCAGTTTAAGTTTGAGTCGGTGAAGAAAAACAGCTTTTATGTATTGGCGAGTAACGGTTTATTTTTTTATCGGAAAATGAAGTTTTTTACTTCTTTGACCCCGGTATTCTTGCCAGCAAAAAAGCAATCGATTAGTCAGCTCCAGGCGGTTAAGCCATTTGTTGCGCTAAGTTTACCCAAGAAAATTCCTAATACGATTTTTGGGCAGGCTTTGTCGTTTTTTGGCGAAGTATTCAGCAAGTTCGCTGGGTCTGAGGCGGTTGTTCTGATTTATTGGAACAGCCTGACGGAAGAATATGATTTGCGCTGTCCCAAACAGGAAGTTGGTATCGGCTATATTAGCAGTTACGAGGTTGGGCCTAACCCGCCAAATTGTTTGCGCCTAGGAACCATTCATTCGCACGGTTCCATGGCGGCATTCCATTCCGGAGTCGATGACAAGGATGAGGAGCATGATGATGGCATCCACATTACAATCGGAACCATCAATTCTATGCCCAGTATTTCTTGTTCGGTCGTTATTTCCGGCGAGCGCTTTGAGATTTCCGAAAAGGATATTTTTGAATATCCCAATGCTGGCCAGCATGATTTGCAGTGGATAAGGTCAGTCAAAAAAGCCGCGGTGGCCAGCTACTATGGAAAGAATAAAGTAGCTACGAGCAAGGGTAATTCTAAGATTTCCAGTTCGGACCTCGGTGATTTTTCATTGAGCAAATGCGTTCCGGAAATTTATGGACAGGAGGGCTAATTGAATTGCAAAATTATTGGTTGCGGGGGAATTGGCACTTGGTTAGCAGAACCTTTGTGCCGTTATCTTAATCATAAGGAAGGACGGCATTGTGTCACCTTTATTGATGGGGACACCTTTGTGCCGGAGAATTCCTTACGCCAGTCGTTTGGTTCGCAAGGCAAAAAGGCGCGTGTTAAAGCCGGCGAGATTGCTCCTCGCTTTCGAAATTTGTCAGTGCGCGATATTGTGCAATACGTCACTAAAGAAAATATCAGTGCAGTCATCGCCCAAGGGGACACAGTGTTTCTTTGTGTCGATAATCACCAAACACGAAAACTTGTTTCTGACTATTGCCAGAAGCTTGATTGTGTGGTATTGATTTCGGGTGGCAATGAGTTAACAGATGGCAATATCCAAACTTATATCAAGCGTGATGGTTTGGAAATTTGCCCACCAATAACTTATATGCATCCCGAAATTGTCAATCCCGATGACAGTAACCCGGGAGAAATGAGTTGCGAGGAACTGTCACGCAGCGTTTCGGGCAAGCAAATTATCTTTACCAATTTTATGGCTGCCGCTTGCATGCTCGGTGCGTTTTTCTTGATTGAGGAGGATAGGCTTGATGATGTTGGGGAAATGTTCTTTGATTTGTTGACAGGTTCTGTCAAAAAAATTCCAAGGAGGAAAAGTCATGACTGAAGAAGAAAAAAAGGTTGAAGGCGCAGTAGAGACAGATGGCATTCTCGTTACCGTCATTTACGGTGCCAACGAGGAAACCATCAATGGGTTTACCGGCAAAACAGTCGGCGAAATCCGTCAGGCAAAGAGGGAATCTATGAATATCCCGCAGGGCGCCACAGCCTACTTGAATGGCGACCCGGTTGACGATGATGCCGTTGTCGAAGATGGAGATTCTCTGGAATTTTCCAAACTTTCCGGCAGAAAAGGCTAGTGCGCCAAGCCGAATCGATTTTTTTCTCAAAGTTTTTGTTAAAAAATTTTGAATTATAGCCCTAGAAAAAGGGCTTTTTTATTAAATAAAACTCCGTAAAACGGAGTAAGTTTTCTAGCTGTAGTCAATTAGCGTGTTGGGTCAGGCGGCGCACCAAATCGTTTGACGTGCCCATATAAAAACGACCCGATGATATGCTCTCAAGTATATAAACGAAGTATTTCACGGTGGGCGATAGAGGATTCGAACCTCTAACCCTTCGCACGTCAAGCGAATGCTCTACCGTTGAGCTAACCGCCCATGAATATTTACTTTTTTAGATTAGCATAAAATTAATAAAAAACAAGAGCGGATTATTTTTTAATCCGCTGTCCTTTGGCTTCAGCCAAAATTTCGTCCCAGGCTTTGAATATCGGGATGCTCGGCGCTTCATAGAGAGAGGCGGCCGTGTTCCGAATTGCATCAGCCTTCTCTTTACCCAAAATACTGCGCAAGAGGGAAAAGGCGGCGCTAAAGAGAATAATGAAGAATAGTATCGCAATGAGAAGTCCAAAAAGCCGCACACCGGTATCCAATAACCAGAGAACCATTGAAGTGTTTGTAAAATATCTGAGCTTAAAAGCGACAAAATAAATTATTCCGAGAACTATGCAGATTGGGGCAATTCGCATAGTCCACTTTACCCATTTCCCCAAAGTTCTTACCCATGCCTCGCTGATTTTCATTTGTCCTCCTTGATATTATAATTATAGCATATATTTGTTAGAAAGTCAAATATAACGCTTCTTTGATATCCGAATAGCATTTGTAATTCCTTTTGAAATAGAGTAAATTACCAATAATGGTTGCCAGCAGCCAAACAAATAAATATTTGTTTTTACTGGGCATATTTTTGGTGCTTTACACTTTTCAATCACCGATCCGGAGTGCTTTCATTTTTGCAACTTCACCATTGCAAGTTACTGGAACTTTTTTAGCTAGCAGTGTTAATGGCAGCTTGAACTATTTTTTTAACGCGGGTAATTTTCAACGCGAAAACGGCATCTTGCGCCTGAAAATTGCCTCGCTGGAAGCCGAGTTAGCCCAATTACAGGAGATCCGCCGAGAAAATGAATCTTTACGCGAGGGCATGCAACTGAACTTGCAAAAAAAGCTTAATGTGATTTCTGCCAAAACCATTCTTAAAAATCCTCAAACCGATACTTTGCTGGTCAATAAAGGCGAAATTCATGGAGTTCTGAAAGGTATGGCCGTTATTACTCCGGAAAATATACTTATTGGTCGTGTAGGTGAAGTTTATTCCAGCTACTCTAGCGTCGATATGATTAGTAATACGTCTTTTCCGCTTTTTAATGCTAAGGTTGCCACTTCCGGTTTGGAAGTTGTGGTCCGCGGCAAGGGAAATGGTTTGATGGGGTTAGAGTTTGCCCCGGCCGATAAGGCTTTCCACGAGGGGGATATTTTGGTATCAACCTTAACCGGGGGGATTTTCCCCGAGGGCCTACTAGTTGGTAAAATTTCTAAATTCAAAAAAAATGACACTGATCCGGTGCCGACCGTTGAAGTGTCTTCCGATTACCGTTTTACCGGTTCGGATTATGTATTTTTGGTGGCGCCCAAATAACATGAGCACGATTTCTAAATATTTATTGCTGCTTTTTTCGGCTATATTGCAAGTCAGTTTTTTTAACCACATTTCCGTATATGGTTATGTGCCGAATTTCTTTTTGATTTTGTTGGTGGCTTTGATTTTTACCGAATCTCCTTCGCAGTTTGAGGCGCCATATTTTGCCTTTTTCGCCGGAGTAATTTGGGATTTGCTGTTTGCCGCCAAATTTGGAGTTTGCACGATTTTATTTTTCCTTCTCGCGCTTGCCCTGAAGCGCTTGCGTGAGGCCTTTGAGCCCGGTTTCTGGTTTTACTTAGTTTTTATTTTGGTGTTTTTCGCTTCTTATTTTGCCTTGGAGCCTTTAATGCTTGGCTATAATTTTCAAAATTTATTCCAAGCCAATAATTTTGCGCGCTTGGGCACAAATTTTGCGATTAATTTTTTTTGCACTTTGGGAGCTTTTATTATAATGGATTATGGATTCGGATTTATTCGTAACAAGGCCACATTCTGAAAAGGATTTAGAACCACAGGAAATCCTTTTAGACTCGTTATCCATGCGCCACGAAGTGGAGATGGGCCGCTTTGAAGTACCCATTTCGCATTTTGTTTTAAGGGCGGTCATGGTAATTTTTGCTATTTGTTTTATTGTTCTTTCAATTAGAGCTATGCAGCTGCAAATAGCCGGCTTCGGGAAATATAAAGGCCTCTCAGACCGTAACCAGTTTACTTTTAAGCAGGCGCAAGCCTCGCGCGGAGTGATGTATGACCGTAATGGTAAACAGCTGATTTACAATACTTCTAAATTTGATTTAGTTTGCGAAAAACAATTTTTTCGTGATGATTATTTGAAGCTAATTGCCCCGCATCTAGGCAAAGACCCGGAGGATTTGAAAAAAGAAATCAAAGAGCGCGATAATACTTTGATTATTGCCAAAAATATGAACCAAGCGCAGGTAGTGGCTATGCACTTGCGTTTGGCTGAGCTGCCCGGCTGCCGGATTAATAACGACGTAACGCGTAAATACGAGGATGGGCTTTACATGAGCCACCTTATCGGTTATCGGCGCGAGGATGGCAAGGGAGATGGTTTAGAATGGCAATATAACAGCACTTTAGATCCCAAAGAGGCTAAAATTCGTATCGAGCGTAATGCTAAAAATGAGGCTGTTTCCCAGACTATTGATGCGTATCCCGAGCCGGGGCGCTCACTGGTCTTGGGCATTGATGCGGATTTGCAAAAAAAGATAGTCGACGAATTAAGGCCCGCTCTGGAAGCCAGCGGGGCGGTTTCCGCCGCGGCTGTGGCGCTTGATCCGCGCACGGGTGAGGTTTTAGCCTTAGTGTCTTTGCCCGGGTATGATAATAACATTTTTACTTTGGGTGTAAAAAACGACGAGTGGGAAAAACTGCAACAAAACAAGTATAGCCCTTTTATGAACCGGGCAATTTCCGGGCAGTATCCCAGCGGTTCAACAATCAAGCCCTTTGTAGCATTAGCGGCGCTAGAGAATAATATTATTAAAGAAAATACTTCTTTATATTGTCCTTTGGATATTTGTATTGCCAATAAATATTCCGGAGGGCAACAGTGTTTTGTAGATTGGAAATTCCATGGCTCAAGCAATGTTAAGCGCGCCATTGCCGAATCGGTTAACCCATTTTTTTACATCGTTTCGGGCGGTTATCAAAATATCAAAGGAATGGGGGCGCAAAAATTTATCGATTATTTATCCAAGTTTAATTTTGGGCAAACAACAGGTATTGATTTGCCCGGCGAGCAAGAGGGGATTTTGCCCAGCCCGCAATGGAAAGAAGAAAAACTCAAGAGCCGTTGGAGCTTGGGCGATACTTACAATATGTCTATTGGGCAGGGTTATTTGCAGGTTACACCTTTGCAGATGGCGGCCGGAGTGGGGGCTATTGCTAATGCCGGCACATATTACCGGCCCCATGTTGTCACTAAGATTGTCGACGAAGAAAAAAAGGTAATTCAGGAAATTAAGCCCGAGGTCATAAAAAGCGATATCGCACCTAGTGATTATTTAAGAATAGTGCGTGAGGGTATGCGCCAAACCGTTGTCTCGCCAGCCGGCACAGCTCATTTATTGGACTATTTGCCAACCAGCTCGGCGGCCAAAACCGGCACTGCCCAAGTGCCCAGGCCCAATCATTATGATACGTGGATAGAAATTTTTGCCCCTTATGATAATCCCCAAATTGTTTTGGTAATTGTTGCTGAGGAAGTGCCAACCAAGAGATTTTTTATTCTGCAAACAAGCTACGATATTTTGCGTTGGTATTTTTCGCCTAAGAAAAATGCCAACGAGGCGCCAAGCAGTAGTGTGCCTGTTTTAACCACTAGCAGTAATGATGTAAATAGCACCTCAGCACAACGGCAAATACTTTTTGAAGAAATTAATGAGCTTGTCCAACAAAGGCAGCAAACTTCCAGTATGGTCCAGGGCACAAGTACGATAAGATAAAAAAGAACCCCCTTTAGAGGGGGTTTTGTTTTAGATCATGCGCGACTTAAGGAAGTAATAGCCGCCATAAATAAGGATGGCTAAGCCAGTAGCGCAAAGGGCAATGATTTTTACGCTCGGGCTTGGATTGCCAAAGATAAATACTGAATTAATGGCAACCAAGTTAATGACTGTGATTTGCGTATTAAGGCTTGGTCCGGCCGTGTCTTTGAGCGGGTCTCCAACAATATCTCCGGCTACTGCAGCATTGTGGATAATTTTCCACGCAGCGTAAGCAACGTTGAATTCGTCGTCAGTGGCGAAGTCTGCTCTTTTCGGTTTCTTGCTCTCAACTACTTTTTTGGCATTATCCCAGTTTCCGCCAGCATTGGCCATAAACAAAGCCAGAACCAGACCAACGATTATTGCGCCAAGGATAAAGCCAGCAGTAGCCGAGGGGCCAAGGATGAGATAGACAAGCAGAGTAGCGACAACAGTTAGAAGAGAAGGTCCCACTAGGTTTCTCTGTGCTCCAGAAGTTGCAATGGAAATCGATGGTTTGTAGTCTGGCAAGTCCCTGAAGTTTGGTTTGCCTTCAAGGTAGTGGGGATTTTTCTGCAATTTTTCGCGAAGCTGCTGGGCAATTACATCAATCATTTTGGCGGCATTTCTTCTGACTGCCGAAATAGCGAATGCCGAGAACATGACAGGCATGCAAGCGCCGATTAAAGCGCCAGCCGCCACTTCGACTTGGAATAGGTCGGCAATCAAATCAATTTGCAGGGTCGCTTGGACTACTTCCTTGAAAGCGAACAGCAGTACAACGACAGAAATGCCCGCCAAACCGATGGCAATGCCTTTCGTGATAGCTTTTACAGTATTGCCAGCTGAATCTAAAACATCAGCGACAGCTACATGCTCTTCACAAAATCCGCCTTGTTCGGCAATGCCTTTGGCATTATCTACGATTGGCCCATATGCGTCATTAGAAACAACTATACCGACAATGGAAATCATGCCCAAAGCGGCAAAGCCTATTCCGATTACCGCCATATTAGGTCCCAACGGCGCACAAATCCAGCCAGCAGCAATTGCCGCTCCGGCAATGATGACGGTGGGAAGAATAACGCTTTGAAGCCCGGCGGTCATACCGCTTAGAAATGCAGGCGCCGACCCTTGTTCAGCGGCTTCAGCCGTATCTTTTACTGGCCGTTTTTCGCTGTCAGTGTAGTAGTCAGTGATAAAGCCGATAGCTGCGCCAGCCACTAATCCGCATACTGGAGCCAGCCAGAGCCTAAAATCAAAGCCAAGTGCCCAGACAATGATACCGGAAAATACGGCAAAGAGCGCGCAGGTCAGATAGGTTCCAGTGTTAAGCGCCTTGGTTGGATTGCCAACAATTTTCATTTTGTTGACTACCAGCACGCCAATCATGGAAGCCAGAATTCCCAGTGAGACAAATAAGACGACTAGAACAGTGAGTTTGCCCTCAGTAAGGATGACTGTGAGCAGGTTGCAAGAGATGATAGCTGCGATAAACGAATCAGCCAAATCTGCCCCCATGCCTGCGCAGTCTCCGACGTTATCTCCAACGTTGTCAGCAATTACTGCTGGATTTCGCGGATCATCTTCTGGCATATCAAAGCCGCATTTGCCGACCAAGTCCGCGGCCATATCCGCAGTCTTGGTGAATATTCCGCCTCCAAATTTAGCGAATAGGGCGGTAAGAGATGCGCCTAAGCTGAAGAATGTCAGTAATGGCTCATTATTTCCAGAAACTAGTGCAATAATGCAAATGCCTAAAAATGAAATGCCGACAGTGAGCATGCCCATCATGGCGCCTGCTCGGTAGGCGGGCCTGAAAGCCGCATTAACTCCGCTGCGCGTTTGATAAGCAGTCCTCATGTTGGCTTGAACTGCGCCCAGCATGCCGATAACGCCAGCTGCCGCCGAAGCGATGCACCCGACCAAGAACATTCCCCCGTACAAAAACCAGTCTATGTTTCCGGTAATTGGCCAAGGAGACGCGATCAGCATGGCAAAGACAAGGGCAGTGTAGGCAAGCGTGGAATACTGCTTGAGTAAAAAAATACGTGAAGATTCTTGTATCAGTTTGCCGATTTTAGCAAGAACAGAACCTCCTCGCTTGCCCCTCATCATTAGCAGATACATGTAGATTCCGCAACCGATTGCGATACATGCACCAATTACTCCATACCACCAGTAGTTCATTAAACCTCCTTTAGGTTTGTATTTTCTTGTAAAAATGCGGTGTATTTCCCGCGCCCTTCATATCTTGCAATACTATATCAAGACTGTAAATATTGACTGTTTTTTAAGTTATAGTTTGATTATAATCAGTGTGGAAAGCGGAATTGACATAAGGATATTAGTCCGTATTATTATTGTGATTTAATCACATGATAAAACAGTTAACTAAGGAAGGTTTCGAAAAACTAAAGAAAGAGCTTGAGGAGTTAAAAAGTCAGCGCGTCGAGATTGCCAACCGCCTAAAGAAGGCGATTTCTTATGGTGATCTTTCGGAAAACGCCGATTACCATCAAGCTAAAGAAGACCAAAGTTTCTTGGAGGGCAGAATCGTCGACCTTGAAGAGATTTTGCGCAATGCCGTTATTATTGAAAAAATGGAAGGGGATAGGGGCTGTGTGCAAATTGGCACCAAGGTTACGGTGCAGCGCATTAAACCCAAAGCCGATGGCACGGAAGTCTATATCATTGTCGGAGCGGCCGAGGCAAATATGGCCGAAGGCAAAGTATCTTTGGAAAGTCCGCTCGGTAAAGCTTTGATGGGCAAACGTAAAGGGGATATTGCCGAATTCAATGCTCCAAAGGGTAAGATTGAATACGAAATCAAAAAAATCGACTAAAACAAAAAGCCTTAGAAATAGGGCTTTTTTGATATAAGATACCATTGACATTTTTAGTATAAATGATATAATTAATATACAACAATGGCCGTGAATTTGTCCAAATACCCCACAAAATGACGTGGCTGGGGCAAATAAAAACGGAAAGCAGCACGTTAAGTAAAAAATATCGGAGGTAAAATGCTTGGAGGAGGACTTTCAATAATTCCAACTGTTATTGCCGCTTCCAATCTTGGCGGCGGAGTGCCTTCTGGCACTGGCGATTTTGGAGCTTCAGGGGAAAAAGGATTTTCGGCAAAGCTAAAAAAATTCAGTCCGCATTTGAAGACTCTTGAGCAAAAAGCGCTCGATTCACTAAGTGAGAGCCAGAAAGAAATATTCAGGCTGGCGGCATTTAAGCAGGATCCTTGCCTGATAGTTGATGGCGAGCTTTATAATATAGACGCCGTGAATGAATATTTTTGTCAACTATTCATTGAGTGGATCCTTGATTCGCCGCCCTGCAGTCTTATTTTGGGCGTCCGTTATCTGGAGCCATTTCTCACAAAAATTACACGTCCCTTAGGGTACACCGAAAAAGCGCAAAGATTAAAAGTGTTCGAAAAGGCGCTATCAGATGAGAATTGCAATGCATTTCTAGAATATGGCATCATTCGGACAATGGTTTCTTCCTATGAGCAGATGCACTATTCGTGCGAATGGCTAAGGAGGGGACTTATTTCCAGTGCTATAAGGTATGATTTCGAGTCGGCATTGTTTTTTGCCGAAAAACTGGCCAAGCAAGACCCGCATCATTTACTGTATGATAAGCCGCCAGTAAATGAAATTCTGAGATGCATGGTATACGAAAAAAATCCGATCGGCAAGGATACTAGGTTGTATCACATACCAAACGAGAATTTTTTAACTACTGAATGGTTGCAGAGGCTCCTTGTACTAAAGCCGGACCGAGAAGAGTTGTTTGAAATGTACGGAGAATGGTATTATTCACTTTCAGATGAGTATCGTCAAATCATTTCTCGATATCTGGGAATTCCAGCAAATATCCCTCCAGAAAGTTGAGTATAGTTTTCAAAATACGCTGCTTCAAAAAAAGCAGCTTTTTATTTTTGACATTTTATGTAATAAATTGTATTGTTAGTTTGATATTATTATGCCTTCGATCGAAGAAATTCGCGAAAATCGCCTAAAAAAACTGCAAAAAATCAAGTCTTTGGGAATTGATGCTTTTCCTATTGAGTCTAAACGTACGCACTCCGTTGCCGATACACTTAAGAATTTCAAAAAACTCGAGGCTTCAAAAAAACAAGTTGTTTTGGCCGGGAGAATAATGGCTAGCCGCAGTTTCGGGGCCTTGGCTTTCATAAAATTCGAGGATCCCAGCGGGAAGTTTCAAGCGGTTTTCCGCAAAGAAGGCATGGGGGAAAAAGCCTTTGACCAATTTTTCGAATTAGTCGATATCGGGGATTTTTGCGAATTCAAAGGGCAAATAGTGGAAACAAAAACCGGAGAAAAATCTATTGATGTGCAATCTTGGAAAATTTTGGCAAAGGGCTTAATGCCCATGCCGGAGAAATGGCATGGCTTGCAGGATTTGGAAGAAAGATATCGCAAGAGGTATTTGGATTTACTATTTAATCCTGAAGTCAAAGAAAAGTTTGCCATGCGCTCACAAATAATTGCTTTAATTCGTGAATTTATGGGTAAGCAGGGCTTTATGGAAGTGGAAACGCCTATTTTGCAGCCCCTATACGGTGGCGCCAAAGCTAAGCCGTTCAAAACCCACATCAATGCCTTTGATTTGGATATATTTTTGCGCGTTGCCCCGGAACTTTACTTAAAACGCTTGATAATTGGTGGATACGAAAAGGTTTATGAAATCGGCAAGGCCTTCCGCAATGAGGGGGTGGACAAATACCATAATCCTGATTTTACCATCATGGAATATTATTGGGCTTATGCCGATTATCGCGACATGATGAAAATGACTGAGAAGATGTTTGCTTTCTTGACCAAGAAAATTTTTAACTCGTCCAAAATAAAAATTGGCGAGCATGAAATTGAATTCAAGGCTCCTTGGACACGCATTGAGTTCCGCGATCTTTTGCAAAAATACGCCAAAATTGATTACGATTTGTATGATGCCAAGGGTTTGGCCGAGCAAGCCAAGAAATTAGGCGTAGAGATCGAAAAGGGAGCGGGGAAGGCTGAAATTGCCGATGAGATTTATAAAAAATTCTGCCGCCCCAATTTAATCAATCCAACCTTTATTATTCATCACCCACTGGGCTTCCAACCATTAGCCAAAGCCAAAGATGATAAGCATTTGGCCAATTTCCAAGTTGTTTTGGCCGGAACGGAAATTATCAATGCCTTTTCCGAGCTCAACGACCCGATCGAGCAAAGAAAAAGATTTGAGCAGCAGGCCGAACTTTTCAAACAAGGCTTTTCTGAAGCTCAACAAAATGATGTGGAGTTTGTGGAAGCCTTGGAACATGGTATGCCCCCCAGTGCCGGCTTTGGTCTGGGTGTAGATAGGTTGATAATGCTTTTAACTAACTCCACCAATCTACGCGATGCTATTTTGTTCCCGTTGATGAAACCTAGATAATCATCAAAAAGCTGCCCAGAAGGGGCAGTTTTTTTGCATGATTCATATATTTGACAAAGTAATTTTTAATGCTATAATTAATCAACTTTAACAACATAGCGGTTTATGGCATTGCCGCAAAAGGTAAAATGCCACTGCAATACTTTGGAGGATTGTTATGCCATTTGATACCAGAGGAGTATCTGAAAAATCAAAAATAGTAAAAGAATTTACCATTAGCGTTGACGTTAGTAAGGAATCCACTTGCAATTTTTTTTCGGGTGATTTTGTGGAAGTTGATGTAATTAAATTGACTGCAGTATTTTGCTTCGAAGGCGGGGAGCACGCACAATTTTCCCGTATCTATAGAGATGAATACGGATATGACTTCCGAACTCTCGTTGATGACATTGTCGGAATATACATATTGGCCACAAATAAGCCTGATGGAAAATTCTATTTTTCCAACACCGACTCTTCCAAGATCCAAATCGTTAAACAGGGAGATTGGCATGCTTCATGGGGCGTTGTATTGCACTGGAAATATGAAGGCTCTAATGAGTACGGATACATAACAGTTGAACAAGAGCCGATAGGATATCTACTCAATCAGTCCGATCTTATGGCGCTCGGCGAAAAGCTTTATAAGAGATCAGCCAACAACAAATAGCCCCGTTATTCGGGGCTTTTATTTTAGATTGACAAATCACAATATTAGGTTATAATCAAAATAGTATTATTAACAACCCAGCGGTTTATGGCATTGCCGCAAAAGGTAAAATGCCACTGTATTAATGGAAGGATAATATGCCATTTCAAGTTAAAGCTTCTTCTCATGTCATACTCAATCGGGACAAGGTCACGAGTTGCGACTTTGATATAAGTGCGGAAACCGAAAAAGTTACAGACTGGTGCTTAAGTGACGGGGACTTAAATGATAGCGATCCCGGCGAACATATGACTTTTAATCGAGTGAAACTTAGTTTTCGTATTGTATTCCAGCTGGAAAAATATGGAAGGCTGAGTCAGGACAAAACTTATAAGTTTGACTATTCGTCAGACTCTTCAATTAAAGATTTTCTGCAGGATTATAAAGCAATATACGGATTATCCAAGGCTGCAAAGAATGCAAGTGTTGTGATATCAAAAGCCGTTTCTCCGACGATTTGGCTGACTAATTACCGCCCAAATGACATAACGTTTTACGTTGGTATTGGTTTTATTGAAAAGGGTGATTGCAATACCCCATATCTGAATGTCGATGGAACCGGTTATTATTTGGAAAAAGAGGATCTCAAAGCTCTCGGTGAATGGTTGTTATCTAATGTTAAATAGCCCCACTACCCGGGGCTTTTATTTTAGAAAATATGGGGAATAAAGGGAATTATATGAAGCTTGTATATTGACAAATTATGTAATAATGCTATATTATACATAGCTTAAAAACTGCATATTTAGGAGGATGTTATGATATTCTACGACGAACTTGGAGAGTTCATGCGCTCGGGTGGCTGGATTAATTGGCCACTGGCAATCGTCTGGCTTGTTCTAGCCGCTCTGCTGGCTGTTGTCTATTGTTTTGTGCGGCCAGAAATCGGCAAAATTGGGCAAGATATGTCGCTTAAAATCATCGGTGGATTCATTGCCTTTATCGGACTTCTCTCAACTTGGGAAGTTTGGCATAAGTTATGGGTGCTGTCGATGATGGTGCCATTGCTTGGCCACTGCGTAGTCATATTTTTTGCCGGGGTTGCAGCAGTGATAATATTTGTTGTGACAATCGGCTTCCCTTTAACCAGAGTTAAATAAGGAGGAATGAATGGAAGAAACAATGGTTATGTATTTTTCGGTGTTTGATGTTGTTTTGTGGGTCTTGGTAATTGTGGTGATCTTTGCCGTCGGTTTTATGCTCGGGCGTTTTTTTGCAAAAAAGCCCATAGCTAAGACGTCAGCATAGTAAGTATCTCTGATTATCGATTATACCCCTTCGCTTGAAGGGGTTTTTATTTTGCTAATTTTGACATTTCGCCAACCAAATATTAAACTATATGAAAGCTGGAAAACGGCTCATTTTATGTTGGATATCAAATTCATCAGAGAGAATTTAACCTTGATGCGCGAGGTCGCCAAAAACAAACGAATCGAGCTAGATTTCGAAAATCTTTTGGCTATTGACGATAAGCGCCGCGAGCTTTTAGCGCAAAGCGAAACTATCCGTGCCAGCCAAAAAAAATTGGGTAAAGACGATATTGCCAAAGCTAAGGAACTAAAAGAACAATATCAGAAATTGGAAGCCGAATTAAAAATAATTCAGGCAGAGTTCGAAACCCAAATGGCCTTTGTACCTAATATTTATTCCGACGATACGCCAGTTGGCAAAAGCGAGTGTGACAATCAGGAAATCAGTAAATGGGGTGAACCCAGAAAATTTGATTTTTCCCCGCTTGACCATATCGCCTTGGGCAAGAAATTGGACATTATCGACACGGAACGTGGTACGGAAGTCTCGGGCTTTCGCGGCTATTATTTGAAAAACGAAGGAGCAATGTTGCAGTTCGCCCTAATGTGGCATGCTCTAAAAAAACTCCAAGCCAAGGGGTTCAATTTGATGTTTACTCCGACAATTTTACGTGAATTTTCTTTGTTCGGCTCCGGCCATTTGCCACAAGGGCGCGATAATATTTACCAAATTGCCAACGCGCCCGATATTTGCACTACCGGCGAAGAAAAAGAGCCTAAATATATGGCGGGCACTTCAGAGAGCGCACTTTTGGCATATTATGCCGGGCAAACTTTAGAAGAGAATAAGCTACCCATAAAATTAGCCGGGTATTCACAATGCTACAGAAGTGAAATTGGTAGTTATGGCAAGGATACCAAGGGCCTTTATCGCGTGCATGAATTTTCCAAGGTTGAGCAGATTGTTATTTGTAAAGCTGATAAAACGGTGGCCGAAGGAATTTTTCAAGAGCTACATAAAAATTCTTGCGAGCTTTTGGAAGAACTAGGGTTGCCGTATCGGACTTTGCGCATTTGCACGGCCGATATGGGCGCGGGTAAATACAAAATGTATGATGTGGAGACTTGGATGCCTAGCCGGCAGGCCTATGGCGAAACGCATAGTGACTCTAATTTAACCGATTGGCAAGCCAGAAGGTTAAATATTAAGTATAAAAATCAAAAAGGGGAGAAACTGTTTGCTTATACGCTCAATAATACAATGGTAGCCAGCCCACGTATCCTTATCGCGATTTTAGAAAACCATCAACAGGCTGACGGCAGTGTAGCCGTCCCTGATGTTTTGCAGCCATATTTGGGATTTAAGGTTATAAAACCAAAGAATTAATCGATGGCCTCTGCAGAAAACACAATTTACTTTGATAGCCTAAAAGTTAATTATCGAACGGCCGGCATTGGCCCGGTAGTTTTGCTCATGCATGGCTGGTTACATTGCTCACGGAATTGGGTCATAACCCAAGATAAAATCGCCCAAAACGGTTTTCAGGTAGTGAGTGTAGATCTGCCCGGTTTTGGCCAAAGCAGCGAACCGCCAATAGACTGGAATATCGACAAATATGCCGATTTTATTACAAGGCTAACGATTGAATTGGATATTAAACCTTTTTGTCTTGTGGGCCATTCTTTTGGAGGCCGCATAGCGATGAAATTAGCCGCCCAAAAACAGCCGATTTGCCAGAAGGTGGTTTTGGTTGATGCGGCGGGTATGAACACCGGGCGCACCCTAAAACAAAAAATCGTTATTACTATTTCTTCACTGTTTTCGCCCTTACTTAATTTGTTGGGCCCGTTAAAAAATACGGCCAAAGATTTTATATATAAGGCAATGCACCGCCGCGATTATAATGAGGTGAGCCTGCGGATGCGTGGCGTTTATTCTTTGGCAGTTAAAGAGGATTTGAAATTAACTGCCGCTCAAATAGTATTGCCGACTTTAATCGTGTGGGGCGAAAAAGATAAATCGACTCCCATGTCTGATGCTCTCATGCTTAAAAAACTGATTAAAAATTCCCAGTTGCAAATCATAAAAGATTCGGGCCACTCGCCTAATGTGCATAAGCCCGAAGCGCTCGCTGATCTTATCATTAATTTTTTGAAAAATGATTGAAGCCAATTCTAATATCGTTGTTTTGTTTTGGTTGTTCGTAGAGATGAAATCCCTTTTGTTTTGGGTTTACCTTTGGCAGCTTAAGGATTACCATATCGGCCGTTTTTTGGCACACTTTCAAACAGCTAATGGGCGAAATGCCTACCTTGGTTTGCAAAACCGCTTAAAGTTTTTACTGTTTTTGGCCGCGGTTCTAACTGCGTATTTTTACAATTCCCTTCCGACGGAATTTGCCCGCCTTTTATTTAACTTGCTGCCGTTTGCCATTGCCTGGCTTTATATTTTTCTGGGTGTCAAAGCAGCTTTTTCGCTTTTGTTTGGTAAAACGGCTACGCCCAAACTAAACCTTAAAACTATTTTTCTTCTGATGATGGGCGCGGGTATGTTTTTGGTATTGGAAGAAAAAATTACCTCTATTATTTTATCCTTTCACTGGCTTTTTCTTATCAGTGGGGGCAATACAATCGCCTTGCTGATAATCGATTTGCTGTTACCCATAGCCCTCAGCTTCTTAATTATTTTTTTGCAGCCCTTAACAGTTGTTTGGCGGACTTTTGTAATTTTGGCTGCCAAGATAAAGAGGTCACAATTAAAAAATCTTAAGGTTATCGGCATTACCGGCAGTTATGGCAAAAGCACCACCAAAGAAATTTTGGCGCATATCTTATCGACCGATTTTCGGGTTGTTAAAACACCCAAGAATCAAAATTCTGAAATCGGAATAGCTAATACAATTCTCAAGTCTCTTAAAAAAGACACACAATATTTTATCTGCGAAATGGGAGCTTACAATAAAGGAGGTATAAAATTCCTTTGCGACATTGCCAAGCCCCAAATGGGTATCTTAAGCGGCATTAACGAACAACATTTGGCAACTTTTGGCAGTCTGGCCAATACTACGAGCGCTAAATTTGAACTTATACGCTACCTTAAGAAGGGTGATAAGGCGATTTTGAATTTTGCCAACGATTTGATTAAAAGGGAAGCCCAAAAACAGAAATTTGCCGCCCAACCAATCAGCGTCGGGGACAATAAGGGCGATTATTCTTATACTGTTAAATCTTTAACTAAAAACAGTGTGGAGTTTTTGTTTTGCGGCCAAAATCAGAAAACGGACATTCTAATAAATTTGCCCGGAGGCTTAGGTTTAGTCCAAAATGCTTCCTTGGCCATCGCTGCTGCGCTGCAATGCGGTATCAGTTTGCAAGCTATCGCAGCTTCCCTGAAACTTTTAAGCTCGGAAATTTCTCCATATAAACTCGTTAGGAGCGCCAGTGGCCGGGAAATAATTTTAGCCACTTATTCGGCCAATCCCGAAAGTGTCCGCGGTGCCTTACAATACCTTAGCCTGTTTTCCGGCAAAAAGATTTTTATCATGCCTTGCTTGATAGAACTGGGATCGTCGGCCAAAAAAATTCACGAGGAATTTGGTAGGCTTATTGCCCAGAATTGCGATTTGGCTATTATTACGAGTCGCGATTATTATTCTGAAATTAAAAACGGAGCCATTGCGCAGGGAACTGCGCCGGGGCGCATCCTGTTTATGTCCGAAGGCAAAGCCATTGCAAAATTACTCGCTCAGTTTACCGAGAGTGGCGATACAATTATGATTAGTGGTCGAGTTAATCAAATAATTGAAAACGAGGCGCAAAAAGTATGATTCCCAAACGCCCAATTTCTAACGCCTTAGCTCCCAATATTCAAAAAGATGATGTTTTTTTGGCCAAAAAGCTGCTTTCTGGAGCCAGCCTTTTCACTATGCCTAATGGGGTAAAAGTAGCTGTAAGGGGCCAAAGAACGGCTCTGGAGGCCTATTTTTGCGCTAGATTTGGGGTAAAAAAGGCTTTTGCTTTCAATGCCGGCCGTTCAGCCCTTTTAGCTATTTTGCGCGCCTTAAGCTTGCCGCCGGGCAGCCAAATCGCGGTTCAGGCCTTTACCTGTAATGCCGTCATTAATCCTATATTAAAGGCCGGCTATCGGCCGGTTTATATTGATATTGATGACGATCTGAACTTGGATGTTTCTAAATTAAAACAGAAACTCGGCGAGGTTCGCGCTATCCTTGTGCAGCATACCTTTGGCATGCCGGCCAAGATTAAAGAAATTTGTGCGCTAGCCGAAGAGAAGAATATTTTTGTTATTGAAGATTGTGCGCATGCATTAGGCGTATCGCTTGAAGGCCAACCCTTAGGCGGTTTTGGCGACGCGGCATTTTTTAGCTTCGGGCGCGACAAAGTCATTTCTTCAACCTACGGCGGTTTGGCTCTGGCCAAGAATCCAGCGATCGTAGCTGCTCTGGAGGGTTTTTATCAAAATTGCGCCCTAGCAAACCCCGAATGGACCAAACGCCAATTACGCCATCCGGTATTATTTAATAATGTCGTTTTGCCTTTTTATAATTTTTTCGATTTGGGTAAAAAATTCCTCTCTCTGTATCTTAGAACCCGGAGGCTTAGCCGCGCAGTGGAGCCGCAGGAATGTTTGGGCCAATGGAGCGAATCATTCCCGTTTTTACTGCCAGATGAATTAGCGGTTTTAGCCCTTAATCAGCTGCAAAAACTTTCCGAATTTAGCCGGCACCGCGAAGCTCTTGCTGCGCAATATTTTTCCCTTTTGCAGGGTAACTTAAAAATTGCTTTGCCTTTTATTGAAGCTCAAAAACAGCCCTTGCCCTTTATGCGTTTTCCAATTTTAGCTAAAGACCGAGCGCCGGTTTTGAAGTATTTTGCCAAGCAGGGGATATATCTGGATGATGGTTGGGGCGGAAAAAACATTGTTCCGGCGCAAACAGATTTGTCGCGCATGGGCTATATCTTAGGGTCTTGTCCGCGTTCCGAAATTATTGCAAAAAAAATTATTAATCTGCCCCTGAATATCAACACAAGTTTGTCGGAAGCCAAAAAAATAGTCGATAAATTGGAAAACATATTATGAAATTGCAAGTGCGCCCGATAATTGAAAAGGCCCAATGGGAAGATTTTTGCCAGCAAGCCCAAAACAAGACTTTTCTTAATTCCTGGAATTGGGGAGTTTTTTACAATTCACTAGGCAATAAAATATGGCGCCTGGGTGTTTATGATGGTTCAAAGCTTTTGGCGGCCTGTTTAGCCATTAAAAAAATAGCCAAGCGCGGCACGCACATTTTTGTGCCCCATGGCCCGATTTTTTTTGCCGGGATAAAAGATAATTCCGAGCTTTCTCAAGTTGCTAAGGCTTTAGTGGAGGAGCTGGCTGTTTTAGCTAAAAACGAAAATTGCGCTTATTTGAAAATTTCGCCCACCCTAAGTAATGCCAAAGAAAATATTAGTTTGTTTACTAAATTAGGTTTTATAGAAGCGGCGATGTTTGTCCACCCGGAAATCAGCTGGATATTGAATCTGGAAAAGAGTGAAGATGAGTTGCTTTCGGCTATGCGCAAAACAACGCGCTATATGATCCGCCAGGCTCAAAAGAGCCAAGTAGAAATCATCATCTCTACCGACCCTAAAGATATTGCGCAATATAATGAATTGTATTTGGCAACCGTGGCCCGGCATGATTTTATCCCATTTTCACAAGAGTATTTAGAAAAAGAATTAGCGGCTTTTTCTACCGATAAGCAAGTGGAAATATTTTTCGCCAAGCATAATGGGAAAATCGTTTCCGGCGCTATTATTATTTATTGGCAAAAAACCGCCTATTACCACCAAGGAGCCTCGGATAATTCTGGCGCTGCGGCCAAATCGGGCGCTTCCTATCTATTGCAGTGGCAAATTATCAAACGCGCCAAAGAACTAGGCTGCACGACTTATAATTTTTGGGGCATTGTCCCGCAAATGCGCCGCCTGGAAGATCTTAATAACCGCAAATTCAAAAATCACCCTTGGTATGGATTATCTTTATTCAAAATGGGCTTTGGCGGAGAATGCACTGAGTATATGCCCACCATGAATAAGCCGATTGGAGCTTTTAGCTGGCTATCTTTTCTTTATGAAAAGCTGGAACGAATTAAAAAAAGGTTATAAATTATCGTGGCAAATATAAAGTTACGTTCCAAACATAAAATCCGCAAACCCAAGCCTCTTTACGCGACGGCGGCCTTTCGGATCGGCATCCTCAGTGTTATTTTACTAGTTGGTTCCGTTTATTGCATTTTTTTCTTCGATTATTTTAAGATAAAAAATGTAAAAATTGAAGGTATCCAAAAAATTTCCGCCCAAGAGATACAAAATCAAGTTTGGGAAGTTTTGAATACTAAAACTACGCTGCCGAAAAACGGAATATTCACCGTTCCGGGCGCTCAAATAACCAAGCAGTTAAAGGAGCGTTTCCCGGTTGCGCAAAGCGTGTCGGTTGCAAAAAATTTACCTGCGACAATCGTGATAAAAATTACTGAGCGGCAGCCTTTAGCCCTTTGGTGCCCTTGCGAGATCCCCAGCGATAGCCTTTTGCCCTCCTATACTTCCAGCACGGCCACCTCGAGCTTGGCTAATTTTAGCGATTTTCGAACTTTTTTTGCGAAACAGAACTGCCACACTGCAGATAATTTTGATTGCTATTTAGTGGATAAGAGCGGCATTAAATTCGAAAATTCCCACGAATTTCCGTTTCGGATTGTAGCAGCCAAAAATTCCGCCACCCTCGGCCAAACGGCTATCGAGGGCAATATTTTGGCAACTATTCTAAAGATTAAGGAAAAAATCAGCCAAAAAATATCAGCCAGTTGCGATCTTGCCTACATTTATTCTCCGGCCCAAATTAACTTTCGGCTTGACGGCTACTGGTGGGCATATTTTAACCCCAAAAAAGATATTGATTGGCAGATAAATGCTTTGTCGGCGGTTTTAGAGAAAAAACTTAGCCAACAAGAAAAAGAAAGACTTGAATACATTGATTTGCGCTTCGAAAATATTTCCGTGGTCAGTAAGCCGGAAAATAGCAAATAAACTCAAATTAAATCCCCGCCGATGAGCGGGGAATTTTATTTTAGTCTATCTTGAATAAATATATTGACCGGCCAATGACTGCCGTGGGCCGCACTCCGCGCAGCCAGGAATAGTAAAGGGTATCATCAGGATTATATTTTTTGATTTCCGGCAAAGGAGTTGCGGTGCCATTTTTATAGTAAGTCGCGGAAATCGCGATCCAGCCCTTTTGTGGCCCACTATAACGATCGATTTTTGTATAACCGGCGCCAAAAAAATATTGCGGATCGCTGCCGCCCAAAAAATGCATTTTAATGTTCCTAATCCCGTTTTCTTGGGCGTAGCGGTTGAGTTTATAAAAATCTTGGCCCCAATCAACATTAGAATCAACAACAAAATTGCGTCCATTTTCTATCGGCCCCACAAGCTCATTAAAGTAGGAAATATAATCAGGGTAGGCCCGCAATGGCTGAATTGCATACCAGGCAATTAAAACCCAAAAAATGAAAATCGCCAAAGTTTTGCCGGCGCGATTCTGCGGGGAAAAATGTTTCCAAAAATAAATCGTGCCCTGAGCTGTCAAAATCATCATAAAAGGAATGGCGGGCAAAAGGTGGCGGATGCCGATATTAAGATTGCCAAACACCGAAATCGCCCAATAAATCAAAATCCATAAAATTATTGCAGCCATTTCGAAATTGGCTTTTAGGCGATTGAGAAGCTTTTTCTCTCCGGCTCTTTTAACCCAGGCCCACAAACCCAAGGCCGCAAAAACAAAAATTGCCAGAGGGGTTTTTATTCCATAAACAACCGGAAAGTATTGCCACCACGCCGTATTGTTTATTTGGCCCATGAAAAATGTTGTATTGCCAAATATTGTTCTATGTCCGGCCTTAAAAAATCCGATAAGATATATCCCCAAGGGCCGCAGAACCGGAATATTGAGAATTTGGATCGCGATATTGCGGAATAAGCTCATTTGCGGGCCTTCCAATAGGGTATTAGCATCGTAAACAAGCTTGGCGAGGGGTTCATTATAGGATTGGACATGGTAAAGGGGGATAATAATAAGAAAAACCGCAATCAAGCCGGCGGCCAGGCAATAAAAAATGTAGCGGAAAACAGAAACTGCCGATTTTTCTTTTTTCCACGCATAGCAAATGGCTAAAAAGCCCAAGAAGGGGATCAAAAGAACAGTTGAAAATTTGAAACAGAGGGCAATGCCCAGGCCCAAGCCTGCCCAAATTATACTGCCCAAATTCGGCGCCCGAAACATTTGCAAAAAAAGCATTGTCGCCAAAACAATGCCAAAAGTTGCGCCGATATCCGTAGTAACCAGCCTTCCGTGCGCCAAAAAATTCGGGCAAAAGGTATAAAAAAATAAAGAAAGCAGGGCAACTTTATTGCCAAAATATCGGCGGGCGAAAATAAAAATTATCAAACCCAAAAGTATTGTTAAGGCAATCATGGGCAGGCGAGCAGCCAAAATAATAGCAAAAGGATTATTACCCGAGTGCCAGATGAATTGCGTGCCCGTGTCATATTGTATCCACCATTCGTTATTTTTAATATCAGAAAATGCGGGATTATCTTTGGGCCATTGCAAATCCATAAATTGCAGAGGCAGGGCGGCCAAATCTTTGGCCAAGGGCGGGTGCTCAGGATTAATACGATAATCTTTAAGTTTCAAATAAGAATAGCCGGCCGGAATATGCGCCAGTTCATCGTAGGTTAGAGCTGTATCTTTTAAGCTAAAAAACATCATTGCCCCCATGGCGCAAAGCAAAAGAAAGGCAAACAAATTCGTCCACTTAGTATTAAGCTCCATATAGCTTTATTATAGTGGACCGCCCAAAACTTGCCCGAAACTTTTCCACAACACGATTAGCAGTCTAGGGTCTTGACTGCTAATTTAGACGCGCTATAATCCGAGAGTGAATATGACCACCCGGCAAGAAAAAATCTTAAATGCGGTCATTAGGGAATACGTCAAAAGCGGCCAGCCTGTCGCTTCCTCTTCGCTAATCGGCAAGAGCAAGTTTGACCTAAGCCCGGCCACTATGCGTTTGGAATTTAACGTTTTGGAAAAAGAGGGAATGCTTTTTCAGCCCTACGTTTCCTCGGGTAGCATTCCCACGGATAAAGCTTATCGTTTATTCGTAAATAAATTACTAGATAAAGATGGTGAGCCCGAGCTTATCTCTGCTCCGGCTAAACGATTTGGCCAAGAACTAGAATCATACGAGCACGAAGATGATTTTACTAAATATATGCAGGAATCGGCGCGGCGCTTAGCGCACATGACTTCTTCTTTAGCGCTGGCATATTTGACGGATGATGACTTGGTTTTGAGGGAGGGTTGGGGGGAAGTGATAAAAATGCACGAATTCGAGCAGGCTAACTCTATCCGCAATTTAATCTCAACAATAACTAAATTGGAGGCACAAATGGATGAATTTGAGGCGAGCATCGAGGAAGTTAGCCCAACGCAAAATGATATTATGGTTTTTATCGGTAAAGAATTGACTCACAGCGGCGCCGCAGATTTCAGCCTAATAATTTCACGTTGCCAAAGCCCTGACTGCTCTAGAAAAGGACTAATCGCGCTCATTGGGCCTAAGAGAATGGAATATGGCAAAAATATTGAACTGCTAAGGATAGCCAAGAAAGCAATTGAAAAAAAGAAAAAAAATGACAGAAAAAAATCCCAAACACGCTAAGTGCGATTGCGAAGATCTAAAAACGCAGCTAGAGAAACTGGAAACAAAGCTTCAGGATATCGCCGCTCAAAGCGAAACATTCAAAAGTAATTGGCAGAGAGAGCGCGCTGATTTTCTTAACTATAAAAAGGAGGAAGGCGAACGACTCAAGCAAATGCGGCAATATGCGCTAGAATCACTGCTTGAACGCCTGCTGCCAGCCCTTGATTCGTTTGACATGGCCAAAACCCATTTGAGCGAAGCTCAGTTTAAGGAGGCGGGCACGCAGGGATTGCTGATGACCGGAAAGATGATTGTTGAGGCTTTCAAAAGTATGGGGGTAGAACAAATCAGCTATCTTGGCCGCCAATATGATCCAGTAGAGTGCGAGGTAATAGAGGAAGTGGAAAATACCGAAACCCTACCCGGGACAGTGGTTGAAGAAATGCAAATCGGATACAAAACTAAAGAAAGGCTATTACGGCCTTGTAAAGTAAAAATTTCTAAAAATTAAAATATAAATTATATGGCAAAAATACTTGGAATCGATTTAGGTACCACGATCACTAAAATGGCCACTATTCAAAACGGTGAGCCGAAGTGTTTAGAATCGCACGAAGGTAATGTTTTAGTGCCTTCTTATGTGGCCCTAAATAAAAATAATGAAAGGTTAGTTGGAATTTTGGCTTATCGCCAGGCAGTTACAAATCCAAAAAATACTATTCATGCTGTTAAGCGGTTTATCGGCCGCAAATATAGCGACCCGGAAGTGCAGGAGCAGCTTAAAAAACTCTCTTACGAAACCCGCCAGAGTTCTGACGGCGGCGTGGAAGTGAAAATGGGTGAAAAATGGTATTCGCCGGTAGAAATTTCTTCCATGATTTTGCAGAAAATCAAAATGGACGCTGAGGAAAAACTTGGCGAAAAAGTTGAAAATGTTGTCATAACCTGCCCAGCGAACTTTGATGATTCGCAGCGCAAAGCCACCAAGGCCGCGGGTGAAATTGCCGGCTTTAATGTCCTCAAAGTCATTAATGAGCCGACGGCCGCTTCCTTGGCCTATGGTTTGGGCAAAAAGCAGAACCAAAAAGTTTTGGTTTATGATTACGGCGGGGGAACTTTTGACGTAACTATTCTTAATGTTACCCCTGAGGTTGTCGAAGTTATCGCCACTGGCGGTGAAGCGCATTTAGGCGGAAATGATTTTGACCAGGCCATTATGGATTGGATGATTAATGAATTTAAGAAGGAACAGGGGATTGACCTTTCCAAAGACTCTTTGGCTCTGCAACGCTTAAAAGAAGCAGCGGAAAAAGCTAAAATTGAGCTCTCCTCAGCCATGGAGACTGAGATTAATTTGCCATTTGTGACCAGTGGCAGTGATGGCCCTAAGCATTTGAATTACAAAATTTCCCGAACAAAATTTAATGAAATCACTAGGCATTTGGTGGACCGCTCCATTGAAAGATGCAGAAAAACCATTGAAGAGGCGGTCAGTAAAAAAGATGAGCCGAAATTGGCCAGCCAATCAAATATTGATGAAATTGTTTTTGTTGGTGGAACTACCCTGATCCCGGCTATCAAGGATGCGGTTAAGGCCGCATTTGGCAAGGAACCGAATAAAACACTTAACCCTGAAGAAGTTGTGGCTATGGGTGCCTCTATCCAGGCAGAAATTTTAACCGCCGCGAAGGAGGGCCGGGCCCCGGAAGGCGATATTAAAAGTGTTTTACTATTGGACGTTTTGCCGCTTTCTTTGGGTATTGAAACTATGGGCGGAATTAATACGGTTATGATATCGAAAAATACGACCATTCCGACTTCAAAGAACCAAATATTTTCCACAGCCGCCGACAGTCAGCCCTCGGTAGAAATTAATGTTTTACAGGGAGAGCGGGCCATGAGCCACGATAATCGTTCCTTGGGTCGTTTTATGCTTGATGGAATTTTACCTGCTCCCCGCGGCGTACCACAAATTGAAGTGACTTTCGATGTTGATGCTAGCGGTATCGTGACAGTTTCAGCCAAGGATAAGGGCACAGGCAAAGCCCAATCGATAAAAATTACCGGCAACGTGGGCATTTCCAAAGAGGAAATTGAAAAAATGAAAAAAGAAGCGGAGCTGCATGCCGAAGAGGATAAAAATAAACGCGAGGCTATTGAGATTAAAAATCAAGCCGAACAGTTAATTTATCTGAATGAAAAGACCCTTAAAGAAAATGGCGATAAAGTTCCTGCCGATATAAAAAAGGAAGTGGAAGAAAAAATTGAAAACCTCAAAAAAGTTAAAGACGGCACAGATAGCACTGCTATCAAAAAGGCCAGTGACGAGTTGATGGTTTCAATGCAAAAAATCGGGCAGGCGGTTTATCAAGCTCAACAGCAAGCACAACAAGCCCAAAGCAATCCCGAAAACCAGCAAAAAAATCCCAATAATGCCCAAGAAGGCGAAGTAAAGGAAAAATAATTTGTGGCCAAAGACTACTACAATATTTTGGGCGTGAGCAAGACTGCCTCGCAAGACGAAATTAAGAAAGCCTATTATAATCTCGCTCACCAGCACCATCCAGATAAGGGCGGCAGTGCGGAAAAGTTCAAAGAAATACACGAAGCGTATCAGGTGCTTTCTGATCCGCAGAAACGCGCCACCTATGACCAGTATGGCGAAATTCCCCAAAATCAGGGCTTTGGTGGTTGGGGGCAGGGCGGCTTTACAGAAGCTGATTTTGACTTCGGCGGCTTTGGTGATATTTTTGAAGAATTTTTTGGCGGATATGCCGGCAATCAAAGAGGCGGCCGCCGTGGATCAGATATCCAAGCTGATTTTGAGCTCACATTAGAGGAGGCTTTTTATCCCCAACACAAAACCATAAAGGTAGAAAAAGTTTCTGTTTGCCCCAAGTGTTCCGGCAGCGGGGCTGATCCGGCTTTTGGTATGGAGAGGTGTTCAACTTGTGGCGGCTCGGGCGTAGCCCAAAAAGTTATCCGCACGCCATTTGGTAATGCGGCAACCCGGATTACCTGCCCAGAGTGCCATGGCCAAGGACAAAAACCCAAAAAAAAATGCCCGGAGTGCCGAGGAGAAGGAAATGTGCGGCGTGCTGAAGTAATTGAATTTGATATTCCCGCCGGCATTGATTCCAATAACGTCATAACTATTCGCGGCAAGGGCAATGCCGGCAAGCAAGGCGCCCCGGCCGGAGATTTCCATGCCCGAATTTTTATAAAACCTCATGCGAATTTTCGCCGGCAAAACGCTGACCTTTATTCGACTGTTGCAATCCCGATGACTAAGGCTGCTCTGGGAGGTGATGTGGAAATTAAGACAATCGAAGAAAAAAAACTGTTGTTAAAAATTCCCGCCGGCACACAGCCCGGAAAGGTCTTCAAAATTTCCGAACGCGGCATGCCTAAATTGCGCGGTAATGGCAGGGGAGATCTCTATGTGGAAATTGTAGTTAAAGTGCCGACTAAGCTATCTAAAGATCAAAAACGATTGCTGGAGGAAATGGCACTGGAGGAATTATAAAGAAAAATTACCCCGGACAAGCGAGCCCCGGAAGTGTCGCGAGTACGCGGCACCTGCCTGCCGGCAGGCAGGTACAAGAAGTTCTAAAGCTCACATTGTTCGCTTTGAACTTCAAATAAATCGGACCAATGTCCGACAGCTACCGAGCAATATAAAACAAGATGGAGAAATCCATCTTGTTTTATATTGTGCCCCCGGAAGGAATCGGACCCTCGTCAACGGCTTAAAAGGCCGCTGCTCTACCATTGAGCTACGGGGGCTAAACAACTTTTGTATTTTATTATAAATCGGCAAAAATGTCAACGTATTAAGCGTGTGGATACAGACGATTTTTGTTATATTGCACATTAATACCAATTTGTTAAAATGGCCTAGGCGATAAAGCCTGTTTTATTTTATGGATCAGAATATAAAAAATAATCTCCGGAAGTGGTTGACTGTTATTGCTATAATCGGTTTGGCCTTTTTGGGCGGAATGAAATTCCAACAATATCAAAATCCGCCGCCGAGCAAAATGCCCGTGGATGCAGATTTTTCCATTGTCTGGGATGTTTGGAATCAATTAGAAAATAAATACGTCGGCAACTTGGATAAAGAAAAAATGGTTTATGGGGCCGCCAAGGGCTTAACTGCCGCTTTAGAAGACCCTTACACAGTCTTTTTGGAGCCGGAAATGGCCAAAGCTCTTAATGAAGATATCTCCGGAAAATTTGAAGGAGTGGGTATGGTTTTAGATGTCAAAGATGGCCAATTAGTGGTGGTTTCACCGATTAAGGGCACGCCAGCCTATAAAGCCGGGGTTAAAGCCGGGGATAAAATTCTTAAAATTAATGGCACCTCCACCCAAGATATCCAGCTCGATCAGGCTGTTAAATTCATCCGCGGGCCCAAAGGAACTAAGATTACGATAACGATTTTGCGTGGCGCCCTAGATGCCAAGAACATTAAAGAGATTGAACTTACCCGCGATGTAATTAATGTGCCCTCTGTAGAATTGGAATACAAGAAAAATAAAAATAACGAGGAGATTGCCGTTATTAAAGTTACCCAGTTCCAAGATAATACCGTGCAAGAATTCGAAAAAATTCTGCAAGAGGTAATGCTCAAAAAATCAAAAAGAATAATTATTGACCTGCGGAATAACCCCGGTGGGCTTTTAGATCAAGCCCAAGCCGTTGCGCAATATTTCCTCAAGTCCGGCGACCCGATTGTTTACGAGGGCAATAGCAAAATAATGCCCGAAGTGCCTTACATTTCCCAAATTGACGGCCCATTACGCGGCTATCCCTTAGTTGTGCTTATCAATCAAGGCTCGGCCTCTGGTGCTGAAATTTTGGCCGCGGCTTTAAGCGAAAACGGCGCCGCTAAATTGGTTGGCGAAAATTCTTTTGGCAAGGGCTCGGTGCAGCTGCCCCAAATGCTACGCAGCAAGAGTATGCTTAAAGTTACCATCGCGCAGTGGATGACTCCCAAGCGCAATATTATCGACAAAAAAGGAATTAAACCTGATATTGAGGTAAAAATTACCGAAGAGGATGTTAAAAACGAGAAGGACCCCCAGATGGAAAAAGCTATTGAAATTGTTTCGGAAATGCAATAAAATAGGCATTAGAAATCAAAACTATGAAAGTCATACTCCTAAAAGACATTGAGAACCTCGGCCGCAAATTTGAGGTCAAAGAAGTTTCCGACGGCTATGCCCGCAATAGGCTTTTCCCGGATAAACTGGCCAAAATGGCTACCCCTGATGAGCTTAAAAAATTAGAAAAAGAAAAGACAAAGAAAGCCAGCCAAGCGGAGGCCAATTTGGCAGGTATCGAGGAATTAGTCGGCAAGATTGATGGAACCGAGATTGCCATCCCCATGAAGATTGCTAAAACTGGCAAGCTCTATGAATCGGTTAATGCCCAGAGAATTTCTTTAGAGCTTAAAAAGATAGGGTTTGAAGTCAAAAAGAGCCAAGTGGCACTCGAACACCCCATTAAAGAGTTAGGAGAATATAATGTTAGGCTGGAATTTGATATGGGCCTGGAAGCGGAGATTAGAGTCATCATTACCGAAGATCAAGAACAAAAAAAGGAGGATTAAATCCTCCTTTTTGCTTATATAGATTTCATTCAACACTGGCAAATTTAGCAATGCGCTGAGTTCCATCAAACTTGCGTATCCTTTTGGTGCTAAATTTTACCACGCCGTCGGCCATAGCAAAAATCGTATGGTCTTTGCCTAATTTGGTATTCTTGCCGGAGCGGATTTTGGTTCCGCGCTGTCGAACGATAACCTGGCCAATTTTGACTTTCTCACCGGCGAAAAGCTTAACTCCCAAATATTTGGGGTTGGAATCGCGGCCTAATCTTGTAGAACCACCTGATTTCTTTGTTGCCATAGTAGTAAATTTCGGTTAAATTAAGACATACAAATATTAACAGAAAAACCTGAATATGTCAACAAAATACCCTAAATTTGAAAATTTACCCCGCCACATTGCCTTTATTCCTGACGGTAACCGCCGTTGGGCCAAGGCTAGGGGATTAGCCCCTTGGATGGGCCATTATGAGGGCTTTAAGGCCGTAGAAAAAGTCTTCAAAGCTTGTTTTGACATGAATATCGGCTGCGTCTCGCTTTGGGCGGCCAGCCGTGACAACATCTTAAAAAGAGACCCGGAAGAAATTAAATATTTGTTGAATTTATTCGCAGAAAAATTTTCCGAATTAGCGGATGAAAAATTTATTCACAAACAAAAAGTAAAAATAACTTTTTTCGGTGATTGGCAGGAGCTTTGCCCGGAAAAAGTGGTCAAAGCCATAGAGAAGTGCCATAAAAAGACCACCAAATACCACGACAAAAATCTGAATATTTTTGTCGGCTATAGCGGCACCAAAGAGATGATTGACGCCTGTACTTCAATCGCTAGCGCTAAAGCAAAAAATAAAGACCTGCTCATTAACGGCGAGCTAGTCAAAGCCAATTTATATACCAAAGATTTGCCGCCAGTTGATTATGTAATACGCACAGGAGGGGAGCCGCATAATTCTGATGGTTTTATGATGTGGGATACGGCCAACGCCCAAATTTTCAACTCGACCAAACATTGGCCGGATTTTAAGGAAAAAGAGTTGATAGAAACCTTAGAAGAGTATAATAAAAGAGAGAGGAGACTCGGAAAATAATAATGCAAAAAACAGTGTATATCGAACACTGTTTTTTGTTTGACAATTATAAAAAATTTGGCATAATGTAAAGAATTAACAATTAAATAAAGGAGGAATAATAAGCACTAGTTGAACATTTTAGCCTGGGCCCCCAGGCATTATTTGTTGATTTTGAGAATATTTTTGGCTCGATAATATATTTTAAGTGTGAAAAATCAAAAGGAGGTCAAAATGTTGCCGATATGGATGTATGTTTTTTGTGTTTTACTGGCCGTAGGAGGCTTATTGATCTTGGATGCCAAAGGCGGTTGGAGAGATACGCTAGCCGGTTTAGGACTTGTCTTTGGAATTATAGGAATTATTGCTGTAACGCTTGTATGGGTTGGGCGGTATTCGCTGACCTCAGCCGCTATTAAGGACGCGGAAGTAACCGCTGAAAAAATGCTCTTAATATCCACTCGAGGACAAACTACAGAAACAATTTATGACTTTGATAAGCTCAGAATCGACAAAAATCTTTTTGATTTGAGCAACCCCGTCCATCGAGAATTAATCGGAGAAATTGAAGAGACTAACGCCATTATCAGAATGGCCCAAGATGCCAAAAAAGGCCCATGGAGCTTGTTTTACCCAAGCTTCGATAAATATCCGCCAATCATCGAATTTGTCGATGATAAGACGCCTTAAACTAGGCATAAATCAGACACGAAAGGGAGCTAGCAAATGATAATCACAATACTGCTCGCTATGATTTGCATCGTGATTATTTTGGGCAGAACCCAGAAAGGGCCTGAAACAAAAAATCCGCAAGAAGAATTTCTGAAAGATCTGAAAAATATTAGGCGCTGGCCTGATATCAAATTTTGGCAAAAAGTTATTTTGTCGCGTAAGAATATGCGTTCTGATTTCGAGAAAATTTGCCAGATGTGTACAGGTTCGGAAGAAAATCCAAATACCGAACTTGCCGGGTTAATAGAAAGGATTATTAATATCCTTTCTATTAACCAATCTTGCTATGAATATATTGTCCGTGAAAGAATTTGGAATAACAAAGAAATCGTTTTGCCGATTGTCAGGGCGCTTTTCAGCTCCAATGTTTTTCTGAGTTTCGTTGATATGAAAATCCTCGCAATTAGTGTACACTCTCTTGGTGATAGGGTGCGCAATTTGGGTGGCAGTCAAGCAGACGATGAAAGGACCAAACGGGAAATTTCATACATGGAGAAAATTCAGTTTCAGAGAATAGCCGCCGACATCATAAGCCAGAAAGAAGAAATAGAGGAAATCGAAAAAGAATTTCGAGAATCAGGAGTTATTCTTGAAATTCTAAAAACCGCCCAATAGGCGGTTCTTTTTTTAGGCGTTTAGCGAATGGTGCTTTTTATGAATGTCTTTAAGCCGTTTAGAGGTTACATGAGTATATATTTGGGTGGCAGTGATAGAGCGATGGCCCAAAAATTCCTGAACAACCCTTAAATCAACCCCTTGGGAGAGCAAATCCGTGGCAAAGCTATGGCGCATAACGTGGGGCGTGGTATTGGCCGGCAAACCCGCCAAAAGCGCACATCTTTTTATCATCTTTTCAATAAAACGCGGTGTAAGCCTTTTAGAATTTCTCGCCCCGCGAAAATTTACAAATAGAGCCTTTTCTGTATCTTTGCTGCCGCGCATTTTCAAATATTCTCGTATCCAATTCAGGGCACGTTTGGAGAAATAAACCGTGCGGGTATGCGAGCCCTTACCAACTATCGAAAGCTCGAAATCCTCGGCCTCGGGGGCAATTTTGAGCTGCTCAGCATTAAGCGCGGTAAGCTCAGAAATACGCATTCCGGTGGAAAAAAATGTTTCTAAAATTGCCCGATCGCGGCAGCCATTTAACTTTTTTACATCAGGAACGGAAAATAATTTTTCAACCTGCTCAACTGTCAAAAACCTGACTAGTTTTTCTTCCTTGGCTCGCGCCAATTTTATTTTTTCCGTCGGCAGGGAATTGATATCGTGCTCGGCAAAATAGCTCATTAGCTGCCTTAAGGCGATTAAGTAGTAGTTCTGGGTGGTCTTTTTAAGCCCAACCGAGCCGGCAGCAGAACGGCTCAGGTAGACCCGATAATCCCAAATATGCTCAGGGGTAAGCTCATGAGGCTTAAGGGAAGAGAGTTTTTTAATTTCCAACCATTTCAAAAATTTCCGAAGGAATCTGGAATAATTTTCCTGCGTTTTTGAACCTAATCCTTTTTCTACATCAAGCCAGTCTAAAAAGTCGTTTAAGTGTTGGGGAAGTGCTTTTTCCGAATTCTTCATTGTATATAGGAAAACAATACTGCCCTATGTTCGCTTAAGTTAAATTATGCGAACATATATTAATTTCTGTTCTTTGCTTGCTATTATTCCCTCTAAGGCTTAGCCGGAACCTCTTTGCTACCGAAAAATACTCGTATCGCGCTCCAAATGCGGTTATTCTCAAAAAAACCTTTCCAGTCATTTTGCAGCTCATCTTTTTCCGCGGCGTATTCCTTAATAGCCATTTCGAAACGAAAAGAAAAAAAATTTTTTACAGAAGCCATGGTCGAGCTTAGGAAGCTGGTAGCATCATTGGTAGCACCCTTGGCCCGGTCTTTGATATCAGTTGGTAGACCACTTCCCTGCAAAAGCCCTAAATTGCCACTTTCAGCCCCTCGGGCCAAAGTAGGCTTAAAAACATAAAAAGAGAAAACTGTCAAAAAAATAGCAATGAAATAAAAATATTTTTTACAATATTTTATTCCCATAATTTTTTTGCATAATTTACTCGGCGAAGAAACCGGTCTTTGCCTAAAACCGCACCAACTTCAAAGGGCCCGGCCGAAGCCTTTTTTCCGGTTAAAAGGACGCGCATTGGCCAAAGTAACTGGCCGCGGACCTTAACCTTGGCCGCGGGTAAATCAATATACCCTAAATAAATTTTTTCCAAAATTTCTTTAGTCCATTGCGAATCAGAAATGGTATCGGCTAATTCCCCTATTACCTGAAGGGAATTTTTAATATCTTGATCGGTCATATCTTTCCAGCGTAAAAGTTCTTTCTCGTAGACAATCTCTGTCTTAAAGAAAAAATCCGCGATATCGGGAAATTCCGCTAAAGTAACCAAACGGTCTTTATAGAGCGCAATCGCCGCCTCTAAGTAGTGCTCATTGGAAAAAGCTTCCTCGCTTAGCCCGGCTTTACGCAAAAATGGCTTAAGCAGATTAGCCAGCTCCCCTAAAGGTTTGGTGCGGATATACATACCGTTAAACCAATTAAGCTTTTGAACATTAAATATTGCGCCACTGGGCCTCACCCGCTCAATACTAAACTCCGCCACTAGTTGCTCCAAAGAAAACATTTCCCGCTCATCGCCCGGGTTCCAGCCTAAAAACACGATAAAATTATTAATGGCCTCAGGCAAATACCCCTGATTAAAATAAAAATTTACCGGCTCGGCATTATGGCGCTTGGAAAGTTTAGACTTATCCGGACCTAAAATCATAGGCATGTGTGCGTAGACAATACCGGGAAAGCCCAGAGCCTCTTGTAACTGGATTTGCTTGGGGGTGTTGGGAATATGGTCTTCGCCGCGAATGACGTGGCTAATTTTCATTTCATAATCATCGATAACACATGCGAGATTGTAAAGCGGCGTCGAAATATCAGTGGCAATAACTGTATCCCCGAACAAGGCCGTATCGAATTCCACCTTGCCCCTGATTAAATCATGAAATGAAACTTTTTTATTGTTGCTTTTGAAGCGAATAACACAAGGTAAGCCCTTTTGCAGATTCTCTTTTATAGTTTGAGGTGGCAGATCAGCGCATTTGCCGTCATACTTGGGCTGTATCCCCTGCTCGATTTGATAATTTTTCTTTGCCTCCAATTCGTCTTTGGTGCAAAAACAATAATATGCCTTGCCTTCGGCGATTAATTTTTCTAGATATTTTTTATAAATTTCCCGCCTTTCGCTTTGCCGATATGGGCCATATTCGCCACCAATATCGGGCCCCTCATCATAATTAAGCCCTAACCATTTAAGCCCGGCGAGTATATCCAGCTCAAACTCTTTTTTACTTCTTGAAATATCGGTATCTTCCACGCGCAAAATAAACTTGCCGCCGTGTTTTTTGGCAAAAAGGTAATTATAAAGCGCGGCCCGTACGCTGCCGATATGCAAAAAACCGGTTGGACTGGGAGCAAAACGGGTCCGTAAATTTTTTATCTCAGGATCAGACATAAATGTTTGTTCGCATAATTTATACCCCAAAAAGGGCAAAAATTCAACTTACGAAAGTAAAGAATAGATATCCGAGGCAATTATTTGGGCAGCGTTAATCTTGGCAAATTCTCTAGCGGCTCTACTCATTTGCTCTCGCTTAGCCGAATCATTGGCAATAACCCGGATTTGCTCCAAAAACAAATTAGGCGTAAAGTTCCCCTCCTCCATAATAGTGGCCGCCCCGGTGCGAGAATAAATAAAAGCATTCATGGATTGGTGGTTTTGGGCGGATTCGGGTAAAGGAATTAAAATACTGGGCTTGCCGGCTTTGGCAATTTCAAAAATACTGCCCGAACCGGCCCGGCTAATAACAACATCAGCGGCCGCCAAGGCATTGGCATACTGCGCATCATCTAAAAAACCGGCCAAATGATAGTATTTGCATAAATTTTCCGGCATTAAACGTTCACACATTTGCAAATATTGTTTGATATTGGCCGTGCCGCACTGATGGATAACTTCAAACTCAAGCAAAATTTGGTCTAAAACATTAAGCACCATGTCGTTAAACCTTTGGGAGCCTTGCGAACCACCGACAATTAAAATTATCGGTTTCTCAAAGCTCAAAGAAAACATTTGTCCGGCCGTGCCCTTATTGCCTAAGAGTAATGATTCTCTGACCGGATTACCAACCAAAGTGGTTTTTTGCGGCGGGAACCATAATTTCTTTTGCGCAAAGGAAATATAAATTTTCTCCGCAAACATTCCTATCAAACGGTTAGCCGCCCCGGGAATAGAATCAGATTCATGGAGATAAACTTTTTTATAAAGCAGCCAGCCGGCAAATGAAGCCGGCACCGCCCCATAACCCCCTTTGCAAAAAATCAACTTGACGGAAAATAAATTAAATAAAATCCAAAAATAAGCTTGAATAAGCCCGAAGGGAATTCGAAAAATTATATCGATAAAATTATTAAAAATATCTAAAACGCTTCCTGTCCGGCGGAACTTCCCTGAAGAAATATTTACAACTTTAATCCCCTCTTCAATTAACAAATAATCCAATTCCCCTTTAGGGCCCAAGAATACATATTCGAGCGTATCGTAAACCACGCCTTTTTTGGTTTGCCTGGCAATGGTCTGTTCATATTTTTTTAACTCGCGGACTATGGCAATAATGGGAATGATATGCCCGCCGGAGCCGCCGCCCGCAAAAACAATTTTCATGTTTGGGATTTTGAAATATTTAATATAACGCCGCACGCCGTCAAAACCAAAAGCAAAGCCGTGCCCCCGGCACTCATGAAGGGCAATGGTAGACCCGTGACTGGCAGAAATCCAATCGAAGAAAAAATATGGATAAAGGCTTGAATACCGATCCAAGAAGTAATCCCGGCCGAGAGCATTTTACTAAACGTATCGCGCGAGCGAATGGCAATACTTATTCCCTGCCAAATAAACCAGACGTATAGGCCAACTACGCATAAGGCCCCAAAAAATCCCGTTTCCTCGGCAATAATGGCAAAAATAGAATCAGTGGCGGCCTGCGGCACTCCGCCATACTTTTGGCGGCTCATATTTAAGCCAACTCCAGTAATACCCCCCGAACCCACGGTAATCATTAATTGCTTTTGATGATAACCCACACTGGAAGGATCGGAATCATTTGTAACCAAAGCCTTGATACGGGCAAAACGATAGGCCTCAGTAAAAGCCAAAAAGGAAATTAAAACTCCGATACAACAGAAAATAATAGCAATATGTTTAAGCTTAGCCTCGGAGAACAGATAAATCACACCGACTGAAAACATCGTAACAATCAGAGTACTCAAATCTTTTTGCAAAATAATCGGCAAGGCCGCGGCCAAAGCAATGCCTAAAAAAATAAAAGAATCTTTTAGTTTTTTGACCCGGCGGACGCTAAAGTAATACGAAAAATAAATTATCAACGCCAGCTTAAAAAATTCCGAGGGCTGAACAGTTGTAAAATGCAAATTAATCCAACGGCTGGCGCCCCCGGCATTCATACCTATGACGGGCAAAAAAACCGCAAACATCAAAACATAACATGCCAAAACAAAATGCAAAGCATATTTTTTCAAAATGTCCAAATTGCGCATCCCTAAAATTGTAAACATTATCACTAGCCCGGGGATAATGGCAAAAACCAACTGTTTAATGATTACCGAATAAGGATTAGTAGTCCCGCGGATCGAAGCCGAGGCCGTAGAGATTCCGGCTAAAATCGCAAAACCCAAAATCAAAAGCAGTAGAATACAGCTTAAAAAAGAAATGGTGGCTTGTGGTAATTTCATTGGTATTTTATGATCTCGTTCTTAAATTGCTCGCCGCGGTCTCTATAATCCTTAAATAATCCGAAACTTGGCGCAGCGCAGGAAAGTAAGCAGGACATTCCTTGGGGCGTATGCTTAATGCAGAACTCTACAGCCTGGCGCATGTTACTGGCAAAAATATAATCAGGCAACGGGATTTCGCGTTTCTTGCACAAGTCCCCTATTGCAGAGAGCATGAACTTTCCCGACTCAGGAAAAAAGGCGATTTTTTTGATATTGGCCCCGATAATGGCAAGTGCCAACTGGTCGTATTTAATTTTCCGATCGTAGCCCCCTAAAATTATTGAGCCGACTTTACCGTTAAGCGACTTAATAGCGGCGATCGTGGCTTCTGGGATAGTTGCTAAGCTGTCATCGTAAAAATCAATGCCATAATAATTGCCCAAATATTGCATTCGATGCTCAAGAGGCCTGAAAGTTTTAAGCGCTTTTTCAATTTTCCCCGCCTCCAGGCGCAAGGCTAAAGCGACTACAATGGCGGCTTGGATATTTTCCCGGTAAATTTCCGGCGATATCGGCAAATCGTTTTCCTCGACAAAATTAGAAATGGCTATCTGGTTAAAATCAATGGCGCTGGCTTTAGTCTTTTTAACGAGCTTGGCGATTAATTCCGAATTACCATTATAAACAAAAATCCCGTTCTTTTTCTGCCACAAAACTATATTGGCTTTGGCCTTAAAATATTCGTTAAAATCTTTGTAATAATCCAGATGCTCGGGGTAAACATTAAGAAAAACAGAAATATCCGGGCTAATCTCTAAACGGTCCAGCTGGTGCGAAGACATTTCATATACACACCATTGCCCGGCCCGCAATTTTGGCAAAATGGAAAGCGGCGGGATACCTATATTGCCCAAAAGCTGCGTCTTAAATCCGGCGGTTTTCAGAATGTGATAAACAAGCGAAGCCGTGGTGCTTTTGCCTTTTGTGCCCGTTACCCCGATAACCCAAGCGGGACAGTTTTTCAAAAATATTTCAGTTTCCGAGGTAACCTTGCAACCTCGCGGCAGCAACTTTTGAATTTTACGCAAAGGCAATCCGGGGGTTTTGATAACTACGTCAATCCCTTCAAAAGCTAAAGGAAAATCAGCTCCTAGAAATAATTTTATTTTAGCTTTACGCGCTTTTTTCAAAAGTCGGCGCCCTTCTAAATCAAAATCGTCGAAAGCCTTTTCGTCGGCAATGGAAATTTTGCGCGAAATCTTCGCCTCAAAAATCCACTTTAAGGTTTCCCGGCCTTCCCGGCCAAAACCCAAAACCAATATTTTTTTCTGTTTCAAGTCGGCGATTTTCATAGCAAAGTCTTAAGACCAGCCAGTAATTTTTTCGGCAAAAAATTCTTTTGCAATTTGAATAACGCTTTTAATTGGGTTTTGGAAATCTTTTTCTTGGCTAATATCTCCCGGGCGCGTTTTAGAAGCACCTGATCAGGCAAAGCGTTTTGCCGATTATATTCCAAACCAAATTTTAATGCGGCTAAAGTTTCCAAACGCATCCCTACGCATTCCAAGGGCTTGCCTTGGGTATACCCGCTAAGCGCTTCTAAATCCCCTATCAAGGCGCTGTTCTCGAATAGATCGCTGCCAAAAATTTCTATGGCTTTTTCTTTACCCAAAAACGGATAAAGTATCAAATAGGCAAAAAGGCACTTACTGCAATTACCACACCAAGAAAATGTCGGTTTTTTGGTGCCCGAATACGAACGTTGAGCCACATTGCAGCTCAAAAATATTTTATGATACTGCGTCAGTGAAGAAAAAATTTGCGCGCACTTTATCTCATTTAAGGGCCGGATGATACTGAAATATTCTAAGTCGCGGGAAATATTTTCCGACAAATAGCGGCGGAAATCCTTTTCGAATGCCAGGCTTTTGGAATATTGGTGGTTTATCTTTTTTTCCTGCCAAATTAGCGACTCCTCATTGGCGCTATTCTCATTGGCGACAACAAAACCCTTATAGCCCCCCAAAATCGCACACAATGTTCCCAAAAAAGCCAAATAGGCCGAAAATGGGGTGTGGCCATTCAAAAATCCTTGTTGATTTAATTCTAAAAGCTTTGGGCAAATTTTGCGTTCAATAATAACCTGATCTTGAGCTCCGCTGATTTTGGCCATCTCCAAGCTCGAGGGGATCGGGTTAAGCATCAGAACAGAAAAATTTTCTGAGGCTTTTTTGAACACCTCTATGCCCACGGCCGAATCCTTTCCCCCACCAAGTCCAAAAAGATAATCACGAGTCTTAAAATGTTTTGTGGGCACGGACTTGGCTTTGGAAAATGAAAAATCTACAAAATTTTTCTTCGAAAAATCGACAATATTATTCTCATAAAAATATTGCCCCATTCCCTGCAAAAGTAATTTCTTCCAAAAGACAGCCTGCTTTTGGCTAAGCGTCCCTTTTTCGATGATAATCTTTGGGCTACAAAAGGCCTTCCAATAAGAGAATAATTCGATTAAGCCTAAGTTAAAAACCAAAGTATCGATAATTGGTTTATTAGCCGCTTGCGTGACCCAAGCCTCAAGGCCTACAATATTTTTTATCCGCACCCGAGGGAAAAACTCATGCTCCCCGGCAACAAAAGCAAAATCAACAACAAAATCGTTGTTTTCATCTACTTGCCAAGAATAATCCCGATAGTGGAAGGTCGGAAATTTTTTTTGCAGTTCGTGGTATGTCATCTTAAAACAGCCAGGCGTGCGATAATGCCCAAAATGGCACAAATGACGCCAATGACCCAAAATCTCATCGTTACTTTATAGGGCGGCCATCCTTTAGCTTCATAATGCAAATGGATGGGCGCAGCCAGAAAAAACTTTTTTTTCAAAAACTTTTTGGAAAGCAATTGGATAATAACCGAAAGCGATTCCCAAACAAGCAAAAAGCCGATTAGCGGCAGATACATTACCGAGTTGGTAAAAAAGGCCACGACCGCCAAACTGGCGCATAAAGCCATAGAGCCAGTTTCCCCCATATAAAATTTAGCCGGCGGAATATTAAACCACAAATAAGTTAAAAGCGAACCGAAAACCGCAAAGCAAAACGAGGCCAAATCGTATTGATGAAACATCCAAGCAATTAAACCATAAGCGCCAAACATCGAAAGGAAAGAACCAGCTGCTAAACCATCGATACCATCGATAACGCCGCCGCTATAAGTAGCCATCATTACGACAATGAAAAATAAAATGTAAAATATTCCAAAATTAACATCCCCGACAAATGGAATATAAACTGTGCTCCAGCCGAGCTTGTAATAGCACCACCACCCGCCGACAAAACCCATAAAAGCAAACAAAAGCAGGCGATAACGCAAACTCAAACCACCGGCGATATAGTCCCCCTTGCCGTTAACTTGCAGCAGGTCGTCAACCAAACCAACGATAGCAGCTACCACGAGCGCAAAAAATGGTATCCAAGTTTGATCGCGGGTAAAAAAATCTAAACTACCCAGCCCAGGAACACCAAACTTTGCACAAATATGTAAAATAAAGGCCACAACCAACGGCGGAAGCCAAATAAGCACACCACCCATGCGTGGGGTTTTAATTTCGCCCTCACCATGCAGCTTTTGAAAATTTGAAACATCCTGCCCGTCAATAGCTTTAGTGCGCACACTCTTGCGCCAAAACTTATTTTTATAAAGAAACTCGGTCACAATCGGGACCAGGATCTGCGCGGTTAAAAAACTAAAAGCCGCGATGGTTAAAACCTTAAAGGCTGCAATAGTGTTAATAAAAGCCATTATTGTTTCTTAGTTTTTCTTTCTTGGACTGTGGAGAGTCTTATATCAATACGCTCCATATCGCGCGGGAAAAGAGAAGCATTCGCCACATTATCCAGGCCTAAAAATTGCTTAGTCACCCGCTCGATGCCGATGGCAAACCCGCCCTCTGGTGGCATGCCATACTTAAAAGCCTCCAAATACATTTCAAAGTCTTCGGGCTTATTGCCCCACTTCTTAATGTTAGCCAGAAGCTGTTCATAATCATTAATGCGCTGTCCACCGGTCACAATCTCTAAACCTTTGAAGAGTAAATCAAAACCTAGAGTATACTCTGGGTCTTGCGGATCAGGATACGTATAAAACGGCCGTTTTTTAGTCGGGAAATGTGTGATAAAAATAAAATCAGAACCATATTCTTTTTTGGCCCACTCGCAAATTTTGCGCTCATCCTCGGGCGCTAAATCAGGCTCATCCGTGGAAACGCCTAAAAGTTTTTGCGCCTCGCGCAATTTTATTCTAGGAATCGGCCGGCTCAAATCCAAAGGCTCAACATTATAAATTTTGCAAGCATCAACTTCTTGCAAAGCCTTGCCCATCATGGCCTTTAACGTGCCCTCGCACATAACCATGATATCTTCCCAGGAATTAATAAAACCCATTTCTGCATCCAAGCTGACATACTCACTTAAGTGTCGGGAAGTGGCGTGGGGCTCGGCCCGATAAGCTTTAGTCACGGTTAAAACGCGTTCATAAACGCCCACCAGCATTTGTTTGTGGAATTGCGGGCTTTGCGCTAAATAAGCATCATAATCGTAATAATCAACATGGAAAACTTCACTGCCTCCTTCGGTCGCCACACCCACCAGGCCCGAGGCCTGGAATTCCGTAAAATCGTTTGCCTTAAGGTGTTCGCGAAAACCATCAATTAATTTTTCTTGCACCTTAAAAATAGCCTTCAGCTCCGGCGCGCGCAAAGAAAACGGGCGGTGGTCCAAAACCACCGGCATACTGACTTCCTTGATATTCTTTAATTCAAAAGGTAAAATTTCCGACTTGGCTAAAACAACAATTTCACTGGCCTGCATTTCAATGCCTCCGGTAATGGAATCTTTATTGACTAATTTTTCTGGCCGCTTTGCAATTTTGCCTTTTATTTGCAAAACCCATTGCTCCTTGATGCCCTCGGGCAGCGCCATATTTTTTAATTCACAAACCACTTGCAAAGAGCCGGTTCTATCACCCAAATCCAAGAAAACCAGCTTACCCAAATCGCGGCGGGTCAAAACCCAACCCTGAACCAGAACTTCTTCGCCGACTTTCTCGATTGTTTCCTTGATTAATATTCGTGACATTTTATTTAAGCAAATTTTTGTAGTCCAATTTCATGGCCTGCTTAACCAAATCCAAAGTTTCCTGCGCTTCCGCTCTGGCGCGCTTATTGCCAGCCGCCAAAATTTCGGCAATCAGTTTATCGTTCTTTTCAAATTTGACACGGCGCTCCCTAATCGGATCTAGAAATTCATTAATACGCTTGGCAATTTCTTTTTTACATTCCACGCAACCGATTTTGCCTTCCCGGCACTGTTGTGCTCTTTGCTCGGCTAAATCTTTGGCAAAAACCTGATAATATTTGTAAACATTGCAAATTTCCGGATCGCCCGGGTCGTCCTTTTTTAACTTTTTCGGATCGGTTATGGCTTTGGCAATTTTTTCCTCCACCTCTTTGGCGCTATCAGATAAGTAAATAGCATTGCCCAAAGATTTGCTCATTTTGCGGCCATCAGGACCAAGCAGACGGGGCGTGCTGCCTACAAGAGGTTCCGGTTCGGTGAAAATTTCTTTGAAATTGGAATTAAAATATCTGGCAATCTCGCGCGTTTGTTCAACATGAGGCAGCTGGTCTTCGCCCACCGGCACCACATCGGCGCGGACACATAAAATATCAGCGGCTTGAATAATGGGCCAACCGATATAGCCAAAAGTTGGGCCCTCCACGCCTTTATTCTTGATTTCATCTTTGATGGTTGGGTTGCGCTGCACGCGCGACATTTTAACCATCATGGAAAATATTAAATTGAGCTCGGCAATTTGGGGAACTTGCGACTCCACAAAAATACTGCACTTGGCCGGGTCGATGCCCACAGAAAGATAATCCAAAACCAAATCAGAAATATTTTTTTCAAAGGTAGCCGTATTCTCGACATTATCGGTCAAATATTCATAATCGGCGATTATAAAAAAACAATCATAGTCGTTTTGCAGCTTAAGCCTATTTTCCAGAGAGCCGACATAGTGGCCTAAGTGAAGGCGGCCGCTTGGGCGATCCCCAGTTAGGATGCGTTTTTTATCTGCGCTTTTGGGCATGTTTTTTGACTGATTTTTTTGCTTTAGGCTTGCTCTTTACAACCTTCTTAACTTGTTTTTTAACAGGCTTTTTAGCTGCTTTCTTAGGTTTAGCCTTGCTTAAAATGGGCTTTTTGGCTGGTTTAATGGCCTTCTCCGGAGCCTTGGGAGCCAAGGTGGCTGGTAATAAGGCCGATTGGACTGTGGGCCATTTTTCCACAATTAAGGCCTTAGCTTTATTCTCAATGGGCAGCTTTTGATAAAGCGCCTCGGTTACAAACGGCATAAAGGGGTGCAAAAGTGCCAAAGAATTTTTAAGCACAAAAAGCAGAATTTTCAGAGTATTTTCTTTTTCCTCTTCGGTTTTAGAGTTTTTTATTTGTTCTTTGGATTTCTCAATGTAGATGTCGCAGAACTGGTGCCAAAAATATTCGTAAATATCGCGGATCGCCGTGCCGAAAGCAAATTTAGAAATATTTTCCGTAGTGGATTCGATTAAAACATCTAGCTTTTCCAAAATTTCTTTATCGGCTTGCGTAACGGCCACCGGCTTTTCTTTGACGTCGTAAGTTTTGCCTTCCGCAATATCCATAATGGCAAAACGAGTGGCGTTCCAAACTTTGTTGGCAAACTTTTTGCCCGCAATAATAGCATCTTCGCTAAAGTGAATATCTTGCAAATCAGTGGCCTGCCAAGCCAAGCCCATACGCGTAGCATCAGCCCCATAACTTTCCACTAAGCCGATCGGGTCAATTCCGGTTCCTAATGATTTGCTCATGCGCTTGCCGTCCTTAGTTAAAACCGTGGCATGGATAATGACATTCTTAAAAGGTTCGCGCCCGGTAAACTCCAATCCGGAAAAGATCATCCGGCTCACCCAAAGATTAATGATATCGCGCGCGGTGGAAAGCGTGCTAGTCGGGTAAAAATCCTGCAAATCTTTGGTATTTTCTGGCCAGCCAAAAACGGCAAACGGCCATAGAGCGGAAGAAAACCAAGTGTCAAAAACATCTTCTACTTGCTTGGGTTCGCAATTACCGCACTTAGGACACTTGGCGGGTTTTTGAGTTGCGCAAAAATATTCTTGGCTTTCTTGGCATTGCCAAATGGGCATCTGATGTCCCCACCAAAGCTGGCGGGAAATACACCAATCCTGAATATTTTCCATCCAATTAAACATCAGCTTTTCCCAGCTCTTGGGATAAAATTTTACCTTACCGCTTTTAACTGAAGCTAAAGCCGCTTCCGCTAATGGCTTCATTTTTATAAACCATTGCTCGGAGGGCAGCGGCTCAATTACGGTATGACATCGGGCACAATGCGGCTTTTGGTGCGTATGATCTTCAATCTTCACGAGCAAATCAAGCTGCTTCAAATCTTCCACAATAATCTCTCTAGCTTGCGCGGCTTTAAGGCCCTGGTATTTAGGCGGAACATTTCTATTTAACCGGCCAAACTGATCCATTATCTCAATCATCTCTAGCTTGTGGCGCACGCCCATTTGATAATCGGTAAAATCATGGAAAGGTGTGACCTTAACCATACCCGTGCCGAATTCCTTATCAACAGAATCGTCGGCAATCACCGGGATCTCTTTATTAACCAAAGGCAAATAAACAGTTTTGCCGACTAAGTTTTTATAGCGGGCATCGCTGGGATTTACGGCCACAGCCGTGTCCCCTAACATGGTTTCTGGCCTGGTGGTGGCCACAATGACAAACTCCTTGCCATCTTTGGTAATCGGATATTTGATGTGCCAAAGTTTTCCCTTCTCTTCTTCGCTTTCCACTTCCAAATCCGAAAGAGAAGTTTGGCAACGGGTGCACCAATTAATAACGCGCTTGCCGCGGTACACTAAACCTTTTTTGTAGTAAGTTACAAAAGCCGCCTGTACTGCCTTGGCATAGCCCTCGTCCATAGTAAAACGCGTGCGGCTCCAATCGCAAGAAGCGCCCATGCGCCTAATTTGGTTCAAAATTATGTCGCCATATTTATTTTTCCACTCCCAAACCTTTTTCAAGAATTCTTCTCGTCCTAACTGGTGGCGACTGATATTTTGCTTGCGCAATTCTTTTTCAACAACATTTTGGGTCGCAATGCCGGCGTGATCAATGCCCGGAACCCAGACTGTCCGGTATCCTTGCATGCGTTTGCTGCGAATGAGGACATCTTGGATAACCAAATTGAGGGCATGTCCCATATGCAAATTGCCCGTAACATTAGGCGGGGGCAAGGTGATACTATATGTTTTTTTCCCGGTATCCGAAGGCTGGAAGAACTTTGAGCTCTCCCAAAAATTATAAATTTCCCCCTCGTTTTTCTTGGGGTCGTATTGCGGATCTATCATATCGAATTGTCAAATATACATTAGCACTTTTGGCTAAATATTTCAAAGGGTTTTATGGCTGTGGAGAATGTTAAAAAACCAATAATCGCGACAAGCTTCATCTATTGATTTTTATACGGTAATATGTTATAATATAACATATTGTACTATAAAAATTTTGGAGGATTGCAATGACGGAAAATTTAGATACTACCAATGTATTGGAGAAGCTCGGAAAAGACATAAATGATTTTCGTTGGGCAAAGGAAAAAATGCCCTCGAAACTTGAAGAATGTCACGATGGTGGAGACGACTCGGAATACTTTGAAGATGGATATGTTCTGGGGAAAGTGGCAATTTTTGAGCACGCGGGCTTTTTGGCTCTCGACATCCAAATAAAGCACCGATGCGGCGAAGACACACTCTGGGCATATTGCATGCTCTTGCACCAATATGCATTTGCGCATGTTGGCCAGGTTGGTTCCGGTATTCATCGCTTTGTGCCAACAAAGTTCAAGGGTAGACCCATCACTTTTCAAAAGCAATATCTTGGCTGGACAGCCATGGATATTCAAGCACAATTCCTAGCATGTCGATTTTTCGAGGATACACATACACTCAACTTAGACATTTTGTAATCACATGACAAAACAAATCCCGCTCATCGAGCGGGATCTTTTTTATTTGATATTTGGTAGTTTGCTTTGGATATTGGCCTTCTTATTTATCCCACTTAAACCCATTGCCAAAATGCCCATACATGGCAGTCTGCCTAAATTGGGGTTTGCATAAATTCAAAAATTTAATTATTCCGGCCGGAGTTAAATCATATCCTTTGATATGGGGAATAAACTTAATCTTCCCCCTTTTATGAATCTCGGCACAAGCCATAACCGGCTCGGCTACGCCAATGGCATAAGCTAAACGCACAAACACTTGCCCGGCTTTTTCTTTTTTAAGCAAATCTACGGCAATTTTGCGTGCCATATAAGCCGCTGACCTATCCACTTTGGTATTATCTTTTCCAGAAAAGCACCCGCCGCCAATGGAAACATTGGGACCATAATTATCCACAATTAGCTTGCGGCCTGTTAAGCCTGTGTCCGCGGCAAAACCACCGATAGTCCATTCTCCGGCCGGATTTTTAAGCCAACGGGTATCGCCCTCTTTAATCCCCCACTTTTTCAAGAGCTTTAGCAATTCCGCGGGATAGTCCCCGCAAACACTGGTAACAACTTTGGTAATTTTGCCATCTTCTACCGTTACTTGGCTTTTGCCGTCACGCGGACCCATAGCTTTACTAAGCTGGCGGGAAAGCATAACCTCCAAAGGCATCATCTCTTTGGTTTCATTACATGCATAGCCCACCATTATGCCCTGATCCCCGGCCCCTCCCACATCGACCCCGGCCTTAATTTGGGGCGATTGCTGCACAATATTAATAGTTACACTGACCGCATCATTATTACCGCATGACTTATAAACGTCCTTGGCGATTTGCTCAAAATCGATCTTGGCATGGCTTGTAATTTCTCCCACAATAAAAATCTTACTATGCCCGCCCATGGTTTCCACTGCCACTCTTGAATATGGGTCTTGGCGCAACGCTTCGTCTAAAATGGCGTCGCTAATTTGATCGCAGATTTTGTCAGGATGTCCGATTGCAACACCTTCCGCTGTTTTGATTATATGTTTCATAATAATTTTTTATTGAAAAAACGCCTGCAGGAAAAGAAAGCGTTGTAACGATTATCTCTCCCCTGAGGGTTTTAGATTTGGCACCTTCTGCGCTGGCAGGGTTGCCGGGTGGTCATCGGGCTAAATCCCGCATTCGCCTATTGGCGAAACTCGCACCGCTCTTGATAATTTATTTGATTGTTAATTAATTATAAATATCCTAAAGATTTTGGCAAATCCCTCTCATTGCCAACAAAGATAATTTATGGTACAATATAAATAACAGAAATATGCTGATTGATGATGTCAAAATAACTGTATATGCCGGCAAGGGAGGTGCTGGCGAAGTCGCATGGTCCAGAATTAAGCTCCAAAGAGGCCCAATGGGTGGAGATGGCGGCAAAGGCGGCAGCGTTTACGCTGTCGGTGTTTCCAATTTAGGAGCACTTAACCAATTCCGCTATATCAAAGACATCAAAGCCGAAAACGGCAAAGCCGGCGAAGGGTATTTGCGCCGGGGCCAAACAGGCAGTGACAAATTCATCAATGTGCCGGTAGGAACGGTCATCCATTTTCTAGATAAGGATCAAAAAATAGAAATTACTAAAATCGGCGAAAAAGAACTTTTGGCCAAAGGCGGTAATGGCGGCTGGGGCAATTATCGTTTTCAATCCTCGACTAACCGCTCGCCAAAAAATGCCAATCCCGGCCTGCCCGGCGAAACCGTTAAATTGCGCCTCGAGCTAAAAATGATGGCCGATATCGGTTTAATCGGCTTGCCTAATGCTGGCAAATCTAGTCTGATAAACGAAATTACTAATGCTCAAAGCCGCGTAGCTAATTACCCTTTTACTACCCTAGAACCTCACTTAGGAGTTTTTCAAGATTTGGTTATTGCCGACATTCCCGGAATTATCGAAGGCGCGGCCAGCGGCAAAGGCTTGGGAATTAAATTTTTGCGCCATGTGGAGAGAACTAAAACCCTTTTCCATCTAATCTCCGCCGAATCAAGCACCCCGATTAAAGACTACAAAGCCATTCGCAAGGAATTAGGCAAATACAATAAAGCACTTTTGGAAAAAGACGAATATATATTTTTAACTAAGAGTGACGCCACTAAGACCAAAGATGTAGCGAAAAAGTTGGCCAAGCTCAAAAAAATAAGTCCGAGCGCCATTGCCATTTCTATTTACGACTACGACAGTATTCAAAACGTTAACCGTATTCTGGAAAAACTTAATAGCGAAAAGCAGGCCTAAAACTTTTCGGTATTTTGCACAAACAAAAAAATCCCCTCACGGGGATTTTTTTATAATTAGTTACTTCTTATTCTGCACCATCTTTTCCAGTTGCTTCTGAGCCAGAAAGTACTGGGCATTTTGGTTGGCGTCTTGAAAATTCACAAAAGATGCGCCCAGTTGCCGGCGGAAAATCAAAGTGGCAATAATAGCTAAAATAAACGGTAAGATGACAAAATCTCCTAAATTGGCAGTCAGCCCGGTATTTAAGGCACTAGCCTGCACTGGTCCGGTCGTAGTTCCGGCTAAACCCTGCCTCCAAACAAAGGCCGTGGCAGTATCAGCCACCGGCACATGGCTCTTATCAAGCACGAAGACCGCGATTAATTCGTTTTGCCCATAAACCAAATTTTCGTTTTTGCCCACAATCGCAGTTAAGGTGATAACCTTAGTTTGCCCTTTGGCAATATCGCCCAAGAAAATCCCTTTCTTCTCATCATAGGTGACAGCCTTCCCGTCAACCTTGATATCTTTTTGCATGGTCAGGTTGCGGCCTAAAATTGTCTGCACATACACCTGCCTTTGCACTTCTTTAGAAATATTTTCCACGTCCACGCGGTATTGGAGCGTGTCCTTTGGCGCGGCTTTAACCGCTTCCTGCCAAGGGGCTTGATTATTACCCGAAACTTTTACCCAGCTGCCGATGCTAATGGTGGGCGGCTGCTTGGAAACAATGGAATTGCTAGTCGAAGTAGCACCCAAAACAGTCCCGGCCATTAATATCCCCAGAAGCGCGAATAAAAATAAGGTCTTTTTCATATATTTGTTTTCTGCTCACATAATTGCACAAAACCCATAGCCTGTAAAGGGCGAATCGGCCGCAAAAAAAGCCCTAAAAAAGGGCGTTATTATGCTTTATTTGTTACTTTGCTCTGGGCACTTTGAAGGATTTTTTTGTAAGTAGGCTTGGATTTTTTCGGTATCTTGGAAACAACTTCGGGTTTCGAAACAATACGCATGAAACTCAAATCATCATATGAAAAATCTTTGACAAGCTCCAAAATATCCAAACCCTTGGCAATGGCTATTTTCATAACCTTGAGGTCTTCGCGAATCTCGTAGACGTATAAGATCAGGGCCTCGGGCCTAATCGCATTTGACTCGCCTGAAAGTACTTTGACGGTTTGCGGCAGGGGGTAACTGCCGGCCAAGGTTTTGAGCGCTTTATAGCTCTCCTTGAAGGTGATAATCATTTCAATGCAACGCGAAAGGGTGATTTTGCCGGATTCCAACTCCTTTCGAGCAGCCTTTCTGGCATCAACTCGGCCAAAGCGCAATTTCCAAGTTTGAGTATTTTCAAAATTCTGCCGATCGTCCAAATCTCCGGGGCGCAAACTGTCGGCGTAACCCTTCTTCTCCTCCTTACATTCAACCATAATTTTATAATCCTCCTTAGTGTCGATTTTTTTGAATAAAGGTACACTAAATTATATCATTATTAAAATATCTGTCAACTACAAAATTATGACAAACAAAAAAGCCGCCCCGGAAGGGGCGGACTCCTTATTTTATTGAATTATTTCTCGGTCTTAATGGCCTGCACCGGGCAGCCGTTAACCGCATCGTCAATTCCATTGATCGGCTCGTCGGAAACCAATTCCTCCCTTCCGGCCGGGCCTTTTGTGCCCTTAATCAAATGCGATTTGCCATCCGTGCCGATTTCGAAAACCTGCGGGCAGATAGCAGCACAAGCGCCGCATCCGATACATTTACTGGTCTCTAAAATTACCTTCATATTTTTTATTTACTTATTCTACAATTTTTAGGCTTAACTAGTCAATGATTAAGCCGATTTCACAATAACTTTCACTTTTGTCCACTTTTTGGCGGGATCTTGAAAATTCCATTTAGCGCCCATGGTTTTGACATTAGCCGTGGCATTAGCCGTGCCGAATTGCAAACCGTCGACAATGCTCCCAGTTCGCATATACGCGTATAGAAACCCGGCATTAAAAGAATCTCCCGCTCCAGTTTTATCAACCACTTTAGCCGGGAGTATTCCGGCCTTATAAATACTTTGTTCATCACAAGCTAAGGCGCCATCCTTGCCTAAAGTCAAAACTGCTAAACCGCCGGTTAACTTACAAATCTCCTTAGCCATCTCCTCATATTTTTTACCGCTCCCGCAAAGCACCTCCGCCTCTTCCTCGTTAAGGCTGATAATATCGATGCCTTTTAAGGCCTTTTTATTCTTGGAATAATATTCGGCTTGCGGCTTGCTGGGGTTGGCGTAAATCTTGGCCCCTTTTTCTTTGGCAAACTTAAAAACCAATGGCATGATAGTCAGATTTTTGCCCGTCATTGGCCCGACAAAAATCCACTTTGCGCAAATGCCCGATAAATCCAAATCCTTTTTGGAAAATTCCGAAGAAGCGCCCCGATAGACTAAAATTGTCCTATCTACCCCGGGGTGAATTAGCACGATTGATTGATTAGTCGGAACCTTTTTATTCTTTTTTACCAAAGAGACATCGGCTCCATACTTCTTAAGTTCAGTTAAAACATTGTCTCCCGGTAAATCGTCCCCCACCATGCCCGCCCACGCGGTTTTTACGCCAAAAAAAGCCAGCGCCGCCGAAACATTGCTGCCGCCCCCACCGGTAAATGACATTAAAGTTTGGGCATCAACTTTAGAGCCGAGCCGGAAACAATAAGCGACTTTTAAGTCCGCGACATGGTTATAAACATGATCCTCCTTAAAAAATAGATAAGTGTCGCGCGTACCCGAACCAATGGCGACTACGTCAAATTCTTTGCTCATTTTGTTTGTTTTTGCTTTTGCGATTGCGCTAAAGCGTATAAAGTTTTCACCACTGCGTCGGGAGATAGAGAAATTGATTTAATCCCCGCCTCAATTAAGAAATCCGCAAAACCGGCAATCGTTGAGGGCGCATCCCCGCAGATACCTACATATTTGTTGTTTGCCACGCATTTGTCAACCGCCATCTTGATAAGTTTCTTCACAGCCGGGTTAGTTTCATTGCCGATAATGGCTAAACCGCCATTGTCGCGATCCAAACCCAAGGAGCATTGGGTTAAATCGTTAGAGCCAATCGAAAAGCCGTCGCAAATTGCCAAGAACTCGTCAGCCAACATTACATTACTGGGTATTTCACACATAATATAAACTTTCAAACCATTTTTGCCGCGAGCCAAATCTGCCTCTTTCATCACTTCCGTTACCTTCAGCGCTTCCTCGGGCGTGCGGCAAAATGGGATCATGACATGCAAATTATCCAAGCCGTAAACCTCGCGCACCTTTTTCATAGCCAAACATTCCAATTTGAACGCCTCCTTAAAACGCGGGTCATAATAGCGGGAAGCGCCACGCCAGCCGATCATGGGGTTTTCTTCTTTGGGCTCAAATAGCTTTCCACCCAAAAGTGATTCGTATTCATTGGTCTTAAAATCAGAAAAACGTACAATCACCTCGCGCGGATAAAAGGCCGCAGCAATTTGGCTGACACCCTCGGCCAATTCATCGATAAAATACTGAGTTTTGCTCGGATAACCGGCCGTAAGCTCGTCTAACTTTTGCTTGATTTGCGTATCGGTAATTTTATCATAGTCGATAAGCGCCATGGGGTGAGCTTTAATCTTTTCCGCAATAATAAACTCTTCCCGCGCTAAACCCACACCCTCCACAGGCAAATAAGAATACTTAAAAGCGCCATCGGGCGTACCAATATTCATGGCAATTTTAACTGGCAATTCAGGAATTTCCTTCAAATCATAGCGCTGCATATCAAAAGGCACTTGCCCCTCATAGACCCGGCCTGTACGGCCTTGCGAACAATCAACGGTCACTTCTTTTCCGCTTGCAAGCTTTTTGGAACCATCTTTAGTACCGACAATACAAGGCACTCCCAACTCGCGCGAAACAATAGCGGCATGTGAAGTCGTCCCACCCTCATCGGTTACAATCGCCCCGGCAATACGCATAATCGGCACCCAATCCGGATCAGTCATTTTTGTAACCAAAACCTCACCCTTCTTAAACTCCGCAATTTTAGCCACATCTTGAATAATATGCACCTTACCTTGTCCGATTTTACTGCCAACGGCAATTCCTTGAACCACCTCCTTAAAGCCTTGAGGCTTGGTTTTATATTCCACAAAATAACGACCGACTTCCTCCTGTGCATGTACGGTTTCTGGTCTAGCCTGCACGATAAAAAGCTTCCCGGTTTGCCCGTCTTTGGCCCACTCCATATCCATAGGCAATTTATAATGTTCCTCGATTATTATCGCCCATTCCGCCAACTTTAATACCTCATCTTGGGTAAGGCAAAATTGCTTCCACTCCTTCTCCGGAACCGAAACTTCCTTAATGCCGTTACCGCCAGCATAAACGTACTTCTGATCTTTGCGGCCTAGATTTTTAACGATTAAAGACTTAAATCCTTTTTTGAAAGTCGGTTTATGCACGATAAAAGTGTCTGGTGTAATCCTGCCCTTAACTATCATTTCCCCAATGCCATAAATGCCGTTAATGACAACCACATCGCGGAAGCCCGATTCGGTATCAAGGGAAAACATAACCCCCGAGGAGGCTAAATCCGAACGCACCATTTTCTGCACCAAAACTGAAATAGCCACACTTAACTGATCAAAACCCTTTTCGTCGCGATAAGCAATGGCCCGAGCTGTAAAAAGCGAAGCCATACAATCCTTAACCGCATTAAGCAGCTGGCTTTCGCCGGAAATGTTAAGCATGGTTTCGTGCTGCCCAGCAAAGCTGGCATTGGGCAAATCCTCGGCCGTGGCTGAGGAGCGCACGGCTACATCGACATTTTTCAAACCATACTCTTGGCAAAGTATTTTATAATTTTCCAAAATCTGCTGTTTCAAATCATCAGGAAAGCGGCCCCAGCGCACTTTGGCCATCAAGTCCTTAGAAGTTTTTTGTAGTAAGGGAATATTTTTGGCATCAAAATTAGTAAAAGTCTTTTTTAAGTGTTCGTCTATTTTATTGTGCGCCAAAAAATACCAAAACGAATCCGAGGTTAGGGCGAAAGCATTAGGAATGGGCACACCCTTGGCTGAAAGCTGCGAATACATTTCTCCCATCGAGGAATTTTTTCCGCCCACAAGCGCTACGTCTTCGCGACGTAGATCTTTTATCCAGATGATTAACTTTTTATCCATATTTATTTTCTTCATTATAGCCTGAATTTCCAAAAACAAAAAAGCAGGATTTCAACATCCTGCCTTTTCCATCACTTAGTTGCAAGAACCGCCGCTGCTACTGGCTGTGCCATCCCCAATTCCCGGACTGGCAACGGTCTTGGATAAAATAGTGTCGCATTCTTTAGGCTTAACCGTGAAAGCCGCACAAATCGCCTTTTTGAACTCCTCGGGAGAGCGGTCCACTTGAACTTCATCGCCATTGATGATAATTGTCGGCGAGCCTTGGACATTATACTTTTTATTCAGCTCATCAAAAACCGGAAAAGTTTCGGATTTGTCATTGATATTGTATTTCTTCATTGTCGCCGCGAAGCAAGCAGCCAACTTAGCCTCATCAATCTGGGCTTGTTTGGCGCAATCAGCATGCTTGTCGGTTTTTACAAAACAAGAAAGATATTTAGAAAACTTCTCGATTTGTTCGCTGGAAATGCAATACTGTCTGACGTTTTGTTCTGCTTCGGTAAAGCCATGCATGGTATAATTTACATAATAAACACCCATGGCGGCCTTATCTTTGAGCAAATCATAAACCGGCAAAAACATCTTTTCCGCCTGTAAACCGAATGGGCAATACGACATCACAAAGAGCTGTACCTCCGGCTTAACCGTAGCCTTAATCTGCACTGGCGCGGCCTCGGCCTTAGGAGCGGCTTCTTTAACTTCTACCGCTGGCTTAATCGGCTCCAAAGAATTTATAGCCGCGGGGAAAATATATTTTCCATCGCCGCTGACATAAACCAAACCGCGATTTTCTTTGGTTTTACTATCCATGAGAGTGATTTCGTAAACTCCACCCTCTTTTTTATATGACTTGAAAGCTAAATCCGGCAATTGTTCGGATTTAAGCTCAGCATTTATATACTTAACAGTCTTGAGGGCTACCAAATAAGACAATAAAGGCTCAAACTTACTATTTTTTTCCGAGACTAATATTGCCACTTGGCTGGCAGGCGGGCAAGAACAGGTTCCATCTTTAATCTCTGAAACTTTCCCTGTTTCTGGGCTGGCAGACGCGGCCTCGGCCTCAGAAGTCTTAGAGGCCTCACTTGGCAAGTCACAAGCAGCGTTTTGTTCGCTGTTATTGGCTTGGGCGCGAGCCTCATCGAGGGCTTTTTGCAGCCCCTGGTTGTTGCCATAAAGCGTCAGGAGGAAAATGGCGCTTATTGCCAACAACGAAATCAAGATAACATTTAAGCTAACTTTCCCTTTCGGGCTTTCGTGTTGCATAACTGTCATTTATTTTTCATCTTTGCTAAAATATTAGCCGCTTTGCGAGGATCAGAGAAATTGGGAATTTTGTTTTCCTCCAAAACATTTATTCCCGGCAATGTCATCTTACCTCCTAAAAAGCAGCAAACTATTGGTTTATCCGCATGCCTTTTGGCAGCATGTGCGATTATGTTAGCATTCTCGATTGGATTTGTCATTATTTGCATAGTCTGCAAAACTATCAGAGCAGAAATGTCTTTTTGGTCAAGTAAAGCATTTATGGCTGCTTCGTATTTCTGGGCCGTGGCATCACCCACTACATCGACAGGGTTGGCCTTTGACCAGGCCGGATGCATGACGCCGGGCGCCTCTAAAATTTTTAGGGTTTTATCGTCTAAATTTGCCAATTCTAAGCCAAACTCTTGACAAGCATCGGCCGTTAAAACACCTACTCCGCCGCCATTGGTTACTATACCGATTTTGCCGTTAAAGCGCGGCTGCCAAGCCAAGGCCTTACATAAATCCAAGAGTTCTTCCACGCTTTGAGCCTCAATAGCGCCGGCTTTTTGGAATGCAGCCTGATAAATCTTATACTCTCCAGCCAAGGAACCAGTATGCGTGCTGGCGGCCTTTTTGCCTATCTCCCCTTTGCCGGCCTTAATAACTACGATTGGCTTATTTTGGCTGACTTCTTGGCAAACTTTGACAAAATCGCGGCCGTTATTAATTCCCTCAATATAAATTCCGATAACCTTTGTTTGCGGGTCTTTGCCGCAGGCCAAAATTAATTCCGAAAGATTAATATCGCCCTCATTGCCAATAGAGATAATTTTTGAAAAGCCATAGTTCTGCGCCAATGACACATCAATTATCGAATCGATCATGGCACCGCTTTGCGAAATTAAAGCGATTGCTCCGGTTCTAGGGCTCGCCGGGGCAAATGACGCATTAAGATTGGCCCAGGGATTAAGAACGCCCAAACAGTTCGGGCCTAAAAGCGGAATACCCGCCTTTTTCAAAGCCGCTGCCAGATCTTCCTGGATTTTTTGCCCCTCGGTTCCGGTTTCGGCAAATCCGGCAGAGATTATTACGACCGAGCCAACCTTATTAGCAATGCATTCGTTGACGATTATAGGCACTATTTTTGCCGGCACTGCAATAACTGCCAAATCAATAGCTACCCCAATATCCGAAAGCGACTTGTGTGTTTTGATACCAAAAATTTCCGCCTCGTTAGGGTTAACAAAATATATTTCCCTATGTTCCTTCCCTTCAAGGACATTTTTTGCCAAGCCCGAGCCAACTGTATTAGGCAAGCTATTGGCCCCGATAATGGCAATGCTTTTTGGTTCAAATAACGTCTGAAAATTTTTGGGCATATTATTGTAAAATTTTGAAATCCACGGCAATGGCGGCTTGTTTGGCGGCCAGGACCGGATTAAAATCTATTTCGGAAATGTTTGTCTCGTTTTCTGCCAACCGGCTAACTTTGCTGAGAAAGCTAGCCAGCGCCTCCAAATCAGCTGCTTCGCCACCGCGAGCTCCCTGCAATACTGCGAAGCCCTTTATTTCGCGTATCATTGCCAGAGCTTCTTCCTTACTGACTGGGCAAAGCCGAAAGGAAACGTCTTTTAGGATTTCGACAAAAATTCCCCCTAAACCAAACATGATCACCGGTCCAAACTGCCTGTCATACTTGACGCCAATGGACACTTGGTGTCCGCTTTCCATTTTTTGCACCATTATTTGTTTGGCTTTGGCTTGCAAATCCTTAAAGGCCATTTCTAACTCGTCGGCGTTTTTAATATTAATTTTAACCCCGCCAAGTTCCGAGCGATGCAAAACATCATCACCCCAAATTTTGGCCACGACCGGATAGCCGATTTTTTGCGCATAATTTTGGGCTCGGCCAAAATCCTCAAATATCTCTGAGGGTGCGACCGGTATAGAATATTTTTCCAACAGCTCCTTGCTCTTTTGAAAATCTAAAAGCATATTATCTGTATTATAACAAATAGTTACAAATATAGAAAAAGCCTCTTTGGAAGGCCGCAATGAGGGCACATTTTGAGGCATTATGTTAAAATATTAAGCAAAAAATAGGCTCCAATATTGGAGCCTTTAATAATTTCAGAGCAAGAATGCTAAGAATAGTTATTTTGATATGCGGTAAAAGATTTTTTTGGTGAAGGATGAAAAATGTTTGCAGAAGGACCAGAAAGTTTGAACAATTCGCGCCATAAAGTCAAAAATTATGCGCCAAATACGCTCAAAGAAGGCAACAATTTTTTTGCAGACATTTTTGAGTGAAGAGAATATCTGCCGTATCCATGCTGTGCCCGCGGATAAATCAGCTACAATTACGCCGCGTAAACTTTTCTTAGTTGTTTTCGCCTTATAATTAAGCTTAATTCCGCGCTTTTCTGCACCCGCCTCGAATTCTTTCATCATTTCAGTGAAATACAATGGCACGTTGTCGGGCTTGCAGTTTTGGATTTGCGCAAGACAAAGTGCGTAGATCATGCGCAACTCTTTTTTACTGAATTCCCTCATACAATGTCCGATACAATCAAGGTATAAAGATTTCTCAACTTTAAGCGATCCGCCATTGTGAACTAGAAGAACCTTGATGCGTTCGGGACCACTATCGCGGCTAAAACCCGCAAATATTTCGGTTGCACTGTTATTAGAATCCCAACCATTAGGATGCTTTCCACCTTCAACAACTCTTCCCATATTTACCTCCTTGGTAAATTGCTACGGCTTTTTTATACTAGGTAACCGCCCACCTTTTTCTAGAAGTATTTTTTACTTCCTGCAATATTATAGCACCTAATTATAATTATGTCAATAAGTAATACAAAAAAACCCTTATTTTACAAAGGGTTTTAATATTGCATTTGGGGTTTTAGATAGCAGCTTTTAAGCAAAATTCTCCTAGCCTGCAAGAATAGGCCCATTCATTATCATACCAAGCCACAACCTTTACCAGATTTCCGCTAGCCATGGTTAAGGGCGCGTCTAAAATTGAGGAATAGCTATCACTCTTAAAGTCCATAGAAACCAACGGCTCTTCGCTGACGCGGAAAACACCTTCAATTTCATTGGCCTTGAAGACATTATTTAGCTCTTCCTTGGTCGTTTCTTTTTTTAGAGTGCAAACAAAATCAACTATAGAGACCGTCGGTGTGGGCACGCGCAGAGAAAGGCCATCAAGCTTACCGGCTTTCTCCCCCAAAACTTTACCGACTGTTTTGGCAGCACCCGTGCTGGTGGGGATAATATTCAAGCCAGCGGCGCGAGCGCGGCGCAAATCCTTATGCGGCAAATCCAAAATATTTTGGTCATTAGTGTAACTATGGACCGTAGTCATAAATCCTTTTTCAATACCAAAATTATCCGCAAGGATTTTGACGACCGGAGCCAAGCAATTCGTAGTGCAAGATCCCATATCAATAACATCATCAGAGCAACTGGCTAAATCCTGGTCATTAACTCCTATAACAAATGATTTCACTTTATCGGGCGTTTTTGATGGCGCCGACAAGATAACTCTTTTGGCTCCGGCTTCGATGTGCTTATGCGCATCTTCGTATTTGGTAAAAGCGCCGGTGCATTCCAAAACAACATCGACTTCAAGCTCTTTCCAAGGCAATTTAGTGGGATCTTTTTCAGAAAGGAGTTTTATTTCCTTTCCGCCTATCACCATTGCTCCCTCTTTTTCTTCAATTTCAAAGCCGCAATGGCCATAAGAAGAATCATATTTGAGAAGGTGCACCAAAGTGTGGTTATCAGTGAGATCATTGATGGCCACTACTTCAATTTGCGGGATATTTTTAATAATGTTTCGAAAGGTTAAACGGCCAATTCTCCCAAAGCCGTTGATTGCAATTTTTGGCATAGTATTTATTTCAAACAAATTATAGCAAATGCGCCCTAAAAAGCAAAAACCTCCGCGCAAGCGGAGGTTTAAGAAAAAATCAGTTGCAGGAAGCGTTGCTTGAAGCGGCTGCGCCGGTGCTAGGCCCCATACCAGCGGAAGCTGCAGATTCAGAAAGCTTTTGTTCGCACTCCGAGGGCTTATTATTAAAAGCATTGCAGATAGCCGTCTTGAATCCTTCCGGTGAGCGGGTAACATTTTGTACCTCAACGCCATTAATGACCATGGTTGGGGAACCCTGAACGCTGAATTGTTTATTCAATTCATCATGCAAGGCAAAGGCCGGGAAACCCTTCTCTTGGCTGTATTCGTAGTCTTTGGCATTAGCGGAAAGTTTAAGCTCGGCGAAAGTCTTGCTATAGCAGCTTTCCAGCTTGGCGGTATCAATACCCGCTTTGCTCGCACAGGTACTGTGAGCGGGATTGTAGCAAGCCTCGGCTGCTGCTTGGGCAGCAGCGGCATCCTTGAGGGCTGCAGCCGCCTTTTGGCAAGCACTGACATCGTAAGTGGCAAAACAAGTCAAATAAGCATTAAATTTATCATTCTGCTCCTTTCCAATGCAGTACTGCCTGATATTCTGATCAGCCTCTTTTTTGCCGTGCATAATATAATTCACGTAATAAATGCCAATGTCAGCTTTATCCTTGAGCAACTGCATCGCGGGTAAAATAGCCTTCTCGGCCTGCAAGCCAAATGGGCAAAAAGACATGACGAATAGTTTCACTTCTGGCTTATCGCTCTTTTTTACCTCTTTGGTGGCGGCCGTGTTGCCTTCTTTGGTATTCTCTTTCTTTTTGATTTCAATCAGTTCGCCGGGGAAGATTGCTTGGCCATCCTTAGTTACTGACAAAACGCCTACTTCTATCTCCGTACCCTTGTCATCTTTGGTTTTAATTTTAACCGTGTAAAGACCATGGCTTTCACTGATGGTTTTTTCGTCATAGAAATATTCCGGGGATTCTGGCGTGCGGAAATTCTCATTAACATATTTCATCGCGTCTTTTATCGCTACACCTTTGGAAACGCCTCCAATAGAAAGACCGCCCTTCATTGCGAAAGCGAATACGATTGCGAGCAGCAGTAATACCGCTACTATCGGCCAAAGCAAATTCTGGCCCTTTTGTTGTTCTTCTGCCATAAATATTGTGTTTTATTTTTTTATTTTATTTTTTGACTATTTAATTATGGTCCGGGAATAAAAACTGTAAAGATTGAAAAATATCAAATTTATGTTGTTATTAAGCTTTGCCCGGTCATCTCTCTTGGTTGGGGCAAAGACAGTATCTGTAAAGCTGTGGGCGCGATATCTTTTAGCCCGCCATTGGCTTTCAGCTTGGCTTTAGCTAAAGCAGCATCGTGCGAGACCAAGACAAATTCTACCGGATTGGTGGTGTGGCTGGTAGCGGTTAACTCGCTTTTATCCTCAGCATTACCGTGATCGGCGAAAACAAAAACCGTGTAACCGTTTTGCAAAGCCGCTTCAACAATATCTTTGCAAGCATTGTCCACCGCTCTTATCGCTACTTCAATGGCCTCTTTTTTAGCCGTATGGCCAACCATGTCGGCATTAACCAAATTAGTCACGACTAAATCATATTCTTTTTTATCAAGCTCAGCGCAAAGGCGTTGGGCAATTTCTGGTGCCGACATTTGCGGCTGCAAATCATAAGTAGCCACCTTAGGAGAATTAATCAAAATCCTTTGTTCGCCTTCAAAAGGCTTTTCGATTTGGCCGTTAAAAAAGAATGTGACATGCGCATACTTTTCCGTTTCCGAAATTCTTAGCTGCTTTAATCCCGCTTGGCTGACTACCTCGCCTAAAAAATTGATAGGCCTTTCTTCGGTAAAGGCGACTAAACAGGGCATGGGGGTATAATATTGCGTCATAGCCACAAAAATGCCCTTAAATTTACTACGCGCAAACGGGGCAAATTCTTCTTCGATTAGTGCTTGAGTAATCTGACGGGTTCGATCCGTTCGGAAATTGAAAAATATTAAAGAGTCGCTGTCGCTCAAACCGCAATACCCTTCTTTGCAGGCTGGGATAATAAACTCGTCGGTTACTTCTTGCGCATAACAGCTCTTTAGATAATCGAAGGGTAAAGAAAATTTTTCAGCGGCTTGGGCATCTTTTAAGCATTGGTAATATTTTTGCGTGCGTTCAAAACGCTTGTCGCGATCCATGGCGTAATAGCGTCCGGATATCGTGGCGATTTCGCCAAAACCAATAGCATTGAGCTTTTCCTGAATCTTGCACAAATTGTCGATGCCGGCTTTAGGCGGCGCATCCCGGCCGTCGGTTATAATATGGATTAAAACCTTACGAAAACCTTTTTCTTTGCATAAATCCAAAAGTGCGAACAAATGATCTAAGTGGCTGTGCACGCCCTCAAATTGCGCCAAGCCCATTAGGTGCAAATACCCGTTATTTTTAGAAGCATGGTCAAGGGCTGCCAAAAAAGCCGCATTGGAAAAAAATGTCCTATCCCCAATGGCGTGCAAAATACGCGGCAACGATTGGTAGATAACCCGGCCGCCGCCGATAGTCATGTGCCCGACTTCGGAATTTCCTTGATAGCCTTCCGGCAAGCCTACGGCCTCGCCACTGCATTTCAAAAGCGTATGTGGGTATTGCGCAGCCAAAGAAAAACAAAAAGGCGCATTTGAAGCATTGACAAAATTATGTTCGGAGTTTTCCGAATAGCCCCAACCATCACGGATTAAAAATAAAACGGGATTTTTCGCCTTCATCTTATTTGGCGGAAATTATTACCGGCATATTCACAATTAAGGCCCAACTCCTCCTCGATGCGCATAAGCTGATTATATTTGGCCAGCCTTTCAGAGCGGCAAGGTGCACCGGTTTTAATTTGCCCGGCCATAATACCCACAACCAAATCCGCAATGAAGCTATCCTCTGTCTCGCCTGAACGATGCGAAACCATTACGCCCCAATTAGCCCCTTTGGCATCGATACAAGCCTGAACTGCTTCGGAAACCGTACCAATCTGGTTAACCTTAAGCAATAAGGCGTTGCAGGCCTTTTTCTCGATAGCCGTGGCAATCCTCTTGGGATTGGTAACCAACAAATCGTCTCCGACAATTTGGACTTTCTCACCCAAAGCCTCGGTTAATTTTTGGTAAGACTGCCAGTCGTCCTGGTCAAAAGGATCTTCGATAGAGACAATATCGTATTTCTCCACAAAACCTTTATAAATTTCCACCATCTCATCTCCGGTTTTCCAATCCGCTTGGGCAGCCTCGCCCTTGAAATTCAAATTATACTTCCCCTCTTGAAAAAACTCCGAAGCGGCTACATCCATGCCGATTTTTACCTTGCCCGAATAGCCGGCCTTTTTAATGGCTTCGCTTAAAATATCCAAGGCCTCGTGGGCATCATGGACATCCGGAGCAAAACCGCCTTCGTCGCCGACATTGGTGGCATTTAGGCCGTATTTAGTTTTGAGAATAGATTTAAGAGTTTGATAAATTTCTGCTCCGTAGCGCATCGCTTCGTGGAAATTTGGTGCACCTACCGGCAAAATCATAAATTCTTGCATGGCCAATTTATTGCCCGCATGACTGCCACCATTAATAACATTTAGGCTGGGCACAGGCAAAACAAATTTATGCACATCGAAATTTTTGGCCAAAAATGCATACAATGGCAAACCCTCTTGGGCGGCCAAAGCTTTGCATGCGGCCATAGAAACCGCCAAAATCGCATTGGCTCCAAATTTGCTTTTATTCTCCGTTCCGTCAGCGTGCAAAAGCAAAGCGTCAACTTCGGCAATAGTGGCCACCTCCCGATTTTCTAAAAGCCGGGCAATCGCTTCGTTGACATTTTTTACTGCTTTAAGCACTCCCTTGCCGCCAAAGCGCGCCTTGTCGCCATCGCGCATTTCTAAGGCTTCGTAAATGCCGGTACTGGCCCCGGAGGGCACTGAAGAGCGGAATAACCCTTTTTCAGTCAGTAAATCAACCTCCACAGTGGGGTTTCCGCGAGAATCTAAAATCTCGCGGGCAATTATTCGTTGTATTTTCATAGATCTAGTTTTTTAAGATATTCTTTGAATTCCTTGAATTCGGGATTTTGGATTGCAAACTCAACTACGGTTTTCAAATATTCTACTTTATTTCCCGTATCATAATATTTTCCATCATCTAAAACGATTGTATAAACCGGTACGCCCTCTGATTGCAATAAATTAATGGCGTCCACCAACCAAACTTCCCCGCCCTTACCCGGCTTAATACGCTTAAGAGCGTCAATAATTTCAGGTGGCAAAATGTAAGCGCCATGCGTAGCGATATTGGAAGGAGCTTCATCGGGATCTGGCTTTTCGACAATTTTTTTGACTTTATAAATATTACCTTCGACTGGTTCGAGATCGGCAATACCATAGCGGCGAAGATCTTCCTTCTTTTCAATGCGAACACCAGAAATGACAATTCCGCCAAATTTCTCATAAACTTCAATCATCTGTTTGAGCCGTGGCGGATTGGCATGAATAAATTCATCTCCCCAAAGTACGGCAAATGGCTCATTATTTATAACCGGCTCGGCACACAAAACTGGCGTGCCATTGCCATAGGCGCCCTTTTGCCTAATGTAGATAAAATTAGCCATAGTAGCAATATCGGTAATCTCCTTGAGTATTTTTTCTTTGCCACCGGCTTGCAAATTATTAACTAAATCTTGGTTCGGCACGTCAAAATGGTCCTCGATAGCGCGCTTATTGGCGCCAGTCACAATCACGACATTTTCCAACCCGGAATCAACGATTTCTTCGACTACATATTGGATAACCGGCTTATCGACGATGGGGAGCATCTCTTTGGGCATGGCTTTGGTCTGCGGCAAAAATCGCGTTCCCATTCCGGCGGCCGGAATTACAGCTGTTCTAATTTTCTTTTGCATATATTTTTACTTTTTAATTCTTAGAAACGCAGGGATATCCCATTTCTTTTCCTGTTCCGAAATTTTCTTTTCGCTATCTTCAGTCTCACGCTTAATCTCGATGGCATTCTTGCGCAAATTGTCACTGCCCTTATCGGGCGCAGGATGAGTAGTAATGGTAATTTTTTGAGCCGGCTTGCCAATTGCTTTTCTCGCAGGCTTCTTGTGTTTGGCTTTCGGTGCCGGCGGCTTTACTTCGGGCTTAACTTCGGGTTTGCTTTCGCGGAAAATAGCATCACGAATATTTTTGACAGGACTACCCTCGCCAATGGCCAAAAGTGTTACCCGGATCTTGTCGCTTTTATCCGAGCGCAACAAAATTCCGAAAATTATTTTGGCTTTAATGTTGGGCGAAGTGATGCGTTGGGCGATTTCTTCAACCTCCATCATTTTCAAATCAGCCGGACCGGTTATATTAAACATTATTCTCTCAACTTCAATAGCCTTCGCCTCGCGCCCGCTGACAATACCATTGTCCACTAAAGGATTATCCAAAAGTTTCTCGATCATGGTATTGAGGTCTTTACGCTCCCCCTCAATGCTATTTTGATAAGCGGTTTTGCCATATCCCTCCAAAATACTTCGAAAATCCGCAAAATCGATATTGATCAAGCCCGCTTCATAAAGTGTTTCCAAGAGGCCTTTTATGGTCATGGCCAAACTTTTGTTAATGGCCGAAAACGATTGTTTGATGGCTGTACGCGGGTCAATTACCTTAAATATTTTTTCATTGGGAATAACCAAAGAAGCAGAAAGATGCGGTCGGATATTTTCCAAAGACTCATGGGCAATGCGGCGGCGTTTTTCTCCCTCAAATTCGAACGGCAGGGTAAAAATTCCCAAACTGATTTTGTGCGCCAGACGTGAAGCTTCGGCAAAAATCGGCATCGCTCCCGAGCCGGTTCCCCCGCCTAGGCCGGAGATAAAAATGCACAAATCGCAATTAGCTACTTCTCTTTTTATCTCTTCTTTAGATTGCTCGGCGGCTTGGCGGGCTAAATCAGGATTCATACCACAGCCCAGGCCATTAGTTAAACCCTTGCCCAAAACCAATTTGCGGACATTTTCGGGCAAAGATTCCAAACTTTGAATATCGGTATTGGCAGCCAAAAAAGAAATTTTCTTATTGGGGGCAACGATATTGGCAATTTCCCCGACAATCGAGCAACCTCCGCCACCCACTCCAAAAACCTTTATTTTAATTGCCGGGTTTTCCATGGAGTGCGCTTTGGCTTGTTCAATTATCTCCTTGGCAATATCTTGAGATAAAGGGGCTGGAGCTTTGGTTTGATTTTTTTTATCCGCTTTTTCCATAAAATTTGGCAGAATTACCATTCTGCCCGGTTAATTTTCAAATAAAAACCGATTTTGTTGATAATAACGTGTAAAATAAAAGTGAAGACCAGTAAAATTACCCAAATCCGGATATCGGCCAGCTTCCCGATGAGCAAAAATACAAAACCCACGCCGATAACATAATTGATCTGGTCCCAAATAATCCAACTTTCCCCGGGCTCCAAATCAATCCGCCTCTTAATAAAGCTAAAAAGCAAATCGCCACAAAGCGCGCCTAAAGGAATAAGTATGCCTAGCCATAAAGGTTCTCTACTATAATCAAGAATGGAGACGGCTTGAAAAAAATCCGCCACATAAAGCAATTTCTGCACAACATAAATTAAAAAGCCGACTAAAGTCCCTAAAATAAGCCCGCGCCAAGTTTTGTGGTCTCCAAAAATATCCTTGCCCCGAAATTTCCTTCCTCCGTCAACGGGCTTATTCAAAAATTCCGCAATACCCAAAAAGCGTAAAACCGGCGGTGTCATATTGGCAAAATACGCCGGCAAAAAAAAGTATAAACACTGGACGATTAATTGGGAGGAAAAATTCATCAGATAAGCTTTGATTGTTTTTTTTCTTTGCGATGAGCTGCTTCTAAACCTTTTAACTTGCCGTAAACTCCGTCGTAACCGGCCTCCATTTTCACTTTATCTAAGCGCACTAGCTCAACAGCAGTGGCAATTTGTTCATCGGAACAGCGGGCAATGTCGGCTATTGGCGTTTCAAGTAATAATTCAAACTCACTGGCGACATTTGGGACCAGTTTTTCATATTGCTCTTTCACCTTGCGGCTAGTGGGGCCAACACCAAAAACATAAGCAATTATCTCTTCAAGCGGGACAATATGCTTAAAGCCGATAGCGCCCTCGGGCCTAAAACCTGAAGGATACTGGGCAATTTGCTCAACCCGGCTTAACACGCCGATTGTAAGTTTTTGCCCGCAAACCGGACATAGGCCATTATAGCGCGCAGTTTCTTTTGGGTCAAAGCTTATTTGACAATTAGCATGCCCATCATTGTAATATTTACCCTCTTGCGGAAAAAACTCTATTGTGTTCAAAAATTGGCTATTGTCCCGTTTTTTAATTGCCTCAACAATGGAGGTGTAATCCAAATCGCAGGCAAAAACATTAGCCTCGCGGCCTAATTTCTGGATAGAATGCGCATCAGAATTGCTTAACAGTGAAAGGCGGCTGCCATCGCTTGTGCGCCAAACCATAGCTGGGTCAGCGGAGAGCCCGGTTTCTAAAGCATAAATTTCTGGAGTTAACTCCTCAAAACATTCCTGCAAGGAATCAAAACCCGATTTACTGCCAAAAACCGAAAACCACGGCGTAAAGCAATGGCCTGGAACAAAAAGCCCTTGTGGCGCGCAATCCAAAAAAATTTTCAGCAGTTCTTTGGTATCTAGTCCCAAAATCGGCCGCCCATCGGAATGCAAATTGAATTTTCCCAGCTTCTCGTTAAATTTTTTAGCCGCAGCAATATCGGGAAAAATTACCACAATATGAACCTTGCGCACCTTACCGCCCTTACTGTAGATGCAGCTGATTTCCCCGGTAACGGCAAAATGCACTTGTTTTTCTGGTTCTAAAAGCGAATCACGCAAAAGATAAAAACCGCTGTCCGTTTGTTCCAGTTTAGTTTCCATCTCTTTCATCCACAAAGGATGGGTACAGTCCCCTGTACCCAAAACTTTAATGCCTTTGCGGTGCGCCCCTTGTTCAAGCGCCTCTAAAGTAATAGCGCTGGAAGTGGCGCGCGAATATCGGGAATGAATGTGGAAATCGGCTATCAACTTCATACTATTTGAATTCTTGGCAGCTACCCGCATACGGGCACCATTTGTCCGTGGCTCTGGTAACCGTTAGATCTAAATATTTTTCTACTTGTTTTCTGCCTTGCAGGCAAGTGATATAGAAACGGACTGGGCTTTCCACTTCCCTCATACCAAACGGGGCCGAAGCATAAAAAGAGAAATCAAATTGCTGATAATTCACTGACATTTTCTTGGAAATCGGGAAAATAATTTTTTGCGGGTTGACCCCGGTTACCTCCGCCTCCACGGCCGCTCCTTTGGATTTGGCGCTGCCGCTAATAAATTTTAGACCACTGGGCAAAATTCCCTCGATGGTCATCTTGCTGTCCCTATCGCAGCCAAATGCCTTAGCTAAGGCGCTCGAACCATCGTCAGGGTTAAAATAGGGCAGATTTCCGTTATTCTGGAAGTATCCAAGCCTTTCCATAATACCCTTGCCCGCTGCTTTAGCTACGGCTTTATCTTTGATGTCGCGGGCATCCTCACTCCATTTGGACGTTTCTTCAAAGATATCAAATTTGCGTTCTTGGCTCGGATCGGTTTCGTAAATATACCATGCCGCATACATATCAATTTTATCCTTCTGGGCGGCTCGGGCCTCCCGAATTGCTGCTGAGACGCACTGGTCAGACATAAAATTAGCCGTGGTCAGCGAGCCGTGACAAACGGCCTTAGCCACACTATTACGCGTTTCGCTATCCGTATAGCCACCATCCTCAGTGGGCAGGCCCTCAGAAAGAATGAGCATGACTTTTACATCACCGGCGCGTCCGGCAGTTATCAAGGCTTGATGAGCCATATTAATCGCTCTGGCCAAATTGGTTGTCCCGCCGTAAGAAAGCGAATCCACAGCCGAATTCCAAGTATTGATATTCTGGGTAAAGGCTAAAGGAATACCATTATTAGTCATCTTTAACTTGGCCGTACCATGGCTAGCCTCGATGATGCCGATATTATCCTTACCGCTCTCTGTATTTATTTGGCCATATAACCCTTTAATAACCCGCTGATATTGCTCCAAAAATTTTTCGCGATCCGGGGCATTGACCGGGACATTCATGGATTCAGAAAGATCGGCCACAATCATCACATAGCGAGAAATGTCAAAATCTTCAGCTTTTAAGTTGCTACCGCGAGTTAGTTCGCCGCTAAATTGATAGCAACCGCAATATTCCTCCAAGGGCAAAAGAATTGTCTGGTTTTCCGATATCTTGTCGAGCTGGCCACCTTGGGAGGTCGCCATATATTCCAAAGTAATATCGAATTTTTTATCCTTATCCAAATCCATGCTGGCCTTATCCAAAGAAAATTTGATGTTAAATGGTTGCGTTTCGCCAAATTTCATCTCCTTATTAAAGGCAACCGCATAGCTGACCGTCCCGTCGGGCGACTCACCGGCCTTCCGCGCCCCGGCTACCACTACTTTTTTAGGCGCTCTTACAACCACACTTAAAGAACTGCAACCTTCGTTAAATTTGCACATGATAGCGCCCTTAAAATATGTATAAGCAAATTTTCCTTGCGTGCCGCATTCGGTGCAAAAATCCGCCTTAACTTCCACGCGCGGCGGAGGCGGACGGCGGCAAACCGCAAACGTTTGCGGGCTAGGTAAGCTCTGGGCTGCAGGCTCAGCCATAGAGGAAGCTGTAACCACATCTTTCCCGGCAAAAACCGAAGCCTTAATATTAAATAATGCTGCGTTATTTTTCAGTGAAGACTCTGCAATCAGCTTCTCGAGATTTTCGTGGTCCACCTGCCACTTGAGGTTGACATATTCGGTTTCCCCGGCGGCCAGCAAAGGTATGGAAAAGCGCAAATTGCCCGGCTTAATCTCGGAAAATTCCACTTTATTGGCCGCGCTTTCAAAACCGGCATAGCGAACCAAATATTTTGGCGAGTATGTCACGTTTACGCTAACGTCTTGGCAATTTAATTGCCCTTCACATTTAAGAGCGATGCTGCTTGTGCCGATATAATTTACTGAACCGGGATTATAACAATCAAATTCCGTTTTAATGCTGGGGATTATATTTATCTTAGGTAATTCACCCTTAGGCGGCTCTTTGCACTCTTCGGGAATGGGCATGGCAAAAGTGACATTTTCTATCTTGCCATACTGCTTCGTATAGCCATTGGTATAATGTAATTGAGCCTTGGCCGTGCCCGACTGAGGTAAACTTCCCGAATAGTTCAAATTGGCATCAAATTCGATGGTCTTAGATTCTCCGGGTACCATATCGCCCAAGGAAAAACGCACCCCGTTCATGCCATCAAAAGAATTGTCATAAACCGCCCCTCCGCTTTGCAGACTGCTTGAATACTTAAAAGTTTTGGCAATATAAGAGGCGTAAACCGGAAACTTATCGGAAAGATAAACGTCTTGGCATTTGAATTGCGGATAATTGCCGATACAGGTTACCTTGAAAGTTAAATGAGCGGCACACTTGGTGGGCACAATATTACGTTCAATGGCAATATCCAAGCCACCCTCTTTTTTGTCCTCGGGTTTTACGCACATCGAGGCCTTATTCATTCCTAAATCAAATTCCCGCTTATAACCGCTGGAATCGACGAAACGGTAAAGGCTCTTGGGAAAATCCACGAGATTACCCGGATTACTCACTTTGTAATCCTTATCGAAAATGACTTGAAAATTCATGGTTTCCCCTGCGGTCATATTCCCGGTATTCCATTTAACAACGGAATTATTCTGCTCCATACCCAAAAGCTTGGCCTTACTCGGATAATTAACCGTGCTGAATTTATAATTACCCTTGGCATGCAATTCTAAAGAAGAATTATCGCAGACCGGCGGCGGAGAATTTTTTGACTTAGTAATTATTTTGTCAAAAATAGAATTAAGATCAGAGAGCGTCTCGGATTCAAAATAATAATCATCGCCCTTGGCCATATCGCGTAAAAGTTGCCGGGCATTTTTGGCAGCCTCTTCGGGCACATTAACGGTCAAAACCCCTGCTTCAGTTTTTATCCGCAAGGTTTGGCCTTCGCTTGACTCGAGCTCTTGCAGGGCGTAACCCACGACATTGAGCTGAATATCATTCTTGGCCACAGCCGCCTTAGCCCGATCGCGAGAATCAACCACGCACTTATTATTGCCTGAAGGCGGGTTAGTTTTGGGAGAAGGATAAGATTCGTCGCACTCGCCCTTGGTGGAATTATTGGGCACACCGTCCGAAAGGAGAATCAAAACTTTTTTACTCCCCGATTTGGGATTAGCAGCAAAAAGATCCATGGCTTTTTTTAAGCCATCGGCAATATTGGTCGTGCGTTCTCCCGCTACTAAAGAAGAAATCGCGCCGCGGCTTTTAGGGAATTTAGCCGAGGCATCGAAGCCGCCCGAAACTATTTTCCCGGCATTACCAAAAGTAACAATACCTACCCGATCGAATTTTGAATCAAATTTATCCATGGCCGCCAGCAAATGCTGCTTGGCATAATCAATGCGGCGCTTGCCGTTGGCCAAAGGTTGGCCCATAGTCCCGGAAATGTCTACCAGAAAAACCACATCAATATTATTACGGGTTATCTTTGTGGTATTAGGGCTGCTGCAAACTATGCCAAAACAAACCGCCGAACGCCCCGAAACATCTTCGTATTCTTTTTCGCCAGTATCTTCATTGGGCAAAATCACCCCACTATCACCCTGCGAAACTTCAAAAGCAGGAGATTGGTCTTCGGCCAAACCAGAACCGCCTGTTGCCTGCACCTGGCCAGCCTCAGTTGCCGGGGTACAGGCCGTGCGCACATCGTCGCCGTATTGTAAAAAAGTATTGGCGACAAATTCGCCAAGCGCACTGCCCGAGGGCACGCGCAAAGGCCCAATTTTACTGGATTGCCCCTTGCTTAAAATATCCAATAAAATATCTTGCCCATCGCGAAAAATACTCTGGGTGGAAAAATATGTCCCCTCTTCATTGGTCTGATAAAAAATCTTTGGGCAGTCTTGCGCTTGGGCAAAGGGCGCAATACAGAATAATACAAATGCGGCGGCAATAATTTCTTTTTTCATATTTAATTATGTAGATTTTTTGGATAATTTTTTATCTGCCCTAAAAACTTTCGATTAGCCCATTCCCAGAGATCTTTGGCAGAAAGGAATGCCCGATACGATTCATCCATTCCTTTCATTTTTTTGAACTCAATTTCTCCCATAGGTGCATTAAAATCGTGTTGGCAAAAATATTTCCCACCCGTAATCTTGATGTGCCCTTCTTTATCGCGGCGCTTGGCTCCGCAAATATCACAGACCTCATATTTGTCGAGGCGCAATATCCAGCTGGCAGTCGCTTTTTGATCTTTGGCGGCGGCTTTATTGTGGGCATGGGCGTATGCCGCAGTTTGCAAACCGTATTCCTCCCAAATCCCGCTGCCCGTTTTTATATCGACTATTCCAACCTCCCCGTCTATTCGGGCCAAAATATCGGCCGTCCCGCAATAAAAATGCTCCTGATTGTCGATAATCTTTTTTTCCACGCCAATTACCTCAATCTCATGCTTGGCGCGCCACTTAACTAATTCCTGCATAATGGGCTTAAGCTTAGGATCGAATCCATCTTTACCCAGTAAAAAATTTTCCGCGGCGTCATGCACCTTTATCCCATTTTCCGCGGCCAAGCGCATCGCCTCTTGCGCCGCGGTAAAATTTTTCTGTTGCGCATAATAACGCAAGAGTCCGGGTTTGGCGACAATCTGCAAAATCGAGGTAACCCGGGGCAACCAGAAATCTTCTATCTCATAACCGTGCTTAGCACGGAATTCCTTAAGCATTTTTCCTTCTTCCTTGTTAGTCATCTTTCCTTTTTCATCTGACCGGCGGTCTTATGCCGATAAATTCATCCGGAGCATAAAGCGTTATATTGCAATTATCAAAACGTAATTTGCCATAACCGTTATCGCCCCAAGTAGTTCCCCAACTGTTTTTAATTATCCAATACCTATCTTTTTTATTGTAACCGACAACAATAATTCCATGGTTTACCGATGAACTAAAATCCTTCTCACACTCAAAAACCCCGTCATCGCCAATCCTAAAGGCAGCCAAAATTTTTCCAACAAAAGGCCCGCGCTGGTCCAGAACTTTCATCATGTACTCGGTTGTAGCCGTAGAAGGGCCTAAATCCGGGCTAACAAACTGCGGAGTAGCTTTTGTGCCCCGGGTCTGCCAATCGGCGCATTGCGCTTTGGCAATCGCTTCCCCAAAAGGATATTTTTCCCCGGACATGCAAGCCTCGTCAACAATGCCATTACCCATAAGCGCCCACTCCTTAGTGGTCTGGTAGGGCGCAATACTGACGCCATCGGGCAAGGGAAATTTATCCGCCGAATAAAGCCAAATTTCCGAAAGGTCCAAATTTTTGCCCGCATCCCTTTGCTCGATTTTGTAGCGTGATTCGATGGTGCCGCAATAAGCATAGGCCCAACAATTACCAATGCCATCTTGATCTTTAACTGAAGTCAGCCAATTTTTCCCGTCTTTATCGCGCCAGTCCAGATCGTCTTTATTGGCACTGGAACGGAAATTTATTGTCGCAACCACCCCGCTTTCATCTTGGCCTTCGAATTTCCCATCAAAGTTCCTGTCCAAGCACCAATAATGGGTTTGGGCTTGCTCTGTTCTGGCAAACTCATAGGAAACTTGGCAAAATGCACTGCTGCCCAAATCACAACTGGCCAATTCAGGACCATTGCAGGAATCTTTTCTAACCGAAATTTTCATTTTCCGGCAATCATCAAATATTTCTATTATCCCGTCTTTGCCGATTGCCGAAAGCGCCCAATGCAGGCGAACATTCCCCGCGCTGGGTAAATAATCGTAATAAAGCACCTTTTTGTCGTTTTCCGATTTATAAGGTTGTGTGCTGTCGCTGCTCCAAAACAAAGTTTTTACCGGCGCAGTGCAATTATTAACCGGGAGCAATAATTTACTGGCATCAAAAATATAAGATTTCTCATCGCAGAAAATTTGGCGCATTTCATCTTTGACGCAAGCGCGATAACCGTATTTTAGATCAAGGGGCTGGGCTTTGAGCTTGGCAATATTAATTTCAAACCAAAATTTTTCAGCCTTCGAGCGATAATCCAATGGCAAAGTCACACTATCATCCCAAACATATTCTACCCCACCCGTTTCCCCAGCCGCGGCTGACCATATTGCAAAACCGCCATAAACTTCCGGATACTCGTCCAAATTATTGACTTGGCCGGTTAAATTAATCGCCTTGGACCCGTCAAAATGCACGGCAGTTTTAGCCTCGGCGCTAAGCGTTTCCACAATGGGCGTAATCTTGGTTGTCAGGCCAAGCCAATCATTGGCACAATAATATTTCTCATCCTCCCAATATTGCTTGGCGCAAAGCCGCAACTTAAATTTCCCCTCCCGATTATTGGTTTTAATATTGGCAAAGCCCAGCCAAACTTTGATATCACCGGTGCCGGCCGTGTTTTTGAGAATACTGCTATTTTCGAAAGCCACGGCTTTATCGTCCGGATTAGCAGTGTTGTAATATTCGTAGCCCAAATAAAGCCGATTAAACTCCCTCCAATTATCCACAACTCCATCAATCTTATATCCGGGATAACCGCCGCCCTGATACTTCAAAGCGACATTGCGGACTATGGGGGCTTTTATATCGGAAATCATAAAGCAATAATCTTCCTTGGCGCAAACCACATATGTATCAGGTGTTCCCTCGAATAAAGGCGTGATGCAGGCCCGATAGCAAAACCTCGCCTCCCCCTTGCTTGGCTTGATGGGCGATAAGGGCTCCATATCCAAAGCATCCACAGTCGTATCTAGTTCGCGATAAGCAGTCTTCTCAGATACAAACACGCTTTGGTTGCGATAATCGAAACTTTGCCAAGTGAAAAATGTTCTGAGGACCGGGAATTTGCCTGTGTTGGTAATGTGCCCTTGGGGCAAAATCGTTCCATCAACGAGCATTTTGGGCGGCAAATTAATGACATCAATATCTTCTAAGCCTCGCACCCGCTCGCTGATAATCTCGCCGCAAACTTTATCTTTAGGGTCTTTAGTCGGCGAAGCACAGGCCGCGTAAGTTATATTTTCAAAATTGTCAAAGGGTAAAAATGATTTGGAGTCGATTGTTTTCTTAAAGGCGACGTTTCTACCTTGATTAAGCGGTTTGTCGAGCCAAATAAAACTATCCTCGTCAATGGTAGCCCAGTCAATCCACGGCTCGTGGTGTGCGATATAAGTCAACTCCTTGCCAAACATGCCGATTTGGCCCGTGGGAATGTCTTCATGCACGGTTTCGGAATATTTTTCCGTATCGTAAATCGCAAAGCCCGCGTAAAGCTGCTTGGCGCCCCAAAAAGAATTCACCCGGCCGTTAAGATCAACTGTCTTTGCGGTGATATTGCTTGGGGCAAATGTTTGGACATAGGGCAAATCCGGAAAACAAAAATACGGCGAGGAAAAAATATCAGTTCCGGTTTGCCGGGCGTAAATCTTCACACAGGCTTTATCCCCCTTGTCCAAATAAATTCCCTTGGGCGAGAAGCTGACAATTTTTTTATTGGGCAAAATTTGGGTTCTTGAGGAAAAATACCCATTGACTGGTTCAATCTTTTGGCCATTGGCTTTCTTAATCGTCAAATCAAAACAATATTCCACGAAAGAATCGGCCTTATTCCCCGGGTAAAGACTGGCCGAAATTTGCAGGCTGCCGTCATTTTTATTGATTTTTGCATCCTCGATAATTGCCTTAGGGCTGGGGTAGAGCCCTTCCCGGTCCATATCGCGCATCATTTCGAAGCAGTAAGGTTTTTCCGAATCATTCAAATTAAAAACTTTGGCCTTAAGCGCATAACCGCTGCGCAGCAAAAAATTAGCGGCAAAAAACGTGAATCGCCCGTTGTATTTGACTCGGGAATTGCCGATTACAAAAGCCGCTTTGGTGCTGCCTTTGGGAAAAACTTCATAAGCCACGCTCACGCCCTGGTTATCAGCCAAACCGCTGACCGTGGCATTAATAAGCGTGCCATTATTTTTGGTTTGATAAGAATTAATCGTAACTGCGGGCGCCGCCAAAACCGGCAATGCAAAAAAAGCAGAACAGATTATGGCAAGAATAATATTTTTTTTGCCCATAATGCTCATATTATTTGCAGTTTGTTAAAAATTGGATTGCTGCAATATTTTTAATCCCGCCGGGTTTGGAGGACCAATACGATTTGGCCAAATCATTGGCTGTTCCGGAATTTTTGCCGCTCCCGTTGGCCAAATTTAGTGTAAAATTAACTTTTTGGCCGCTCGCAATATTACCCACGGCTATGCCCAAAGAATTAAGCTGCGAATTATAGTTAACGGTATAAGGAGAGGCAACATTGCTGCCAAGATATGAAATGCCCGGGTTTAGCCGAAGGTAAGCAAAAACATCTTCACAATTTTTTGCAAGGGACTTTTCTTGGGCAAACATACTACTAAGCGTGATGGAAATTTTTGACAAATCTTCCGATTCGGAAAAAGTAGCCGGCAAACTGGCCATATTCTTCATCAGGCTTTTGGCAAAAGCCCCGGCATTGGGTTTGATTTTATCAGTTTGGACAAAATTAAAACCAACAGTATAAATCTTGGCCGGGGATTTATCGGAAAATTTGGCGTAAAAGGCTTGATTTAGAGCATCTTTGGTGCAAGTATTAGCGCTCGTCGGATATGATTGCCAGTCCGGGCATTCACCCTTGGTGTAGGCATTAGCAACCCCATCAGAAACAAGCACAATAATATTGCGCTTAGAATTTGATGTTGAGCTTAAAGGCAGCGCTGAAAGTAAATTGCGGGCCTGCAAAATTCCATCAGCAATATTGGTTAATTTCTCATTAGCGGCAAAAGCCTCAAGGGTCGCGCCAGCCTTAGTATAATCGCTGCTCATACCCAAAAGAACCTTCCCCTTGGCGCCGAAGCCCACAAGCGCTACCCGATCAAAATTTTTATCCAAATTGGCCAACAACCCTTTGATGGCTGCCTTGGCATTATTAAGTGGAGCTCCACGCATAGTGGCTGATTGGTCAAGCACAAAAACTATATTAAGCGCAGGCCGCCCATATTGGAGAGCTTCGCTAGGGCAAGAAAATTCAATATTGCCAGAAAAACGACAGCTCGCCGCAGGCTTGGCAAATGTTTTGGGCATTGGCTTAGCTATTAACGGCAAATAATTTTGTTTTCCGGTAGGGCGAAAACCATCATCTAAATTTGGAAAATATCCCGAGGCCCGCATCGTGGCTATCATTTCCGTTTTTTTGCCGGCAGCATCCACACAGGCAAAACAATTTTTAGAAAATGCCGAACCGCAAAGCTTAGGGTCGGTGACAACTTGCTGCTTAAGGCCGTAAAGCTCGCAGTAATTATACTTGGTGGAAATTTTGCCATTGACCAAACCCCAAGAATCGGCTTGGCTGCCGTCGGGCAGCGTGCAAACAGAATATTGGCCTGCCGTTGTAGTAATAACCTTTGAGGGGAAACCCATTTGCAGACAGTAGGCAGTCGAGGGGTTGTGCATGGCGCCCGCGCCCAGAGGTAAAAGTGCCGCTAAGGCAATTATTGCAAATATTTTTTTAGACATATTTTTGAAAATTTTTAGGGTTTTACCGCCTCCCCGGGCGCATTAACTTTTTGCACAGAGATAACCTCATCTTTGAAATTGGGAATCATGCCGCATTCGCCATAAGGAATATGAATAAACCCGTCATCTCCCCAGCCAGTACCCCAGCTATTTTTAATAATCCAACTTCCATCTAACTGACTATAACCGACAATTAAAACCGCGTGCGAATATATGACATCGGCCCGCCAATTAGCTCCGCAGCGCAAGTGGCCGGCCTCATCAAAGTAGGCGTCCGAATGAAAAATATGCCCGTGAATCGGCCCATACTTTCGGATGGCCGCTTTTATTTGATCTAAACCGATAGTACTTTTATCACCAATTATCTTTTCCCACCCGATAAAAAGCCTTTGTTGCCAATCCGCACAGCGATTAGCGCAATGGTCTCCGGGTAACGGATAACCGTCTTTATCCAAAATTCCGACATTATACGGAAAACAATTTTCGTCCACGGTGCGCATCGGGAATTGCCAATCAACCACATTCTGATTGGCATATTTTTGATTTTCGTTGGCACAGGCCGAGAAAAAACTTTCCGAAAGATCAATATCGGTATTGGGTAGATCCCTTTCAATCAGGTAGCGCGATTCAATGGCGGCCGCCGTCCTGAAATCCGCGCATGTTCCGGAGCCGTCTTGATCTTTAGCGCGCGTTACATAGCTTCCCTTGGGCCGATTGCGCCAATCAAAATACAGCCAATCCGCCTGCTCATAGATATCATATTGTGCAAAAACCGATTCCCCGAAGCGATCAAATTTGCCATCCCCATTTTTATCCACGCAAGCAAAAACCTGATGCCCGCCAACTTTAGTCTCTAAATTTTTCAGCATTAAAAGGCAACCTAAACTTTTTTCCCCGATGTTATAATTGTAACCAGTATTGCACCAAGTTATCAGCTCGCCTTGGCAGGACTCTTTGCGCAACTGTATCTCTTTATTTTGGCAATCCAATTTCAAGCGGACATCGATATGAGAAATTTTAGCCTCCTCGGTGGTAAAATTTGTTTGCCCGAGAAATTCCATGCCCAAATTGGAAGAGCAGACTCCAACCCTCTCAGTGATTATCGGTTCTTCATCATAGCACTTAATATAAATTTCCTTTAACTTATATTTGGCTTTATTGTCCTTACTATACTTTAATAAATTCACCTCGCAGTCCTGCGTATCCTGATACTGGCTGGAAGTTTTAATTACCACCTCCTTTCCGGCTAAATCCCGCGCAATGTAATAATACTGTTTAACTACTCTTTTCTTGGCAAGGTCATAATTACCGCTGGCAAAAGCATTAAGGCAATCATTTTCATTCAAATAACAGCCATGGAGAGCTGCCCCGGCCAAATTATCCGCTTGCCAATAATGGCAAAGGGCGCGGCGGGCAAACCTTTGCGTTGAAAGTTGAGCATTGGCTGAGCCGTTATTTACGGCACAATACCACATGGGTTGGGCCAAATACCCACAATCGTAGAGCGGACCGAAACCGGAGGCATAAATCAAATCTACCGTATCCATGGCCAAGCCGGTATCATTGGCAAAGGAAGAAGCGTCGGGATATTTTTGCGAAAAGCCGACAGGGAATTCTTTGGAAAAATAATAACCTGCAATCTGCCCATCGCTGGCGCGCCGGCTGATTCTAATCATGGCGCCGCGGTAACAATAATAATCCCCATCGCTGTCGCTGGAAGTTTTAAGCTCAGGCATTTCTAAAACCGGATTGACGGCATATTGGGCCATGTTGGAAAAACTTAAATCATAAGAAAAGCTCCCCCTGTTCACCAGTTTGCCTGTTTTAATCGTCACAATCTCATTTGGCCGGCGCCGCAAAAAAACCTCGAACCACGGCTCTAAAGCAAAGGAAGTCGGGTTAACAATTTGGCCAGAAAGGGTTGCCCCGTTTTGATTTGTTATTTTTTTCAAATTCGTAAAACGCGGAAAATTACTCTCCGCCAAAACGTGATTGAATGCCAAAAATAACAGGCACGCCGAATATGCAATTATGTGCAAAAATTGGCGCTTGCTCATGCCTGCTTTAATTATAGTGTTTTATTGCCTTAAAAAAAGTGGAAAACTAGTCACGAAACTCGCAAATATCGCGATAGTCGCACCAATCGCAATGCCGGCCCGGAGTGGCTGCAAAATTGCTCTGCTCTAAGGCTTGAGAAAAATCCTCGAATTCTTGAATCAAATTTTCAATATCTTCATCGCTGCCTAAAAACGACAAAGTTGAACCATCTTCTAAATAGTAATAAATCAGCTCCACGGGCTCGGCTTTATGCACTTGTTTGGCCGCTATTTGGTAAATCAAAAGCTGCGCCTTAGTTTGGTCATCTAGTTTATCCTTGGGCGTGCCGGTTTTATAATCAATAATGGCAATTTTTCCTTGTCCTCTATCGTCAATGCGGTCAATTTTTCCATAAACAGCTTTGTCCCCTATCCTAATAGTAAAGGAAGATTCCAATGCCCCCTTGCCATCAATTTGATATAATTTAGGCGGGTTGGCTTTCAGATTCTCATAAAAATTCTTCAATATTTCCCTGCCTTTTTGGTAATAATCCTCTTTTTGTTTTTTTGATTCAAACCACTCATCCTGCCAATGCTTGTCATAAAGCTTATAGAGCTCCTCAATATCGGGAAATTGTCCCTTGTCCTTAGTGGAACCAAACAGGTCTTTTTGCTCTGATTTTCTGGCGCAAAGGTCAACAAATTCCTCAACCGTGGAATGGATAGAACGCCCAAAGGTTGTAGAGGCGCGGCCACGTTTGGGCACGCGCATGATATGCTCTAGTTTGTATTGGTAAGGACATTTTTCGAAGGCGGCTAACTGAGTATAAGAAAGGGTTTCGGGCAGCTTGTAGCTAAGAGAATTTTTTTCCGGGTTTTTATGATTGGGCTTGAGCGTAGAAATGTCGGCGCATTCCACTTTTTTGGCTTTGCAAACTTGAGCCAAACCGATTTCGGAGAGAAACTTACTGGGCACGCGCGTACGCTTGAGCCCGGGTTCAACTTGGGCATGGCTTAAATACAGCCCCAAACGAGCCCGAGTTAAGGCCACATAAAATAACCGGCGCTCTTCCTGCTCGTGAAAAATTTTATCATCGCCTTGCAGCTGGACTGCCTCGAGGGCATCCCCCTCCTTTTGCCGGCGCACGCCAAGCAAGGCTGGGGGTATTTCAAGCCCGCCCCCGCGGTTATAAGTCGGGAAATGCGACTGCACTAAATCAATGACAAAAACATGATTAAATTCCAAACCTTTCGCCTTGTGCACGGTCATAACCTGCACTTGCTCAAAACTGGCTTGGGCCAGATCAGAACGAATTGTGCCCTTTTCCCCGGACTCAATTTCAAAATTCACCTGCTCCAAAAAGTCGGAAAGCCGGCACTGGACTTGCGATTCTTCAAATTCCTTAAGCTGTTCCAAAAATTGATTAAGCAAATCGACATTTTCTTTGGCTTGGCGCGGATTAGTTTTTTCATCCTGCAATATCCATGAAAAATATCCGGCCTCCTCCAAATAAACCGTGAAGGTTTCGCTTAAGGTATGGTCTTTAACCATCTCGCGGTGCCGCTCCACCAAGGAAGTGATTTTATTGCACGCCGCCAGAGCCTTGCCTGAAATTTGCGGCACTGAGCCGGCTAATTTTAGGCCTTCATAGAGCGATAAAGTTTTTTTCCGGCAATGCTCGGTAATCTTGGAGATATCATCCTCGGGCACGTCAAAAACCGGGGCGCGCAAAACCTTATAAACCGCCGCGCTTTCGTGATAATTATCCAACAATTTCAAATAAGAAAGAGCTTCCAAAATTATTGGTTTCTGATAAAAACCTTTGCTGGCCAAAAAACGAAAATCAACACCCTCTCGCTGCAAAACCGTGCAGATTTTCTGGGCTTGGGCGTTGGTGCGCGCCAAAATGGCAAAATCCGGATATTCCAAATCCTGCGGACTCTTGTTGGGGACAAAACACTTTTGCAATTCTTTGATTTTTTGCACCACGCGCTTGGCCTCTTCCTCCACATTTTGACACTGCCAAACTTCAAATGCGCCAACCTGCTTAGAATTGGCGCAAAGTTTTTTTAGTTCCTCTAGCCGTATCTGCTGCTTCAAAAAATTATCAGCAACTTCCTTTTTATGCGCCACGTAATGCTCCAGGCGGTTAGGATTGTTGTTAATAATGCTCTTATAAGCCCAATCCAAAATATTTTGCGTCGAACGATAATTGGTTTTTAGAACCACGATTTTTGCCTCGGGAAAATCATGGCAAAAATCCAAAACATTTTCCAAAGCCGCCCCCCGAAAACGGTAAATGGATTGGTCGTCGTCGCCCACCACACTTAAATTATTTTTGGGCGCAGCCAAAATTTTGACGAGCTCGTATTGGATGCGATTGGTATCTTGAAATTCGTCGACTAAAATGTATTTGAACTTGTCACGGTAAATTTTAAGGGTGGCCGGGCTTTTTTTGAAAAATTTCAGGCAATAGTTAAGCTGGTCGCCAAAATCCAAATAATTATTATCAAGCAATGTCTTTTGGTACATAGCATAAGCCCTTGCCACCTCAGCGGCCTTTTCCATTTCCTCGCGCAAAACATCCAAATCGTCCCCGGCCTTGGCTCCGCCGTCGGTTAAATCTACGCGCAAGCTGTCGGCATATTCCAAGTAATGCTCGGGATAAATTCCCTCTTCCTTGCATTCCTTAAAATGATAGCTCAGTTGATCTAAAAATTTGGCGGGATTGCCCAAAGATTGGTAATGCTTAAAATCAAACTTATCCAAATTCTTGCGCATCAAAATCCACCCTTGGTTATCGTTCAATATTTTGAAGTCATCAGCCAGGCCGATATCAAAGCAATGCCGGCGCAAAATTTTGTCGCAAAAAGCATGAAAAGTTTGAATCCATAAATCGCAATAAGCCCAGTCAATATTTTCCTCGATAATTTTGTCCTCCAAATGCGCGGCGGCATCTTCATTAAACACAAGGCAGAGAATTTCTTCCGGCTTGGCTTGGCCTGAATTTACCAAATATTTGAAACGCTCTTTTAAGACTGTCGTTTTGCCCGTTCCGGCTCCGGCCACTATCAAAAGCGGCCCCTTGCCGTGCTCTATCGCATTTTTTTGCTCCAAATTCGGACTACTCATGGTATTAGATTATTGCATAAATAGGGCCTCTTTTCAAAATTAAAAAAATCCCAGTTTCTGGGATTATCAAACTAGTCTTGCGGCGCTTCGCCGTGCAAGAAAGCCTCTTCGAGAGCCAAGCAAAGATCATTGACTTGTTCTGACGGAAAATTGTAAAACGGGTCGCTTCCTTCTTGGTTCAGGATTACATTTTCATTGAGATTATTGATAATTGTCTCAATCTTTCCCCAATCAAAACGCTTGATATCCCGCGACCAAACCGAAATAATCTCCGGCGGACAGTCGCTCTTAACCCAAAAAACCGAATGCCGCAACATTTCCCCTTTAGCCGAAATGGCTTGGCCGACATTTTTCTTGTCCTCATCTGCAAGCAAAAATGCCACTAAAGCGCCATTGACTGAAGTTCGGGGGCAGGCGCCAAGCTGAGCAAACAACCACTGTTTTTCGCCAAAGATTGAATTAAAAGACAAAATGCAAGGCTTATGCAATGAAGCATAGCGGACATGCGAAGTATGCGCATCACCATCCCAAAATAGCACCACACTTCTGCCCTCTAATTCTGGCAAATCGGCAATCCTTTGGGGAGCGAAAAATTCAGCGACCGTGGACACAATTTCTCTATCTTTTATTACTCCCATTTGCACCTCCTTTTTAAGGTAATAACTGAGCTTGCCAAACAAAATTAACCCTGTCAATAATTGTTTGCTCCCGGGATTTGCTAATGGATTTTTCTACCCAAAAACCCGCCTCCACGGGCGGGTTATTTATATGCAGCGATAAAATAGCGGGGTTTCTTGAATTGATCTTTGCAAATTTCTGCCTTGTAGCCTTCTTTTTTAAGCAAGGCCCGCAAATCTTTGACCGTGCGCGAATCGAATTCGCAAAATAACCTTCCGCCAGGCTTCAGATGCTTTTTGGCTTGCACGAGCAGCTTGCGGATATATTGCAGGCCATCTTTGCCCCCGAATAAAAATGAGCCGCTCTCATGGCGTAAAACAGAATCTTGCACATCTTTGACGAATATCTCCGGGATATAAGGCGGGTTGGCAAAGATATAATCAAAGCCACCCTCTAAATCTTGTAAAATATCGCTTTGCTTAATAGCGGCGCGGGAAAGCCCGATCTTATTGAGCTTGATATTTTTAGCCGTCTGCATCAAACAAAAGGGATCAATATCGGCAAAAATCACTTTGGCCTTTTTTAAGCTTTTAAGCGCCGCAATACCGATGCAGCCAGAGCCGCAAAAAACATCTAAAATAAAAAATTCTTTGTCTTTGGCCAAATCCGCTAATACTTTTTCCACCCAAAATTCCGTTTCATCTCGAGGGATAAGCGGTCTAAATTCCAAATCAATTTTAGTACCCAAGAATGGCCGCCAACCAATGACATAATCCAAAAGCTCGCCCTTCATTAAAAGCCCCACATCACGCCAAAAAGCCGAGGTCTGTTTCCCCTTATATTTCTCGCGCAGCAATATTGCACAATCTTTTTCTAATTCAGAAATTTTTGTTTTGCCTTTCATTTTTAATTCTAAATTAATTTCTGAATTACAAATTATGCTTTATAACTTAAATACTCACATTCCCATCTTGCCTTTGAGCATGGGAGCTAGTTGCATCAGCCGGACTTGCAGCTGCTTGTTGGCTTCGGAAATCGCTTCTTTGAGAAGTTTTTCTAATTTAACCGTATCGTGAGCAGGGTTGAGCTTAATATCTTCAATTTCCATCAAGCCGTTCATTATGACTTTTACGCCCTCCTTATCCACTTCAATCTTTTCCTTTTTGAGCTGGTTTTGGAGGTCCAAAGCCTGCTTCATTTGCTTCATTTGTTCAAACATAGTTTTATGATGATACCAAATTCAAATGGCAAAGTCCAAATCACTCAAAATAATTTTTGGCCTTTTTGCAGTAATTGGTAATTTGATATTTGAATTTCACTTATTTTTATTTGTAATTTTCTAATAAGCGCACAAGCATTCTCACCGGCGCCCCTGTAGCTCCCTTGGCCAAATATTCGTCATCGGCGGGCAACATTCTTGGCGCGATATCTATATGGGCCCAGGGATAATCTTTGGCAAACTGCCACAAAAAGGCGGCTGCGGTGCAAGCACCGCCCCGGCGGGTTTTAGCCGTGTTGGTTAAATCAGCAAATTGGCCGCGAACTTCCTCTTCAAATTCTTCCCATAAGGGCAGAGGCCAAATATAATCTCCGGCCAGCTCGCCATTGGATTTCAGGTCGTGCTCTATAGTATGGTCTTTAGTAAAAATCGCACTGGCCCGACTGCCCAAAGCCGAATGCGCCGCCCCAGTCAGCGTGGCCACATCGATAACTAGTTTGGGTCGGAATTTTTTGGCATAAGTTAGAGCGTCGGCCAAAATTAAACGGCCTTCCGCATCCGTAGACATGACTTCGACGGTTTTACCAGATAAAGTCTTCAGCACATCTCCGGGCCGATAGCTATTGCCCGAGGGCATATTTTCCGTAGCCGGAATCAGGGCAATGATATTTTTGCGCAAACCTAGGCGAGCAGCGGCCTCCACGGTATGCAAAACAGCGCCGGCGCCGGCCATATCCATGTGCATGTCTGTAAGCCCATCGTCGGGTTTAATATTTATGCCGCCGGAATCGAAAGTTACGCCTTTGCCAACCAAAACAATCGGCCTGCCAGAATTGAGCGCACCCCAATACTCCATAATAATAAACTGGGCCTCCTCATAGGAACCTTTGGAAACACCGACTAACCCGCCCATACCCATGGCTTCGGCTTTTTTCTGGCCCAGAACAGTGGTTTTAACTTTTTTGTAAATGCGCGAAATAGCCCGGGCATGGTCGGCCAGTGATTTGGGCGTTAGCTCACCGCCGGGAGTATTAACCAAATCGCGGCAACCGTTAACCGACTGGCCAATAATAAGGCCATCAGCAAAACCCTTACGCGCCTCTTTGCTGACTTCGTCACCGACATAAATTTCCTTCATTAGAGTAAAACCACTTTTGTCGGTTTTGTAACGGATAAATTCATAATTAGCCACCACAAAATTTTCGGCCAAAATGCGGCCCGTATCATAGGGAGTGAGATCAAGATCGGGAAACTTAAAATCGCCAAAATCCAGATAAAGGAATTTGACCCTATTTTGCTTGCAAAAAGAGACTATTTTGCGCGCCAGAAGGTGGAAATTGCGCAAATTGATTTTTTCGCGGTCGGGCACGCCAATGGAAACTATTTTCTCGCCATAGCGGGAAACAAAAACAAAATTCTCCTTTTGGGCGCCCAGCTGCAAAAGTGCAATCTCTTTTTTCTGCGGCTTTTTAGCTAAAAATGATATCTTCATAACGTTACTGGCAATAAAGCTATTTTAGCCAAAAACCCCTTTATTTACAACAAACTTCACTAATTGACTTTTTAGAAAATATATGCTATAATATAATTATTCACAACTTAAAAAGGAGGATACGATGAATGTCAGAGATTTATTCTGCGCCAAAGAAGACGGTAAACAAGAAAATGTTTACCTATTCTACGTCATGGCCGCAACAAGCTCTGGGCTCAAAAGTACATTTTTGACCACGATCAGCCGAAGCGAAAAGAATGCTACCAATCGAGTAATCGAGGTAGCAACTAAAAAATTCTCTCCGGGCAAAACCGGCGGGCCAGAGCTTGTTGGGCAGCCTATCCCCGACTTAATCTTTGCTTGGCAATTCGGCGAAAATCTTGCCGAATGCCAACGTCGGCTTAGAGAGGCTCTCGAAATAAAATTTCCGAAAGCTAGCAACGAAATGAAAGACAGATTGGCTAACCCAATCTTGCTATTTCTGGCCAAAGTCAGCGGAGACCGCAAACCGCGATTTCCTAGGCCCTGGCCGCAAACAAAACAACAAAAGTCTGAAAAACAGACAGGAGGAAAAGCATGAGTCCAACAATGACAATCACGAAACCGCTGACAACACTGGGTGGGGTTACACTGGCAGCAAGCTCCAATCCCGATTGGCATCTTGTCCAAAAAATGAAAATCGCCAGCCAACGCCAACAAAACCTGAAGCACGAAAAAAAGGAAACAGATCAGTGGAAAAAGTGGCATTAGCCATCCTCGAACAAAAACATAAGCCGCGTTTAGCCAGTCTCCTTTAGGGACAGGCCCGCGGCTTTCGTATTTTATCCTTAAAAAACAAAAGCCCCACCAAGGGGCTTGTTTATTTTTATAGTTAACTTTTCTTAAAATACGACAAATAATACGGGATATGCCAGAAGGCATGCGCTAATGCTAAACCTATCAGCCAAATTCCGGATTCCACATGCAGCTGATGCAAATTAGCGATACCTAAGTTATAGCCAAAATCGGTTTTAAGCAAAAATGCCAAACTGCTTATAGCGCAAACCAAAAAGCTGATTGCCAACAAAGCATTAAAAATTTTATTAGGCAGGGTCGGAGCCATGTTTCCCCTTTTTGCTACGATGGCCAAAAGCAAATACATCCCCCAAGAAAATAACCAAATTTTTACGAATTCAGTTTTGGCGCTAATCGGCGCCTCCTTGGCCGGGGCGGGCGATTTTTCAAAAGGCGCTTTTTGGGGAGCGTCACTAACAATTTCGGGCGCAGAAGTGGCAATTTCCGAATTATCGCAAATGCCGTTATTATTGCCATCCACATATAGCCCACATTCTCCATTACAGGAGGAATCTGTTTTGCCATTGGGGCAAGCTTGACCCAGGGCCAAAAACGGCAAAGCCAACAGTGCCACAAAAATGACAGCAAATTTTTTACTCATATCAAATCTCCGTAATTTTATATTCCTTGCGGTCCGCATACTCGGCCTGCTTGCCGTCATTCCACTGGTTAACCGGCCGGATATAGCCGACTATCCGCGAATAAACCTCGCATTTCCGGAAATTGGCCAGCTCGGGATGCTTTTCATAGCAGGCCTTGCATTTAATTACCCGATAATCATCAAGCCCATCCTTGTAACCGAGCAAAACCGCATCAACTAACTCTTCCCCATTGAGCTTAATTTCTTTTTTGCAATCATAGCAAAACAAATTATCTTTCTCGTTTTTTATCATTTTGGTGTTTTTTATTTTTCGGCTTGGGTGCCCAAAAAGCAACAAGGCCACAGATTGTTGCTCTCAAAATTATGGATAGTCCAAGGAACAAAAAAGCGCAAACCTGCCCTAGTCGACAAATATTGCGCAATGTTCTGTATTTATTTTAAGTTATTTGCCCGCCTGGGCAAATTATTTATCCACAGACTGCGCAGCCGCCAGCCCAGCCGCATAACCCGTGGCCCAACTGGCCTGCATATTATAACCACCACTCTGCCCATCGATATCCAGAATCTCCCCGGCAAAATAGAAATTGCTGAATTCGTTGTAACGCATCGTTTTCTGGTCGATTTGATCCAATTCCACACCCCCTGAGGTAGTCATAGCCATGTCAAAACCCATGGTCTTTTCTATTTCTAAGCGGCAATGTTTGAGAAGTTTAGTCATGGTCAGGCGCTGCTCTTTGGTAATGCCATTGCAGATATGGTGCGGGTCAAAACCCCCGGTGCGCAAAACATAATCTGTTACGCCCTGCGGCAATAAAACTTTAAGCGCTACCTCTAATTGCCTATTCTGGTTATTTTCCAAAATCTCGAGCAACTTAGCGTTTAGGGCCTGCTCGTCGAAGCGCGGCTCCAAATCCAATTCTAAAACACCGCTTTCCAAATTATTATCGGCCATCGCCTTACTGGCATTCAAAGCCAAGGGCCCGCTTAAACCAAAATGCGTAAACAAAAGATCGCCGCTTTGGGCAAAAATCTTTTTGGGCGCATTGATAGTGCCTTGCACGCCCCGCAAAGAAATGCCTTGCAACTGCCTTGCCGCCTTGTCGGCTAGCTTCAAGGGCACCAGCGAGGGCCGCAAAGTATTTATTCTAATGCCCAAACCCTGCAAATAACCGTAGAAAGCCGGCATTTTAGACTCGGCCAAAAAAGAGCGCCCGCCCACGGCCACGATAAAAGCCTTGGCGAAAAATTCTTGGGCCTTGCCATGGCAAACGGTTTGGATGCTTTCCAAGGTTTGCTTTTTAATCTTAAAATTCAAAAACTCCGTTTCCGTAAAAACTACCACGCCAAATTTAGCCAAATCAGAAATGAGAGCTGATAAAATTTCATCAGCTTTGCCGGCCATGGGGAAAACTTTGCCATTGCCTTCAGCCTCGCGCTTTATGCCGTGCTCTTCAAAAAACTGGATGGCCGCAAGAGAATCAAATTGCGCCAAAGCGGATTGCAAAAAATTCCCTTTTTTGCCGTAAACAACCGGAATGGTTTGAGGGTTGATTGAAGTATTAGTAAAATTACATCTCCCGCCTCCGGAAAGCAAAATCTTGCGCCCAAGCTGGCGCGATTTCTCAATTAGGGCAACTTTTTTGCCAGTTTTAGCCGCTTGAATGGCTGCCATTAATCCGGCTGGCCCTCCCCCTATAACGATAATGTCAAAATTATTCATCGCTTAATAATTGCACATTTGAAAAATTTAGCAATAAAAAGCCGCGTTGTTTAAGCGCGGTTAGCTTCTGATTTTTCCCTTTTATCACGAGATTTCTTTTTTGGCTTTTCTACCTTCTTATGCTGCCCGTTGGGGTACTTCTGGAATGCTTCGTGTTTTCCTTTTTCTTTCCGGTTTTTTTTCGACATTTTGTCTCCTACTTCAAAGCTGGCATAAATACTTTTTTTTCTTCAAAACCGAACAACGAAATCGGTTTCTCTTCCCGCGCCGGAGTAATGTGCACTTTTACTATTAATTCTTTTCCGATTAAATCTTTCTCCTCAAACTCCTGCCTGGAAATTCTAGCCTCATGCATTTTCCAGCCATAGCCAATCCGCCCGGCATTGAAAGAAATTTGCTGCACTCCGTCGGCATATATGTCAAAATACAAGTAATAACCTTTGTTAACCTCCTTTTCATCATAGCTAGCGTAGGGCAAGCCGAGAGTCGCAATATCCGCACGAAGGCACAAACATTCACGCCAAGACCAAGCCTGCAAGTCTCGCGAGATTGCTATGGGCAAAAGGCTTGGATCTCCAATAACCGCCATTCTAGCCGGTTTTCCGGCAAAGCGGCAGGGTGAGCCCTCGGAATTGTAACATTCAGTCCAAAGATAATACTCGAATATTCCGCTTCTTTTTTCGCCAAAGCCAATTGCGACATCAGACTCGCGCCACCAAGTGCTATACTCGGGTTTTTTCAAAACCGCCTCATAGCCGAGAACTGATCCGAAGGCCTCAAAATTTTCTTCAGCTTCCGGGAATATCATCCGACCCTTGAAACCGAACTTAGCCGTGGCAATATCATAGGGGGTCCGGATTTGCCCAGAAATTACCACCACCGTCGGGAGATTTGCATACTTGCAAACTACCGGGACGAGCTGCGGGTAAGTTAACGCATAATTGACATTGATTTTCTCGGCTGCCGCGAAACCACCTGCCGGATACGCCAGCATGCCAAAAATCACCATTACTGCCAAAACTTTTTCCATTGACAACCTCCCTTTCTAATGTAAATGACCTTGCCGACATTGTCTAACAAAGGACCATTAATGTCAACAATGACAAAAGCAAAAGCGGGCTAGCGCCCGCTTTTCTTAATCTTGCTTATATTTTTTAAGCCCGATCATTATCAGGGCAACAAGCACCACCAGAATTGCGCCAAATTTTACAAAATCACCAAGCCTCCCCCAATATCGCACCCCGGCAATAAATATGGAGACAAAACCGCCATAAGTAAAGCCAAAAGCAATAGGCCAAGGCTTAATAAATAAATGACCAACTATCGAGAATAGCAAACCAAAGGCCAAAAAGATGAAAAAGGAAATTTTCTCATGTTTATCCCGGGCGGCAGTCTCCAAAGCCGAACACTGCTTATACAAATCGCAATAACCAGTTGCGGGATTAACATTAGGCGCAACCTCCGAGGGCGCCATTTTGGCCGAGATGGCGGCATTATTTACCCAATCGCCGCCAATGGCAGCGCATTGTTCGGAAGTCGTAGCGGCTTGGAATTTTACTTTGCCGCAAAAATCCTCGTAGCGCGGCTCTGGCCAAACAATGGAGACGCCCAAAGTCAAAGTTACGACAAGGGCCACCACAATACTTAAGCCTAAGCCGATTTTTAAGATTGTATTTGAATCGATCATATAATTCATCATAGCATACTTCACAAAAGCAAGACATCGCTTTTCACTTGCCAATTTGTCCGATTAATGGTATAGTTTTTTGTAACTTCAAAAGGAGGCTCGATGAAAAAATACGAAATAGCTGCTATTATTGCCGGAGTTGCAATTTTGGCGGGAGTGGGGTGTTTCCTCGCCTACATGAAGGCCGAGGAGTATATCTCCGACCTTATTGGTCTTGAAAAATTTTCCAACTCTGTGGCTAAAAAGAGCCAAAACTAATCCGCCTTCCGCGGATTTTTTCTTTACCAAAAGCACCCCGAATTTCCGGGGTGCTTTTTGATATACCGCTTAAAGTATTTTACTTTCCCAATAGGGCCTGAATCGCCTTATACATAGCCTCTAATTGCGCCTTGTCTGTGGGCAAACTATAGGTCGGCACCACAGCACTTAAAGTGGTTGCTGGTGTCGTAGTGGTACCCTTAACGCTTCCCATAATGGAATCAAATAAGGAATTAATTTTATCCATGGTGGCCTTATCCAGTTCGCCAGAAGTCGGCAAATTGTATTTTTTCTGGAAGGCCGAGAGCGCACTTTCAACACCAGTGGTAAAAGTTCCGTTGGCTGCCCATTTATAAAATCCGGCCTTATAGAGGAATTTTTGGAGCATGGATACATCATCGCCCTTGGCGCCAAAAGCCCTCAATACACTGAATTTATATCCGACTACAGAAGGCGTGCTAGCCGCTGGTTTGGTGGTTGTGCCCGTTGCGCTAACGCCTAAAATGGCATTTAGCTTAACCATGGTCGCGGCATCTACTATACCGGTAACTGCCAGTTTATATTTGGCTTGGAAAAGCTTCAGGGCGGTTTGGGTGCTGGCTGTCAAAACACTATTGGGCAAATATTTATAAAATTTCTCCTTATAAAGTATTTGTTGGAGCTGTTTAACATCCTCCCCTTTGGCGTTGAGTTTCAGAACTGCCGTAAACTTGAATGGGCCAACATCATAATAAGGCACATTAGCATTCATAAAACGCATGGTGATATCGTCTAAAATGCCGGTGTCGTCAAGCTTGTATTTGAGCTGGTAGGCTTTCATCGCCGCCTTGGTAGCGGTATCCAAGATGCCGGTAATCGGACCAGTGTAAAACTTCTCGAATATTAAACGCTTTTGCAGTTCCTTCACATCATTGCCGGCTTTGCCAAACCAAATGGTAGTCGGGAAAATATAACCCTTCACCTTATTGGCCGTTGAAACTATTGCACCGATTGTTCCGCCTTGGGCAGTCACTGCCGGAGCATTAGCATTCAAATAATTGCGGGTTTTGAGATCAAGCATGCCGCTTTGCGTTAAGCGGTTTTCCACCTGATATTCTTTCAAAGCTTTGGCTGTATCCGCGGAAAAATAATTGGTAATATTACCGCGATAAAAACCTTCCTTTTTAAGAATATTATGCAAAGCAATAATATCGGCACTGCTGTCGCCTTGTTCAAGATCCTTCGTGAATTGGTAGCGGTTAACGTTATCGGTGGTTTGCGTTGTGGCGGTTCTATTGATTTCCCACTCATATTCAGTCGGGGTAGTTTGCCACACACCGCCGCTGCTCTTGCCTAGAACATAAAGCCGGTGCAATTCCCCTTTTGCCAAACCAGTCAACGAAATTTTTGTCGCCACCGGGGTCTCGGAACCATACGAGCCGCTGTCCAATTTATATTTGTAATGGGTCACATTGGTGCCACCAACTGTAATATTAATGGAAGTATCATTGGTCGGATCACTGGGCATACCGGAAATTTCCGCAGTCGGAGCGCTACCCGGATTCACGGTCCAAATATAAGTAGTCGGAGAAGATTGCCAGTTGCCCGCCGCATCCCGGCCGGCCACATAAAGCGTATGCTGCCCGGCGGTAAGATTGGAAGCGGTCAAAACTTGGCTGATAGGCAAATCGGCACTATAACCACCGTTATCGATATAATATTTGTAATAAGTCACATCTGCCCCGCCAACCGTGATATTGAGCGAAGTAGACTCGGTTGGATTGGCCGGCTTATTGCTTAAAGTCACCTCGGTGGGCGCAACTGAGTCAAAAGTAAAGCTGTCGGTTTTGGTTGTTGAACCGTTAGCGCTCGCAAAAGAGATTGTGCAAGTTTTGGCCCCTTGGGCTGTATTGCTGGCCAAAGTGATGGTCATGTTATTGGCACCTGATAAAAATGAACCGCTCAAAGCCACACAATCGGGGCCGCCAACCGTAAACGTTCCGGTGGCATTAGCCGTAAAGGCATAGGCATAAGTCATCGAATTGGTCAAAGTCGGAATAGCATGGCTTTCAGTGATAGCCAAAGGAGCGATATTGGAAATAGTAACACTGACCGGATTAGAATCGGCCGAGTTTCCCGCCGCATCAATAGCCTTGACAAAAATCATTAAGGGTCCATTAGCAGCGCTTGCAGAATTCCATGACAAAGTGGGATTTCCCTCGCCCAGTTTAGTGAAGCTTCCGTTATAAAATTCATATTTGCTGATGCCCGAACCGATTTCGGTAGCCGAACCGGTCAAGGAAACACTTCCGGTCAAAGTAGCACCGGCAGCCGGAACAGTTAAAGCCACTGCTGTCGGGGCGGTTTTATCAATTTTAATGCTCACATCGCCAGCCCCAGCGACAGTCACACCATTTGAGTCAACAGCTTTGTAGCGCAAAATTGTTTCCCCTTCGCTGCTGGCAATATACGATGCTCCGGCAGTAGTCGGGTCGCAAGCTGCGCCAGTGCAATAATAGGTGATGCAGGTCGAAGTGCCATCAGGTGCACATGACAAAGAAGCCGTCACATTGGAATTAGTCCATGTGCCTGCCGTATAAGTGCCCAGGCTATGACTAACTGTCATAGCGCTTGCATTAAGGCCAATAATGGCAAATGCAAACATAAAAAAGAGCAATGCTTTTTTCATATTATTGATAGATTATTTTTAAAATTTAGTAATCTTATTATAGTTCAACGAAAAAACCCCGCAAGTTGTGACAGGCGGGGTTTTGTGTTTTAGCATTATTTAGTTTTAAGCTTAAGCAATAACTGAAGCAACTCGATGAGAATCTTGATCAAGTTCGCCCTATTGCTTTGCGCACCTAAAACTGCTGGCTTGCTGCTGGTTGAAACTCCCAAGACAGTTGGCTTAATCTTTTTCAAAGCCGGATCAAGCTGCCCCAGAGACATACCACCGCCTCCGCCCCCTACTGGGACAGGAGCGGGCTTGGCAATTACATTAACTGTCCGGGCCATTTGGTTGGCCTCATTTCCCGTTTCATCCATCACGTCATAAGTAACAAGGTAAGAGCCGATAACGGCAGTATTGACCATATTTTTTACCTTGATTCTGGAAGTGATATCGCCATCCTTATTATCATTAGCCGTGGCCCCCGCATCATTATAAGCATCACCAACATAAACAGTGACCGGGTTATCGCCCAAAATAGTTATTACGGGATTCTGCAAATCTTTTTCAGTAAAAAATGTCTGCCAAGCCAAATATGGATATCCATCATTTTTATTGGCATCTATTCTCCAGATTCCTTCAAAATCAAATCCCTGATAACTCGCCCACTGCTTTGACTGGGCGTCAGTCAAACCATTGGAATCATTGCAACTTTCCGGACTATTATACTGCGTACTGCCGCACATTATACTTCTATCAGAAGTTTCTTTATTCCAATATGAATTTGTTTGGCTGGCTCCTTGGTATTGCCAACCAATCAAGCCGCCATTAGCATCTTGCCACTGCGAAGAATTTCCGACTTTCGCCACGGAGTAAGAATTAAAAACATTTGTATTTTCGCTTAAGCCAACTATTCCACCCCCTTGAGTTGCTACCATTTTTCCTTTAGCATAGCAGTCCGTCACTCTTCCGCCGTAGTTCTGTCCGGCAATAATACCGGCATATCCGGGACCGCCATATCCGCTATCTAAGCTCGATATTTCTAAGTCAGCCCAACTTTGAGAAATTGTGCCGCTATTTTGGCTGGCAAGACCGCCGCATTTACCAGAACACGCAAGTTTTCCAGTGATACCAACTTTTTCTATTGTTCCAGAATTAACATTGGCAAGAACAGCGCAATAAGTTGAATTGCAAATAACATCAACATCCTTGAAGACAACATTCTCAATCTTTCCTCCTTGTAGATATCCGAATATTCCTCTATTTCCTCCACTGTTAATATAAATGCCAGAGACTATATGGTTTTTCCCATCTATCTTTCCAGAAAATCCGTTATTATGTCCGATTTCTTCAAAACCTTGACCATTATTCCAACTTCTTGTCACCGAGCAATCAATGTCATTTTCAATAGTGTAGTACCATCTCAAGTGATTTCGCACATCTTGCAACTCCTGGCAATTAGTAATCTTGGCTTGGTTGCCAGAGGTGCCCAAGCTGTAATTATTGATAGTAATAGTCTTGGGAGAAGAAGTGGCGACATTGCCAGCATTGTCGGTAGCAATGGCAAACACCTTGTATGTTCCGTCGGTTGTTGAGGCTGTATTCCATGAAAAAATATGGGTTGGAGCATAGTTATAACTATAGGATTCTCTTTGACTTAAATCTTTACAATTGTTTGACGAAATTGGATTATCAGGATTTTCCGCTCCAAATAAAATGCAAACATTTTTAATTAAAGAGTTATTATCCTCTCCATAAGTAGTTAGGGAAATATTACCAGAAACCTCGCTATTATTTTCTGGACTATCAATTCTGATAGTTGGAGCGGTTGTATCAGTGCAGTCTTCATCTATAGACTGATCGCAATCATTATCTTTTTGGTCACCGCAAACTTCTGCGCCCGTAGCTATACAATTATATGTATCGCAAGCATTTCCAATTTTATCATTATCATCATCTAATTGATTAGAATTTCTAACTAATGGACAATTATCTACTGAATCATCTATACCATCTTGATCTGAATCTTGTACTGCTTCGCAAGCATCGCCTACTTTGTCACCATCTGTATCTGCTTGGCTAGGATTTGCTACTTGGGTGCAATTGTCGCAAGCATCGCCAATACCGTCAGAATCGGCATCTGCTTGGTTGGAATTGGCAACAAATTTGCAGTTATCCGAAGAATCCGGAACACCATCGGCATCAGTGTCGGTTGGGGCAGTGCAAACATCACCCACTCCGTCAGAATTAGAGTCAACTTGGCTAGAATTAGCAATGTTTTGGCAATTGTCACAAGCATCGCCTACTTTGTCACCGTCAGTATCTACTTGGCTAGGATTTGCTACTTGGGTGCAATTATCTAAGGAATCTTGAATACCGTCAGCATCAGTGTCGGTTGGGGTGGTTTCAGTCTGGCAGCTAGCATCGCAGCCATCGCCAGGAGCTTTATTGCCATCATCGCAAGTTTCCCCTTGCTCGATAGCTCCATTACCACATTGAGCAATTAAAGCGCAAAGACTCGGATTGCCAGAACATTGCCAATTAGCTTCAATGGCGCAAATTTCTGAACAGCCGTCTTCGGGCATCAGATTGCCATCATCGCAAGTTTCCCCTTGCTCGATAGCTCCATTACCACATTGCGATTGCGCGACAGTGTGGCAGGTATTATCGCAAGCATCATCATTTACCGAGTTATCATCATCACATTCCTCTCCGGCCTCTACCGTTCCATTTCCACAAACTACAGGAACTTCGATTTGACAAGTGGCATCGCAGCCATCGCCGGGTGCTTTATTGCCGTCGTCGCAAGTTTCGCCAGTTTCGGTTACGCTATTACCGCAAGACGATCCTTCTGCAATAACTCTTGGCGCTACCGCAAACGCGCAAAGCGCAAAAATCATTGCTAAGAATACTAATAATTTCTTTTTCATAATAATTTTAACTAATGTATTCTACGAACTTTTTGTAAATTAACAAGGACGTGCGATTGCTCGCATGCCCTTGTTTTTAGCTTACGCTTGGTAGGTTGTGCTTTTGATTTCCTGCAAACCTTTGTGGATTTTTTGCAATTTCTTTCTCTGGTAATGCCAATAAGTCCACACGCAGAGCAAGGTAATCATAATCACCCAGAACCACCAAAGCATGATGATATCGGGGCAAATCCATTTCAGAAGAAGTAAAACAATAAGGATAATAATCGGGAAAATAAGCGATTGGAAAAATAGTTTACCGTCGAACTTCCTGTCATTCTCGGTTAAAACATAACCAAGCTGCTTAATTTTTTTGCGCAGCATGTCCTTGCGATTCTTTTCGTAAAGGCACAAGCAGAGCATCAAAACGGCTAAAATCCAAGGAATATCATCATAGGTGCCGCAGGCCGTGGCATTAATGCCAAAGGCAGAAAGCAAACTCTTAACCGGCTCTTCTTCTTTGCAATCACATTCCTTATCCGCGCAGGCACAAGTCGAGCTGCCGGCCACTATGCCAGCGGGCACGGATTTCTTGGTGAGATCCGGCTCGCCGAAATTCCTGTAATCATGGGTTTCAATGGTAGAAGTGCCCTCCACGCAACCGGGGGTGGTAAAAGCATATTCGCGACTCATGGCAATTTTTGGGTTTCCGGAAAACACGCGAAAATAATATTTGGTGCAAGAAGTCAGATTAACTAAACCGATAGAATGGTTAAAAGCATACTCAGTCTTTTTTAGGCTTTCATTAGTGTAGCCATTGTGTGGTTTAGTCCCGTCAAAAACATGATTGCCGGTCTCAGGAGAATACATGACTTGGCTGTCGCCTTTGCAATTAGTCGCCCAAACAATGTCAGCAGATTTGGTTTGAATATTCTGAGCCTTCACGGAAGTGACCGGGTTTTCGATAATCCAAATTTCGCAACCCGAGCCGCCGCCACCTCCACCGCCACCTCCACCGCCTCCACAGTTAGGGCCGGTGCAAGGCGGGTCAGAATGGCAAGATGGACCAACGCAGGGGCAATTTGGCCCCTCGCAAGGCGGATTATATTGGCCAAGAAAACCAATGACAATATCAAAATTAGTCCTCTTTTGCTGCCAAGTAGTCGGGGAAACCGGCAAATCACCCTTATCAGTAGAAATACTCAAGGTGAAATCATACTGCTGCATTTGGCCGGCATTAATATCGGCAAGGAAAATTTCCCCGGCTTGATAAAAGTCAAAAAGAGTTTTGGCCCCCGAAGATGAATTGCCTCCCCAGAGATCCACCCCGCCCTTGGATATTTTCATATCCAAAGCACGCGCCAAATCGTCACTGGGCGTGGGATTGGGAAAATTCTCCGCATAAACCGCGACCTTATTGGGGGCCGTAGTATTATTGGTTACTTTAATAAATCTCGTGACGCCATCGCCGGGCAAAACATTAGCCTCGTTGAATAACGGTGTATTTTCAAACTGCACCGTGATATTGGAAGAGGCTTGGGCCACTGTCCCAATCGCGAAACAGAGCGTCAGCGCTATCGTTGTAATTAATTTTGCGTATTTCATACTTTTTGTTTGTTTAATTGATTGGTTAAATGGTGGGTTCGGCGGGTACTGGCTCAACTGGGGCTTGCTCGGGGGCAGCAGGCTGTTCGGCTGAAACTGCCTCGGCAATAATTTCTGGATTATTTTCAGGCTGCGGTTCAGGGGTAGCTGGCGTCTCACTTAAAACTTCAGGCATTTGAGTCTCATCAGTCGCGGGCTGTGGCTCAACTGGCGTTGAAACTTCCGCAACCACTGGGGCCGGAGCCGGAACAGAAGCAGCCGGCTCGATTATAACTTCCGGAGTAGTGGTAGCCGCTTGCGTATCCTCAACGCTAGGCGTAGTGGTAGCAGGAGCTGTCTCGGGAATAATTTCTGGCGTGTTGGTCGCCAATTCAGGTGAATTTATCGCCTCTGTTGATGTAGGCAAAGTTGTAGTAGCGATCTCCTCACTGCTGGTAGCCACGGCCAAACCTGGCTGAGTTGGCAGAGTATCAACAATTTCGGGAGTTGGAGTACTACCGCCGGCACCTTCCATTGGCAATTCAGGAGCCTCTTGGGTAGTCGTAGCTTCGCTGCTGGTAGGAACAATTAATAAATCATTTAACTTATCGGCAAATTCATCCATGGGCACGACTTCCAAAACATTGGCGCTGCCCGGAGTCGGGATCGGATCAACCCAAGAACCAGTACCATCGGGAATTCTGGCAAATGATTTATTAGCCGGAACAGTCGTGCAGGTTCCAGAGACTGCAGCTGAATTAGTTGCGTCCGGCGTGGGCAATATGGTGCAGGCATTAGTCGTATCAAAAGTATGGGAATCGACAGGATTGCCAAAAAGATCATAGAAAGCGATAGTGTCGCCACCATTAGACATAAACTCGCCATTCATGTAAACAACCAGCCAATCATGGGAATTGATTATCGTATCGCCGGTATTGGTAGTAATAAAAGCCGTGGCTTTCGAAATGTATTTTTTCGTACCTAAAGCGTTCTGGAAATAAAAACCATCTAAATCAACGGCTGAGCTGCCATTGTTATAAAGTTCAATCCACTCGCCTTTGGGCTTAAAGCTGGAATCATGTCCCCAAGTTGTGCTGCTGGGGTATGGCAAATATTCATTAAGCACAACAAATTTTTGCGCCTCTTCTTGCTCGTAGAAAACGCGGGCTTCATGCAAAATTGGCGTAGAAATTGGCGGCCAAAATGTATCCGAAGTCAGATCAGCTTTCCAGCGTATATAACGCGTCTGGGGCAAAGTCGATAAGTCGATTGGGCTAGTAGATGATTTTAATTTCCAAGAACTCCAGTTGCTTGCGTCATTAGATGTTTGCACCGAGAAAGCAATATCCGTGCCGTTTACCAAAGTTTCATCCCATTCCAATTTGGTCCACTTGGTAATTTTACCGCTATCAAAAGTCTGGGACTGCAAGGTAGCTGTGCCATCAAACCAAGGAAGCTCACGCTTAAAACTTGTAAATTCATCGATTGCTGGATTCCCGCTTGTATCAAGAAAAACAATACGCGCGCATTTAATCATCCTCTCGGTAAACTCAATGGTTAAAAAACTGCTATTGTTATTGCTGCTACTTTTTACTATCACCTGCTCACCAGCATAAGCGCAAGTCGGACTAACTTCTACCCGATATTTATACGGGATGTGTGGATGATGAAAATCAATTTCAATTTTAGCGACCGGGTAAAGCATTCCATAATCAACTCCAAACCAATCAGCATCACTTGCCTGAGTCGCTTTCCAATAAGTTGCCGTATCTCCGTCGATAGCTTTTGAAGGAATATGTTGTCCATCATTGTCCCCAGAAAAACTTGCCGTCATCGGTGGTATTTCTCCGCCCGCGGCAATAGAAACATCACCTGTTCCATCAGTGGCCGGGCTTACGGCAATTTCTTTCTTTCCGCAGCAATCATAGCTTGGAGTTCCGGCATTAAAATCAGCCTCAGTGGTTTGCACCCAAATTCCTTCAATTTTCCAAGTGCCGGCTAAAATCGCGTTGGGCATTGTTTCCAAATCAGAAAATCCCACTCCGGAAACTAAATCTTTTTGCTTAGCCAAAACATTAAAATCAAGATTGCAAGTTTGGTTTTGTAAAATATATGAAGCGCCATTTGGCAGCGAAGCTTCAAAATGCCAATTAGCAGCAGTTGGAGAATAATCGGCCACCTCGTATGAAAATAATTTGAGCGGGCCATTATAAACCGATACGCCATCCAAAGTCGCCTGCAAGTTCAAACTGTCGCAGAGCGCACCAATGGTATTAGTGGCAAAAATCGTATATTGAAAACCAAGGCTCCCATTATTGGCAATGGCCATATCCTTAGTTGCCACCACGCTGCCCGGCAAAACCGCGGGAGAAAAATCCGCTCCCGAGCTTAAAGATTGGTCCAAGGTGCCGGCGCCAAAAATATTACCGCCAGAAATTTCCGTATCAACCAATTTAGCCACAGTGTAACTCATAGGCGTATTGGCCAAAGCAATAGAAACAATCATCAAGGCAGCAGAAAGCTTCTTGACGGCCGCCTTCGGCTTAATCTTGGCAAATAAGGCTCTTATTTTCTTTTTTGCGTCTTGCAAGGACATAAAATTAAATTATTTGATAAAAATTATTACTTGATATCAACAACATTTTGCCCGCTCGCGCTCGCCTCGACAGATACTGTTTGGGCAACAGTTAAAGTTGGTGTAATTTCAACAACCGGGGTAATGACTGGCTCATCAGGCGTAGGCGTTAAGGGATTAGGATTAGGATCGGGCAAATTGGTCTCGCTTGGAGCAACTAATTCAGTATTAGGTTCTTGAGCAGGAGGCGTTTGCACGTCCTGAGCTGCCGGAACAATCGGGGTTACTGGTAAAACCGGCAGACTAGGCAAAGTGCTGCTGCTATCAAGAATAATGACAGTCGTGCTAGGTGTAATTTCGGGTTGCGGATTAATAATCAAACCAGCATCAATAATAATTGTGCCAGTCGGTGCCACTGAAGTGACGGCAATAGGCGGATTAACGAGCAGCATATCATTTAAGCCCCCGATAATTGTTTCCACTGGCGGGATAATGCTTGAACTGCCTCCGCCTCCACTGCTGCTTTGGGTAAGAGTATCGGAAGTGCTAGCCGTTGCATTGCTGGTCGTGGCAATCTGAACAAACGGAATAGTAGTTGTAGTCGTAGTAGTGGTATCTTGGGCCGGCGTAGTAGTGCTTATAACCTCGGGAGTGGTAGTCGCCTGATTTTGGGCGGCCAAAATTTCCAACTCAGCCAAAGTTAACTGGTTAGGAGCCCCGGGCGTAGGTCTGGGATCAACCCAAGTAGCTGCCCCGTCTGGATAACGGGCAATCGATTTATCGGCCAAAGCCCAAGTGCTGGTGCAGTTACCATACGGCTCATCGTCATTGGTTGGCGGGATAACACCAGTATTATCGCAAGCGGGCGTACCGAAACTATGCGAGTCAATAACGCTCCAATCGCGATTATGCAAAGTAACGGTATCTCCCCAATTACTCATAAAACCTCCCGGGACGTAAACCACCAAGTAACCATTGGGACCGATAACCGTTGAGCTACTCATGGTTGAAGCATTAGAAATCATGTATGGAAAGCCCATTTGGTTGCGCAAATAAAATCCATTCAAATTATAAGAGCTGGCCGGAGAATTATTATAAATTTCAACCCATTCACCGGATAAACCAAAACTTGTTACATCATAACCGGCTGGATTGGGTAATAATTCGTTAAGAACAACCGTATTGGGCGGAATTACTTTGGCCTTTTGCGGCATAGTGGTCACGCCGCTCCATGATTCACAATCGTCTATATATTCGAAGTTGAGCCTTAATTTCTGCGCTGCGCCGTCACAATCCTCAAAAAGAATATCCCCGCCATAGGCGTACAGATAATTCATGGTCGGGTGCATTAAGACCAAAGAGAATTTACTCGAAGAAGTGGCTGCTTGCCTATACCAAACCACACCGCTCATGCCAGCAAAATTCTCATCAGCTGAACCAAACATGGTGGTGTATTGCGAAGTGCTCGGAGTAATTTGGTGAAAATAATTGGTCGGAGCGCTATTGGCATACCGAACATTGATAGAGGAGCAATCTATCTGTTCCCCGCTTTGGCAATTCACGTCATAAACAATGCTTTCTTCTCGGCAATTCGGCTGCATAAAACCAATACTGACTAAAACGCTCAAATGCCCGGGTTCTCCATTATATTGGGCGCATTTATTAGGCTTGTTGCCGTTCCAAATATCGGCCCTAATAATAGAGGGCACACGCTCAATATCGCGAAAGCCGCGATATTCCGGGAAGCCCATTTGCCAAGCCTTATAAACAATATCAAATTGGCAAACTTGGGCCTGGAGAGCTGCGTCGGAAGAATTAAGATTGGCGGTAAAAGTCCAGTTGGCTGGCTCCTCGTATGGGGCCTGGGCGACAAAATTAGAAAGTAAGCCGGTATACATCGGCGTGCCATTAAGCGAAGCAACCACATTCAAATTTTGGCAAAGGGTGCCATTAAAATTTTCAGCTACCACTTTATATTGAAAAGGCACGGTTGAGCTAACGTCTGAAAGAGTAATATAGCGCACTGCGGAGCTGCTGGGGCTAACCATCGGAGAAAAATCTGCTGCGCTTTCGGGCATAATATCGACTATGCCGGCATCTAAATTATTATTAAAGCTGATTTCAATATCATTATAAAAAGCCAAAGCAAAACCGGCCGGGAATTGCATTATCAAAATGCCGGCAAACAGGGCTGAAGATATTATTTTTTTGATACTGGTATTCATATGGCTGTTTGGCTTTTCAATTATCAATTATCATTTTTGCTCCTCCTTGGTTGAAGATTTTTCCGTTTTTTCCTTTTTCATTTCTGCCATGATTGACTTAGCTTGGTCGACAATTATCAAAATGGCGCACAAGGCAATGATGGAAATAAAGACAATCGGATTACGGGCAAAATTAATCACATAACCCATCAAAGGGATGGTCAAAAATACCAGACCTTGGATTTCCGTGGCCGGCACGTCGCGCTGGTCGTTGGCATTGTTGGCGTCGCCTTTGGTGATAAAAGCCTGAGCCCCATTAATAAATTTTGTATCCACAATCCTATGGGTCGTGGGGGCTTGAGTTTTTGTCGCTTGGCCAAAGGTTACGATATCGCCTATTTTGTATTGCTTTTGCGGAATTATAAAAACCACACTGCCCGTCCTGATAGCCGGCTCCATAGAACCAGACAAGACAACATAAGATTTAATTCCACCCGGAATCGGTAAAACCGAAACCACCAACAGTAAGGCTGTGGCTATTAAAACTATCGAAAATATTTTTGATGTGATTTTCATCCAATCCATGGGATTTAAGGATTAATTATTTAATCCTTTATTCTTTGCCCGAAAAAGTCGGGCAAAGTAAAAGAAATAAATCTTTAGTCAGTTATCAAAGTCGTACAGGTATTGTCGGTGTATGGGCCGGTTCCCACTACTGCACCAGTAAATACGCAAGCTCCAGTTGGCATTTTTCTCCAGCCGGGAGCTCCGAAAGGCACACACTGTCCTTGGTAGCAAGTAGACCCAGAGCCTCCTTCAGGGTTGCATTGAACATTTGCACAAAGGTCAACGCAGACAAAATTCTCATTGTGTCTGGTTTGTATGGCTTCCAGGGAAATATCAGCAGTTAACTTGTCAGTTTGAGATTCACTATTCACCAATGAACCATCGCAACCATTAGCGGAAGCGGTACCAAAGCACCATTGCTTAGTCACGCAAGTTTCCACACCGGGCTGGAAAGCAGAACCAGTAATGCTATCGGCAATAGCGAACTTGCCAACATTGGCAAACAAAGTCCAATCTTTCAAAGTAACCTCACCGGCGTCTTGGGTTCCATTGCAATCTCCATCAGCAAAAAACTTGATGTAGAGCTGCTTGTCGATTTCACCAACATCGGCAGTAGTGTCGCCTGCTTTTGTTTCGGGGCTGGTCAAATCATTCTCGATAGAATCAACTTTGCTTATCTCACCGCAAACCCAAGCCGGGTTGGAATCGACTTTGATTTTAATGGTATCGTGACCATTATCACCGGGTTTAAGGTCGGTCAAATCAAAGAACTTCTGATTGGTTAAATCACTTGGATCCCATTCAGTCATATTATTGACTGGACCATTAACTACCACTTTGGAATCACCAACCTTGAGGTCAATGGAACCGGCAGTGAATTGGTTGTTCAAAGAAATCTCCTTGTCAGAGAAATAGGCAATAGTGCCTCCGATTGCGGCGATTGCAACAATGGCAATAGCGGCAATGGATATAACTAATTTCTTATTCATATTATTTTTTATTTTATTTTTACCTTTTATTCAGGCCTTTATCACTCGCCCCAAAATGAGGCGAGTTGAAAGGCCTAAAGATGATTAGTCTTGTGTAGGCTGAGGAAATGCTTCGCTAACTGCTGGGCAAGTGAAGGCATCATTATGTCTAGCTTGGACTGCGTAGAATCCAAAGTCAGAAGTAAAACTCTTGCCTTGATATTCATCGCCCATATCGGCCGGGCTGCAAGTCTTGGCAGCGTTAGAATGATCGGCGGCAACTGCCTGAGCACCAAGTTCAGAACCGGCGCACCAGGCGACACCCATGTAAGCAGTGGAGTTGCCAGCAATAGTGGTGCTATAAAGCTTGCCAGTGAATTCTGACATCTTACCAGACCACACGGTCGCTTCGCCCGTCTCATAAATACCATCTCCGTCATCAGCCCAAGCAAAGACATAAATGCCAGTGCCGAGATCTCCAGAAGACTTGGTCAAATAAGAGCAAACTTTGGCGTCATTGGTCTTAACATGTAGAGAAATAAGGTTGGTTCCCCAATCACCAGGCTTGATATCGTCAAACTTCCAGAAATGATCGGCAAGGGTCAATTTCTTTTCGCCAAACAAGGTGCAGTTATTCTTGAAATAGTTATCTCCGCAGTTTCCATTGATGGTCAAAGAGTACAATAAACCTCCAGGGTTAGAGGCACCGTCATGATTTTGATTCCAGTTAGTAACAACAAATTTCAATTCATTTTCACCCTGGATAGGATTTAAGTCAGTGATGGTGATAGGAGTCTGATATCCAAATTCACCGTCATTTCTACCCACTTCAACACCGTTCAAATAAACAACAATGCTGTTGTCGGAGCCAACTCCAAAATTCAAAGTTATTCCGTTAAATGGACCATACCAAGTAAATTTCTTGGCAAAAGTGTAAGAAGTCCCATAGGTATCAGCGGCTGCGGTTGGGTTAGTGGCCCAAATCCATTTAGCATTAGGATTGCCAACATTGGCAGTCCATCTAGAATTGATCGGGTCAACTAAAACTGCGTTTTCGGACATGGTGGTCGTAACGCCATCTTGAGATCTGGCGACAACCATATTGTCGGTACCAGAAACAACCTCAACATTACAAGTCTTACAATCAACTCCATTGTAATTCTGAGCAGCGTGATCAATGGTCAAATCAATTGTTCCGGCAACCATTATATTGCCAGCAGAAACTTGCTTGTCAGAGAAGTAGGCAATGGTTCCGCCGATAGCGGCCATGGCTACAACTCCGATGATTAAAGATGAAACTAAAATCTTCTTGTTCATTTTTTATTATTTTATTTTATTATTGTTGTTCCAACGTGGCACTGATATTGAAGGTGCAGATATCACCTTGAATTTCATTACCAGCATTTTGATCAACAGTGTAGACAGCCTTAAAATTTCTTGAGCTGACAGCATCAATACCACCGGTAATGGCAACGCCATTCCAAGCAGTATCAGTGACCGGCTTAGAAATAATCAAGTTGGCCGGGTCCACGGTCTCGTCATAAAGAGACAAGGTAACATTCTTGCAAAGATCGCCAATGTCGGTAGGCTCAACGGCCGTCTCTGGGGCGGTGGTAGTTCCGGGAGCATCGACATAATCGATTTTAACAGAAAGTTTAGTTCCGTTTATTGAACCAATATTCTTCATCTCAATATTGAGAGGGCTGGCAGAATTGGTATCACCGGGCTTAACATTGGAAATATTAAAAGCCACAGAATCCCATTTAGCAGGACTGTAAACTTCCAAATCCAAAGTTCCAGCAGCAAAAACATTGCCAGTGGACTTTTCTGTATCCATAAAGTAGGCAACCGTGACGCCTGTCAAAACGCAAGCAACAAGCACGATCGCTACAATGGATAATATAACTTTCTTTTCCATAATTATTTTTATTCTCTTGCCGCATTACTTTTCCCCTGCACCCGCGGCTGATACAGGTTCTGTGTTTGATGGATTTTTTCTGTTCGTAAGTGGCTCGACCTTTAAGGGTTGTTTGTTCCGTCTTTGGGGCCTGCCTTCAAGTATATCCATCAAACTCCAAGGCACGCTCCAGAGACGGAAAGTTATTTTATTTTCATGCCGTTCTCCTTACCCAAGGGGGTGACGGCGGCTACTAATTAATTGAATAAAACTCTCATACTGGGCACGTCCTCGCGGATATGCGATTGCCCATTTACAAACCACCAGCGCATCGTTCCCGTAATCTCAAAGGGCTTAGTCAAATCAAATCCGCTATAAGTAATGTATTTGGAAATGCAGTAACCCACTTGATTGTTCGGATAAGCACAGCTGGCTGTAAATGTCTGGTTAACATTAATTATCTTGCTCTCATCACAATTCAGTTTCCGATAAGTTTTGAAATCAACCGATACCCCGCCGCAATCCGGCGCGTCCAAGGCAAAAATTATCTGAGTAGCAGTATGCGGGACATTGTAGGTTATCAATGTTGCGCCCGGCCCGCTATAATCCAGCCACTTGAAGGTAAGGGTGCCATTGCCATCGTGAGTCAGGATAAAACTATACGGGTGGTAAGCGGAGCAAACCCACGCATAATCCCGGCCCGTGGCTTCGTAACCGTTCTTGAAGAGCCGCAATTCATTGGGATAGCCGGCTCCGGCATTGCCCCATCTGGCTTGAGCACCATACTTGCCATACCCCGGGTACCAACCATTATATTCTGTATAAGTGTAGGTCTGTTTGCAGAAGTAAGCGCAATTAGCACTTGTATCGTAGCATTTCTTGCCCGTGGCCGACTCGCATTGGCTTCTGGTTTGATAAGAATTGGCGGTTTCCGAACAAGTATAACAATCCGTATCGCAAGTTTGCCATTTTACTGCTGGCCTTTGGCAGGCGGTTGTACAATCGGCCTGCGCTTCAAAACACTTAAAGCCCGTCCCTAATTCACAAAGCGCTTTAGAAAAATATTGGGTATAGGTCTGTTTACAAGTGTAATTGCCAAAATCCGTATCATCGCAATAATAATATTTATATGAAGGTCTCTGGCAGGCAGTTACGCAATCAGCCTGAGCCGCATAGCAAGCTTTGCCCGTCGCTGCTTGGCAGGCTGAAGCCGAAGTATAGGTTTGCGCGGTTTGGCCACAAGTATAATTGGCCGTATCGCAAGTGTAGTAGCTGTATTGAGGCACTTGGCACATAGCCGTGCAAGCCTGCATATCGGGCACGCAAGGCAAATGTGTTTGCTCTACACATTGGGCAATATCGGCAAAGTTCCCGGCCAAGGCGCAAACTGGAGCAGCCGGATTTTGCCTGTTGCAATAATAAAATGGGACAAGAGGTTTTTGGCAGGAAGGCGCGCAAGACTGGTCGGTTTCATAACAGGTTTTTCCGGTCGCAGTGGAACATTCGGCTGGCGTGGTATAAAGGGCAGTTTGGTCGCAAGTATAAGTTGCCTCATTGCAGGCATAAAACCTTTGTTTGGGAAGTTGGCAAACAGCCTTGCAATCGGTTTCATTCGCATAGCAAGGATTGCCCGCGCTTGCCAGCTCGCAAGCCTGTTTGGAAGTATATTGCTCCGAAGTTTTAGCGCACGTATTGGCTTCCGGATTAATACAATTATAAAAATAATATTTCGGCGGTTGGCAAACTGTATTGCAGGCCTCGGAAGTCAAATAGCATGTTTTGCCGGTTTGGGTTTGGCATTCTTGCTGGTTCTGGTAAAAAGCGGTTTGGCCACAAATCTTATTGGTCGTGTCGCATGCGTAATATTGATATTTGGGAACTTGGCAAACAGCCGTGCAGGCTTCTACGTTCTCATAGCAAACACCATTGGTGGCCAATTCGCATTGATGACTAGTCTCATACAAAGCGGTTTGGCTGCAACCTTCGCTGGCCAAATTACAGGAAAAATATCTCCGGGGCTCCGGATGATCGTTATTGCAATTTGGCGAGCATTGCAAAAGGCTGTCATAGCACTCCGTTTGGTTGGCAGCACGGCACGCTTCGCGGGAAGCAAATTTCTGAGTGGCGCGGCATTGCCAAGTAACCGAACTGCAAATCACATACTGGTTGCCAGTGGAAGTGGTAGAGGTACTGGGCGTATCAAAATTATTACAAATAAAATTAAGATTATTCCTCTGCTGCACGGCATAAAAAGCAATATCAGCCTTTAACATGTCGCTTTGCGCCAAATTAGAAACATTGACTCCGTCGCAAGAAAAGTCCTCGCGAAAATTTCCCAAGCACCAGATTTTTTTAATGCTCTTGGTGAGGCCGGCAGCGACCGGGCCGTTTATATCCCAGACATTTTTGTTGGCATCGGCCAAAGCCACTGGTGTCCCCGAAGTAGAAATACTATTCCCTTTGCCCTGCAAAATTATCTCCCCAAGCTCGGGAATGCCATTGCTGTTATTGTCGGCATAGGCAATGAAGCTGATTTCCTGTGCCAACTCTCCATCAAATAAATTATTGGGGTCATCAAGCAAATCGCCCTCCTTGAATTCCGGATCCTGCGTTACGTTCTCGTCGTTAGCCGTCAGTTTAAGTTGGCCGCAAAGCCACGATGGATTACTCTGCACGCTCAAATCAATTTGGTCGGCACCGCTGTCCCCGGGCTTGATGTTAGAAAAATCGAAAAACTTTTCAAAAGTCAAATCACTCAAGGGCCAGCCCGCCACACTGGTAGTGTTAAAACGAGAATTACTATCGCCGACTTTGAGGTCAATCATACCGGCCACAAACTGGTTGTCACGGGAATTCTCCACGTCGGCATAAAAGCCAATCGTGCCCTTGATGGCCAATGAAGCAATTAAGCACACTAAAAGCAAAGCCAAAAAGCGATAGCCGCCCAAAAATTTCCAAACCGAATAAATTTTATCCTGAATTTTCTTCATAAAATGTCCCAATTAAAAACAAAAAGCCAGCGACATTTTCGATGGCCCGGATTTTACCGACAAATTGTTTAGGGAAAATGTATACATCATTATCCTACCAATTTGCAAACACGCACAGCCTACCGCCATCTGTTATGAGGCGGCGTTTGGGGTCATTTTTACCCACACTTAAGCTTGCGTTTTATATATGCTTTATGGCTAAAATAGTATAGGGTTTCCGTCCGCCTGTCAAGAGTTTTCCACAGGGTGTCAAATTCTCGATATTCCCTTATAACACAATGATAATTTGGATTTTACACAAGGGACAAAATACTATCGATGTCCTCTATCTGTCCTCTAATCCGTTGTTTTGATTTTTGCCCTTGTAATTTATCACTTTTTAGGCATTTGGATATGTGAATTTCAGAGCTCGAATTTACTCATGATTGTCCCCTATGTGTCCCCTATGTGACCGCAATACTAAAATATTAAGCATTTTGACAATTTTTATTATTTGCATTATCCTGCTTTATTAATAATAAAATACGCAAGGAGGTCATTAAATGCTGTTTCGAAGTGGACAAAGAGTAATTATTAGATATGGCGACTATGGGGGGTATAAGGGGCGTATTGCGCCAAGTTCTCGGGTTGTCCGTAGAGGCCTCTACTATGTGAAGCTGGACAATGGCCAAACAATTATTGTGCCCAAATATAAAATTGGATCGTTGCGGCGCAACTCCTGTGCAGGGCTGTAAAAAATTTCTGCCAAATGTATCTTCGGCTAATTGTTTCAGTGAAATATTTTTAGCAGCAAAATTTGTTAAGCTAAAACCAATAACAAAAAACCCTCCCGCGAACGCCGGAGGGTCTTTTTATTTTTTTAACGCATTACCAGAAACCAAAATACTATGGCCAAAATTATCCGATACCAACCAAACGCGGTAAAATTATTTTTCTGCACATAACCAATAAGCCATTTCACTGCCGCCCAGGCCACCAAAAAAGATACTAAAAATCCCACAGCCAAAACCCCTAAGTCCGAATTGGAAAATTGCGGGGCGCTTCTTAAGAGATCGTATCCAGTGGCCGCGGCCATAGTGGGCACAGCCAGCAAAAAAGAAAATTCAACAATCTCTTCGCGCTTTATTCCTAAGGCTAAACCGCCCAAAATCGTGGCGGCGGAACGCGAAACTCCGGGGATAATAGCCACGGATTGGCAAACACCGATAAGCGCTGCCTTTTTGTAACTGATACATTCCAGCCCGCAAGTTGGATCATCTTTTTCTTTATAGAATTTTTCAAAGATTATCAAAAATAAACCGCCTAAAAATAAAGACCACAAAACCACTGAAGCGTTACCCAATAAAACCGTTTTAAGTGTTTTGTAAAGCAAAAGCCCAATAATAGAAGTTGGGATAAAGGCGACAATCACCCTCTTAAGCACAGCCAAATTGGAAAAAAACTTTTTCCAAAACAAAATCACAACTGAAAGGATAGCGCCAAACTGGATGGCGATTTCAAAAGTTTTCAAAAACTCCGAGTTACCCAATTTCAAAAGTTCTCCGGCTAAAATCATATGCCCGGTGCTAGAAATCGGAAGAAACTCTGTTAAGCCCTCGATTACTCCCAAAATTATTGCGTGTAATATCTCCATTATTTTTTACTTATTTCTTCAATTAATTTTTTGATTTGCGGGACCGCCGCTTTGCCTGCCACTTCGCCCTCATTAATAATCTGCAGCATATTTTTCTGCACCAAGGATTTTAGATCAAAGATGCCATATTCCCCAACTTGCGGCTCAACAATTACATCGGCCAATTTCAAACAGTCCTTTGAAAGGCGATATTTAAGCGTTTCGATGGCCCGCACACCAGAGGTAACCATATTCTGTCCTTGTCCCATTGTTTTTAATAGTGTGCTCTGGTTATCCAAATTGACCCCTATGACAATATTTATATCACTCAAACCGCGGCAAGTATCGCAAGGCACCGGGTCGCTCATTCCTCCGTCATAAAGCCGCCTCTCTTGCCATAAAACAGGCTCAAAAACAAAAGGAAAAGCCGCGCTGGCATGGATAGCGGGCGCTACCTTGCCCTCCATTATCTCCACCCGTTCACCGGTTTCATAATCGGTCGCAATGGCCTTAAACGGCACTTTAAGCTCGGCAAAAGATGTGTCCTCTAACACTTCGCGAAGATAACCCTCAAGCCGTTGTCCCTTAACCAGACCGCCAGCCAGAGAAATGTCCCCTGCGCCAAAAAAATTCCGCCAGTTGGAGGAAAAAATTATTTTTTGCACAGTATCGGCACTCTTGTATTTAGCATAAAGTGCTCCCACCAAAGCCCCGGCACTTACCCCGGCAATAAAGTTAATCGAGATATTACCCTCCTCTAAGGCCCGCAAAACACCGATATGCGCATAGCCGCGTACCCCGCCGCCACCCAAGGCTAAGCCGACTCCGGGTAATCTACTATTAGATGTTGGCATATTAAAATATAATTACTTAATAGTGGCACCTTCCCCGGCCTCACGCTCGGGGCGCAAAACAATAGCAACGCCTTCGCTGCCCGTGGCTGCCAGAAGCATCCCATTAGATTCCTCGCCCATCATTTTGCGCGGTTCCAAATTGGCTACAACCACTAATTCTTTGCCTACGAGCGCCTCGGGTTCATAGGCTTTGGCAATGCCGGCTAAAATTATCCGCTCTTCATTGCCTAAACTAATTTTCAAACGCAAAAGTTTTTCGCTGCCTTCTTTGCGCTCCGCGGTCAAAACCTTCGCTACTTTTAATTCAATTTTAGCAAAATCCTCATATTTGATTTTAGGTTTTACAACCTCTGCCACTATTGGCGCAGTTTCCGGCTTGGGCGCGCCAACAGATAGCGGCGTGAATTGGGTATTATCTTGCTCCATATTATTTCAAATTATCACAGTTTAGATATTTGCACAAATAAAAAAGCTCGCCAAAGGCAAGCTATTAGTAAATCTCGGCTTGAAGCTCCATGCCAAAGTCACTTCTGACGCAAACCGGCAAGTTAATACATGCCACAGAATTAACCCCAGCCAATCTTTTTTTGTGGTGCAAAAATCCGCTGCTACTATCCCCGGTATTTTTGCGTTGCCACTGGCTTGAGTCCCCTACGCAGGCAAAACGCGTTCGGCCTAATCCCCTGGTCATAACCATTTTCAAATCGCTATGGCTGATGTTCTGTGCCTCATCAACAACGATAAATTCATCGATAAGGTTTCGGCCCTGCATGAAATTGACCACATCAATGATTACTGTCTTTTTAGCTTTAAGTGCCTGTTCAGCCTCTTTGAGCTCGCCTGCCTTATTGCCATTGCCGTTACCGTTGCCATTTTCTTTTCGGCTGTAAAGCTCTTCTTCGGTAATCATGAGCGGATATTCATGGGGGTCGAGTTTCAAAACCTTATACATCAGGTCATAAACAACCATGGAAAACGGCCCGAATTTTTCCTGCAAACCGCCTTTTCTATATCCGAGGTCATCGCCACCTTCTTTTGTTGGCCGCAAAACGCGCACAGTCGGTAATTTATAAAGGATGCCGGCATTCAAGGCACAAATAGTCTTTCCGCTGCCCGCTGCACCATCGGCATAAACGGCTGTAATATCGCCACATTTCATAAAGGCATAGTAAAAGGCCTGTCCTTCATTTTGGGGCGCTAGCTCGCCAAAACCTTTGATGCTATCCAGAATATTGCCCGGGTTACTTACAGGCTCACGCACACGCCGAAAACCATCCAGTGACCACTTATAATACGCCAAAAGCCTCTCGCCTTTTTCTGAGATAAAAGCGCAAGGCGCATTGGCATAAATATCATAAAATGTCTTCTCGGGATCGGGCGAGCGCATTGCACTGATAATCTTGCCAATCTCCATCACCTTATTCTCAGCTCCCGGGCCGGCGAAATGATGTTTAATCATCTTGAAAACATCATTGGATACCGGCAAAGGCAGAATCGCTCCCGGCTCATTGGCTAGGCGGCGAAAATACCTTTTCCCCACCCCTCCATCGCGTAAGTCGATTTTTGCTAAAACCTCGACACGGTCATCGTCACACCGGAACGTAATTGGCGTATTAACTCTGGCCGTCGAGAGCTTTTTGTCGCGCTGGGAATCTTCAGAAATTTTGGAACTAAGAGCACCCAGCAGTTCCGTAAATTCACAATGTGAGCGTTTTAGAAAAAATTGTTTCTTAATATTCCTAAGTTCGCTCTGAGTCACATTAAAAATCAGTGACTCATTTTTTTCCTCCGCTTCACTGGAGCCCTGATAAGTATCGGTCAATTAATACCTCCTTTAGTGTTTAGATTTTCAAACTCCTGCCCTTCTTATAGCACACCATTAATTATGGGCAAGCCAAAGGAATTACTTGCTGCACTTTTAAGATAATTTCCTTGCTTGTTATTATTCCGCCAAAATCGGTTACATGGATACCGTCGCTTTCCCGCGCCAAACGCATTACACCTTTATTGTCAGGCAAATAATCAGAATAATTCCCCTTACTATCCTTAAGCGTTTCCCAAAGGGAAATAAATTTAATATTTTCGTATTTGGCGGAGCTCGATGCATAAATAGAATTGAGTTTTTCCATTTTTTCACGATAATCGCTGCTTCTGGCAATCGGATTGCCTATCCAAAAAACCTCGACATTTTCTTTGCTTAAAATATCCATGAACTCCGATACCCTGGAGAAATACAAGCTATCCCATTCGGGCGTGCCATAATATACCGCTTTATTACCCTCCAATGGTATTCCTTGCCCGTCATTAGCCCCAAACATGACATAAACTACATTTGGCTGGCGTAAAGCCAATAGTTCCTTAATCTCCTCCCGCCAATCAAAATAATCGCGCCTAGAAAGGCCAGTAGAAGGTTTACTGGTGCGATAAACAGTTGTCGAGACGCAGCCAAGCAAGGCCCGCTCTAATTCCACGCCCACTCCGCCATTTACAAAAGAATCTCCGGCAATCAAAATTGTAAAAGGCGCGCCAATTTCTTTTTTAACAGCAGTTGGCGCGTCAGCCGGGCATTTGCACTGGCAAGTTTCTTTGCCTAATGCCTTTGGAGAAAATTTGGCAACTCCTGCAAGCCATGGTGAAAGCCACGGCTTAAAGTAAGAGAACTTCATATTTTCCTCCCAAAAATAAAACTTTTGCGCCTGAAAAAAAACCGCCATAACCAGAATTAAAATATATGCCGCAATAATAACTCCCAAATCTTTTTTATCCATAGCCTTATTTTCCATAATTAAAAACTGAAATAAATAAATGGCGGTATAAGCGAAGGTGAAAGCTCCACAATCAATATCACCAAAAGAGCGATGGTAATCGGCCTTAGCCATTGCTCTGAGGCGGCATAAAAATCACAAAAAATTTCCTTAATCGCTTTTTCGGTCGCGACAAGCAGCGCCCCCAACACTAAATACCAAACCGCACCGGTCAAAGCGGGGTCAAAAGCAAAGCGGAAACGAGCCAAGGCACCAAACATCTCGGTGGCCGTGGCTAAATCCGGAGAGCGGAAAAATATCCAAGCTAAAGCCACGAAGAGGAAATTAAAAATCCATGCAATACAGGGCAAAAAATACTTCGTCTTTTTATTATGGTGCGTAAGGGCATAAAATACGCTGCCCAAGCCATGGCAAGCGCCCCAGATGACAAAAGGCCACCCCGCTCCATGCCAGAGCCCGGAAACAACCATCACTAAAAATAAATTAAAATAATATCGCCACATTCCCACCCGATTGCCCCCTAACGGAATGTATAAATAATCGCGAAACCATGAAGAGAGCGAAATGTGCCACCGCCGCCAAAAATCTTGGATATTACGCGAAAGATACGGATAGTCAAAATTTATCGGCGACTCAAACCCCAAAAGCCCGGCAACACCAATGGCAATCTCGCTATAGCCGGAAAAGTCACAATAAATAGTCAAAGTAAATGCCAAAACGGCCAAAAGCGACTCAAAAGTGCCATAATTGGCGGGCACGGCAAAAACATTATCGACTACCAAAATAGTCAGCCAACTAGAAACCACTAATTTCTTAAAAAGCCCCATTAGAATAGAAAAAATGTGCTGACCGGGATTGCTGATATTTTTGGCCCCGCCGTTTTTTAATTGGGGCAAAAACTGATCGGCCCGCGCAATCGGCCCACTTAACAGCTGAGGGAAAAAGGCCATGTAAAGCGTGAAATCGAGCAAAGACTTTTCCGGCTCATACTTTTTCCGATAAATATCTATGCAATACGAAATTGCACGAAAAATATAAAAAGATAAGCCAACCGGCAAAACAATATATAAAACCGCCAAAGAAGGTTTGAAGCCAAATTTTACAAATGCCTGTTCCAAAGCCGTGCGAAAAAAATCATAGTATTTGAAATACAGCAAAATCGCCAAATTACCCCCAACGCTCAAAGCCAAAAAAATTTTGCGGTATTTGTGGCTGCGCTGGATATAAATACCAAAAAGCCAATTAAAAACTGATAGACCAATCAAGATAACAACAAAATTCCAGCCCCAAACACCATAAAAAACATAACTCGCCAAAAGTAAAAATATCCGCCAAACAAGGGGCCATTTTTTTAAGAGCCAATTAAGCGCCAAAATTAACCCGAAAAATATAAAAAAATCCAAAGCCGCAAATATCATTCCTCCACTTGTTTTTTAATTTCTTCAAATTCATTTTCTATCTCGCCTAAGCGCTCGCGGCTTTCTTTAATCAGTTTAGCCCCCTCTTTAACTTTGCTAAGGCCAGCCTCAACATCTACCTCTTTTTGGCTCTCAAACCACTTAACGATTTCTTCGAGCTTTTTGAGCGAGTCATTCAGATTTGTTGCATTTTTTGCCATACTAATAATTTATTTTATGAATAATAATTTATTTTTGGTGTGAACTTTTATGGTTGACAGAGGCTTGTAATGTTCCGTCTTGCAACTGGACATCAATTTGCGCCCCGATTTCTAGTTGCTTGATGCTTTTTACAACCTGGCCCTGTTGCCGCAAAATACTATAACCTAAAGACAACAGCCTTTCAGGGTTAAAAGCAGCCAGGGAGCGCGAAAAACTTTCTAGTCTTTCCTTAAGCTGGCCAAGGGCAAAACCAATTTGGATAGCGCAACGCGCCAAGCCTTCCTGCACTTTGCGGAATTTCTCAAAAAAATCTTCAAAATATGATTTTATGATTTCACTGCTCTGGCGGATAAATTCTTTTTTCTCGGATAAATTCACAGAAAACCCGTTGATAAGATCGCGGCGGAGAATTTCAATTTTGCTCATAGCCTGCTCCCAGCTTTTATTAATGGCCCGGGCGCAAGCCGTGGGCGTTGAAGGGGCAAGGTCTGCCGCTAAACAGATTAACGGCACATCTTTATCATGACCAATGCCGGCAATAACGGGAACCGGAAAATCGCAAACCTCGCGAATTAGCATTTCATTATTAAAGGCCTGCAGCGATTCCAACGAGCCGCCACCCCTGATAATCACCAACAAATCAATTTCCTGCTTCTTAAAATATTTCACCGCACCGATTAAATCACTGACCGCCACCTGCCCCTCGACCCGCGAATCATAAAATTTTATTTTATAGCCAAAACGCCCCAAATTATTCAAAAAATCATGAATAACCGCGCCGGTTTTAGAAGTTATCAGGCCGATTTTTTGCGGATATTCGGGCAAGGGCCGTTTTTTCTCAAGGGCAAAAATCCCTTCGGCCTCAAGCTTGGCTTTTAGCTCATCATAAGCTTTTTTTAAGGCGCCCTCGCCCACCAATTCTACAGTTTCGGCACGCAAAGAAAAACGCCCGCTGGGTTTATAAATATTGGGAGTTCCGGTAACTATAACTTCCATACCAACCTGCATATTAACCCCGCACATTTCGTATTGTGCCAACCAGATAAAACAATCCAAGGTTGATTGGTCGTTTTTATCCTTAATTGTAAAATACATGGCCCGACCCTGCACTTTGGCACTGCTCACCTCGCCCAAAACCCGGCCCTTAAACTGCGCCAAGCCCCCATTAACAAAATCCAAAAATAAGCTGACGGGCAGAGCTTTATTATCCTCGTGGCTTTGCTCATCGGCCGTAGTTGAAGAGGCGCCCAAAACGATTTCGAGAATCTTTTTGCCATATTTGGAAATCTTATTGGCGGTTAAGCCGCTGATTTTCGCTAAATCTTCGGTATTGGCAATGTGCGCTTGGGAGATTTCCAGCAAAGTGGTATTTTTCAAAACCATGTAATAAGGCACGCCCTCAGCTTGAGCCTGCGCGTCGCGCCAAAATTTTAGTTTTTGCACAAGACCTTCAGCCATAGCGATATTATATCCTAAAATTTTATATTTTAGAACTTGACCAAAAACACTATTTAGTGTAAATTGTTAAAACTTTCAAAACTTCATAATAGGAGGAAATATGCAGGAATCCAAAAAACTTTTTGAAGCTGATTTGCAGGAGGCCATTGTTAAAGGTAACGCATCAAGCGCCATTGTTAACGCCAAATTGCTGCACCGCGACCTCAGCCAGAACGAACTCATCGAACTGGGCGTCCACGCGCTTTTTTCCCGCAAGGTTGAAGCATTCTGCCATCTTCTTGAACAAGGATCATTAAAGTACAATGAAACAGCCAAAAATACCATTTGGTTGCGTCTTGTGGCTGCCGGAGAAGAAAAATCGATTAAAAATTTTTGTACTATCTTTGAGGGCCGAGAAATTTCTAAAAACGACTTGCAAGCTCTAACTTCACCCGATGAAAGAAGCAAAGCCCTTTCTGCACTTGGGCTCAAAAACGGTGTCGAATACCCGAAAGAACCGATGACTGCTCAGCCAAACATTTCTGAATTGGGCGAAATTATCACCCCTTAACCCTCCTTAAAAAAAATCCCGCCATAACCGGCGGGTTCTTTATTTAGGCTAAAATCGTCACTTCGACTTTAGCTTCGTTAATCGAGTCAATCTTCTCCTTGAGAGAAATTATCTCATTTTCTGGCGCATCGCAAATTAAAGTAATAACCCCCAAACAATCCGCAACACATTTGGGCTCAAGGTTATAACCGGCGCGCACCCGAATAATCCCGCTGTTATCAGTCAAAATTTTATTTAGTTTTTCCGCATTGCTTTCCCTTTTGGAAAGCAAAATACTTATGACGCCTATATTATTCATACTTTTTCTTATTATATCGCTTTTTGGCTGACAAAAAAACGGCTTAACGCCGTATTAATTTAATTCTCTGAATTTGCTGCGGATTTCGCCCCAATTATGGACTCTTTCGATATCCGCAAGGTCTTGGTTATAACTTTGATCGAAAAGATAAACCTTTATACCAACCCCTTCTAAAGCCTTGGCAACTTTGGGATCATCCTCCACAAAATTTTCTATCCCTAATTGCTGGCAAAGCTCAACCTTAGCCTGAGCGCGATTTTTCCAACCAACTAGATAAATATTTTGCGGCTCCAAAACCCCAGCTAAAACCGAGCGTGTTATCGCCGCAACCTCTTCGGCTCGCCCGCTAATAGCCTTGATTTGATGGTGGTCGCATTGGAGCATTTCCCTGATTGCTCTCTTGGCTCCGGGCATAAAACCAATGGTCTGGATAAATTCCGGCTGGCGGAAAGTGTTATGTATCTTATCAAAATGCTCAGGCACTAAATTTTTCAAATCACAAACCATCCAAGTGTCGCAAAAATTACTGATTTTTTCCCCACTGCACCACTGCCGAAAGCGGCCAAGCGTGTCGAAAACCACTCCGTCCAAATCAATTCCGATTACCATTTATCCTCCTTGTGTTTGTAATGTGCGGCTCAGCATAACAGCAAATAAATGATTGTCAAAACCCCGCCTTAGAGGCGGGGCTTAGCTTACTATTAAATTGTCGCTTTCACATCTGTTACTTTGCCGCCATAAAGGCCCAAATACCAATGAGCAACTTCACGATTCCGTACCATAAAGGAGCCACTATGCCAAACATTGGAATGGCGGGCATATAAAGGGCCAAAATGAACCAAGCGCCCATTATAATGAGTAAAATTCCAATTATCTTAAGGACTTGTTTGCTGTCCATAATGTTTAATTTGACTATTATTAACTACCTTAGTTTGTAAAAGCGACCTTTATCTAATTCTACCCTCGACTTTTGAGGGGGCAAATCAATTATCCACAGCACAAAATACTCAACTTCTGATTGGAAAATAAGCTAGAAACATCGCAATATCCTAAGATCAGCTGATTTTAACAATTATCGCCCCATCATTGGGGCCACTGCCAAAAGCCGTATCAAATTTATAACTCTTAATAACTTTTTGCTTCTGAAGCATGTCTAAATACTTCAAAACTATCGGCTTGATTACTGGGCCATTTTTTGAATGAATACCCCGACCGGTAATTATTTTAATTGTCGGAAACGATTGCTGCTTAGCATCCATAATGGCGCGCAAAGTCCGGCTCATTATCGTTTGCGGGTTAATATCCTCGCCTAAATCATGAAAGTCCCACTCCTGCCTGGGTTGCACCAAATGGGCATATTTGTCTTTTTTCCGTATTTGGGCCATATTTCTTTTTATATTTATCACCGATTTTGTCAACTAAGCCCCGACTTAAACGGCATCGCTTTGGCAGTTTTTTAATGCAAAAACCCGCTAGGGCGGGTTGTTATTGGAGATCGATGACTAAGACCTTAAAGGCCTTGGGGCGGTAAATGTCGAAAACCTTGGCGGCCATATCTGAAAACTCCTCACGTTTTTCCGGATTTGGTTCGCTATTGATAACAAGCACTTTTTTGTCCATCAGCTTGTTGTAGTCGACTACCCCGACAGTCCCTTCTTCTGTATTAAAAACAACACAGGCAGTCGGGCCATCTTCGCGTCGAAAATCAATTTCATCGTAATACTTGTCTTTGAATGCCTGGGTGCAAACTAAAAGGTTAAATCGACCCGAGTCGAGATTTTTCAACACTTCCGCAATGATAAATTTCTTTTTTACCATTAGCCCCTCTCTTTCTTTTTGTTTGAATTTTCTATCCTTAAACTACACTATTTTCTTTATCTTGGCAATTTTCCAGGCCTGAGGCTTGCCAAAACCCTTAAAAATGTTTAAGATGTATAACGTAAGTTTGGGCGCGTAGTTCAGTGGTAGAACGCCGTCCTGATAAGACGGAGGTCGTAGGTCCGATTCCTTCCGCGCCCACATCAGATTCTGTGGCAAACTATACTTTATCAATTCTGCCTTTTGAATTCGCCAACTGCTTTGGCAGCTGGCGCTGGGCCTATAGTTTAGTGGTAGAACACCTCATTTGCAATGAGGAAACACCAGTTCGATTCTGGTTAGGTCCACCCCGTTTAACATCAGAAAAACCCATTGCCTCCCGGCTAATGGGTTATTTTTGCACACCATATTCCTCTTGAGCTTGCGCCCAGTCTATCTCATATTCCTTCAAAAGTTCCGTGGCTAAAGCCGGCTCAAAAAATATGTTGCTGATTTCGGCATTATTCTCAAAACCATTGCGAGTCCAATTATGAGAACCGCAACAAATGACCGACCGGTCAATTATGCAAAGTTTGCGATGCATGGTCCGAGAACTATTTTCCCAACGCACGCATACTCCTGCCTCCTCAAGAACATTTTCAGGCAAGCCTGTTCCGTTTTTATTATCCGGATCATTCGCCCCTTGGTTGTCGGCTAAAATCCTAATGCAAACGCCCCTTCGTGAAGCCGCTTTCAAAGCCGCAATGGTCTGAGGGAAATTATTGATATTATAAAGCTCGACATCAATACTGGCCCGGGCCGACTCGATTTGCGCCAGCAAAGCAGGCAAATACGCTTTATCATAATAATACTGCACTGATGCTCCGCCCTTACACTCGCAATTTAATCCGATAAATATCCCGGATACAAAGATAAGCAAAGCGAGGATAACCGTCCAGAACGCCCAATTTTTTTTCATTTCTCCTCCTTACAAAAAGCGCCTTGGGGCGCTATTTTATCTTAACTTCTGCAAAATCAAGATTTTTTCTATTGGCCGCAAACCACTTCCGGGCTTGCCTAAGGCAATTAGCTTTAGCTATATCCAAATGGCTATTGCCGATTAAAAACACATCGCTTTCAAAAGCCACACTACCATGCTCAAATAAAACAGCGCGCACTGATTTTGGATCAATGAGATTATCCTCAAAAAATTCCAAAAAACGTAAAGGTCTTTCGCGAACCGTAAGCCTATAACCCGCAATCGGCAGCTTGAAAATTTCCAAATCAACGACAATTTGCCCATCGGAGTTACGAATCAAACCGCTTAAACCATTCCAATAGACTGCGCGCCCATTAAGCAATCGTAGGCCCCGGTAACATGTAATACCATCAGCCAAACCGGCAACAATGCGACAATGGTGTTTTTTCAGAACCCTTCGGCAATCTTCGCTTATTTGCCGGACTGCAACGGGAAATCGTGCGTATATTCCTTGCCTTTCTGCCATATATCTTCCTCCTTATATGATGGTTATAAAGTCCTGTTCAAGCATAGCAGGACCAAAATATCAGTCAAATGTCCATTTGCGTTTATGATTCGATTATGGTATACGACGCGTAGCATTCTATACAAATAAATATTCAAGCCAAAGGAGGCCAAATGTTTGCACAACATCTCAAAAATGTTGACGTAAAAGGCAAAAAAGTAATTCTACGGTTCGATGGCAACGTCCCCCTAAAGACCTTGCCTGACGGCTCAATAGAATTGCGCGACACTTATCGAATTACACGCGTGGCGCCAACAATCGAGTATATAATCATGAATGGTGGGATACCAATTCTCTTTACCCACTTTTCCGACGATGAAGGAAAGGAAAAGCCCTCTTCTCCTGGAAGTTTCCAAACCACCAAAGTTTTACTTGATGACTTGGAAACCATCTTGGGCATCCGCCCAATCCATTGCGAAGAATGCATCGGCGATCCAGCCAAAACATTTATAGAAAACAACGCTAAGCCCGACCAGATCCTTCTTATGGAAAATCTGCGCAAGGATAAGGGCGAAAAAAAGGACGATCCGGAATTTGCCAAAGCTTTAGCGAGCCTTGGCGATATTTATTGCAACGACGCTTTCGGTGTCTGCCATCGCAAACATGCTTCGGTTCACGGGATTGTAAACTACTTTCCAAAAAATTGCGTAACTAGCGGTTCTCTTTTACGCAAAGAAGTCAACACTCTACAATACCGCCTTATTGACCACCCCACCTATCCTATGGCGGTTTTTATCGGCGGTTCCAAACTCTCCACAAAGAGCAAAGTCATCAAGAAATTCCTTGATCGCCACGATGAGAAAGGTAATTCCCCTGATGTTTTCCTGATTGGCAAACTCGCCCGCGAATTTGCCCGCTTTTATGGTATGACCCTCATGGGACCGATGCCTAATCCAGAAATAATCGACATTATCAAATCTGTCGACATCTTTAATCCCAAATTGCACATTGCTCGCGGCAGAATTTATCATGAAAACCACCGCGACACCGTCAAAGACAATGACTCCCTCGAAGAGCGTTTTCAAATGGCTTACAAAGCAGCAATTTCGCCAGAGGCTAAAATCACCCCCGAGCTAGTTAATAATCTAGCAATGGGCTATCAGTACTTCAAAACGGCTTGCGAAAACCTTGACGTCTATGACATTGATGATGACTCGGTAGAAAGCTTTAGCCCCTATATCAAACAGGCAAAAACCATTATGTTTAATGGCCCAGCAGGATTCTTCGAGAATGGCCGCAATCAAAGTACTGTTAATCTGCTTCGCTTGATTGCCGACAATAAACGCGCCTATACTATCGGCGGCGGCGGAGAAACAAACAGCGTAATTGCAGAAAACAACCTCACTATCAAATACCTCTCTACCGGAGGCGGCGCCTTCCTAGACTTTGTGGCTGGCGAAACGCTCCCTGGGCTTGAAGCACTTGGTTACTACGACTAAAACAAAACCCCGCCTCTGCGTATGCAGAACCGGGGTCTTTTTAATAAACAAAAATTAATCGACAAGCTTTTCAAAATAATCTTTGACACTGGAGCCCAAGTCAGAATTTTTTGCCGGCGAGGCATTGCATTTGGAATCAGGCGTGCAGGTTCCCTCCCCGCTTTGCAAATTATTATCAACACAGTAATTTGCCGCCTCAATACATATAGCTTGCCCATCGCCGGAAACATTAATTCCGGGTTCCTTACCGGAATTTTTCAAAAAATCATCGCATACTTTTTTTGTAGCCTCATTTACAGAACAATTAAAACCGGCATAACTCCCATTGTGCTCACCTTTGTAAACTTGGGCACTACTTATAAGCTGGGTCGCGTCTAAACTGCCCAGAATATTATCCGATTTAATATTCTTTTGGGCCCAAGAGACCAAGCCCAGAATTAATACAAAAGTAAAAAATGCTATGAGTATCCATTGAAAAACAGAAATTATAATCATCCAAATAAAATCATGGGATTTGGCAAATGATTTCCCGGCTTCTTTGGCGTCACGAATTTTTTCGTAAAGCACAAAATGAAAGGCGGAAAAAAATGGAGCAATAATTATCAGAGCCGGGAAAAGAATCAAGGGCACAATAAACACCGCGACAATCTGCAAAACCGGGATAGCTAACAAAATCGCAAAGAATATGCCCAAAGCAAGCCCAACTCCCAAGCAAACCAACCCCAAAAGAAATTGGCGCATAAATACCGCACCGATATTACCCTCCATGTATTTTTTACTCAATCCTATGGCATTAAAAGTGTCTGTATCCTTATCAACGATAATAAGGGCCGTCAAAACAAACCAATAAGAAAAAATAATACCCGGGACTATAAAAAACAAAAATCCAATCCCGGTTATAATGCTGATAATTAAAGAAGCCAGCCAAATCCAGAAGCCTTTGCGCAATCCAAAAATAAAAGCCTCGGAAAATTTAGGATTGGAATTCCTTTTACTCAGAATATAAAAAATAGCCGCACCTCCTGCCAGACCCAGATAAACCCCTAGCAAGTCAAGAATTCCAGAAGCTCCGGCCGTGCCCACAAAAGCCGGAAAAGTCGTTACCGTCAATTTTTGCGGTTCGGCCAGTTTAATAAAAAATCGAGGAAGCCCGGAAAATAAAAAACTTAAACCGAAAAATGCCAAAGACATGGCGACTAGCTGCCACTTTTTTGCATTATAGGCAACCCATGCTGCTTTCCAAATTTCTGGAAATGAGGGAAATTTTGGATTATCAGAGGTCGCCGCAGCAGCTTCTGGCATTGCCTGATTGGGGCTATTTTGTTGATTTTCCATATTTTTATTATTATCGCATTCCTTAAAAACAATAGCAAGCTAACCAGTTTCCAAAATCTCCCCGATCCCCTCTGCCTTTGCTAAAGCAAAGGCTTTTTGTTCGAATCCAAGTCCCTAGTTCCTAAACAAACAAGAAAAGACCCCTTTTAGAGCCTTTTCTTTTTTGTTGCGGGACTTGGATTCGAACCAAGATACTCGCCTCCAAAGGGCGATGTCCTACCATTAGACGATCCCGCAATATTGCAATGAAATATAGCATAAAGAAGTAATTTTGGCAACAAAAAAGCGCCGATTGGCGCTATCGAACCTTAACCAAATATACAACCTTGGCGCGCATTTGGTCTAGATGGGCCATAATTCGCCGATGCTCTTCCAAGTCTGAACCGTCGTCAGACAAACAAACGATAAGTTTTTCCCCTTGAGCTATCCGGAGCTTGGCTTCATCACTAAAAACTAGCCCTCCCTCTTGAGATTCATCGGGAACCAGCCAAGAATGTTTTGGCTCAGAGGCAAAAAACCTGCTGAAATAGTCAACATCTGCGGCAATCTTCCCAAACACTTTTTCTCCGCAAACAATAATACCAACCTTCCTTGCCAAAGCATTTTTCAAAAAATCATCTGGACCAGCATAGTCCAAAACAGCTACTCTCTCATCTCTCTCACCTTCGATCATCTTTCCTCCTTTGGTTTTCTATTTTTAGACTACTGAATTCTAATTATTAATGCCGCTGGTAAATTTTACCACAGTTAGCTCAATTGGCAACTGGGCGATGGGGCTAAACTTTATTTGATTTTTGGCGTCAAGAAAAGCCGTAATAAGGTTAAAAATCTGACCTTGGCTGAGCTGGATAATCTGGTCGTTAAGTTTAAGCAAATCCTCCTTGGAGAAATTCGCCATAATCGGTTCAAAACTGCGCTTATCAACTTTCAAAAGCATAGCTTGGCGCAAATAATCAATGATATCCTTGGCAAATTCGTTTGGGTCGTAACCATTATCCATAATTTCCGCCAAAAAACCAATGGCGCTTTTGGCATCTTTGGCCAAAAGGAAATCTAAAAATTTAGCGATAACTTTAACATCTATCAAGCCTAAAATCCCTTTGATATCCTCGGGGGTAATTTCGCTTTTCCTAGAAAAAGTCCGCACCTGATCAAGCAAAACCTCGGCATCCCGCAGGCTGCCTTGGCCGTTCTGAGCCACAAGCTCGAGCGCCTCACGCGATATTTTTATCTCTTCCTTTTTTGCTATTTGCTCCAAAGTATCGGCAATATCTTTGGCGGTAATTTTTCGAAAGTCAAAACGCTGGCAACGAGAAAGAATTGTCGGGATAACTTTATGCAGTTCAGTCGTGGCCAAAATGAAAACGGCATGCGCAGGCGGCTCTTCTAATGTCTTAAGCAAAGCATTGAGCGCGGCTTTGGACATTTGATGGCATTCGTCAATTATATAAACCTTGTATTTGAGGTAAGTCGGGGCGAAACGGATACCATCGATAAGCTCGCGCACATTATCCACGCTAGTATTGGAAGCTGCGTCGATCTCTATCAGATCAATAGCCCGGCCATCATTAATAGCAATACAATTAGCGCACTCATTGCATGGCTCGCCTTTTTTAGGGTTAAGGCAATTTATGGCCTTGGCAAAAACCCGCGCCGTAGAAGTTTTACCCGTGCCCCGGGAGCCGCAAAAAAGGAAGGCATGCCCAAACTTTTTGTTTTGCACTTCATTTTTTAGCGTAGTCGTTATAATTTCCTGTCCGGCAATATCGGAAAAATTAGACGGCCGATATTTTCGATATAAAACTAAATTGCTCATTTTTTGAATACAAAAAATTTATACCCTACAAAATCCCAAACAAAAACTATTATAGCTGCCACTACCCCGGCAATAATCCCCCAACCCTGTTTGGATAGCTCCCCTTGCGGGCCCAAAACATTCACCAGATAAGAAGCAATAAGATTATTAACAAGTATCCCACTCCCGGCAACAGCAAAAAATTTAACCGCCTCTTTAGTTGCCTCCGAATTATCTTTTTGCTCAAAAGACCAAAATTTATTCCACAAATAGCTGTTAAAAATAGAAACCAATGAGGAAATCGCCTTAAAAACACTATACCAATAACCCGAAGCGATACCAGTGGCAAACTGTAAAAGGCCCAAAACTCCCAAATCGACGAAAACATTAGAAGTTCCGACGAGTAAAAATTTTGCTAATTGCCAAAGGACTTTTAACCAGCGGGCCAAAAAATCAGCAACAATAATACCCAGAAAGGCCAAGGCGGGCAAAATCAGCCAAATATAAGAGATAACGCTTTGCGCATAAGAAATTTGCGCCAGTTGCCCGGAAAAATTTCGGGCCAAAAACATAATAATTAAAGCATCCAGCTCGCCGATGATTAATGCAAAATAACAGTCTTTTTTAACCATACCAGAAGTTTAGCACGCAGCGAATTTTGCCACAAGTTAAAATGGCTTGATTTAATCTAATAAGCATGTTTTAGTTAAATCAGAACATTCCCAAGAGAAAGGAGAAAAATGAGCATCACTATCTGCCACAACTTCCTCAAAGAATATTCTTTGGGTAACCACCGACTGACCAATGTTGAGCCTCGCATTAAGCAAGGCAATAAAGTTATTTTTTTGATCGAGGGATACGGGTTGGGACTGATGCAAGGCGATTATATAGCCTTCAATTACCAGAACACCAATTCCATTGATGAACGAGACAATCATACTTTTTTAATCGGTAAAATCAAAAGAATCACCTATAAACAAGCAGCTGGGCAGCGTGATCATTTTTGTACCATTGTCGAATCGAAAAATTTGACAGAGTGGCTTTTGGCTGAGCTCAATTACACCCGGATCCCGATGGTGCGCCTTTATCGAGAGATAGGCAGTAATCCGGGCCAAATATTAGCCGGAGACAGCCGCGATTTCGGTTTTATAATTTTTACCGATTTGCTGGAAAAGGCCAAATTCCGAGAAATGATTGAAAGGCAATTAGCATACCATGGAGGAAAATGAAAGAATACCATAATTTTTTGGATGAATATTCTCACGATCTGCATGGCATAGTGGAGCTAAATGAAATCCCTCCGGTAGATGGCATAACTTTCCCCAAGGGCACACACCAAGTATCAATCAAGGGGTTTGGCATGGGCATAAAAACCGGCGACATCATAGTTTACAATCCCAGTATTGGGCGCAGCATACAGGAGACCGATAGTTTCTCTTTACTTATCGCCACTGCCCGGGTGATTAATATTGATTATGACACAGGCAGCTCGGCTGATGTATTTTGCGCCTTAACGTTGGCCCAAATCGCCACCTCCACTACACTTTTAGAAATGATGACTAGCAACGTGATATTAATACAAAAATATCTTGTTTCTGATGGCATCCGTTGCTGCTCTTGGAAAGTTTCTCTGGACCTGCTTGATGATTTGGAAAGCAAAGCCGCCCTGCGACTAAGCCTTGATACGAGCCAGCTTTCTCCTTATTCATACGGACATCACAACCCAGATTTTACATAACAGCCTTTGGCTGTTTTTTTGTTGATAAAATGCCCGATTTGCGCTAAATTTAAGGCATCATGGCGATTAAGCTCTACAACTCACTTGGCTGCCAAATACAGGAATTCCAGCCGCTCAGAGATAAGCAGGTCGGTCTTTATACTTGCGGGCCGACAGTTTATTGGTATGCCCATCTTGGTAACCTCCGCACTTATGTTTTTGAGGATATCCTCAAGCGTGTTTTGGAATTCAATGGCTTGAAGGTAAAACATGTCATGAATATCACCGATGTCGGCCACCTGACCTCCGATGCTGACCAAGGCGAGGATAAACTGGAAAAGGGTGCGGCGCGGGAAAATAAGACGGTCTGGGAAGTCGCCCAATTTTACACCGAAGCTTTTATAAATGATTTGAAAGCCCTAAACATCATCATGCCTGATGTTTTAGTTAAAGCCACCGATACCATCAAAGAACAAATCGAGCTTATTCAGGAGCTCGAGAAAAAGGGCTACACTTATAAAATTGAAGATGGGATTTATTTTGATACCTCAAAGCTCCCCACTTACGGCGCGCTCTGGCCAAATAAAATGGAACTTAAGGCTGGGGCACGCGTGGAAATGTCTGAGGGCAAAAAAAATGCTACGGATTTCGCCTTATGGAAATTTTCCCCTAAAGATAGCAAGCGCCAGATGGAATGGGATTCTCCTTGGGGCATTGGCTTCCCGGGCTGGCATACCGAATGTGTGGCCATGGCAGCCATGCACTTAGGCCTTCCTTTTGATATCCACTGTGGAGGTATAGACCATGTTTTGATACATCACACCAACGAAATTGCCCAAGCAGAGGCCTCATCTGGCAAAATTCCGGCAAACTTTTGGCTGCACGGAGAATTCATGCTTATTAAAACTGAACAATCAAGCGAGGCAGATAAAATATCCAAATCTAAGGGTAATATAATTTTAGTCAGCGACATTTCAAAAAAGGTCCTTAACCCATTGGCCTTCCGTTACCTGTGCCTCACCACCCATTACCGTTCCAAAATGAATTTTTCTTGGGAGGCATTGGAAGGCGCTAATAATGCCTTGCTCTCCGTTTATACTAAAATTGAAGAGTTGCAAAAAACCGGTTTACCGAAAGCTTTATCCTCTGAAGGGCAGAAACTTTTAGAAGAGTTTATGGCTGATATTAATAACGATTTGGATATGCCTAAAGCCTTAGCCCTGCTGCACGAAACTCTTAAATCATCTTTGCCCTCCACAGAAAAATATGCCCTTTTGCTTGAATATGATAAAATCTTTGGCCTGGGCTTTGGTAACATTAAGACCACCATTATCCCTCCAGAAATCCTTGCCATAGCCCAAGAACGCCAACACGCGCGCCAGAATAAAGATTGGAATAAATCAGACCTCTTAAGGCAAAAAATCGAGAACATGGGCTGGGCTATAAAAGATTCATCTCAAGGGTTCGAACTGCATAAAAACTGAATCCAGGGGCTTGCCCCTGTTTTTATTTTTTGCGATAATTAATTGGTTCTTTACTAACCAGAAGGAGGCAGAAATGTATGATCTCCGTGAGGTAGTAGCGTTTTTTCCCGGTCAAGATATTGAGCGAAATTTGTTTAGCAACGATCTTGGTGATTGGGATGATGAACCAGAATCTGAAGATGAGGGAGCCGCGCAGCCCGATATGACGGCTCTTGGTGTGCCCGAGTATGGTGAAGAAAATCCTTTAACCATATACTCAAAGGTATTTAATGGCACGCCATGGGTACTTATCTCCGATGTGGAAAAAATCACGCAAATGCCCGCCCGAAGTATTTCCAAGAAATATACTCAGGGTATCGCCAGAGCATTTTACTTGCACACTCAAATTGCGATGATAGTCATGACGAATCCGGATATTCAACTCGAAACAACTCCCCACAATCTTTGTCGTAATTTTTCCCAATGCTATCAAAACCACTGTTCTTGCTACCAATTTCACACCTATATCCCAGAAATTGTCGGCCTAACCATCATTGACAGCTATGCAAATGAATTGCTCGGAATACCAAGCTTGGAAAATGAATTGCCCGCAAATCCACACAGAGAAGTACGTGATATATCATTTCTTTCTTTGATGGAATATGAAAATGAAGTCCAGACAAAGTATGCTCACTTATTAAGAAAAGAGGCTTAAAACGGCCTCTCTTTATTTTGTCTAAACATATAAAGACTGTTCAGCTTTTATTTACAGTGGATAAACTGTGTAAAAATACGTGTAAAACTCTGTTTATTTTTTGTGAACACTTTTGCTTGCCCGTCAGCCAACCTTGGCTTAGAATAGTTTAATGACTGAAGAACGCATTAAGAAAGAATTTAAGGAAAGGAACTTTAAGGACAAAATCCCGCCCCAAAATATCGAGGCGGAAAAATCTGTCTTGGGTTGCCTAATGATAGACAAGAACGCCATCGTGAAAGTGGCCGATTTTCTTATTCCCGAAGATTTTTATAAAAATTCCCATTTGCATATTTATACGGCCATGCTGGAGCTTTTCCGCCGGGGTGAGCCGATAGATATTTTATCCCTTTCGGGATTCCTAAAAGAAAAAGGCTGGTTTGAGGAAATTGGCGGGCACAACTATTTAACTGAGCTCATTAACTGCGTTCCCAATGCCCTGCATGTTTTGACCTATGCCAAAATAGTCCAAAAGAAGCGGATTTTGCGCGATTTAATTGACGCCGCTTACGATATTAATGACATGGGTTATAACGAAGACGAAGACCCTGAAGTCTTACTCGATAACGCCGAACGGGCGATATTTAATATTGCCCAAAAGAGCATTACCAAAAAATTCGTCCCTATCAAGGAAGCTCTTTCTGATGCTTTTGAACGTTTTGATAAAATGTCACGCCATCAGGGGGCGATGCGTGGCGTGCCTACGGGCTTTCGCGAAATTGATAATTTGCTTTCCGGCTTACAAAAATCCGATCTAGTGATTTTAGCTGCCCGGCCTTCTTTGGGAAAATCATCCTTAGCCCTTGATATTGCCCGCCATGCGGCCGTCAAAGAAAATGTGCCGGTCGGTATCTTTTCTTTGGAAATGAGCACTGACCAAGTAGTTGATAGGATGCTAGCTGCCCAAGCCAATGTTGACTTATGGCGCTTGCGCAACGGCAAGCTTTCAGGTGAAGATTTTCAACGTTTGCAAATTGGCTTTGGCGAGCTTTCCGAAGCCCCGATTTATATCAATGACACGGCAGCCATGGGCGTTTTGCAGATAAAAGCCATGGCGCGAAGATTGCAGGCCGACCGTAAATTGGGCTTGATTGTTATCGACTACTTACAGCTAATGCAACCATCCTCTTCGGTTATTAGTGTCGTGCAGCAGGTTTCAGAAATTTCCCGCTCGCTTAAAATTTTGGCGCGCGAACTTGATGTGCCTATTTTAGCCCTCTCTCAGCTTTCTCGCGCCGTCGAGCAAAGGATGCCCCCGATTCCTCGCCTTTCGGATTTGCGCGAATCAGGCTCCTTGGAGCAAGACGCCGACATCGTCGCCTTTATTTATAGAGAAGATAAATATCGCCAAAATTCAGATAAAAAAAATATCGGTACTATTATTGTCGCTAAACACCGCAATGGCCCAACCGGCGTTATTGATCTATATTTTGATGCGGAAAAGGCCAGCTATCGCAATTTAGTGAAAGAAGGAATGGGTATGGCTCCGAGCTTCCCGACTGAAGAAATCGCCCAACCCACGCCAGAACCGGAAATGAATTTTTAATTGCTTCAATAATTCTGCATAATCAAAAATCCTCCGCCAGCTGGCGGAGGATTTTTCTAATAATTATTTAATGGAAAGAATTTCAACCTCGGCAAATTCCTGCCTGTGGTTCTTAGTCACGCTATAGCGGGATTTGCTCTTGTATTTCAAGACATGGATCTTGTCGCCCTTGCCGAATTTGGTGATTTTAGCCTGCACTAAGGCACCCTCAACTAAAGGGGTACCGATTTTAACATCCCCATTGTTTTCAACGAGTAAAACCTCTTTGAAATCAACAGTATCGCCTTCTTTGCCCACAATCTTCTCAATTTTGAGCTTCTGGCCGGGTACAGCCATATATTGTTTTCCTCCGGTTTTTATTACTGCAAACATGGTATTTTTTGGTTGGTTTAGTCCAATAGATTATTATCTTTTTTTCCGGAAATGTCAAGCACCTTATTGACTCTCTCGGAAAGCAGGCCCACCCTTTTTTGGCTATCCTCAAAGGACGATTGGGCGTTCTTCAAATGCCCTCCCAGCTTATCAAAGGTGCTTTGCAGGGTCACAGCATCTGCACTAATGCGCTCCAATTTCTTCAAAATGTCCTGAGTTTGCCTAGTTATCTGGGTATCCTTTACCCAATGCATAATGGTTTTTAAGCTTAGGTAAATAGTGTTCGGGCTGCAAATAACTACTTTTTTCTTCCAGGCGTATTCCAAAATACTTTCATCGGCCTGGTTAAACATTAGTTCGTAATAAATAGCTTCGGCCGGGATATACATTAGAGCAAAATCGACCGTGCCTTCGCTTGGCAAAATATACTTAGCGGCAATTTCATCAACCCGAAGCTTCGTATCGGCGACAAACCCCTTGCGATAAGAGGCCTTTTGCGATTCGTCTTGAGTAAAGGCCAATTTTTCAAAATTATCAAAAGAAAACTTGGAATCAATGGGCAGCAGTTTTCCGTCGGGCAATTTCAGAACTGCGTCTACCGCTTCTTTGGAGGAAAAATAATGCTGTTCCTCGATAAGCTCCTCGGGAAAATACTGTTTCAAAATATAAGCCAAAGATGCTTCGCCCCACTGTCCCCGAAGCTTAGGCTGCCTAAAAATTTCCTGAAAACTGGAAATATCTTCCACTTTCTCCTGTACGGCCAAAAAAGCCTGCTTAAGCTCAGTCGTTTCCTTAGTAAATGACATAATCCGGTCATTGACTAACCGGCCGGTGTTATCGTTTTGCTCCCGGGATTTTTCCATTTCCCGCGAGACCAAGTCACTTATCCGTCTTTCCAAATCCAAAAGACCTTGCTGATCGGCAGACCGTTTTTTGAAGAACAAAAGATAAAAAACCGCAGCTAAAAGTATAATTGTTATAATCTGCCAAAAATCCATTTTCAAATTTGGTAATTTTCAATTTCTTTAGCTAATTGGACGCCCTCAATAGTCAAAAGTGCCGCCTGCGACAAGCTATTTATCAACGACAATCTCTCCTTAATGTTCATAATTTCTACTTTTTGGGAAAGCTCCTCGATTTCCGCCTCAGTAAAATCAAGCATTCTCACTAAAGAAACTATCGTTTCGTTGCGTAATAAATAATTGGCTTGTATTTCGTCCATATTATTCTGGATTAATTGCTTTTATAAGCCTGTCCACTCCCGCACTTATTTTATTATTGAGCGATGTTGGATAGCCCTTAGTTCCAATCTCCCAAGCCATGGGGATAATATCTTTGAAAGCCCACAACAACCAAAGGCCGCTCAAGGCAAATAAGATCATCAAGGCCCATTCAGGAGCGGCTTCGCCGAATTTCTCTAAAGCCGAAGCGTCGGGTTTGCCCTCGGGCAAGCCTGCAGCTTTGGCTTCGGCCGGCGTGAGACTCTTGGCAACTTCGGCGGGCAAATTCGCCAAATTAATTCCCGGGCCGCCAAACTGCTTCTTGAGCTCCTCGGCCTCCTGAGGGGTTTTGGCGCTCGGCTCAATAGCCATTATTTCGTTTTTCCGCTTTTCGGCAGAGCGGGCATATAAACTCCTTAGGTTCTCATTATCGGCGGCAAAGCGGTTAAATTCTTCGTCGCTAATCCGGTAAATTTCCTTTTGTGATTCGGCCGGGTCATTAATATTTTTTGTCCGCTCGGCAAATTTTTCATCCAAAGTGTTCTGCCCATTTATACTTTCATAAAGCTTTTTCCGAAGTTCAAAAGTCTTGCTCCATTCTTGGGACTTGCCTTCTAATAAATCTTTGTTGCCGGTCAAATCCAAGGCTTCGACTTCGTCCCCCAAATCATTGGATTTCTTATTTAGTTCCTTAAGTGCAAAAAACTTCGCGGCAATGCTGGGATCTTCTTTTGAGATGTTATTGGCAAGCGCTTCCAAAGTCTTAACGCTTTTTCTAATCTGGTCGTAATCAACATTCATCCAATTAGGCATATCAGCCCGGCCCTCGCCGGTGCCCGCCGGCTTTTCATTAAAAGCTCCTAGCTTCTTAGCCCAATGATAAAATACTTCTGGATTTTGCTCCTGCGATAAATCAATGCTTATTTTCCCCTGGTTTTCCTCGCACCACTGCCGCGCAAATCGGCAATCCGCTTCATGGGCCGCCCCTTTAAGCTCCGTGGCTATGCTCGCCTTCTCCTCCTTTGATAATTTCGGTTTATCTTTATTAGCCCGGTCAAGCTCGGGTGACTGCATGACATGTTCCCCTTTAGCCCGCGCTTCGGCTGAGCCATAAAGATTTTCTAAATGAGTTTTAAGGCTAGCTACCCGCTCGGCTTTTTCAGCCTTCGTTTCTTTACGCGGCATGCCCGCAGTATTGGGTGTGGGCACGGCATCAACACTATTATCGATTTTATTCGAGTTATCAGATTCTTCCTCTTGGTCTTCTTCCTCCTCTTCTTCCCCGTTATCAATAAGATTCTCATCTTCCGGGTCAAGACCATCGGTAAAAATATCTTTTTCTTTGTTTCTTGCCATATTGTTAGAAATTCCATCTTTGGGCAATATCAGCCTCCACTATTTCTTTGGCCAGCCCGTATTTAAGCTTAGAGATTTTCCTAATAGGTTCAACTATTGCCAAATTCCCCTTTTGTGGTTTTTTAGTAATCACCTTAAAAGAAGAAGTGATATTATTATGCAGCATCATTCGGATAATAAAATTGAAGTTATCCAAATTCACTAAATCTTGGCGGGTAAAACCGGGCTCAAATTGCTTTTCCAAAAATTCGGCGTCCTGCACCCCAACCCGAAAAGAGGCGATCGTGCCGGCATTGCCCATCACAGCATTTTTTATCGGCTCCTGCAGCTGGGGCATGTATTGGTGCGCCAAAATCAAATTGAGCCGATATTTGCGCGCTTCCGAAAGTATGGTGGCAATATTATCAGTCGTAAAATTATGGAACTCATCAATGTAGAGATAAAAATCCTTGCGCGCCTCCATAGGCAAGTTGCCCCGTTGCATGGCGGCTACCTGCATCTTGGAAACCAGAATCAAACCCAAGAGCGAGCTATTCATCTCCCCGGTTTTACCCTTGGAAAGATTAGCCAAAAATATTTTTTTGTTATCCATTATCTCGCGCAAATCAAAGCCCGAGCGCTGCTGGCCGATAATATTGCGCATCATCTCGTTTTCAACAAAGCGGCCAACTTTAGAAACCACATAACCCAACATATCGCTCTTAGTCTGCCCAACAGTCTGCTTCCATTCGCGCAGCCAGAAAGAGCGCACTAAAGGGTCGGTGACCATAGCCAAGCGGCTTTCCATATAATCCTCATCAGTAAAAATCCGAGGAATCTCCACTAAAGTGCCCAAATTATCCTTGTCGGCTATTAAGGCCAGCATGGCATTACGCATATAATGCTCAAACATTGGCCCAATAATTTCTGGCGGGAAAAGCTTGGTAAATATCATTATCATTTCGGAAACGACAAAATCCTTTTGCTCCGGCGTTTCCCATTCCAACATATTAAGCCCCACGGGGCGCTCCATATCGGAAGGCTCGAAGAGTACCACATCATCAACCCGCTCCCGCGGAATAATAGATAAAACATCTTCTACCAAATCGCCATGCGGATCGATAACGCCCACGCCCTTGCCAGCCATTATATCTTGGCGGATCATCTCATACAAAAGCGATGATTTACCAGTACCAGTTTGCCCAACAATATAAAAATGCCGTCGCCTATCATCTTCACTGGCAAAAAATACTTCTTTCTTTTCTCCGCGAAAAAGAGTTTGCCCAACAGAAACATCGCCGGTTTCCGGCAAAGTGGCGGGCGGCTCCACTTCCCGCGTCTTGGCCCACTTAATACTGGGGCTCAAAATAGTTGAGGCTGGGAAATGCAAAATACTTGCCAATTCCTCGGTATTAAGTACCATAGCTTGCGATTTCCGAAAATTCCTAAAGCTATAATCAAAAACGATTTTGTCTTCCGCTCCCCCGGACACATCCTTAAACTTAAATGCGTTAAAAGTAGAGGCAAATTGGGAAAAAGCGGCTTTCAGATCCTGTAAAATAAAATTTGAGCGGCTAATATCATCGGAAGCGGCCAAAAGCCGAATATTGGCATAAAGCGAAGGCTTCTGTAACTTCTTTTTTACCGCCTCCACCAGCATTTGGTCTGGCTCGCGCATCATTTGCTGCTGTTGCATGGCATAGGGGTTGTGCTGCCCAGGCTGCTGCGAATATGGCTGCTGCGGATTTTGCGGATAGGACTGCCCCGAATAAGGCCCGGACGGATAAAAAATTGGATCGCCACGCAAGCTCTTCAAAAATGATCCGGAAGCCGACTGGTCCGCAGACACATTAATCGCCCCAGCAAAACCGCGCATCAACTGGGCTACATACTGCGCCCCTTTGGTGCGAATGTCAAAATCCAAAGGTTGAATGACAATTTGGATAGCCGCTCCCTCATCATCGCGAATCTTGCTTAGCGAATTGGTAATAATAGAAATCGGATCGGATTGAAGCGTGGTATAGGTGGAAAGCGGCTGATAATAATTTTTCTCCTGCTGCACATAGGCGGCCGCCACGCGGCAACCAGGCTCAAAAACCGTATAGTCTTGGCCGACTCTTTCGACGACGGCCCCGGGATACACGCCTTGAATAACTTTTTCAACCGCGAACTCGTAAGATTTAGGAATAGCGATATAAAAAAGAATGTCGCTACCCCCAACTTCGGAAGCAATCTCTAAAGAAATTCGGGGCACATTACCCGCTAAGCTCTTGCCAAAATCATTCTCCTTAAGATAAAGAAAATTGGAGTAGACTTGCTCCATGGACCCAATTATCTGGCGGAAATCCTGTGGCCGTTCATCTTTTTTCTCAAAGCGCGGCATCTTAACCGAAAAAACTACGGTTTCCAAACTGGAAAACATTTTTGCCTCATTAAGCTTACGCAATAAAATCGCAACCATTAATAAAACGAATATGCTGCTAAAAAACAGCAATACCAGCTGCCCGATTTGGATCAGGATCTCGGTATCCATTTTATTATTTCTTTTTGAATTTCAAATATAGCTGGTCTTTGGCTAAAATATCATGGAATAAATCGATAAGATAAGGATCTTTGGTTTTTTTAGCCAGTTCGACGGCCGCATACAAATTCTGGGTGGTGGCTACAGTTAAAAGCTTTTTTATTTTCCCCTGCGCCTCCTCTTTTTTAAGTATCTTTACATCATTAGGCTGAACTGGGGCTTGGGGCGTGCTTTGGCTGTATTTAAGAACATCCTGCTCCAGCTTACGCCTGATTTCCTGCTCCTGGAGCGTAAGCTCGTGCTTTTCTAAAATGCCCTCTGGGGAAAACCATTGCTCCAGAGTTTTCTCAACAATGGGGGCTTCCTTTTCAACTGAACTTTTTTCCGGGTTGCGTGGCATATTTTTATTAAATTATATCATCTAGGAACACTTTGGAAATAGCTTTGTAATAAAATCTCGGTTGCCGTAAATAAAACATAGAACAAAACTAGGCCAAAGCCTTCATTCTTGGTTATTTTGCGATCCGATCTTACCGAAAGCAGAAAAGCGATACAAACAATAATCAAAAATATTCGAGGCACGATCATAATGGTCGGGATACGGAAACTAATCGGATGAATCATGGCCACTAAGCCCAAAAGAGCGGAAGCACAAAATACCACCCCGCCCATCAAATCACCCAAAACCATCCAGCCCTGCCCCTTGCGGGAAGCTTGAACTGAAAAAAATGCCTCAGGCATACAATTGCCTAAAGCGACAATAAAAACACCGATGATACCGATCTCCAGCCCAAAAACCTTGGAAAACTGCGTTGCCGACTCCACCATCAAATAACCACCGACGATTAAAATCAGTAAAGATAAAATAGCCTTAAAAACGCTCCAAACAAATTCCGAAGACTTGGGTTTTTTCTCGCCCTTCTCATACTGGCGGGTCACCCGGGATTTGCCAGAAAATAACCAACCAGCATAAGCAAAATATCCTAAAAACATAATTAAACCGTCAATGCGCGAGATTTGCCCGTCAAAAGCCATTAAAATCGGCATTATGGCGAAAAACATAGTGGCAATAGAACTAGCTTGAACGGTTCGGCTATCAGCATCTAGCCCGTCTTTAGAAATGAGAACGGCTAAACCCAAAACAATCGAAAGGTCAAAAATATTTCCGCCCACAACATCGCCAAAAGACAATTCCGGCATGCCGCGCACAGCCGAAATTATTCCCACAACCAGATTGGGCACCGAGGCGCCAAAAGCCATCAAAAAAAAGGCAATAATAAATTCCCGCACCCGCAAAAAAAGCGCCACCCTTTCCAATGATTCAACCAATATGCGGCTAGAAATTGCCAACATAATGACAGCTGCAAAAAACATCAAGATATAATAAATAAAGGCCATTTGATTAAATAAATTTGAAAAATATTAAAATTTGTGAAATCATGCCCAAGATAAAAATTATTGCCAAGGGCCAGATGTTAAAACGATTTGGAAATAATTTCTTATACATAAACAGAATCAAAATACCCTCTAATCCCATCACTACTCCTCCGATAAATGAAGTCACTGTCAAAAAACTTCTAAACCCCATGCAATACATTAAAATCGGCACAAGACAAACCAAGATCCAAGATAAAAACTTATTAAGCTTCAAATCGTAATGCAAAACCTTTTTAAGGGTCAACCCCATGACCACAAAGGCATTAAAGGTGCAAATTATGCCTAAAGCAAGAGCTAAAGAGTAAACCTTGGGCCCAATTATCGCGCCCAGCCCAGCAATGGCCGATTCGGAAACATTAGGCCCGACCACTCCCAAGATAAGAACTGTAAAAAAAATATAAACCAAGAAAGGAATCAAGACAGCCAAGGGAACGATTTTACGTAAATCTTTTTTATCCTCACGCAAAAATTCCTCAGCTTCCGGTATTAAGCCAAGGCCCCAGAGGGCAAAAACTATCGCCCCATAAGGCAAGAGCAAATCCGACATTGTGCCGATTCTTATTGCTAAATTTGCCGGATTAAAATGGGGCATAACCGCAATGGAGATAATCGCCAAAATAGCCAGAAACAGCAAAACCGTTACTAAAGAAATTTTACTGACAATTTCTACACCGATAAAAATCAAAATGGCTCCAATTGCAAAATAGGCTAAAGAATATTGGGTTTGAGTAAAGGGCAAAAAGGGCTTTAGGAGCTCGTTTAGAAATTCTCCGCCCACCAGCATATAGGCCAATAAACCAAAAAAGGAAGTTCCGAGGGTGGTAATATAGGAAAATATTTCTCCGGGCTTGCCTAAATAATGCCTAGCAAAACCGGGAAGGCGCATATAGTCGGGAGTGCGGATAGCCACTTCGGTAAATATCATGTGTTCAATGACGGCAAAAATTCCCAAAAAGATAAAAAAGCCAATCATGATCGGTAGACCAACCCGCGCCGCGATATAGGGCAAGGAAAAAAAACCTACACCGATAATAGATCCGGCAATAATGCCAAAAGCATAGACGTCTTTCTGCCACCTCTGCATATGTTTAATTATAACTGATTTTCCGGCCATCAGCTGTGCAAAAATATAAAAAACCATCTTTTAGATGGTTTGCTTTATTAATCAGTATAAAATGGCGCGAATTATGGCCAAAATTTCATCCAAGGATTTTCCGGGCAATAGTTGCATGATTCTTTGGGCTCTGAGCAAAAAGCTTAGGTGAATAAACTCACTCCATGTAGATTCTCTGAGGATTTCGCACTGCCATCGGTCTTCGAGTCTGCAGCCGCAGTTTATGTTATGTAACTCTACAGCTAACATTATTAAGTGTCGTTTTTGTCTACTTTAGGGCGCCGCTAACCGGAGTCGAACCGGTGTTACGCCCGTGAGAGGGGCGTGTCCTAGGCCACTAGACGATAGCGGCTAACGAAAATTAATATAACAAAATTATCAAGAATTGTCTACACTGCGAAAACGATCAAATTCTGTGTAATACTTAAACTCTTGAGTCATTTCCACTAAATTAAGCCCAAATATATCGGCCAAGCATAAACAAGCGGCCACGGAGCCAACTTCTTGTGCAGTTGAACCCCCATTCATCCAAACCGGCCAAACTCTTCCGTTATAATTTGCCTTAAAATGCGTTTTATCCCCGGCGACGATATCGCTTATTTGCAGATCCGGCTCACCATTCTGGCCAAAACTGCACACTTGCAAACCTTTAATTTTTGAGAAGTCCTCCCCGAAAGCAAAATCGCTGTTATAAATCAATTTGACACTTTGCGGATTGCGCACCGACTTAAGTGCCGCCCAAGTTTCTAAAGTCTTAGCTTTAGCCCTAGGCCCCATACACCAATCCAAAATAAAATAACATTGCGAACAATTTTCTACTAAAAACATTAAGTCGCGCGGGGAAAATTCTGAAACATTGACGATCATTTTCCCGTTCCTCAACCAAACGAAACTCTGGCTAAACCCAACGAAAGCTCCGGCCTTTTCGGCCACAAACAATTTCTTGGCCAAAAAATGCACCAGATCGACTAAAAGGCTACCATGATCAGAAGCGATCAGGATTATTTGCGGTTTTTTGAGCGCGTAAATAGCGCTAAAAATCGGGGCTTTCATTGTATGGGCTTATATTTGAATTCCTCCACCGCTCGCTCAGTCGGGACATGCGCATAATTAAGTGCATATTCCCCCAGCTTGGCAAAAATCGGAGCCGCTGAAGCCGAAGCCTCTGAAGCCGCCGGATTATCCAGCTTAATAATTATAACATATTTAGGATTATAAATCGGGGCAATGCCGGCAAAAGTATGCCAGGTTTTTTTAGTATAGCCACCCGGGCCCGGCTGCTGAGCGGTCCCCGTTTTGCCACCGACAAAATAACCTTTGACCCGCGCGTGTTGGCTGTAGCCAGATTCGGTCACTGCATTAAGCATTTGGCGCACGGTCGCAGCGGTCTCGGGCGAAATAACACTAGGATACTCGATTTCTGGTTTTGTCTCCTTTATCGTCCCATCAGCTTTAACAATTTTTTCAACAATGTAAGGCTTCATGACATTGCCACCATTAGCTAAAACCGAATACGCAACCGCTAAGCGCAAAGGAGTGATGGAAATTCCTTGCCCAAAAGAACAAGTGGCAAAATTGATATCGCGCATCGACTTCAAATTCTCATTGGCGCTTACAGCCTCACCAGCCATATCCACCCCGGTTTTTCTGAAAAACCCAAAATTAGAAAGGTATTCATAATATCTTTTATGCCCGATTTGCCTTTCTACAAAAATCATTCCCGTATTAATCGAACGTTCCAAAACTTCGGTCATATTCCGCTTGCCCCAGCAGCGCCCGTCATAATTACCGATTAAAAACCTATCAAATTTTTCTTTGCACGGGTCGGTGTAGGTGGTAGTGGGAGAAACGCTGCCCGTCTCAATACCGATAGCCATGGTAACAGCCTTGAAAACCGAACCCGGTTCGTAAAGTTTCTGCACGGCCCAATTTTGAAAAACCGCCATATTGCCGGCATATTTACTGTAATCATTAGGGTCGTAATCAGGGTAATTAGCCAAAGCAATTATCCGGCCGCTGTAAGGGTCCATAACGATAATTTGCCCGCTCTCCATGTTGAATTTTTGGCCGGCCTCCTCTAATAATTCTTGGGCTTTTTTTTGAATATTGACATCGAGCGTCAAAACAATATCCGCGCCATTTTTCATTTCCCGAGCATCTGGGGTTAAATATTCCTGCAAACCCTTCACACTGGCTACCATGCCCTGGCTTGGGCTTAGAATTTCATCGTAATAACCTTCAACACCATAAAGCCCTTTCCCATCGCGATCGACATAGCCTAAAACATTTGAAGCAACTTTGCCATGCGGGAAAAAACTCACATACTTTTTCCGGACATAAACACCTTTGAGCGCTAATTTGCCCAATGCGTTTACCTCTTCAGGAGAAAGCTTATCCTTTAATTCGGCAAATTGGCTCTCTTGAGCGGAAAGTTTAGTGGAAATAACATCCTCCCCAATATTAAGCAATTTAGCCAACTCAGTTTTAGCCTTTGCCTGATCTTCAATTTCTTTGGGCACGGCAAAACAATAATATTGCTCTTTGACCGTAGAAAGAACCGTCAATTCCCCATCGTCAGTGGCAAAAATTTTACCCCTCTGGCCATTAGCATCAAAAAACTGGGTTTGCTGGCCATTAGCTAAGGCACGATAAAAAGCCCCATGGGCAATTTGTAAATCATAAAGACGCCAGCCAGTCAGGCCAGCGACCAATAGAAAAAACAGTAAAACAAATAAGGCTCTCAATGGCAGCTTCATTTTACAAATAATCACCTGCGCGCAACGCTGCTTGGTGCTACCTCAATATACTCGATTTCAGAAATTTTTTCAAAATTCTGGCTTTGGGCAAGCTGCTCGGGATTAAGCTCCGAAAGCCGCAAAGAAACATATGATTCCATGCTCCGGTTTTCCATGCGTAAATTTTCTAATGTGGCTTCATTTTTTTCAATACGCGCATGATGGCAATTCAGTTCGCAGGCTTGCCAAACAAAGGAGATGCCAGTCAAAACAAAAACCAAAGCGATTACATTGAAATAAATTGGCGAACATCTTTTGGAAATCATATTTGTTTATATTTTTTGAAGTACTCTCATTTTGGCGGAGCCGCTCCGGCTATTGGCCGTTATCTCTTTTTCTCCGGCCGTTACCGGCTTTTTGGTCAAAATTTCCGCCAGCCCTTTATCTTTTAATTCCCGGAAATAATTTTTTACTATTCTGTCCTCTAAAGAATGAAATGATATTACTGCCAGCCGCCCGCCGCTTGGCAATATCTCCAGGGCCTGCGGCAAAACATTTTTTAAGTTGGCTAATTCCTGATTTGCTTCTATTCTTATGGCCTGAAATGATCTACCTAAATCCTTTTTCCACCCCGGCAAACATTTTTTAATCAGAGCGGCCAGTTCAAAAGTTGTAGTAATAGGTTTGGTTTTCCTTTGGCCCACAATCATCCGGGCAATCCGGCGGGCAAATTTTTCTTCACCGTATTCGCGTAATACTTTTTCCAAATCATCTTCACTGTAACTATTCACTATCTCGTAAGCACTTTTAGGCGCGTCGGGGGAAAACCTCATATCCAGGGGCTCGTCTTTTTGGAAAGTGAAACCCCGGCCAGATTGATCAATATCGAAACTCGATATTCCGATATCTAACAAAATTTTTTCCACTGGAGCAAAGCCGTGCCTTCGGGCGATTGCCTCCAAATGTGCATAATTATCGTTTTCTACCACGGCACGCCCTTGTTTTATCTCGACAGCAAATTTTTCCCTTAAAGCTTCAGCTACTTGCGGATCCCACTCAATCATCAGCACCTTGCCATTGACCCCAACCTTTTCTAAAATTTTTTGCGAATGTCCCCCGAACCCTGCAGTGCCATCAATCACCTTTTCATTAACCCGGGGATCCAAATACGCTATAACTTCTTCTAATAAAACCGGTATATGTTTTTCTTTGCTCTCACGCTCCGACATTTGGATTTTGAAATTGGGATTTCTATTATATTCCCAAATCTTTTAGTTGTTCTGACATTTGCTCTAAATTATTCTGAGCCTTGGCTTTATATTCGCCCCATTTCTGCGTGTCCCAAATTTCAATCCTATTAAATAATCCGATAACTGTCGCCTCCTTGCCTAGCCCCGCATATTGTTTCAAATTTTCCGGAATAAGCATACGCCCGAGCTTATCAAATTCCACTTGAGCGGCGCCCGAAAGCATAATACGGGAAAAACTTCTGGCAGCTTCAGTGGATAGCGGAAGACTGCCCCATTTTTTGGAAAAATCTTGCCATTCCGCGGCAGGATAAACAACCAAAGATTTATCAAAACCGATGGTTACAACCGCGCCTCCTTCCAAATCCGGCCTGAATTTTGCAGGCATCGAGATGCGACGCTTTTCATCAATTGTGTGTTGGTATTCTCCGACAAACATTGCTTTTATAATAGTTATCCACAGAAAACGGGGTTCTTAACACACTTTTCCACAGTTTCCCACTTACTCCCACATTTTAAGCGTTTAGCTGCCTCGCGTCAAATACCTTTTCCACACCCCAAGGCTATCGAAAATTCGCTCCTTTTCTTATTGACTTTTAGTGCAATAATGCTATAATTATAGTATTCAAAACTGCATATTTAGGAGGAAAAAATTGGATAAAGTCGCCATTAAAATAATTACAGCTAATGCAAATCGCTGGGATTGGATTTATTGGAAAATTCGGGCCATTTATTTTTTCTGTTCCCTCTTCAATGCCCCGCCCTATTCGCAAAATTACTCTTTTGGCGATATGTGGCGGCTTATCTCGAAAAACTCCGAACAGAAAAACTACCGCCTCTATGCTGCCTTGCACCGAGGCCAATTGGTTGGCATGTATGAATGCATGCAATTACCCGAAATAATCGATGAACAAAACATCGCGATAGTCCAAACCGCCCAGCTGCCGCTGGCCAGAGAGTGGAAGTGTTATTACACTTTCCAAATGGGAGTGCTAAAACCCTATCGGCGCCACCACGTCGGGCGTAAAATGTTTCTGAAAATGCTTCACGACGCCCGAATCATGCATTACACCCATGCCGTGCTCTGGACTGATTACCGACCATCTCCTGCCCAAGAATTCTGGCGCAATAACGGATACGCCCCTCTCCCCAAAATAGAATCCCTGCCCGAACAATGCCAATTCTTTCTGAGAAAAATTTGAATTCAAAAAACCCTGCCGAGAAGCAGGGTTCTTATTTTGAAAATTATTTTTCTTTTTTTATCGCTGCCTTTATTAATCCCATAAATAAAGGATGGGGCTTGAGAGGCCGAGATTTGAGCTCTGGATGAAATTGGCAACCCATAAAAAATGGGTGATCGGGCAACTCAATTATTTCCACTAAATCGCGCTTAGGATTAATCCCGGAGAATACCATGCCTTTCTTCTCTAAAGCTTCGCGATACTTATTATTAAACTCATAGCGATGCCTGTGCCTTTCGGAAATTTTCTCTTGGCCGTAAAGCGCAAAAACTTTTGTATCTTTTTTTAATTTACAATCATAAGCGCCCAAACGCATGCTGCCCCCCATATTGCCATGCTCGATATTTTCTTTCTGCTCAGCCATTACATCAATTATCGGATGAGTGGTCTTTGGGTCGATTTCGGTAGTGATGGCATCTTTCATGCCGCAGACATGGCGCGCAAATTCCACCGTGGCCAGCTGCATGCCAAAACATAATCCCAAATATGGGATCTTTTGCACGCGGCAAAACTGAATGGCCTTTATTTTCCCTTCTACCCCCCGTCCCCCAAAACCACCAGGCACGATAATACCATCATATTCTTTTAATTCTTTGATATTCTCCTCATTTTCCAAATACCTTTCCGAATCCAGCCACTGGATAACTGGCTTGCGCTTATTGGCCCAAGCTGCATGCTTAATGGCCTCAATTACGGATATGTATGAATCCATCAAGGTAAAGTTCCCGCTCTTAAAATACTTGCCGACAATGCCAATTTTTACTTCTTCCTTTTCTGCGGTAATGGAATGCACTAACTTAAGCCACTCATTATTCTTTTTTTTCTTGGGCTTAAGCTCAAAAATCTTCAAAATCTTGTCCGCCAATTTATCCTTTTCAAAATTGACCGGAACTTTATAAATAGAATCTATGTCGGGTGCCGAAATTATATTACTGGCCGGCAAATTGCAAAAAATTGAGAGCTTCTGCTTGCGCGGCTCATCAATCGGGTATTCGCCGCGGGCCACAATAAAATCCGGCTGGATACCTGCGGAATTAAGCGTGCGCACCGCATACTGCGTGGGCTTGGTCTTCATTTCACCCAAGGTCCTTGGCACTGGCAAAAAACTCACCAAAACAAAAACCACATGCTTAGGATTTTGTAAATGCATCATGCGAGACGCTTCCAAAAATAACGAATTTTGAAATTCACCAACCGTACCGCCGATTTCCGTAATCACGAAATCCGCTTTGGCTTTTTGGCCAGCCTTGGTGATGCGGCTGATTATTTCCCCGGTAATATGCGGCACAGCCTCTACGCATTTGCCCCCGTAACCCAAATTGCGTTCGCGATTTATAACTGTTTGATAAACCATGCCAGCCGTCATGTAATTAAAGGCCGACATATCCTGCTCCAAAAACCGCTCATAATTGCCCATATCTTGGTCGCATTCCATACCATCATCGGTTACAAAAACTTCGCCATGCTCCACGGGATTCATGGTGCCGGCGTCCACATTAAGATATGGATCAATTTTAATATTGGTGACTTTATATCCTTTATCCTGCAAAATCCGACCAATAGAAGCTGAAGTAATGCCTTTGCCGATTCCCGACATTACTCCGCCGCAAATGAAAATATATTTTGTTTGGGGCATAAAAATAAATGATATTTATAAAAAGGCGCAAGCGACTGGCGCTTGCTTTGCAATCGGAGTTTTTTAATCCTGCCTCCTCATTATAGCATTGAGGTATAAAATAAAGCAAAAGGTGAGTTTTCCACTGGTTTTTACCCAAACAAAAATTATTGGGGGTTATCGCTGAAAAGAAAAGACCACCACGGCTTTTTAACGCTTTCCACATTACCGGTCTTTGCATCGATTATTAGTTCTAATTTCAAATTAAAAGGTATCAATCCTAAAAATTTTGCCCTCCGATAACCTTTAACATTATATTGTTCCTTATCCTTCTTGATACTTTCGATGGAGCTTATGTGCTTTTTTTTAATAAGTTTAGCAGATACTTCTTCTGTTTCTTTGGTTTCATCAGTTTTTTCCGCCTCATCTTCCTTTACTTCGCCCGGCTTTTCAACTTTTGGCTTAGACGAAGTTTCGTTTGAATCTTTTTCCTCCTCCTTATCAAGCTCATCTTGTTCGTCTGACTCGTCTTGCTTGCCAGCCTCAGTATACTCGAACAAAGTCCAACCAGTACCGCGCCCGTCGATAATGGGCGTGCCCTTAATTCTAACATTAATCTTTTCCCCAACACTTACCCCTGGCAGATTAAGCCCACGTTCAGAAGAATCATTAATGAAAATTTTTTTAGCCCCCCATTGAAAAGTGATGGGAATTATATCGCCAACTTTTAACGCTTCGTAATTAGCGCTTGGGTGGTGTTCGTACTCTAAAATTTTATCAATTTTTACCTTGCCAGTATCAAGATTGGCAGCAGCAATATTTTTAATCTCTAAAATTGTTGCCTCAATCCTCCCGGAATCTAATATCGGCGCCGGTGCAACCGAAGAGGCCTCCGATATGGTGGCAAAAGAAAAAAATAATGCCCCGATAAGAAAAAAGAGTGCAAAACTTTTGCTAATAATTTTCATAATAAATTATGCTTTATTATACCAGCTCTTTTACTAATAGTGAAAATTTCAATTTTCCACTGTTTTTAAGCAAGAAAAAATCCCCTATAGGGGCGCAAAAACGATTTTAATTGGTGCACGGTATAGGATTCGAACCTATGACCCCTGCAATGTGAATGCAGTGCTCTACCACTGAGCCAACCGTGCAAATAAATACAAATACCAACTTTTTCTCTCCACAACCATAACACTTTTTTTGTTAAAAGAAAAGAGCTAAAATACAATGCTAAGGAACATGAAATCATTCCAATTCCATTTTAATATCAAGCGCAAAGACGAGACGATTTACGACAGTTTTATCTTTAATCCTGAAAAAAAAGACCAAGAAAAACTCGGCAACCTTTATATTGCCGGACAAATTTCTAATGCCCTGCCCCAAAGCTTTAAGCTACTCAAAACACTTTCCGAGATTATCAGGCAAGAATATTTTAATAGTTACCACAAAGATTCTAACGCTGCTATAAAAGCCGCTTTAGGCAAAGCCAATGAATATTTGGAAGAAATTGTGCGCCAAGGCAATGTTAACTGGATGGGTAATATGGATTTTGCCGTCTTAGCCGTGTCTTCCCTATTTTTGAATTTTGTTAAAATTGGCAATATAAAAATATTGCTCTCGCGCAGCGGTGAAATTTATGACATCAGCGAAAATCTCGAATACCAAGATTCAGATATGGGCCCGGGCAGCGCCTTTCCCAATGTAGCTATCGGCAAGCTTTCGCACCGCGATCGGTTAATCGTTAATACGGCCGATTTTAATGAATTTGCCCAAGACCAAAGCCTTATTACCGAAATCATCGACCTCCCGGAATGGAGCGAAAAAACAATTTCCAAACAGCTCAAACTTTATAATGAAGAACTAAAAAGAGTATCGGGCGTCATGTTACTTTTAGATGTGGGTAATGAGCCGGGCAAGGCGCAATTCAACTTTTCTCTGCCCTCTTTGGGCAATAAGCCCGCAGGGAATAAAAAGCCCGCCGAAATCCAAACCGATGGAAATAATTTTCTCAAAATTGCCGCCGGCCTCATTTCCCTTGGCCTTCTCGCCTTGGTAGCTTTTGGTTTTTATAAATACAGCCCATTTTTCGGCCAACAAAAACCCGCGGCCCAGATTACGCCGCAAGCCATTCCTAGCACGCCCAGCTCCAGCGAGTCGGCCAAGGCGCCAACTAACGATATTGCCACCGCTACTTTACCGTTTTTTGAAATCAAAGATGAAAGCGTCAAAGCTACGGGGCTTTTGGCGGGCAATGATCAACTTTTAGTATTTTCCTCAGGCAATAAAAATATTTGGAGAATAGATCAGAAAGACAAAAAGCTCGAAATGATAGCTACGGATAGCCCGATAAAATTTGCCGATTCGCAACAGGGCATTTTCTTCCTTTTTGCCAATGACAACACAATCCTCAAATACGACCCCAAGGCCAATAAGATCACCAAAGTCCAACCAGTAAAATTGGACAGCAAAGCCATTATCACTGGATTTAATGTTTATACTTCCAAATTTTATCTGCTCGATTCTTTTAATGGGCGCATTCTGCGCGCCACTGGTGGGGCCACTGGCGATTGGCTGACTGCCAATACCCGCAAGCCCAGTGGCGCCAAATCCTTGGCCATCGATAAATCACTTTGGATTTTAACTAAGAATAATGATTTGGACAGGTATTTTGAAAACTCCTACAAAGAAACTATCAAGCTCAATGCTTCGCCCAGCCTGCAAAACCCTGTAAAAATTTGGACATCCCTGGCTACGCCCAATATTTACATTCTTGAACCGCAGCAGAACCGACTTTGTGTTTTTGATAAAAAAGGCAAACTGGTTAAAGAATATAAAGAAAGCACCTGGGCTGATTTGCGCGACTTTGCCGTGGGCTCGGACGGATTCATTTATATTTTAGATGGTGGAAAAATTTACCAGATAAAAAACAATTAAATAAAAACAGCCCTTTGGGGCTGTTTTTATTTACTCAGCTATTACTTGAGTTCAACAGTAGCGCCAGCGGTCTCGAATTTCTTCTTAATCTCGTTGGCTTCATCCTTCTTAACGCCCTCCTTAACAACCTGCGGAGCGGACTCGGCGGCATCGGCCATATCCTTAGACTCCTTAAGGCCCTTCTGGGTGACATCGCGGATAACCTTGATGACCTCGATTTTCTTCTCGCCGGTCTTGGTTAAGACGATAGAAAATTCACTCTTTTCTTCCGCGGCGGCGGCACCAGCAGCCGGAGCGGCTCCGCCAACGAAGGTCGGAGTAGCGGTAACGCCAAACTTGCCTTCAATGGCTTTGACGAGCTCGGAAAGTTCCATAATGCTCATCTTCTCAATTTTTTCGATTATGTCCTTAAACTGTTCAGGGACTTGGAATTCTTCTGCCATAGTTTTGTATGTTTTATTAATTCTTAATTACGCTGCCTGCTTTTCTTTCTGCTCCTTTACAGCATTAACGACTCTGGCAAAGCTTGCGGCAGTGTCATTAAGGGCGAAGGCCAGCATGGCATAAAGCTCTTCGCGGGACGGAATAGTGGAGAAAGCGACTACTTCAGCAGTATTGATGAAGTGGTATTTGCCCTCGTCCATGTAGCATCCGCCAAGGATTTTCAGGTTTTTGTTTTGCTTAGAAAATTCAACAAGAGGTTTTGTTGGAGAAAACTGGTCTTTGAATCCGAAAGCAATGGCAACCTGGCCTTCAAGATCTTTGGGATTGAATTCAATGCCCTTTTCCTTGAAAAGCACGTTGGTCAAGCTCTTTTTGACAGCTACGAGCTTGCCATCTTTGATTTTGAGTTCCTTCTTGATTTTTAAGAGGTCCTCGTTCTTCAAACCTTTGTAATCCACAAAATACATGGACTTTTGCATAGACAAAAGTTCACGCATGGCGGATAACTCGGTTGATTTTTGCTGTTTTGTTTTTGCCATAAAAATAAAAAAATGCCTGTTTTCTCCGCAGACATCGACCAAGCCTAAAAGGCTCTATTCCTAGGTGGGGCTTATTGAGTATACCCTGCCCACTGTCTACGGTATGACCCAGTATAACAAAAAGGCAGGCCATGTCAAGGCCTGCTCTAAATTACTTACCAAATATTTGTCTTAAACCTGCTAAATCGCCAGAACCGATTTCCTGTGCATAGTTCATTATCTCATTAGGGCACTGAGGGGCAAAATTTAAGTCGTTATACAAATCATTCAAACCTAAACAATGGCCGAATTCGTGAGGCATCACTCTTGTCCAATATTTAGAATTTTCATAATAATTGAAATCAAGGCCCTTAGAACTATTAATCTCAATATCGCACTCCCGGACATAATGTTTGCCGCTAGCCGGATCAATAGTATCATCAACCCATGTCCAAGCCGTGGTCCCACTTTCCCAAATTGATTCCGAATTATTGGCAATTTCCCAAAGACCGTTATAGTCCCATTGCCCGTTATTCTTTTGCATATTGACCCTCGCGCTCAGAGAAGTGCTGGTCGCGATGCTAACCTTTTCAAAAAACTTGGTGTTAAATTTATTCTCCCAAGCTTTTTGCGCCTCAAGGAGCGCCTGCAAAGAGACATCCTTGCTAGCAAAAAATTTAATGGGCTTAAAGTATTTGGCCGTACAGCCGCCGGGCTGCCCGCAAATAGTTTTGAAGCATTTCTCGGCCGGGATTTTGCAATCCTGTGGACAGTTTTGTATAGTTTCGCCACGCTCACACAGCTGATTAGGGCAATCAAATTCATTGTAATTGAGCCAAAGCCAAAAAATATTACCAATATATTTTTCCCCAACATCATTTTCCATTTCCGTAAAAACCATATAAGGAACCTGCTTATTAAACTTTTTATAATCCACAAAATAAGTTCCCCGATCATCAACTTCTACCCATTGGGTTGGCTCCAAATTAACATCCATACCTCCCGTCACAACTTTTACCCCGAGCCTTGCCCGTGCTTTGGCGGCCTTGCCTAAACCGATAACCGTGAAGTATAGCCGCACAGATCCGTCGGCGCGTTCCTCATAATCACCATAAAAAACCGACTTGAGCTGCAAAGAGATAGGATTGATGTATTCTTTACAGATATTATTGCAAACCTGCGGGTCTTGATAGCAATTTTTCCCGGCCTGTGAGCCCCACCATTTTCTAACCGCAGCCTCGCAGGTGGCGCGATCTTTGTAATTTACCCAGGTCCCATTCTTTTGCTGCTGCCCAAAGGTCGGGCGGCACTGACCATTATTCTTCACGCAAAAATACCAAGTACCGGCCGGATCTTTCTTGTCCTGGCATTGCTCTTTGGATAATTTTCCGCCCTGCCTAAAATAATAATCAATACCGATTTTAGCAGTCGCCACGGAATCATATGAAGTTTTGGGCGAATCCAAATTCTGGGTAAAGGCTGTCCCGTTTTTATTTTTATTTATCCAGACTTTGCGATAGCACTCCTGCGTTGCGCCAACTTCAGGCTTCCCTTTGTAATAATCGCAAGAAATATCACAGGACAAAAATGTCGAATGGCAAATACCAGTAGTTAACTGCTCCCCCGAGGCATTAACTTCGGTTTTTTGGATATCGGCTTCGCATTCGTCTTTGGATTGGTAAAGTTTTTTGCTGGGGCTGCACTTCCCATCACTCTTTTTGCAAAGCTGCCAATACATTCTAGTTGCCTCTGCACTGGGCTTGGCCGTAGTACTGCTACTGCTGCCACCAAATACTAAATTACCCTTAATAAATCCTGAATCTTGCTTGACGGCCAGCTGCACCCAAGAACCCTCTAAGTTTAAGGCTTTATCCAGAAATAAACTGACCTGCGTCGGGTCAAGAATCGGCACGGGCTTTACCTGAAAAGCGCTCTCTTTGCCTTCCTTAAACGAAAATTCATAATAGCCCTCCAAGGGCTGTGTGCTGCTCGCAAAGTTAAGAATTTTGGAAGTTATTTTGTTCCCGAGAGGAGTTGACTCGATTGGCCCGGTTTTAATTTCCGGGGCCAAAATATTGCCTTGGCTGTCATAATAATTAAAACTGGGTTTCTTTTCTCCGCCCATTTTTGGCTTGGGCGCATTGGCGCTTGGACAAAAGGCATTGCTTTGGCTTGAGCCTTGAAAATTTTTTGCAAAAGCGATGATGCAATATTTTTTCCCGGCTGCTAATTTCACCGGCTCACTGAAAAATTTTCCCTCGGAAAACATTTGAACTTTGGCCGTTTCCTTGACCATGGGCTTATCTTGATCAAAATACACAAAATACACAGTCGCAAAACTGCTTACACCCTTTTGAGTGAGCTCTCCCTGGAATACGGCTCCGTTTGGATCCATACTCAGTGGCTCAAGCGTGGCCACTAAGGGCACGCCATAACCGGGCTGAAATTCCATATAAACTTTAGTTTCGGCCTGTGCCAAGCCACAAACAAAAAACAAGGCCAAAAATATGCCCAAAATTAAACCTGCGTTGAATGTGCGGCCACTCATATCAATTTAACAAATTATAACAAAAAAGGCGCACTAATAATAAAGCGCGCCTGTGGAAAGAAAAAACCGGATAAATCCGGTTAGATGATTTCGTGGACAAAGCCGAGTTTCAAGGCCTCTTGGGCGCTGAAATACTTTTCATTGCGGTAAAGCTCGGCGAATCTGCCTGCGCTTAACTTTCTCCCACAGGCTTCGCGAATGATCCTTGGGGCGGGGTCATCATTCTTAATAAACGGCAATTCTACCCGTCTGGTCACTCTGATCTAGTCGGAAATAATACTCTCCCGGTGTCGCAAAACTATAAGTAAAATCTTCCCCATCAGGGATTAGCCCGCTACGCAGAAAGTCCTCCCCGCCGCGAAAAACCTTAATGTCGTGCCACTCCCTGTCTAGATTTACAAAATGCACATCCGTATTTTGAGGCACTTTCAAAAATATTGGCGTAATCTGCCCGTTCTTAATAACTATACTATTGATAAATTCATATTTACCAAGCAACAGATAATCATTAGGAACAACTGCCACAATCCCCTCGTCTTCAAAAGCAGAATAGGCAGAGCGCTTGCTCGGATACTGCCAGCCGCAACGCGCGTTACAGTTCGTATTATTGGTTTCTTTTGTTTTGGAATCATTAAAAAGGACGTAGCGCAATTTTCCCAAAGAAGAATTGCCCGGTTTCCAACCATTATCGTTAACATAGAGATGATTCAGGTAATTCTTGCCATTGGGCGCCAAATACTGGCCGTATCCCTGAAATCCAAGGACAACAAGTTGATGCTGGTTGCCCGAATCCCAAAACTTACACGTGTTCAAGGATGGTCGGCACAAAATCACAAATGGAATATAGTTATCTGTATAAACCTGTTTTAGAGTCAGCGGACTGATGGGACCAATGTGCACCACGCTCATACCCAATGTGCGCCACAAAGATTTTTCCGCCGGCCGAGTATTATACATATCTCCCCATAATCCGTATTTCAAAAACATTTCGCGGCAATCAATAGGATTGGGCTTGTTTTTATTTATCTTATCCCAATTAGCCCGGACCTTTGAATCGTTCTGATACCAATAATCAATCAGCATAGTAGCGGCCGCGTGACGACAGCCGACTACTTCATAGCTGCCTTCCCCGGTCATAATCGTATTCCAAGGATAATCGTGGATATTGTAATATGGCACATTAAGCAAAACCGAACAGGCCGGATTACTTTCGGCTAAAATATTTTTATCTTTATCAAATATGAAAGCCTTATAACAAAAGCCACGGCTGGAATAGATATTAAGCCCGGTAAGCGCTATCGTGGCCTCGAAGTAGCCATTATTTTTAGGCGTGACGATTTTTGCCTTGGCGATGTCGCTAAAAAAAATCGGGGCGCTGCCCATAATATCCTTCTGAAAAAATTTCAAACCGATTTTTGCCCCCAAGGGCAGATTAGAGACAACACCGGAAAGTGCATAGCGTATGTCGCCCGTTAGCGAATAAATTCGCGGATCATTAATATTGACGTTTGGCACAATACCCTTAAAAGTTTTGCAAGGATTACTGATAAACAGATTAATATTGGAATCCCCATAAATATCCTGTATTTCCTCAGAAAAACTGCCATCGGAGGTAGGGGTAATCTTCAAGGTATCGACATCCTCCTCTGCTACGATATGCAAGCAAAAATTTTTAGAGCTGCTCTCCACTTTGCCAAAAATCATTATCCGGCCATCCTGACGAGTATGGTAAACATACTCCTCGGCCCGGGCAGCACTAAAACAAAAAGAAAAAATTGCCAACGCAGCTAAAAAAATATTTTTCAATTTCCAGTTTGATTGATTATTCATACAATTATCGCTAGATATCATATACCACTGCCCTTTCCACAATTTGGCTTTCAATGCCTAATTTTTCTTTTATGCCATCTTGAAGCATTAGCTGGCCCTTTTCCTCTCCGTGATTGATAAATACTTGTTGGGGCTTGGGGGTCTGCATTTGTTTTAACCAATGCAAAAGCCTTGGCTGGTCGGCATGCGAAGAATAGGCTCCGACAGCCTTTACTTTGGCGCGCACCTTTACCTCTTCCCCATTGATATTAACCGTCTGCGCCCCTTCCATCAGCTCTCGGCCCAAAGTCCCCTCGGCTTGAAAACTAACGATAAGCAAAAAATTATTACTATCGGGAAGATATTTTTTTAAGTGGTAAAGTATGCGCCCGCCATTACACATGCCCGAACCGGCCAAAATCACTTTGGGGGGCTTGGTCTCATTAATCTTTTTCGATTCCTCGGGCGAGGGAGTATATTCCAAACCGCGGAAAGCAAATAAATCATCGTCCTTCTTCAGCTTCTTTTGCGCCTCCTCATCAAACCAATCTTCGTATTTACGATAAATATCCACGGCCTTAATAGCCAAGGGGCTATCCAAAAACATTTTTACTTTAGGCAGTTGATGAGCCTCCACCATAAAATTAAGCTCGTATAAAATTTCTTGCGAGCGCTCCAAGGAAAAAACCGGCAGCATTAATGTTCCGCCGCGGGCAATGGATTCTTCAATGGCTTCTTTAAGTATGAGAGAACGTAATTCAGGCGCTTCATGTATCCGGCCGCCATAAGTCGCCTCGCAAACCACATAATCAGCCCCGCTTATAATATCGGTATCTTTAACCAAGGGCACGGGGCTATTGCCCAAGTCTCCGGAAAAAACTATTTTCTTTTTTTTGCCCTCTTCTTCAATTAGAATTTCTATGACCGCGGAACCCAAAATATGCCCCGCATTACGCATTACCACCTCAATACGGCCTTCGGGGCGAAAAGAGCGGCCATATTCTTTGGTTTCAAAATTCTCCAACAAACCACCGATGTCTTCGGCTGTAAAAAGCGGCTTGATATTTTTTGTCCGTGCTTCCTCGGCAATAATCTTGGCCGAATCCAAAAAAGTGATTTCTGCCAATTCTTTAGTGGGCGGCGTGCAATAAACTTTTCCGCTAAAACCCTCACTAAAAAGCCGAGGCAATCTTCCGCTGTGGTCGGCATGCGCATGAGTAAGCAAAACAAAACTGATTTCTTTGGGTTCAAAACCAAACGGCTTTAGATTTTCATCCGTGGCAAATTCTATCCCCTGGAAAAGCCCGCAATCGACTAAAAATTTTATGCCATTGGCTTCGACGAGCGCACAAGAACCGGTAACAGTTTTGGCCGCGCCATGAAAAGAAATCTTCATTGTTTAATTATATCAAAACTTAAAACGAAAGAAAAAAGCCCATAAGAGCTTTTTAAATTTATTCCTTAGCTAAATAATAAAGCCCGGCCAAAATAATTGTCGGCAAGGAAATGGTCAGAAAAGATCCCCAAAAAGTATAGGTCCGAAAATATAAAGTAAAAATCAAGGCCAAAACACTAAAACTATAAAAACCGATTTTGGGATTTTTCCAAGAAAAATAAACTAAGATGCCCATAATAATTGAAGGGATAAGGTGCATAAAGATTCCCAAAATTGTTCCCACAAACCCCAGTTGCATATCAAATATATCCAGGGCAAAAAGTGAAATAAAGCAAATAAATAATATAGAAATTATACGCGCTGCCAATAAAAATTTTGTTTTATTGATCTGCATATTTTTGTTTAATTTGATTATACTCTTATTTTCCAAAGAAAAAACCGCCATATTGGCGGTATTATTTTTTAATCAAGCTTCGGATCATTAGAATGGTTTTTTCATTTTCGAGCGAAATTTTTTATAGCCACTTCCTTAAGCTCTTCTGGATATGCCCTAATCAAGCTGGCAGCAACGGAACCGATAGCCTTATCATCAGAAATCCTAAACACCGCCTTAAACCCATCTGTTGCTGCAGAGACGGCAATTCTAGCAATTTCACGGAATATTTCCTCGTTCTCGCCGTATTCTACTGGTGCTTTTGCCATTTTTTCTCCTCTCAAGGATATGCATCTTTATAGAGCTTGCAAACGCCCGGCCAATCAAGGAAGGGCGTGGTGCTTTTTACAACATGGCCGCCATTAGCTTCGAGAAGCTCCAAAAACTTTTCTCCCCGATCTTCAAAGCCGGCAACATTAGAAGTGCAATCACTGACAAGATAAATTTTCTTGCCCAGATTGGCCTCAACGAGATCGCGGAGGGTTTGGCCCACGCAGTGCGAAAGTGCCTCCCCCATAACAATAATGATATCTGAGCTGGCGAAAGTTTGTGGTGTGACTGCCGGAGTGCTCGCCAAGGGCTTGCCGTCATAGTTAGTATTAACGACGGGGCTGAATACCGAGTAATACTCCGTATCCAAATCCATCCCCTTGTAGAAAACATTGGCTGAAACTTTGCGGTAGGTTTCAAAAACCTGTTTGAAAACCGCAATCGGCTCAACGATTTTCTTGCCTTCACTGCCTTCCATGCAATGGTGCGGCCAAAGCGTTAGCGGAATTTCTTTTTTGGCTGCTTCCAAACAATAGTGGATGACTTTGTTGTCTTGCTCGTTTTGTTCTCCAGACTTCGGGTTCGATCTCCAATGATTGTAAAGATAATCCTCGGCCGTCACTGACGTGAAGGGTGGCGGATTGCTTCCATTGGGCAACAAATGCCTCTCCGGGAAGAAAATTGCTCCCGGATAATGCCTGTCCCCGCTGATGAAAACCTGAGTTACCACTCCGACGATAGAGCAAAGTAATGCGAGTGCCCTCTCCATATCTTGGTCGGCACCTTCAACGAACAGCGAGCCGCCAATTTTGGCAAAGTCTTTTTGCGGATCAACAATCAAAACACTTGTTTTGACCTTGTCGCCCAGCGCCGAAGTAACAAGCTTTTTTGGGAACTGGCACAAGAAGCCTGGCAAATTTGCTTTCAGGTCGTTTGGTGAAAGGCCTTTCAGAAAATCGTAAAGGCCATTAAGCGGATCCAGATCCAACTGAACCATCTCTTTCCTCCTTTTATTAGACAATGCAGTCTTTTTGATACTGGGATTTATAGCCAAAAACCCGCTTGTAACGTTCCACTTCCTCGGGTTGGCCAATCGCCTTAGCAATGTTGTCGGAAAGCTTCACTAAACCTTGACCGTCAGCCCCCACCGCTTTAATAACCAGTGAGAGTGGTTTGATTTCCGGCCAGTCAAAAGTAAGGTTTGTGCCCCAGCCAAAGAGGCAATTTACTTCCGGCGAAAACCTTTTATACAATGCTTCGATTTTCTCCAGATCTAAACCGTCGCTAAAAACAATGGTTTTGCTTTTGGGATCAATCCCGTTTTTTTGCCAAAGAGCGATGGCATTTTCTGCGAATTCAAACGGATTGCCGGAATCCTGGCGGAAGCCGCTGACCTGTTTGAGCTGCCTTGACGTTAAATCCTCAAAAAAGAATTCAGTGCCAAAGGTATCAGAGAGCAGAATTGAAAGATCGCCACCATAAAATGACAACCATTCTTGGATGACCAAATTATGGCTCCGACGCAAAAGCTTGTCATTTTTTCCAGCTACCCCGGCTCTGACCATGAAAAGTTCATGAGCCATTGTGCCCATAGGCTTCAGTCGCAAACTTCTGGCTGCCAAAACATTTGACGTGCCAATCATTGAGCCATGCCTGAGCTTCTGCGCCATCTCTGTGATGACATGCTCCTGCCAGGAGAAAGAAAATCTCCGGCGTGTCCCAAACTCCATGAATTTTATCCCGGGCATCTCATTAAGCCTGGCGATTTTTTCATCAAGACGGGCTTGGGCGATTTCGCGCAAAGTGTGGTAATCCAGTCCGAGCTTAGCCATCACGGCACGAGCGTAAAGCTCGTTGACGATTGCTAAAGCCGGGACCTCCCAGAAGATTACCGAATTCCATCGGCCAAAAAACTTTAAGTGGAATGAATCTCCGCTAGGCTCGAGTGAAAAATACGGCAACCGGATACCTGAAAGAAAATCCAAATATTTGCTGTTGAACCGACAATTTGCTCCATCGGAAGTCCGCAAGGAAGAAAGGTAGTCGATTTCAAAACGGGAAAAGGACAATGCCCTCACCTGTTCGAGCTGCCAACGCAACTCCTTGATGTCGATATACTCTTCCAGCTTTACGGATTTTGTTCGATTGGTCAGTGCGAAGGTAACACAAGTCTCCGGGGAAAAATGATTTACAAATTGTCCCATGGTGAACTTATACATATCGGTATCCAAAAGGCTTTTAACTATCGCACGCTTTTTGAATTCCGATACCTTACCTTCAACTGCCGCTCCTCCTTTTTCCATATCTATCCTCCTTATTCAATTTTTAATATAGGAATCCAAGGCATTTTACATCCCTAGAATCATTATTATTATAGCATATTATTTTCTTTCTGTCAAAACAAAAATCGCCCCTATTAAGGACGATTTTTTACTTAAAAGACTGAGGATATTTTAGAATTCAGCATTGCCCGGAACCCGCGGGAAAGGTATCACGTCGCGGATATTTTCCATACCGGTCAAATACATTATCAGCCGCTCAAAGCCCAAGCCAAACCCCGCATGCTTAACCCCGCCATACTTGCGCAAATCCAAATACCACTCTAAGTCCTTCTCGTTTATGCCAAGCTCTTTGATACGCGAAAGTAATTTTTCTTGCCTCTCTTCTCTTTGGCTGCCCCCGATTATTTCGCCAATACCGGGCACTAGCAAATCCATGGCGGCCACAGTCTTGCCATCATCATTCTGGCGCATGTAAAAAGCCTTAAACTCTTTGGGATAATCAATGACGAAAACCGGCTTCTTATAAACTTGTTCGGTCAAATAACGCTCATGCTCGGTTTGAAGCTCTTTGCCCCAACCAACCGGAAACTCAAATTTTTCCCCAGACTTTTCCAAAATCTCAACGGCCTGCGTGTAAGTGATGCGTTCAAAGTTTGAGTGCATTACATTTTGCAATCTCTCCGTCAAACCCTCATCAATAAACTTGCCGAAGAAAACCATTTCCTCGGGCGCATTTTCCAAAATATATTTGATGATATATTTGACCATCTCTTCAGCCAGATCCATATCTTCTTTGATTGTGGCAAAGGCAATTTCCGGCTCAATCATCCAGAATTCGGCCGCATGCCTTTTGGTATTGGAATTTTCGGCGCGAAAAGTCGGGCCAAAAGTATAAACCTTGCCAAAAGCCATAGCAAAAGATTCGGCCTCCAGCTGCCCGGAAACCGTCAGCCCGGTCTCGCGGCCAAAAAAGTCTTTGGAAAAATCTATTTCTCCTTTCTCGGTTTTGGGAACATTTTTCAAATCCAGAGAGCTGACATGAAACATCTCCCCGGCGCCCTCGCAATCATTGCCGGTAATTACCGGGGTCTGCACATAAATAAAACCTTTCTCTACGAAAAATTTATGAATCGCATAAGCCGCTAAAGAACGCACGCGAAAAACTGCCGAAAAAGTATTGGAGCGCGGGCGCAAGTGCGCAATGGTACGCAAATACTCAAAAGTGTGCCTCTTTTTTTGTAAAGGAAAATCGCTTTCTGAAACGGCCGCCACTTCAATATTTTTGGCTTTAAGCTCCACGGCCTGTTCACCGGCCGGAGATTTTACCACTTCGCCAAAAACAATAAGTGCCGAACCGATTGGCAATTTTTCCATTTCTTCAAAATTAGCCAAAGATTTATCAAAAACCACCTGAAGATTTTTGAAAAAACTGCCGTCATTTAATTCTATAAAACCGGTATCCTTACCGGTGCGCGTAGTGCGCACCCAACCGTTAACCTGCACGCTCTGCCCTAAATGTTTTTCCGGCTCGCGCAAGATTGTTTTTATTTCTATTATCTCCATATTTTATCAATATGATTATATGGCATTAAACCATAATTTTCCATATCTGGCAAATAAAAAAGCTGCGGAAGCAGCTATTTGATTTCACTGAATAAATATGAAATGGATTCTTCGATAGTTTTATTTGGGGCAATTTGCAGAATAGCAATCCGATTTTTGGATAAAACCGAAACAACTCGTCCAAAATCTTCTTTAATGCCATGGAACTGCACTTCGACTAGCTCGGAAACGAAACTTTCACCCAACACTTCCTTCTGTTTTTTTACTAGGCGCTGCAAGCTTAGTTTTTCGCTAACCTTGGGCAAAATAACCAAGCAGCGATGTCTAGCCCCGATCTGGATAATAAACTCCGCAAACTTTTCTGCCTGTTCTTCATCTCGAGGGAAGCCACTGATTACCGTACCATTGGAATAGCTTATTAACTTCTCAAAAACTTGTTTGCAAACAAATTCATTTTCGCAGTTCTCCCCTCTCTTTTTGCGCCGCTCCTGTTTTTCTGCTTCATAATCAATCTTTCCAAAAATTGTTTGCGATTTTTCTTTTGCCTCGACTATTGCTTTATCGATTAAAGAGCTCGTCTCAAAATAGTCCAGTCTATACTTCAGGGCTAGCAACTTCCCAAGAGTGCTCTTCCCGCAACCCGGCAGACCAATAAAGACAAAAAGGTCATAACCATTGCAATAACCCATCGTTACCCACCTCCTTTTTATTTTTCGCGAACCAACCATTTTATAACCGTAAAACAGTCTTTGGTCAAATTAAGTAAAAAGAATCGCCCTCGAGTCGCTCGCTTTGCTCGCGCTCTCGAGGCCCGGCTCGCGCCCAGTCGGCGCTCCGCCTTCTCATCCTATCCGCCCCCATACCAACAAAAATAAAAAAGCGCACACTTTGGTGCGCTTTTTTGTTTTGGCAGGGGCGGAAGGAATCGAACCCTCAATAGCGGTTTTGGAGACCGATGTGATACCGTTTCACCACGCCCCTATCACCTCGCCATAGCAATTATGCAACGGCGAGTATAAACAAAGCCGACAAAAGCCGGCTTAGTTTACTTTTTGATTTCCTTGTGAGCTTTGTGTGCGCGGCAGAATTTGCAATATTTCTTAAGATTAAGCTTCTCTTCAACCTTCTTTGACTTAAAAGCAAAATAGTTAATCCTCTTGCAACCCGTGCATTGGAGCTTCACGTATGGTTTTCTTTTTGCTGCCATATTTTTGTTTTTTATTTAGCCCTTCAAGCTTCTGAGCCAAAGACCGGGATCGAACCGGTGACCTCATCCTTACCATGGATGTGCTCTACCAACTGAGCTACTTTGGCGTTTAGGACACAAAATAATTTAGCATAAATATCAGAAATTGGCAAGAAGTGTAATTTCGAGCGCCACCTTAATTCTGAACAGAGAGGGGTTTAGCAGTTCGTCTGCTGGCTCTCTGGCATAAATTTCAACTCCCTCTTTTTCTGTATACCACACAAAAAAATCCACCCGCAGGGGTAGATCTTTTTTGTGTGGGCAGAGAGGGATTTGAACCCCCGTAGACCGAAGTCAACTGGTTTACAGCCAGTCCTATTTGGCCACTCTAGCATCTGCCCGTTTTACAAATCAAAATATAACAATATTTTGGCTATTTTGCAATATCAGGGGAAATTTTTTTAGACTTCCCTTCCTTCCACTCCTGAACTTTTTTATGGTCCCCAGAAAGCAAAACCTTGGGCACGCGCCACTTCTTACCCTCTTTAGTAATAAACACTTCCGGCCTTGTGTATTGCGGATATTCCAAAACCTTCTGGCCCTTCACTTTATTAAAGGATTCGCTCTCCAGAGAATCACTTTTAATTACTCCCGGCATTAATCTGGCAATAGAATCAACTACCACCATGGCCGGCAATTCTCCACCCGTTAAAACATACTCACCGATAGAAATTTCTTCATCAGCAATTTTCTCGGCCACACGATTATCCACGCCTTCATAACGGCCGCAAATCATCACCAGACGGTCATATTTAGCCCATTTTTTAGCCATATCCTGGTTAAATTTCTTGCCATTGGCGGAAAACAAAATTATTCTCGTTTTCTTGTCTTTATCTTTGGCGATTTCTTTTTTAATATCCTCAACTGCCAAATAAATCTGCTCCAATTTCAAAATCATGCCCGCTCCGCCGCTATAGGGATGGTCGTCCACTGATTTATAATTATCCGTAGAATATTGTCTTAAGTCCCAGGGCCTAATGGCAATTTTTCCCATTTTTTGCGCACGCAAAACAATACTCGTATTAAAATACGAATCAAATATCTGCGGGAAAATTGTAACAATGTCGAACTTTAGCATAAATTATAGTATCAAATCATGGCGCCTTGCGCCATACCAAAATTTGTCATTCGCAATTTGAAATTTGGGTTTGAAAATAAAATAACCCCCATTGCGGAGGTTATTTTATTTTTTTGTTATATATTCAGATCGTCCAAACTTGGCTTTGGAGCATCATCGTGCTTGCGGGGACCCCTGCCACCTTCCGGTTCCTCAATCTTGAGGTTAACCCTTGCATGGTTGCGCAGACCCACAATGCGGACCAAGGTCCTAATGGCCTTGGCAGTGGAACCTTGCCTTCCGATCAACTGTCCCATATCTTCGGGATTACACTTGAGCGTGAGCAAAACTCCCATCTCGTCTACATCCCTGCCGATTTTGACATCTTCGGGATGATCAACCAGAGTCTTCACGATAAACTCCAGAAATTCCTGGTCGTTCACGTTTTTTGTCATGTTCTGAAATATGGTTATTTACTATCGACCTTTGTATTAACAATGGTTAATACGCAAATCAAATCAATCAGCAATCAGGTATCACGGACAGAAAAAATCGGGGATTATTTAGCCTCTTCCCCTTCTTTCTTCTTTGGTTGTTTATGCGAGGCTTTCTTTTTGGCATCAATCAATTTCTCGGCCACTAATGCATTGTGCACCGTATCAGAAACCGTGGCGCCTTGGGAGAGCCAGTGCTTAACCCTTTCAATATTCAACTTTCTCTCTTTGGTCTTGGGGTTATAGTATCCCAATTCCTCCAGAAATTTGCCGGACTTGGCAGACCTGCGCTTATCAGTGACTACTATCTTGAAAAATGCGCTGTTTTTCTTGCCAACCCGAATATATCTGATATTCAGCATATTATTTTTCAGTGTAGATATTTTGTAGCATTATTTGCAAAATAAATCAAGACCCACGGCCGTGCCACCCCTTGGCCCTAAACCCGGCTTGAGCAGCTGCCTCCTCGGCTTCCTTTTTAGACATGCCCTGCCCGGTAGCAATCTCTTCTTCTCCCAAATATAGGCCAACCTTAAAATGCTTATCGTGATCCGGCCCCCATTCTTCCAAAACTTTATAAACCGGTGTCAGCTTTTCAATTTCTTGGGCCTTTTCCTGAAAATGGCTTTTGGCATCGATAAAAGAACCATTGGCGATAATCTCCTGTAATTCCTTTTTAATTAACTCTTTTTCAATGAGTTGGCGGCAAGGTTCAATGCCTTGGTCTAAAAATAAAGCTCCGATATAAGACTCAAAAGTATTGGCCAAAATAAAAACCCGCGCCTTACCAGTGTCTTTTTGCTCACCCTTGCTCAAGAGCAAATAATTTTCAAAATTTAATTCCGTGGATTTTTTTGCCAACATCATGGAATTTACCAAGGAAGAGCGCCACACGGTCAGAGTGCCCTCATTTTCATTAGGATAATGCGAATATAAATATTGCGTTACTACTAATTCTAAAACTGCATCGCCTAAAAATTCGAGGCGTTCGTTGTGCGGCAAATGCATCCACTCGTTTTCATTCAAAAACGATCGATGGATAAAGGCGGCAACAAGCAGCTCTTTATTTTGGAAATTAATCCCCAAAGAATCCTCCAGATTCTTGAACTTTACCAATAAATTTTCGAAATTATTATTCATCTTCGTTTTCCTCTCCTTCCTCGCCCTCTTTTTTGGCTTTTTTGGCCGTCTTCTTCTTGGCGATTTTCTTGGCCTTTTTAGGTTTATCTCCCTCCTCGTCAGCCTCATCTTCAACGGGCGGCTCCAAGGTTTCGCCTTTGGCCTTAGCTACTTCTTCGAGTTGTTTATAAACCGTGCCTAAAACGCCGTTAATAAAACGGCCCGAAGATTCCTCTCCAAACATTTTTCCGAGTTCAATGGCTTCATTAATAGCCACCTTAGGCGGGACAGCCTTGCGATCCCCCATGACCAGCTCATATAAACCGATTCTCAAAACATTGCGGTCTACTACCGAAATTTGATCAACCGGCCAGAGCGGTGCGGTCTTGGCGATAATCTCATCAAGCTCGGTAAGGTTGTCGGCAATATGGTGCGACAGCTCATAAACAAAATCCGTTTCTTTGAGCCCGGGGCCGAATTCCTCGATGTTGTGTTTAATTATCTCGTCGAGTAGCTCGGATTTTTTTCCGCGGAAGTCCCATTCGAAAAGGGATTGCATTGCTATTGATCTTGCAAGGTGCCTTGATGCCATAAGTAAAGAACTAATTTAGATGCGAAGAAGGGTCTTTTATTCACCCTTCTTGTCGGCGAGTTCTGCCTCTTTCGCTTTCTTTTGCTTTTTATCCAGCTTCTTTAGCACGTCTATGACCTGCCTGCCTTTGTAGGTTCCGCAGTTGGGGCACACTGTGTGCATCATCGCGTCTTTGCCGCACTTGGGGCATTTCTGAGTTTTGGGGCTAGCGAGCCTCAAATTTCCTCTCCTCTTGCCTTGGCGGGAACTGGTAAGCCTTCTTTTTGGTGTTGCCATACTGTTATTCTAGCTTATTTTTGGAATTTTCCAATCAAGCTAACTTAACATAAAAGCCAAAAAAGCGCAAGGGTATAAGCTTAAAATCAAAAATTCCAAAACCTGAATAAACTCCGAAGATAAAAAGATAGCATTATTAAACTAGAAAATATTATTACCACGCCATTAAAAAGCTCTTTTGCAATATTGGCTGACATCTCGATTGGCGGTATAATTGCCCTATGAAGTTTACTCACCTTCACGTTCACTCCCATTATTCCCTGCTTGATGGCTTGGCGCAAATCCCGGATCTGGTCAAATACGCCAAATCTTTAGGCATGGACAGCCTCGCTATCACTGACCACGGCGTCATGTATGGGGCAGTAGAATTTTATAACGAATGCAAGAAACAAGGCATCAAACCCATTATTGGCTGCGAAGTTTATGTGGCCCAAGAAAGCCGCTTTCTCAAACGGCCCAATGTTGATACTGTTCGCCACCACATGATTCTTTTGGCCAAGAATGCCCAAGGTTATAAAAATCTCTCCAAGCTGGTGACTAAAGGGCATTTGGAAGGTTTTTATTACAAGCCACGCATTGATGAGGAGTTGCTTTTCGAACACGCCGAAGGCCTCATTTGCCTGACGGCTTGCGTGCAGGGCAAAATTCCCCAACAAATTCTGACCAAAGACTTGGATGGCGCCAGAGCCACGGCCAAAAAATATTTGGATGTTTTTGGTAAAGATAATTTTTATCTGGAGCTGCAATACCACCAGAGTATCCCGGGGCAAAAAGTCGTTAATGATGAGTTGATAAAAATCGGCCAAGAGCTTGGCATTGGTCTTGTTGCTACCAATGACAGCCACTATTTGCGCAAAGACGACGACAAAGCCCAAGATGTTTTAATGTGTATTTCCACCGGCACTAAACTTTCTGAAACCGACAGGCTCACCATGCTCGGAGATGATTTTTCTCTCAAGTCGCCCGAGCAGATGGCCCAAGAATTTTCTAATGTGCCCGAAGCGATTTCCAATACACACAAAATTGCCGATTCGTGCAATTTCGATTTTGAACTGGGTAAATACAAATTGCCGCATTTTGCCCTACCCGAAGGCAAAAGCCAAAACGACTACCTTAAAGAATTGTGCGATAAGGGGCTAAAGAATAAAGGTTTGGAAAATGATGAGCGCGCCATCAAGCAACTCGATTATGAATTAGGCGTTATTAACCAAACTGGCTTCGCTTCTTATTTTTTAATCGTGCAAGATTTCGTTAATTGGGCAAAAAGTAACGGTATTGTGGTGGGCCCGGGCCGAGGCTCAGCCGCCGGAGCGCTGGTTACCTACCTTCTCAATATTACCTCAGTCAATCCCTTTGATTATAATCTGCTCTTCGAAAGATTTTTGAATCCCGAGCGCATCTCCATGCCTGATATCGATTTGGATTTTGCCGACGAAAGGCGCGATGAAGTTATCCGTTATGTGGAAGAAAGATACGGCAAAAATAATGTGGCCCAAATCATCACTTTCGGGACTATTGCTGCCAGAGTGGGCATCAGAGACGTTGGTCGTGTAATGGATTATCCGTATAGTTACTGCGATAGATTGGCCAAACTTGTGCCGCCTTTCAAAAACCTGAAAGAAACTTTAAGCGAAGTGGCCGAATTCAAACAAGTTTATGAAACCGATCCGCAAGCCAAAACCCTCATTGACATGGCCATGCGCGTGGAAGGTGTAGCCCGCCACGCCGGAACACATGCTTGTGGTGTGGTCGTATCCCCCGTGCCCTTAGATGAATGTATCCCTTTGCAATTTTCCGCTCAGCACGAAGATGTTATTGTCGCCCAATATGAGATGACCATCATCGAAAAGCTCGGATTTTTGAAAGTGGACTTTTTAGGCTTAAGAAATTTGACCGTTATCGAACATACTCTGGAACAGGTTGAGGCTAAATATGATGTCAAAATAGATATAAACCGCATCCCTCTCGATGACGCGGCCACTTTCAAACTATTGCAGGAAGGCCATACGACTTCTGTTTTTCAATTAGAGTCCGAGGGCATGAAGCGCTACCTTAAGCAGCTTAAACCCACGGTTATGGAAGATATTATCGCCATGAACGCGCTTTACCGCCCGGGCCCAATGCAATTCATCCCCACCTACATTGCCCGCAAACACGGCCAAGAAAAAACCACTTATCTGCACCCCAAGCTTGAAGCCGTGCTCAAAAATACTTATGGCCTGGCTATTTACCAAGAGCAAATCATGCAGATCTCCCAAGTCATTGCCGGTTTCACTTTGGGTGAAGCCGACACTTTGCGCAAAGCAATAGGTAAAAAAATTATGGACCTTTTAATGGCCCAGCGCGAAAAATTCATTGCCGGCGCCCTGAAAAATAATGTAAGCCAGCACATTGCCGAAGAAATTTGGGAGTGGATTATGCCTTTTGCTTCCTATGGCTTTAATAAGTCGCATGCCGCCTGCTACGCTACTATCGCTTACCAAACCGCCTACCTTAAAGCCCACTATCCGGCCGAATATATGGCCGCGGTGCTTAATTCGGAATCCAATGATGTGGAGCGCATTTCTTTTTTAATCGAAGAATGCAAGGACATGGGCATTGACGTGCTGGCCCCGGATATTAATGAATCATTCAAAGATTTCGCCGTCTCTTCAGAAATGAAAATCCGTTTTGGAATCGGCGCGATTAAAAATGTCGGCAATAAAGTGGCCGAAGGAATCGTCGCGGAGCGCCAAAAAAATGGCGCCTTCAAAACTATCACCGATTTTATTACCCGCCTAGACATTAAACTCCTGAATAAAAAATCCATGGAGTCCATGATTAAGGCCGGGGTTTTCGATAGCTTGGATGAACGCAATAAACTTTTGCAAAACTTGGAAAAAATGCTCGAACATGCGCGGGCCGAAGAAAAAGCCAGGCAGTCTGCCCAGCAAGGTCTTTTTGGCGGAGGGTCATATAAAGCCAAACAGGTTTCTCTAGATGATTGCCCGGCTTCCAATAAACAGCAAAACTTAACTTGGGAAAAAGAACTTTTGGGTCTTTATGTTTCGGGCCATATTTTAGAAAAATATCGCAAGGTTTTAGAAAAGCGTGCCGTGCCGATTTCCAAAGTCTGCAAGGAGCTGACTAATGACGAACCGGTAAACTTTTTCACCGCCGGGTTCGAAAAGCGCATTATGGATGGCAGCACGGTCAAGGTGGCCGGCGTGATACACAAAATGAAAAAAATAATCACCAAAAACGGCAAGGCCATGCTCTTCGTAGAAGTAGAAGATTTAACCAGTAAAATCGAAGTGATTGCCTTCCCTAAAATTTTGGAAGCCAAGCCTGAAGTTTTCAAAGACAATAATATTATCTTGGTTTCGGGCAAGGCGGATAATAAAGATGGCGTGCCCAAAATTATTGCCAATGATGTTATTTCATTAGTAAAGCCCGAAGATGTGCAGCAAGCATAAAAATTCGAGACCGCAAACAAGACCCGCCTTCTGGCGGGCTTTTTTGTAAAATAATAAGTTTGATAGAGTGCTATTGATTTATTATGGGCTTTATGCTATAATAATATAGTAACCAAAACAGCGGTTATGCTCGATTTTCAAAAAATCGAAATTCAAAACTGTATAAGGAGGAAAATAATGAAGAAAAATTTTGTCTCGTCATTTTTTCTGCTCGGCACAATGTCAGCGGCCAGTTTAGGGCTAATCATTTTAAGATACGCGCAATTTGCTCAATCGATTGGAAGAAGCAATTTATTCTGGCTTGGAATCTTTTTGGCCGTGATCTTCTTCGCCGCTTCAATTGTCAGCCTTACTTTGTTTATTGCTCATCCCAGACATTCTCCGGGATCAGAAGAAAAATAATAAGCTTCTCCTCTAGCAACCCCCTGCTTTGCAGGGGTTTTATTTTACTCACTATTGCTTTTCCTATATATATTTGGTATAATATGAATGATAATTGAGCTGCCAAGCGGCTCTTTTTATTGCCCTAACTATGGAAATCAGAAATATCGCTATTATCGCGCACGTAGACCACGGCAAAACCGCTTTGACCGATGCCCTCTTGCGCCAAACAGGAATGCTCAAAGATATCTCCGCGAGTATGGATTCAAACCCGCTTGAAAAAGAAAGGGGCATTACTATTTACGCCAAAAACACTTCTCTTTTTTATAAAGACGTCAAAATCAATATCGTCGATACTCCCGGCCATGCCGACTTTGGCTCGGAAGTGGAGCGTGTTTTGCGCGCTATTGATAGCGTTATTTTGGTCGTGGACGCCCAAGAAGGGCCCATGCCCCAGACTAAATTCGTTTTGAAAAAATCCCTGGAATTAGGGCTTAAGTCTATTGTTGTTATTAATAAAATAGATAAACCAGCCGCCCGCCCCGCCGAGGCCGTGGAGCTTGTCTATGAGCTTTTCTTGGATCTGGGCGCCAATGATGAGCAGCTTAACTTCCCTATCATTTATGCTATTGGCCGCGAAGGTATTGCCAAGAAAAATCTAGCTGACCAGAGCAAAGATTTGACGCCCTTATTGGATCTGATTTTAGAAAAAGTAAAACCCGCCGGCGGCAATGAAGAAGCGCCATTTGCTTTCCAGCCTTTTAACTTGGCTTATGATAATTTCCTGGGCAGGATGGCTGTGGGGCGCGTGCACCAAGGAAAAATTGCACCCAATGCGCCAGTATTTGTAAAAACTCCCGAGGGCCATATCCGCCCTGGCACCCTGACCAAAATTTTCACTTTTGAGGGCTCTGACCGCAAAGAAATAAATGAGGCGGTTTCCGGCGATATTATTATGGTGGCCGGCATTGCCGACATTTATATCGGCGAAACAATTTGTGCAAATGAAGACCAAGCTGCCCTGCCCGCTATCCGCGTAGATGAGCCGACCGTTTCAGTAAACCTTTTAGTTAATAATTCTCCTTTTGCCGGCAAAGAAGGCAAATTTGTCACCAACCGCCAAATTCGCGATCGCTTAGAAAAAGAATTGGAAGTTAATGTCGGCCTTAAGGTTGATTTTGGCGCCAATGATTACTATAAAGTTTTTGGCCGTGGCGAAATGCACATTGCCATCCTTTTAGAGAATATGCGCCGCGAGGGCTTTGAAATGCAAGTCAGCCAGCCACAAGTGGTTATCAAAGAAGTTAATGGCGAAAAATGCGAACCATTTGAAGAGGTAACCATCACTACGCCCAATGAATATACCGGAACCATCATCGAAAAAATGGCCAAGCGCAAAGGCCTCATGAAAGAAATGAAACCCGAGCATGGGCATATGAAATTGGTTTTTGAAATTCCTACCCGCGGCTATTTGGGCTATCATAGCGCTTTTATGACTGATACGCATGGCGAGGGCATTATGTGTTCGCAGTTTTTAGGCTTCCGCCCCCATGCGGGAAAAATCGAAAAACGTGACTTTGGTTCTATGGTCTCTATGGAAAACGGCACGACCACTGGCTATTCCCTTTTTAATTTACAAGAACGCGGCTCCCTTTATGTAGGCCCGGGCGTTGAAGTTTATGAAGGTATGGTTATCGGCAATACTTCCCGCGGCAATGAAATGGCCGTTAACCCGGTCAGAGGCAAACATTTAACCAACTTTCGCGATGCCGACGCTGATAAAGCCATTATCCTGGAATCCCCGCTTATTCTCTCCTTGGAGCGCGGCTTAGAATGGATGGGTGATGACGAATATTTAGAAATCACTCCGCAGAACATTAGGCTGCGCAAACAGATTTTACGCGAAGCCCTGCGCTCGTCAAAAGCCCGGCAAGAAAAAAATGCTCAAGCTTCCTAAATAAAAAGGCCCGCAAGGGCCTTTTAGCTAATTATTGCAACCAATGGGAATGACTTGCCGCTCCTTCAGATCGTAAACACCAAGCTCGTCGCAGGGTATATCAACATCAAATCCAGATCCCGGATCCTTTTTGACATAAACCCTATACCAATGTTTCTCCGGGATATTGGTATCATTGGTATCTTTCAAATCTGCTTGTTCAAAAGTTTTTGCCTCGGAAACGCAAATGGCAACATCTTGCGGGCAAACCTCATAAACTCTTTGGTCGGCAAGGCGAAAAACCTTGACCTTCAAAATCCTGACCATTTTCCCCATTAATGGAATTGGCATATTCCACCCCCTTTCGATTGAAATTACTATTTATATTATGATTATTTATTTTTGAATTGTCAATATTTGCTTGAAAAAATGATATTTTTTTGTATAATTTAGCCAGCGATATAATATGTCTGATATTCAAACAAAAAGGCACTCTCTGGCCCATATAATGGCTGAAGCCGTAAGCGAGCTTTATCCTAAGACCAAAATAGCTATCGGCCCGGATATTGAGCACGGCTTTTACTATGATTTTGATTTTACTGAATCCGGGAGCCAGCCAACCCTGGAAGATTTACCAAAAATCGAAGGAAAAATGCGCGAGCTGATTGCCAAGGGTAATAATTTTTCCCGCAAAGTCGTTTCTAAAAAAGAAGCTTTGGAGCTTTTCAAAGAAGAGCCATACAAAACCGAACTGATTAATGAGCTGCCCGAAGGCGAAGAAATCAGCATTTATACCAGTGGAAATTTCACCGATCTCTGCCGCGGCCCGCATATTGAAAATACTAAGGAAATTGATCCTCAATCTTTTAAGTTGGCGAAAATTGCCGGCGCCTATTGGCGTGGAGATGAGCACAACAAAATGCTCACCCGCATTTATGCCTATGCATTTGAAAATAAAACTGAGCTAGATGACTTTTTGAAAAAGTTGGAAGAGGCGGAAAAGCGCGACCATAGAACCCTGGGGCAAAAATTAGACTTGTTCCACTTTGATGAGGAAATCGGCCCTGGCCTTATTTTATGGCATCCCAATGGTGCCATGCTTAAGCGCACTATTGAGAATTATGCCATTGATAAATATTTAGCTAGCGGCTACCAGCTCTTGAGCACTCCCCATATTGCCAAACTCGATCTCTGGAAAACTTCCGGACATGCCGGTTTTTATAATGCCAGCATGTTCCCGTCTTTTAACCTTTCATCCAAAGACGAAGGCGAAAAAGTAGACTACCAGCTTAAGCCAATGAATTGCCCTTTTCACATCGCAGTTTATAAACACGCTTTGCACTCTTACAAAGAGCTGCCTATCCGCTACACTGAACTGGGCACGGTTTACCGCTATGAAAAGTCTGGCACTTTACATGGCTTAACTCGCGTGCGCGGCTTCACCCAAGATGATGCCCATATTTTCTGCACCAAAGAACAAATTGACAGTGAAATCCATCAATTAATGGATCTTACTTTCTCCATCCTTAGAGATTTTGGCTTTAAGGATTTTAATGTTTATCTCTCCACCAAGCCCGAAGACTCAATCGGCGAAGCGGCTATCTGGGAAATGGCCCAAACCGCTCTACGGACGGCTTTGGATAAAATTGTCGACAAATATGAAGTTGATGAAGGTGGCGGCGCTTTCTACGGCCCCAAAATCGATATAAAAATTAAAGACGCTTTGGATAGAGAATGGCAATGCACGACTATTCAAGTCGATTTCCAATTACCCGAACGCTTTGATTTGCACTATATTAATGACAAGGGTGAAAAAGTCCGACCCATCATGATCCACCGCGCGCTTTTGGGCTCTATTGAACGTTTTATCGGCGTGCTCTTGGAATACCATGCCGGCAATTTGCCGCTGTGGCTGGCGCCAGAGCAAGTGCGTATTTTACCCATCAATGACAAAATACTTGGTTATGCTAATGAAATAGCTGCCACCTTACGCCAAAACGGCTTAAAAGTTTCTATTGATGAAAGTATAGAATCTATTGGTAAAAAAATCCGTAATGGCGAAACGCACCGAATTCCCTATTTGCTAGTGGTAGGCGCCAAAGAAGCTGAGGCCAAAACCGTGGCCGTGCGCAAGCGCAACGAAGGCGATAAAGGCGCGATGCCCCTCCAAGATTTCATGGAAATAGCTAAAAAAGAAATTGCGGAAAAAATTTGATAATAAAAATGCCCAGCAAACTGGGCGTTTTTATTATCCTTCACTTTTTGCCATTTAATGGTATAGTCTGTTAGCCATGGAAACCTACCATATCCAAACTTATGGCTGCGCCATGAATGCTTCGGATAGCGAGCGGATTGCCGCCGTTTTGGAGGGCGCCGGCTTTACAAAAGCCTCAAACGAAAATGAGGCTGTTTTGGTAGTAGTTAACATGTGCTCTATCAGGCAATCAGCTGTGGATAGGGTTTTTGCCTTAGCGAATAAGATACGCAAAGCCAATCCAAGCGCTAAATTGCTTTTAACCGGCTGTATTGTCAAAAAAGATTTGGCAAAGTTCGCCCTTAAATACAATTTTGTTTTGCCTATTAAATCTTTAGCTAGATGGCCCAAGATTTTAGGGAAGGAAAAGCATTTCGGTTTCTCCGAGGAAAGGCGCATGCAAGAAAATGAGCTGCTTAATATCGGCTATCTAAAAACTCAGCCCAAATACTCCAAGCAGTTTTCCGTATGTATTCCTATTTCCTATGGTTGCGATAATTTCTGCACCTATTGCGTCGTGCCTTATACCCGCGGCCCCTTGGTCTGCCGTAGTTTTAATGACATTGTCAAAGAAGCAAAACAAGTGGTTAAAAATGGCACTAAGGAAATTTGGCTTTTAGGACAGAATGTTAATGATTATAAATCAGGCAAAAAAGACTTTGCGGACTTAATACAAGAGATTAATAAAATACCCGGGGACTTTTGGGTCCGCTTCACTAGCCCCCATCCCGCCCAAGTCAATGCAAAATTCATTGAAACTTTGGCCAAGGCCGAAAAATTTACACCCTACCTTAATTTGCCAGTGCAATCTGGAGACGACCAAATCTTAAAAGCCATGAATAGGCCATATACCGTGGCCAAGTATTTAGACTTAATAAAGAGGCTGCGTGGCGCATTTATAAAATATCGCCAAGGCCCGGAAAAAACCATAGCCATTTCCACTGATACGATTGTGGGATTCCCTAAAGAAAGCGAAAAACAGTTTAATAATACCTGCAAGCTTTACCGCAAGGTAAAATTTGATATGGCCTATTTGGCTGAATATTCCCCCAGACAAGGCACGCCAGCAGCTAAAAACGACAACATAAAAAACTCGGTCAAAAAAGCCCGTTACGACAAACTCAATAAAATTCTCGGACAGACTGTTTTAGCTAATAACAAACGCTTTGTTGGCAAAACTTTAACCGCCTTAGTCTTTGACAAAAAAGAAGGCAAAAACATTTATTTTGCAAAAACCCGCCATTACACCACGGTTGTCTTTGAATCTGACAAAAATTTAGTCGGGCAATTTGTTGATCTAAAAATTCAAAAAGCCGAATCTTTCGTACTTAAAGGTGAAATTACCAAACAAAATGATTAAACAATTGCCAAAAATCATCGTAATCCTCGGGCCCACGGCCAGCGGCAAAACCGACCTATCTGTTAAGCTTGCCCAAAAATTTAAGGGCGAAATCGTTTCCGCTGATTCGCGCCAAATTTACAAATACCTTGATTTAGGGACAGGCAAAATCACAAAAAATGAGATGGAGGGTATACCCCACCATCTCTTGGATATAATTCTACCCAGCAAGAAGTATTCCTCCGGCCAGTATCAAAAAAAAGCCTATCAGGCGATTGATAAGATAATTAAAGCCAAAAAAATTCCCTTTTTAGTCGGGGGCTCAGCCTTTTATTTATATTCCGTGGCGGACGGCTGGGAATTCCCTAAAACCAAAACTGATTGGAAACTCCGCAAGGAATTGGAGAAAAAAACTACCGATGAACTTTTGGAAATGCTCATCGGCATGGATCCAAAGCGAGCACAAGCCATTGAACAAAAAAATCCGCGCCGTCTTATTAGAGCCATTGAGATAGCCACTCAACTGGGCAGCGTGCCGGAACGGAAAAATAATCCAAAGTATGATAGTCTCTTTATCGGAATAAAAAGAAGCGATGATGAGCTTAAAACTTTGATAAAAAATCGCATTTATGTGCGTGTCCAAAAAGGGATGATAAAGGAGGTGGAAAATCTCATTAAAAAGAAAATCCTCACTCATAAGCGCGCCCAAGAATTAGGTTTGGAATACAAATGGATATCCAGTTTGCTTAAAGAAGAAATTGGCCAAGACCAAATGGTTGAAGGGCTAACATCTGATATTTGGAAATTTTCCCGGCACCAAATGAATTGGTTTAATAAAGACAAGCGCATCCTCTGGGTTAAAAACCAAAAAGAAGCCGAAAATTTGATAAAAAAATTTATATAAAAAGAAGGGGCGCATCGCGCCCCTTTTGGGTATCAAGAAAGAGTCTTACTCGCAAGCTCCCGGTACATTAGCTATGGTGCTTGCCATTTTTACCGTCCAGATCGTCTTTCGAAAATTTGTCGCTTGAATGGAAATAGTATATTCCCTATCCGGCTCCAAACCATAAAAATCGATTTGAACTTCTCCGTTTACTGCGCACGCCTCTACGCTTTTAGCGCTTCCTTCTTTTCCGCTAATTGTTGCATTTAAGGCTACAATCTCTCCGCTTGTAACTCCCTCAAACCTGACAAATAAATAAAGGGATTTGGAGTGGCAAGAAATTCCAAATGTCTGGAAATTCAGCGGATCACTGAGGTCATTATAAATCCTCCAATCACAGTTCTGGCACCATACCAAGGGCTCATGATTTGTCCAGCTCAAACAATCCTTGCCAAGCCAGAAAACCTTTTTATCCTCCTTGCTATAGGCGTAAACGTTACCCGGAAACGAGGCGTGGAGCTTGAAGGTATATTTATACCTTGAAGGATTCACACCATAAATTTCCCGGGCAATCCGGTCATTATCGATAGCCTTGCCCGCATTGAGCAAATACATATCAATAACTTCCCATTTCTTGCTGGTCGCGTCAAAACGTTCGACCCTTACCTCTAGGTAAAAATCAACCGGAAGCGGCGCACCGTACGTGTTAACTGGGCAGACATATTCTTCGTGAGTCAGCAGATTTGCTGAAACAACAATCGCGTCGTCGTAACCCTCAAGCATTTGCACTTCAATCTTAGAGATCGAAATTGCCTGCCTCGGGTCAGACGGCCCGCTTGCCTTCACAAAGGAAAGGCCAAAAGCGCACACCAATACTGCGACAGCAACACATACTAAAGCTTTTTTCATCAAAAACTCCTCCTTATGAAATTGTTGTACTATCAGGCTTTACCCAATAGCAACAGCCAACTTAAATGTTGACTGTATATATATTATAGCACATATATTCTAAAAAGTCAATAGGTAAACCTTATTTCCCTATTAGCCTTCCCAAAGCGGGATTTAGATTCCCGGAGAGTAATTGCAGGGGCATATCTACTACGCTTATACCTTGGGCAAAAGGCGCAACTTGATAAGGATTAAAAAATATCAAAGCTGAGCTGCCGGAGAACCCAATGACAGAAAAATTCTCCACGGTGGGCTGCGTGCCCTCAATTATCCAATTTTTGACATCAACTGGCGCGCCTTCATTTTGGGCCAAAAGCGATTTAGCGCAAAACTTTGATATTTCTTCCTTCCAAGGCCCGGAAAAAATTTCCTCCAGCGCCAGCTCCTTGCCGTTCTGCAAATCTAAATTGACGACAAATACATAACCATTGGGATGGGCGCCCCCCGCCTGATATTGCGAAACATTAAATTTAATACTGGCAAAGGAATCACTAATCTTTAGGATTTCGTAATCGATAGTCAGCTCGCTTTTTTCCCCGGAGGCAATGGAAAATTTTTCACTATCCTTCTCATTTTCAACAAAATCCGTTTTAGCCGCCAAAACCCGATTTTTAAGCGCCTCATTTGCCGCCTTAATAGCCGCGCTTGGGGAAATTATTTCCGGATAGCTAATTTTAATCGCATAGAGCGCTCCGCTTTCCTCTAGCTTAAGTTCCCGGGTTTGAGCGATAGGCACTTTATCAGCCGAAGCGCTAAGCTTGGCTGGAGGTAAATTATTGACGGTCTTCTGGCGACTTTTGATTTCCAAAACAATATAAAATACAGCAATCAGTAAAATGGCAATGATTAAAACCGGAAGGGCCTGTTTTATTTTGAAATCTTTGGGATGCCTGCCCATACCCAAGTTTAGCAAAAACCAAGGCGCGCCACATAGTGGAAAAGTTTTTTGGGCCAGGGCCGAGGTTTGCGTTATAATAGCAATGCCAACTTATGCTTAACAATAAGAACAACCCGGTGTTGATTCCAGCTGATGTCCCCTCTGACAAGGAGTGGGAATATTCGCACAATTATAAGGAGATTACCAAAGGGTCGGGACGGCTCATGCTTTTTGCCGGCGATCAAAAAATCGAACACATGAACGGCGATTTTTTTGGCCCCGGAATTGCCAGTGAGGATAGCGACCCGGAGCATCTGTTTAGGATAGCCTCTAAAGCCAATATCGGGGCCTTTGCTACCCAGTTGGGGCTGATTGCTAAATACGGGAAAAACTATAAAAATATCCCCTACATTGTCAAACTGAATTCCAAGACCAATCTTATCCCCTCTAGTGAGCTGGAGCCTTTTTCGGAATTACTTTGGACGATTGAGCAAGTATCCGAATTCAAGCGCCAATCCGGGTTAAAAATTTGCGGCGTAGGTTATACGCTTTATCCGGGCAGCCAATTTGAATCTGAAATGTTAAAAACTGCCGCCCAAGTTATTTTCCAGGCCCATCAAAAAGGCTTGGTTGTCGTGCTCTGGATATATCCACGCGGGCAAGCCATAAAGGAGGAGCTCGATCCCCATCTTGTAGCTGGCTGTGCCGGAATCGGGGCCTGCCTTGGGGCGGATTTCTTGAAGGTTAATGCTCCGCAAGCTCCCGGGAAGCAACTAAAAGAAATTTTTGCCGAGGCCGTCAAGGCCGCGGGCCGGAGTAAAATAATTTGTGCTGGCGGCCAATGCTGCGACGAAAAGGAATTTTTAACAACGCTAAAAGAGCAGCTAGAGGCTGGAGCTATGGGCAATGCCACAGGGCGCAACATCCACCAAAAACCGCTAGAAGAGGCTATAAAATTTTGCAATGCCATTTATACTTTAGTCATTGAAGGCAAAAGCGTGGCCGATGCCTTAAAATTGCTAAGTAAATAATATTTATCATTACTATCAAAAAACCCGCGCGCTCTGTGCGGGTTTTTTGCTTAAACCCATTAGACAATGGTTGAAGGAAATTATATAATGCCATTATGCCAGAACAAGGAAATAAAATATTCAAAGATCCGGTTAGCGGCTTCACCCACTTAGGTGGCGCTTTTTTAGCGATTGCCGGCATGACAATTTTAATAATTTTTTCCGCCATGCAGGGAAAAGTTTGGCACGTGGTCTCTTTCTCTATTTTTGGCGCGGGCATGGTCTTGCTTTACGGTGCCAGTGCCCTTTACCACCTCCCCAACTACAGCGAACGAGCCAATTCTATCATGCGCAATTTGGACCACGCCATGATCTACATTTTAATTGCCGGATCGTATACTCCCATGTGCTTAGTGGCTTTGCGCGGCTGGATAGGCTGGACGCTTTTTGGCATTGTTTGGGCCATGGCTGCCACCGGGATTCCCGTGCAGTTTATTCCGCAATTTTTGAAAAAAATTCCTCGATGGATATACACCAGTATATATGTATTGATGGGCTTGCTCTCGGTTTTGGTTATCGGCCCGCTGGTGCAAAAAACCGGCTGGCCTTTTATTTTCTGGATTATTGGCGGCGGGCTTTCTTATATTCTTGGCGCGATAATTTACGCCCTCAAAAAACCCAATTTTGGCAAGTGGTTCGGCTTTCACGAGCTTTTCCATATATTTATCCTTTTGGGCACGATCTTGCACTACTTTGGCATGCTCTTTTATATTCTGCCCCTGCCCTAAGCGCGATACTTTTAATCCCATTAAATATTAGATTGGCCAAAATGAAAATTGATTTATAAAAAGAGAAGGTTTACCCTTCTTTTTTTATCCTAAAAGAATAATGCCACAAATAATATTTTCTTTTATTGACTTTAATTTAATAACATGTTATAATTGAATAGTGAACATGAATAATTAAATAAAAGCCGAACAGATTAGGAGGAAAAACAGTGGACGATAATGAAAACTGCCAGGTGAAGCGTTACGATTGCTTCGACGATATAGAAAGAAAATTGCGAAACGATCTAATCAACCTTTGCTTGCAAACTTGGAACGACGAAATCTTTAACCATGGCTTCACCGCTAAGAGCCTTGTGGCCGAATTACAGATCAAACAAAAACACTATTTTTATATTGCACCAGACGATCAAGGAGATATCGCGGGATATTCGGTTATCATTCCCTTTGCCAGAGAAATAGAGGAAAAAAGATACGGAATAATCCCCCTCCCCTTGCCTGCCAATGTTGGCGCCCATGAAATCGCTTATTTAGCAGCCATCGCGGTCTGGCCCAAGTGCAAAGGGAAAAAGTATGGATACGCAATTTGTGAAAAAATTTTCCAAGACTGCCGGGCCGAAGGATTCAAAAAAGTTACGCTCTACACACTTGGCGACAACTACCAAGGCTTAAAATTCTTTGAAAAAATCGGGTTTAAGGAATTTTTTAGAACCAAGCGCAACATCGCTGGAAGCGAAAAAGAACTAGTTTATTTCTACTACGATCTGTAAATAATTCAAAAAAAATAGGATGGCCAAAGCCATCCTCTTTTTGTTTTTAGATTATTCAAAGTATAATTTTTTTGCTAAGCCCCCCATAACTGAGTCACTTACTTCCCGCGGGAAAACCTCTTGAGCAGTTTTAACATACAAATCATATTGCGAAAGGAGTGTTCCCTCACCGCAATAATCAGTGCCAAACATTGTTTTGTGGTAAACATTGGGATAATACGCAAAAGTCCGCCGCAAATCTTCAATATATTGTTTAGTAAGCGACTCCATTTCTTTTCGACTCCCCAAATTGGCAATAGTTCCGGAAATGTCGGTATAAACATTCTCGTTCTTTCCGACAATGGCGGCAGTTTTAACAAAATCCGGAAAACCGAAATGCGATATGACAATTTTACAGTGTCGGTGCTCGACGGCTAATTTATCGACAAAAATTGATTGGGAATATTCCAAAACCGCGTCACCGCGCAGATCATAAAAATCCCCGCTATGAAAAACCAAAGGTCGGTTAAATTTTTCGCAAAGCGTGGCGAATTGGCCTACCCGGCTGTCGCTGGGATAAATATGCTGATAGCCCGGATAAATTTTTACAGCAAAAATCTTGCCGGCGGCAAAAAGTTCTTCGCAGCGGGCCAACTGCGACTCCAGAGGCTTTTCAAAATTAGTAATAAATATCGGGGCCAGATCTTTATGGGTCTGGGCCAGGGCCAAGAGGCTAGGCATTTCCTCTTCTTGGAAAGGCAAAGGCATGGCTAAAATGCGCTCGGCTTTATTTTTTGCCTTGCTCTGATATTCTTGATAAATCTTTTCGTTAACGATATGGGTATGATTATCGATAATCATAAAAATATTTTTCTCCTTTTTTAATGATAAGAAATTATGCCGCCTTACGCAATGCATTGACAACTTTAATCAAAAACCTCTTGACTTTTTATCAATTTTATGATAAAGTATATCAAGTACTTAAATATCTCAATACTTGTTTACAGATTGAATTGGAGGATATCATAAAACCTTATGAATTGCGCCGTATCCGTTGGGAATACGGAGAGACGCCTGTCGAAAAGCAGCTTATTGAGCTCTGCAGTAGGACTTTTCCTGAAGAACCGTGGAATCTCTATGAATATTCTGATTCAAAAATAGTAAACACTATCCTAAGCAATGATCTTTCCAAAGAGGGGTCGGCTTGCTTTGGCTTTTTTAACGCCAGAAGCAGACTGATTGCCGCTTGCTGGACTTTTCCGGCAACGCCGCACATCCTCAAGGAAGAATTGCGCAAGGAACAAGGAATCAGAAAACTCCCCATGGGAATTGCCGCCAAAATGTACGGACGAGAAATTTGCTATCTAGCCGGCATTTTAACCGACAGGGATCACCGCGGAAATGGTTTAGGGGCGAAACTTCTGCATACCTGCTTGATTCATTGTCAAGCAGTGGGAAGCGATATGTTTCTCCTCTACACCTACGCAACCTCGGTTATGCCAAGACAATTCATGGAAAAAAACGGTTTTGAGCTTCTGGAATCAGCGATTCCCGAACGCCGCGAATTGGAGTTCTACTGCGTTAACTTTAAGAATAAGGGTCGCCGCTAAAGCGCCCTTTTTAATTTATAAAAGCCCAAAAATACCTTGATTTTATTAAGAACTTCGTCTATTTACTTTTATAAAAAACTATGTTATAATATTAACATTAGTTGAAAGTAAGAGTCCTTTGAAAACCTCAGTTGTTTGCGCCACTAAGGCTAGGAGCTTCCCTGCTTTAATGGCGCAAATAACAAAATATTTGCGACTAAAATCCCATTCAGGAGGACAAAATGAGAACATTTGGAGAATCAGCAGGTTTGGACCTGCTTGCAGATTGCGAGTGTGTTGATTTGACGGATCTTAATTCCCTGCAAATAAAATTTTTCAGGGGAGATCTCAATGCCATCGCACCCAGCAAGGATCAGAACGGCAGAAAGAAGTTTGAAGACACGGTTAACACCACCAAGACAGCACTTTGTGCCAAGCTGGAGGCTCATGGCTTCAAAAACATGAGTGTTGAGAAAATCATCACTGAGCAGGAAAGATACAACAAGCTTTCCAACCAGTACGGCAATCGCGGTATCAGGCCAGGAAAAATCGACACGGGCGAAGAGTACACTCGCAAGGGCGGAGAACCCTTTACCGTGGTCAGTCCAAAGTTTGCCAAGGCACTGGCCAATGGAGATAGAAATGTCTTGCGCATCACCTCGATGTATTTTTATATCAAGCTTGATGACGCCGGCAAGTCCAAGCTCAGAAACGAAATGAACAGCTTCTCCAAGGAGATGAAAGAGTATTGCACGACCAATAACATCGAAATTACCGAAAACCACAACTGGACCAAGACTTACGTTGAAGCCAAGAAAATGTCACCGGGAGACTTCATTGAAAACTACGGCGGCACAGTGGTCATTTGCTTCGACTACACTCACAAGCACAATCGCCCCCTTGATGGAAACGGTAATGAACTAATTCCGGTTAAGCTCGACGATTGGGCTACGGAAATCAAAAACAGGCTCTTCTCTACCCCGGCAATCCTGTTTGGATATAATAACCCAAACAAGACCGCCACTGCCAACTTCAACAACTATAACTTCAAGCTCGGCCCCCAGGATATTGCCAAAAACGAATTGGTTACAGATAATGGCAAGCTCAGAATCCAAGGAGCCATCAACTAGCCAAGAGAGTAAAAGTCGCAAATCAAACAAAGCCCCTTCGCATCAGCGTAGGGGCTTCACTATTTTAATAAACAATTTTATTTATTCTTTAGCCATTTCTTCTATTATATTCTGGCTCTTGGGCTTGATGATTTCGGAAAAATACTGCGCGGTCTTTAGGGTTGTGCCCTCGCCCAAAATGGCTTTGCTATCTACTGGCACATCCACAATTTTTTCCGGCGGCAAGCCCGAAATCATATTAAACAGATGTGATAAAAAGGTTGTGGCATATTCGCCCTTACCCAAAGTAAAGCTGATAATAATACCGTTATCCATTATCTCGCAGCGCTTGATATCGGCGCTTTCGATGGTTTTTACATCCCGATGCCTCATTTGGATTTTTGGAAAAGGTTTAAGATTGGCAAAAGGCGGCGGGAAAAGGCCATTAGCCTGCAAAAGTTTTTCATAAATGCCCCAATCCTTGCGATCAAAACTCAAGAAAAGTGGCAACAAGGCCGGCGGCCTTTTTTTCTGCTGGATTAAAGCCGCTAATTTATAATTAAACAGCCAAGAGGAGAAAGCATAAACCCACATTTCGACCTGCTCGATAATCGCGCCAAGCGCCCCCGCATAATCATTAGGATTCTTGATCAAGTATTCAACAATCTTTATTTCATTGCCAAAAATTATTGGCAGTTTTTTATATTCTTCCAAAATCCTGGTAAAATCGGGAAACATCTTTCCTAAGCGCCGGCGCATTTCCCCGATATAGGGCATTTCCCCGTCAGTGGACTGGAACAAAAACATTTTGACCACCGCCTCATATTGCCCGCGCATTATAGTGTAGCCTAATTGGTGGCTTTGCAGCCGCGGCGTGCCAAATCTCTGCAAATAAAAATAATTATAAAACCCGTGATCGAAAATATGCTGCACATTCTCCAAAAAGGACTTATCTTCCTGCGCTTCCAAAAGACTCTGCTCGGTGCGCATAAAAACCGTAAACTTATTGCCCAAAAGCCCGCCCTTTTCCACCGCCCCCTTACCCTGTTCGATATCTTTAAGAAAATAATATTTAGAATTTATTTGCTCAATATCGGCCAAGGGCACATGGCGGAAAGAAATACGCTGAGCAGTTAGGGCATCTTTATCTTTGATGCCCGCGTAAGCCACTTGCTTAACATCACATTTAAGCTGCTTGGCAATATCCTCGATAGCTTCCAAAGTCCCCATGCCGCACTTCACTAAAGTGGCATAAAAAGTATCGCCCTCGCCCGTAACTTTAGGCTCTTGTTTTTCTTCCGGCAAATCAATGGTATACACCTGGCCGGTTTGGCTTACTTCTTCTACGATAAAATCCTGAGGGAAAAATTTCAAAAACCCATTAGGCAGCTTTTCCTTATTGGGAATATGAATGCCAAATTTTTTGAGATATTGAGGATTTTCATAAAAAGTCTTACGGGTAAAAAGCTGGGGATTAATTTTATATTCCCCGACAAAAAATTCCAACTCCTTCTGTTTTAATCTGAACCTATCCATACCAATATTATAACAGAAAACTGCTAAAAATATCTATTATCTAAATCCAAATGTCTAATCAAATAGAAACAATAACTAAAAAGTTTTATTTTAGCCAGCTTAGATATTAAGATTTAATTAGTTATTCGAGCTTAGCTATCAGCTATTAAAAGCCCGCTCAAGCGGGCTTTTAATAGATTATTTTATTAGGTTTATTGCCTTTTTGAGCCTAATTATGCGCACATACGATTCTTCAATTCTTTCGCGCGGAATTTCGCCCTCTACCACTGCGTCGTAAATGGCATTATAAGCCCGACTGGCTATAACCGGATCATATTTTTTCAAATTATTACCGATAAGAATAATGTCGCAACCCGCATTTATTGATTCTATGATGGCGCGCTTTAGCCCAAATTCGTCAAGAATCCCCATTTGCATATCATCGGTTATAACTACACCCTCAAAGCCCAACATTTTGCGCAAAATTTCATTGACGAATTTGCCCGACATCGAGGCGGGATATTTGCTATCAATCCGCCGGTTATAAATATGGCTCACCATCACGGCGCGTACAGTCCCGTCTTTAATAAGAGATTCGAATGGCTCAATTTCCCGGCTTTGGTATTGCCCGGTTATATCCGCTTTAGCTACATGGTTATCTACCGTAGCATTGCCCTGCCCGGGGAAATGCTTCAAAGCCGTTACCACGCCCTTTTTATTATGCTCAACTATAAAAACTCGGGCAAAATCAGAAACAACTTTGGGGTCGGAAGAAAATGACCGGCCCAACTTGCCGATTATAGGATTAGCCGGACTATCCAAATCCAGAACAGGCGCCAAATTAAAATTAATCCCCGCCTCATCAAGCTCTTCAGCCAAACCAGAATAAACTTGTCCGGCATAAGCCAAATCATTCTTACTGGCCACTTCTTTGGCTGAAGGAATTTCCTTAAAACCGTATTTACTGGAGAGGCGATTAACCGGCCCGCCTTCGCCATCAACGGATATTAAAAGTGGAGTTGCAGCATAACTTTGTAATTGATTGGTTAAAGCCAACAACTGTTTAGGGCTTTCGATGTTGCGAGGCGCCGCGCTATTGGTTAAATCTTTGTCGAACAAAATAACTCCTCCGATCCCCAATTCCCGTACTGCCACGGCGATATCGGATTCTGCCGGGGCCTGCGTTCCGCGAAAGCCCACCATTAACATCTGGCCGATCATATTTTCAATCTTAACATTACGCAGAATTTCCTCTCCCTCCTGCTTGGCCTCGGGGGAATTGGAAACCGAAGCCGACAGCGAATTTTTGTCTCCTTTTGAAAAAAAGCGCGAGAAATTGCCCGTGCCACTGGCCGAAAAATAAATTGCCACTACTGCCAAAATTAAAGCAGTAAAGAGCAAAACTTTTTTTGTAGAAATTTGCGCTCCCATCACCACAATGATAAAAGTTAAAAATGATTAAAGCAAACTGTGGATAATTAGCCCATAAAAACAAATTTTAGGCAAGAAAAAACCCCTTTAATAGGGGTTATAAATAATTGCCGATTTGCACCTTTTCTGAGTTTTTTTCACCCATGGAAAGGATGCCAATCGGAGCACCGAGTTCATTTTCGAGATAGCGGTGCAAGTCCTCACTGTTGGAAAATTTTTCCCAGGTTTTTGGCTTAACCTTAAAAAGAATTTCCGCGGCTTGGCTGCGGGCTAGCTCACTTAAGGAATTCTCGCTGCGTATCCCGGTAATTTCTATCTCGCCGCAGGACATTTCGCGCCAATGGAAAGCTTGGAGCTTTTCTTTATCACCTTTTTGCGGGGAAAAAGAATACGATGTGCAGACAAATATCTCTGTTAGGGGCGCTATCTGATCAATGCAGGTCAGAGCTAAAACATCTGGCAGTCCGCCGGCTTTAATGGAATATTTGAGCAAAACCATGTCCAGCCAGCCAAAACGCATTTTGCCTTGCCAAGGGTTGGGCCCATTAAAATCATCATGAAATGATTGGGGAATCTTTTCCATAGCCGTAGGCAATGGACCCTCACCATGACGCACCGCGTAGCTGCGAATAATGCCAATAGCTTTACTCTGATAAGTCGGCAAATATCCAGAAATTAGCTCGCGGGCCGCACTAATCGCCACCTCGGAATTAGTTACATAGGGCAAGAACCCGATGCGCCTATCCAAGAGTGTGCCTTGAGTGCTTTCCAAAACCGCCACCCGGCCCGAATCTTTCAATTCGCTGAAATATTGCCCGTCATCTTTGATGATTGTGGTATATTCTTGGCAATAAGGCAGCCAATTATCCAAAACAGTATCAAGGATGTAAGGACTGGTGGCCTTTTGCCAAATTTCTTCGGCTTGCGCTCCAGCCTCTTTAGCCAGAGACTGGGCCTCTAAGAGTAAACGCTCTTGGCAAAGGCGCAATTTCTTGGCCAAAATATCCTGATCGAGCAAGTCACGGGCCCGAGGGGCATCGCTATAATCCTTGGCATAGTCCACAGCTGTACCCACTCCCCGGCCACAAGTCCCATGGCCCCGGCCTTCGGTTTGGCACCAATAAATTTCTTGGATACGGCGCAAGGCCGTATGCCAAGGCGTCATAATGACACACTCCTCATCAATAGTCAGGCGGCCCATGGCATCATTAATGCCTTTAGTCGCCAAAACTTCAGCTTCCCGAATAAAATCTCCGGGCTCAATAACCATTCTCCGGGAAATGTGCGTCCGCACCCCGGGATTAAGCATACCCGAACCAAACTGGGCAAAAGTGTGGTGTAAACCTTGAGCATGACAAATATTGTGCGCAGCCTGTGGCCCGCCGCAATAACGGATAACATCGACTTGGGGCGCATATTGGCCGCAAAGCCAATCAATAATACTCCCCTTACCTTCATCTCCTAAGAATAATCCCGCCGCAATATAAGCTTTCATTATAGTTCTCCAAAACGGATATTCTGCCATGCTTTAATGTGCTCTACTGCTTTTGAAAATAATTCTAAGCTGCAGCAAATCCCATCGGAAAGCATGAAATTTTCATATCCCATTTCTTGGAGCATTTCCAAATCCGAAAAATCCCTTAAATCCGGCTCGGAATTTTTTTCCAGACTGGTCATAATCCGCGAAGCAACGATAGCATTTGGGTCTTTGGAGATTATGGAATCCAAACAACGGATTATCTCGGCTTTCTGAGCCCCCATATTAATATACAAATCGTCGCGGGCCGCCATTAGCGAAAGACCGGTTTTATCAATCTTTCCCCACTGGCCCAGAACAAACCTCATGCCGCGCTTACTTTCAATTTTAAGCACAGCCTCGGCTTGCGGGTCAAAAGCGCGCAATTCCTCAATATCCTTTACGCTCTCCACAAAGGAAAGCATATAGTTATGAAAATCCAACTCCTTGCCGGCTTTAATCCAACGCTTATCGCCTTCAGTCAAAAAACCGTCAATCTCCAAGGACTCATCAAGGATGTTTATCGCTTGGCCCTTGCCCACAATGTAATCGGGCCGGGTTTCCAAAACGAGCTTGTTGCCGTCAGTAACATGAGTAATCGAACCTCGACAATCCTTAAAAAGCACCTCACAGGGCAAATTGACTTTGATTTTATGACTAATTTCCACCAGCTCATAACAAGTATCACCAAAAGAAGTGATACGCAGTTGTCGGCATTTCAAATCAACCCAAAGCGATTTTTTCCCGGCCAAAGTCAACATATCTTGAAGAGTTTCTTTCTCGCTTTTAAGAATGGGCATTGAGGTATTTATTCTCAACCCGTCAATACTTGGACAGCGAGCAATATCGGCATTGTGTTGGCGTAAGGGCGGCAAAGTAGCAATCAGCATATTCTCCTCCTCTTCTTGACTATAAATAAAGGGCGGATAGCTCCGCCCCTCTGTTTTGCATCGGCTTAGAGCCTGTCTGCACCACCTTTGTTCTTTCTAATCGCCTCGCCCAAATCTTTGAAACAATCCACTTTGGCTAAAGCGAGTTTTTCGGCCAATGGGTTCAAAGCTTTTGTTACCTCTTGGATTCTGGATTTACTTTGCCCGCGATTAACCATATCGATAGCATAAGAATCAAGATCTCGGGCTTGGCTAATCATGGAAATTATGCCAAGCATATCATCCACGCAGGCTTTTGGGTCCTTTAACTCGATAAAGCGCTCTCCAATCAAGGACTTCCACTTTTTACAAACGGCGTCATCGCTGCCACCATCGTAGGGCTTATGCAAAACAAAAAAGTTGAATCTGGCGGAAATTTTTTGAAAAATTTCCTCAGACGGGATATCGCTTGGCAGGCTTTCACCAATTACTTCCTCGACCTGCTTGCGTTTCAACTTTGGATAGACACCTTCATCTTCGAGCAGGAAAAAGAACGACAGCTCGGATCTGGAAATGTCACAATGGGCGCTGAAGTAATGAGCCATTAATTCATAAGACTCACTGCTCTGTCCGCCGCCACCGCCTTCCAAATAAAGCTTGGCAATTTCCTCATCGATGGCCTGCCCTTGAGCAAAGTCACAAACCTGCAAAGGCGCTTGGTCTGAATACGCATCCCCCACTCCGACAATACAGATTGAAGGATCGGGGAGATAAGCATTCTTGTCCATTTCGCCCCAGAACATCGGGAGCTTGTCATAAATAATCTTAGTCCAATCACCCATAGAGCCAGTTACATCCACTGCCACTACAATGGGGTTTTTGTGTTCGCAACGAATATCCCTCATAAAAGGATTAAGATCCTTATGGAGGGATTGGCCATTAAACACCCTATCCGAATCGTCGCTGTAGTCGAAACCACCGCTGGAACCTTTGCCTTTGAAGACATTGCGATCATAAGAATCGCTATAACTTCCGCCGCCACCGCCCATTATTTCCTCCTTTCAAGGAAACATATCAAGCTGCCCATGCAGCCTTACGATAATCTTTTCCAAAAAGCCCTTCGCTCATTAAATCCCAACGCTCGCATAACCGCCAAGCATCATCAAAACGTTTTTGGACCTTGTCTTCAACCATTCTGCTAATCAGCTCGCGCATTTTTTGCGGCACGGTCAAAGAGAAAGTTTTTTTTGCGCAATCGCCGCCCAAAAGATTTATGGCTATTTGCCCGATAGAGTAAATATCCATGGCTGGGCCGGGCCTTTCCTTGCGATAAACCTCTGGCGCCGAGTAATCCTTACAAGCGCCCAAGATGCGTTCACCGTTTTTAGGATTAGCAACCGCAAAAAAGAAATCGCAGAAGTAAATTTTGCGCGAGGTTAAATCCAAAATCGTGTTGTTAGGCGCAATAGAGCCATGAATGACGTTTTTGGAATGCAAATTTCCCAAAGAAACCAACGCTTCCAAAATTATCCAGGCGACATGTTTGGGTTCAAGGCCGCTGAGCCTTTGTTGCCTAAGCGTGGCCAGATCTACCCCGTCAGAATAGCGCATAATCAAGCCAAGTTTTTTCCCGTAGCTTACCTTGTCAAAAATAAGCGGATATTGGGAATCTTCAAACTGCTTGAAAATCGCCATTTCTCTCTGGAGTAAATCATTATCAGCTTCACTTCTAGCAATTTTGGCTACTACCCGAAGATTCTGACCCCTCTTGCGATACATTTCGCCCAAATATAGATCCACAATTTTCCCTTCGAAAAGCTTTTCATAAAAACGATAATCGCCGTTTTTGGTTGAAAAACTTATCGCGGGATTTTTATTGTAGGGTTGGTGAATTCCATAAATTCCGCGCTCAATTTTAGCCCGGGCTTCCTCACGCAAAGCGTTAAGCATCCTGGTCGTTTCTGTGGCCATGGCTAAAATAGCCGGGCTCTCGCAGCGATAGCGATCAGGGTGACAAACGGCGACCAGACTCCGATAGCGCTGCCCTAAAACTTCGATGGAGGGATTTGAACCTCCCAAATCACCAAACAAATCCTCGGCCAGTGGTGCAGCTCTTAAGGCATCAAAAATTGCCTGAAGGCTGAGCTTCGCAAAATCAATCACGATAAACCTCCTTTTTTACCACGCTGAACATACTACAAGGTCTAGCCGCTCCCTTTGAATATGGCCAAACCTTTCAAAGCAACTTTGGGCATGCAAAAAGCGAGAAATTATCTCTAGCTCATCCATGCCATAAATCCTATCGCGGACCAAACGCCGCTGCAAACGAGTGAAAAACGGGGCGTATGCCCAGATATTGAATGGTTTAGGCAGCAAATCACGACAAAACAGGATAGAATAAAGACCCTCAATAATGATAAGCTTGCTGCTGCGTATTATCCGGTCAAAACGGGGTTGGCGCCTATTACTAGCCAAATCATAGCTGGGATAAATTGTCTCCCGGCCGGCAGCCAAGGCTGCCACCGCTTTTCGCAAATCACTGTAACGATAAGATTGCGGCCAATCAAAAGAGATTGCTCCATTTTCCGTTCGAGGTAATTTACAATCGTCAATGTCGCGAAACCAATCGTCCATCCGCAAAACCGCCGCTAATTGGCCAACTTTTTGGGTATAAGCCAGAGCCAATTCCTCTCCGATAGTAGTTTTCCCAGAGCAAGAAGGCCCGCTAATACATACCAAAATGGGCGTCGCGCCTGAGCTGGAAATTTGGCCTAGTAAAATGCTTTCCGCTTCCTCCTTACCTATAAAGCATCTTATTCCTTGCATTTTCCTCCTTATTTAGTTGTTAATGTACCATTTTTTACAATAGTTATTGGGATTAGTCAATCAAATCACTCGAAATCTACTTTTTATGAAATTGAGCCGAATTTGTGCAAAACTCCCATTTAATTCCGTATTTTTTGTCCCAAGTATAAAAAACACTCAGGCTTTTAATTGTCTGAGGTTATAAAGAAAAATTCCACCTTAAAATATCAAAATAATTACTATTGTCAGCACAATCAAAACAACGATTCCGATACAAATGCTTTTAGGATTGACCAAAAAGTTTTCCCCGCTTGGCTGACCACTAACCTTTGGCAAAGTAACCGTGGCTGCTGGCTCGGCTTTTTCCTGGCCTTGGGCTTTTCCGGTATTAAAACCTTCTTGAAGCTCTTTGCCTTCACTTGGAGCCGTGACGGGAATGCCTACTCCCTCTATCGGCTTACTGGAAGAGCTCCCATCGAAAAATTCCTTGTGCAATACTGGCTGGCCCTTGGGGCCTGCCAACAAGCTGGAGATTTTTTTAGCCAGTTGGCTTAATAGTTCGTCCTTATCCTGGCTAAAACTTGACTCGACAAAAATACTTTTAATCGGCTCCTTCTGGCTTTGGAAACGGACATAAACTATTTTTTCCCCCACGCCGGGTGAAAGCCGCCATTCCACTTCTGGTTGGAATTTTTCCCACTTGGCGTCTCTGAAGCTCGGATCATTACTTATTTCCAGATGCGTAGCCCCGGGTGCTTCAAATTTCAAAATTACTTTTTGCCCTGAAATCCCCGTTGACCCACCGCTATAGGTTATCTTAAAAGAGGAAACAGGAAATTTATTTTCCACCACGGTCTTTTGCCCGGGCGAAGACGCAAAGCCACTTTGCGCGGGCGTCGAAGTGGGCTCACTAGGGGGCAAAGCTAAAGTTGTAACAAATATCGCCTCGCTTAAAGCCGATTCTACACTCGCGCCATCCAGTGAGGAAACCCGATAGCTATAAACGGTCGAAGGCGATAAGGAACTGTCTTGATAAGTGGTAGTAGAAACCTGAGTAAGTAAAACATCATTACGGTAAACTCGATATGCACTGGCGCCAGCCACCTCACCCCAATTTAAGATTACTGATGAAGTGGAAACTGCCGAGGAGGCTAAATCACCGGGCGCGGGCGTTGAGTATACATTTACCTGTGTCACGGTAGTCTCAGCCAACAAAAAACCTTGCGGTATTAACGCAATTAGAGCAAATACCCAAAGAAAAATTTTAATTATTTTTCCGGCCATACGCCTTTACTTTTGCGCTTAACCGGTTTTGGGGAAAACAATTTGGCGATAATTAAAATCAGTTCCAAAGCCACAAGCGCATAAAGTGCCAAAGCCAAATAAGAAGTGAAATTCAAATCGCGAATGAATATTTTCCAGTAATTAGTCTCCAAAGCATCGCCGCCTTGGGCCGTGGCAGTTTGCAAAGGTTCAATGACAGAGAATATCACCCGCTCTTGGCGGACGACTTGGGAATTATTATAAACTTTCAAATCAGCCCAATATGATCCCATTTCCAGAGCATGCTCGATCGGAATGCTTACTAAGCCTCGAGAAAAAGAGCCGATTTTTTGGCTAGACGCACCCTCCAAACTCATGAGTAAATTAGTGCCGCTCACGTCATAAATATCGGCGACAATTTTTTCCGGAGCAACTGGGGCATTGCCTTTATTTTATTATCGATGCCCAACCAGACCAAAATGGGAAAATTCTTCCGCACGCGAGGAATCGTTAAAGAATAAATATTGAAATCGCTTATGGCTTGATCTCCTACAGTGAGATTAATATCGATAATGGCTCCCAAGGCCACGGAGGAACCACCCGCTACTGCCGCTTTAGGCTGCGATAGATTGGCGCTGATACTGCCCTTGTATTGTTTAAGTGGCGCACCGGCCGGGACATCGATGCGCACATTCATATAAATAAATTTTTCACCAGCGGGAAAGGCAAAAGATGTTCCCTTATCAATGGTTATCCAAGAAGCGATTTCTGGCGCCTCAATATTAGCATTTATTCGCCCTTCGGATTTTGCATCTTCTTCAGAACGTACCAAAGTTATCTGCTGCTCATAATGAGATCCGGGCATTAGCTTGTCGCTGGAAACATAAGGAGGTGAAATGCCAAAACCGGCCAAGCAGTAATTGGCTGCAGAAAAAAACATGAACAAACATACAAGTAATTTTACTGCTCTTTTCATTATCTAATTATTCACCCATTACCAGTCGGCAGTTTCAGCCATAACTGCGCTAGAAGTCACTGTGCCGCTATAGCTACCAGCCACGGTGCCATCGGGAACTTTTAAGCCCCACATCACTACGCCGGCGGGCAAATAAGAGGTTGTTGTAGGCTTTTTAATATTCGTCTCTAACTCGACATCATTGGCGGTCAAAGCGGTTGCGTTTTGGTATTGAACGCCCGAGGTGGCATACTTTTGCGCTCCGACCACGATATTATTACTCCCACCATCATTCATGGCGGTACCTTTCAAATTAATATCCAAACCTGTGTTACCGGTAGATGTCACATAAGTTGTTTGCGGCAAGGCGGTCGTATCACTTATCTGCCCAACAGTCAAAGAACCGTAAGCGATAGCTGTGGTCATATCCATAGAAACAAAGCTCTGCAATTCGACTCCGGTACTGAGCTCTCCCGACCCCATTTGCGACCCATCCAAGGCATAAATGGTATTTTTCCAAGTTTGCGCCGCTAAAGGAGTATTATTATCCGTTGGCGAGGCATGGAATTTATAATTGTATACGCAAGCATATTTCCTAGTCGTTCCAGAAGTACAACTATCAGAGGCCGAACATGAAACATTATAGATGCAAGTATTATTATTAGTAGCCGTGCAGCTGGCGGCCCCGACATCGGTAGTATAGGCAGAAGAAGTTACGGACGCCACGTCAGCACAACCATTATTATCCGTCACGGTTCCGGTCGCATTAATATTCACACTGCCGCCCGGCCCTTCGCCTCCAGTGGCAACATTAATTGTGGCTCCGCTATTTATTTCTACCGCCGAAACGGTCGGCGCCACATCATTGACGGTAAATTGTTCTTCAGTATTTTGCACTGCCCCGCCGGCCGCCATATTATGGCTATCAAAAACATAAACATAACTACTTGAAGCTCCATGCGCGGCCGGGGTCGGCACAGTAAAGCCACAACTAGGATTAGAAGCAGAAAGACTGGAAGTGCACCAAGTGTCGCTGTCACCGCCATCGCAAGCCGTACCGCTAACGCCTTGTGTTTTACAAACTACTAATTTAACCGTGTCAGAATGGGTCACATCGGGATCATTGGCAGTTGCCGTAATTGTTAAAGTGGCGCCGGGATCTTTCGGGCCGTCATTGGTCGCGTCAGTAAAATTTGGCGCATGATTGATGTGCACTGGAGAGCCATTATCGCCCGTGCCCTGAGTGGAGGCCGAACATTGGCTCGAAGCCACTTTATCGCAGGCAAACATATACCAAGTACTGGTCTCAGCCATATAAGCAGCTGCTGTAGTAGCACAAGTGGCTTGGGTATTATCGTTGGTAGGCACTGAATAACAGAATTCCCCACCCGTACAAGTCGGGGTGGCATTATTATTAGCCGAAATCGCATTGGTTTTACAAACCGCCAAATAGTATTGGTCACCATTAGGGTCGTCGGCCGTACCAGTAAAAGTTATTGTCCCGCCGACATTGACCGGATTAGTGGAAGTTATGCCGCCATCACTAACACTGGAGGGCGTAGCAGGAGCGCCGCCCGTCACGGTTACCGAGGTCGTAGCTGTGTCTGCCTTTACTCCCAGAATATCTTGAAGTAAGAAAATGCACAGTAATATTAGTATGGAAAAAAGCAAAAATTGTCCAATTTTTTGTGACATATGTGATCGACTTATTATACACCAAACGTTTTACTTTTAAAAAATTAAGCTGTGGAAAAGTAGACAAAGCCACACCTATATTCAACTACCGTCTTACAAATCTTTTCAAAATTCTGACTAAAAATAACAGCTACTGAATCCAAAATTACCAATCCGCTGCTTCGGCTTTGACGGCCTCGAAAGTATTAGTGCCACTATAGGAAGCAGCTGGAGAGTCAGTGGGAATTTGCAATCCCCAATAAATTGATTTGCTGGATAAAGAATTAGTAGTGGTAGTTTTTTTCAAATTAAGCTCCAACTCCGCGGGTGCGGCGCTCAAGGAAATGGCATTTTGATATTGGACGCTCGAGGTAGCATATTTCTGCTGCGCCACCCCAATTGTTCCACCCCCAGTCATGTCCGTACCCGAAAGCCGCACATCAAGGCCAGTATTACCCGTGGCCGAAATAACAGTTGTAGTTGATAAAGCGGTTGTATTGGCAATTTCCCCTATTCCTAAAACACCGTAAGGAATGGTAGAGCTGGCATCTAAGGCTGAATAACTTTGTAGGGCAACCCCGGAAACGCTTTCGTCCGTATCACTCAAAGCTTCATCGCTCGAAACGACAGTCAGCATCCAGCTCTCCCCGGCGCGTGGCGTCGACTCATCGGTAGGATCGGCATGATATTTAAAATTGGCCGTGCAAGTATAAGTCTTATTAATTCCCGAGCTGCAAGAACCGCCCGTACAAGAAATATTATAGTAGCAATTATTATTATTTTGAGATGTGCAGCTCGCGGCGCCCAAGCCTGAAGGATACATTTTTCCAACTACGCTCACCACATCATCACAGCCATTGTTATCTGTCACGATTACCGTACTTGAAATATCTTTATTGCCGGTCGGGCCCTCCCCGCCAGTGGAAAGATTGATGGTAGCTCCACTGTTAACCGAAAGACTGGAATTGACCGGCGCAGCGTTACTGACTTCAAAAAGCACTTGGGTATTTTGCACCCCACCGCTGGCGGCCAAATCGTGATTATCAAAAACATAAACATAAGAACTGGTATTGCCGTGCGCAGCCGGAGCGGGCACATTAAAGCTACAACTAGGATTGGAAGCGCTTAAAGTAGAAGTGCACCAAGTGTCGCTATCGCCGCCATCGCAGGCTGCGCCACTCACACCTTGGGTTTTACAAACTACTAATTTGACAGTATCGGAATACGTTGAATCTGGATCAGAAGCGGTTGAAGAAAAAGTTATGGAAGTGCCCGGGGCTTTGGGGCCATCATTAGAGGCAACAGAAAATGACGGCACATGATTAACCTCAAAGGGACTACCGCTATCGCCGCTGCCAGAGCTCACCGAAGAACACAGGCTATTAGCATTATGGTCACAAACAAAAGCATACCAGTTATTTGATTCACTCATGGCCGCCGCCGTGGTTGTAGCGCAAGTAGCTTGCGCCCCACTGACCGTAGAACCAGAGACACACCATTTGCCGCCACTGCAAGTTGGTGCGGCATTGCTGCTAGTGGCGATCACGCTGGTTTTGCAAACCGCCAAATAATAATTATCACCATCCGGGTCAGTGCCCGTGGCATAAAAATTCACATCGCTGCCCACATTGGTCGGAGTGGCAGCTGCCGAGGCCGGGCTTTCAGCTGGGCCGGCGGAGAAAGTCGGCGCATTATTGGGTGACGCCCAAGTAATCGTCACTTTAACATAATCGGTTTTAAGCGTATTGTGCTTAGTTATAGTATTTTTAGGTGTGCGCAAAAGCAAACCACTAACAATGGATAGAAATAGCAAGAATATATAAATTTTATTTCTATCAATAGTAACCATTGGTCAATAAATTAGTAGCAACAACATTCTGTTTGAGGCGGAGTCGAACAATTACCAGCACAAATGGTCGAATCGCCAAAATACGGAGGTCCACTGCATTGACCCGGGAACATACAAGTTCCATTGGCAAAAAAATTGGCTTGGCAACAAGTTTGGCAAATATTTGGCGAGACACAATTACCACTTTGGCAAACTTCACCAGAACTACACCCACACTGCTGCCCCTCACAAAAACTCGAATCGCAGCCACCACCGCCATTACAGGTGTAACAAGCTCCACCCGGACAACCCACCCCTAAACCGACATATCCGCAAGTTCCCGCCGGGCTGCAAATATCGCAACCGTCGCCATCTCCGCAGCCCAAAGCTTGGGAGGCGGCTCCAGCGTCGGCGGTCATGGCTGTGCAAGCCGAGGTAGGAGAAGAAGCTGAACAGCCATAGCAAACCGGGCAACTGTGCTGCGCCCCGTCAACATAAAAACCGCAAGTATAAGGCGTTTGACCAAAATCAGCCGTAAAACAATTTCCGGTATAACAAGTGTTGGGTGTGGCCGCACATTGGTTCCAATAATCAGTGCCGACTTGCGGCGCGCAGCCCAAGGCCACCTCACCTCCGACCAAATCAGTTCCGGTAGACTGATAAGCACAAGTTAAAGTCGTCGGCGAAGAAGAACAGTTGTGTCCCATCTCATATTTTTGCACGACAAAGCGAATATCCTTATCCGCATCAAAAAAATTGGAAAGGTTGGTGGTGGTCGTATAGGTCATTGTGCAATCGGCACTATTACAGCTATTATCCGTTTTGGAATCACCTAAACGAAAGGCATTGCCGGTCTTGTCATAAATATACAAACGCAAATCATTATAAGCGGCTTTTTCTTGGCCTTGGGTGGCGCGGCCTTCCCAAGAATAATCTATCTGGGTCACTGTGGCCGTGGCCTCATTTATCCGGAATTCAAAATCATGCACGATTTGCGGGAAAGAAATCATATTCCAATTCGAGGTGGCGCTGGTTTCGGCATAAGTGTCATTAGAAGAATTGGCGGCCGTATATTGGGCAGTCGTAAACTGCGTGCCGGAAGCTACTGACCAGACACTCCTATCCACACGCACGGGCACGGAAGTGGCATAGTCCTGGCCTTGATAGGCAAAACGCGTTACCGAAGAGCTCGCGGATAAATCATAAACTGTTTGCGAGGAATTATGCGCCAAAGCCAACTGCTTGCCGAAATTAAATTCCAATTCGTGATTGCCTAATTTTTTAACCTTAAAAATTATCGCGCCTTGTCCGTCGCAAAACCAATTTTTGACAATAATTCTATCCTTTTTAACTTCAGCCGCGCGCTTATCCCCCTTGCAAGCAACGTAAGAAAATTCCATATCATTTATTGTGGGAATATCAGCCAGCCTTATGGACAAGGTTGAAGTATTTTTAGTTTCAAAAAAAACTGTCCAATTACCTCCCTGCGCCGGGTGAAAGCTAGGGTTGAGAATTTTTATTCGGGAATTGGGCGTATAATCGGCCTTGATTAAAAATAAACCGAAAAAAACCAGCTCACATATAAAAATGCTAGCGGAAACAATTATTTTCCAATCTATTACTTTCCTATTTTGGCTCAACATGAAATCAAAAACTTTCGCTGCGGCTCATCTTAACAATTTTTTAGTCCAATCTCAAATACTTTTTACACAAAAAACCCCGCAAAAGCGGGGTATGAAATTTATGCGCCGAATATGCCGGCCTGAGCGGTCTGAGAAAAACTCTGAGTATTGTTGCTGGCCTTGGTGGCACTCTTGGAAAAGAGGTTGAAAGCTCTTCTGATGTCTCGGGCGGCGCTTAGGGAAGTGTAAATCCATTTGTCCGGTATCCCCACCCCACCAAAGCACTGGCGGAAAAAATTCTCCTCGCCAAAACCCATGGCGGCCACGATATGTTTCTCAGTGGCGATTAGATCATTGACCACACACTTGAGTTTAGCCTCATTAAAATGGTGTGAATCGTTTTCGCAGCCATCAGTCATCACTAGAGTGATTGTTTTAACCGAGATGCCCGCGTCCTCGTATTCCTGCGTCTTGGCTGCAACGACTGCCATGGCTTCACCAATCCCGTCGTAAAGTGGCGTGGAGCCATCCGGATGGTAATTGCTGCTATCCATACAAGGCGCTTGGTCAACCAAGCAATATGGGAACATGGAACCGGAGTTGAGAAAGCGGACGTGCACCAGAATACTGGACTTGCGCTTGGTATTTTTGAGCTCCTCGATGAAGTCTTTGTAGCCAAGCATCAGTTGCTTAGCCGAGTCCCCATCCATGGAGCCGGAATCGTCGAGAACCAGAGTTATCAAAGTAATGTCCTCTGTCCCGCCGATTTCCTCAATGCCTAAGCCCTTTGCTTCTTCAAAAGCCTGGGCCAAATCGTTGGTATTAAGAATGCCCACACTCTGCTTGCTGAAATTCGCGCCTTCAATAAGCTGAGAAAATTGGTCTGTCATGTTGTCCCCTTTCTAGCGGTTGAAAATTCCGCTGACGCCCGGCCAAGAAGCAATCGGGTCAGTTGATTTGACCACGTGCATTCCGGCCTTGCCAAACTCGGCAAAGGCCTGGTCTGCCTGGGTAGTGAAGTTCGCCACTCCCGGGATGATTACCGGCGAAGTGCAGTCTTCCAACAGGTAAACCTTTTCCACCAAAGTCTTGTCCTGAACCATGATCTCATTTAAGAGATCGCTAATGGTCCAAGCCAAGCAATGGCTCTTGGCCTGCCCAGTGATAATAACCATGTCAGCCTCCATGAGCTCCTTGATGAGCTTGGTATTCTTCTGGGCTCCGCCGATAGCTGCTCCTGACTTCAGAGTGGCCACTTCTGGCCTGAGAACTGAGTAGTGCTCAGTGAGCTGGTTGGAGCCTTTGAGCTCTGGCTTATTGGGTGAGCCGCGCAGGAACGAATGGTACAAAAGCGCTTCTTCGAATGTGCCCACAAGTGTATGGCCGGGGGTACCAACAAGGCAATGGTGCGGCCAGATCATGAGACTGTACTTTCCGGCGCGCTCCAGCTCTTCGCAGTAGTGGATGACATAGCCGGCATTGTCGGCGGGATTTCCGCCCAAAAGCGGATTGGGCTGCCATTTGCCAGTCTTGTAGTCAGCCGAAGAAATGGAAGTGCCGGAAGCCGGATAATTGCCGTAGGAATCAACATGGAATTCTGGGAAGAAAATCTGCCAAGGCATATGGGTGTCCATGGTCGGAATTATCTGGGTAATGGTAGCGATGTTGCGGTAGATGAACTCCGCCAGACGCTGTGAATCCTGCTCAGCTCCAGCCACGTAAAGCGAACCGAATGGCGGGGCAAAGCAGAAATCTTTTTGGTTGTCGATGACAAGCAGGAAAACCTTTTTGGCATCCGCATTGTAGCCGGAAACCTTTTGGGACTTTCTGGCCTTTGAGGCTTCTTCAAGAAGCATGGCTGGGTCTGGCCGGTAGGCCGGATCCAGGGCATTGGCCGAGTTGTAAAAACCCGGAAGGGCGCATACGTTGTTTAAGTCTTGCTTTTTCATTTTTTCCTCCTTCAGGAAATTTTGATTTGCCGTATGGCATTCTTATTGAGGGCTATTAGCCCGTCTTTGCATAGATATAACTGCGTCTGCGAATCGACAAAGTTTTCAGTTCCGGCAAAATCCCTGGCTTTGGCGATTTGGCCGTTAGTATAATCAACGCGCACAATTCCCTGGTCAGTGGCGCACAGAAGCGCTTCGTTTCCGTTTTGCGTTGTAAGAGCGCACTTGCCCCTGATAGCCCCTAACCAATTATTGCTGCCATCAACGGCAACCTCATGGCCCAGTACTTGGCCGAAACGCGAGACGAGCCAGCAATGGTTTTCAATTTTTCCCGCTTGGGATTTTTTGCAGAAAAACCAGCAGTGGTCGTGGGAGAAAATGGCGGTAGTGTCTAAGATTTGGCCTGAGCCAAAACTGATTTTGATCGCATCATTTATCCCGGGCTTCTCGGCGTCAAAAACAAAGACGCTGCTATAGCCTTGGGCGCGGTAAAAGCCTAACCCAAACTGTTCGCCAACCCAGAAAAGCGTTCTGCTCTCCAGGATCGAGCCAATAGCTATAGGGACTTCTTCATCTATGTCGCCGCTGCGCCATAATTTTCCGCCCTCGCACCAGTAAAGATGTTTAGAGTTGGCGTCAAAAATGGGCAGGCTTCCCAGGCAATCGACTTTACTGACTTTGTTGCCTTTGGCGCTAGCAATAACCAATTTGTCCTGCTTGCCGAAAATTGTTTTGTCTCCCCAAATCCTTAATCGCATATAGGGATCCAAAACTCCTACCAAGACAATTTGATCGTTCTCGCGGTAGTAGCTGTGGATTTCATGGAAAAGCCATTTAAGCTCGCCATTTTGCACCGTTGAGCAGATAATGACTCCATTGGTGGAGAAAATCTGCGTGGCCGTAACATTGCCTTGAATCTGAATACTTTGCTTTGGCACAGCCTGCGTGCAATTGGGACAAACGCTTCTGGCATGTTCGAACCCGCATTGGCTACAAGTGGTCCACTGGGCATTTTTTAGCAGATTTTCCGGGAAAACTTGACGCTTATCCTTCAAAAAAACCTGTTCAAACCGTGCCAACAGATCATCAGAGAGTGATTTAAGGGGTCTGGCTGTCTTGGGATACAAGACGTTCTTGTCAAAGACTGTAATCCTTTTGAGCCTCCGTTCCAAAGAATTGGCTTGGCGCCCTTTGGGCGGTTTGTGTACACCCGCATAAGGCCCAGCCAAAAGATAGGACTGCATCAACAAGGCGTCAAAGGAATACCAGTCAGAAGCTTCGCTTTCAGGCTTGGCCAAGCAGAATTCTTGGGCATTTGCGTCAAGCAAAAGCGGGTCAATGAGGCGCTCAGTGAAGAGCCGGCACATATAACCACCATATTGCCAAGAATCGGCATCAATCAGGAAAGCTTGGGAGCCAACCACCATAACATTCAAATCATTAAAATCTCCAATGACGATATTTTGGCGGTGGACCAGTTCTACCGAAGAGCGCAGATCCAAGAAAATATCCTTGACCAAAGTATTAGATACCCCGCGGTCGCGGAAAATCTTGTCGCTGAATTTGAGTAGCAGCTCGCCATTGCTGACAAGGGCCATCGCATATCCAATGATTTCGCCTGCTTCATTGTAGACAAAGTCGAGGGGCGCGATTACGCGGTTAGACAAGCCCTTGGGAAAAAGCGGAAGCTTTTTCTGGATTTCCAAAAGTTTGATTTTGGCGGCCTGCTGCTGCTCCGGGAATCCGGAGAAATCTGGGTGTCCTGGGGGCTTAAATATTTTGACCGCCAATTTGCCTTGTTGATAGATATCAGCCTCTCCGCCTTCGCCTAAATGCTTTAATTTGCGCAGATTCAATTCCACGCCATTAAGCATGGCTTTCATTTGCCCTCCTTTCTGCGCAGTGCAATGAAGGTCGTGTCGTCGCTAAGCAAACCTTGCTCGATGATGAGCTTTTGGTTAACCCAGTCTCCGCTTACATGCTCGCGATTGGCAACTTTGAGCCGATTGTTTGGCAGATATCCTTTGTAATATCTGTCATCAGCGCAAAACTGTTGGAGCGAGCCCATTGTTTCGTCTTTGCCCGGGATTTTACACTCGCAGTTTTCCAGAAATCCCTGGCAGCCGTCGCTACCCACTAACAAACTTTGGAGCTTTTTGGTAGGGATAATTGTGTGGATCTTAAATCTAAGGCTGGCGGCAGCAAAAGGCACTTCTTCAAACAGTTCGTATCCAAGATAAGGCGGTGCATTATCCTCAAAGGGGCCGATTTGATTAATGCACCCATTAAGAATATAAACACCATCCCCGATGGAAAAAATCATGCAAAGCGCCGGCGTTATGGCAAAACCCATGATGGAGAAAAGTAAAGCTTCCTCAATCATATTTTGGCCGATAATTCCCGCGCTAAGCATTGCTCTTAAACTAGAAATAATTTCCTGCCTTGCTTCCTCAAAACATCGATTCAGCCTGGATGATTTTTTTAGCGAATCCAACAACTTTTGGGTTACCAGCTGGGCGCCGATTTGGGCGCCGACTTCGCTCTGCGGCTGAGAGCCGCAACCATCACAGACAATCCCGACAATCGCATTTTCCTCGCTTTTTAAGCACAAGGCGTCTTGGTTATTTTTCCAAAGCCGCCTATGCTCTTTGCCGGCAATACTGCCGCAACAATGCTCAAATAAATCTTTTATGGGCATTTTATCTCCTTCCTCTGCCTGTTCAATGTTCTTTACTGCCTCGTGGTAAACAATTAACTATTTTGCAGTTTCCACTGCCTATTTGTTGTTTCAAGGAATGTTTTGGCGCTTATTCGTTTGAGTAATTCTGTTAATCGGTAATTTTAGATATTCGTCGCATATTCGGGGAAGTTTCCCTCCCCTTTCATTGTTAGAGAACTTGGTGTGAAATATACACTATATTGAAGGATATTTTTTACCGGATATCTCCGGTTACTTTTCTCCTTTAGTGTATTACTTACAATATATCAGAGCAGGGAAGGCCTGTCAAGCCCCTCCCCTGAATAATTGCTTTTTGGCCGGTTTAGCCCTTATTTATAAAAGAAAAACCCCGCTAAGCGGGGAGTTTTGCACCCGAATTCGTCAAAAAAATTTCTTCAGAGTTTCTTTCTGGGGATGCTTGAAGGCGTATAATTTGGCCGGGCGAGCCCTATCCCCTTTGAGGATTTTGTGGGTATCTTCCAATAAATTCAGCTGGGCAAATTTTTTCCGGAAATTACGTTTATCGATTTTTTTCTCCAAAATCGTCTCATATATTTTTTGCAGCTGCGTCAGCGTAAAAACCACGGGCAGAAGCGAGTAAACTACATTGGTATATTCCAGCTTCATCTTCAACCGATTAAGCGCGTATTTAATTATTTGCCCATGGTCAAAAGCCATGCGGGGCAATTTTTTTACCGACCAAAATTCCGGAGATTGGGCATCGGCCAGATCGGCGAAAATTATTTTTTCCTTGGGCATGAGGGCAAAATAGGCAACCGAAAATACTGGCCCGCGCGGATCGCGGTCCAAGCCCCCGAAGGTGTAAAGCTGTTCAAAGTATATTTTTTTAACCCCGGCCTTATCGTGAATTAGGCGCTCTACGGCCTTTTCCATAGTTTCCCCCTTAAGCAAGAACCCGCCTGGCAACGCATAAAAACCACAAAAAGGGTTGTGGGGCCTCTTTATCAAAAGCACCTTAAGCTCCCCGTCGACAATCGTAAAAACAACCACGTCAACCGTTAAAGAAGGGTTCAGGTATTGGTCTTTTTTGTCCATATTACACTATTTATAACACTCTAATCCCCCAAAGGCAAAAGCCGCTTTGGGCGGCACAAAAAATCATTTCACAATCGCCAAATCGGTTTGCCAACTAGGCGCCAAACAACTGACAGAGGCCCTCTCCCCAGCTATCTTTATATCCAAGCTATCCTCGCAACTTTGATATTTGGCTAAAGCCTCTTTTGCCAATTCGAGACTATCCTTAATCTTCCCCGCTTCCCAAGCCTTAAGCCCCTGGGGCCTTTCGATAATATCCAAATTTTCGCTGCCCAGCCGGTCAACCCAAAGATATATTATTTGTTTGGCGATTTTATCGTAAGAGCCGATTTTATAATTAAGAGCGCGGCCATCAGAGGCAACCTGCCAAGCTTCATAAGAATAAAACAGTAAATTCTTGCGGCCCGAACGCTCCTCGGAACGTTTCAAAGCCTCTTTAAGGCTAAGGGCCAAGCCCGGGGGATTCTCTGTCGGAGGGCGCGGCGCATCTTTTTTGGCCGTAGCCAGCTCGATTTCACGGGCTCGTTGGACCGCATTTTTCGCGCCTTGATCTTGGATAAAATAGGCGGCCATCACCGCCAAAACTACCACAATAAAAAATACTCCTAATACTTTTTTCATGCTCGATTAAATTTATTCTCAGCGGAACTCAAAGTAGCTCTCGGGAGCCTGCTTTTGGCCATCAGCCTCCAAAATTTGCAGGACTTTCCCGGAAAATTCTTTTGGGAAAAACTCGCTGGCCGTGCTGGCGATCTGCTCCAAATAAGCGCTTTTAGTCAAATCCCTTTCTTCCTTGTCTTGGGGCAGGATACCGGCCTCAAGCATTTCCTCTTTCTTGCGCGGATTATTAAAATATTCTATTCCCTTATCCATGTCTTGGCGCACATTTTGCCAATTCTGTTGCAAAAATTCATCCAAGGAATTTTGATAAACGACGCAAAACTCTTCAGCGCTAATTGCGGCGGGCAATCTGGCGCCAAGGTAGCTGATAAACTCGCGGAAAAACGGCGGCGCATTGCGGCCGGCGAAAAATTCCTTATTGGCCACCGCTTCAACAAAATCTTTGCTGGAAATTTTCTCCACCCCAACTTCTTTCTCCGCCTCAGCGGTTTTGGAGTTGGTATTACCAAAAGCATTTTCCAACTCTGCTTGAGCCTTAGCCAAATTGGCATTTTCTGCGGCCAAAATATTTTCCCTATCAGGCGGGAGTTCTTTCAAAACATTAATGGGCAGGTCGCTTTTAGTTATTTCTTTTTCTTGCTCGGGATTTGGTTTGATTTTTTCTGGATTATTCATAATCACTTGATACCCAATTATACCATTGAAGGGCCTGCCCTTCCAAGTTAAAAATACCAAAGAAAAACTCCCCAGAGTACGGGGAGTGAAAAACCGCTACAAATCCTTTTCCAGGGGAAGTGCCCGGTTTTGAGCAATGGAATTACGATATAATTTTACTCGGATAAATAAATTGGGTCAATGCCTCCTGTGGAAAACAGCCAAAACTTCTTAACTGTATTGCTATTTCGCCTCTTGATTTTTAGTAATTTTTATGCTATAATATTAGTATAATCTGAAAGTCTAGTTAAGGAGGACCTTAAATGAAAAATACATTTGTTTTTGTACTCGCCCTTGCCCTTATGGCAGCGCTTTGCTGTTGTGCTTGCGGACAGAAGGTGGAAGCTCCAAGCATTTCTATCACTAGTTTTTCACCAACTGGCCCGCAGAGTGGAACATTCTTTGGCGAAATAAGTAAGCTCGCCGAAAAAAATCTCCAAATCACTATCCAGATAAGGCATCCGCAATACCCTTCCGGGACAACCATGGAAATTTGTATCGTGGATCAGGCAATTCAAACAAGCGGCCTAAATGGAGAGAAATTTCCCGGACAGCACTCGTTTAATCTAGAGGCTGACGGCAAGGCAACATTTGCCATCGAGGTATCTGGCCTGCCAAAAAGCGGTTGGGTTGCCACGGCAAACGCGACATTCTTCTATCCTGAAGATGCCATGGAAAGCGGAGTATTTATTCCGCAGCAATGAACAAAAACAACCAAAATCGGCCTGTGCTATCACAGGCCGCGTTGTTTTTTATATTCTTCAAATGTTATAATTAGGAAAAATTGATTATGAAAAAATTATTGCTTGCCCTGTTTTTCTTTTTTTGGGCCCAAACAGCGCTGGCCGCCTCCAATGAGACTATTTATATCGACAATGCCAAGCTGACAAGCTTTGGCGGAAACTCCACTATCGAATATCGGATTGCCGGCCCCCTTAAAGCCCAAACAGAATATATTTTAAGAGTTACACCTCAAGAATCGGTCGCCAGCACTCAGCTGCAAGAAAAAACCATAGCTTTCAGCCTCGCTACCCTTTCTAATAATATTCTCAAACTGGAACTCCCGGGCCTTAATTTACAAGAAGCCTCGCGCTATTATTTGGGGAAAATGGAAATTACCGCTAAGGAGCCGCTCCTTAGCCCTCTAAGCGTCTCCACTCCGACTGTGCCGCCCACCCTAAATGAAGTAACTTCCGCCCCCAGCCTCAAAGCCCAAGAGGTCGAGCTTAATTTGAATTGCTTTGTTCAACAGGGCAAAATTACAGTTACAGCTTTTGCCTTTGCCTCAGAAGCGGCTAAAAAACCCCGCGGTTCTTTTTTTGTGCTTGGCTATAGGGAAAAATCCCCTACGGACTACCAATCTTATTTATACGGCACCAATTCCGACAAAATCCCGGCCGACACAACCATTGTCGGCACCATGGCCACAGAAAAAGGCCAATCCCCTGCTAATGGCGAACGCTATTGCTTTAAGGGTTATTTTTCAGCTAATGGGGAAAATCCGATCGAATTGCTTCCTAAAAAACCTGTTTGCTGTACTGCGCCAACCGCGGAAATGTCTGGTAAAAAATTAGAGCCCTACAAAAAAGGCGAAGCCAAAAGGCGGGTTGAAACTTCTAAAGATAAAAAAACCGCCTGTGCCCAAAACGGGCTTTGTACTCAAGTTACCGAAGAATGGGGCACGGGTTTGGAAATTTTTGCCGCCGCCTATGAAGAAAAAGAGCCCGACCAAATCTGTGTGGAATGCTCTGAAGATGCCATAGGCTGGCAGGGGCCTAATTATAAAAAGGATGAAAAACTCTACAACAGCTGCCACGTTTACGGAGTAGATAAGCGCGATAGGCTCAATTCGGCCTACTTCGCCTTAAATGGCTTGCGCAGTGGCATGCAATATCGCTGTCATGCCATTTTCTACTATGGCACGGTCTTCCCGCGCAAAGATTACGGACCCAATGTTTATGCCAGAACCAAAAAGGTTTCTGCCTTCATTGAAGACTTTTGCAACCAAACGGCCAGCCAAATTTCGGTTTTAATCAGCACCTTCGGCTATAATGTCAACGACAATAAAAATAAAGTTACGGTCAGCGCGCTTTACCGCGAAATAGGCGCCACTAATTGGTTGGAAAGCGAGCAAATCACCCTCCCTGACCCCAAAAGCAAAATTCCGCGCAACCTTGCCGAAAGCCAAAAATTAATAAATGAGCGCACCGCCGCACCCCACAACGAAGGGGGCAACTGGTGTTACCCTATTGGCGAAGGACAATATCAAATCACGATAAAAAATTTAGCAGCAGGCACAACCTACGAATTCCGGCCCAAGGTTACGATAGAAAACGGCAACCCGGATACCAACTTGCAATACGAACCAAGAAAAATTTATCCCGACCGTTATCAAGACGATTTTGAAACTAAAAATTTTCGCACAGCCGGGACGTTTAATACAGTCGTTTTCCCCGACATAAAATATAGCGAGGAATATAACAACCAACCGATAGCATTTAATGCTAAATTTAAGAACGCGAAAAAAGATTTTTGGGGCTGGTTTGTTATCGGCGCCTTGCAATCGGCAGACAAATGGTGCACCCCTCAGCAACGCATTAGAGGAGGATTTGATTTCAATTACAAATTGCCCATCGGCCTGACAAAATTAAAGGCCTGTGATAATTCCAAACCACTCAAGAAAGACAAGCAATTTTATCGCATGGCCAATACCGACTACAATGTCATGGCTTTTGCTAATTACCAAGGCCCTGATGGCAAGTGGAGGCTTTATCAGTCCAATGCCCTGCTCTTCAGACAAAATATTGCCGATAAATCGAAAATAATCGATATTAGCGCACAGTTAACCGGAGAAAAACCGACCTTAATAAAAATTTCTGCCAAAATAAAATCCAAGGACCCTAATGCTTCCTGCTTTTTCCAAATAAAAGAAAATACTGGCGCTAATTACAATAAAATTTATTCTTCTCCGGAGATTAAACCCGTAAACGGAATTTGCACCTTCACGCTTAGCGAGTACGGCACGCCTTTATTCTGGACCAGTGATGCATGGTGGGATAGTTGGAAAAAAATTCTCCGAAGCAAAGAACGCAATATTAGTATTCAGCACCACCTCCTGCCGCTAACCAAATACGTTTTAGGCATGAGGCTGCGCGATTACACCGGCATAGTATCTACTGTTGAAAAAGGCGCACCCTCCAATATTCTCGACAAAGAAGTCAGCACTCCCCAATTTTCTTCCTATATCGAAAATGTCCCAGTCCATGTCCAATGGGCCGAACCTTGGGGCAGCTATGTTTTGGAATCCGGCCACAACATGGCCAATTATGGCTGCGGAGATGCTTCCCTTTCTATGGTCATAGCCCATTGGTACCGCCAAAGCAAAGGCCAAGCCGCGGGTTTTGCCGCCAAGTGGGATAAGTATATCTATCCGGAAATTTGCGCCAAGCTTTGGGGTGCATGGAAAGGATATTGCAAAGACTTGGGCAGTGAGCCAAACCCTTTAAGCGTTCAGCGTTGGGAAGAGCTCCAAGGCATGACCCGGGGCGGCGCTTGGCAGGCCAAAATAATCAAAGAAAAATTGCGCCTTGTTGGGTTAGATATCGAGCCGGTTTGCACGCATAATATGGCCCAAATCCGAGAAAATTATTTGAATAAGAATATCCCCTTAGTGGTAAAAACTCGGCCCTCAATTGCTTCTTGCAGGAATCAACATTATGTCGTGCTTTTGGGGTTCTACGATAACCGCCAATTTTATCTAAACGGCCAAGAGGCTTTGAATTATCTGATTATTAATGACCCGGCCATGGATCATGAAGAAGACAAACCGCGTTGGATAAATGTCCAAACCCTCGTTTCCCGTACGGGTGGCATATATTGCGGCCCGCATGCCGTCGGCAACCATGCCACAGACGAGGATATCTACACTATCGATGCCATGGAAAATGGAGCCTTTGCGGTTTTTCCACGCAACCTTAGTGAAGAAAAAAATCCCAACTACCTGCAAATGGTCTCGGCGCGCACCGGCTGCAGCCAAAAATTCCTCAACCGTTTCTTCTCCGGAAAATAATAAAAAATACCCGCTCAACGGCGGGTATTTTTTATTTTTGGAAGAGCTTAGTAATTTTTTCTTGGAAGTTCTGAGGTTGGCTTAATTCATCTTGATTAGTCACGATGAATTTGAATTTTGCCCCGGCCAAGGCATTTTGTAAAAACCGAATATTCTCTTTAGCCTCAAAGCCGGTATCTACTATAACTGCCATCACCGGAGAAAAATCACTCCGCCGCACAACAACAAAATCCACTGGTCGTTTCAGGAGATCTTTGGAAAAACCCAACCACTTTTGACTAATTTTCGAGCGATCCGGCTCTAACAATTCCCCTAAAAACATATTAGCCAAAATTTCATAGTCCCCGGAAAAGGTTTGGCAAAGTAAATCAAAAACCTTGGCCTTGGCTGGGGATAAAACTTGGCCTTTAGTGATAAAATTGACTTTGGCTTTGCGCCGCATGAGAGCATCCCAAAGACTGGCCAAAATCCAAAAAATCAGCAAAGCGGCCAGAAAGGCCACGATATACCAAAGGTAAGCCTCCATTTTTTGGATAAACTGCCACCCCCAGTAAGGGATATTGGTCCTATTAATTGATAAACTGTCAGTCATATTTGTTTGGTTAATCATAATTTGAAAAAGCTAAAATGCCAAGGCGGCCAATACTAAAATAAAAACCGCGATATCCGCGGTTATTTCAAAAAAATTTTGCAGGGAGTCTAAGTCTCTGAGCAAGCTCAGCCACAAAGGCATAGTTACTGATAACACTATCGTTCAAACCATGATCTCTGAAAGCCTGCTTGGAAAGTTCATTCCACCTTTCATCGCAAAGCCGCCAAGAGTCGTTATCGATGACGTCGGCAATCAGCAAAGTATTGCAAAAAGAGTCCTTGCCGAATTCCACTTTTAAGTCGATGAGTGTGCAACCTTGCTCCGCCCAAGCGCTCTCCAAAATTTTGAAAGCTCGGGAAGCCATTTTCTCCATCTCGCCAATCTCGGCAAGGTCATCAACTACATCCGGGGCGCGCACTACTCGGGCGGTCTTCAAAAACATGCCTTCTGCACAAATCTCCTTCGAATGGCAGAGCAACCACTTTTCTTGATTGGGATTAGCAATGAATGGGTCCTCTTCCCCATTTTGCGCATCCAATTTTAAGTCAACGCTTTTATCTCCTTTCTTGACCACTCCGCCGTTAGTTTTCAAAAAAAACTCCACCAAAGGGCTTGGGAAACGATAAGGCTTTTGGCTTTTAGTCCGGATATATTCGGGATGCCGCTTTAGATAACTGCCAACGGCAAATCGCCTAATCACTACCTCTAAGGGAATCATCGTGCACTGCGGGGCCACAAAAGAGGTTGGACTAATTTGCTCTTCAAAAGCCACTTCTACATTACCCATTGCCAGCATTTCGAATACTTCGCAAGTTGTCGTGGTGCAATATTGAGCTTTTTTCTCAAATTGCTTGGTGTAGTTCGGATCATCAAAGGCCGTAATATCGTCGCGGTTTTCCAAAATGACAAATTCGGGCATTCCAACGACCCGAAAAACACTTTTGGTCTTCCCTCTGCTTATCTCTTCGCCTTTTTTATATTCCACTTATCCTCCTTAATAATATGCAATTTTTAATATGCCTGAACTTACCCGTAATCCAATCAAAAATCAAGCCCGCAGACTTGCGGGCTTGATGAATTATCAATTATTGCAATTCGATGGTCGAGCTGGAGGAGGTTGATGCGCTTGGGCTTGGGCTGGGCGCGGGCAAAACCTGAGTCATCTGAGTTCGAGCCACGCTCCACTTTTTTTCAATACCCTCCCCATTCATCTCTCCGGGATTAGCATCCCCTTTATAATAATATAGCGGCTTGCCATCTAAAGAAATCTGGAATAAACCATCTTGGCGCGCAAAAGCCATTACCGTGCCCATATATTTTTCCGCCCTTATTTGGGAAGTATCCCCGACGGTAAGGGGCGGCCAAGTTTCAAGGCAGCTGCTGGCGCAATGACTCTTGTCTTTTTCATCTTTAGAAAAAGTATAAAGCGTCCGGCCGGCATTATCAGTAACAATTTTCCCTAAAGAACTATCCGATAGTTTGATAATCGGGTTTTCAATGGGCGGCTCAACTTGTTGTGGCGTTGTCGTGGCCACCTCAGCCACTGGCTTCGGGGGCATAGCTACCTTGGGCGGCTGCATAAAAAAGTAATAATACGCACCAACCCAAACAATTAAGATTACAAAAATAAAAATAATTGCCTTATTCATAATGATTTATGACTATTATAACTCATTTCGGGGGAAAAAAAGAGCCCCTATTTTAGGGGCAATGTTGTTTTTGTCGTTCGTAGCGCTCGTTATCGTAAGCGGAAACGATGCTAACCAGCAAAGCCATTCTCACATACAAACCATTTTCAGCTTGTTCAAAATATTTTGCGCGCGGATCATCATCAACTTCAACTGCAATTTCTTCATTACGGGGCAGTGGATGCAAAATAATGGTATCGGGCTTCATGAGTTGAAGGGTTTGCTTGGTAATCGAAAAAGCTTGCCCTCTTTCAAAATTAGTTCCCCTCTCTTTTTGTGTGCGGGTTTGGTAAATAACATTGACTTGGCCGGCCACATCGCGTAGGTCGCTAAATTCCTCCCATGCTACACCCCTTTGCGCCAAAAAATCTTTAACGTCTTGGCGCATGCGCGCATTCTCTGGCGAAACATAATATATTTTCATGCGCTGCCAATTAGCCAAAATTTTACTCAATGAGCGGACCGTTCGACCCTTATCCAAATCCCCAACCATGGCAATTTGCAAACCATCAATTGGCGACCAACCAAAATGCTTACTGATAGTATAAACGTCTAACAGGGCTTGTGTGGGATGTTCGCCGGAGCCATCACCTGCATTGATAACCGGCGCCGCTGATTTGGCCGCTGCCTTGGACGCATCACCAACATTCTTGCTGCGCATTACAATGCAATCCGGTTTATAACCGTTTAGCGTGCGCACCGTATCTTCGATAGTCTCACCCTTTATAGCCGAAGAAAATTCCTCGGCATTTTCCGTGCTCACCACGCTGCCGCCAAGCTTAATGAAGGCACTCTCAAAAGAAAATCGTGTCCTAGTACTGGGTTCATAGAAAAGCGAAAACATCAATCTAGGCACTATCGCCCAATAACGAGCCAACCGCACATCAATGTAGTTCTCCATTTCCTTGGCCCGCGGAAAAAGATCCTTTTCCAGCCAAGCTCGGGAAAATTGCGCCACTTCCAAAATATGTTTGATTTTCTCCACGACAACCTCCTTTTTTGGTTTCGCTTTTTGTTTGTCAAAAAGCCGCGCCTCTCTGTGCGCTTATCAATATGGAGTTCTTAATAATACTTTTTTAGTATAACGCACAAAAAGCGGGGTGTTAAACCCCGCTTTTTCCACAAGCAATTACCAATCTATTACTGGCCTAGCTGTTCCAAAACCGCCCTTGTCTTGGGACCGAATATTCCCAAAGTTGGCATGATGCCTTTATCGATTTGGAATTTCTTGACCGCCTCTTGAGTCACTAAGCCAAAGTACTTGGTGAAATATGGATGTTTGAAATACCCTAATTTACTTAATCTCTTCTGGAGGATTGTAACCTCATCCCCCACTGAACCAAGTTTAAGCAAAATGGCGGGCATCGGGAGAATCGGGGCAACCGAGGAAGGTTTGGCTAAAATAGCACTTAAAGACGGCAATTTTTTACCCGAGGCCAAAAGTTGCAAAATAAGGGCAATCAAATTCTGTTTTTGCTGCTCAACGGTTATGACAATATTCTTTTCCTCCTTTACGACCGCCGGCTTGACGGTTGTTTCTTTTACCGGCGCTGGCGTATTGGATCCCGGGGCAGTCGCAACGACAGAGGCAACCACGGCCGATGTTTGGGCATTAGCTGAAGCGGAATTTGGCCCGGCACCACTGTCATTAACTGCCGCCACTTGATAATAGTAAGTCGTTTGCGCTGTCAATCCGGTATCACTGTAACTGGTAGCAGTAGTAGTCGCCAATAGAGTTGTAAAACCGGAATTAGTTAAGCTTCGATAAATATTGTAAGAAGTGGCATCGGTCGTAGCTGTCCAAACAAGATCTATCTGGCTCACCGAAGCGGCTGTTGCAGTCAGGCCCGTAGTTTGATCGGGCACTGGAGGCAAAATCGGGCCGTAATCAGAGAAGTGGCTCACCTCGGCCGACAAAGTATTGAGCGTCGTATCGATGGTAGCAGGCACAGTTTCCCAATTACCAGTTGTAGAATCAAAATAACCCAACTGAATATTATTTTCACTAAAGCCCACTGGCAAATCTGCTTCATTATAGGAAATGGTCACCGAAGCTTTAGAATTCAAATTGGAAATCGTCTGCCCGGAAGAATCGGTAACGGAAATCCTTTGCACAGAGTTGGAAAGTGGTTTGGCATTAGCCGTTCTAACCGCCACTGAAGCAGTCGCTACCGAGATACTGACATTGTCCGAGCCAGTCCCCAAAGCATTGGCCGGGATATTAATAAGAATACCATTATTATTCAGTTGCCCACCGGCGGCTGGCGAAACACCGCTAATTTGGGGTGTAGGTGGAGTGCAGCCGCTTATCGCGGTCAAGGAAATATTTTTACCGCTGCTGCCCGCAGCCGCATCTAAACCCGTGGAGCGTTGATAGCAGGGACCTTCGGCAAAAACCGTCCAACTACCGCTATCAATATTAAGGGTATAATTACCATTATCATCAGTGGGGGCACCAGCCCAAACCTCATAATTGCCGATTATTTTTTTGGCGCTCACCCAAGAATTAGCCAAGCCCGAGCCACCCGAGCCTAAAACCCGGCCGGTAATAGTGGCCCCGGCCGCACCTAAAGTGAAATCCTGGGTTTTATTGCCACTCATCGTCACCGAAACATCTCCTTCGTTGGCAATATAGCCCAGAGATTTTACTCCCACGCGATAAGTCTTAGCGTCAGGCAAAGAAATTGTGTAATCGCCGGAGCCATTAGTAGTGGTAGAAAAGAATAAAGGACTATTTATAGCCGAAGCCCAAACATTAATACCTGCAATTCCCGAACCACCGGCTGTCACCGCACCACTTAAAGTCACTAAGGTCGAACTGGCTTGAGCATCATAAGTTTTAGAAGACACTGTCCCGCCAGTTATGGTAACCGTATCTCCCGGGGTAGAAATTTCTCCAATCATAGGAGAACCCACACGCACATCATAGGTCCCGGCCGGCAAAACAATATCAGCTACTTTGCTGCTACCGGTAGCTGTCCAAGTACTAGCGCCATTGCCCCGCCCCGTAGTCGAGTTAAATGCGCCACCAAAAAGCTGACTAATATTTTGAGCATTCTGCACCGTGATCCTAAGCGTTCCTTGCGCGCCTAAAGCCCAATTAGCGGTCGCATTGGCACTTCTCACATCAACATTTTGGCCCTGTAAGCCGCCAGTGCTAGGCGACCAACCGCCCACCTCATAAGTAGCCGCGGGAACATATAAAGTATAAGTACCGTCGCTATTTGTTTCCGTGCCATTACCCCCCATAGTGCCATCGGTTCTTCTGGCTCCAATTTTCACCCCACTGACAGCCGTGCCTCCCATAGTAACGGCACCGGTAATCCTCTTTAGATCTCCGGTATTTACAGTGAAAGTTACCGTCGGATTACTGCCCGCGGTAATAGTGGCACTCTGCGCCGTTAGCTGGCCAAAATTTGGAGCAAATCCTTCAACCGTATAAATTCCTTCTGCCAAATAAAGTATGGCGGTACCGCTGGCATTAGTCATAGCATTGGCATTGCCATTGGAACCATGGGCGGAAACGCTCGCTCCCTTAATAACATTAGTACCATCAGTGACATTGGCTGTTATATAAGAAGTCGGAGAAGAAATATTTATTTCCTTAGTCGTGGTCGCAACAGTCGAGGAAACGCTGACTGGGAATTGTTTAGGTTGGCCCGATCCTGGCAAGCCCAATTCGATGGCCAAAGACCCAGCCGGGACTTTGAACTTATAAAAATCTCCGAAATTCGGGCTACAAACCATTTCTCCGCCTGCACCCTGCATAATACCGCCTGTGCTGCGCATAACCCCAACGCAAGCATTGGTTATCGGATCGCTGGTTCCAGCTTTGTAAATTTTTACAACCAAATCTTTATTGGCCAACACATACGCTTGCGAGCCGGCATTCGTAGTCGTATTAGCCGTTGGCGTTATCTGCCAAGAAGCTGGCGGCCAATATTCTTGCCCCTGTGCATCGGTGACTTTGGCCGAATTACCATATTGCCCGCCCTCCACCTCAAAATTCCAAGTTTGTCCACTGGCTACCCGCATAAAATAATATCCATTTCCACTGCCATCAAAACCTGGCGTAGTATATGTCTGATCGGTATAAACATCGGTAAAAGACATAAACTCTGGGCTATAAGCCATGATAAAGGCGTTCTGTCCCGCTACTCCACCGGTCAATTGGCCGGTAGTCGTAGCGTCGGGTACGCCAAAATAAATGGTGGTTGTAACAGTTACGCCTCCATTAGCATTCACATTTTTCATTGAAGGCGCCAAAAACGTATTATAAAAACTTTGACTCCCCTTATCAAAAGGTTCAGTGCCCATCATGTAATTGCAATCAAGCAAATTGCGATAAACCGCCTCGGAGGTGGAAGAAAGCCATCTCTGCCCAGCAAAAAATTGTTTGTCAGGGCAGCCAGCCACCACTTTCACTTGAGCGCGCTCTCCGGCACTCAGAATAGCACTGGTTGTGGCGGTTAATTTTTTCTTGACTACAACATTAATGGTATTATTGCCTCCGATATGCACTGCGTCCTGCGGCGGCGGCTGATTAGTAATCATGTCAGCTTGCTCGAAACCAAAATATGATCCATCAATCACGCCTCCGTTGCTAGCTGCCGTATAAACAAATAAAGGCCGATAAACACCCGCTAAAGAAGGTGTCCCAATATTACCTACAGTCACGGTAATCTTATCCCCGGGAGAAGTCGTGGCATTGCTGGTAATGAAGGAAATCCTTTTTTTACCGAACTCGGAGGTCGTAGTATAAGCTCCGGCCGCTATTTGGGCGTAAGCCGAGGTGCTGGCATTAATATTTTGTGCCGGCACATCGATAGAAGTAATACTAAACTCTGTCGGAATATTTAATACCACTTTACCCCCAACCGGAATAGCGGTTGTAGCCGTAAAAGAGATGGTAAAAGTTGCATAACTACTGGTAGCCGTATTACTAATATACAAATCGTTGTTCTGGTCCGAAACAATCCCGGCACCCGTCCTGACTAATGAAGAAGTAGCGGTTACAGAAAATTTTGTCGTGCTTAATTCGCTAGGATTGCCTTGGCTGGGCGTCCCGCCTTTAAGCGTCCAAGTCAGATTGCCCATACCGCTGCGTTCACCCGCACCATTATTGATACCGCTAACCGAAAGCGAGAAAGCCGAACCACTGGCATAGGTAGAGGTTACATATCCAAAAATTAAACTGGTTTGGCCATTGCCGCCAATACTAATGCCCGGCGTAGGATTTCCTACCCCGCCTACATTAAAATCAGTAACCGCGGCGGCATTTTCTAGCTGTACCGCATCCAAATAAAGCGTCTGGCTGGCATAAACCCCGTCGCCCCCGGTCAGAAAACGCACACTAAGGGAGGCACCATCGGTTCGAAAAGAACGGGTAAAGCGAGCAAAAGAATTGGTTACTTGGCTATCTAAAATGTAAGCGGAAGTTGAAGCAAAAAAATCCGGTCCCATAGAGACACACGCCCAAGAAGAGCTGACAAAATTATAAGCTGAAACATTGCCTGGTTCACAAGCTGCGGTTCCGGCGAGCATCAAGCGGATTTTTTCCCCACCGCTAGCGCCGCGAGCATAAAAACTTAAGGTATTGGTCGTATCGGAGGTAACATTGGCGCTCTGGGAAATCATTGCGTAGCCGGAAGGCGTAGAAGTCCCAACAAGGCTTAAGCTCAGATTGCCATGATATTTTGTCGTCGAAGTAGCCAACGAGGCACCGCTTGTGCTAGTCGCACTCCAAGAAGCAAGCGACAGTTCAAAAGACGGATTAGAGATTAAATTGGAAAGCGGCTGCCCCAAAGAAGAATAAAAAATAGCTCCAGTCAAAGAAGTCTGGGTAGCGTTTTGAGGGTCAAAAGGCTGAGCATTATTAAGTGACGGGAAAACCACTTGGATAACATCATTAGCCGCCAATTCGGCTGTGGTTGTGGCCACAAAATTCCAACGGGTATTTGTTGCCCCGATTAAATTGTCAAAATTATTCGCATTTGGTGTCACAGAAAAATTTGCCGCAATCGCTACCGACCCCATCAGTAGAGATGCGAGCGCTAGAAGCGCCCCGATACTTTTTTTCATATTTTTATAATAAAAAATGCAACTAAACAGTTGCGATTATTTTTTGCTTTGTGCAATATTAAATTTTTACCAACCGACAAACTAAACATTATTTTAATTGATAATGCTCTCGCAATTCATTCTCCCTCAACAATTCCCTCAATGCAATGATTATTTTTCCACAGGCCTCAGGCCCAAAATATAATCAGGGGCAGTTTCCGGAAAGATAGGCACTAGCCAAACATTTTTTCCCGCTCTTTAGCTCACATTCTTTTTCTTTGGCGCTATATTTTCCACCCGAGATCAAACAAAATATTATCGCTTCATCTTTTTCTCCTTTTACTTCTACCCCGCCCTCCGGGCAATCCCCACGATAAAGTGCCCATTCCTCGCACTGCTTGCCTTCCGCGAAAGTGCAAACCCCATACTCGGAACCGCCGGGATTTTTTTTGATTTCTAAATTGCCGCCCTTAAAAATACAATTTTGCGAGGCGGGATTAGCGAGGGCCGGCTTGGGCTCATTATTCTGAGCGGCTTTTTCAGTGGCCGGCTTGGCCGTTTGCATTTGTGCAACCGGAGTTTTCTGCCCCACCTTTTTGATGCAAAAAAATAAAAACACAACCGAAATAGCAAAAATTACAATTATTAATACCTTAATTCTTTGTTCCATATTCTTGTTTCCTAATTATTACAAAAAAATTCCCACTCACAAAGTCGGAATGTGGAAAACAAATCCCCATGTTTTGGCATGGGGCTAAATTTAGTTAAACCTCCCCTTCTTCGTTTAGCGAATAAATTATACCGACCGCTAAACCGATAACCAATATTAAGCGCGGATCATTATTACCCATTAGGGCATTTTTAAGAGCGGGATTATTACCGCCCAAGGCCAAAGTGGCAAAAAACAGAAGAACAGCCAAAGAGAAAATACTTTTTTTGGTTTTCTTAATATCCATAACGATAATATTTTATCATGCCTAAAAATATTGCCAAGTGCTTAATCTTGCCGAAAAATTTCATAACACAAAATAGAGCAAGCCATGGCCACATTAAAGGAGAGCGCCGCCCCTGCCATAGGTATGGTAACGCTAAAATCCGCCAAAGAAGCCGATTCTTTGGAAATTCCCTCTCCCTCTGAGCCCAAAATCAAGCACAAAGGCGTCTTTAATCCTGCTTGGGCTAAATTTTTCCCACCTTGCACGGTCGTGCCCGCTATTTGATAACCTAATTTTTTCATTTTCCCAATGGCTTCAAAAGGATTTTCCACTAAACAAACCGGAACATAATTTTCTCCGCCTGAGGCTACGTGTAAAACCGTATCATTGATCTCGCAAGAGCCTTTGCCCGGCAAACCCAGGGCAAATTTCCCAAAACAAGCCAAGATCCTTATGATGAGCCCGACATTTTGCGGATCATTCACCCCGTCAAGCCAAATTATATTTCTCTTTTGGGAGATAATCTCATCTAAATTAGCGTAAGAAAACGGCTCAACAACAGCAATAATCCCCTGCAATCTGTCGGCTCGCTTTTGGCGCTTTAACCACTTTTCGTCCTTATGAGTAAAAGCGACATTATTAGTAATAATCAACTTCAAGATATCTTTGTCTGGAAAATTCTCTTGGATATATACCTGGCGGATACTTCTGGGATTAGATATCAGCCTCTCTCTGATGGAATTTTTCCCGTAAAGATATATAGCATCACTTTTGACAGCCTGTTTCATATTAGCTAATCATACCCTTGCAAATAAAAAAGCGCTAGGTTGCCCCAGCGCTTTTTTCAAATTATTTCGTAGGTCAAACTAACCGCGACAGTAATTTCGCTCTGCCCTTCACTGATAGTCGGGGATGGGGCGCCGGCCGATTCCATAGCGGCATTTAGCTTATACATTGGCACAGCATTATAAATCTGCGCCGGCAGTTGCTCGTTAGCATTATAACCAACCAACTTCCCCAAGCTTATCCCTAATTGTTTAGAAGTGGCTACGGCATTAGCTTTAGCTTTGGCAATGGCCGCCTCTCGTGCTTTGGCGATCGTAGCTTCTTTATTATCTACATCGAAACGCAAATCGCCAACTTGGTTCAAGCCCAAATCCCCGGCCGTGGCTAAAACATCGGAAACTTTATTTAAGTCCCTTATTTTCAATTCAATACTCTGCCGATGGGTATAACCACGAAGCGTTTGTTTGCCCTCCCTGCTCCAATCATAGGCAGGATTAATACTATAATTAACAGTTTTAATATCTTCTCGCTTAATTCCCAAGCCCAAAGCTTTTTCTACAAATACATTCATCTTATCCGTGCCATCTTTTATGGCTTCAGCCACAGTTTTCTTTTCAATTTCCACCCCGGTGGTAACAAGGGCAATATCGGGCTTAACCACTTCCTTACCCTCGCCGGAAAATGACATAGAGCGCACACTATCACTGGTTTTGCCAATATAATCAAATTGCTTAAAAGTATTGCGCGCCAAACCCGCCAAAAAAATTGCCAAAATTATTAAAACGATTGCCACTAACCCTTTATTGCCGTGGCCAGGCTTGCAGCACTCTTGGTGGCTATTGCAACCACAACTACAATTTTGTTCCATATATTTTTTATAATTATAACAAAAATAATCCTGTTGCAACAGGATCAGTATAAAACCCATTTCGGGCTATCATTTGAAATCGATTGTTTTGATGGAAAGGAATAGCTCTTGGTTACGAAAAAGACAATCGAGCGCCTCAAGTAGCTTATTGGACACGGCCGCCAGCCCACTAAAAGCATCTTTTACAAACTCTTGGCCATTACCGCGCTTGATGGCTACTGCATGAAAACTATTTTCGCCATCCTTGGAAGGAATTACAATAATCTTTATTTCCCGTTCAACCGCTTGGCCGTTTTGCGCGATAGAAAAAATCGGAACCATTGTTTCCGGTGGTAACCAATTCGGTAAAGGTTGCGGTGGCTTCCAAACTACCTGCTTAGTAATTTCTAAAAAATCGACCGAGAGTGTCCAAACCGATCCCTCAACGCCTTCCCGAAAATTATGCTTGACCATATCCTTGCAGAGAGTGACGATGGTGCACCCTTGAGCATCTTTTTTTGCCGCAGCTAATTTAATTGTGCCTTTCTTAGGCATCGCGCCTCCTTATATTCTGTTGGTAATTTGCCAAAAATATTTTACACAAAATACCCAATAATGCAAATTAACCCAATGGGCATTTGCATGGTTTATTTTTGAGTATTAGCTTTTGCTGTTTTATCGTATGTAAAAAACAATCTTGAGTTGCCCTGCCCTTGGCCAATTTTTTATCCAATGGAGAATTGTGGTTATATCCCCGCCTTGCCATCTCGCGATCAAGTAATTCATGTCGGACAAAAAGGGCTTTCAATTTTCCCTTCCAACGCAAAGTTTCCGGATGCTTAGCATAGCCGGACTTATTTTTAGTTAATATTGTCCAAATAGCATGCAATTCTCTATGTTCGCCCAGTAAATGCTTAGGGCACAAATATTTTGGATTTACGTCCCAAATTCTCATGTCAGTTTAATTTCCAAATCGAAGTAGCCAGATAAGTGGCAAAACTTACCCAAAATAAATACGGGGCAAGTAACCAAGCCGAAACGCGATTCTTCTTCCATAGCAACAAGACCAAAGCTATGGTTGTAAGATTAAGCAGACACATTTCCACTATTGCCCAGCCCAACAAATGCCAACCGAAAAATACATAGCTCCAGAATAAATTCAGCAGGCCATTGGCAATAAAAATAAGCTTAACAGTCTTATCATTAATCTCTTTTTCCGCCTTATTCCAAACCAGCAAAGCCGAAATCATGGCTAAAAAATATATAATAGTCCAAATAATGCCGATAAACCCGCCCGGCGGAGCGATTGGCGGCAAAGTTAAAGTTTTGTACCAACCCATATTGGCCGCCGTAACATTACTGCCCAAATACGATATAGCAATGATAAACAGCGGTATTGCAAAATAATTTGATTTCATACTTTTCTGTATTATAACATAAATGCCCGATATGCGGGCGCATCTTCAACTGCAATAAAACTCATGATTATGCGTGTTTTGTTTCGACAATAAGCGGGTTATAATGAATTATAATTATGGCTCGAATCGTACACGGTTTTACAATAGGCAAAAAAAATTATTACATCCCGACAATTCTTTTTGCCGTCATTATTCCCATAATACTAGTAATAATTGTCGGAAAAATTAACGAAGTTGCCATTGAGCTTATTTTGCACAGCATCGTAATTTCATTCCTCCGGCTTTTAGGCGCCTATTTTATTTCTCTGTTTATTTCCATTACCATTGTTTCTCTTATCGGACAAAGTAAAGTCGGGGATTTGCTTATTCCGGTTTTCGATCTTTTGCAAAATCTCCCCTCTTTTGCCTTAATCCCACTTTTTGTCGCCATCTTGCATTATTCCGACGGCATGGCTATTGCCTTTGCTGCCTCCTCAATTTTATGGCCCATACTTTTTTATACACTTCATTCAGTCAAAACCGCACCCAAAGACTTAAATAATGCCGCTCAAATATTTGGTGCACGCGGTATAAAAATGATAATTTATTATTATTTTCCCCTGATGTTTCCGGCCATTGTCACCGGTTCAATCGTCGGCTTTAGTATTGGCTGGGAAGCGATTATCGGCATTGAAATGCTCGGGCTTAAAAGCGGCATCGGCTTTTTCCTTAATTCGATCCTGGCGAGCAGTCAGACGGCTTTCGCCTTGGGCATCGCCTCGCTTTTGGTCTTGGTTTTTATTATCAACCGCTTAGTCTGGATGCCTCTCTTAAAAAAATCCGAACTTTATGAATAACCCGCTTGTGCATATCGAAAATATTTCCCACCGCTTCCGCGCCCCAGATCAGGGCCGCTTTACGGTCTTAAAAGAAATTGACTTCCATGTTTATAAAGGAGAATATGTTGCCCTGATTGGCCCTTCTGGGTGCGGTAAATCCACTCTGCTGAATATCATTGCCGGCTTGGAAAAACCCAGTAACGGCAAAATCAATAATAATGCCAAGGAAACTGGAATGGTTTTTCAAAACTTCGCCATTTTCCCCTGGCTGACTGTTTTCGAAAATATTGAATTCGGCTTAAAAATGCAGGGTATGGGGCAAGCCGCTAGGCAAAAAATCGTGGAAGAAAAAATTAAAGAAGTTGATTTGATTGGCTCGGAAAAAAAATATCCCCGGGAACTTTCCGGTGGCATGAAACAAAGAGTCGGCTTGGCGCGGGCGCTCGCCATCCGGCCGGAGCTTTTATTAATGGATGAGCCGTTTTCCAATTTGGACGCCCTTACAGCTGAAACCCTCCGCCAGGATGTCTTAAAAATCTGCGCTAAATATGCCATGACTGTCATCATGGTAACGCATATTATTGAAGAGGCGGTGGAAATGGCTGATAAAATTATGGTTTTCTCGCCCAGGCCCGGACAGATTATTGAAAAGATTACCGTGGAGCTTGACCACCCGCGCGACAAACGCTCTCCTATTTTTTATAAACTTTGCGACAAAATTAGTTCCCTTATTGAGAAATAAAAACCCCCACCAACCAGTGGGGGTTTTCAAAATAATTACTGCCCTAAGACGTAAGAAAATATTAAGGGTGCGACAATAGTGGCGTCACTTTCAATTACAAAACTGGGTGTGGATTTTTCCAGCTTACCCCAAGTAATTTTTTCATTAGGCACAGCCCCGCTGTAAGACCCATAGGAAGTCGTGCTATCTGAGATTTGACAAAAATATCCCCACTTCCGGACATTTTCCAACTTCAAATCCTGTTCGAGTAGCGGCACGACGCAAATCGGGAAATCTCCAGCAATGCCGCCTCCAATCTGGAAAAATCCGATGGAAAGTTTTTTTGATTCCTCCTTATACCACTCAATAAGCCAAGACATTAGCTCCAAACCTGATTTAACTACGCTAAGATCTTTGATTTCCCCACGCTTGTGACTGGAAACAATAAAGTTTCCTAAGGTCGAATCCTCCCAGCCGGCCACAAAAATCGGGATATTCTTTTCGCAAGCAGCCAATAACCAAGAGTCTTTGGGGTCAATCTGATAATATTGCTCAAGCTCCCCTGTTTTAATAGCCTGATACATAAACTCATACGGGAAATACTTTTTCCCCTCATCTTGAGCCTTGAACCAGCATTTTTGCACCACGCGCTCCAAACGGCGCATAGCCTCTTCCTCCGGGATGCAGGTATCAGTTACCCGGTTCATATGCCTTCTAAGCAAAGCCTCTTCATCATCTTTGGTAAAGTAACGATAGCCCGGAACCCGTTCATAAAAATCGTGGGCAACAAGATTAAATAAATCTTCCTCCAAATTGGCACCTGTTGTTGAGATGGCGTGGATTTTTCCTTCCCGGATCATCTCCGCCAAAGTAATGCCAAGTTCAGCCGTGCTCATCGCTCCGGCCATGGCCAAAAACATTTTTCCGCCCTTATTTATATGCTCAACATAAGCCCGAGCGGCGTCTTTGACAACGGCAGCATTAAAGTGTTGAAAATTTTTTTCGACAAAATTTTTTATACACTTATGCTGCTGCAATTTTTCTTGCTCCATATTTTTATTTTTTTCTTCATCTAAATGAATTATAGTATTATTTTTTGGCAATGCAAGAAAAAATAAAATTATTTTTCAAAAAAAATCCGGCGTTATCCGGATTTTTTCTTTTTAACTCTACTGAGCTTTAAGGAGTATATGTTGCCCAATTACTGGCATTGGGGAATTTTGCACCCGAGGCCCAAGCTGTTTCACTACCTACGGTATTATAAGTCCCCTCATAGCAAATATTGGCTTTATAAGCCAGCCAGCCGGATTACTATAAGAATCATAAGTGTTAAAAAAGTTCAAGGCTCGGATATCAAAAGTATTTGTCCAGCCCCCCTAAAAACCGTCTAATTCTACCATGACCGGGCAATGGTCAGACCCTAATACTTCTTTTTTAATCGAGGAATTTTTAACTTTAGGAAACAGTTTTTTAGAAGTGAAAATATAATCAATTCTCCAGCCGATATCCCTCTCCCTAAGATTAGCCATATATGGCCACCAGCTAAAACATTGCCTCAAAGGATTTTGCTCCCGAAAGGCATCAACATACCCCAAATCAATAAGCCTATCTATTTGTTCCCTTTCGCCAAGAGTAAACATCGTATTATTTTTGTTATGCTTGGCATTAAATACATCTATCTCCTTATGGGCAATATTAAAATCCCCGGCTAAAATAATATTTTTATTCTTTTGAGAAGCAAATATCTCTAATAATTTTGTGTAAGTATCCAATTTATAAGGTATATCGCGCTTATCTCTAGAACCATTGGGGATATAAAAGTTATAAAGAGTAAATTCGTCAAAAATCATTTTTATACCCCGCCCTTCTCCGTCGAATCTCCCGGGCAGGATACTGGTTTCAAAAACCTTGGGTTGAACTTTAGTATATACAGCCGTGCCCGAATAGCCCTTTTTTTGGGCAGAATTAAAATATGAGTAATACCCATTAATTTTTACAAGTTCGGGCGGCAAATCCAAAACATTTGCTTTTATTTCTTGCAAACAAATAATATCAGCCGGCTCTTGGGCCAGCCATTTAATAAAGCCTTGGCGGGCCGCCGAGCGCAAACCATTTACATTCCAAGAAATTATTTTTATTTTTCTGGCCATTTCTTTTCCAGCTTAAACGCCAAATATTTTCCGTGCTTCGTCATAAAGCGCTAAAATATCCGCCTCCAAACAAACCGGAATAAATTTTTTCTTATCCTCTGCGCCAAGCGTATGCAGGGCTTCTATTTTCCACGCCTCAAAACCAAGTGCTTTGCCCTTTTCTACTACGAGCTCTTCTAAAGGCTTATCATAAAGATAAGCGAACTGGGCGCGCATAGAATTATTTATTAATCCCGTAGCGCCGTCCACCATATATTTTTTCTGCTTAGCCAAAAAATGGAGTTTTTGGGGATTAATATCTACACCCGTTTCTTCCTTGCCCTCCTTTAAGGCCGTCTCCTCATAGGTGGCGCCAATTTCTACATGCCCGCCTACCGTAGCATCAAGCTTGTCCGGATAGGTTTCTTTGTCTTTAGCCCGATGCTGAAAGATAATTTCCCCCTTGGGAGTAATAAACCAAATATGCACTTCGCGATGCAAAAAACCTTCTTTATGTATTTTTGAGCGTAGTTCCCGACCGACAACCTCATCGTTTTCATTAACAATATCTAAATATCCATCCATAATTTTCCACGTTTATTTTATATCAAGACCAAAGCCGGCAAGCAAGGCCAAAACTTCGGGTTGTGAAAATCTCGCCTTTTTTAAGCGGCATTTAGTCGGATCAATATAATAATTTTTTGCGCTTGAAAAATCCGCCTCTTCCAAATTGGCTCCATCAAAAACGCTGCCCTTCAAGTCGCACCCGGTAAAAACGGCTTTTTTAAGATTAGTGTCGATAAAATCGGTTTCTTTGAGTATGCAATCAATAAAACGACTCTCCTCCATTTTTAACCCGGTAAAATTACATAATTCAATGCGGCAATGCTTAAATTCCCAGCTTAACAGAAATGGATTAACTTCCTTAAACAATACGCCTAAAAATTTGCATTCTTCAAAAATGGTTTCCCGAAAACCGCAAGCATAAATTTTGATACTGGAAAAATCACAATCCTTAAAGGTGCAGCCGATGAAAACCGTTTCTCCAAAATCGCAATTACTGAAATCGCATTTTTCAAAAATGCAATCGGTAAATTCTTTGTCTTTAATCTTTTGTCCGGCAAGGGTCAGTTTTGAAAGCTTTTCTTGGTCGTATGAGTTTTCTTTTAATTCCATAGATTATTATAATAATTATCCCTTTATTGTTGGCTTGATCATCTCCTTAAAAATGCTTCAACTAGCCCTTTGGTTTCCTCCGGGCCCCTAGCCTTCATCAAACTGTCCCTGAGTTCTTTGGCGCCCACAAACCCTTTACAATAGGCATGCAGGTGCTTTTTAATCCGTTCAAAATTTCTATAGTATACTCTAGTGCCGGCTGGCCGTGGATAAAAATTACAAAATAACTCGACATGCTCAAGCATGGCCTTGAGCCTCTCTTGAGGGCATGGTTCATAGCCAGAAAAAAACCACGGGTTGCCTATAGCTCCCCGCCCTACCATTATTCCATCGAGGCCCGTTTCCTGGGCCAACTTTTCCAGCTCTGCCATCGACTTTACATCCCCATTGCCCAAAATTAAAGTTTCAGGGCAATATTTTGCCCGCAATTTCAAAACTTCTCCGGCCAATTCCCAATGAGCCGGTGGGTGGAACAATTCCTGCCTCGTGCGCAAGTGCACGGTAAGAGCCGCCACACCCTCTTCTAAAATATTTGGCAGCCACTCTTCAATCTCATTTTTGCCATAGCCAATACGCGTCTTAACTGAAATCGGAAATTCGGGCACAGTCTCTTTTATTGCCCGGATAATTTCCCTAGCCAAGCCGGGATTTTTCATCAAGGCCGCACCGCCGCCTTTTTTCTCAATATCCTTATTAGGGCAGCCCATATTGAGATCTATTCCATCAAATCCTAGCTCCTTTAGGAGCTGGGCGGTTTTGGCGAAATACGAAGGATTATTCCCAAAAACTTGAGCCACTATCGGATGCTCGCCCTGAGCAAACCGCAAAGTCTCTTTCAAACAATGGTCTTTGCCCCTGGAAAACAACTCTTGGTCAGAAATAAATTCAGTCCAAAAGACATCCGGCCGCCCATATTTTAGAAACATCTCCCGAAAAGGTTCATCAGTTACATCCGACATGGGCGCAACGGCCAAAATCGGGCGCTTCAAATTTTTCCAAAAATCTTCAGACATAATCAATTCTCCGGTTTATTTATCATCATCCTCGTCGTAACCGAATTGATAATTAAAAATATCCGACTTAATCGGGCCGATTAATTGAACATAGGCTTCCGATAAAATATATTTTACCGCCGTCTTCATCCTCCCATCCTTTTTAAGCCTCCTAACAGAAACAAAAACAGGATACGACTTTAATATCCCAAATTTACCCAGTTGGGTTGCTCGCTGGGCATAGTCGTGATCTTCGGATAATTTTAATTCTTCATTAAACCCATTTATTCTCTGATGGATAGATTTGTCTACTATAATACAACAGCCCGGAATATGCGGCACTATTTTACATGAGGCTTTAATAAACAAATTAACCGCCTTATGGAGAACCTCATCTATCATTTTTTCAGAAATTGGCCTAATAACACATGTCGCAATCTGCAAATCCCTTTTTTTGAATTCCGCTACACAACGCCTCAAAAAATCTTTTGTAGGCAATATCACGTCCGCATCCAAAAAAATCAAAATTCCTCCTTTAGCTTTTTTTGCCCCATTATTCCTTGCTTGCGCGGGCATCCCTCCTGGGATTACCCTGGCCCCATATGCTTTGGCGATTTTTGTTGTCTGGTCGCTTGATTTATTGTCTGCTACGATTACCTCATAATTTACTCCCTTCTGCCTTTTTATTGATTCGAGCAAATCGGGAAGCAATTTCTCCTCATTAAATGTTGGGATTATAATACTCAATAGATTGTTCTGAGAATTTTCTGACATAATCCCTATTTTTTCCATATCATTTTTTCTTTTCTTATAATACATTTTTTCTGTTTTCGATTCAAATTAAAAGCCGCTTATTATTGGTAAGCGGTTTTGCTCTAATTTATTTTGCTATAGAGATGAGACTATCAAGCTCGCGGACATCCAAACCTTTCGTTTTGGCAATATTCTTCAAAAATTCGGCATTTTGCCTCAGGGTTCCGTACATTTTTTGGAAAACCTCCTGCCCAAAAGCGCCATCCACAAATTGTTGAAGATCAGAAGCCTCGCCTCGCGCATAATAATCCACCATTTGCCTTTTTGTTTCAGATGCGGTTTTTCCACGCAAAGTCGCTACATAGCCGACTATTATATCCAACAATCTTCCTTCCAACCAATAACCTGATATATGCGATGCCCAATTTGTTTCTTTTTCTATATCGTCGGTTATGTGCTCGGTCAATGTTTCAAGCCAAAAAGAAGGCATTTGCTCAATTAATTGACTGGTTTGATAATGGATAAATTCATGGGCTGCAACATATCCAATCTGATCCGGCTTTACACTGGAATATTCTCGAAAATTGCCAACGGAATAGCTTGATAATGCCAGATAGACCATTCCATCCTTATAACGGCCATTATGCAAGCCGTCCGGCCTACTAGCTCTGACCATATCCATAGACATCGGCTTGCACGGATATCCGTGTCTTTGGAAATAGTCCCGGACCAAATCAATCGATTCCCTTATCCAATTCTCTTCCTGTGCAGTGAATTTTCGTTCTGCATCCACTGTTTCCGGCTTTGGCTTTACTTGTTCATCGGAAGTAGCCGTTGTTTCATTTTCCGATCTTTTGACGATATCGGTATTGGTGTTGAAATCTTTAGGAATAACCGATATCTCCTCCGAGCCCTTGTCTTTTTCTGCAGCATTATCAGACCCTTCTCTGCTACCAAAGCGACATCCCGTTAATGCGGAAGTGCCACCCGCTAGGAAAACAAAAACCATTGCTAAAACTGCCAATCTTCTCATCTTTCATCTTCCCCCTTTGTTTTTTAAGATCTTTTAGCTCAAAAAGCTATGTTTAGTTATAGAATATTAGTATGATATGTCAATAGAACACAGATTACCCCTCTTACCGAAAAATCTGTGGCCGATTTACGGGCTTAATGCCGCCAGTTTTGTATGAGACGGACAAAAAAACGTACAATGGAATTGATAAGGAAAGAAATAAAAAATACAAAAGGAAATGTATAGCCAAAAAATCCGCCGAAGAAATATTGAGCCCAAAAACCATTTGAATTCATTAGTACTGCCGATGGGTTTTCCATCAATAACGAAACCAGAGTCACGCAATAAAATAACGTTGTTAAAAATAAAATTAATATTTTTTCCGCTTTTGGCTTTTTTATAAAAAAATATAGAGCTGCCAAAATAATCGGAGAGAAACAATAAAGCGGGCTGATTCTCAATAAAAAATAATAAATTAGCGGCAGTATTGCCACCACACAATAAAACAAACCTTTTCTCCAATTTTTACTTTTGACGGATTCGTATAAAAAAAATAATGCTAGACAACATAAAACGCAATATAAAGGAATTACGATAAAAGGAAAAGCAAGGGCAAGACCCAAGCCTTCGCTTGAAAAACCATAACCGCGCTCCACGGTGCCTATTGCTGGAAACGTTCCGATAAAATATAAATAAATCAACATTACCTTCATTAATATAGTACTATGCATGCCCGCTGCGGAAATGTCAGAGCGGGTAATCCTTCGATATATGAGAATAAAAGCCAGGGTTATAAAAAATACGCTTATGATAAGCCCGGAAATATAAGAATATTTAATTTTAATTCCTATAAGCCCGGCCAAATTAAAAATGACGAGATTTAGTATCGGCGAGCATATCGGGGCCAATAATCCAAATAGAAATATTATTGCGATCCAAAAAACCCATACATCTTTTTGCGTCATATTTTTCTAATTGATATATTGATACAATTATAGCATACAAAAACCGCAGAGGTACCCCCTGCGGTGATTTTATTATCTTGTCATCATACTCATATATATTCCTTCCCGATAAGGAATGACTCCTTCTTCCACCGGAGAAATATCATAAACCGTAATAATAGTTGTTATTGATCGTCCTTTGATATTGTTGTATTCTGCCGGAAATTCAAAATCTTTTTCAAATATCGCCGGGTCTGGCAGATCGCTGATGTTAAAAACTTGATTTTCAATTATTTTGATAATCTGGAGTTCCTTTTGGCCATCTTTTCTTGGCAGCGTCATATTCAAAGAAAAATTAAATTTCAAATTTTCTAATTTGGCATCGGGCGCTATCTCAAAATTAGCGGCATACTTGAATTTTTCCTTAAGCTTGAGCATACCCACATTGCCAAGCCTGATCTTAGGTTCAGAAATTTTAACGCTTACTTCAACAACTTTTGTTTCGCAAATAACTTTGTTGTCAACGACTAAGGCTGCACTGGCGCGCACATTAGGCGTTTTGTAAAGCTGCGACACTGCCAATGTAGGTGAAAATGTGTAAACTTCCCTGCCTTCTTTCAATTTTGTTGAAAACTTGGGCAGATATCTTCCAGCATCACCGTCAAGCTTTAGGATCAGCTCTATTTTTGCTTTTCCAGGATCAGAAAGTTTGAAGTTTTTGGCTGTGACGTCAAAAAGGAATTCAACGCGCACATTGGATATTTCGTTACTTGTCACAGGCTTCCCCGCAATGATACTAAACTCTCCGCCTTCGCAATCATTTTCCGCATATACTCCAGTCCCCGTCGGCGACAGGAGCAAAAAGGCCGCAATAACAACGCATAACATTCTTTTCATGCAATAGACCTCCCTTTCAAAGGATTTTTAAGCTGCTGATTATTTATAGTATAAGGCTCCAAATAACACAACCTGCCTTCCCCGGCAAATTCGCGGCAAAGCCTTACAAAAAACCGCTAAAGTTTTAGCGGTTATTAATTTTATTTATGGAATTCTTTACGAATTAATATTCTTTTACTCGTTCTTGACCACTCAAAACCCTCAATACACCATCGCGCAAAGCTTCCATCTCTTTTTCACCCGGGTAAACTGATATCCCGATATTAAGCGCGATCAAATCTCTTTTAATTGATTCAACCAATAATATCCAATTAGCAACTCCACCAGTTAGGATTATCTGGTCTATTTGCTCCCCTTCAAAATCTGGGATTAAAGAACAAATAGCCCTAGAATTTCCAGCTATCATTTCATCGATTACATCTTTTTGATCTTTGCTGAATTCTGAATATTTTTTTGATAATTCCTCCAAATCTTTCACTCCCAAATGCGCGAATATCCCGCCCCCGCCTGATATTAAATGCAAAAGCTCTTTTTCTGTTTTTCTTCCAGAAAAGCAAAGTTTTATCAAGGCTTGGGCAGGTATGGCGCCGGATCTTTCCGGGGTCATCGGGCCTTCTCCTGCTACAGCATTAATAACATTTATTGCTCGGCCCTTTTTATGGGCTGCAAAAGATGATCCTCCTCCCAGATGGGCAATTATCAAATTCAGATCTTCGTATTTCCTCCCAATACTTTTGGCATACTCCCGCCCTACGGCTTTTTGATTCAAGGCATGCCAGCCAGGATATCTTTTTATCTCAGGGATACCTGTCAATTTATGCTTTTCTTCGATTTCATCAGTGGAGACCGGATCGACTATAAAAACTCGATTACTTATCCCAAAAATTTTTGAGATTTCAAAGGCCAAAGCCGCTCCGAGATTAGAGGCATGGACGGCTAAGGGTCGATTTTTTAATGTCTCTATAATCTTGGGAGTCACCAGATAAGTTCCAGAAACTACATCCGGCAGATTGCCACCCCGCCCGACAACAGCGCCAAGCTCTTTGATTTTATTATCAGATAAAATCTGCTTTATGGCATTAAGCCGAAAATCAAGTTGGTCAAAAATATCTCCAGGACTTGAAAAACGCGCCTGAAAGTCTAGATCCTGGTTATGATTGATTTTATGCTCAAAAATTGAATCCTTGCCTTCAAAGGCGGCGATTTTTGTTGTAGTTGACCCGGGATTAATTACCAAAATTCTCATAAAATAGACCTCCATTTCAAAGGATTTTTTAAGTTACTACCATCTTATAACACAGAAAATGAAAAAAGCAACCATTGCTTAAAAGCCCGATTGCCAAGCAAAAAGACTCAGATAAACAGCAAAACCGCCCCGACCGGTAATCACAATCCATAAATCACCTTTTTTGATTGATATCTTAAATCTTTTCAAAAACTACAAATTAATTTAGAGAAAATAAAAAAGGGCTATGGTAAGACCATGGCCCTTATAGGACTTGTGCTTGCTTATTATTGGATTGTGTAAGGGAAATAAGTAGCCCAATTTTTACCCGGGAATTGAATTGCTCCTGGGGATTGGGCAGCCCAAGCAGTTTCGCCCGAACCGTAGATTGGGGTGCAATCCGCTTTCAAGGCAATGATGATGACTTGCGAGCCATCGACAGGAACCAAGACAACAACCGTGTATCCGCCACAAGGAGGAACATATCCTTCCCCATTCGCTCTGGCGGCAGCCACAATTTCATTCATTCTACATCGATCCCATGCTCCAACCGTGCCTAAATCTGAATCCGGAACGACACTTTCTGTCAGCGTCCAAATTGCGGCCTGGATATCACCCGAGGTAAAAATTCCGCCGCAAGAAGACGTTTTCCCAATGTAGCTTTGATTAAGCAGCCAGTTGACCAAATCCAGGTTTTCCGGATAGGAAAGAATCCCGGTTGGCAGAATTTCGTAGGATGAATAAGGCGTAACCATGTACTGCGTGCCAGGGCTAATGAAGTGATCGGTATCTATGCACCAGGCGCTAGTAGTGAACGTGGTGCCTAGCCATCCCGATAGCGTGGCATCAAAATAACAATTATTGCCCGGATAAGAAACAGTCACATAAGCCTGATCAGGCAGCGAAGCTGCGAAATCGATAAGGCTAGGCGGCCCATAACCAACAATTTTTCTGGCAATAGCATGGATTGCGATGGCCAATTTTGTTCCCGGTGGCCAATTACTCAGAGGAACAACGACTCGATTCCCAGAATAGACAAATTGTCCCGGTATCGGATTACCGCTGTTTGTTTGCGGAATGTCTTTGGCATCAGGGGCGACAGCCACTCGCACTTCGAACAGATTGTATCCGTCGCCGATGCAGTCAATCGTGAGGTTCGTCGAATCATTAGTGACCAGGGCTTTGCCGGCATAGTTAGTTCTTCCGGCATAAAATGGGTATTCCATGACTTGTGCCGCAACCGCAGGGGTTACAGCCGGAACAACCGCACACAGCACCAACGAAATTGCTATCAACAAAACAGATAACTTCTTCACAAATGCCTCCTTGTTTATTTGATTTCTGCTTTCTACAAAAACAAAATAAGCCTTATTTTATTAAATTACACCTCCTCTTATTTTTAATCTCCTAATCCCATATTACGATATCAAAGGGCAAGAATTAACAGAATTAATTCCCGGTGAACTTTGCCACATAGGAGCAATTATGTCAATAGAGACACGCCTACCGCCAAATAGATATGGCAGAACATATACCCAGTATGCATTCTTGCATTTATGAGCGGAAAAAGAGTGTGCATAATTGTTTCTATTTGCCGATTTTGTTGCGTTATAATTAATATATAAAACTCCTAGCGAAAATTAATTGAGCAAAACTTAGTAAGTTAAGTCTAATTAAAATAATAGTATGAATTTTTTTAATAAAATTAAACTTTGGGGTGTCCTAATCATTTTGGCCAGCGGATATAGCTCGACAATAAACGCAAAATCTTTAGTTCCCTGTTCTAATAGCCCACTCAATTCCATTTCTTTTATTAAGACTTACCACCTACTAGAAACAACCAATGCTTACGGTATTTACCAAACAAACGACGGCGGATACCTTTTAACCGGAGATACGATTGCCGCCGGAGGCATGGCCGTGCCTCATGCTTTTTCTATCAAAACCGATGCATCCGGCAATGCCTTATGGACGCAACAAGTAAGCAGGCAAAGCGCGGCGCAAGGAACTGATGCAGATGCCAAGCGCCTAGCCATACAAACAACCGATGGCAACTTTGTTTTAGCTCACGACATTATTGATTTCGTAAATGATGACTATTATAACCGAAAGGAATTATGGGGAGATATTTTAGTTTCAAAAATTAACCCCAATGGAAAACCCATCTGGTCTATTTTGCTTGGCGATTACAGTATGGAGCTTCCTCAAAAATTATGGCCAGCCGCAGATGGCGGCATTTTGCTTTTAACTAAATTCGCGGCCACGGGCTACGGAAAAGAAATCGCTGATATCCAAGCTATCCCCCATTACAGCGCTTTGATAAAAATTAATAAAAATGGGCAAGTGGCATGGTCAAAGAAATTTAATTTGTCTCTCAAGGATATGCAATATCTGCCAGACGGCAGCTTTATTGCCTTGGCCGATATAACCATGACCCAGGCGCCCCAAGCTAAAAATATTCTCGGCCCGGAAATGTTCGCCGGCGTTTTGCCCACAATAATTAAATTAAACAGCAATCTCAATGTGGAATGGGCCAAAAGCCTGGAAATGATACCTTCCGAAATTAAAAGCATTACCAGTATTACGGAGAATAAATTCGCCACCGGCATTACCAAAATACGGATGGCGGCCGGAGATTTCAAATCTGTGCAATCAACACCCGATAATGGCTTTTTAATTTTTGGCTTCGATAACTTTTTATCAACCATAGGGCTAAAGGGCACAACAAAGCAGATTACCCAATTTGACCCCCGCCCGATTGTGGCGGTTAAAATTGATGCACAAGGAAATTATAAATGGGCTAAAAAATTGACTCCGGGTTTTGCCCCGGGAATTTCGGCTACCGAATTAAAGGTAACTAAAACTTCCGATAATAATTTTACCATTATACAAGACGCAATACGCTCGAGCATTAACCTGCAGCAACCGATAAATGCCTCAAACTACGCCGCTATATCTGATGCTTGGGCAACTAACATCGGGATTATAAAGGTTGATCCGGATTTTAATCCGTACTGGGTAAAAAAAATTGATGTGGAAAGGCATATCGTCGGATATGATATTTTCCCAACTAAAGATAATGGCCTTGTTTTGGCCGCCAATATCGCCACCAATAAGCTCCACCAAACTTTAAGCGGCAAAGAGCCATATAATGAAGCGGTAATAGTAAAAATTGATGCCAATGGCCACGCAGGCGATTGCTCCCCTATCACCGATATTAAAAAAGTTTCAGTCCAAGACCAAAGCAATTATCTGGTAGTACAAAATATGAAGGTCCAGACCAGCAATTTCAAACTCCCAATCAATAAATTTGTTAATCCGAAATTCTCCAAACTGACAAATATCACCCGCGGTATTTGTTCGCGCCAAAGTAAAAATATCCTTCTTGACTGTTCATACCTTACAACCAGCGGCACGCCCACTTCTTCGCCAGTAGCCTTAACGTGGGCACAGATAAATTTTGATAATGCCAAAGAAGGAAAAATAGAAACAGAAAAAAGCCGCCAAATCCACCAAGAGCTTCTGCCGATTCTTAATTCGGTATTTGGCAACAAAGTAAAGATGACCGACAATACAAGCGGATTATGGCTAACATACTTTTTCAATCGCGTAGTAACACGCTCCGATATAGAGGCAATTCAAAAAAAATATTTGGAGCTGGGTTATAAAATTGACGAATCAAACGGCAGCCATTTGTATGTTTCAAAAATCGGTCGCTCTCTGCGCTTTAATTTTTCAATGGAAGGCTCCATGGAAGGAAAATTGGAATTAATGCTTTAACCGGGTATAAAATCTTTTTCTAAGGCGTCAAAAAAGCCCTTAAGAAAAATCTTAAGGGCTTTTAATATTCTTAAAAATCCTTATGTCCGGAATCCTTCAAATTCTTCTTCACTCTCTGCAAAAATTTCCCGAATTGGTAATCTTTCTCCTTTTTTTCTAACTCGCTCATTTGGTAAAATTCGGCTTCCTTTTTGAGACTTATATAATTGGCATACTTTTTTTCATCAAGGCGACCCTCTTTTATAGCTTTAACAACTTGGCAGCCCGGCTCTTGTGTATGAGTGCAATCGGCATATTTGCATTGCTTGGCTAGGGCCGTTATTTCATCAAAAAAAGAGTCTATCCCTTGGCTAACATCAGCCATTCCCACTTCACGCATTCCCGGATTATCAATTACAATTCCTCCACCCTCCATGCCCTCCGGCGAAACAGGTAAAAAATACATCTGCCTGGCTGTAGTGGTATGCTTACCCCTATCCGTAGTAAAACTAATCTCTCCTGTTTTAATAATATCTCCTCCCAGTAATTTATTAATCAAAGACGATTTCCCCACTCCCGACGACCCAAGGAAACAATAAGTTTTGCCCTTGGCTATATACTTTCTCAAATCATCAAGACCATTGTCACTGGAAACGCTAGTCAAAATTACATCAATCCCGGGAAATCTTTCTTTTATCTCTGATAATCTCTCATCTAAATCTTTTGGGCTAATGAGATCGATTTTATTTAGGATAATCGCCGGCTCCACTCCGCCATCTTGAGCAAGGGCAAAATATCTTTCAAAACGATTAAGATTGTAATCGCGATCTACTGATTCAACCACAAAGGCAACGTCGATATTGGCAGCAATAATCTGAACATCACTTTTTTCCCCTGCCTTATTTTTGTCACCATGTCTTCTTTTGATTAATGTCATTCTGGGTAATAAACCATTAATCACGGCCTGCTCCCCGCCCAAATCAGTAATCGCCACCCAATCGCCAACGGCCGGATAGTCTTGGCGCGATTGCGCCTCAAACATCTGCTTGCCAGTTATTTTAGCCAGATATTCTCCTTTTTCATTTTTGACCTTATAAGCTCCTTTGAATTCTGCAACTACCCGCGCCACGGCAAAATCGCCAAACCCCATTTGGTTTTTATTTTTCTCAAAAAAATCGTTATAACCTAAATCGCTTATATTCATTAAATAATCTTAACAAAAAATTGCCGCTTAGGCGATTCGTTTGGCCCATTACCCGATTGGAATCAAAACAACCCGGTGCTATACTCTTTTTATGAATATAAATATTATATCCCTTGGCAAGATCAGTGTGGCCGAAGTGCGCGAGCCCAATATTATCCTAAAAACCGAACAAAACGCTCTCGATCTGATGGCTGAATGCCAGGCTAGCCACATCATCATCCAGGATTACAATATAGAAAAAAGTTTTTTTGATTTGAGCACCAAGCTAGCCGGAGCAATCCTGCAGAAATTTTCCAATTACCGCATTAAACTGGCCATTGTCGGCGATTTTTCAAAATACCCCAGCCAAACACTGAAAGATTTTATTTACGAATCCAATCGACTCAAAAATTATTTATTTGTCGCAACAACGCAAGAAGCTCTGGATATTTGGGCTAAACTTGATGGCTAACGTCTACTCGAGGATATAAAAAAATAAAAGGAATTAGCCTTTCTAATTCCTTTTTTATTACTTTTACACTACTACTTCCGATTGTGAAAGCCGATAAATCGACGACAAGTTCCAAACCATTAAAGCAATGTAGCCAATCAAAACTACTGCGATTGCCACGTAAACGGTCAAAATAAGCCCGACAACCGACGCAACAATAGTCGCGGCTATCGTCGAAATCCATGGCAATGACAAGATGCCCAAGATTATATATGGGGTGGCAAGATCAGTTCGCCCGAACCTCTCCGCAACTCCATAAAAAGTTATCATTCCTATAATGCCAGCAATCCAGTTGCCCACGTATAGAATAATTCTGTACGACTCGAACACTGTGGTCATTTGCGGCAAAGCTCCGCTCTTAGATGTCACCGCCAAAATAGCAATTATGGCAACAACCGCTTGGGCGACTGAGACGAGAGGATAAATAATCTGCATATGCTTTTTTGTGGAAATTTTCCCTAATATCCACTGCCGGCCAATTGGGACAAAGGCCAGCCAAGCGAGATTTTTACCTACCCCAACCTTCCTTGCCATGGTATAAAACCAAAATGATACTATTATATACAAGATAATGGCAATAATAGCGGCAATAATTATCAGCGGCAACCACGACGTCAACGCATCCGAAATACTTTCCATTGTCATCAATCAGCCTCCTATTTGGGAATGAACTACTGTTGCTATATAACATATCTCCAAAATTAATCAAGCAAAAACAAATGTGCCAATAGCTAAAGTTCGCATAAAATGCCTCCGAGGGAGGCATTTTATTTTTAAGTTTATTGGCCCAAGATGTTGGAATTCCCTACTTCTTCAATCCAATTTTATCGCTTCGATCCCAATGCTTTCCAAGGCAATGCCCTGATATTGCTGCTTGCTGATTGCCATATTTTCAGAAAGAATATTAACCTTAAATCCCGCGTCTCTTATTTTTTGCAAATAATCCTCTTTCAAAAGTGCGCCCGCCACGCAACCGGACAATAAGTTCTTGTCATTTTTTTGCTCTTCCGTAAGCTCCCCTAATAAGACTATATCCGAAAGATAAATTTTGCCTCCCTTCTTCAAAACCCGATGCGCCTCCTTGAAAGATTGCGTTTTATCCGGAGTAAGATTGATAACGCAGTTAGAAATAATAATATCTACGGAATTATCATTTAATGGAATGTTTTCTATTTCAGCTAAAATAAACTCAACACTATTTTTACCTAGTTTTTCGGCGTTTATTTTGGCCCTTTCGATCATTTCTGGAGTCATATCTAGCCCGATTACCTTGCCGGCCTTACCAACTTTCTCTGACGCTAAAAAGCAATCAAATCCCGCCCCGCAACCCAAATCCAAAACCGTATCCCCTTCTTTTATTCTACTCATAGCTACAGGATTGCCGCAGCCAAGACCTAAATTTGCACCCTCTCCCATTTTTATCTCTTCATCCGAATATCCAATCTCTTGGGCAATACTGTTGCTGCTTTTACAACTACAACCGCAGCCACAATTCTTCGTGGCCACTTCCTTATATTTTTCTTTAACTATCTTTTTGATATCTTCTGATTTGTTCATGCTATTTTAATAATAATTGTACCAATAAATAAATCTTTTAGCTCGCGTTAAATATTCTATTCTGGCAGACGATCACCTATCTTTCAGGTCTTTGACGCATCTATACCCCTGATATTTTGCTCCGACATCTTTTCTCCGTGCCCAAACACCGCCGTTATACGCCAAAAAATATGCAGTCTTTTCGCTAGCGAGTTCACTCGTCCAGTAATAAATTACTTGAGAGTTTGGGTTCCAAAGCGGAGTTTCTTTGTCGGGTGTTATTTTATACTGCGTTTTGCCCGAGTTATCCAAAATACCGCCCGCATTTAGATTTTTCTTGGTCATCGAACGGGCAAGTTCGTCCCTGGTTGGCAATCGCCAGATATTAATAGATTGGCTTTCTAATCCGGTCCCCTCGCTGTTTAAGCGGGCACATACATCTTCCGCCTCGTCCCACGATCCACCGGTTAAAGGGAAGCCAATTCCCTGCGGAGCCCAAACCAATGTGACCCCATTGCCATTTACTGTCCTGGTACCAAAATCAAAATCGTTATAGCGGCTTTCTACCCGAAGATATTGCGGAATGCCAAAAACAAGCGCAATCAAGATTGCGGTAAGTATTAGAATTAAAGCCAACCATTTTTTATATTGAAAATTGCCAAAATAATACCCCAAGGCGAATAAAAGAACCGGTAGGGCGATTAATACTCTTCCTGCATTGGTGCTAAAAAAGAAAAATGCAAATATTGCCGTTGCGATAAATAAAATCGAACCAATCCTTTTATATCTCATCGCCAGCAAAAAAAGAATGATTAAAATACAGGGCACTGATAAATACTGTATGAAGGTCAGGCGCAAATTATTCCATAACGAAATAAAATACCATCCTTCATGAAATGCTTCATTTATTCCCCAATACATCCAAAAACAAACTAGCGCCAAGCTGGTTATATACGTTATCCAGCCGATTATTTTTTGGGTTTTTTCTGACATTAAATTTATTTAGATAAAATTTTAATTCTATTCCGCTCCCGGGCAAACAACAACGCATTTCGTATCCAAACAAATCGATGTATAGGGGCAATTACTTCTTATCAAATATTCAGATGGAGTTTCACAGTCTCCGTCCAATTTGCACGATTTTTCCGTAACTTTTTCTATGCTGTAATTATCTAATGAATATCCTTTGGGCAAACTAAATGATGGCAAATTATTATATCTTGTGATTTCCTCAATTTTATCAATCTTATTATTCTTTATCTCTATCGTAAAAGCCGGCTGATATTCTGGCAGATTTATTTCATTTTTCAATTCTTCCAAAGATGCTATTCGGGTTTTACTGGTAGAAAGAAATATCTTTGCTTCACTTATCCCGATTGAAAAAGCTGATTTAGGGTCGCTTGGCCTGATATAATATCCATATTTAAGAGTTGACACGCATTCCTCTATCTCTTTTTTATCGCATTTTGCTTCATGCTGGGCGGAGTTAAATGCAACTATGCCAGAAAAATAGGTAATATGATCAAAAACAGCTGATTTCTTGACCAAATCCATTTCTCGTATCTGGACATAATAAACTCCATCAGCCATTGCCGGGACAAATTGGCTAGGAGAAGTCTTTATGCTGTTTGATGCCCTATACCCGGAATAAATGAACCCAATAACAAACAGCAGGACGGTTCCAATAATTATATATGTTTTTTGGTTCATGGTTTATTATACGACGCTAGTCTTGTTTTAGTATGTTTCTACTATTTTTCGTAATTTATCAATAAAGGCGCGCTCCCAATACCACATAGAAAACCACTTTATCAAAGGTGTTCCTATAACCCTTAATATCGGGCGATGAATTTTGATGTTATATGTGTAGTTAATTCTAGTAGCGCCCTCAACATCCTCCATTAAAAACTCCTCATGGCCAGAAGTGCCGAAGGTTGATTTATTGTCAGATTTGAAGCCAATATTAGGTAAAAGTTCTGTTTGCATTTCTACATCAAACACACTACCAAAAGATTTCAGCTTTGCGGCCATTTTTTGATGGTTTCCCTGCTTCTCGATTATGTGTATTGATCCTGCAACAGATGGGAAATATTTGGGCATATTTTCAAAATCAGAAACTATCTTATATATTTTTTCTCGGGGTGCCCTAATTACCCAAGAGCCCTTTAGACTGATCTGCTTCATAACTAATTTTTTAATTTCAACTTAAAACTGTTGGCGATATCAGAAAAAGTTTTCTGATATTCGGTCCAAGTGCTTTGGAGAGTATTAAACGAGATTACCCAGACATCATTTCCCGAACCTTTAACCGCTACCATTAAAATTTTGAAATTTGCTCCTTTCTGATTAAAATCCGCCTCAAACGCCCTAGCTGGCTTTTCATTTATAGTTGTGTCGTGTTCTTGCGCGAAGATAACGCCGGGGATTGTTTGCTGTAATTGGGTTTTTATAGCTTGTATATATTCGCTTAAACTTTTCCCTTGTGTCGTATCATAGCTTACGGCAAAATAACTTCTAAAATTAATTTTCTTAGCCGCAGAGTCAGCAAGTTGTTCATCTGCCTTGACAACCATTACGGAAGTTCCTATTGGAGGCGCAGTTTTCTGCCAACCCACAGGAAGATTAATTTCAAAATCATCAGTTATCAGTTTATTCTGGGATTGCTCGTTACTTATTGGATTGTTCACTTCAGTCTGGCTTGGTAGCGCGGTATTTTCAACAGGGCCAGCGGACTGTTTGTTTTGTTTGCTAAAATAAAAACCAATTATCGCCACCCCCGCGATAACTGCAACAATTAAAATAACAATTACAATTTTATTTTTCATACATTTATTAAGTTAAGAATACTGAGTTTTGTTAAAATACTCAACCTTATTTATTTTAACATATTTTTTGCCACAACTTAGGCCTAACTTGTTCATAGCGCCACCTTCACCAAATTGATCTGCTCCGCGAGTAAGCTACCCCGCCAATCATTTACAGCTGAATTAAACTCCGCGAGTGTCCTCGAATGTGTTGCCCCTGCCTGCCGGTAGGCAGGCGAAGTCTCCGCCAGTTGGCGGATCGGCATGTTAGGTTCTCGCCACCACTCTCAGGCAATCAAAAATACCCCTGTTCAGGGGTATTTTTGACATTGACTCCGAGCTGTGAGAGAACTTAGAACTATCATTTTAAGTGGTTGGAAGTCCTATGAACTGGATGCGGCCGTGGATATGCTAGATGGCAAGATGCCGTTAGACTTTTAGCATTAATCATTGACTACCGGTCTAGTAGGAGGTGGCAAAATAATACTACTCAAATTAATTAACTTACATTCCTCAAAATTTTTAACGTCGCTATATTTGTGCTCCTTATGCTTATAGGTAGTTTTCAAAAGATAGCCCAATCTAAGCCCCTTAGAGTTTAAATATTGTTGCAATATATCTTTTTTAATCTCCAAAAATTGACCATGTGGTAGCGGTAAGTCATGATCATTTCGTTCTTTCAATCCCTCTAACCAATCGCTTATCGAGACAATGCCTTGATTATTCTTTTCGTAAATAATCTGATCCTCTTCTACCCTCAAAGATAAACCTTTTTGTAAATTAGGAGCCAAAAGAGAAAATGCGTGATAATCTCGGAAAAATTGCCAAAGAGATATTGTTAAATCTCTTACTCGAATAATTAGCGGATATATCGTCAAATCGCCGATGATTCTTGGCTCCGTACGAATAGGGTAAAAATTTGGAAAATTGTCAATAAAATTAAAGGGGCGTTTCGCTTTTGAAGGAATTAAGACGCCTGCGGAAGGAGCATCGATTAACTCTGCTGCAACATCTTCAGCTGTAGGGATATCGCAGCCAGAAACTTGATACGCAAAACCTATAAGAGAAAACGAATAAGCTGCATCATTACCATCCCAGCCACTACTTGGAGTGATAGCACCTTCGGCCAACAATAAACAAGAACTATTAAAGTGGTTTATCAAACTTTCAATAGGGCTTTCCAAGCTAATTTGAGAAAGTACTGGATTATTATTTACTTTTAATTTAGGCCACCACCCTGGGGCTCTCCTTGGTTTAACTTTCCAAAGAGCTAGATCAATTGGTATAGTAGCGTAAGTATATTCTAGATAAAAATCTTCAGGAATAAGACCGGATTTAAAAAAGTATTGCAATACTCTAATGAATGCCGACCGATATGCTTCGCTTAATTTTGTAGACATACCAACAAGAGTTTCACCTCCGTCTCTCCCTTGAAAATATCCAAGATCAGCATTAAGTCCAATTTTATTCGCTGAGATTATTTCTTCAGAAGTAAAAGCCCATTGTCTAATAAAGTCTCTACCTCCGCGAGATTCAATTTCTTTAGCTCTATCGTGGTAGATGGGAGCTAAAAATCCCTTTATATGCTTTTGAAAAAAACTATTGATTTGATAAGCTTCCGGACAAGGATTTATATCCATGTGCCTAGGGAATTCAATATCTTTAATTTTAATATTCATTTCCAGTGCTAATTCTTCAATAAGTTTATCTATTACAACAGAACCAATGGGTAGAGATTTGATAACTTCTTCAAAATTTATATATGACAAATCCGCTTTATTTTTTATCTGAATGGTCTTAAAAAATGGCAACATAGAAACCGCAACAACGCTTTCAAGTGACTGTTTTTTAATCCAATCCGTATATTTTTTATATATCTCTTCTCGATGTTCTGATTGATAAAATAACCAAGCTAATGCGTTTGCTGCTTGTCCTCTGACTAAGGGACTTGGCCACAGCAACCTTTGTATTAATAGATCAACTTCAGTGATATCTGAATGTTTATAGAAATCGGTTTCCCACACTGGCAAGGGTAATTTGATATCAGCCATTAATTGTTCCGAAAAATTTATAGATGCTTCCGTGATAACTTCAGCGTTTTTTAAATCTTCAAATAAGAGAAAAAACTCCACTCCACGAGATAGGGGTATTGAGTGACCAATCTCATCTGAGCTTCGATTACCAAAAGCGATACTCTTTTTGAAAAATTCTAAATAACGATCAGGATATTTTTCTTTTAAAAATAACCATCTTTGTTGAGCCTTCTTTTTGTCAGTCCAATATCTAGACCATCCGTAGTCATTTGCCTGTGCTCGACATAAAAATTCGAATGCTTCTTCGTTGCTAAATTCATAGGCAAGGGGGTAAAGCATATCGAGTAATTCCCCAGAAATATCATGAATACCAATATTCGATACGATAGGAACCATTGCTCTAAAAACATTCTCTTTGTTATCTTGTTTTAACCAATAAGATAACCATCCTTGCAGATATTGATGTCGGCTCCATATATTTTCAAAAGAAAGTTCTTTTAATTTTGTTTCTAGTTGATCAGGTGCAACATCTGAAAAATCGGCTTCTTTATATTTTTCGGTAAAGGATGAAGGCGTTTTAGGTTCTTCCGGATAATTAATATCGCCTAGATACTCTGTAATCATACGAAGTGATTGCTTGGCACCGTTATTCTCTTGAGCGATAATTTTTAGTTTCCCAAAATTTTCTTTATCAATAGCCGTTGCGCCCAAAGCAATCTCCTCTTTTTTGTCATAAGACATAGAACTAATTACTCTTTTAAACAAATCCTGAGCATGGAACAACTCCTCGTTGTTAGCAGAAGCATAATAATCTCTATATAGGGCCGGCCTATTATATTTTCCTAAAATCTCAGCCAGTTCTAACAGGAGATAATTGGTTTCATCTCCATCGGTGTAATCGGTAACACTTTCAATTATCGAACCTATTCTCTGAATCCATGTATTAATTTTTTCTTTTGATGTTCCGAACGACCCACAGAAATCTATCGATTCAAGAACCTCAAACAGATAAACATCTTTGTGATAACCGTATCCGAGTAAATTATCTGAAGCACTTAATAAAAGCTCTTTTGCGATTTTATTATCATTTTGTAATCGCGCCAAGGAAGCCAGATCAGTATAAGCAACGGTTCTATCTGGAAAGTAGGTTACTAAATCTTTCGCCTTGCTTATCCGTTGACTAATAAAAAGTCTATATGCATCGTTCGACAAAATAGCTTTATCTTTGCTTATTAAAAATTCTAGTAAGTCATTTTCTGAATAAAAAGGCGTACTACAAATAATTTTTAAGTTATCCGTATTTATATCTTCGACATTGTTAAGTACTCGTTTAATAACGAATATTATTTCAAGTGCTTGTGATAATGCTCTTGAAAGCCCTACTTGCAAGTCTAACTGATCACGGTCATCGGGCCATTGTAATTTTTCTAATTCTAAAAATGGAGCAAACAAATCCTCATAGTTAACACGAGATTCTTTTTTAATACTATTCGAAATTCGCAGGGTTGCCTTAAAAATTGCCGACAAAGCTTTAGCGCACCAAATATCTGGTCCGTTGTTATTCCAATCCTCAATATCTTTTTCATGTCCATTCAGGCCATATAATAAAACTGTAAAAAAACAATCGTAAAAAAAATCTGTCCATTTTTGTCTTTCACTAGAGCTAAACTCGGGAACTTTTGTTGGGAGAGAGTCATAGGACGGAAGTATGGGAAGACTTCCCTTAAAATTACCCCTAAATGTCTGAAATACATAAACCGAAAGAGATGAATTTTGTTTATAAAATTCATCGAAATTATTAGCATCATGCTCTAAATCATAAATAATACATTGGTCAAGTACCGCTACTTTCTCTGCCGAAGTAAGTTCAAAGCTTAGCAGTTTTTTAGTTTTCTCAAGCTGATCAAGAACCAAAAGCTGCTTCGAATAAATACTAAAAAGATCGGGCGTCCAACCAAGATCATCAAATTGTTTTATATATTTATAAATTCTGTCTACCTCGTGTGTACGATCATATGGTATCGTCTTTAGTAGTGCGCGTGATACTGATGGCATACTGCTTCCATCGCCCTTTCGTCTGTATTCCTGCCCATGCTGGCGATCGACAAGCTCATCAATAATTTCTTCGATCATTGTGAAGTCCCCCCTATTATTAGCCAAAGATGCTAAGACTATAAGGTTTGGGGTTGATGTATAAATAATTTCTACATCATCTAACGCTTCTTTGTTCAATTGGATGGCTTCTGAAAATATTCTCTGGCATCCCTCTTCGACAAAATTAGCCGAATTGAGGTAATAGGTACGAAGATGTGAGAGTGAAAGAACTTTTGCAAAGTCATCTTTCTCAAAAGCTGCTTGAGAGGCTAAAATTAATTGCGCATTAATCTGATAAGAATTTCTAGGATGAGAAATAGATTCAAGTAACCATTGCCGATCCAGCTCAAGAATGGGTTCTGAATCGCCTAGTTCATACTTGATTTTCCTTAATTCTGCCCATTTTAAGGTCTCGTGAGAACTAGTTTCTAACCATTTTTCAATGTTCTTTTTTAATGTAATTTTTTGCTCTTCAAATGTTGATTGACTTAAAAGAAAGACTTGGAAGCTATTGTGATATACTGTGAGACGATTTTTCCTATCCTCTCTGATTAAATGTTGAATGGATTGAAATGATTGAGAAATATCAACTGGGTGATTCTCGAAGGAAGATACACATTCTAATAATTGCGTTCTTTTAAAAACAAAATTCACACTCGCGAGCGTAAAAAGAACCATCTTAGCTTTATCAGCCAATTGTTTCCACAAAGCATTGTAGTAATTAGAGATGTCTCCACCATAAGGCACAATACTATCAATAGCATATTCCGTAACTAATCCAGCATTATGTTTTATTTTTAGTTCGCTTAATAAATAGCGAAGGTGAAGTTGGTTACCTTGAGTAACTTTGAACGTTTTTTCTATAAACGCAGGCAATCCATTTTCATTGTCCGGCAAGTTAAGATTAATACAATTCTTGTTTATGATTTTCTTTACAGCATCGCGATTAAATCCTAACATTTCTATCCACGTGTCCGATGGACATTTATCGAGAATGATTCCCGAAAGACAATCAGACACACCAGGCTGTGTTCCAAGTATTATCCATAATCCTGGCTGAGGGAAGCAAACATTTTGAAGAAACTTTTTCAGTTCTTCCTTATCAGCATTTCTTATTACGTGATCTAAGCCATCTATAATCAAAACGAATGTCCGCTTTTTTGTTTTCATCCGGGAAGCAAGTGCATCAATATATTCTCTAGGAGAAATATTTTCGGAGTTTTTGTAAGCTAAATCTCCTAGCTCATCTGGGTATTGTTTAAATTGTGCCTTTAGTGCCTCAATAACTCTCTCTGAATTTAATCGCTCTTGCGGATTACTATCCTCCGGAGACAAATGGTAATGATGTTTTATCGTTATTATCTTTTGTTCAGACAGGACCTGATATAGCTTAGAAAGGTAAACACTTTTACCCGTACCTGGTTTACCGGTAATAATTTTTATTCCACCATTTGGATTATTAAGCTCTTTTATAATATTTTCGTGAACTTGTTCATCAAAAAATTGAAAATCTTCTGGGATAAAAAAATCTTCCTTAAGCGGTTGCGGATCATCAAACTCACACCACAATCTTAATTGCTCAAGAGATAAGGGTTGAGTTTGATTACTTCTACATTCTTTATGGATTTGCAGTAATAGATTGTTTACTCCGCTTTCTGTAGCCCGTAGATTATTTAAAAAATAATTTTTTACCTGCTCTTCTAATTCCGAGAAATCGGGCTCTTTAAATTTAAAGTTGAATGAAGAAAAAAAATTTGAAATACGCTCGTCACTGCCTAGTTGATTTAGAATCTTTTGATATAAATCTGTATTTTGTTCCTTAAGTTTTGTAAAGTTGATTTTGCCATTTTCTAAAAAATTAGCTACATCTTCTCCTGCTATCGCATTAGTAATTAAACATGCGCATTCAATTGCTTGGGGCTTAAGTTTATTTAATGACTGCTCCCATTTTTGAATCATTGAAGACCTATTACCAGTAGAGGAGAGAAAATCATCCCATGTCCAAGCGTTCTCTACTTTTTGTCTATGTTTAATTTGATAAAGACGGTAAGATTTTTGTGCATTAGTAAGAATGATATCATCCAAATAAAAACGTTCAGCGCCAATCTCTTCTGGTGTCGTTTCAAATTGTAGTTGAGAATAAGAAGACGGACTGTTTAGCCAATCACCACAAAACTTAAGACCCCACCAGTCTTGGTAATCAAATCCTCCCCTGATTGAACTTGTTGGATTTATTTTTGACATTAATTTTTCACTAAATTATCCACACTTCCATTTTCGTAAGATTTTCGGTATACTATAAATATATCACTTAGTTTTAAAAACATCAATCCATTATGCCTATACCAATTACAAAAAGACAAAAAGAAGTCCTAGACTTCATTAAGGGGTTCGTAAAAAAGAAGAAATACCCCCCAACCCTAGAGGAAATATGTAGTGGGCTCAAGCTTTCCGCTGTATCTACCGCTCATCAACACATTGAAGCTCTTGCTGAAAAAGGATACTTAAAAAAGTCTGGCAATAATGCCCGGTCAATTGACGTGAACGAACCAGAAACAATGATTAAGATTCCTCTGCTCGGAACAATTGCGGCCGGAGAACCGATTGAAGCAATCCAGCAAAATGAATTTATTGCTGTGCCTAAAACAAAATTACCGGCGCATGGTGAAGTTTATGCCCTTCGAGTAATCGGTAACAGTATGATTGACGAAAATATTAACGATGGAGACATTGTCCTGGTTAAACATCAGAGCACAGCCGAAAACGGCCAAAAAATTGTCGCGCTTATAAACAATCAAGAAACTACCTTAAAAAAATTCTATAAAGAAAATGGCCGCATACGTTTGCAACCGGCAAATAAAGCCATCGAACCTATTATTTTAGAAAGGGGGACTCCATTGGCTATCCAGGGAATAGTTTTGGATGTGATAGAAAGCCAACCGGGAACAGAGGCTTCAAATAAACAAGAAATAAAAAAAGAAGCTGGACAACAACCTCTTTCACTATCACAAAAGAAAATCAAGATCGCTCACAAACCAACCACGGATGCCGATGTGATACTTTTTCATGGCGATCGGCTTGATCTTATGAAGGGCTTACCTGATAAATCTGTAAAACTTGTCGTCACTTCACCGCCATACAACATTGGCAAAGAATACGAAAAAAGAAAAGATTTAGATTTGTATCTGGCCGAACAAGAAGAAACTATAAAAGAAGCTATCCGTATTCTTACTGATGATGGCAGCATTTGTTGGCAGGTTGGAAATCATATCGGCAAAGACGGTGAGGTCTTTCCGCTCGATGCGCTCATTTATGCTATAGGGAAAAAACTAGGTCTTAAATTACGAAATAGAATTATTTGGCGATTTGGGCACGGCTTACATTGCACAAAAAGGTTTTCAGGACGACACGAAACAATAGTTTGGTTTACCAAGGGCGATAATTATACTTTCAACCTTGATCCTGTCCGCGTGCCCCAAAAGTATCCAGGCAAAAAGAATTTTAAGAAAAATGAAAAGTATGGAACATTATCAGGCAATCCCCTAGGAAAGAACCCCGAAGATGTGTGGGATATACCAAACGTCAAAAATAATCATCCGGAGAAAACAAATCATCCATGCCAGTTTCCAATTGAGCTTATAGAGCGTTTGATTTTATCCATGACCAACCCGGGAGATGCTGTACTTGATCCGTATTTGGGCGTAGGGAGCGCAATTTGCGCCGCGGTGATTCATAACCGCAAAGGATATGGATCGGACATTATGAAGGGATATTTGGATACTGCTGAAGAAAGAGTCAAAGCAGCTGCAAACGGCACATTAAATCGCCGGATGATGGGAACACCGGTTTATCAACCAACCAGCAATGTAAAGCTTGCTGAATTACCAGATGAGTTTAAGAAAGCTCGTGAGAGTCTATTTGGGCCCGGGCTTTGACCCGTTGTATTTGCGAAGTTTTATTTTTGCTAGAGCCTCTGTTTTATTTGTTTTGAAAAGCTCTCTAAGAGTTTGGGATTTTGTTTTTTCTTCATCGGTCAAGCCGATACTTAAAACGAATACCGGAATATCAATATTACTTTCTCCTCGATTCTCAAAATCAACAAGTAGCTGTTCAAATGAGGAAACGCCGGTAGACATCAATTTTACTAGCTCACTACTAGGCACGATCTCTATTCCGCATTCGATATATTTGAGATTTTTGAAAATGATCATCTTAGAAAAAATGTCATAGCCCATAAAGGCGTATTTGCCGAATTGAATTTCCAGCCCAACCTTATTTTTTATTCCATCCATTTCGCGGAATCTGCCTTTGCCAAAAGCATGGCGTGGTTCAACAAAATCTCGTTTCTTACCGTCTTTTGATTTCTCGGTCCAACCCTTTTTGTGAAGCTCGTGTTTTAAATAATCATTCATGTCCACCGGCGAGAAAAGAACCTGTCCTTTTTTAGTTTTTTCTTTGCTCTCCTTCGTTAAACAAATAGTGCTATCCAAGGATTTTATTGCATTAAAAACTTCCTGAAGTTCTTTCGGGTGTTTTTCCTTGAGAAATTTCTCTCCGCCCTTAAATGAATAAGTATTGATAATCTTCATAATTCTATCTAAATTAAAAATCCCTTATAACTACAGAATATCAGAGAAATAGAAAAAAATCTATAACTAAGTTTTTTGTCAGCTTTTGTCAGATTGATTTATCCACATAGGGCCCTATTGACGGCAGCCTTTATGGTCCGCTATTATGGACCTGTAAGATAGGAGTTTGCCTGACGGCGTTCCGATTTATCGGAACTAAGTGAGACGGGGCTACGACTTCTGTCATTAAGCACTACGTGTTTTTTGCTTGATGATTAGAAGTGGTAGCCCTTTTTTGTTTGTATAAATTAATTTAATACCCTTCTGAGGCAATCGCCTGGATAGGACATACATTTTGATAAGACGAGATTAGAGGCTAGCTCCCAGTTGGGGCCAGCCTTTTATGTTGCCCCAAGGTGACCCAGGAGAAAGCCAAGCTTCAGGAACTTTTAAATGACACTGACAATCGCGTAGACAGCTGGCTTGATGTTGCAAACCGGGTCATTAGATTCTCTGAAGACGCAAAAGAAGCATTCGAAAACAAAGGACTTCAGGCCAAAAAAATCATTCTGGCCGGCCTCGGTTCGAACCTCCTCTTAAAGGACAAAATACTTGAGATTGACGTACAAAATGCACTTCTGCCCATGCAACTCGTCTCTTCCGGGGCGAAAATAAAAACAAACCGGTTAGAACCAGTCAAAGTGAGCCTAAATAAAGAGAAAAGCAGAGCTTTTGGCTCTGCTCATCCCATATGGCTCGCCCTACTCAACGATTTCCGAACTTTTGACTGGGCAAGCGAATACAAATATCCGACCGTAGTTTTAGACCAAATGAAAGAAATGCTGGCCAAGTACGAGAATGTATAACCCGTTCTTGCCCCGTGTTTGCCCGTGTGGCGAGCGGTTCGACCGGAGTAAGAGATTTGCACCAATCCAGAAACCCGAAACGATTATGAACGAGTTTTGAGACTTTAAAACGATTTGCTTAACTTCGGAAAAGTTAAGCAAATATGACTCCGCTGGACTTGTTCCGAGGGCAAGCGTATGTTCTTGCTTGCTATGGAGGACGATGACATTGAGGCGATCCTTCGGGACGCTAAAAACATAAGAATGCCACATCGACGCGGATCATTTAATCCGTTATCTTCACTTCCGGAACCAAAAGCCAAGATCAAACAAGCGATCAAGGAACGAATAAGACTCTTGGTCGGTGCTTATATCTCGCTGGCTGGGTTTGTGGACGATGACGATATCCGGTTTGCCGAGGATAATCCAAAGTCAAAGAAAACTCGAGCAATATATCTCAAAGTGCTCGAGGATATGGAAACAGCCCAAAAAGAAATGCGAGAGTTTAAGATTTTATAAGTCTTTTTCGCTTGTTAAGCTTCGTCAACGTATTTTGAAATAAATCTTTGTTTTGCAGATTCCCACATTTCATCAGTAGTTAAGATTTTTTCGTATTGATATATTCTTCCTCCAGCCCCAAAAGCTTTCAAAAACTGATTGAGATATATTCTTGGGTTTACCAGCAAAAACTCATCCTCAATTTTCCAACCTTCAGCCATATCAAAATCATAGCTAAAGCTGTGTCCGGCCACATTTATCCAACGATGAGCAATCACATTTCTCCACTCGTGAATTCTAGAGGCAACCGTTGAGAACTTTGTATCCGGTGTATCACCATCAATAAAGTTTTCCAGAAAGAGTTTATAGCCATCCTCACCACCCTTGTTAAATAAACCGTGTGCAATTGTAAGAGCGATAGAATGAGTTCCTAAAAACATTAAAGTCGTCTGATAGTTTCCAGTATTATCAAAAACTGTTCGCAACTCATTAATAAAATAATTAGCCATTGAGTTTGTGATCGTCGCAACAACCTCATACGGTGGATTTTCTGTAAACCTTTTTAATCGTTTTCCCCTTGTCTCTCCTAAATGTGCATTGTTCTTCATAAAAGTTATTTTGATGTAATAAAAACACGTTTTCTCTTGAGTAATAAATAAACAATGCTCAATATCAAAGTTATGCCGACCGGTGGTATCGCATACAGCACGAGATTAGCGATATTGAATAAGATTGATATTCCGCCATTCAAAATATTAAACAACCACGGCACGAGATAAGAGTAGGAAATGTACATCAGAAATAGCCAGAGTACTGCCTTGATGAAATTATAAAGCTCCCACATGCCAAAAGCTTTGACCACAATGTCGTGCAGTACTTTGTAAAATTTAATCACGTATAGAAACAAGCCGATCGTACAAAAAGTAAAAGCACTATAAAACACCCGGACAAAAATGCTTGGTGCAGACAATGGACTGATTGATTGCCATTGAAACTTAATTCCCAAAACAAAATGCCAGAGTAACAATACAAAAGCCAAAATCACGTAAGTTGTGGCCGAGCCCACTACCTCCTTAGCGTTTTTTAGCAGAACCTTTTTGTGCCAATTATTGCTTTGCGTTTTCATTTTGGTTTTTCATTTTTCCTGACCAGCGAAAGGCAGATCAATACATGAATGAGACGATTAGCGACATCTTCACCCTCAAAAAGCTTCTTATTTATTCCGTGTGCGAAATTGTTTCTGAGATTCCAGCCGACCCTCTCGGTGAGTAATACCCGGAGATAATACTCAACGTTTTCTCCCATAGTTTGAAAGATGCCTTTGATGAGGCCTCGGCTTAGTAATTTATCAAGGCTAAGAACATCGTAGCCTCCGTCATCGTTAGGCCGAATGTAGGTTTGATTGTTGATACGATATAAATTTCTGACAGCATCCTCGATGAGCGGGATGCTCAAGCAACATGCGGTGAGATAATCCTTATTCCAAAAAGATGTAAGCAATTTTGAAATGTAATCTTTATCTTCAGGTCTAAAAACTGGAGATAAAAACAAAACTTCGGTAAATTGCTCTGGCGTGTATAGCTCGCGTACTTTCTGAAATGCGATTCTCAAAAATACAGCTTGGAAGTGTAGATTACGAGAAAAGTTTTCCAAAAGGTGTTTATCGTAGTCATCACTAATTGAACCAAATTTGACGATCGGGTAGCCTTCCTCCGAAGCCATAACGTGACTAGCCAGATAAGTGATGGGGTGGTTTTTTGCTAAATCGTTTAACTGATCTTCTACTGACTTTTTACGCAAAATAAAATTGACAGCAAGCCTTGCCATCACCTTGTCCAACGGATCAGAATTGTCTGTGCCGAAAATTGAGGTGATGAATTTATTAATATCCTCGTTTTTGATTTTTACTTCAGTAGAGATTTCATGCATTGCGAACTTGCCTCGTTCGCCAAGATTGCTCAATTCATTAACAATTCGTGCTCGTGCGTCTTTTGCGAATTGAAAAGATGCATACTCAAGATAAATATCAATGAGTTTCTCAAGATAATTACTGATAAGCATTCCATCCGAATTTGCGTACTTATTTTTTCGGTATGATGCCTCGAAATCATCGAGTACTCTTTTTAGGTTGGCTTCATCCTGATTTGCGGAATAGTAAGGTGCGAGCAGTCGGACTGCACATTCCACGCGCCATGGGTCTGGGTCTTCGGTTGTCATAAGCCGTTTCAGACGATCTTCAAGGTCGGTGAGTAATTTCGTTTTATCCTCATCCGAAAGAGTAATCTTCCCAGTCTTATCCAAAACCAGCCACTTAAATGCGTGACCCCAGAGACCGGGCTTGTCGTCTTCGGCATATTTACCCTCGGTCGCTATGATGCTGTCCTTAAGTTTGTGAATTCGCACACTGTCGTTGATTTGAATAGCTAACCCCAATGCACGCTCGAGCTTATCTTTGCAACCTAATCCATCATCAAGACTAGCGACACAAATTTCTATTGCAGAATCTATAACCTTTTGAGCGATTATGAAATCAATACTTTTCTTCAAAACAACGGGTTCGAAATCAAATACTAGATCCGAATAACGGTAAGCTAAAATCGGATGCCTGCATTCACCGGCTCGTTTTCTCCAGTAATTCAATGTTTCCTCGTCAACCTGTTTGATGCTTGGAAACTCTGTAAACTGACCCTGATCATTTTTCCAAACAATCATAGGCCCGTGGTAGGTTCCCCAACCAGTATCTTTAGTCGGATAATGAGCCATAAACTGGAAAGCAATGTACTCGGCTAATTCCTCTTTATCTGTAAGTTTTTCCTGTTTTGCATTCAGAACCCGTCCAATCTTTTCACCCAACACAAATTCCTCGATCGGCTCGATCTTGTTTTCTAACTCAACAAAATAATCTTGTAACGCTTTTCTGATCATAATCTTTTATATAAACCAAAACCCGTTGCTAATCCTGACCCCCACTTGTTAGGATCTTGGGTCAATTGGTGAATCTTTTTATTGATAGGATCAAACAAGTGACCACATCCGAAATCATTTCTTTTGAACTCGTCAGGAATTAGTCCAAGCACAACTGTATAAATCCTTTTTCCAAGAAAACTAATCTTTGACACGAGATTACCATTCTCTTTGCTAAAAATAACGGTATGACCGATAAAACGCATGTTATCAATTTTTTCATCATAAATAATAGGCTCACTGCCAAGTTCAGCAATCACTTGTTTAACCGGCAAATCTGATTCTCCAATAATGTAGGATTTGATCACGGAGAAATTTGGATGGAACAAAATATCAGCTCTATTCTCTTGGATGGCACAATGAGAAAAATAATTAAATGCGATTTTTGAAATTACTCTGCCAGCATCTGCCCCGACCGTACAATCCATTGAAACTTCAAATTGTTTTTTAGGTCCGTTTTTATCAATTGGGGCAAATTTTCTTTTACCTTCCTTATAATCAATTCCGAGTTTCTTCAAAATATCTATCGCTTCCTGAAGCGGTCCGTCATCGGTATCACTATTACCTCCGGTAAATATAGATACATCTTTACTCTGAACACCTGTAAGGAGTTTTTTAATCTCTAAAAATTTCTTTTTATTAAGTTTTTTTAACTCATCAACTAAAAGAATTAGATAACCATTGTCACCATATCGTTTTATCTTAATCTGAGGCAAAAGAAAAATCCTCCAATTGTTGTCTTGGTGTTTTAAGAATGGGAACATTTCGTTAAAAAAGTCGTCTCCCAGTCCAGGGGAAAAAGTCGTTTTTACATTATTACCTCTAATTCTTATCTGGCAACTATTTTGAAAATTAAACATCTGGTAATAGATACCTTCTTCGGTGTCTTCTTTAAATTTTGTTTCCAAGACATTAAAGATTTTTGAATTACAATTGTCACACACCCAACCTCTTAGAGTCGGATTATTTTCAAAAGTACCCATTAACTGCGGAATTACGTGTTCTCGGCCGTTAAAAGTTGCTTCATTTTCTTTTTTATCACAGTAAATGCATCTAGACATAAATTTATTAATACTTCCACTCCTCGTACGACAAAATGAAGCTGTTCAGTTCTTCTTTTATGCCTTTCCACTTCGGGATGTATTTTGCCATTAGGGCGACAAATTTGTCGCTGTGTTTTTTCTCAATCAAATGTAAAAGCTCGTGGACTACGACATACTCCACGCAGGCAATCGGCTTTTTGGCCAGCTCTAAATTTATCAAGACTCGAGCTCGCTTGTGATTACAAGTACCCCAGCGAGTCTTCATCTGCTTGATACCCCAATACTTAACCTCTACACCCATTTTCTTTTGCCATTTGGTAATCAGATCACCGACAATCACATGCAACTCTTTGCGATACCAGTCCATCATCACTTCTCGACGCTTGATCGCCGGACTCTTTGGTCGAACCTGTAAAATAATCTTGTTTTTGCCTTTCAAGGTAACAACAGGTGCCTCGTCTTTATAAACCACTTCAAGGCGGTAGCGTTTGCCAAAAAAGTAATGGCTTTCACCGGAGGAATAATCACGCTTGGTCTGTCTTTCTTGACCGGTAAATTTGGCTTGCTGTTTCTTAATCCACGGCAGTCTCAAAGCCAAGAGCGTGCGAATAGCATCGTCTTTCATATTTGCCGGTGCGGTTACGCGAACCCAACCGTTGGGAGGCAAAACCGAAAGGTGCAAGTTCTTGATCGGCTTGCGAACGACCAGAGCCTCAACACTGCCAAGTTGTAGATAAGAATTAGTACTCATTTTGATTCTTGATGATCTCAAAGAGGTTTTTCAATTCCTCGTCCGTTATTTCAGGCAAAGCATTTTTGATTTCAATCTTAATGGCTCGCTCTTTCAAACGATTACCACGCCAGTCGGCCTGTCGTGAAGCGATTACGGCTTCATGCACCGCCACGGATTTATTTACATCCTGACCGAGGTTGTCATAAATCGCTCGCTTGGCGGAAGTATTTATTTCTGCACCGACTGACTCGTCCATTGGATTTTTAACTTTCTTGGACAAAGCCACGATCTGCTTGAGATATTCTTTATACTCAACATCAGCCTGTTTACGTTTCTTGACCAGCTCGTCCAAGAGTTCCGACATCCGCAAATAATACTTCGGGTTAGTCGGCATCTCATCAATGATCAGCTTGCGGACGTTGTTCTCAATCGTTTCAGCAACTGCTTCCTGACTTTGTTTAATTGCATCCGGTAAATCATTCAAAGCGTCTTCGCCTTTCTTCACGATCAAATCAACCAAAGTCATATCATCAAACGCTGACAACTTCTCGCTCTCGGTAGCCGAGATATAACGATCAATCAAAACTCGCATTGCCGGTTCGTATTTCTTGAGATCAATATAGTCACCACTGGCAAGTTTAACTTCCATTCGCACTTGTTCGTAATGTCTAACTTCGTGCTCAATTGCTTGCGACTGATCTTTGGTATAACCGGCATTAGCCATATCGTTGGCCAAGTCCGCATAAGCTCGAAGCAAATGGCTGACAGATTTATAAAGCTTCACTCGCTTGATTTCGTTTTCTTTGAGAGAGTATGGATTTTCAACATCACCGCAGAAATAGCGGATATACATGGCTGAATCTTTTGGCGGAGACACTGGTTCGCAAAGTGCCTTCACGATTTCCATCGCCTCATCCAAATCCTTTTTGCCTTCGTCCATGCGATCCTTCAAAAGCCCCATCACATCTTCCTTATCAAAACCCTCAAGAGCACCGGCGGTATAATCACCGACGGCTTTCTCCAGCTTTTTGAATAGGTCCCGATAGTCCACAATGTAGCCGTACTCTTTATCCTCACCATCCAATCGGTTCACACGGCAAATCGCTTGGAACAAGCCGTGATCCTGCATATTCTTATCAATGTAAAGATAAGTAGCTGGTGGTGCGTCAAAACCGGTCAAAAGTTTATCAACCACAATCAGAAGTTGCATCTGACCCGGAGTCTCAATAAATTTCTTTTTGATTTCTTTCTCAAAATCTTCCGTGCTTTTACCATTAAGCATTTTTTGATAGACCGCATACTCGCGAGTATCGGTAGATAATGCACCGGGTTCATACGAAGTTACCACGGCACACTTAGTAAAGCCCATCGTCTGGAAAATTTCATAATACTGACACGCTTCGTAGATACTGCTGGCCACCAGCATGGCATTGCCACGACCACTGGCTAGACGATCCTTTTTGTAGAAGTCGTCAAGAATATCAAAAACCACCTTCTCCAATCGTGATCGAGATGAAAGCAAACTTTGCATCGTACCCCAGCGTCGCTTGAGTTCGGCTTTGGCGACATCGGTAAGTCCCTGGGTGCGTTCTTCAAACCATTCGTCAATCTTATCTTGGGAGCTGATAGTTTGATCAACTCGGCGAGCTTCATAACGCAAATCCAAAACCACCTTGTCGGCCACGGCTTCGTTGTATTTGTAAGTATGGATATACGGTCCGAAAGCCCCGATGCTGTTTGATTTATCAACCTTGAGAAGCGGTGTGCCGGTAAAGCCAAGAAATGTAGCCGTTGGCAAAAGTTCCTTCATAGCCTCGTGCAGTTTGCCGGTATGAGAGCGATGACATTCATCCACAAACACAAACAAATTGCCTTTGGCGGAAAAGTCCTTCGGTAAGTTTTTCTTTATCTCTGAAAGATAGTCATCAACATCAAGCTCGCCGGTCCCGTTTACTCGGCCAAATTTATGCACGAGCGAACAAAGTAACCATTTATCTTTTTTATTTAATTCATCCAATAAGTCTCTGGCACTTGGTGCTCGATATATTTCCTCGTTAACGCCGTCAAAGACCTGTTTGATTTGCTGATCCAGTTCTGTGCGGTCAGTAAGCAAAAGCACCCGAGCATCGTTGATATTCTCGCGAATCCATTTAGCTAGCCAAACCATCGTCAAACTCTTACCACTGCCTTGGGTATGCCAAACAATTCCACCCTCGTGACGATTGACATAATCCTGCGCCGCTTTAATGCCAAAATATTGATTGTGTCGGCAAGTCTTTTTTATACCGCTGTCAAAGACAATAAAGTCGTGGATGATTTCCAGCAGTCGCTTCTTATCACATATCTGCAAAATGGCTCGGTCCAATCTGGACTCACTGCCAAGCCCCATCTCTTTCCAAGACAGGTAATGCTGTTCGGGAGTTTCGGTTGTGCCATAACGCAAACCCTCGGTATCATTACCGGCCATTACCAACTGAATTGTGCCGAAAAATGTTTTGATAAATTCTTCTTTTTGATTGCCGATGTTTTGGCGAATACCTTCGGACACGGACACGATGCTTCGCTTGAGTTCAATCACGCCGACAGCGATGCCGTTCACATACAACACAATATCCGGTCGTTTGGTGCGGTTGCCTTTGATCGTCACTTCCTCGGCAATAGCAAAATGATTATTCTCCGGATGTTCCCAGTCAATGAATTCAACATCCTGTTTATGCTCTCCCAGCTTCTCCCGTTCTTTGGCACTGTAGCGAAGCAAGCTATAAGTTTCTTTATTGAGATCATACAAGCTCATCTGCGGACGATTGGTGCATTTCTTTAACTTCTCAATGGCTTTGCCGATCAGGGTTTCGCTATGACCGGATCGCAAAAGGAAAGAGCGTAAATAGACCTCTTCAACATTGTTATTTTCCTCGCGTTCTTCAAAGTTGCCGAGATAATCATAGCCGAGCCGATCACGAAACAAAGCCACAATACGATCTTGCGTTTTGCGTTCCAGCTGGCCGACTTTAGTTGTGTTTAGTGTGTCCATATTGTTATTTTGTAAGTAATCTTATTTTGCCTGTTAAAAGTGTTTGCATCATTCCTTGTTTAATATTTTGGTATTTGGTAAGTTGCGATTCTAGTTTTTCAATTTCGGTGTCCATGTCGGAGAGGACAGTGGCGATAGCGACTTGTTCTGGCTCTTCCGGCATTACAATCTCCAAATCTAGTAAATCTTTCCCTTGCAAATGGTGAATTGTTATTCCTTTTGTTTTTTGAGCAATATCATTTTTATAGATATGTGTTAAGCAATAAGCAAGAAAAATTGAATCGTACACATTTCGTAGTTTACGAATAATATTAATGTCGCCACCAAGTAAAATATTATCAGACAGCAACGCTGATGCTTTTGCTAAATCAATACCAGTTGTAGTAGTTGATCCCGGGATCAAAATATCACCCTTTTTTGAAAGAACACCTTCTTCAAAATCGGTCTTGCTGTAAACATCCTTTATTATTTCAAGATAAGTTGTGAATAATTCGCCATATAAAATACACGGATATTTTCCCGAGAAAGATAATTTTCCTTTTGATAATCCCTGTCCCTTAGTAGTCTGTGCAATTTCTCCTAATTTTTTTACTTCCCATTTACCGCTAGAACCGGCGAGGCGACGCTTGCCTGTAAGTAATTCCTGCATCGCACCCTGTTTGATATTCTTTTTCTTTTGGATTAGTTTTTCGGTTTTTGTAATCAGTGCATCTGTATCGGATAGGATAGAGATAATAGCAGTTTGTTGAGGCTTGGTAGGACAAATAAATTTAGTACTCTTTAAAATACTATTGTACAACCGTTGAATTGTTCCACCTTCAGTATTGTATTTTACAATTTGAAAAACATAATACAGATAACCATTGGAAATCAGTTCTTCGTTGTTATCAATCCAGACTATATTTGAATCCTGAAAATATGCCGGTATCCCATCATAAACTATCGTCCTACCTATCGTGCCAGCTGCAGAAATTAATACATCGCCTTTTTTGGGAAATGAAAACCTGTGTCGGTAGTTATCGTATAAATCCTGTGATATATAAGCATCAGCTTCTTTTCCAAATGTTCCAATTTTATAAAATGGAATTATACCCACATCTTTAGTTTCGTGATTAAAAATTCGCCTACACATTTTTATTTCTCCAAGATCGCCTAGCTTTTTGACATCCCAATCCGCCGGAATCATGCCGATCTCGGTTTGTTTGTATCCTGATGGAATTTTTTGCGTTGCGGTCGTCATAATTATTTCAATTTAAATCCCATCTTAGCGAGATGACCCTCAACCTTTTTGGTAAGCGTTTCCACTTCGCTGGTAACCTCGGCCATTGGCTCGGCATAACGCTCGGCGAGTTCTTTAACCCTGCCGGTGAGGGTCTGGGAGAGACGGTCTATTTCGCCCAAAACTCGAGCAGACAATTCCTCCATCCATTTATTCTCAACAACCAAGGTTTTGATTTCTACTTCAGTAAGAGTCGGATATTTAACCAGCACTTTTTTCTCCAAGTCTTTCTCAGCGTCTTTGATCGCTTTCTTGGTGTCGGCTTCTTTTTCAAACAAAGCCGAATACTTTTCAAGCACGGCAAGCTCGTCGGCATCGTCTGCACTGTTTTTGACTTCTTTGATGCGTTTAAGCACGCTGACCTTGCTGATTTTGTCGTTATCAATCACTTCTTCAAGCAAACCCTCCTCACCACCGTGTTCGTCTTTGAGCGAATCCATATCAACGCCGACCTGTTCAAGGATAGCGTTTAAGTCCTCAAGAGCTTTCTGTTCTTTGGCAAAATAAGTTTTGATAGCCAAAGAGATCGGGATAAGACGACCTTCAAGACCAACAAGCCCATCGATGTCTTTTTTCTTGCCTTTGTTTTCTTTCTGTAAGCGAATAATTTCCTTGCCAGCTTTCCAACCGTCAATGGTAATAATATGCGTGTCGTCCTGCATCACTTCTTCCCAGTAGGCCATTAGGTGCTGATAGATATCATACTTATCAACCAGTTTGAGATTGGCACAAGCCAAAAGCAGATCGCTGGCAATTTTTTGAATGACAGCCTTGGGATGATTAGTGGTATCAATAGTCTTGAGAAAATCAGTTGACGCTTTTTGCCATTTTGCAAAAGTGTTCAAGGTTTGTTTTCTGAAAGTTTCAAACTCCGGATGAGTTAGGATTGTCTTTTTTATTTCGTCCGAGGCGATAAGCAACTCGCTGTAACCTTTTCGGCCGTTGGCTTTGAAAAGAGATTTTTCAAGCGTTGGACAAATATCCCAGTAAGCGGACAAAGCAGAAATGTCAGCGTCAGGGATACCGCCCTTGAGATGAGCTTCAATGTCTTGGATATCTTCCAGCTCTTGCGTATCGATATAACGTGGGAGATTGAGGTTATATTCGTTTTTCTTTATTTCATCATTGGCAACGAAACGAGAAAACTTGGCGGTTTCAAGTTTGCCATTCCAAGTGTCCACAATTTTGCGGATATCCTGCTCACGCAAACGATTCTTATTGCCGTCTTTCACAAAACCTTTGGAGGCATCGATCATAAAGATGCCTTTGCGATCACTAGCTCCAGCTTTATCTAAAACGATAATACACGCCGGAATGCCCGTGCCATAGAAAAGGTTAGCTGGTAAGCCGATGATACCTTTGATATATCCTCGCTCAATAATATTTTTGCGGATTTCCGCTTCAGCATTGCCACGGAACAAGACACCGTGAGGCAAAATGACCGCACCGGTCCCAGTGCTCTTGAGCGACTTTAAAATATGCAAAAGAAAAGCAAAGTCGCCATTTTTCTTGGGAGGAATACCGAAGCCATCAAAACGACCGTATTGGTCGTGATCCGGATCAAAGCCATTACGCCAAGACTTATAAGAAAAAGGCGGATTGGCGACAACATAGTCAAAAGTTTTGAGAGCACTGTGTTCGGTGAAAAGTGGAGTAGAAAGCGTGCTCTGGCCTTTTTTAATTTCCGCCTCGGGCTTGCCATGAAGCCACATGTTAAGAGTTGCCAGTCCAGCGGTGGCGTTATCAAGCTCTTGTCCGTATATAGTAATCTTTTGAGCTTCCTCGGCGACTTTCAAAAGAAGCGAACCGGAACCGCAAGTCGGATCGTAGACCGTGTGCATACCGGTATCGGCTTTGTTGGCTTCAATTACTTTGGCCATAATGCGAGAAACTTCGGCCGGAGTATAAAATTGACCTTTGCTTTTTCCTGACTCAACGGCAAAGTGCTTCATCAAGTATTCGTATGCATCGCCCAAGAGATCATCGCCCTCGGCACGATTCTTGCTAAAGTCTAAATCTGGATTTTCAAAGATAGCGATAAGATTGGAAAGACGGTCCTGCATATCTTTGCCTTTACCGAGCTTGTCCTCGTCGTTAAAATCAACAGCATCAATGACACCTTGCAAACCGTTGGCTTCGGCAAGTTTATTCAAAACTTTATTGATACCATCACCGATATCTGGTTTGCCTTTGAGCTTTATCAAATCAGAAAAACTGCCACCAGTCGGAATGTCCACGAGTTGATTGGCCTTGCCTGCATATTTATCCGAGACATAGCGGACGAACAAAAGCACGAGGACATAATCCTTGTACTGGGAGGCGTCCATACCGCCACGGAGTTCGTCGCATCCTTGCCAGATAGAGCTATAGAGTTGAGATTTTTTGATTGCCATATATTTTATTTTTCATTGCGAGAGTTATAAATAAAATCCTCGCCGATTTTCCAAACACCTTTCTCTCGGAAAGCCGAAATGTTTTGACGACGAGCGGCGTTGATCATGCCCGGGGCAGATAGTTTGTTTATTTTCGTATACTCAGACAAAGTGATAACCTTTTGACCTTTAAGGTATGTGATTCTCTTGCTCAATGATTCCATCAAAGCCAGAGCGATAACTTTTTCCATGTTTTTGGCATTTTTTTCATCACGATATTCAGCAAATGACTTGTAGTATTCTTTCTTTTCGCGATCACGGATAATAATTATCGGAAAACCAAGACGCTGAAGCTGGAAACAAATAAGCACGCGACCAATACGGCCGTTGCCGTCATTGAACGGATGGACGGTTTCAAAATCCAAATGGAATTTAGCGATCTTATCCAAAAAGTAATTTGAGAGGTCGCCGGTGTATTCTGTGATTATCGCCTCAATCATTTTCTCAACATGTTCCGGTGCTGGGGCGACATGGGTCCCGACACGGACATACTCGCCAAGCTTTCTAAAACGACCGGCAATTTTGTCATCGATGCCACCGATAAGCATTTGATGTAAAAGCAGGATCGTCTCTTTGTTGGTTTCCGTTTCTTTGCTCTTGTTGCGAATGTAGCCGATGACTCGAGCCAAATTTTTGGCCTCATAGACCTCACGCAAGGAAACATCTCGGGAGACCTCCATATCCAAAAGGATCTTCTCAGTTTCTTTGAGAGTTAGGGTGGAGTTTTCGATAGCGTTGGAGTTGTAGACGCTTTCTGGCACTTCGGCCTCGTCAATCATCACCAAAAGGGACTCCTTGCCTTTGCGGAGGGTGTCATATTCGCTTTTTAGAGCTGTAAGCCTGTCTTTTATAGGTTTTGTTATAGCCATATGTTTTGTTAAAATTATAAGGTTAGTATAAGCGATTTCAACTTAAAAGTCAATATTTAGTGAATGGAGACCATATATTGCTTCCTATTCACTAGATTATATGCTACAATATCCCTAAAGGCAAGTATAATGAGTTTTGAGCGCTACCAGCTCATAAGATGAAAATGACTATGAAAATGAAAAAGGTCACTTTGACCACCAAACATAAATTCAATATCAAGCAGTCTGTGGGAGTAAACACTGCCTATCATTTCTCGCTGGGTGTAGTTAAAAATATTGTTGTAATTGCTTTAAAAAACAATGGCGTTCAGAATCCGGACGAGATCGTAAATAAACATGATACTGAATTTGCCGAATTAAAAGATAGATTAAATAAAACCGAAGCCTCGTTTGATAATTACAAAAAAGAAACCGATAAAACCATCGCCGATTTAAAAAGCGAATTGAAAGAATTGACCAAGCAAAGTCTTATTCAAATCGGCCGAGAAATAGCCGAAGGTTTCTACGATCAGAGCCAAAAGATACGGTCCAAACAGAAAGAAAATAAAATCAGAGAAACCTTACTCTGCCTCTCCACGGACGGCGACTTATATTTGGCATCCAATAAACAAAAATGTTATCCGATGAGTAAAGAGAAAATGCGTGAGAAACTTATAAAAGTTTTATGCTCGGCCAAGGGTTATATCAAGACGGCAGAACTGGCCGAAATGGTCGGCACTACGAATCAGGCGATCCGGAATTCTAAACTGGAAATAAATAATAAATCTAAAAATCGGATCGGCATTGATGAATTGATTATCGGTCGTGACGGCAACGGTTACAGACTAAATCCGAAATACAAAATCAAAATATTATAGCGTAATAGTCGGTGTAGTTAATAACTTTAACAAGAGAGCCTGAAATAGGGCTCTTTTTTGTTAGCGAACTACACCCGAACATTATTCCAAGAGATAGGTGCTGATTGGCAAAATGTAAATGTGTGAGAGTAAAAAAATGAAATGATATGCCAATCAAACAAAGTGAAAGTTTCAAGACCGCCGATCTGGCATTGATCGCGGTGCTTTTATTATTAATGCCCGAATCTCTTGAGGTCGTGGATCGGACAAATCCACATAAGGTCCTCTTTGGATTTAAAACTGACCGCAAGCTCGAAAAGCTTATGGACAGTTTTTGGAAACGAGAGCTTGTGGTCGAACCTCAAGCGTTCTTTAACCAAATCAAAATCGCCAAAGCCAGGATCTATGTCCACGAATAAATATGAAGTTAAAACCAGAAACGCTGGAAAAACTCCGAGCGATTCTCAAAAAAGACTTTGGCCAAGAAGTGAATGATCAAGACCTTCACGATATCGCATTCAACCTCGTGAATTATTACGACGCTTTGTCGCGATTTTACTGGGAGGATATCACAAGCGGTCGAAAGCTTATAGAACCATATGACACAGTACCCGAGCGACAAACCACATAAGATCAGAGATTATCGCGAATTGCCGTTTGCTTATCAAGATAAGCCGGCTTTGCGGTACATGCGACAACAATGGCTCGATAAGCACATTAGCATTGATGCCTACCGGAATCTCCGGAATATGTATCTGGCTTTGACTGAGATTGCCTCCAACAAAGCCAGTCAAACCATAGAGGCATCAAATAAAACGCTCTTGATTTACTCAGGCCTCAAAGACTGGCGAACGATTAAGAATTGTTTGTCCAAGCTTGAGGAGTGGGCTTTTATCGCAATCACGAAAACTCGGGGCGAGGATGCCAAGTTCAAGCCCCGAGGTATCACTTTGCTTTCCGTCCTACATCTGACGCAGAGTGGAAACCAATCAGCATCAAAAGCCGGACGGCATAGCACGCAGACTGCCTCCGATGCAGAAGATATAGAAGGTAAGGGATTAAAAGAAATTAAAGAAAATAATAAAGAAATTAACGGCCGGTCCAAGAATTTAAAACTCTTGGCGGAGGCCAGAGCCAAACTTGTAGCCAAAATGTCGATTCCAACTAACAAATAAAATTATTAATCATTAATCAAACTTATGAGCAAAATGAAATCACAAACACCAAGGGAAAAAGCGGATAAATTATTCAAGAAAAATCTCACCAAAGCGGCCAAAACTTTAATCTCTCTTTTGGACAGCAAGGACGAGACAATAAGATTGTCGGCCACCAATTACATTATCAAGAGAGTAACCGAACAGCCGACTATTATCGTGATTGATAAGAGCGAAAAAAATTCTACTTAACTCTACTTTTTTATGCCAAAAATTAAACATCTATCCGAATACCATAAAGTAGCATTTGAGCTTAAATATAAAGGCCTTTCTTATCAAAACATTGCTGAGATTTTGAATAAGAGAGGGCCAAAAAGTAGAAAAGCCAAGTTTACTGTTCAAAGCGTAAAAGATTGGTTTAAAGAATCCGGAACACTGGCGAGTGATTATGAGCACTACGCCAACGAAATGGACGACATTCATGCCGAGACTATGGAGATTGTTCGTCGAGCCGGTGCGAGAGTCAGGGAGGAAAATTTTCGTCTAGCTAATGAAATGCTTGTGGCTCTTATGGGGAGTTCCAATGATGCCGTTAAATTAGCTGCAATCAAAGAGATACTGGATCGAGTCGAAGGCAAGCCGAAAGAAAACATCATGCTTAATAATCAAGATATCTACGAATTACCGCCTCAAGAACGCTGGAAACTTATCCCTTATGAAATCAAGCTCCGCCTATCGAGAGATCAATATTCCAAGGAAACATCCGATGCAATATTTAATTGGGCGGAAACCGGAAAAACTAAACCAGCCAAACCAAGGCCGGATAACCTAAATTAACGGCCATAACGGCAACAATCCGCAACAAACGGCAACATTTTGACCAAAAATCACTTACACCAACTCACACTAACTAACACCAAAAAAGAGAAAGTCTAAAACCTACAATGACCAGAATAACCAGCAAACTAGCGGATAATTACAGTTATTTACAGTTGGTTGCTGTAAAACTGGTGAAAGTGTCCGATTTACAATGTTTAGAGCTGTGGGCAACTGACGCTTAGCTTGTTCCCAAAATTAGTATAGGGTGTGTCGTGGTACGAAAAGTCGAATTCGAACCTTAGTAAAATTAACAAAATTATGACTATGACAATGCAAAACGAAAATGAATCAATGCGAGCCGTAGGATATGCCCGTGTCTCCTCCAAGGATCAGGAGGACACCGGCTATTCACTACCGGCTCAAGAAAAACTTTTACACGATTATGCCGATAGAAACGGTTTTGATCTGGTAAAAGTTTTTGCCATTCAAGAATCAGCGGCCGGAAAAATCCAACGAAAGATATTTCACGAAATGTTGGACTATGTGACCAAAGCCAAAATAAATACGGTCTTTGTGGAAACCACTGACCGCTTAACCCGTAACTTCGCCGATGTGCCGGTAATTGACGAATGGATACTGGCGGATGAAAGACACACCATTCATCTGGTAAAAGAAGGCTGTACCCTGCATAAAGATTCCAAGTCGCACGAATGGTTTATGTGGCGAGTTAAAGTGGCCACGGCCGAATATTATATCCGTCTGCTTTCCGAAAATGTGAAAAAGGGACAAAAAGAAAAGCTGGCTCAAGGTTGGCTACCAAGCAAACCACCACTGGGATACCAAACTACTGGCGAGAAAGGACATAAAATTCACATCATTGATCCGGAAAAATCTCCGCTGGTCAAAAAGATGTTTGACCTTTACGCCTCCAACCGCTATTCAACCAAAAAGCTGGCCGATGAAATGCACAAACTTGGTATGCGGTCTCGGGGAGGTAATAAAGTTAGTCACTCACGAGTCCATCAACTTCTGGGTGATCCATTTTATTACGGAATGAATCGCTGGAACGGAAAAGTCGCTCAAGGCGGACACGAACCGCTTATAACCAAAGAATTATTCATGCGGTGCCAAGACATAATGCATAGCAACGGCACGCCGAAGTACAACAAGCACAATCCATTATTTAAAAATGTCTTCCACTGCGAGGAATGCAAAGGCCGGATAACTTGGGAGATACAAAAAGGCCACTGGTATGGCCACTGCAATCATTATAAAAACTGCCAGCAGAAAGAATGGGTCAAACAAGAGAACATTGACCAGCAGGTAATGGAAAACATCGAGCAGTTAAGCTCAAAACACAACGAGGCCATAGAGAATATGCTGACTTGGGTCCAAGAGGCACTCAAGGAAAGCCATGGCGAGGAGATAGAATTCAGACAAAAAGCTACCGGTGAGCTTGAGCGACGCTACCAAGTAGCCACACAAAGACTGGACAAGATATACGATGACAAGATAGACGGCAAGATTAGCGAGGACTTCTACCAGAAAAAGTACCAGCAATACAAGATTGAACAAGAGGAAGTGCTGGACGGACTGAACAAGCACAAAAATGCCAACCTCAAGTATTACGATATGGGGTCAACCTTTTTACAAATGGCTAAAGAGGCAAGGAGAATTTATTTGAACCGAAGCACGATCGAAATGGTCGACGACAAGAAACAACTTTTGTCCCTTTTATTTTCGAACCCCATAATAAATGGCAAAAAAGTTGAGATTTCATACCAGAAAGCCTTTAAAATGGTATTTGAACGAGTATCACAGATGTTGGGAGAAAAGTTAGACGAAAATACAACATTCGAACCGCCAAAAGAGCCCGTAAATAAAGAGAAAAGCAGAGCTTTTGGCTCTGCTCATCCCATATGGCTCCGCGAGTAGGACTCGAACCTACAACCCTCTCGTTAACAGCGAGACGCTCTACCATTGAGCTATCGCGGAATATATTTTACTCATGCGAGACTCCGCCGTTTGGCGGATATCGCGGAATATTTACCTCGCCTAGATAGGCGGGGAAAAGAAAAGAACTCGTCGCTAAAAGCAACAGTAATAATATAGCATATCTGCCAATCCATTCAAGCCCTTGCCCTACTCTCGCTTAAAAGAGTTGCTAGTTTTACCTGCAAATCCAATGACAAAATCCGATAATCGCTGATTCGCTTTATATTGACTAATGCTAATAAATAGTTTATAATATATTTATTAACAATATAATACAAGGAGGAAAGTGATGAAGAAAATATTTGTTGTCGTGATAGCATTTTTGGTAGTTTGTGGGCTTGGTGCATTTCCTGCTCCAAGGGTTGGTGCAGAAATAAATAAGGCAAACATCAAATTCGACAAGGCAAGCTACAACCCGTCCGCATGGGATACGCAGGCCGAATGGTGGGCGCAGATTGCTGATACTTGGGCTTCTATTCCCTACCGCCTCACCGTTACTGTGCCGGGCGCCGAAGAATTTGTTTGTGGTGTCGCCTGTTATCACACCAAAACCAAGGTCATATCCTACAAACTTTGCCAGCCGCAAAAATACAGTTACCAAGGCAGAATCCTGTTAACCGGCCTTTGCCATAATAGCGAATATATCGGCTGGCTATTCAAATTCAAAAAAGGCGAAGAAAAATTGTATCTACCCCCGACCTTGCCAAAAAGCGACACCTTCAAGTTCAAAACCAAATTACCCAAAATCGTAGTTTTCGGCGAAAAGGTAAATTTCCTGAATGGCGGAAAGGACAAAGATCACTACACTATCCAAGCATATTGCGCTTCTTTCCTGGAAAGGAAATGCTATGTAGAAATTTTCATCTACACCATGTGTGACAATCTTCAAAGTGTCGGTCCAGCGGAAACCGGAATAAAATACTGGATTAAACAAGACAAAGAAGATGCACTCTACGGTCCCGGCCCAAAAGAAGAAGTAAAATACTTCACGGTCAATGAACCAGACAGGCAATACAAACATTACTACCGCTATATGTTTACTTGGCGGGAAGCAGGCCGATGGGTAGAGCAAAAAACTGAATGGAAAACATTTGATATCCCTCCAAAATCTTAACCTCCAAATAACAAACAAAGGCGCCCTCTCGGGTGCCTATTTTTTTTGTTTTGAGCCGGTGATATAATAGCGGCATTATGTCCATATTCGAAATTGCCATGCTAGTTTGTTTTGGCTTGTCTTGGCCATTTGCCATAGTTCGCTCCTACAAAGCAAAAACCTCAAAGGGCAAAACGCCGCTGTTTACTATTTTACTGGCCATTGGTTATGTTTTTGGGATAATAAACAAAATACTTTTTAGTCGCGATATTGTTATATTTTTTTATTGCCTCAATTTGCTAATGGTCTTAATTGAACTTGGCCTTTATTTTCGAAATTTAAGATTTGATAAAGCAATAGAAAAAGCTGTTGCTTGAGTTAATATTAAAAAATCCGCCGGTAATAATGGCGGATTTTTTAATTACACGATATCAACGCTGGACAAAAAATAGATTTAATATCGAAGCCGCAAGAGAGGCCGGGCTCAAAAAAGTAGTAGGGCTTGGCAGTGGGTTTCCCGGTAAAGGCGCCTCCATCATCGAAGGCTGCATGGGTTGTGGCTCCATTGGCGTCATAGGCGGCTGCCCGCCGGGCATTGGCTGCCCTGGAGGGGGCATTTGGCCTGGCATTTGCCCATCCGCAGGAGGTGCAAAATTACAATTTTCACCTTGGCAAGGCATGGGGCTTTGTGGCGGCATCTGACCAGTTGGGGGTTGCATCTGTCCGGGAATTTGTTGGTTATAAGATCCCGGTGGCATAACGGACGGTTGGAAATTCTTACACTCCTCGCCGTGCGTTGCGCAATATGCTTGGCAAGCTTCGGGGCCTTGGCACCCGCCCGGGCCACTAAATTGCGAGCCGTCGCCCATGGGATTAATTGAGCCTCCTTGGTCTTGATTTGGGGGCATGAATTGCTGACAATTTTGCGGATTATTTTGGCAATAAGTTTTACATTCCTCTTCGCTCTTGCATCCGCCCGGGCCCCCTTGGCCAAATCCTCCTTGGCGCATCATCTCTGCATCCTTCTCGCTCATAAATCCGGCAGCCACAAAAAATTTAATGCACTCTTCCTTATGGTCTTCCTGCGAACAATAAGCATCGCATTCCTCCTTACCCTTGCATGGCGGTGGCTTTGCACCCTTCTCCAAAGCTTGGAGCATCTTCTGCGCACCGGCTTTTTCTTCTTCACTCATAAACCCGGCCTCCAAGGCAAAATTCATGCACTCCTTCATATTTTCGGAATTGTTACAATACGCATCACAAGCCTCTTTACCTTTGCAGGGCAAAGGCTTTACTCCCCGCTTAATGGCCGCCAACATTTTGCGCGCGTCCTCAAGCTCTTTACCCTGCAAAAATCCCGACTCCATGCCAAAAGTAATACATTCCTCCATATGCTCTCCGCTTTCACAATAAGCGTCACAAGATTTTTTGTTCCCGCAAGCCGGAGGCTTAATGCCCCGCTTAATGGCCGCTTGCACTTTTTTAGCCTCAGCCAATTCCTCTCCAGACATAAACCCGGCCTTTTCGGCAAAGTTTATACATTCGTCCATATGTTCCATATCATTGCAATAATCCTCACAAGCATCTTTGCTCTTGCACCCTCCGGGGCCTTGGCCTTCGGCGGCTAAAAATTTTTCTGCTTTTTTTACTTCCTCCTCCGACATCAAATTTTTCTTTTTGGCAAAATCCAAACAGGCTTGGCTGTTCTCGGGCTTATCACAATATTGCCGGCAAGCAATTTGGTTTTGGCAACCGCCCAACTCAGCAACCGGATACGAAACATCAGCTATTTCCTGCGCCCAAACACTGCTGGTAAAAAATGCCATCAAGAAACAAAATGCAAGACCAAAGACAAAATATTTATATTCCATATTATTAAAATGGATTAACTTTTATTCCCTTAATAGGATTAATCTTATCAACCGGATTAATATCAGGCTTATTTTGCAGTGGTTGCTGCTCTTGGACCGAGGGCATGACACTGGTGGGCGTAGCGGATGCACTAGTAGGGGCCGCCTCACTGGCTTTAGGTGTTTCGCCCGTTGAGCTGGCAATTTCTGACGGCTTATTTTCCAAGGTCGCAGCGGGCTTGCCAGTATTACTTAAATAAAAATAATACCCCAACAAAAAAACAAAAAGCAAGATAGCGATAATTATTAAAATTATCTTCTTCTTGCCCGGTTCTATATTTTGATTGGCCATAATTTGTAATTTAGCTTGATTAATTATACCAAAGCCTAAACTATGCAACAAATAAAATTGCACCCATGGGCTTAAATAAAAAACCCCTGCAAAAGCAGGGGTTTTTAGATCAATAATAATCTTTTAACTTTTCCAGAGCTCCCAATTTGCGCATTTTTTCCAAAGCCTTGGCTTGAATTTGGCGGATACGCTCACGAGTAACCTTAAATTCCTCGCCTACCTCCTCGAGGGTATGGGGCACTCCGTCTTCTAAACCAAAACGCATGGATAAAATTTTTCTTTCGCGGGGCGTCAGGTAAACGGCAATCTTGTCGAGGCGCTCCTTGAGGATAGACCGGGCAGCCTCTGTGGAGGGGCTCGGCGTTGTATCATCTTTAACGAATTCAGCCAAAATGCTATCTTCCTCGCCTTCCCCTACCGGTGTTTCCAAAGATACGGTCTTCTGAGAAATCTGCATCAAATGATGAATCTTTTCCGGTTCCAAACCCATTTCCGCAGCAATTTCCTCAGGTAAAGGTTCGCGGCCAAGATCCTTCATCAACCAACGTTTAGTTTTATTATACTTGGTAATAAGCTCAATCATGTGCACTGGAATGCGAATGGTGCGCCCCTCATCAGCCAAAGAACGGGTAATAGCTTGGCGAATCCACCAAGTGGCATAAGTTGAAAACTTAAACCCTTTGCGCCAATCAAATTTTTCCACGGCGCGAATGAGCCCTAAGTTACCCTCTTGGATTAAATCCAACAGAGTTAAATTCGGAGAACGATCAATATATTTTTTGGCAATAGAAACCACCAAGCGCAAGTTTGCTTGGATGAGTTTTTTCTTGGCTTCCAAATCGCCTTTTTCTATCCTTTGCGCTAATTGCCTTTCCTGCTCGGCGGTCGGAGGTGGAATTTTTCCAATCTCTTTAAGATACATTTCTACCGAATCTATCGGGGCGTCCCAAATATTAATTGAAAGCTTACGGCCGGCAGTTTTTGGAGTAGCCGGCAAACCAATCTCTAAAAATTCTTGGCGCTCCTTTACTTCAATACCCTTGGCCTTGAGCTCATCATAAAGTTGGTCGAGGCGCTCAATATGGGATTCAAAATGCGGAAAAGCCGCCATGATTTCATTAAAAGTTACAAAGCCGCGCTCCCGGCCCTTTTTGATAACATATTCTACTTTCTCAATCGGGAAAGCAACTTCGACTGGAACGATTTCTTTTTTCTTTCTCTTCCCCACCTTGGCCTTCTTGCGAGAAACTTTTGCCCCTTTTGGGTGCTTAACTTTTTTGACCAATTTCTTCTTGGCCGGCTTGGCCTTTTTAGTCGGCTTTTTTTTGGCTGCTTTCTTTGCCTTTTTTGCCATATTATATTAATTTGGTGAGTTTTTCGCTAAGCGCCTGAAATTCATTACAAAGATTAGCTGTAGTAGACGCATCCTTACAAATCTCCGCATTTTTTATCCTGAGCTGTAAATCCTGCATTTGCTGACGAATATTCATAACCCGATATTCTTTCAAGCTTACATTAAGCTCCTGCTCCGGGTCGATCTTTTCCCCCATTGCCTCTTCAATTTCCCTCTGAAAAACCAGATCCTTCAAAAATTGCATGAAATTCGCATCGGGGATTTTTTCCACTGAAAAATCCGCCTGACTGCGGTATGAGGCCAAGATCTCGCGATATTTTTCAGAGAACATTGGCACATCCTCATCATACACCTTATTCTTAAAATCGTCCCGGTGCAAAAGTATGGATACTATCCTTTCTTCTAACATATCTTTGCGGGTCTTGGCAACTACTTTGCTTAGCTGCGGCGCTTTGGCCACGACTGGGACAGCTGGCGCATATTGCTCTTTTTCTTCCTTAAGCTGGGCCATTTGCTCCAAAAGAGTGCTTTCTTTTACTGAAAGCTTGGCGGACAGCTGCTGCACCCAATAATCCTTCTCAATTTTATTAGCGAGCCGCTTAATGACTGGCAAAATCATCTCGGCCGCATTTTTTTTGCCCTCGATATTGGAAATGTCATAACGCGAAAATGCCACTTCGCAATAAAAATCCATTATGGATTTGCGTTTGGAGGCGATCTCCTTCCACTTCTCAGGATTTTCCTTAACCACATCGGCCGGATCTTTGTCACCGGCAGGCATAGTCAATGTATAAACATTAAAACCAAAGGCCAAGGCCATTTTTATCCCCCTATCCATGGCCGTATTGCCGCCCAAATCCATATCAAAGGCGAGAATAATACTCTTAGTTATCTTTTTCAAATATTCCAAATGCCGCTGCGTCAAAGCCGTGCCCGAGCTCGCCACAACATTGGCCACGCCAGCCTGGTGGGACATTATTGTATCCATTTGCCCCTCCACTACAATACAGGCATCATCCCTCATAATGTTTATTTTGGCTCTCTGGATTCCATAAAGCGCCGTGGATTTATCATAAATAAGAGTATTGGGCGTATTCATGTATTTAGCCATACCCTTCTCCTCCTGCTCTTTGGATAAAACCCGCCCAGTAAAACCAATGACCCGCGAAGAATAATCAAAAATCGGAAACATAATGCGCAAACGGAAGCGATCATAAAACTCCCCGCTCGGTTTGCGGATAATGAGTCCTGTCTGTTCGATTTCACTTTTGGAAAAACCATACTTGATTAAAAAATCGCCAAGCGCAGACCAAGTATCGGGCGCAAAACCAATGCGCCACTCTTTTATGGTTTCCGCCTTCATGGCGCGAGACATTAAATAATCAAGGGCCCGCTTGCCTTGCGCTGACTGGGTTTGCTTTTCAAAAAACTTGCAGGCCAATTCACAAATTTCAAATTGCCTGTCTTTGAGACTCTTATTCTTTTTAGCCTCGGGATTTTCTTGCAATTCTATACCCGCGCGCTTTGCCAAAATTCTCAGAGCCTCCACGAAATCGATATTCTCAATAGCCTGCACAAAGGTAAACATATCGCCGCCCTGTCCGGAAGAAAAATCATGCCAGATTTGTTTGGCCGGAGAAACAAAAAATGACGGGTTTTTCTCCGTATGGAAAGGAGAAACCGCCCGGTAATTGATGCCGACTTTTTGCAGCTTGATATAACTGCCGATTACCTCGACAATATCGAGCTTCCTTTTTATTTCTTCAACAACAGAATCGACCATAATTTTCTGGCCTTGTCTTAAACATCATAAACTAAAAATAATGGGGGCGCAAATTGCCAAAATAATATATTTATGTCTAAATTAAACTATGAAAATCGCCATCATTTCTGATACGCACGACAATCTGCCTAATCTCCAAAAGACACTCAAGTTTTGCCAAAAGGAAGACATTACGCAAATTATCCATTGCGGAGACGTTTGCTCCCGCGATACCCTGGCGGAATTTTCTGCCGACTGGATAGAAAAGCTCTATCTCTCTTTTGGCAATGCTGATTTTACAAAGGATCTGGAATTTGGCGCAGCTGTAACCAAAAAGATTGCGATATTTGATTCTATCGGGAAAGCACAAGTCGGTGGGCTTGATTTGGCCTTTTGCCACTTTCCGGAAATTGCCGCCAGTCTTGCCTCGCAGGATAAATATGATTTTGTCTTTCATGGCCACACGCACAAACCGTGGCTGGAACAGGTTGGAAAAAGCATTCTCGCCTGCCCGGGCAATGTAGCCAATTTATACTTTGCTCCAAGTTTTGCCATTCTTGATACTAAAACCAAAAAATTAGAACTGAAACTGCTTAATAAAATCTAAAAGCAGGCTTTAGCCTGCTTTTTTCTTGGAAGTAATATTTATCAGCCTGTTAGGAATAAAATATTCTCGGCCATCAAGGCCATCAACAATTGTTCGCCGCAAGGTAATATCCTTAACCGTGCCCTCAACGGCCTCAATCTTCACTGTGTCGCCTAAACGGATTTGATCGTCAAGCAAAATAAAAAATCCCGAGATAAAATCCTGCACGAACTCCTTGGCAGCCATAGAAAAAGCCAAGCTCAAAACCCCGGCCGTGGCAATGATAGGAGTGGTATTAACTCCGAATTCCGGCAAAATAATAATCAAAGCAATTACTCTGGCAATAGCCCGAGTAGCCCCAGAAAACGATTTAACAAAAGTCTCCACTCTCTGCTTCTCGGCCACCCGATACACATGGCTTTTGGATCCTCGCGCCAAAACCCTGATTAACCAATACGCAACGATTTCCAGTAAAAGAAAAACTAGGATTATTTTAATCGCCTTTAAGGCCGGTTCACTGAATTGGCCCAAGAGACTAAAGGCAAAATTTTCGATTGCAGCTGTAAAATATTGCATAATGTTTAATTTTGCCAGAGTCCATGCAAATTACAATATGCCCTGGCCTTGCCTGTGCCATTTGGGCAGCAGCAGAACTGTGCTTCGGGTTTTTCGCCCGGCTGCAAGAATTTCCGACAGCCGCAATCCAGGCATTCAATCCATTCGATAAAATGCGCCTCTTCCATAGGGTGAGCGATGCTCCCGACTTTTACTTTTATCCTCTCCTGGGACTTTTCGGAAACCGGAACGTGTTTTTCTTGAGCCCCGTCACTGGTATTAGCTTTTTGCAAATGCATTTCCTGACCGCAACAGACCAAGGTGCCGGCGCCAGTATGCAAAACTTCCACGATATTGCCGCAAATGGCGCATTTATAAATTTGTTTTAATTCGGTCATATAATATTAATAATTTTCTGACTGTATTTGGAAGAAGGCCTGCGGATGTTTGCATGATGGGCACTCCTGGGGAGCTTCTGGCCCAAAGTGGATATACCCGCATTCGCGACAAATCCAAAATACGCCATTAGGCTTTTTGAAGATTGAATTATTATTTAAGTTTTCCAATAATTTCTTATAGCGCTGCTCATGATGCTCTTCAGCCTTGGCAATCGCGCGCATGGTGTCGGCGATTTTAGAATAGCCCTCCTTATCAGCCACTTCGGCGAAAGAAGGATACATGGAGGAATATTCATGATTTTCTCCGGCAATAGCAGCCGCTAAATTTTCTTTGGTTGTCTGATATACGGTTGGTATTCCGGCATCAATGGCGATATCATTGCCATCCTCTTTTAACTCCTGGATAAATTCAAAAAGGGTTTTGGCGTGCCTTTTTTCTTGATCGGCAGTTTCTAAAAATATCGCGCTTATCTGCTCATAACCTTCTTTTTGTGCCACTCTAGCATAAAAAGTATAGCGGTTACGCGCCTGGCTCTCACCCACAAAAGCTTTGGCTAAATTTTTGAGTGTTTCTTTCATATTTTATTTTTGTTTATTTAGAGAGTAAAGCCGTCCCGCGTAAGCGGGGCGGCAAAACCTTAAATTTCCAATTACTTTTTCTAAGTGCCAAGGAACTTCTTATAAACCAAGTAAGCTACACCAGATAAAATCAAAATCACAACCACAATCCCTAAAATAATAAAACCGGTAAAATCTTGTTTTTTAGGTGTAGCCGTCGAGGTCGCGGGTGAAGGCTTGCAATCAACGCTACAATTTTCAATCGTTTCCCCGCTTTCGCATTCGTTGTTCCCGCAAAAGGCCGTCGGTTTTTCTTTTTTAGTGAAAGAAAAATTATTTTCCGTAAATTCCAGAGGTTCGCCGTTTTTATCCATAACCTCCACCATTGGCGTCTCTTGGCTGCTCACCACACACAAAGTGCAATCCGCCGCATAAGAAGTAGCACACTTCTCTCCGCTGCCCGGCTTGGAAATATAGCCCTTCAAAGTGCAATAATTAAATTTCTGCCCGCATTTACCGGTAAAAAATGCCCAATCGTCGCAAGAAGTTTTATCGGGGAAAACACAATACGCGCTTTGGCCCACATCATTATCTTTTATCACATAATCATAGCCCATTTGCTCGCAATATTTTGCAGCCGGGTTAAAAGCGGCCTGCGCCCAAGGCGCTAAAAATATGGCGGAAATTATCGCTAATAATAAATATATCTTTTTCATGCGTTTTTCTTATTTGGATTGGGGAACAATTACTTGTTGCACGAAATACGCCCCTTCGGAAAATATTCCGCAAGAGCCATATCCAATCTTAAAATATCCGCCAGCGCCTGGCCTTGGCCAATTCACGCCCCAGCTGTTCCTGACAATCCAAGCCTGCTCTTTGTCATCATAGCCCACAACCACAATCGAGTGATTGGTAGACCGACCAACCTTTGAACAAGCTACAACTGGTTTAGAATAATCAACCTTCACCCATTCACCATCAACTTTTCCTCCAGCAAAATAAGAAGTAATTAATGGGCCCTTTTCGGTTAAAGCTCTCTTGATGGCGTCGGTATTGCCCGGCTCAATAAAGCCATAGTCGCTAATTCGCCACTGGCGAGAAGAAGCATCGACGCATTTATTGCAAGTTGGCTCGGGGCTTCCAGTGCGCCAATTCGTTGAATTATACGGGAAACACTGCTCATCAACCACACCACTCTTAAAGGCTTCCAAAGCGCCACCATCGGGGCCGCCATCTTTGCAGGATCCCTGCCCAGAACAAGAAATAATATCTTGCTCGCTCAAATTGATATCTAGATTGGCCATCTTTTCATCAATGTTGTATTTGGCTTCAATGGCCGCAGCCCCGGAAAAAGCCCAACATCCGCCACAAATTCCTTGATTTTTTACTCCAGTCAACCAATTTTGTTTTTTATAATTCCGCCAATCAAAGGAAGCAACTAAACCATTATCCTGTATGGGCGCCTCTTCAACCCCGTTAGTGCAATCCAAGGAGCAATCTTCAATGTCTTTGTAGCAGCGGCCATTGGTTTTACCTGGCATATTTTTATTGACTGCATCTGCGCATAGTTTCAAATCGTATCCTTGATATTGATAAGTTACGCTGCATTTGCCAGTCGCCTTTGTGCAAACATAAAACTTTTCGCCGCTAAAATTAGCCGGTGGTTTTTCTCCGACGATTTTACAATTCTTAGTGCATTCTGCTTTCTCCTCGTAGCACCAGCCATTTGTGCGCTTACCATACTTACCTAAAATATACGACTTGCAAACTGCCGGAGAGATTTGCGCTTGGTTTGTCTGGTAGCATTGCCCGGTATCATTCATGCAGAAAAAATATCTCACTCCTGACATTTTAGCGCAGGCTTCATTGCAGGCTTTTCTTTGATTTGCATCCGAAGCGTAACAGCGGCGATTCTTATCATTAGGGAAAGCCACTTTCAAAACATTGTTGCAATCGGTTAAGCTAGGCTTTTCGGTTGCAATACAAGTTGCCTTATCCTTTGGACAGAAATAATACGTGTAATACATCCTTCCGCCATTGCCACTGCTGCTAGGCTGCGAAGGCGCACTAGTTCCGCCAGACCGACAATTTTCATTACAGGCTCCCCGCTCTTCTTTATAATAACATCTCTTATTGGTGCCTTCACCGTATTTATCACGTAAGGCCTTATTACAGGCTTCTTTAGACTGGTATTCACTGGCCGTTTCTGAGCATTCCGGACCATCTTTGCAGTAAACGTAAGTTTTAGCTTCTAGCTGCCGGCAACGGGCATTACAAGTCGAAACATCACCAGTTTCATAACATACTTTAGAAGTGCCGCTGCCAAATTTCGTTTTCAAAAATTCATTGCAGGCAACCTGATCGGTATAAGCGTCTTTAGTCAGCACGCAATCTTCAAAATCCCTGTCGCAATAATTAAAAACCCTTTTGCTCTGATTCTTGCAAACAGAATCGCAAAGAGTCTGTTCGCTGGCCTTGTAGCAGAACTTATTTGTGCTATTACCAAAAATCCTCCTCAAGGCCGCATGACATTCATAAATATCGGAACCGCTGTAAACCGAGGCGGCAACCGGGCTGCAGGTTCCCAGATCAACCGGACAATAGAAAAATCCACCGACAGAATTACCGCTGGGGCCGGCGCCCGTGCGCACTAATACAAAATCGCCGTTTTGCCTCTCTCCATTAAACTCGCCCATCAAACGGATAAAATAATCATGATTCGGCTGCAAGCCGGTAATTGTTTCCACTGGCACCCAACCGCTACCTGTTTTTTGTTTCTTGCCACCGGGAGCCTGCTGATAATTAACCATATCCATTTCCCAAATCTCAAACCAATAAGTGGCGGTTTGGCCGCTCTTCAGGCCCTCCAGACGCCCGCGCATATAAACAGTTGTCCCTTCAATTCTTTCCGGCGTCCAGGTAAAAGGATAAAAAGTGGTGCGAATATCAGCATCACTAGTGGCCGGAGAAGTATGGAAACAAACTTTATCCCCCAAAGGAACATTATAAGCACCCTGGGCCGAGTAATACATCTGAGCACAATAATCAAAATCGGGATTTAAGGGCGAAGCAAATTGGCTAAACCTAATCGGCGCATTCAAATTAACCGGCGGGTCAGTATTGACGCTGCGATAATCGAGCTGCCCTTGGTTATTGGCAGAAACCTTGAAGTAGACCGAAACAGAACTGTATTGGCCTAAGTCAACAAGGTTGCCATTCAAATATACACTATAAGGGGTTACGCTGCCGTAGGGCGGCGAGTCATTAAGCAGAGAAAAATTACCGGCCTTGGCTCTGGGCAAATCCTGCCAACCAAAATAAAAGTATGCCCCCAAGGATACAAAACAGATCAATGTAAACAGCAAAAATCGCCTAAAATTTTGCGTCATATAAACAATATGCGTTTAATGAATTATACCAAACGCAATACGCGCACGAAAGTGTGGAAAACTAAAGTTATGAACAGGTGTAAAAATTAAGCGTTTTCTTTTTGCGGATTGCTTCCTAAAAAGAAAAATAAAACCAAAGCTAAAGCAGCGAAGGCCGAACCAAAATAAAATGGTGCCTGATGGGAAACTCTATCCCACAAAAACCCCGCCACTACCGAGGAAAGCAACACGCCCAAACCAATTACGAGCTGATAAATTCCAAAAGCGGTGGCAATATTTTCCTTGGGAACTAATTTCGCAATATAAGCCTTCCCGACCCCGTCACTAAAAGAAAAATATAACCCGTAAGCGGCGGCCATTAGCCACACCATGCTGCCATTTAGAGCTTGGCCAAAAGCAAAATAAACCGTGGCGAAAATGGCAAGACCGAAAAGCAGAGCATTTTTCTCCCCGACTTTATCTGAAATTATACCCGCGTAAGTGGCAGTGGAAGCAAAAATAAAATTCAATAAAACATAAGCCCAAACAGTCGCGCTTACCGATAATCCCAAATCTTGGGCGCGCAAAATCAGAAAAGCATCTGAGCTATTCCCGAGGGCAAAAATCGCACTGATGAAAATAAATACTTTGAAATTCCGCGGCATTGCCCGCCAGTCAAATCGGAATTTTTTAACCGCGACAGTATCGGTCTTAGGCTTTTCTTTAACCAAAGCGGCCAAAATAAGCACACCTACTACCGAGGGTATACCGGCAAACAAAAAAACTTTATTGAAATTGTTTCCAAAAAATCCCAAAGCGTAAATAGCCAAAATAGGCCCGATAACCGCCCCCATAGTATCCATAGCCCGATGCAAGCCGAAAGCCTTGCCCTCAATGCCTTTTATCTTATCGTCAGCAATCAAGGCATCCCGAGGGGTAGTGCGCACGCCCTTGCCGGTCCTGTCCAAAAACCTCGCAAAAAGGACAAAGGGCCAGGAATTTGCCCAACTCAATAAAAACTTTGATATGGCCGAAAGAGAATAACCGGCCACCACTAAAGATTTGCGCTTTTGGAATTTATCAGAAAAATATCCAGAAAAAACTTTTAAGATACTTGCTGTAGCTTCCGCAACGCCCTCGATTAAGCCAACGACTGCCGCCGGTGCGCCCAAAACCGATTTCAAAAAAATCGGCACTATCGGGTAAATCATTTCCGAGGAAAGGTCGTTAAAAAAACTGACCAACCCTAAAACAATAATGTTTTTAGGAACACTTGGTTTATTTTCTTGCATATTATTAAAAGCTGATTATTTCCTCAAAAACCCTAATGGCGAATTGGTCGGTCATGCCGGAGATAAAGTCGATAATAGAGCGCAAATACTGGCTCTCATTTTCTAACTTATATAAAACTTTATTTTGATATTTTCGCTCGGCGCTATAAGCAAGGGCATTGGAATATTTTTCCAACCAACCGTAAAAAATCGGGGCAATGGTCGGATATTTGAATTGGTCATCGCGGACAAAACGCATCGTATCCTTGCCTTCATAATATTCTTTAAGAAATTTATAAATCGTCCTGATGACCAGCTCGGCGTATTCGTGATAATTATTGAGCCTTTCATGCAGATAAATATTTTCGTAATTGAAGGCAACAATATCGCGAAGCATTTGGAATTTTTGGGCCGAAAAGCAAATGCCTTTTTGGGGACTACTCTCTTCGCAAAGGTCTTTGATGAGCTGATGCATAATAATAGTATTGTTCACATCGGCTAAATCGGCATTTATTATCCGACGCAACCCATCAAGCTGGGTATCACTTAAAATCCCCAAGGTCAGTGCGTCCTCAATATCCCGCCCCAGATAAGCAACTTTATCAGCAATTTTAACCACGCAAGCCTCCCAAGAATACGGCCGATACTCATTGGGCCGGTTTATGCTCTCCAGAGCCACGGCCTCCTCGCGCGGGATAAGACCGTTTTCATTGACCTCCCCGCAATGGCTGATAATTCCGTCGCGCACCGCATAGGTTAAATTCAAATTCCTCTCATGCCCAGTCGAATCGGGTAAAGTTTCAATATTATCGACAAAATGCAAACTATTTTTTTCATGCCACATGGCCTGTTTGAGCTCGGTAGCGGCAATATCGCTTAAAGTCTGCTCCCCGCGATGGCCAAAAGGCGCATGTCCAAGATCGTGGCCCAAGGCAATAGCTGAGGCCAGTTCAGTATCGAGCCCTAATTGCTTAGCAATGGAATAGCTCACGCTATTAACATGATTAACATGTTCCATACGCGTGCAAATATGATCGTTGCGTGTGGCAAAAAAGACTTGAGTTTTGTGCTTGAGCCGGCGAAAGGCATTGCAGTGCAGGATCCTATTACCGTCAATTTCAAATTCACTTCGGTATTCGCCCCGGCGCCCCGAACCGTTGCTGCGCTGGATATATTGTTCCCATTTTGGATTGTTTTCCTTGGCGGCCACCTCTTTGAAAATTTGCATGATTATGGTGTTGTTCATAAATCATAGCATAAAAAGCGTCTTGCAATCTACCGGGGTATTCATGCTATAATGCGCTGCCATGAAAAAACAGACTAAAAACTTGATATTAGCCGCCGGCCTCATTTTAGCCGCCTTTTTCATTTGGGGCCTAATCGAGCCCTTCATGCTCGATATAAAAGTTTTAACCGTAAAAGATTCGCAAATCCCCACCTCCTTTGACGGCAAAAAAATACTTTTTGTCACCGATGTGCACTGTGGAGCCTTCTTCCCCATTAACCGCACCAAGCAATTCATCAATTCCCTTAATGCCCTCAAGCCCGACCTTGTTTTGATGGGTGGAGATTATATTCAATGGAATGACACAAAGATCGATGAATGCATCAAGGCTTTTGCCGGGTTAAAAGCGCCTTTAGGCGTAATTGGCGTATTGGGCAACCATGATATGCGCGTGGATAAATTCAAAGGCGTTGCCATGGAAAAAATGCTGGAAGGAGCCGGTATTACTATCCTCAACGATCAGCTAAAAAAGGTGGTTAATAATAATGAAAGTATCACGGTGGCAGGCGTAGATTATTTTTCTACCGCGGCCCAATGGAAAAAAATCCAAGCCAAGCTCGATGACAAATCTTTCAATATATTACTGGCCCATGACCCGGATTTTGTCTTGGAGGCCAAACCTAAAAATATTTCTTTGTCTTTAGCAGGCCATACGCATGGCGGCCAAGTGACTTTTTTCGGCCTATTTGCCCCACTGACCCATAGTAAATTTGGTCAAGATAATTTTACCGGAGTGAAGGTATTCGATAAAAAACCATTTGTTATATCCAATGGTGTAGGAACAACTTTTTTACCCATTCGTTTTTTTGCTCGGCCAGATATCTATATTATCAATCTTCAAAAGGCGCCCTAAAGGCGCTTTTTTCTTATTGACAAATATCTATACTATGGTAAAATAACAATATTGGAATTTAACATCAGCATATAAGGAGGTATGCATGCCGAAAGCAACGTTGAAAGAATCAAGAGACTGGAGGGATATCCTGAATTTAATTTTCCACACAAAAAGAGTATCATCCGGGACAAGATTTAATGCGCTTGAAGTCTGCCAACAAACGATGCATTTGTTCCAAAGCTACATCGGGCTAGACCCTTTCCGTTTCAGAACTGTTGAGGCTATTTTGCCCAAAGATCGTTGGGCAAAAAATTATCTTGAAGATTTTGTTAAAGCCCGCAACAATCCCAACAACAAAGAAGTTTGCTCTCACCTGCTCTTTGTTAGGGTTGTTACAGCGGCCGAAAGTTACGATGGCGCTGACAATTCCTGCCCGGCCTGCCGCCAAGCTCTCGACCTGCTATGCGAGCTCTATCATAGCATTAAGCATCACAACCGCAGCGAAGAAAGGCAAGCCATGTCGGAAATCAAAAGAATTTGCCCAGAGGCTGAGCGCCACGGCAACACCGACACTATCACTGCCATTTTGAAAAATGCCATTAATACCGATTTCAAAGAGTAAACAGCCTCCAAAAAAAATCCCCTGCCTCGCAGGGGATCTTATTATTTAATAGAGTAAATATAAAGTTTCTTCTGGGGACTGCTCTCCAATTCTATTACCTTATCATATTTCCATGAAGAAAATTGAAATCCGTAACTTGCCACTAAAGCGCCTTTTTTCATCTCTTGCTTAAACTTTGGCTCCAATGCATCCACCACATCTTGCCAAAGGTAGCAATAAACTATATCAGCATTTTTTATATCAGCATCAAACATATTGCCAAAAATAATTTTAGCCTTGCTCCCGCTTAAAAATCCGCGGAAGTTTGCCAAAAAATATGGCCAATAGCCCAACTCATAACCCGTGGCCCGGGCTTGGTATTTTTTTTCGCAAGCAAAAAGAAATCTCCCGTCGCCACAACCCAAATCAAAAACCTCACCCCCTTTTTTAAGCGGCAGCTTCTCGATTATCTCCTTAATGGTTTTGGCCGGCGTAGAAACAAAAGGCACGCGTACAAAAATTTTATCATAGAGTATGACTGCCATTATCAAAAACCAAATGATAACGGCAAAAACGATAACAGAATAGATGATTAAAATAATATCCAACATAATAATTGATTTTAGCTAATCTGGCGGATAAAAAAAGCCCTGCCGCTCTCACGGCAGGGATTAAGGCAAACTTACTGACCCGTTTTAGCCGGATCCCTTGGGACCATGGGCCGGGCCTCACTTACAAAAATCTGGCGCCCGTCAAAATCCTTTTCATTAAACATTGAAATGGCGTTTTGTGCTCCAGCATCATCAGCCATCTCCACAAAGCCAAAGCCCTTGGAACGGCCCGTAAACTTATCTTTGATTATCTGGACAGCTGCCACTTCCCCGGCCTGCCCGAAATGCGCTTTCATCGCATCCTCAGTGGCTTTGTATGGAAGATTGCCAACGTATAGTTTCTTATTCATTGCTAATGCAAAAATTATTAAGACCTTTTTGCTTTCTTGCCCTCTTTGAGCCTTAAGGCTTTTATCGGCACAAACGCTTCAAAAAAGCTGCTTCATTATACAGCGTGAAAGATTAGGCGGTCAAAATATTTTTCCACCGGAAGTCCCAAATTCCCAAGACTGGCAAGGGTATTTGACAATTATATTGTATATGCTATAATTAGGTAGTCACTTAAAACCATCATATTTTTACTGGAGGAAACTACATGGCAGAGACAAATAACCAAGTGAGCGAGCAAGATCGCCACAACCAAGAGCGCGGAATCTTGCGCGGCCACGACATCAGCAATGTTGTTGAGAACTTGGAAAATGGGAAATCTAACCATGAATGCCAACATTTTTTCGAGATTGCATTTTGGGATACCCAACGTTTTGGGGAACGACAAGCAAAAATCAAAGTGCTCAAAGGGGAATTTACCCAAATGTATTCCCTGCTGCGCTGCAAACACTGCGGAAGGGAAAAAATATTTTTGTATGTCATGAAATAGCAAACCTCTTGGCCCCGCTTTATCATGCTGCCTAAGTCAATCCTCCGGCAGCCCGCCATAAAAAACGCTGCGATTTTGTCGATCGGTTCTGGTTGAACTAAATAGCGAAAGGCGTAAAGCGTTGCCCACGTAAAGCCTGCTGGATCCGGATAGAACCTCCTTTCTACCGGGTCTGGCAGGCATATTAAAACAAAAGGTTGTCATTATTGACAGCCTTCTATTTTTATATTATAATAATACCAGATTGTTAAAAAGGAGGTTTACGTGGCGAAAAAAGACACTGACGAATTTGAAACTAAAATCCTATTACCCGATAAAAATAATCGGCGCGAGAGGATGCTTGCCATGGTAAAGCGCGCCCAACCACCCCTCTCTCCAGAGGCTCTAAGGGTCGCCAAAAATTTGGCCAAAAATTTTGATTGTTTGGAAAATCCCCAAAAATTCAACGAACAGTTGCCAAAATCTTTACAAGAATTACATTTTGAAAAATGTAACCCCTACCTCAAAATAAAAATCGGTAGAGAGATCCATCGCATCGCTTCATTTGTTTTTACTATGCCCGATGAATACGCTTGTGTAATGGAGAGCATCAAAAACACCATCTTAATAATGTCTATCCCTAACGAATAGTCCGCAGATATGCGGCTCTTTTTTTATCAAAAATGCAATTTGACGCGGCCAAATGGCAATGCTACAAAGAAAACAGAACCCTAAAAAGAAAGGAGGTGGCAAATGCCCCTGATAATCGAGGATTCTACGAAGATTATCGAAAAGCTAAATCGTATCGACAGGCTAATGCCCGGCTTAAACCAAATTTTTTATAAAATGGTCTACAGGCTGGCTGATCGCCTGCCCTTCATACTGACGCCGGCCAAGTTCGTAAAGTTTTACAACGAAACCGTTCAAGGTATGAACTTAGGCAATCAAGGCCACTATCCTTCCGACACTCTCGCCCTACTCCAAGGAATGCTACCGCAACTCGCTAAAGCCGTCTTTGATGACGAATTTTATGAAGCGGTTGTAAACATACGCGCCCAACAAAACCAACAATTTATGCCCGACCGATTTGCCAAAAAATAATCCGCCTGCGCGGATTTTTCATTTGAGTAATTTTTCGGCCCAAGCAATAGCCTTAGCTAAACAATTTTCTTCAGTGTTAAAAAGCGGATCAATGAAATCAATTTCGGAAACAACTTTGGCCCCTTTCAAATTATTTCTAAGATTTTCAAAAGCTTTGCCCAAAGCTCCGCCGTGGCAAACAAAAATCGCCACATTCTTTTGCGCAAAATCATTAGCACAGACAAAACTATAAAGTGCCGGAGAGCAGTTAGATGCCCAAATCGGCGAGCCCAAAACAACAAAATCATAATCGGCCAATTTCTTCTCTATAGACAAAAGCTCAGGTTTTTCATTCATAACCGCTTGCTTGCCCCGCCAAAACATTTTAAGCAAACCCTTCCCCCCATCATCATGTTTGGGCTTAATTTCCGCCAAATCTGCCGCTAAAGTTTTAGCCACAGCCTCGGCAATAAATTTTGTATTACCGGTCAAAGAATAGTAAACAACTAAAGTTTTCATATCAGTTATTTATTTTCCTCTGGCGTGCTTGTGGCCTGCGATTGTTGTGAAGCAATCATCTTGCTCGCAATCTCTTGCGGGCGAAAGCCGTGCACCGCCCCAAAAATGGAATACCATGGGCGGTTTTCATCGATAGTGATAATATTATCCTCACCCGCCCCGATATAATATTCGCTTTTTATTTTACCCTCAAAAATCCAAAACCAAACAAAAGGTTCCTTAACCTTAATCCGGTAAGCCGCCTCGCTTTTATTGATAACCAAGTCTATCCCCAATAGTTCCGTGTCGCTATTTTTGGTGACAAAATCCTTTACTTGGGCATATATCTCATTGGGCTGTATTTTTACCAAATGATTACCTTGCGCGTTACTTAGCTCCAAAAAGCCATTATTATTGGTCAGATTTTCTCGAACATCCACCTCGCCCTTAACCCCCTCGATATCGAATTTCAAAACCCCGCCCTTGTAATTGGGATAAATAAAAAAATTATACATCGCGCTCTTTAGATAGGAATTGGAAATCGTGGCAATGCCCACAAATGTGCCATGCTCGGCTTTTAGTTTTTCCGTAATATTGCTCCAATCGATAACTTGGTCGTTGTTAATTATCAGCCGGCCGTTGATAAAATCAAAGTCTGCCAACTTTACCAGAGAAACATCGATAAGCGGTTTTTCCGGCTTATTAGGTAAATAAGTTTGCGTTTCTCCGGCGATAAGATCCATATAAAAAACAAGCTTCTCCCCCTCGATACCAACATTAGCAATAACATTGGTGCTGCGGGAAAAATCCTTGGCAAAAATGTCACCCGGCCGGATAAAATAACTATTAACTTTTTTTTCTAGTTCCGGGGATAAAATTTTATGTACCCTGATAAAGGGTTTATCTAAAACATCACTCTCACTAAAAATCACTCCTTCATTTGAAGCAATGGAAGATGTGGGCATGGCCATACTGCTAGTAATAAAATTACTGCCTGTTTGCGCCAAAGCCAAAGACGGAATAATTGCCGATAAGGCTAAAAGTAATCTTACCCTCTTTCCCATAACAATAATTTTAGCACTACGGCGCCAAATTGCCATAATGCTAGCTCGGCCAGTATAAACTTCGAGTCCATTTTACCTAGTCCGCCAAAGGAAATCCGCACCAGATGTGCGGATTTCCTTTGGAGTGGTATTTTTTGAAAAAAGCTAGAATATTTTTGACGAAAATCCTGAAAATTTATTTGGACTCAGCTGGGCAGAGTATTTTTCTGGAGAGATGGTTTTACTTTTCCATCCGTACAAAAACTTATTGCCTCAATTCTTGTTACCGCAATTCAAGCAAAATCCTCTATGCACACAAATAGTCCCGCCGCATTTTTTACATGTCCACTTCTCTTCCTCTTTTTTCAGGAATACTTTGATTCCATTGTTTTTTATAAACTCTAAATTATCAATCATACTCATACCGTATTTTGTTTTGTATCTTTTGTTTAGATATTTCAATCTTTTACAGGGATATTTTTCACACTTGCCCGAACAAAACCGCCGTTTATTTTTCTTTAAGATGTCGCAATTTTTGATTACGCATTTTTGGCAAGCCCCTATTGCTTCGTCTCCGCAACCCAAACAGCGATTCTTTTCCCGCAAATATGCCATACATAAGGCACAATTCATCCCGCAAGGAGCAATTAAATTTGATTTCATATTATTTGGCCATAGCGTTAAATTTTAATTCTTTGGGCATCTTTTCAATTGCATAACGCAGAGCCGTACGAGGCATTTTGTCTTTGTTTTTTATCACATAATCAAACACTTCTTTTTGATGGACCTGGCTAGCAGCTTTCAGCATCCAACCGTAGCCTTTTTGCACCAGATCGTCATTATCTAAAAGCAAAGTATCCGCAATTTCAAAAATATCTTTCAAAAACTTTCCATGTTTCGCTGGAATAATCAACGTTACAGCTGAGGCTCGCTTCATCCAACGATTGTCCGACTTGGCCCACTTTTTCAAATTTCCCAAATATTTCTGGTTCATTTCTATAAATGAGCCGATGGTATGATTGCATAATGTGTCGCAGGATGCCCAATTAGAAACATAATCACTCACCCATTTTTCCAAAACACCAAAATCCGCCGGCTCGAATTGCTTACGAATAAGATAAGAAAAATGGCAGGCAATAAATGATTCTTCCATATAGCCCGACTGCCATAGCTCCTCGCACAAGGCAAAAACTTGCTTTTTGTTCATCGCCAAAACTTCTTTGTCAAAACTTTTGGCAATTTTGGTAACCAGGGCGGTTTTGACTCCATGGATTTTGACTTTTTCCTTGAAAAAATTCTGCCCTGTGGCGCAGGTATGCGGATCACTTTGCCGCTTCAGTGCCGAACGGATTTTAGCAGTAGATACATTCATCTTTTCAATTTATTATACTGACCTTTGGTGATAAAAATCCGTCGGTGATTATGACTAGCTAATTCCTGCTCCAGCTCATATCTTGAGCCGTAATTCCAACCAATGACTTTTTTCTTCTTGATATCAACGTCAATATAGAATCTGGTATCCGAATTTATTTTCTTTGTCATAAATATATCGTAATTTAATTATTTATCTTTCCAATTCCACCATTTTAATTTTTCCGGTTTTCGACCGCCTTCGGCAAAATAAATCGCTTCTCGAAAAACATACAATAGGCATTTGTCTTGCACTGTTCCGACATATTTATTACTAAGCTCATAAAGATTATCTGCATCCCTTCCTTTCAAGTCGGCAACAGAATGAATACCGATATTTTGCAGATCTTTAGCAATACTCTTGCCCACCCCGGGGATGATTTGAAGATTATTAGAATTAATGTCTTTCATAAATTTGAAGCAATGGAAGATGTGGGCACAACCAAGTTATCAGCGATAAAATCCGTTGTCGTCTGCGCCAAAAGAAAAAACTGGCAAACTGCCAAGAATAATAAAAAAAATGAAATCCTCTTCCCCATAATAATTTTAGCATTACCGCGCCAAATTGTCACAATAAGCAAAACCCGGACTTTTGTCCGGGATATTCCTGCCTACTTTTCTTTTTTCTCCAGTATCAGCTTCAAATGAGTATTGTCTTTCAGCTCAATGCCGAAGTCCGCTTTCACCTGTTGCTTGACGAATGGGAGTATGTAGTGTTCATGATAGGAAATTTCGTAGTTGTCGGGCAAGGAAGAGAGTAATTTTTCGCGGGAAAGCGGCAAATAGTTCTCTTTGACTTCCCTGGGCCAATTATCCGTATAACGGTATTTGAGCAAATAGTGCACCAAAGTTTTATTGCTTTCAATGGTGCCATACTCTGACTGGAACTCATAGAGACGCTTGTCCGCCTTGCGTAAAACCTTGGCAACGTCATTGATATCTGATGGCCTGTCGATTGCATTGCTGGGTATCATATCCCTTATCACAATGTAATCCCAAGTCCCACCAAAAACTATTTGCCAAAACTTTTCTATCTCTTCGGCCGTCCCATAAGAGTATACTTCGTGAATAATCGAAGAGAGTAACAAAACACATTTTTGGCCAGCCGTTTTGTGCTTGGCCAGCGCGGCGCTAATTTCCCTCCAATCATACTCAAACGATACTCCAGGATTGTTTTTTTTGGCCAGCTCAACCATTTCTCGAGAGATGTCGTAGCCGTAAAAAAACCATTCGGGAAAAATCATCCGTAAAAAATGGATAAGTTGGCCATCAGCACAACCATAATCCACGATCACGCTTGCTCCATTGATCTTGTCCGCAAAATATATCTTGTCCAGCAAGCTCTGCCTCATTGCGAGATTATACTTGGTGATGTTTGGTATTTCTCCTAAACCTTTACTAAGGACAGATACTGCCCCTGATCCGTTCACTGACACTTTATACCTCCTTATTGGTTGTAAATTTATATGCCAGAAATGCTTTCCGGCTTTGTTATATTATATAATAAATCTTTATTATTGTCAATATAGAACTTCTTAGGTCTCTATTTATTGACTTTTCAAAAAGTTATGTTATCATTAAATATTGCCCTATTAAAAAGGAGGCTTATGGGATTTTACGTCAACCCGAGCAAAGAAGCGAAAGAATCGTTTCTCGAAAGAGAAGGAAAAGAATTTCAAGTGGTTCCGAATTGGAACGATGTGCCCAAAGGATCAATGATTGTCATTTTGGTAGACAATGGCCCGTTCACTGCCGCTGGAATCGCCTTCAACGAGAGAGAACTGAAGGACTTCACTGACCCTGGAGATCGGCGAAAGAAGAGGTACTTTATAGTTCCCGTTGCCAAACTCCTAGATGTAAGTGGCGATGATTTCAAAAATTATCTTTCGAAACTAAAATAAACGCCTGAGGCGTTTTTTCTTTTATTCGTTGCCTTTTTCGTTAATTATGCTATTATCTAAAAGTATTGGCGGGGCCCCGCTTCACTAAGGCGATAGCGGTGGGCGGTCGAGCTTCAATAAAAAATTAGTATTATTTGGAGGGGTCGCATAGTGGCCGAGTGCGCGCGCTTGGAAAGCGCGTATACCGCAAGGTATCGAGGGTTCAAATCCCTCCCCCTCCGCAAAGCAAAGAAGCATCCTGAAAGGGTGCTTTTTTGCTTTATTACATGGAGGAGATGGGATGAGAATCCCGATAGGTCGGGAGGACTGGGCCTTGAAACAAAACCAGCAGACTCTGGCTGAAAGGCGAACTCCTCCCCACACCTATGACTCGAAGGCGAATCCTTATATTAGACAAAACACTAATTTTATTGTATACTTAATTATATGAACCAGAACGAACAAACTGACAACCACGGATTTTCTAATCTCGGAATCTCACCGTATATACTGCAAATCCTAAGCCAGCTCAATTACACTACCCCTACCCCCATCCAAAAACAGGCCATACCTATTGCTTTGGAGGGAAAAGATTTAGTCGGCATCGCCCAAACAGGAACCGGAAAAACCCTGGCCTTTGGCATACCCTTAATCCAACGGCTAATGCAGAATAAAGGCGTCGGCTTGATTGTCTTGCCTACCAGAGAGCTTGCCCTGCAAGTGGAAGAGTCTCTAAAAAGAATAACTGACAAGCAAAATTTGCGTTTGGCAGTTTTAATTGGTGGCGTTTCGATGCGCCCGCAAATCAATGCCTTGAACCGCAACCCACATATAATCATCGCAACTCCCGGAAGATTAAACGACCATTTACAGCAAGGCACGGCCCGCATGAAAAATGTTAAAATCGTCATCTTGGATGAGGCGGATAGGATGCTTGATATGGGGTTTGCTCCGCAGATAAAAATGATATTCCAGTATGTACCTAAAGAAAGGCAAACCATGCTTTTTTCAGCTACTCTTGCCCCAGAAATCATGAAAATGGCCAACGGCCTTCTTAAGCTCCCAATCCGCGTTGAAGTGGCGCCGGCCGGAACAGTGGCAGATTTTTTAACCCAAGAAATATTTATTGTCAAAAAGGAAGAAAAGCTGCGTGTCACGGAAAAAATCTTAGAGCAATATAAAGGCCCTACTTTGATTTTTACAAGGACAAAATTCGGCGCGAAAAAACTCACTCGGGCAATAAGGATGATGGGCCATAGCGCCGCGGAAATACACTCTAACCGCTCGCTTTCCCAGCGCAAAGAAGCCTTGGAAGGATTTAAGGCTGGCAGGCATCGTATTTTAATTGCCACTGATATTGCCTCCCGCGGCATTGATGTTACCGGTATTGAACTGGTCTTAAACTTCGATTTGCCCAGCAACTCCGAAGACTATGTGCACCGCATCGGTAGAACGGCCAGAGCCGGAGTAGATGGCCATGCCATTTCCTTAGTCGGCCCGGAGCAAAGGCAGGATCTGCGCGCCATCGAAAGGCTAATCAGAAAACCTCTGCCGATTTCTCCCACCCCGCAGCTTGCACCCTTAAAGCCAATAACTCCCGTTCAGCCACCTACCCCACCACAGGTAAAACAACCATTTCACCACAGGCCGAATAACTTCAGCCGGAGGCATAATTCTTTTAATCGCAGACAAAAACCCAGACAGAATAACTTTCCGGCTTGACAAGCTAGCGCGGCTGCGCGATAAAAGACAGATCTTTCATAAGGAGGATAATTTGAAAATGCATAATTTTTGGCGATCAATACTTGATGGTCTTGCCTCAATCGGTGAGGATTTTGCCCTAATATTTAGTTTTGGCGCAAGCCGAGAGGTCCCTCACAGCTACCGGGAAATTTTAATGAAAACCGACAGCCAAGCCATACGCGAAGATTGGGAAAAAATTGGCGACGCCTTTAGGACGGCAATCGCAAACCAAAAAACAAAAAGCGGATAAACAATCCGCTTTTTTACATTTTTTAGTTCAAATAACTAAAAGGTACAAAATTAAAACTTAGGGCTTGATTGGTTCTTGAGCTTAGTTATTTGGATTTCCCATATGGTATCTCTATCGTAAAGGTACTGCCTAAGCCTTGCCCACGCGACTCACCCATAATCTTTCCCTTATGCATCTCGATAAATTTTTTGGCAATATAAAGGCCAATGCCCGAGCCTTTAGTCTGCGACTTGGGGCCAGATTCTCCTCGAGTAAATTTTTCAAATATATTGAGCACCTCTTCATGGGTCATGCCCTCCCCTGTATCGGCCACAGTTATTACCTGTTTATTGGCTCGCTTTTCAAGCTTAGCTATTACACTGCCCTTGTTCGTATATTTCACCGCGTTATCTAAAATATTAAAAATCACCTGCTCAAGCTTTAACCTATCAGCCATAATCGGCGGCAGCGGCTCGCTGGGTTTCTCAAAAACCAATTCCAACCCCTTTTCCTTGGCGCGTTGCTCTAATTGCCCCACAATTTCCCCAATCATTTTAGCCAAGTCCAACTCTTCGAGCTTCATCTCCATAGTCCCGCTTTCCACGCGCGTTACATCCAAAAGCTCATTAGTAAACTCAATCAGATTTTCATTGGAATCCTGCACGATGCGCAAAGGCCGTTGCATTTGTTCTGGCACTGCCCCTCCTTCGCCAGAAATCACCGAAGCGATATAACTTTTAATTACAGTTAGAGGCGTACGCAAATGATACGAGGCTAAAGCCACAAAATCGCTCTTTTCTTGGTCAATTTTTTTTAATTGCTCATTAGTAGCGCGCAATTCCTTAGTGCGTAGCCTTACCTGCTCTTCCAATTTTTTAGCCGCCACTTGAGCCATGGAATAATTGCGCGCATTCTCAAAAGCCACGGCCGCATGCAGAGAAAGATCGCGCAGAGTTTCAACATCCTGTTCGGAAAAATGCGCCCCGGAAATCTTATCCCCCAAAACCAAAAGCCCCGTGAGGCGATCTTCCATATACATAGGCACTATCAAGCTCACGCCGATTTTTTCTAACAATATTTTGGCTCCGATAATCTTTTCCTGCTCGCTTGGGCTGTAACGCAAGGCGTTGGCCAACATCGAAAACTCCTCGCGGGAAAAAGGCAATAAAGTCTTTTTAGCATAGGAGATGATAAAATCACTTTTTACCACTGCCCCAATTTTGGGATAATCGAAGCCCCGAGCCGAAACAACCTCAAAATTACTCCCGTTGACCAAAACCAAGGAGGCTTTTTCCAACTTCATGGTTTCCATAATTGTATCCATGAAAAGCTCGGAGAGCTTAGCTAAATCCAAAACCTTGGAAAGCTTGGAAGCCAAATCAGAAAACACCTTTTGATATTCGTAAATAGTGTAATAAAAAAACTTAGAAGCTAAATATTCATAAAAAGCAAATGTGGCCGGATAAGCCATAATGCCCACTACCATAATAATGGGCCAAACAAATTGTAGGGGCACAATATTACCCGCCAGACCGTTAGCGCCATAAAGAATAAAGGCACTGGCCACAACTGTAATAATGGAGGCTAAATAAATCAACCCGCGCCCGACAATAAAGCGGATGTCCAAAAACCTATACTTAGTAATCGAGTAAGCAAAAATCGCCGGGTAGATAAAAACTACCCAAATTCCAATTGGCGGAATATCGATATGATACCAAAGAGGAAATATGGTCAATCCGCCCAAAAAACAAACAAGCGCCGCGATAAAGAAATATTTTGCTTGCTCTCTCCTTGCCCCCTTTGTATTAATATATTCCATCCGCAGCAAATGCATGCCATATGCCAAAACAACACAAAACCAAGCCAGCCAAATATGAAAAACTGTCCCGCCGTAAGGCCAATAATTAAAATCAGTAACTCCAAAATATTTAACTGGATAAATCCCTGCCACAACCAAGTCAGTAAAATAATCAAAGTAAGCAAATACAAAAGTTAAAATGTAGCCGAGAATTAAGAGAATAATATTTTTCTTCTCGGAGCCAAGAAAATAATAAATATAATGGATGTAAAAAATCGGGATAAAAATTGCCCCAATCATTAACAACCTTAAAAATAAAATCGCAAACTCAGCATTTTGTGACGTTTGCCAAACTCCAAAATTAAGAGCCCAAAAAACCATCGAGATGGTCAGTAAGAAAAAAATTCTGTTCCCTTTATTGTCGGTATTCTTCAATAAAATGAAAAACCCAAGCAATGCCATCAGGGCTGCATTTATTAAAGCGCCTATTGCGAAAACATTAAACATAAAATCCCCGCCTATATTATACTATAGAAACGGGGATTAGTTAATTCACATCATGGCTTTACTGCCCTGATGATGAGGTCCTGACCGGCAAATGAATACTTTGTCTGGATATTAGTGAAGCCGATTACAGAAAGCATTTCCATAAACTCTTCTTCGCTGTAAAGATGGAACATGCCGATGCGCCCAAAATATGCAATCTTGAGAGCAAAAAGCAATATTCTCAAACCGGTAATCGGCCTGATATTGCCATCTTTTATCCATCCGGCAACATTGAGCATGTGACGAATAGAAGCCGTGAACACCTTCACAAAATTGGTATTCTTTTTTGGGCTCGAAAAAATCAGTCGCCCTCCGCTTTTCAATTTCTTGAAAAGCTCCGCAAGAATTAGTTGGAAAGCCTTCTTTCCCATGTACTTTTGACCATTGTAGAGAAAATAGATTGCGTAGACAAATCCCATATTGGATGCAAAACCATCCACTGAGCTGTCTTGAATGCAATCAAACCCCATACAAACGTCGAAGTACTTGATCTTGACCCTGCGATCTTCCTTGAGCGAAAGAGGTAAATCCGGCATGATGTCACTTGCGTGAACTGTTCCTTGAGCGCCAACTTTTGAAAGAAGGCGCTTGGAAACATTTCCCTGTCCACAACATAAATCCACCCAAGCCTCGCCATCTCTTGCATCAAGTATAGAATCGAAATCCTCAATCAGCTTCTTGTAAGCCGGCGTCGGTTCAATTCCTTTACCATAAGAGTCTTTTGTGCCTGTGAGGTATTTATAGACCGTTGTCATATACCTCTTCCACATCTTCCCATTTATCGCCAGAACCTGTTCGAGCGTTAACGGAGATTTGAAACCACGCAGCCACAATTTCTTGTTACCGACTGGATTCTCTCCAAGCTCATCAAGATTCCTGACATAATCAACAGAAGAGCAAGCATCATTTATCTTTTTCATGAAATCCTCCTTATGATGGCAGAACCTATTTATTAAGTTGTAAAATCACAAGAAATTAACTTTCGATTTTTCTTGTTTCTATATTTATTATTATAGCATATTTTATGCCAAAAATCAATGGACGAACTTCCCTTATTTTATAAGCAAAAACTCCGCTTTTAGCGAAGCGCATTAATTAAATATTAGAAATTAGACCTTAAGCATTGGGCATCTCTATTAGATACTCCGCTCCCTGCCCCAGGCCTTGCGAGTCAACCTTAATTTTCCCCTTCTGCATCTCCACCATTTTTTTGGCCAGATACATGGCAATGCCAGAAACAAGGGACAAGCCAACTCCCTCACTATTTGTAGGCGGTTGCTTATTAAAAATATTTTTCAAATCCTCATGCGAAAACCCTTCGCCATTATCACGTACCAATACCCTATGCAAATTTTTTGCCGTTTCGAGCTTCACGAAAATTTTACCCCGTGGCGTATGCGCCATAGAATTGGCAATCACATTATATATTGCCTGTTCGCAAGCTTGCCTATCCCCTTTGGCAATTATTTTGGCGCTTGGCTTCTCAAAGGATAAAGCTACGCCAGTCTTCTGCGCCTCGGGCGTGAGCTGCAAAACCACACTAGCCACAATTACGCCTAAATCAATTTCTTCGCTCTTCAAAACCGTTTTGCCGCTCTCCAGCCGGCTCATATCCAAAAGATCATTGGTGAAGCTAATCAGCTGCTCATTGGCTTTGTAGGCTGTTGCTAAACGCGCTTGGGCATCAGCCGGCGCCTTGCCATAATCCCCATCCTTAATAACAGCCAAATATCCTTTGATAATGGTTAAGGGAGCGCGCAACTGATGACTGGCAATAGAGACAAATTCACTTTTTGCCTTGTCGAGCTGCTTTAATCTTTCGTTAGCCTCCTCAAGCTCATTGGTTTTTTGGCGCACACTATTTTCTAAGCGCGCTCCAAATGATTTGATACGGGAATAATACTGGGCATTTTGCAAAGCAATTGAGGCATGCATAGCTAAAGCACCCAACAAAGCCACGTCCTGTTCTGAAAATTGATCGCTGATATTTTTATTCCCCAACAAAATAACCCCACTTAATTTATTCTCCACGGCCAAGGGTAAACATAAATTCACGGCCGCCTTTTTCATTTCCTGCCCCAAATCATGGAACCGGCGCTTTTCATAATCATTATTAACCGCCTTTGTCGCCAATTCCGGAATGTCCTCGGCGGAAACAGGCTTAAGGCACTCCCCTAAATAAATCTCGAGAAAATCTCCTTTTAGAAAATATTGCAACTTGCTTCTTTCAAAACCCCGGCTTTGGATTATGGCTACGCCCCCCTTTTCATTCTTGATGGCAATAGCGGCCTTATCCAAATGCATGATTTCGCAAATGGTATCTAAGAGCAGCGTGCTTAGTTTATCCAATTCCAAAAATCTATTGGCTTTGCGACCAAGGTCAGAAAGCGCTTTTTGATAGGAGTGATAGGTGTAATAAAAATACTTTTCCGCAATACGCTCATAGAAAGCAAAAAGCGGCTGGTAAAAAATAACGCCCAAAGCCAAAAGCGCAGACCATAAATAGGTGGCAGGGATCGAGTACCCCAAATAATTATGGCCGAAGACCAAAAGGAAGGCCGAGCCAATGATGGTTAAATATGTAGAGGCATAAATAAATCCTCGCCCTACTACAAAACTGATATCCATAAAGCGGTAGCGAAGAATGGCGTAAATTACGATAATAGTACTAATAGGAATTGCGAGATAAGAAATTGGGAATAGGCCAATATTATATGCTGGCAAAATTGCCAATCCTGCCACGGCATAGACGGCAAAACCAATGAGAATTATCCTTGCTTGATTCTTTTGACTACCAGAGCTTTTTAGAAATATTCTGATGATATTAAAAAAGAATAGAATGGTGTAAAAAATGAATACAATAAACCAAATGTCATGATAGAACTGAGCCCTTGCATGCTTACCCCATTCATAAGTAAACACGCCATTATAAAATTTATCTGTCTGGGTCAAATAAATATAGCAAACAGCAACGATATACCCAATCCATAAAAATAGACTTTTTTTATCATCCTGACCAGAGAAGACTAAGCTAAAGTGGAACATCAGAACCGGGATAAACAAAACTGCAATATTTGCAAGACGATCCCAAAAAAGTATATCAGAATCAGTTGTACTGCCAAACATTACCACAGTCGTAAACAACCATTGAGACGCAACAAAACAAGATATCGCATATATCTTGTTTTCTCTTTTTGGATTCTTATTAAAAAACAATATAAGGGCAAGCCCCAAATTCAAAATTCCGCTTATTAGTGCTAATTGAGCGGCAAGAATCATACTACTTTAGTTTAATTAATTTATACGACAAAAACAATAAACAAAGAGGTCAAGCTTCCGCTTGACCTATTTTTATTTTTTCACCAAAACTTGTGAATTCTGCGCACTCTATCAATTCGGGATGAGATTCGAAATTTCTACCCTCTCTCTTCGCTCCGTCAACATCTACCTTGCCAACCTGATCCTCTTTCCTCCCTTCATATGCCATCAGTATTGCATTACTGATGCAGGCATGAATATACTGAGGGGTTGGCTCGAGATTGAATCGATAAATAATGTTCGGAGTAAATAGAACCCCACCATCCACAATTACGACATCAGGTCTTGTTGTCAAAATAGACTTAGAAGTATTCCTAGGCCAAGTTATGTCGTAAACTACCGCGCCGAATCCAAGGTGTTCTGGCTTGATAATTGCATCAGTCGAGCTGGTTGCAACTATTACCAAGTTCGCATCTTTGATTCGGGAAATATCGGAGCTGACAGTTAGCTTGCTAGAACTGCCCGGTGCCCTTTTGCTGACAGAAGACTGTAAATTTGCCAATTCGCTCTGGTCGCGTGCAATACAAATCAAATCGTATCCATCGTCGGCCAACATCTGAGAAACAGCGGACCCAATGGATCCTGTAGCACCTACAACGGCTACTACCGGTTTCCCATCTCCCCATATCTTCTCATAGACATCGAGTGGCAACTTTTTTGTTATGTATGCTGTCAGCCAATTACCATTGATTACGGTAATTCCTTTGACTGAACCAACAAGATCATTTCCACCATTGCTAACAACCGACGTCAAGGCTCCAAGGCTAACTATCTTTGCCCCAAGAAACCGAGCAAGCTTTAAGGCTTGGACTATTTTACGCATAGCCGGAACCTTATACTTGGGCGAAGGATTTAACAAATTCCTTGCCATAACCGGGACTGCAATTATCCAACCAACAACCTTTCCTGAACCTTTGATCTGACATCGGAAAGCAAATGGTGGAAGCTTTTGCATATTTTTTTTCAACCAACTCTCAAACACCTCCAAAGGCTCTTTTTTCAGCTCCCTCTTCAAGACTTTCTTGTAGAATTTCTTGATTAGGAAACAATTATAAATTGAAGAAAAAATACTAAAGATATTCTTCAGCCATGGAAAGGCCTTACTAAAATCATCATAGGCACTATTCATTGGGTGTATGAGGTGTGCAAAAACTAATCCTTCTTTCGGCCAACGGAAATTGGGTTTCATTTATCTCCTCCTTATTATCCTTATTCTATTTTTCGTGAACTTGTTATAATTATAGCACATTTTTGCAAAAAATCAAGCTGTTTTTACCCTTGTTTTTGCTACAATAATAGCAAATCACATGCCCGATAAAGATTGGAACAAATTGGGAGATTTGCTCAATAAATACCAAATAAAGAGGGATTTTAAGAAAACTAAAGAACCCAAAGGCACGCCTTCCCCTGCTTCCAAAAAGCACGAACCAGTTTTTGTAGTGCAAGAGCATTGGGCCAGCCACCATCACTTTGATTTGCGCCTAGAAATGGAAGGAATTTTGAAATCTTGGGCCGTGCCCAAACAAATACCTTTAGAAAAAGGAGAAAAGTTTTTAGCCGTGGCCGTTGAAGACCATCCATTAGAATATGCTAATTTTGAAGGAGAAATCCCCGAAGGAGAATATGGCGGGGGTAAAGTAAAAATCTGGGACAGGGGCACATACAAAATTATTGAGCAGAGTCGCAGGAAAATAATATTTTTTGCCCGCGGGCAAAAAATGGAAGGCCGCTACGCCTTAGTGAAGTTCACCGAAGATCCTAAGAATTGGCTCTTAGTCAAAGAAAAATAATAAGCCCGCCGTATGGCGGGCTGTTTCAATTAAATATTGATAGTCATATCTTACGGTTCCTTTACTGTGTTCGTCGGTTGGCGCATCAGCTCGGCAATACTCACAATATTTTTAACCGGCGCAACAATCTCTGGCTTCTTATTAATATTTAGCCACTGCCCTTCCAGAGAAAAAACGATTTTTGGCGTTTCATAACTTGGCTCGTCCAAAACAATATCTCCATTAATTATTAATCGGCGCGGCGTATAATCATGCATCACCCATAACTCAATCTGTTTAACTGAAAGCATATCTACTATCTTTTCCACTACTTCTTGGCTTACTTCCCCGCCGCTGCGCCTGATAACATCATAGAGAAATTGGGAAAATTTTTGGCGATCAAAAAGCAATTCAAAGGCATAAACCGAATCGTTGCCGATTTTTTTCTTACCCAAATAATTCCCGACAGAAACAAATTTACTTTCCGTAAAAGTGCTTAATGCAGCATCTTGGAATAGCGTTCTACCTTTAAGGCCTTTTTCGTAATAACCTTTAAGGTGAGATTCGATTTCCGGATTGGAAGCGCCAAGCGAATTGGCAATTTTTTCTACATCCTGTTTTTCAATTTTTAGCCACGTGCCGCGCCCCACATTCGAAGAAAATCTCTCTCCCAGAAATTCATTAACATAATCGGAATTAAAATATAATGCCCCATCTTTATAAATTGCCCCAACCTTAATCTCGGGAGTCAAAGAAGAAGTAAGCGCCAATTCTGTTTTATTCTGCGGATTATCTAAAAATTCAAAATCATTATCGGCCGCGCCAGCCAGCTCGGCCGTAACTTTCTGCCCGGACATATAAGCCTCAGCCTTGGCCTCCATTTGCATAGAATAGTATTTCAGGCTCTGTAATTTTTCAAAAGATTTTTCTAGTAAAAACTTAGCTTGCGGGCGGGCCAAATTATCATAGGCGCAATAGCCGGCCACGATAAAACCAATTGAAGAGAAAAATAAAAAGGCGATCGTCCAAGGCGAACGCTTTTTGACCGGCAACGGCATGCCGATACCATTGGCTATGAAGGCTTCGCTAATGTCTACGTCAGTCCAGCCATTGGCTTTCAGCTCATCTTTTATTTTGAGCTGAGATTCATCCGTTTCTAAACGATTTTTGACATAATCAATCAGCTGCTGAGTTGCGGCCATAGTTTTGACAATTTTATGATATCATTTTAAGATTGCATGAACAAAAACAATTTCCACAAATATGCAAAGACAAATTGCTTTGGATTTGCTCAATTCCAAATTACAAAACAAAAATCTCATCAAGCACAGTTTGGCCGTAGAGGCGGCCATGAAAGCTTTAGCCATTCACTTTGACGAAAATGAAAGCGATTGGGCCTTGGCCGGGCTTTTACATGATGTCGATTATTCAATGGTAGTCCCGGATAGGTTGAGCGAACATTCAAAGCTTGGCGCGCAGATCTGCCAAGAAAACGGCTTAAGCGAAGAAATCTGCCAAGCAATTCTAGCCCACAACGAAGCTCATGGCCAAGAGCCCCAAAGCAAAATGGGTAAAGCCTTGCGCTCGATCGACCCCCTCACCGGCCTCATTGTAGCCACGGCTTTAGTGCTACCTTCCAAAAAAATTGCTGAAGTAAAAGTTGAAACCGTGCTTAATCGAATGGATGAAAAATCCTTTGCCAAGGGAGCTAACCGCGACATTATCCGCAATGGAGAAAAACTTTTAGAAATGCCTTTAGTGGAAATTATCGCTATTGTTTTGCAGGCTATGCAGGAGATTTCGAAGGAAATCGGACTATGAAAAAGCCCTTCTATAATGAAGGGCTATTATTTTAGGCTATCTCCCAAAAAGAAACACAGACTTCCCGCTGACCGTGACCACACAGAAAAAGCGAATCGTTAAAATCCTGATCGGCAAATCCCGGCTCTAACTTGTAATAGACCACACCAGACATTCGCTGCATACCAAAAAGCTTAACAGCCTTTTGGTAGCATTCTTCGACACTAAAACCACAAATTCGCGCACCAACTTTGCGACATCCTTCATTTTCGTAATGTGCCGGCAATATTTCTAACGTTCTCTTTCCTTCATCGATACAAATGCTCATCATTTCTCTCCTTCTCTGCCATTTGAGGATGGCTTCCCTAAATAAATTTTGAATGTACCGAAAACAAAAAGCGGCCCTCTGCGGACCGCTTTTTTGATCAAAATGCTTATCAGATCAAACAAAATGCAGTCCACGCAAAAATGGCCTTCAACATGCCCTTCTTACAAATCATATTAAATTGTCTGGAAGCCAAACAATTCATGGACTTTTTATTTGATAATTAATACTAACATATTATCCAAATGTGTCAACACTAACTTATTCAATACAGCAATCAATGACTTTTTTAACCAAATCTCCGAACTTACCCATAAAACCTTCGGGCTTTTTGTCGCTCTTATTCAGCGCTTCATCGGGAATTTTCTTCACGTCCCCAGCGCTCACCAATTTCAAATTAAGCGCCCAAAAAAGTGAATACAATGTATAAGCCTTATCAAACAAATTCTTTGATTCTTCCTTATTTCCCCTCTTTAGCTCCTTGGTAGCAACCTCATAAAGCCGATAACTGGCCGCCAATAAATGTTTGGAGATACACCAAACCTCGCCCTCATACTCCCTAATTATCTTTTTAAGGAGGTCGGTGCGCATAGTGCGTACTTCGTTTAAGATATCAAAGTATTGGGGGTTATTGGTTTTCTCGGCCGTAAAAAACAGGTGCTCCTCAATGCCCACTAAATTCATAATGGCCACTGACAAATCCTCGTCGGCTGATAAATCCAGCTTCTTGGCGCCGCCCGCCTCTACTTTTTGCAATAATTCTTCGTATTTTTGTTGGTCCATATTAATAGATGTTTAACACTTGGTTATATAATAGAAAACTAAACTTGCCAAGGATAAAAGCCCGATAGGCACAATAACTTTTTGGAAATACATATAAACTTCCCCCTGATTAATCTGGCGGATTTTCTCCTCCAACCACTCACCGAAACGGAATAAGAACCCACCGATAACTATGCCTACTAAAATTTTAGGAAAACTCCAGATTTTTTCGCAATCCGTGCCCAGCATATTAGCCCAAAGCAATGAATAATAAGCCGCGGCAAAATACAGGATATATACTATTTTACGCTTCAAAAAAAATTTTATTCCCTTCTTATCCAGCCAGACAATGGTCCAAAGCGAGATAGAAGTCAAAAGCCCTCCCATCCAAAGGCCGCTAATCGTATCATCAATACCGACCATCCGCGAAAATCCCGCGCCCGCTACCACGGCAATGGTACAAACCGGGCAGACCGCCAAGGCACTTTGCGCCAAAAGCAGTGAAAGGATTGAAAGAGAAAAAATTTTTACAAATTTATTTTCCATATTTATTGGGCAAGTTTGTTCTTGAAATAATCGATGATGGGTTGATCCCCGGTAATGCAAGTCTTCTCCGCAGTCCACAAAAATGGCACGCCGATTCTCGTCACATCCATTTGGCAGCATTTAGCCGCCTCAGTAAGCATCTGGCGGTTGTTCTTATCGTTATAAACTTCTAATTCCTTAAAATTATACTTTTGCCGCACATTTTCCTCATCAAAATATTTTTCCACATTCTTGCAGTGTGGGCAGGTCACTCCATAAAAGAAAACCACACCCGGCGGTGGATTGCATTTGGCGTCTTTGGCTAGCTTACTTTGGTAAGCGATAAAGCCCATGATGCCAACAATAGCGGCAAAGCCAAAAATCGTATTTAATAATTTTCCATTCATATTATTTTGGTATGTTCATTAATGATCGCGAAAAGGCATTCCACTGCGCTAAAAATTTATAGCGCAAAAGTTTGATTACGGCTAAAAAATCCGCCAGCTCCTCTTTTTGCCCCTTGGGGCCGGAAAACACTTCCCAAGCTTCTTCGGCCAAAACTTCCCCATAGTGGTGCAGTATCTCGTATTGCCCCCTATCTTTGAAATATTGAAGCAGCCCGCCGATTTCCCCCTTATCTAACCACAGGCCCTCGCAAATTCGGCAAACATCCACCTTAATGCCTGAATCCCCATACTCAAAAGTATGCAAAGCCACCCGGCAATGCGGGCAAAGACGCCCGTCGGGCACCATGCGAGACTGCTTGGGGTCTTTCCAAAGGTCGGTTTCCATCCAGCGCATATCCAAATCATCTTTAGAGAAAACATTTTGCAATTCACCGATATCCAACCAATAACCGCCGCAATCCAAACAATAATCCACGGCAGTTTCGTGCATCGTGTATTTTTTTAATTCCGCTTTGCAGGTTGGGCATTTCATAGCTTTCTTATATTAAACCAGAATTACTCGCTTTTATCAAAATGGTTTTTCCCGTTCTCCAATAAAATCCTGGCCTCTTCATAGAGTTTACGCACAACGCTCTCGGGCATTCCCAATTGTTGCGCAAATTTCTCCGGATTATGTTCCAAAAATTCCTTGGCTAAATTTATCTTGTGATCAGAGAGCTCTTTGTCGTATTTGCGGTCAAAGGAGGGCAAAATGGTAGCCGGATAAAGCTTTTGCTCTTCTATCAAAGTTTCCAAACCAATAGCTTTAGGGTAATGCCAGCCCAAAAGCGAGATGCCTTTGGCTTCAGCATATTGGATTACCAAATTTGTAAATTGCACATTGGAAACTATCATTGGGCGCACTCTGCATCCCTTATATTCCTTGGATTTGAAAAATGCCCCATCCATAATGTCCAAAAACCTCGCGTAATTATAAAGCGCCACCTTCAAATCAATTTTATCATTAGCCATCCAATGGTATTTGCACTCGCCCAACAAAACCTCCCGGCCCTTTCTGGCGATAAAATCTACTTCGTATTTAGGGATAATCTTTCCATCGAGACGCTGATTAATTTGGACGTAATAACCCTCCCGCTCCAAAATCTCAGCTACAAATTTTTCAAAATTAAATCCCGTGGGCCCCAAACGGCGCATGGCTTCCTTGAGTGAAAACTTAATCGAAGCCTTAAGCGACTGGGCTCGGAGCAAATATTTTACCTTTTCATAAATTTCTGAAGTGTTCATTCCCGAATGCGCCTCCTTCTCGATGGTTTGGGCTATCTTGATGGCCTGCTCCCGGCCCGCCCCGGCATTTTTGGCAGAAATGAATACTTTGCGCAAGGAAAAAGGTTCGACCTTGCCCGTTGATTTTATGACGAAAATCCTGTTTTTTGTTGCCATAAAGTTTTGAATTCTATTGAATCGAGCTTTTTTTGCATCTTGGCTTTTTCCGCAGCACTGGCATTAAGCCTAGGAATAGCACGACGAAAAAATTTAATTGTATTGTCGTATGTATCCAAATCAACCGGAAACGGGATACCGTCTTTACCCCCGTGAGCAAAAGAATAGCGCGCCGGATCAGTATAGCTTGGTTTGGCACCGTAGATTACTTCGGAAACCAGTGACAAAGCCCGAATGGTTTTTGGCCCCACGCCGGCGATCTCCAAAATATTGCGGTAATTCTCGGGTTTATAAGAGCATACCTTATAGAGTATCTTTTTCAAATAAGGACTTACCAAAAAATTTTGCGCCTCTACCGGATGGGAATAAAAATCATGATCATGCAAATCGAGCTTTACTAATTGTTGCTGCCCGTCTGTGGCGCGGACAGTATCTACTAATTTATACGAATATTTATCGATTATCTTCAAATCGCGCACCAAGGAATAATAATTACCATTGGCCATCTGCAAAGAAATATCGCGGTTTTTGTCGCTCTGATGCGAGGTTAAATCAAGCGTGGGCGCAACTACCTGCGAAGCAATGCCAGTATGCGGCTCGACAATCAGATCGCTGGCCTTATCCGAATGCCAATGATAGCGGCGAGCCGTGGCATTGCCGGTATTCATACCCTGTTGAATAACTGCCCAGCTGCCAGACCGCGAAAAAACAAAACAATGATGGTAGATTTGATAACCGTCTTGGACCAAGCTCGAATCAACTTTGGCAGCCATTTTGCTATTGTAGGCCAATGTGTCCAAGCTGCCATAAGGCAAGGAAAGGCGCTGCGCCCAATTATCGATTTCCTCGGGAACTTTAAGTGAAGTTTTGCCCTTACCTCCACAAATAAAAAATCCTAATTCGCGCTCATGCATCCTAATGGCGGATTTGAGCGCGGCAGTAAGCGTAGTAGTAAGGCCCGAAGCATTCCAATCAAATGCCAAAACAGTGCCCAAAGACTGGAACCAAACCGGATCGGCCAAACGGCGGACCATTTCGTCTGGCCCGTACTCTTCTATAATCACTCTTATCATTTCCCGACCAAGCTTTTCCATACGCGCAAAAAGCCAAGGGGGGCATTTCCCCGTATCCAGAGTAAATGTGGCTATGCCTTTAGAAATCATGCTAGGGCGCGATGGCCTTATCAATTTTAACACTCCCTTGCCTTTTTACAAAAATCTTCTTGCCACGGATTTCAACCAAGGTTGATGGCGGATTATTAAGCTCCCCGCCACTGACATAAAAATCCACTTGGCGGGCAAAATATTCTTTGGCCTGCGCAATATTCTTGGAAGCCGGCTGCCCGCTTAAATTAGCCGAGGAACTGGCCAGCGGGCCGGTCTTTTTCAAAAGCTCAAGTAATTTATGGTTATGAGGCATCCGAAAAGCTAAAGATTTGCGCCCCCGATGCAAATAATAAAACCGCTTCTGTTTGCAAGGCAAAATAACCGAAATCTCTGCTGGCCAGATCTTGGATAAAATATTATGCGCGGTTTGGGAAAGCGGCACGCGGAATAAACTTAAATCGTGCAAAGAAGAAATTAAAATTACAAAAGGCTTATTAGAATCCCGGCCCTTAAGCTCATAAATGCGCTCCACGGCCTCGCTATGTTTGGCCGAGGCCACAATGCCATAAACAGTATCGGTCGGAATAATTCCGACTGCGCCGTGCCTAATGTCGTTAATGAGTTCTTTTTTGTTCCGCGGAGAAACCATATTACAATTTGCCGTTTTTGATGTCCTTGCGCAAATTTTCTACCACAGTATTAAAGTAGAAAAGATTATGCAGAGTTAAAAACTTAAAAGCCGTAAGCTCTCTGGCGCGGAAGAGATGGCACAAATAACTGCGGCTGTAAGTTTGGCAAACCGGGCATTTACAGTTTTTATCCAAGGGTTTTTGATCTTTAAGATATCTGGTTTTATCAATATCGATGCGGCCCAAACTGGTAAAAACTGCGCCACGCCTTGCGTAATGCGTTGGCACGGTGCAATCAAAAGTATCAGCTCCGCCCTGGACGATTATTTTCATATCATCGAGCTTGCCAATGCCCAAAAGGTGACGCGGCTTACGCTCGTCTAAATTCGGGATTACCCAATCCAAAACCTGCTTAGTTCCTTTTTTGCTCTCCCCTAAATCTCCACCAATACCAAAACCGGCCACATCCAGAGAACTGATAAATTTAGCCGATTCCTCGCGCAGATCCTTAAACTTAGAGCCCTGCACGATTCCGTAAAGCGCTTGGTCGGACTTTTTTGCTTTCACGCATTTGGTGGCCCAGTCATGGGTTTTAAGCATCGAATCTTTGGCATACTCATGATTAGAAAGTGTGGGCGTGCATTCGTCAAAAGCAAAAATAATATCAGCGCCCAGCCTCTCCTGGATACGGATAGACTCTTTGGGCCCTAAAAATAATTCACGGCCATCCAAATAAGAACGAAACCACACTCCGTCCTTGGTAATCTTCATGTTTTGTGGCTGCTGCCCTTTGGTGATTTCGGTCTTGGCTTTGTCCCATTCTTCCCGGAAAGTTTTACCCACGCCGTAGTCTTTGCCAAAGCCCAGGGAAAAAACTTGGAACCCACCCGAATCGGTCATTAGGGCGCCACCCCAATTCATAAATTTATGCAATTTGCCGGCCTTCTCCACTACCGCCTCACCGGGCCGGATATGCAAATGATAAGTGTTGCTAATCAAAATTTGCGATTTGGCAATTTTAACCTCTTCGCAAGTTAGCGCCTTGACCGTGGCTTGGGTAGCCACGCCCACCAAAGCCGGGGTCTCCACTTCCCCGTGGGGCGTTCTTAAAACGCCCAGCCTTGCTCTGGATTTTTTTGATTTTTTGAGAATTTTGAAATCTATCATTTTAGAATCGAAAATCGACCGTATCTCCTTTCTTTAACCCGAAAGCGTCACAGGTTCCGGCATTAAGCTCTAAAACAGCATCTACCGGCTCAGCTGGCTCAATAAACTTTGGCGGGGCAAAATATTTGGGATCAATGTTGCGGTCAATCTGCACTACTTTATTGCCTGCAATCCAAATAAAGTCAATGGGTATCTCCATACCCTTCATCCAAAAAGAATAACTGCTTCGCTTGTCAAAAATAAAAAGCATGCCCTGCTTTTCAGCTAAACTTTGCCGCCCGGCCAGGCCCAAAGATTTTTCCGGGTCGGTTAAAGAAATCTCCACATCGAAAACTTCTTTCCCGACAACTAATTTTTTATAAGTATCCAGATTAATAGCTTCCGGCTCGCCGGCTACGGCTTGCGGCATTGCCGTTTGGACAACAGAGCGAACCGAGGCCTTAGGCAACTGCGCAACTCTTTTAAGCTCAAGAGGGCGGTTTTGGAACTGAGCGTAAAGGCTATGCGAATAAGCCTCAGCCATCTTTTCATTCTGGTTTTCCAGATAACGCAAAAAAGCGTGGAATCCCATTTCACAAAATCCCAGAATTATCAAAGCGGGTAAAAAATATTTTATTATTTTCGGAATACCCATTTATTTTTTTGCCAGATAGGTTTCGCCGTGGCCGGGCAGGATTTCCATTCCGGGTTTGATAATCCCCGAAATCAACTGCAAAGACTCTTTTATTTGGCTGTCGCTGCCGCCGGGTAAATCCGTTCTGCCTACCCCGTCGATGAATAAAAGATCCCCGGTAAAAAGTTTTTGTCCAACTTTTAAGCAAATGCTGCCCTGCGTATGGCCGGGCGTATGGATAACTTCTAAACTTTCACTTCCGATTTTAATTATATCACCATTTTTCAAAAATCTGTCTGGGGAAAACTTCAAATATTTTTCCTCCTCCTGATGGATAAGGATTTGCGCTCCAAATTTGCGCTGCAAATCTAGCGCACAATCGGTATGATCAGTATGCCAGTGCGTCAAAATTATATATTTTGGCCTAGCCCCGGTTTTAGAAATTTCATTGACAATACGCTCCAGAGAACCACCCGGATCAATGATGGCCAACTCTTTTTCTGAGAATAATAAATAACAATTAGTGATTAATTCGCCAACAACCAAATGTCTTATTTCCATAATTTTTCTTGATTAATTATTTCTACTATTTTGGAAGGGGTGCGCGCCCCCTTTATCAAACGTATTTTATTTAACGGCACGCTTAAATGTTTGGCGAGGAGGCTCAAAACCGCCTCGTTGGCCAAACCGCGGCTGGCGGGCGCTTTTACATAAATCCAAAATTTATCCGCGCCCTTTTCGATAACTTCTTCTTTTTTACTATCCGGAAAAGCCTTAATTTTTAGAAACATAATCAAATTTCTTATTTATATTCGGATTTTGAAATTGATTTGGCATTCGTAATTTAGCTATTGTAATTTCCCTACCCTCACTCCTACTAATCTTATCATTTTTTTCTTCGGGTTGTCTCGTTTGTCGAAAAATGGCATCAAAAGCTTGGTAATTTCGAATTCCAAATCTTTTTGCGAGTTAAGCGGTGTCGCCAGTGTAATGCCACGGTCTTTTGTTTCAAAATCCAAAAAACGGACAGTCAAAGTTATGTGGGAAAATTTTTGAAAACCATCCTGCTTAAGCCGATAAATTATTTCCTCGCACATCAAAGATATCCGCTCGGCAATGAAGCGGAAGTTACGTGTATCTTTTTGGAAAGTTTCACTAGCTCCAATGGTTTTTGCCTCATGCTCCGGCAACAACGGGCTTTCATCAAAGCCGCGTGCTTTATGATACATACTCTTGCCGAATTTGCCGAAAATAGCTTCCAAATTGTGTAAAGTCATTTTGCGCCGCAAATCCCTTATGGAAAGAATGCCTAAATCCTTCAGTTTTTCCTTAGTTTTGGGGCCAACTCCGGGTAGCTCGCCAACATCTAGCTTATCTAAAAAGGCCTGCACATCTTTTTCCTCCACTACGGTTAACCCATCGGGCTTATGCGCGCCCGAAGCTATTTTCGCTATCAATTTATTTGGACCAATGCCGATAGAGCAAGTTAAACCCCGCTCCTCCCTGATGGCGCGTTTTATCTCCCGCGCCAAACCCGCTGCCGAAGAATAATTTTTAGCCGCGGACAAATCAAAATAAGCTTCGTCTACACTGCCCTGCTCCACTAAGGGGGAAAACCGGCGGAGAGTTTTCATGACCCGTTCGCTTTCCCGCTCAAGCTTAGGCATATCCACGGGCACAAAAAATGTTTTAATGCCGGTTTTTTTCTCGCCCTCTTGGGCGGAGCGCCAAGCAAAAGAAATCGGCATGCCCGAGTGGATACCAAATCGGCGCGCCACATAATTGGCTGTAGAAACCACACCCCGGCCCTGCCCGCCTTTCGGGTCAGAGCCCACTACCACGCCCAAGCCGCGCAATTTTGGATTGTCACGCTCTTCCACGGCGGCGAAAAAAGCATCCATGTCTAAAAGGCCGATAATCATAACTTTAATAAATTGTATAACCAAAAGGCGGGGCCTAAAAGCCCCGCCTCCAATATCACTTAATGAGCAACACGGTATCGGGCGTAATCTCGTTGACGTTCTTCATATTCTGGTTGCTAGTGACCGTCACCATGGCATTAGCCTTGATTTCGCCCATCGTAATCACCTTATTATAAAAAGGCATGGGCGCGGGTGTTTTGGTCTTGCGGGAAGTTTCCAATTCCTCATCAATCTGCTTTTGGTCTTTTTGGATTTGTTGCAAAATCCTCGTATTGGCACTGGTCTTCACTGTTTTGATTATGACGGTTTCGTTTTCAAACGGGTGGCGGCGGGAAATGGTAATTTTAAGCTTGAAAGTATCGCCGCTGACCGAATCAACAATGCCAGTATAGCTGAAAATTTCACTAGGCTCCGGAGCCACATTATAAACCTCTTGGACTTTTTTAACCCATTCGGCTTCTTTCTCTTGTGCCCCTTTTGTGTAGCCCTTGGCTAAACCATCCTTCATCCCATTGGCATTGCCAACAAGCATTCCCAACAAGAACGAACCGATTATCAAAGCGGCTATCACGATATAAAAAACGATGCTTTTATTTTCCATTGTTTTTAGTTTTAAGTTTGCAAAATTAAAATTCCAAGAGAAAAGACTCTATAAAATTATACCACTGTAAAAATTCGCTGGCAATAATTGCGACAAATTATTTTTCCACAGAGCATTTTTCATTGACTTCACGAAAACTCACCCTATAATTTTATTAGACGGACAAAAATATGCCCGGACCGATTATGCTAAAAACTGCGGCTGGGGCGGTTTCCATTCTTGGAAAAAAATCTAGAAAAAAAATACGTAACACTCAAGAGCCAAAAAGCGGATCAGGCCCTTTTTTTATGTCCGAGAAAAAACCGGAAATTAATATTGTCAGTACGCTAAAAAAATGTGAAAAGCTCTGGCATGAATTTTCACCCAAGCGCACCCTCTTTGACACTTGGGAATTCCGCTTGGCCTTCCAAAAAGCCTATAAGTTCAAACCGTATTTCATGGTTTTGAAAAAAGCCGGGCAAAATGTTGCCCTGCTGCCACTTTGCTACGACCAAGAGGATAAGCGCTATATTTGGTTCGGGACAAATTGGCAGGAAGAAGTTGATTTTTTCGCCGACAGCCCGGAGAGCGTCAAAATCCTTTTGGAAGCCTCCCCGAAGCCGCTGATTCTTGATGCGCTCTCCCCCAGCGTCATTGCCTTAGACAAAAAAATCGAAGGCCTAGGCGAGGATGATCCCAAATACATTTTGGACTTAATAGGATTTTTACATCATGAAGATTATCTTAAAGGCATAAAAAAGAACGATAGGCGCAACATGCGCAAAGACCGCAATCGCATCGAGAAAATGCGGCCCAAAATCGAGATAAACAAATTCAACGACCTTAAACACCTTATTAAGCTATCAGAAGAGCGCTTTGCTAAAAAAGGAGAAGATACCGACTGGGAAGACCCGCGCCGTGTTCGTGCTTTCAAAAATGTCATCCTTCTTTCGGGCAAATCGTATCAAGCCAGAATGATCTCGATTCGAGTCGGCAAAAAAATAGCGGGTGTGGATTTGGTCTGCCTTTATAACGGCTGCTACTTTGCGGTCAAATGCGGCTACGACTGCACGCGCTTTTCGGGAATTGGCAATTTTATGAACCTATTCGAAATCGATGATGCCATCAAACTGGGCATGCATCGAGTGGATTTCCTCCAAAGCTCCTATCAATGGAAAAACAAATTCTTTCAAAGCCTTCCCCTTTTCAAAATACATAAAATCTGATATAACTTAAACGAAACTAATTGCCAAAAAAAGGTTTCAAACGCCTTTTTTTGTTTTAGAAAATGGAATTCAGGGTTACCAAACATATCGAAAAACTGGCCCAAAAAAGCCAAGGAATAAAAAACCAATTTTACCCATCCAAATATGAGGAGAGGCTGGCTTTGGGAAAAGAAGATCCTTTCATGGAGGATTCCAAATACCGCAAATCAAAAGGCCTAATACATAAGTATCCCAGGCGGGCCCTTCTCTGCTTGACCTCGCAATGCGCGGCTTATTGCCGCTTTTGTACCCGGCGGCGCCATGCCAACATGGATGAATTTGACATGAATGAGATTGATGTGGACCAAGCCTTGCGCGCCGTCAAAGCCAATGAAAAAATTAATGAAATAATTTTTTCGGGCGGGGACCCTTTCATGAAACCCGCTCTGCTTGATTATGCCATCAGTAAATTCTCCAAACTCAAACAGATAAAAATAATCCGCATCCACACCCGCCTGCCGGTTTCCGACCCTAGCCGCATAGACAAGAGCATCAGTGACACGCTTAACAAAATCAAAGAACAGTCACTTTATATCGTGGTGCACTTTGAACATCCGCACGAAATAAACCCAGAAACTGTCCAAGCCATTCGTGAGCTGAAAAAAAGCGGCGCGATGATTTTGGCCCAATCGGTATTCTTAAAAGGCATCAATGACAATTACGAAATCCTTTACCAACTTTTTAACGGCTTAGCGGAAATCGGTGTTAAGCCTTATATGATTGGCCACTGCGACCTGGTGAGAGGCGCCGAACATTTTATCGTGCCGATTGAAAAAGAGATAAAAATAATGACCCAGCTACGCAAAACCCTTTCGGGCATTGCCTTCCCTAAGCACGTCATTGATGTTCCGGGCGGCTGTGGCAAAGTGACTGTGCCACAAAATTTCTGGAAATTCGATGCTAAAGAATTCACGGACTTCAATAATAAAAAGATAAAAATGTACTAAAAAATTCCTGCCGCCGGGCAGGAGTTTTTAATTTGACTTTTAATTTTTTTGTTCTATAGTATGAATAGAAATTTCAAAAATGGAGGATTGAATTGAATATAAAAATATTCCCCTGCAAAAGGAGGAACCTGCCCAAAATCAGTAAACGTTGGCCCCAAATAATATGGCAGCTTTGGCGCGAGACGATAATCTATCTGCCCACCGGCATAAGTATTGCCTGGAAAAGAAACAAAATGAGGGCAATTTTATCCCTTGCTACACTTCTTTGTGGGCTCACTTTCTTTTCCCTTAGCCTATTCCAAGATGGCATGATGAGATGGACTTGCGCTTATGTAGCTGGCTGTTGCGTGATGGCAAATAGCTTTATCATTTCCCGGCTCTGCTTTACATTATACTATTCCATTCTCGCTTGCTGGTCGCTAACAGTTGGAATCATCGGTATTGCTATCAACATCGATATTGTTCTGGCCAAAGGAAATTTTTGGTACTTGCTCGCCATTCCCGGAATACTGATTGTTGTAATTCTCAATTCTGTTTTTTCCAGCTTCAAATTTTTAGAAGCGATAAGCATTGACCGATACCGACAATACGTCGCCCAAAAATACGACACCCCTGCCCGCAAACAAAGCTGGAAAGAATTCGAGGAAAAAATGCTCAAACAATATCTGATCGATATTGAAAATTCAAAAACCGCTTAAAAGGGCGGTTCTTTATTTGACTAATAACAGATAATGGCGTAAGCAGAAAACAGATATTTCAAAACAAAAGGAGGTCTGATGGAAAGCGATATTAGATTCATGAAACGGGTAAAAATATTGTCTTTGGCATTGATGGCGCTGTCTTTATGGATGGAACATCCTTGGTGGCTCTGTATAACGATAATAATACTCGCACTCCTTGCCCCACTAGCTGCATATTTCGCCCAAAACTATACTATAAGCTTCATTTCTCTGGAAGATTACCGCAAAGGAGGTAAAAATGTTCGAGTGTAAACATTATGAATTACTGGCCCAAGGCAATAATCCCGGCCGAGAATTCCCCCCTTTCCAAGGAGTAGAAACCGATTGCCGCGCCTATTGGTGCACCCTTAAAATTGTTTTGGCCCTTTGCCCGATTTTGGGAATTTTGATCTTTGCTTTTTGGGAAGCGCTTTGGCTTGGCTTTTCTATCTTAATCGTTATCATCCTTTTCAATCTTAAATAGCCAAGCGCCCTAGGCGCTTTTTACTTACCAAATCGGCCCTTTTCGTATCTTGATTTTTATTGATTTATATGGTATAATTAACAATAGTCTTAACAATAGAATATCGGAAGATTTTTACCGATTTAACCAAAAGACAAAAAGCCAACAAGGAGGAAAAGTGGGAAAAAATATCCATCAAGAAAAAACAAAAGACCGGTTTGTTTATAACGCATTTCTAGTGGCAATCTTTGCCACCTGCCTGATTTTTTTCGACATTTGGAAAGCTCTCGTTGCATCTCTGACCCTAATCTTTTGCCTCCATGAGGCCGGATTACATGTATATTGCTGGAAAACAGATTGCGGCCCGCAAGCCGAATTGAAAACGGCCTAGAGCCGCGGAAAGGAGAAACCGCCAATGGTGGAGAGAAATCTGATTGAGGTTATTAAGAGCATGCTGACCGTAACTTTGCAACTGCCCGGATGGGAGAAGAAAAGAATTCTCATTTATTTTCCCGGAGGATCACTACGCGGCATTCACACTACAGCCATGGCGACAGCCTTGGCGACGTTGAACCTTTTGAGCAATACTTTCTACTTCTTGGGCAATTCTGTAGGCGCGATTATCGCAACCTATGCAACCGAAGGTGTTCAAGGCCTTCAAAGAGGAGCGAGACTTTTCTTTGATGAGGCTCTAAGCAAAAAACAAACCAAGCTTTGGAGATTCTGGCGTGTCATGGATGTTAAACAGACCATCAATGCCATGATAAATCGGGCCAGCAGCAAGTATGTGGGAAACAAAGCGTTTTCGGAAAAAAACAACCTTTATGTAACTGCCATGGACAAAAGCGGACTGCTTTACATCATCAACCCAGCCAATGCCGACCCTTGCCCCAGCGAAGCGATTAGAGCTTCCATTTCCATGCAAGGAATTTGCGGGCAAATGGTGGAAGTCAATGGCACAAAGCTTTTCGATGCCGGCGGCGTTTCCGCCCTACCCTTAGAGGAAATGATCCTGCAATTTCAGCCCACTGATGTGCTGATACTTTCAAACAGACCAAGTAAACGAGCAACTGCCGGGCGCAAAACGCCTTGGTGGTTGAAGCTTTACGGTTTAATTCTGACCTTTTTGAAACATGGCTTTACGCCAGTCACCAAAAAATTGGCCAAATCCAATGATGGTTGGAAGGAAGGATTGGAATATGCGCGGAAGATAAAAGAATCCGGCCACCCCAACAAGGTAAATATTGCCATTCTCAATCCGGCAGACATCAATATCCCAGCCATTCTCCCCGATACTCAAAAGAGTAAGGATTTGCTTGAAGGGGCTTTCCAGGCCACTTTCAACGCCACGGAAACTTTAATCTCCTTTGCCCTTAAAATGGCCAAAGAAGAAATGTTGGCTGAAATATTTTTAACCGAAGACCAAACAATCGAAAGGAGCGTAACGGCACCAAAGCAACCCGAAGAAGAGCCAAGCAAAAAAAAGTATGATATTGAAGAAGAAGTCTCTGGCGAGGATTTCTGGGGACTCCAATTCCAAAGACTGACACTCGACCCTGCTGTTCCGATAGACCATGACTGCACTTAAAAAAGCCCGCGAGGGCTCGGCCGGAGGAAACTCCGGCCTTTCGTTTTGAAAAAAATCCAAATGACGAAGCCTAAATTGTTCCAAGCCAAACCAAAAATCCAAAAAAGACTTCAAGATTTGAAATTTGCTTTATTAATTTGGTATTTGAAATTTGGGCTTTGACATTGCCAATTTTTGGTTGACCAAAAGAGCCTTTAATGCTATTGTCAAAACACAATGCTTCTGGGATTGCTCATACATTCCATTGCAGGTTCAGCGGGGCTTTGGATTGCTAGCCGCCTTTTAGGCGAAAAGCTTTTCTACTTGCAACAGGGAGGTTGGGCTGTTTTTATCTTTGCCGGGCTCCTCTGGGGCGTATGCGCCACCCTTTGTAAGCCCTTGCGGATGATATTTACCGGCCTGATTTACCTAGCCATAAGCATTTTTATCGTTGAAATAATTGATATTATATTTGTAGAAATTAATTTAATAGGTATTGCCGGGCTCCTCTGGACAACCTTGATAGTATTTGTCTGCGACGCCCTCGCGACCTTAATATTCAAAGTATGATTACAGATTACATCACAATAGGCCAAACGGTTTCCGCTATTATCACCATTATTTGCATCTTGCTCCAGCAAAGGGGCATGGCCATCGGCGCGGCATTTGGCGGAGCTTCTGAACATTATTCCACCCAGCGCGGAATGCAAAAAAACCTTTTTTATGCCTCGATAGTTTTTGGCATTATTTTCATCGCGCTGTCTTTGGCTCGCTTGGCCATCAAGTAAACCGGCAAAGTTTAATTTTTTTCAATGGCTAAAATACCTTCTTTTAAGCAGTGGCTTAAATTGCCAAGCGTGCTCAACAGGCGCGAAGCTATTACCATGCTTGCTTTGGCGATAATCTGTATCGCCTCTTTTGGTGCCTTTATTTACTGGTTCCAACAAAAAAATACTGTCGAGGTCCCGGCTTTTGGGGGCACACATATCGAAGGAATGGTAGGCGGGCCCAGCGCCATTAACCCGATATACTCTTCCAACTCCGATACAGACCGGACCTTGGTAGAATTTGTTTTCTCCGGGCTTTACAAATACGATCGCGGCGGAACAGTTTCCCCTGACATTGCCGATTCCATGCCAGAAATTAAGGAGAATGGCACGGTTTACGAAATCGTGCTCAAAGACAATGTTTATTGGCATGACGGCAAGCATTTAACCGCCGACGACGTCATATTCACGGTCAAAGCCATGCAAGACCCCGAATACAAAAGCTCGCTACGCGCTAACTGGCTAGGCGTGAGTATTGAAAAAATCAGCGACTATGGCATACGCTTCAGGCTCAAAAATGCCTATCCGGATTTTCCCGAGCGCCTCACTTTCAAAGTAATTCCCCAGCATATCTGGGCTAGCATCACTGCCGCCCAGTTCCCCCTCTCTCCTTACAATTTTAAGCCCATTGGCACCGGCCCCTTCCAGCTTAAAAGCGTCAACGACAGTATCAAATACGATTCGCGCGGGCGCGTTTCCAGCATTAAACTTACAGCCTTCAATAAATACCACGGCCAAAAACCTTTTATCAAAAATCTCATTTTCAAATTTTTCGAGAATGATAAGCAGGTTATCCAAGCGGCCAATTCCCAACAGATAACCGGGTTTGTAAACCGCAATAACACACCATTTTCTAATAATTCTTTTGCCACTTATCATTTTTCCATGCCCCGCTATTTCGCCATATTTTTTAATACCAAAGGCGAAAATAAAGATTTGCAATCCAAAGACCTTCGGCAAGCCCTCAGCTATGCCACTGATAAAGCGCAAATAATAAACGAAGCACTCAGTGGCCAAGCCGCTCCGGTTGACTCCCCGCTTTTGCCCGAGGTTTATGGCCTTGCTCCGGCCCAAATAAAATACGATTTTAATTTGGAACAAGCCCAAAAGCTCATCAGCAAGCTTGGCTATATCCAAAAGGACGGTAAGTGGTATAAACCGGAAAAAAATGACAGCTACAAATTTACCCAAACGCTCAAGCAAGGCTCCATGGGTGAAGAAGTCAAACGTCTGCAAAAATGCTTAACCTCGCTTAATACAACCAGCGAAAAAATCTATCCCGAAGAAAAAATCTCAGGTATTTTTGACACGGCTACTAAGAATGCCGTAAACAGGTTACAGGAAAAATACCGCAGCGAGCTCTTGGACCCCGATGGTATTAAAACTCCCACTGGCGCAGTCAAAGCGCGTACCCGCGCCAAATTGACAGAACTTTGTGCCCCGGCGCCCCAAGCACCCCAACCGCTCAAGATTGCTCTGGCCACTATCGAGGATGAAAGTCTCAAAAAAGTTGCCTATAAAATCCAGGAACAATGGCAAAAAGCCGGCGTAGAAGTGGAGGTTATTATTTATTCCCTTACCGATCTGCGTCAGACCATTTTGGTTAATCGCAGCTATGACGCCCTGCTTTTTGGTGAAGTTCTCGGCTCTATACCCGACCCGTTTCCCTTCTGGCATTCCACCCAAGCCGAAGACCCGGGCTTAAATCTTTCTGTTTACAAAAATGATGATGTCGACCGCCTCCTGGAAAAAGCGCGCCAAGATACTGACATGGCCAGCCGCAATGCTAAATACGAAGAGTTACAAAACCTCATTATCTCTGACGCCCCGGCGGTATTCCTTTATAATCCCTACAACACCTATATCGCCTCCAAAGACCTCAAAGGCATCCAAGAAGGCAATATTGTAGATATTCCCAAAATTTATAGCGGCTTTAATGCTTGGCATATCAATACAGGCCGGGCTTGGAAAACCAAGTAAATTGACAAATTGCTTATTTCTGTTAAAAAATAAATATACCTTCAAAAAGGAGAAATTATGGAACAAGGAAAAATTCCGCATTTGGACCACTATGTCTTGGAAACGCTTAAAGCGCTTAAAGGCTGGTCTTATCCGCAAGTTGATTTGAAAAAGTCTGACCGCAATATTTTTATGGGCTCTGGCTCTGCCTATTGCACGGCCGAACTCTGGGCTAAAAAATTTGGCGGCATTGCCCTTCACGCCTCCGAGTATAAAGAGCATTTGGAAAATATTGAGGATAAAAACTTCGAAAGCGTCAATATTGTGAGCGCCTCCGGCGGCAAGGATTCCATTCCCATGGCGAAGTTTTGCAATGAAGTCTTAAACGTCAAGCCCAACCTGATTACTTGCAACGCGGAAGCCCCGGCCAAAGAATACTGCGGCAAAGTCTTTGCCTTCCCTTCCTTCCAAGAGCCTCCCACATACAATACCAGCACCTATGGCTCCATGATCTACTGGCTTTTTGGCGAGGACCCGCAGGCCATTTTTGATTTTGTTTCCAAGATGGAAGTCCCTAATTTGCGGGAATACCATTATGTCTTTTTTATGGCTGATGATAAGCATTCCATCATTGCGGAAATGGCGGCTCGCAAAATCGCGGAGACCAACCAAGGCGTTGCTACCAATGCCGCTGGCTTTACGCATGGCGCACATGGCATGCTCCGCCAGCCAGACGACAAACGCTTGGTTGTGGCCATGAACTTGGACTATCCTTTTGCCAAAGAAAACACATGCACCATCATGCTTGATTCCTACCTGGGGTTGATGATGGCCACCTACTACATAATCGGCAAAAACCAAACAGACCAAGACACAGACAACATTGTCAAAGACTACGCGGAGGTAGCAGCTAAATTCGGCTGGAAATTCAACAAAATCAACTAATTTACAGTTGATTTTTTTATCCCCTTGCAAATATTTGCATATTATGATATACTGCAATCACTGACCGATGTACTCGCCCTGTCAACGGCTAACAAGCCCGATCTTTTCTTTTGAAAACATCAGAATTAATAACTAAACTCGAATATCAAATCAAGCTCTAAATCTTAATATCTAAAGATAAACTTCTTATGTGTTTATTTTTAGGATTTGGTTATTTGCTTCTTTGATTAGTCATTAGTCATTTGTACTGCTTTCGTGGCGGAACTGGCATACGCGTACGCTTCAGGAGCGTATTCCGCAAGGATTGTGGGTTCGAATCCCACCGAAAGCACATCAGCTTGCATAACCACGGTTATGCCGCAAATCCAAAGCCCAAATTTCAAATATTAAATCAAAAAAACAAATTTCAAAACATTTTTTGGATTTTGAAATTGATTTGAAATAATTTGAATTTTGTCATTGGGATTTTTGTAACCAAATTTTATTATGGATCACTTAGACCAATTTCTGGATTCTCTATCCAGCAATCAATCTGCCCAAGGGCCCAAAGGCGCCCGCAGGCAAAAACAAAACGATCGACCAATCGTGGCTTTTACCAGTTCACCAAAAGAACAGCCTAAAGCCCAAATAACTGCCAGCCCGGCCCCGCAACGCAATGTTCTAAGCAATAACTTAGTGCCCTTGCGGCCGCGGCCGGCTCGCCCTACTCCCATGGGGGGCATCCCTAGGCAAGCCCGACCCGCCCAACCAACGGCTAATTTGCGTACCCAAAAAGCGGAAAGGCAAACACTTCCCCCGCTGCCACAAAGCGCCGGCAAACAAAACAATAGGCCAAATAGGCGCGGTAGTTTCAAACAAGGCCGTTTCCAAAAAAAAGAACAAATGGCGCAAACCAAACCTACGGCGCGTTTTGTCAAACCACAATCAACCACCCTGCCCAATATTGATGGCCAGTTACGCATCATCCACTTGGGTGGCTTGGGAGAAATCGGCAAAAACATGTGTCTCTTTGAGTTAGCCGGCAAAATTTTGATTCTTGATGTCGGCTTGATGTTTCCTGAGGAGAATATGCCCGGCATTGATTGCGTGGTGCCCAACACTGAATATCTCAAAGGCAAGGAACATTTGATCGAGGGCATTTTATTTACCCATGGCCACTTTGACCACTTGGGCGGTGTGCCCTATGTTTTGAAAAACTTTTACAAAGCCAGCATCCCGATTTATGCCGGCGGCTTAACGCGCGCCATAATTCTAAAACGCCAAGAAGAATTCCGCGACCAGCCCAAACTGCATATTGAAACCATTAAAGATGGCATGAGAATAAAACTGGGCCCCTTTGATGTGGAATTTTTCCACCAAGCCCACACTATTCCGGACAACTTCGGCTTAATTATCAGGACGCCTAATGGCAACATTGTGCATACTTCGGACTTTAAGTTCGATGCTACGCCCATGTATGATAAGCCCACGGACTTTGAAAAACTAAAAAGATTTGCCCAAGAAAAAACGTGGATCTTGATGTGCGATTCTACCGGCGCCGAAGATGAGGGCCATTCCCTGTCGGAGAAAACCATTATGGAAAATCTGGACCAGATTATTGGCCAAGCCAAGGGGCGCGTAATTGCCAGCTCTTTTGGCTCGCTCATCAACCGCATCCAGCAAATTATTTCCATTTCCGAAAAATACGGCCGCTATGTGGCTGTAGATGGCGCCACTATTAAAAGCAATTTGGAAATTTGCCGCAATTTGGGACTTATGAAAACCCAAAAAGGCACCATCATCTCCCCTAAGCAGATTGAAAACTACCCTGATAATAAAGTTACCTTAGTGTGCACTGGCGCCCAGGGTGAACAGCAAGCTGTTTTGATGCGCATTGCTTCGGGCGAATATCCTTCGCTCAAACTTAAGAAAAATGACACGGTAATTTTTTCTTCCTCGGTAGTGCCGGGAAACGAACGTTCCGTGCAAAATGTCAAAGACGAATTCTACCGCCAAGGCGCCAATGTTTTCCATTATAAGATGATGGATATACACGCCTCCGGACACGCCAGGCGCGAAGAATTAAAACAGATGGTTGAGATCTTCAAGCCAAAATTCTTCTTCCCAGTGCATGGACAATTTTCCATGTTGGTAAACAACTCTTTGCTAGCGCAATCAACTGGTATACCTGAACAAAATACTATTATTGCCGAAAACGGCAAAATCGTTTCCTTTGGCAAAGACTCTTTCCATATTGAGCAAAAAGAAGTGCCCTCCAACTATATTATGGTTGATGGCTTGGGCGTGGGCGATATCGGCGAAGTGGTTTTGCGCGATAGGCAAACACTTTCCGAAGACGGCATTTTCGTGGTCATCTCCATTATTGATTCTCGCACGGGCAAAATGGTTAACTCTCCGGATATAATTTCGCGCGGCTTTATTTATCTGCGCGAGAGCAAGGATCTGCTTTCCGAAGCCCGTAAAAAGGTCACTCATATTATTGGCCGCAGCACGCAAGGCGGAGGTATGGTTAATTGGAATCATATCAAAAACGATATTCGCGATGAGGTTGGAGAGTTCCTTTTCCGCAAAACGCAGAGAAGGCCCATGGTCTTGCCAGTAATAATTGAAGTGTAAAAAATGCCCGCAAGGGCATTTTTTTGTTTATCGCACCGAATAAATCCATTCTCGGTCATACCGGCGACAGCTCCTGGACCCCGGCCTCCGCCGGGGTGACGTGGCAAGGGAATGTGGGGGGGTGACAAAGAAAGCGTGGTGGCGACAAAGAATATGATATATAAAACAAAAAATACTTTATACAAAGAGCCGCGTAATGTTACGCGGCTATGGTTTCTTCGCTCGTTGGCGAAGTGATGATGGAATTGATTGTGGCGTAGGATTTTAGGTTCCTTTTAGCATCCACGATCTCGGCAATGACCAAGGCAGAATAATCCGCACTCTTGGCGTTCCAGTAAAGATCTAGGTGATCTGCTGAGACTTTGCGCAAAATCGTCTCAGTTGTTATTGGCGCTATTCTATCGCGAATAACTAATGGCTGTATTCTGTGGATATTAACTGGATTATTATTGCCCAAGTTTTGCTCTCCGCCCACATAAACCATGTTTACTCTGCCAATGACCTTACCTTCATAAAATGGCTTAGTCATATCAAAGTCTGCCAGGCCATCTCCGAATGCCAGCGAGTATTTGCATACGCGCTTTATTGGAAGATTCCTTTCCTTGGCAAGCTTGGCGACCATAAAGCCGACAAAGTTGCTTTTGGAATAACCTCTACCCTGATAATATGGGAAGAAGTCAATGCTAGTGCCGCACAAAGAAACATTAACCTGCCCTTTAGCGCCAATAGCTTCTAAAGCTTTTTGGCATTCTTGGGCAGCTTCCTTTTGCTTGACAAGGCAACGCGGCAAAATTTTCCCATCAGGCCCGCGCCACATTTCTGCGGTCATCATGGCTCTCTTGGTCAAGGCAATATATCCTATTTTGCCGCTGGCAACATCTTCTGGGCTTAAGACAATGAATTTTTGTTCAGCATCTTTAACCAGTTCCTCGCCAGTTTGCAAAGGGCTTATGCCATCCCATGGCCTTAACTTGGAATAATCCAAGAAAAGGGCGGAAATAGTTTGGCGCACAGACTCTTGCTTAAGTGGGTTGTTTTCAATGGCTTCATGGAATTCTTCTTTTCTTTCAAAAAAATCCATGTAGAAGAGGCCGTGTTCAGAACCGATAAAGACCCTATTAGGCTTATCGATTGCTGCTAGAAAACCGCATGCTTCCAGGATGCGCAAGGCATAAGCCATGTCGCGCCCCGTGACAAAGACAATGGTTATTCCGCACTGATACGCGAGCTTAAGCGACATTGCCAGATACTTTGGTACCTTGTCTTTTTTGGTGAGGGTGCCGTCAATATCCAAGAAAAAACTAATGATCTTGGAGTAAAAAAAACTCGCTGTTATCCCACCAAACACCAGATTAGCTACTCTTTCATTGGCACAGATATTAGCAACTTGAATTGGAACAGCTAGCAGGCAGGCAATAACAAATGCTGCCGCAGTAATCCTCCAATTAAACACTAAACCAGGAAGAAGTCCAAGAAGGATAATACCGAATGCAATGTTGGTCAAGATTCTCGTCGTATAACTACGCCTGATTGCGGGTGGCGTAATTATTCTCTGGTTTGTACTATCCATTCCTGCCTCCTTTTTTCTGCTTCACTTGGCCAACCTGCAATGCTATTGCGATAGGCTAACCGAATTTCTATTGTCCTATCAGAGAGGCTATTAAGCTCTGCGATGACTTCCTCATCAACAAACTCAAAGCCATTGAAGTATTTTCCAATAAGATTTGTGAGAACGCCGAAAGTATTGCGCGAACCAAATATTTCCTGCTGATTATCCTGATAATTTATCAGGCTGTAATTGCAGGAAAAAACATTGCTAAGCGCTCTACCCGGTTTGTAGCCTTCAATGTCGCCCACATAGGCAAAGGAAATATTTCCCCTTTGCTTTTTGCCAAAATATGGCAGAGACATTGGAAAGTCTGTGGCGCTGTCCCCAAGAATGATGGACGTGCTACATACTTGCCAAATGGTTTTGCCAAATCTCTTGGCCAAAAACTCAACAGCAATGCCAGAGGCAATGCTCTTGTCAAAGGCTTTCTTGCCAAAGTATGGCAGAAAGTCTGTGGCTGAGTAGCAAACATTGATGCTTGCCAGCTTGTGTATCCCTTTTTGGCGGCAAATCTTGGTGATTTGCTTTTGCCCGGCCTTAGACCACTTCATAGCTCTTCCCTTTTTATCGCGGAAAAGCTCAGCAGTCCTTGCCCTCTCCTTTTTGGGAGAGGTATATGCCCAAGGGCATGGCGGAAATACTGGATACGTAGCACTTGGCCTAATAGGCATAAGCACCATATTGCATTCCGCGTCATAGGCGATTTCACAGCCGTCGGGAACTTCATCCCCATCTTTGTAAGGGATAATGTCCTCGTATTTCCAGAAAAGCGAGGCGATCTTCTGCCTGACAAATTCCTTTGCCAGGAGAGTGTCTTCAAATCCCGGATAATACTGCGCCTCGCCATCCAAGCCTTCGGTAATCAGCAGTCCATATTCATAGGCAACAAAGACGATTCCCTTGGCACCCTGCACTCTTCTCAAAAAGGCAAGATACTTCAGACCCCAAGCATGGTCGCGCCCAGTGATAAATACAAGGTTGATCCCTACCCTCAATAAAAGGATAAGGATTGCCTGCATATACCAGGGCACCACATCATTTTCCGTAATTGTCATATCAATGTCGAAAAACAATGTTTTCAATAAGCTTGGCATCCTATCATGAAGAGTAACTCCAGCTGTTTGCCACTCGTAAGTCTGGACACACATTTTCAGGATAAACCGGAAAATGAGGTAACCCGCAGTGGCAACTGCACACCAAAGCCCGATTGTTTGAAGCAGGAAAGGTTCCTTGATGGTCATTCCGGCAATTATTAGGCCGAAAAAACCAATAGCAAAGGAGAACCTGATCCAGTTCTTGTCAAAATCGGTCATTCTGAATAACCACATAATCAATTTCATCTCGTATTCTCCTTTCAAGGAACTGGCAATAATGCCTGTTTTTGCTTGGTTTCCCAAGCAGGCAGATTATTGCTTTATACTATTTATTATAGCATATTTCAGTCAAAAAATCAATAGGCGAAATAGCAACAGAAACAAGCCTTTTTGGCGCTATTTCGCCTTTTATCCTGCAATGGCAGTCAACCATTTTGTCATACCGGCAAAGGCCGGTATCCATTCGTAAACCTTTGTTTTGTCATACCGGCGGAGGCCGGTGTCCAGAGGATTCTGGCTTGCAAATAGCTCATGGACCCCGGCTTTCGCCGGGGTGACAAGAAAAAATGTGGGGGTGGCAAGGAAAGACATTGGTCAACAAAAGAAGCAGTCCTTTTACCCCTTACTTCTATTGACATTATGGTATAATATATGTTATAATTCAGTCAGCACTACCCTGGGCATTAAACACCCAGGAAACAATTTTCCCCTGCCTAAAAACAGGGACAATATAGGAAAGAGAGAGGTGCTTACAATGCCGAAAGTTGAAGAGAGTGAGGTTATAAAGGCAGAGACTGCCCTTAACAACCTGGTCGGCAGGACCAATTCAAGGCTCCTGCAAAACATCAATTTCATCAGGCAGGTCGAAAAAGAGATCCAAAGTAACATCACGGAAATCGTCGAAGGTGGCAAAGCGCGTAAGGAGAAAATCATTATTGGCATCAGGGACTACTTGGAGGATTTGTGCGATGAGATGCAGCTAGATAGCTGTGGCCACGTCAAAGCCGCCAAGATTTACCCTACCCTGGCCAAGGCAATCTTTACGATACCCTTGGACAACGCTGCCAAAGTTTCCCTTTTCCGCGAATTTGACGCCAAGATATTCAAAGACCGCAAAGTCGGTGATTTGAAACTCATCATCCTTAACAGGGATCTGGTGAAGCTGTTGAAGCTGGCCATCATGGATGTGGACAACACCATTATCATGAGTGGCGCCCATGAGCTCAAACCAGAAATGGTGGAGCAGATCAAAAAGATGATTGAAAAGCGCATGCGCGTCCGCTTTATCTCAGGACGAGGCAAGTGGTGGTGCGTAGCTGCACTCAAGGCGCTCTTGGGCATTCCTGGAGCAATCGAACTCTGCGAAATCTGGTACGAATCAGGCTGCGGTCAATGCGACCTTAAAGGCAATGATCTGGGATTGGCCCCAGGACTGGAAAACCATCCAGTCATAACCAAGAGACAGGAAGTCTACGACTTCTTTTCCTCGCTGTGCCTGACCCAGGCAGAGACTCCGCCAGACACTGGCGCGCAATGCAACAAGGAAGAGTTTGTCCCTGGCCAAGATGCCAATGGGCAAAAACTTATCTTCCCCGTCTGCTCAACTAAAGTCGCGGGCCGCTACACCTTGTCCTTCAATTTGAAGCAAGGCGATGGCCCCGATAAGGACTTCCAAGTAACGCTGGAAATGTGCCGCATCTATGACGCTAATGGAAAGGTCATCAACGACCCCGTGGCCGAAGAGATGCAGGAAGCTTCTATGAAGCTGATTGCCATGGCCATCAAGAACAAAGGCTGGGATAAATATTTCAGCCTTGCCAAAGTTGGCACAGCCATCAACGTCAACCCAGTCATCAACGGCGAAATCATTGGCAAGAGCCGAGCCGCTGGCATGATAATCGAGGAGACAGCCAAAGAGTTTGGCCTAACCCCGCAGGAAGTGGCTGCCAATGCCTTTGGCATCGGAGATGGCAAAGCAGACGGAGAATTCTCCGCTGCCATGCTTTCGGACAAGACAGTTGTCCGGCCGCTATTCTTCTTTGTCGGGCCACCCAAACAGTTTGACTTTGACGAAGAAGTCTTTGACCGCATTGTCGCCGTTGCGCCCAAACTCATTGATGATGCTGGCGCCTGGGGCGATGTTGCCTCAATTGCTATCTTCCAAGAGTTTAGCTATGCATTCGCGAGCTTTGACAAAATTCCGCCCGGCAATAACACGCCAGAAACGAAGATAGTGCCAGAGGCAGAAATCTTGCCCCCAGACTTCTTCCCGCAGCCCCTCATCAGAAAAAAGTTTGAGCCAGAAAGCCCCGACCCGGATTACTTTAGGTATGAAAATGCCCAAAAGGATCCTATCTTCCGGGCATGGCTGAAAGCCAATGGCCAAACTATTCTCACTTTGGGAATGTTTGCCAGACCGGAAAGCACGCAGAAAATCCTCTGCTATGAAGTTCGCCCCGAATCCAGAATCCTGGTTTCGGGCAAGCTTTTTGGCGAAGTGAAAAAGCTCATGAAACCAGAAGAAAGGCTTACGCCTTCGGGAGGTTCCAGCAACATCATTGCAACCTTGGATGGCAAGCGCTACCTCGTAACACAACGGCGCAGCTTCTTGTCCCCCAAAGGAGATTTGATCCCGCTGGCCGGACACCTCAACAACAATATTGGCTATCCAGCCTATCACCCCAAGTATGGCGAAGACCTCTTTGCCCAAATCAAAGGAGTGATTGCTGATAACTTCTTCGTAGAGCATGTTGAGGAATTCGGTGTCATTGACTCGGCAACTGGCGAATTCTATCACCCGAGATCGCTACTAAGCTTCAATGAAGCAGTATTCTCAGACTTTGACTCCGCCTTCCAGAGTGCTTGGCAAGAGGCCTCCAAAATCTTGGAGCGTAATCCGAACACCAAAAACATCAAACTCTCCAAGATTTGCAAATTCGCGCCTTCGGCAAAAATCGAATTTTGCACCAGCGCCCAGCTGCGCCTCCACTTCCCAGAAGAAAAAGACCCATACACTAAACGTGGCACCTTCAACTTCGAGAAGAATGCGCCCAACTGCAATGGCTTTGATGTCTACCTGACCAAACTCCCATTCCCTTCCTCGCGGCTTCGAGTAATCGACTGCGAAGAAAATTTGAATCTTCCAAGTGTCCTGCTAGAACTTGAAGAGCAAGGCTTTGCATTCAAAGAGCCTCTAACTGCCAGCCTCATCTTCCAAAACGGAGAAAGGCTGGACCCAGAGACTCTGCCGCGTAAAACGGAATTGGAAATAAAAGAGTACGAGAGTCTCACTTCCAATATCAAGCTTTGCCCAGTCCTAGAAGATTGCCAGGCTGCTGCCAAATCAGGCGTGGCCGACATAATCCTCTCGGATTGAACTCTTTCAACAATATAGCCCCGTGCGCACGGGGCTCTTTTATTACAAAAATCTGGCAAAAAGCCCCGCTTCTCAGCAGGGCTTTATTTTAATTCGTATCCTTATCTTTCTTTATTATCTTCGCCCCTAAATTGTGCATAATCTCCTCCACTTCACGCAACTTAGTATCCAAAATTGCCTGCGTATTGGCCTCCATAACCAGCTTGATAACCGGCTCGGTATTGGAAGGGCGCATCACAAACCACCAAGTCGGGAAGTCCACTCGCAAACCGTCCATTTTATTAATTTGGCCGGGCGTAAATTTTTCTTCCAAAATTTCTACAGCCTTTTTGGGATCGTCGGCCTGGAAATAAATTTCTCCGGAATTAGGATAAATCAAATAAGGTTTAACCAATTTGGATAAAGAAACATTGTATTCAGACATAGCTTCCATAACCTTAAAAAGCACAAACCAAGGGGTCTCGCAATAAAAATTCGGCTGATAAAAATAATGCCCCGTAGTTTCACCGCCAAACAAAACATTATCCTGGCGCATGCGTGATTTGAAAAATGAATGCCCCACCCTGTTCATTAAGGCCTCGCCGCCGTGTTTGAGGATTTCTTCGTGCAAAATTTTGGAAGAGCGCAAATCATAGGCGATTTTCGCTCCGGGATTTTTTTCTAAAAGCTGCAAAGCCACGACCAAAGTGATAGCATCGGAGCGGACCACCTTGCCTTTTTCGTCGACAAAAACAATCCGGTCTCCATCACCGTCAAAAGCCACTCCAAAATCCGCTTTCCGCTGTTTTACTTCATTGGCCAAATAAACCAAATTATCGCGCACCGAAGGGTCGGGATGATGAACTGGAAAAGAACCGTCTAACTCCTTTAGCAAGTGCACCATTTCACAATTTTTGGCATTCTCAAACATCTTTTCCACGGGTATGCCGGAAACGGAATTAGCCGTATCAATGACAACTTTTAACGGCCTCATTAAGGAAAAATCAATCTCTTTTAGGGAAAAGCTGGCGTAATCGGGCAAAATATCGCGAACCATCACATTGCCAACACCATAGCCATGCACAATCTTATCCGAAGTGGCGAATTCAGCGATCTCGCTCAAACCACTGTTGCCCCCAACGGGTATAGCCTGATCGCGAGTCAATTTGAAACCATTATATTCGGGTGGATTATGGCTCGCTGTCACCATCACCCCACCATCATAATTACTTTGCCCAACACAATTATAAAGCATGGGCGTGGCCACTAGACCCACATCCACCACATTAATTCCGGCATTCAAAAGCCCTTTGATAAATTCATCAGCCAAGGTATCGGAAGAGGGCCTATTATCGCGCCCGACCGCCACCACAAAACGTTGTTTTTGGGGGGCTTTCCGACGCAAAAAATCAGCGTATCCTTGGCTGATTCGAAAGGCCACATCAGGGTTTATCTGATTGGGGACAATACCCCTGACATCATAGGCTTTGAATATAGAAGTGTTGACTTTCATGCAGTTTTGTTATATCATAGAGAAGCCGAAAAATCAACTAAGTTATATGAAATTTTACGAATTAAACTGCCTAATCAGGCCGGATTACGAGAATGAAATCGAACAGATTTCCCAGAAAATCAAAGGAATTCTGGAACAAAACGAGGGCAAAGTGGAACATATTTCCAGCTCTGTCCGCCTCAAGTTAGGGTACCCCATCGATAAGTATAAAGAGGCCTTTGTGGTCAATTTTTTCTTCTATTACGAGGAAAACAAATTGCAAGAAGCTAAAAAACTTATTGAAGAAATCCCCGGTAATTTGCGCGCATTATATGTAGTCGCAGACCCAAAACAACCTTTCTCCAACTTGGAAACCAAGGCCACTCAAACCCAACGCGAAGATCGCCGACCTAAGGCCCAAGCCGAAGCTGAAACTGCCAAGGAAGAAGCCAAAATTGAAGTTGCCGCCCCTACCCCGGAAATAAAAGAGGAGGCTAAGGAGGAAGTCAAAGAAGAAGCTAAAGTTGAAGAAAAGCCAGCCGAAACTAAGCACAAAAAGAAAACGGAGATTGGCGATTTGGATAAGCAATTAGAAAAAATGCTAGGTGAGTGAAAAAAATAACACTCAATAAAATGAATCTTAACAAAGTCTTCCTAATAGGAAATTTGGTAGCTGACCCGGAAATGAGGCAAACAAGCTCCGGGCAAAGTGTCTGCTCTTTTAGAATTGCCACTAACCGGATATGGAACGACAAATCCGGGCAGCGGCAAACGCAGACCGAATACCACACTTGCGTAGCTTGGGGCAAGCAGGCCGAAACCATTTCTACTTATTTGCGCAAAGGCAATATGATAATGGTGGAGGGCCGCTTACAAACCCGTTCTTGGGATGATAAGCAAACAGGCGCCAAGCGCTACACCACTGAGATTGTAGTCGAAAATTTTCAATTTGGACCCAAAGGCGCTGCCAACCCGGGTGCCACTAACAGTAAACCCGCCAGCAGCAAACCAGCAGCCAAGGATAATGGCGAAGGCGAAGAAGAAAATTTGAAGGATATTCCCATTATCAACGAAGACGAGGAAGACATTGATATTAACGATATACCACTATAATAAGAAAAAATATTAAACTATGGATTGCTATTTTTGCAGAAAAAACATCGATAAGGTAGACCACAAGAATGTCGGCTTACTGCGCAATTATCTTTCCGCTTCCGGCAAGATTAAAAGCAGGCTTAAAACCGGTTTGTGTGCCACCCACCAAAGGAAGGTTTCCAAGGCCATCAAGACCATGAGAAATCTGGGCATACTCTCTGCCTCCGCCAAATATCAAACTCGCTAAAAAAATTCCCCGCCAGCTTGGCGGGGAATTTTTGTTTATAAAATATTCTTAAAAGTAAAAAGGCCTATTTAATAGGCCTTATAATTTCAAACCTAGGTAATATTGGTCAAATTCCAGAATATCCCTAAATCCATTGGGTGCCAATATTGCTCCGCCAAAGTCGTGATTTTTTGACCACTCTGAAGGCATAGCAATCGTTGGAAACCCCCCGCGAAGCCCGGCCAGAACTCCTTCCTGATTGTCTTCGAAAACCCTTACCTCATTTGCCGCAATCTTCTTACGGTAAGGAGCGAAGGCCGCTAAATACATTGCCGGATGCGGTTTGAATAAGCCGCCAGCCTCTTTCCTAGAAAACATTTCTTCCTCGGAAAAGTAATCCAGCAAACCGGCCGAGCACAGCTTGGCTTTTATATCTTGACGATCGGCACCGGTACAAACGGCTTTCTTTAAGCCCGGATGCTTCTTGGTGATAATATCCAAGAATTCTACTACAAAAGGCATGGGTATGATATTGCCGACTTTATACATTTCCCTCTCCCGCTCTTTGAGTTCATCGGCTAACTCATTAACGCTTAGAGAAATCTCTGGCCTGCTGGCTTTGAGCCAAGGCGCAATAGATAACTTTAAGCTCCGGCCAACACAATGGTCTTGATACTCCTGATGGTTCATTTCGCGAGCCCCGATTTCTTTGAGAAAACCGTTACGGACGCTTAGACGCAATCCTTCGCTTTGAGCCAAAGTCTCGTCAAAATCAAAAAGCAAAAGCTTTACGGATGGCAGAATCTGCAAATTTTACCTCCTTTGTAAACGATTCAACTATTAATAGTATATCACATTTTTTATTTTTGTCAAAAAACCCGGATTGGCATCCGGGCTGTTTTATTCTGCTTAAACTGTCATTTCGGGAATTTCTTTTAACTTTTTCTCCAACTCCTCCATTAAGGCGGCATCTTCTTTGATAAACTTGCGCGCCTGCTCTACCCCCGTGCCCAACTTCTTATCCTCATAATTGAAGGTATTGCCAACTTTTTTAATTACCTCATTTTTCAAACCAAGATTAAGCAAATCTGCCGACTTAGAAATGCCTTCATTAAAGAATATATCCACCTCAGCCGTGCGGAAAGGCGGAGCAACTTTATTCTTAACAATCTTCATCTTTATGCGTGAACCGATAATTTCTTCCCCGTGTTTTATTTGGGCAATACGCTTAAGATTAATGCGCACTGAAGCGTAAAATTTCAGAGCCATGCCTCCGGGCGTGGTTTCGGGATTGCCAAACATCACCCCGATTTTCATACGGGTTTGGTTCAAAAATATCAAAATGGTTTTGGTTCTGGCCACAACCGAAGCCAGCTTTCTCATGGCTTGGCTCATGAGCCTCGCCTGCAAGCCGATTTGAGTATCGCCAATTTCTCCAGCCACTTCATTTTTAGGAATTAAAGCCGCGACCGAATCAACCACGATAATATCAACTTTTTCCGAGCGCACTAAAGCTTCCACAATTTGTAAAGCCTCCTCGCCCGAATCAGGTTGGGAAATTAAAAGGTCATCCACCTTAACACCAATTTTGCCGGCGTAAGCCGGGTCCATGGCATGTTCCGCATCAATATAGGCAGCTACCCCGCCCTTCTTTTGGGCTTGCGCTACGCAATGTAAGGCCAAAGTCGTCTTGCCAGAACTTTCATCCCCGAATATTTCAATCATCCTTCCCCGAGGCATTCCTCCCACGCCCATAATCGTATCCAAAGAAAAACAACCAGTGGAGACGACATCTACATCCACCGCCTGCATCTCGTGGAGTTTCATAATAGAACCCTCCCCGAATTTCTTTTTTATCTCCTCGATTGCTTCACGCAGCTGCACGTCCATTTTAGGCGTGCTGCTTTCTTTGTCTAAGTCACTGGCCTTAGCTTTTTTTTCTTTTACCATAGTATTAAATTTCTTCTATTTCATCTTTCTCCTTTTTTTCCGGGCCGGAGACAGCCGATTCCTGAGCAATTTCTTCACTAGTCAAAAGCACCTCGCGAGGCTTAGCCCCATCGCCCGGGCCAATTACTCCGTTTTGCTCCAAAATATCAATCATCCGAGCGGCTCGGGCATAACCTAAACGCAGACGGCGCTGCAGAAAGCTCGTGGAGGCTTTACGGGTTTCCAGAACCACCCTCTTGGCCTCCTCATACATCGGGTCGTCGCCATTACCACCCATATCGAAATCATCACCGCCTTCTTTGGCTTTAGCTTGGTCTTCGATCAACTTAAGGCCTTCCTCAAATTTTTGCGAAACCTCATCATGGCGGAAGTCTTCTTTAGCCGCCGTTTCATTTATGAAATTAACAACTGAACGCACTTCCTTTTCGTCCACCAAAGCTCCTTGCAAACGTTTAGGCTTAGGCGATTGCGAGCTTAAGAAAAGCATATCGCCAAAACCCAAAAGCTTCTCAGCTCCGGCCATATCAATAATAGTGCGCGAGTCAGTCTGCGAAGCTACGCGAAAAGCGATACGCGCCGGCACATTGGCCTTAATTAAGCCAGTAACGACATCCACGGAAGGTCGCTGGGTGGCTAAAACCATATGGATACCAGAAGCGCGCGCCAGCTGCGCGATACGCACGATATAAGCTTCTAACTCCTTGCCACGAGTCTGCATCAAATCCGCTAACTCATCAACCGCAAAGACGATATAAGGCATGATTTCTTCGCCCTTTTTACGCATTATCTTATTATAACCCTGAATGTCGCGAGCCCCTTCCCGACCGATTACATCAAAGCGGCGTTCCATTTCCGAAGTCAACCACTTGAGCGCATTAACGGTTTTTTGCGCGTCCACAATAACATTGGTTAAAAGGTGCGGCAAATTCTTATAATTAGTAAATTCTACTCTTTTAGGATCAACCAAAATCAAACGCAAAGTATTGGGGCTGTTCAAATAAAGCAAGCTAACCAGTACTTGATTCATGCAAATGGTTTTACCCGAATTAGTCGAGCCAGCCACTAGCATGTGGGGCATCTTCATCAAATCGGCAAAAATCGGATTACCCGAAACATCTTTACCCAAGGCCATCAAAAGATTGGAATTGGGATTCTGAAATTGCGGATCCTCAAGCAAGGCCCGCAAGCGCACGATAGATTTGGCCTTATTTGGCATTTCGATACCCACCAACGGGCGGCCCGGAATTGGAGCTTCGATACGCAATGGGTGCGCAGAAAGCGCCATGGAAAGGTTGGACGCCATATTGGCAATTTTCTTAATATCAACACCCTCGGCTGGCTTGATAGCATACTGGGTAACTGAAGGGCCAACATTAACCTCAGAAACCTCCACGGAAATGTTAAAATTATCCAGAGTACGTTTGATAATCAGCGAGTTAGCCTTAATATCCCCCGAATCGGCACCGCCCCGCTCCTCCTCCAAAAGGTCAAGCGTCGGAAATTTATAATCCTTCTCTTTAATGATAGCGTTCTTTTTAAGCTCCATTAAAGGCTCTTCCTTGGGCTTTTCTTCCTTCCTTGGCCCATCCTTTTTGGCTATGGCTAAATTGGTTTTGGGCTGGTTGATTTGGGGAACTTTTTCAACGTTAAACTTCGGTTGGAAAACTTTGGTGAAAACATTGCCCTCCTTGTCTTTTTTTCTATCGTTCTTCACCTCAAAGTTAGGTTTCTCCAAGCCCAGATATGGATACATTAGCCAAAAAGATATCGCGATGAGTGTAATATAAAAAAGCGCACTAATAATTTCTCCAACATATTTTTGCAGAACTAGTACAAAGGTAATGTAGCCCCACCAACCGCCCAGACCGCCTTGGGCAGACAAGGCGGATTTAGCCATAGCTAAAAATCCCGAAACGGCAGTGATTAATAAAAAAGACGACAAATAAATCTGCCATCTTTTTTCAAATTCTTCGATAAAAAGCGTATAGGCGACAAACCCGAAAATAACAGGCAAAATAAAAATTGTTTCTCCAATAAAAAACCGCAGGAGCGCCAAAGTGCCGGCCCCTAACGTTCCCCCTTTTCCAAATATGGAGATAAGGATAAAAAGCGTTAAAAAACCGAGAATTGTGCCTGCGATTTTTCTTTTATTATCGTCACTGATATTAACTTCTGGAAGCTCAAAATTTTCCTTTTGTTTTTTGGAAGGTTTATTACTCTTCTTTTTGGCCATACAAGGCCAGCCTGGGCAGCTTATTCTTTACTGCTTTTCTTAAGATGAAACCCAGTACCAGCTGGTATTAGTTTACCAATAATGACGTTTTCCTTCAACCCTGTGAGTTTGTCATCTTTGCCCGCAATGGCGGCCTTAATGAGCACTCTGGAAGTCTGTTCAAAAGAGGCAGCAGACAAGAAACTTTCCGAAGTCAGCGAAACATTGGAGATACCCAAGAAAACATGATCGAAGGTAATTTCTTTCTTTCTTGCCGGCTTGCGCAAGGCGTTTTCGGCCAAAATTTCCTCAATGGTTACAATTTCTCCGGCAATATAACGGCTGTCCTGCGGATCCTTGACGCGCACTCGGCTAAACATCTGTTTAACGATAGATTCAACATGCTTGTCGTGAATATTCACACCCTGTGAAGCATAAATGTATTGAATATCGCGGATAATGGCTCTGGCGGTTTCGTCCTTACCCAAAAGTTTGAAAAGCTCCTTGAAGTCTAAAGAACCCTCACAAAGCTGCATACCTTTTTTCACTTCCCCGCCCTTCTCGACAAAAATCACTCTTTGCGGTGGGATTTCGTATTCCACAAAATCACCTTTGCTATTTTCAATCTTAATTATCTTATTCAACGGAGAGGTTACAATTTCTTTGACTTTGCCATCCACATAGGAAACCACGGCTTTACCCTTCGGGATGCGGGCTTCCAAAATTTCCTCAACGCGGGGCAAACCTTGAGTAATATCCGAAACACCGGCCACGCCTCCGCTGTGAAAGGTCTTAAGCGTCAGCTGGGTTCCCGGCTCACCAATGGCTTGGGCCGCTACTACCCCAACCGCATCACCTAATTTGGCAGGTTGGTTATTACCCAATCCCCAGCCATAACATTTGGCGCAAACGCCAGAGATAGTTTGGCAGCTCATCGTAGTGCGCACCCGCACCTCGGCAATCTTAAGATCAGTAATCCTTCGAGCTGCGTCCCAATCAATTATCTCTCCCTTCTTAACCAAAACTTTTTTGGTTTCTGTATCTTCAATATTATCCAAAGTGTATCGACCCACAATCTTATAAGAGAAATTCTGGCCGATTTCGTCAGCATGCTTGCGGTACATAATCAAACCTTCCTTGTCGGCACAATCTTCTTCGGAGACAATCATGCCGTGAGCAACATCCACCAAGCGACGAGTAAGATAACCGGCGGCTGAAGTTCTCAAAGCCGTATCGGCCGTACCCTTGCGGGCGCCGTGAGTAGAGATAAAGTACTCCAAAATATTTAGACCCTCCTTGAACGAAGATTTAACCGGCATTTCCATAGTCTGACCAGCCGGGTTAATCACCAAACCTTTCATACCTGCCATTTGCACCGGCTGGGCCCAAGAACCGCGGGAGCCGGATTTGACGATATTGGTCACGTGCCCGTTGGAAGGAATGGAGGCGGGAATAAGTTTTTCCAAATCATTTTTGGCTTTTTGCCAAATTTCAATGACCTGGGCGCCTTTTTCCTCGGCGGACAAAAATCCCCTCTCATAGTAATCGACAATCTGGTCAACCTTTTTCTGGGCTTCAGCTAAAATTTCTTTCTTTTCTTTAGGGATAATCAAATCGTCCATACCCCAAGTGGTTCCGGAAAGTGTGGCATATTCGAAACCGAGATTTTTTACCCTATCAATAGTATTGATGGCAATCTGATTTTCGTGACTGTTAATAATTCTGCCCAAAAGTTTAGAAATCTTATCTTTATCCATCGTATCATTGACGAAAGGATAGCCTTCGGGCAAAGCATTATTAAACAAAATCCGGCCCACCGTAGTTTCGATAAGCTGATTGGCAATACGCACTTTTACCTTGGCACGAATATCCACATAGCTATTATCCCAAGCCATGATGGCCTCATTTTTGGAACAGAAAACCTTCCCTTCACCCTTAGCGCCTTCTCTAATGGAGGTTAACCAGAAGCAACCCAAAACCATTTCCAAGCGCAAAGTCATAATCGGGGTGCCAGTAGCCGGCTTGAGCAGGTTATTGCCCGAGAGCATCAGCTCGTGAGCCTCTTTTTGCGCCTGTTCGGAAAGCGGCAAGTGCACAGCCATTTGATCTCCATCAAAATCGGCATTAAACGCCTCGCAAACTAGCGGGTGAATACGGATGACCTTATCCTCAATAAGCGTAGGATAAAAACCTTGAATAGAAAGCCGATGCAAAGTCGGAGCGCGGTTAAGTAAAACAACTTTATCTTTAACCACTTCTTCCAAAGCGGCCCAGACTTCTTCAATTTGCTGTTCGATTAAACGGGTGGCTCCCCTAATGTTGAAAGCTAAACCCTGCTGTAAAAGTTTGGAAATTACAAAAGGCTTAAAAAGCTCCAAAGCCATTTCTTTCGGCAAAGCACAATGGTTGATGTTGAGATCCGGACCAGCAGCAATAACGGAGCGGGCCGAATAATCTACACGTTTACCTAACAAATTCTGGCGGAAACGGCCCTTCTTACCTTTAAGCATGTCGGAAAGCGATTTGAGCAACCTCTTGCCTCCCGTAGTGGCCGTTGTGGTCTGGCCTTTGCGCATGCCATTATCAATCAAAGCATCGACCGCTTCTTGCAACATACGCTTTTCGTTGCGCACGATAACTTCGGGCGCATCGATTTCCAGCAAATATTGCAAACGATTATTACGATTGATGACCCGGCGATACAAATCATTTAAGTCTGAAGAGGCATAGCGTTCCCCATCAAGCTGAACCATCGGGCGCAAGTTAGGCGGCAGAACCGGCAAAACAGTCATAAACATCCACTCAGGCCTTAAGTTATTGGCAAAAAGACCCTTAAAAAGCCTTAACCTTAAAAGGAGCTTCTTTTTATCCGGACCCTCGGCATCAGCGAGCTCTTCCTCGATCTGATGCATGGTTTCCTTGATGTCGATTTTTTCAAAAAGTTTGCGCACAGTTTCCGCGCCGGTGCCGGCTTCAAAAACCTCGCCAAACTTCATACCAAGCAAAGTATATTCCTTTTCAGAAAGCACGCGCAAAGCCTTAATGGAATTCACTTCCTGCTTGGCTTTATCGCGGGCATCTTTAAGCTCGCCGGTAATTTTAGTGTATTCAATATCGGCCAGTTCCTGATCCTTGCCTTCTTTTTCGCTCTGCTTTTTGAGATTTTTTATCTCCTTAAGCTTGGCCTGATATTCTTCCTCAATTTCTTTAAGTATTCTGTCGCGCTCCCCTTCATGCACTTCGGTGATAATATAGCCGGCAAAATAAATAACCTTTTCTAACTGCTGTTCAGAAATATCTAAAGTCAAACCGATAAGCGAGGGGGTGGAGCGTAAAAACCAAATATGGGAAACCGGAGCGGCTAAAGAAATGTAACCCATTCTTTCGCGGCGCACCGAAGCTGAGGTAATCTCTACCCCGCAGCGGTCGCAAACCTGTCCCTTGTAACGGATACCGCGGTATTTGCCGCAAGCACACCGATAATCCTTAACCGGACCGAAAATCTTTTCACAGAACAGGCCATCCTTTTCCGGACGCTGTGTTCTGTAATTGATGGTTTCGGGCTTTTTTACTTCGCCGCTTGACCAAGCCATGATATCCTTAGGGCTGGCCAATTTTATTGCGAATGAGTTTATGTCTTCTACAAACATGGTTTTTACGGATTATTCTTTTTCGCTTTCCTCTTCAGATTCCTCCTCTTCCTCACCGTCTTCTTCGTCGAGCTCCTCCACGCTTTGTTTACTTTCTTCCTTCGAATCATCGACGAGTTTTTCGGTAAAGGTGGAAGTTTCGACTGCAACCTCCTCATCTTCTAAAATCTTTCCTTTGATTTCGACATTAAGAGCCAAAGATTTAAGTTCAGCTACGAGCAAGTTAAACGAAGCCGGGATATTAGGTGATTTAATTTCTTCACCCTTCAATATCGAATTATAAGCCGCGCCCCTGCCCTGCACATCATCAGACTTAATAGTGAGCATTTCCTGCAAAGTATAAGCTGCGCCATAACCTTCCAAGGCCCACACTTCCATTTCTCCGAACCTCTGGCCTCCAAATTGCGCTTTTCCGCCCAAAGGTTGTTGGGTAATCAAAGAATAAGTTCCAATAGAGCGCATGTGCAACTTGTCTTCCACCATGTGGTTAAGTTTCAGCACATACATGACGCCAACCATTATTTTTTCCGGGAATTTTTCACCGGTGCGTCCATCATAAAGGGTCATTTTGCCATCCTCAGGCAAGCCAGCTTTCTTAAGCTCTTCCTTGACATCAGCTTCAGTGGCTCCGGCCAAGCAGGGAGTCAAAGCAATATAACCATTAGTCTTGGCCGCGATACCCAAATGGGTTTCCAAAATCTGGCCCAAATTCATACGAGAAATAATAGAGAGCGGGTTCATCACAATATCCACGGGCGTACCATCTTCCAAATAAGGCATTTCCTCCACGGGCAAAACTTTGGAGATAACACCTTTATTTCCATGTCTTCCGGCTAATTTGTCGCCGGCTGTAATGCGGCGTAATTGAGCCACTTCAATTTTTACTCTTTTGATAACTCCGGGCTCCAATTTATATCCTTTTTCCCGTTCAAAAACTTTTACATCCACCACGCGTCCCCGGCGGCCATGCTCCATCAAAAGCGAAGTATCTTTCACGTCACGGGCCTTTTCTCCGAAAATGGCTTGCACGAGTTCTTCTTCCGGGGTCAAATCGCGCTCGCCTTTAGGGGAAATTTTACCGACTAAAATATCGTTAGGGCCCACTTCGGCACCGATGCGGATAATACCGTCGGAATCCAAATCTTTGAGTTTTTCCTCTCCGACATTTGGGATATCGGCCGTAGTAATTTCCGGGCCAAGTTTAGTATCGCGGACATCGCAGGTAAAACTTTCCAAATAAATTGAAGAAAAATAATCCTGTTGGACAAGTTTTTCAGAAATCGGCAGAGCGTCTTCATAGTTCCAGCCCCTCCAAGGCACAAAAGCCACTACCAAGTTCCGGCCCAAAGCCAAACGGCCCTGCTTGGTTGCGCCACCATCGGCAATAACATCCCCACCCTTCACCTTCTGGCCACGGTTAACAATGGGCTTCTGGTGAAAGCAAGTATATTGGTTGGTGCGCACAAAAGTCCGCAAATAATAAGTTTTGGACTTAAATGATTTATCTTCCGGCTTGAGCTTGATATGGTTAGCATCCACTTCTTCGATGGTGCCGTCAAAATCAGCTACACAGACCTGTCCGGAATCTTTGGCAATTTTTTCTTCCAAACCAGTAGAGCACAACGGAATTTCCGGCTTAACCAAGGGAATGGCTTGGCGTTGCATGTTAGAGCCCATGCTCGCACGCTTAGCGTCATCGTTTTGCAAAAATGGGATACAAGCCGCGGCTACGGAAATTAACTGATTAGAGGAAACATCGCACATCGTAATATCCTTGCGGGCAATCATTTCCGGATGGCCCTTAGTGCGAGCCTCGATTTCCTTGCTCGCGATCACATTATTATCATCAAGCTCCACATCGGCCGGAGCAATGCAATTGCGCTCCTCAGTATATGCGTCAACATATTCAATCTTTCTAGTGACTTTGCCATCTTCTACCTTAAAATAAGGCGTTTCGATAAAACCGTATTTGTTCACGCGGCCGTAGCAAGCCAAGTGGCCAATAAGACCAACGTTAGGACCGTCTGGGGTTTGAATCGGGCAAACGCGGCCATAGTGAGAAGGCTGCACGTCGCGCACTTCAAAGCCTGCGCGCTTACGAACCAAGCCGCCCGGGCCAGTAGAGATAACTTCACGTTTATGTTCAAGCTCAGCCAAAGGATTGGTCTGGTCCATAAACTGCGCCAACTGCGAGCTGGAAAAAAAGTTACGGATAACAGCCATGATCGGGCGCTGATTAATGAACTGGGCAGGCATGACATTTTCATCCTCGGCCGTAGACATCAAATCTTTGATATTGCGCTCTAAGCGAATCATGCCTGTGCGCAAAGAATTAACCAAAAGCTCGGTGAAAGTGCGCACCCGCCTATTACCCAAATGGTCGATTTGGTCCGGCTCAGCCATCGGATCGTTATTAAGCTTGATAATCTCGCGAATGACAGCCACCACATCTTCTTTATGCAAAACCCTGTCTTGAGGGGTTATCTCCTCGTGTTTTTTACCTTTACCTTGGAGCTCGGGAAGTTTCTGGTTAGTTTTCCAACGGCCCACAGTTGAGAGGTCGTAACGATTAAAATTAAAAAATACATTATTCAAAAATTCGATAGCCGCATCGGGTTTGGTCATATCGCCCGGGCGCAATCTGGTATAAACTTCCATGGCCGCTTCTGACTGGCTGTGGCTGGGATCTTTGGCTAAAGTTTTTTCGATAAAGCGACATTCGTCATTCTTGTCGACATCCTTAAAAAGATCCAAAATAGTCTTGTTATCCTCATAGCCCAACCATCTCAAAAGCGCAGTGGCGGCAATCCGGCGCTTGCGGTCAACTTTAGCGGTAATTACTCCATTAGCATCAGTATCAAATTCCAACCAAGCTCCTCTATTGGGAATTATTTTAGCCGAAAAAAGTTTTTTACCATCCGCGACCCTCATGGTGAAAAAGGCTCCCGGGCTGCGCAAAAGCTGAGAAACAACTACGCGCTCAACCCCGTTAATAACAAAAGTCCCGCGCTCAGTCATGAGGGGGAAATTAGCCAAGAAAACTTCTTGGCTCTTCTCGTCTTTGGTCTTTAAGTTAACCAATTTTACTTTTACCTTGAGTGGCGCTTCAAAAGAATCGTCATTAGCCTTGGCCTCCACATCATTTTTATAATTGGGCTCGCCAAGTTTGAAATCTTGGAACCAGAGCTCAAATTCTTTACCAGTGTAGTCCCTGATGGGAGACACTTCCTTAAAAAGAGACATCAAGTCCTCTTCCCAGAATTTTTCCCAATTCTCCTTCTGCATCTGCAAAAGGTAAGGAAGCTGGTAATCCACTTTGGACTTGCCAAATGTCTTAAACTTTAGTTTCTCCATAAAAAATTATTGAGTATTAAAAACACAAAAAATCACCTTTGGACAGGGCGATATTCTTTTGAATTGTTGTGTTATGGTTTTTTATTTGCCACAAAAAAATAAACCAACTTTAAGGGCCTGGTACGCCCCTTAATTAACTTATTAAAGTTTAGCTTCTTGAATCAAATATGTCAAGGGGTTAATGGACTATGGAACTTACCTTCATAGACTGCAAAATCCCTAAAGCCAAAAACATAAAAATTAAGTTACCTCCCCCGTAGCTCACTAAGGGTAGCGGAATGCCGACAATAGGAAACAAACGTAAATTCATGGCCAGATTAATGACGGCTTGGGCAAAAAATGAGATACCCAACCCGGCGGCAAAAAACCGCGAAAAATTATCAGGAGCATAAAAAGCCAAGCGTATTACCCGCCACAAAAAAAACATCAAAGTCGCAAAAAGGGCTAAAACTCCGACTAAACCCATTTCCTCGGCAATGACACAAAAAACAAAATCCGTATGCGGTTCAGGCAAAAAACCCAGCTGCACCTGAGAACCTTTAGCAATGCCCTTGCCCCAAAGCCCGCCCGAGCCAATAGCAATGAGCATCTGCTGCTGGTTCCAGCCGCTGCCCAAATAATCAGTTTGAGCATCGGAAAAGCTGACTATCCGCTGCCTTTGATAATCTTTAAGCAAAAACTGCCACGAGCCAAAAGCAATAACCAAACCGATGAGGAATAATAAAAATAAATGTCTCATCCGGATACCCGAGACCAAAAGAATGCCAACCCACAAAGAAACGATCACTAAAATCGAACCAATATCGGGCTGCATAAAAATAAGCACACAAGGAACAGCCGTATAAAGGCCCGAAACAACCACGTGGGCAAAATTATACATTTCCGCATGCCGGCTAGAAAAATATTTGGCCAAAATAACTATTAAAACAACTTTTAACAATTCGATAGGATTAAAATAAAAAAAACCCAAATCATACCAACCTTGGATGCCCCGATGCCCTTTGACCAAAAATAATCCCCCTAAAAGCCCTAAACAAATAAAATAAAGTATTACTGCAATATAAGAGCGGTTCTTCAATACCCGCCAATCGAAGTAAGATAGCAAAAACATCATTACAAAGCCAACGGCGACAAAAATCGCCTGCTTGTAAAAAAGCGACATATTATCCTTGGCCATACCGACGCTATAAATGGCCGTTAAACCAAAACAGCATAAGAGCAGAGCCGATAAAGCCAGTGGCCAATCCCATTGGCGCACGTGCGCTGATAAACTTTTACTGATCATTTGATGAGTTCCAAAAATTCCTTCTCGCTAATTACCTTTATACCAAGTTTTTGGGCCTTTTCCAGCTTGGACCCGCCCCCGCCGCCAGCCACCAGATAATCGGTTTTTTTACCTACAGACTCGCCTGCCTCCCCTCCCAGTTCGCGGATTCTAGCCTTGGCTTCTTCGCGCCCCAAATTCTCCAGTGTGCCGGTAATGACAAAATTTTTTCCGGATATTTTACTCTCGATTTTTTTGAATGCTTCGATGACCACCCCCACGGACAGTAAATCGTCGACAATTCTCTGACTTTCACCAGAGGCCAGCCAAGCCATGATGCTTTGGGCCACCTTGGGCCCGATATCCTCAATATTTTGCAAAGTAGCAACATCGGTTTTTCGGAAATTCTCCAAAGTTAAAAATCTTTTAGCCAAATCATGAGCTGTATTTTCTCCGACATGGCGAATTCCTAATGCAAAAATGAACTTTTCCAATGGTACTTTTTTACTGGCAGCAATAGCCCGTAACAAATTTGTAGCAGATTTTTCGGCAAAACGCTCCAAATCCAAGAGCTGTTCCTTTTTAAGCCGGAATAAATCCGCAGGAAAAACAACCAACTCCTCTTCCATCAGCTGATCGATAATTTCCGGACCCAAACCATCGATATTAAAGGCATGGCGCGAAACAAAATGATAAAGCGACTCACGCATCTTGGCTGGACATTTGCCGTTAAGACAGCGATAGGCCACTTCGCCGTTTTCGCGCACCAACTTCTGATGGCAAATCGGGCAATTTTGCGGCATCTGAAAACTTCGCTCTTTGCCGCTGCGTAATTCTTTGACCACCTTGGTAACTGCCGGAATAACGTCTCCTGCCCTATCAACTACTACCGTATCGCCGATTTTAACATCCAGGCGCTTAATCTGATCAATATTATGCAGTGTGGCCCTTTTAACAATTACTCCATTGAGTTCCACTGGTTTTAGGTGAGCTACCGGGGTAATCGTCCCAGTCCGCCCAACCTGAACCTTAATATCCTCAACAATAGTAGTAGCCTGTTCGGGTGAAAATTTATAAGCGCGGGAGCCCCGCGGAGCCTTACCAGCCACACCCAAAGAATCAAACAGTTTATTATCATCAATATTAACTACCACGCCGTCGATTAAAAATTCCAATTTCTCCCTTTTCTTTTCTATGCTTCGAAAATAATCAAAAACTTCCTTAATATTGTAGCATTTTTTTCCAAGGTCACTGGAAAAACCCAAGGCCCGCAAAATTTCATGATCTTGGCTGTGGTTAATTTGCCCAAGATCCGTTACCAAATCATAAGCCGAAAAACTCAGCTTGCGCGAAGCCGCAACTTTTGGGTCGAGCTGCCGGATAGAACCAGCGGCCAAATTACGCGGATTGGCATAAATGGGCAAGCCTTCTTTTTCCCTCCACGCATTTACCCGGCCAAACTCAGCCTTGCTCATATACACTTCTCCGCGCACTTCCACCTCCCCGGATGCTAAGGCCTTTTTTGTTTTTTCAATAATTTTAGAGCCAAGATGGTTTTCTTCGTGAATCTCCAAAGCCAGAGGAATGCTTTCAACTGTTTTAAGATTGGCTGTCACATCCTCGCCAACCTTCCCATCTCCCCGGGTACTGCCCTCTGAAAATTTTCCATTTCTATAAATCAGGCTCACGGCGAATCCATCAATTTTTAACTCGCAAAAATACTCCAACTCCCTTTGTGCCAACTTTTGCGCATATTCCTGCCAAGCAATCATTTCCTCCTCGGAAAAACAATCCTCTAAAGAAATCATGGGCCTCTTGTGCTTTACCTTTACAAAGCCCTCCAAGGGCTGCCCACCCACTCGCTGCGTTGGGCTATCTGGCGTAACCAATTCGGGGAATTCTTTTTCTAACAAAAAAAGCTCATGCTTGAGTGAATCAAGCGCCTCCTCGCTTATTTCTACAGTATCTTTGACATGATAAAGATAACGCTGCCGATTAATAAGCTTCTTGAGTTTTTCTATGCGCTCTTTGGCTTTCGCTTTCTCCATGTTATTTCCATGACGCCGAGACAACCCGAAGGCTTACATCTTTGCCTCCCGGCTTATTGGCGGGATAATATCCAGCCGCAGTCACCGCATATACATTAGTATCAAAATAAAATCTATACCGATACATGGAATTTCCACCCGATAGCAGCTGCGCTCCAGTATATTGGTATGGATCAGATGTGCCAGTTTCCCCGCAAAGCGAAAATGGGGTTTTGGGGCTGCTATTGCCTGCCGAACTTAATCCGTCAACCCAAGCCTTGTCGAAACCATGCGTAAAAAATACATATAATCCCTCCTCCACTCCGGATTCAGCGGCTGCTTCGGCTATCACAGAGTCTCCGGTCATCCTAATCATAACAATTTGCGAAGTGATCACTGTGCTGATGCCCATGGCCACGCCTAAAAGCAGGAACAAGATTACCACCACAAAATACAAAGATACTCCTTTTCTTGTCATATTGATTATGGATTCCAATTTAAGTTTCGCGAAGAAATAGTTGTCTGAATATTGACTGGCGCCAAGCTTGTTTTAATTTTATGCCTAAGAGTCATAGAAATTGTCACCATTGGCTGCAATTGGCCGGTGCTGTCGTTAAACGACATTATAAACCTGTCAACGATTATGTCGTCAGAAAATAAATTAATATAATTAAAACTTTCGTTTCCAATTTCCCCTCCGGGATAAAACTTTGGTACACCCTTGGGGCGTCTATCCCCCGTATCAAATTCGGGGGGAGTCTTGGGAGTTGTAGTGGAAAATACGCCGAATTTAACCGTATTGGAAACTGGATCGAACTTTATTTCAATACAGTTATTATCTTCTTGCGATAAGAACCAAATGCGGGAATTAGGATAAATTTTGCCATTACTATCAAAAGCATCCCCGATCCCATAAATAGAAGGGGAAGCGTCGGCTCCTACAAGTAAATGCGCATTGCATTCGCCAAAATAATCTTTTCTGGCCATGCGCAGCTCCTTGGTCATAATATCTAAAACATAACTGGCTTGATCAATCATGGATTGGCGAGCCAAAGTTTCGCTTTGCACCCTGATAGCCGAAGAAAGCATGCTCATTGCCCCGATTAAAAGCATGGAGGTTAAGCCAATTACAACCAGTATTTCGACCATGCTCATTCCCTTAAGTTTTCTAAAGGATTTCTGGATCATATAAAAGTATGCCAATTAAACAAATACGTAACTAAGTGTATAAATTCTATTCTGCCGCCGGTGTTCCAAAAAACAACTGAATCTAATCTTATTTTATCATTGGGCATTTCGGTAACTTTGCTGCCATTGACTTTGGAATTTCCCCCTCCGCACATTGCCTCTGTCCCGTATTTATTAGGAAAAGAATTACTTTCCGGAAACAGTTCCCCTCGCGAAACTACTATCATCCTTTTATATTGGGTTTTCTTGCCTTCGTTGGCTGAGGAGTCTGTTAAACTATAAACGCCATCAGCATTTCTGAATAGAAACTTATATGTATCTCCTTCGTATATTTTTTCTAAGCATTTTCTTATGTCGTCATCGCTGCCAGCAAGCAAAGAATGGATGGAGTTCGGGTTGCATTCATTGGGTAAAAGGGAAACCGGAGTATAAGATGTATCATTTTGGTCTATATTATAGACAATAGGGCTCACTCCTCTGATTCCAAACATCCAATTGCATCGGAGGTTAAAATCATCCTTATAGCCATCTGGGCATCCGCCTAGCCCAGAGCCGGACTGGGAATTTAAGTAATCCAAATAATTCTGGTCTCTTTTATTCTTGATAAATTCCATGCCCTCGGTGGCCAAAAATCCGGCCTCTAACCTGTTAACAGCATTATTGGAAACCCTAATCATGTCATTGATGGCCGAATAAACCCAGACTACACCCATGACCATAATAAAAATGGCAATGGCTACTTCCGTTAAAGAAAAACCTTTTTGAAATTTTCTTTGCATACTTATTGTGTATCAGATTTTGGCGCCACCAACCCCGCTTTATTTATTGTAACAATCCTTTCATTGTCACCATCGGTAATGGTTATACTCCCCTCCCTCGCCCCATAATACGCACCATCCCCGACTCGACAAATAATATAGGTAACCGGAGTGGTTGGCTTGAAATCAATTATTATCTGGCTGCAATCTTCCCATCCCCATTGGTCTTTTTTAATAAAAGCTCTAAGCCCGCCATCTTTGAGCTTAATTGAAGTTGGAAATTTACGAATAGCAATAAGCTCATTAATATACCCTACCCCTCCTCTATTATCATTATAATAATCACATGGAGTCTGGTCCGTTGGGGAACATTTCTCGGTGCTAACATTTCCCTGCGGAGACTTAGCTGGATTAAATAAAAATGAACCCTCTTGGCTGCTCGGTCCAGAAAGTGAAATGTTATCGCCAAGCTCAGGAAAAGAAAATGATTCGTTGCAATTTGTATAAATCAAATATTGCCATGGCATATCCTTATCAAGCATAATTGCATACCCATCAAATGGATAAAGCCCCCCGTCAGGATTTGGCGAGATCGAATTGAGATTGGGCACATTGCAATTAGTACTTGACCGGGCATTACCGGCATTATTTTCCATAGTCCGGATATTCTGGGATAAAATATAAGCCTCACGCTGAATGGTCAGCTTGCGCCGCGGCAAATCGGAATTCAAAAAAAGACCGGCCATGATCATTATCAGGGCAATAACTATTAAAGTTTCGGCCAAAGAGTATCCTTTTTTCACCATACAAAAAAATAGTTTGAATATTTTTCCAATATTTGCACGCCCCACAATAAGGCACACAAATTCCCAATTATCAGAAATGGCCCAAAAGGCACTTCGCTTTTGAGTGTTTTCTTGCCCATTAGAATCAGGGCTACGCTAATTATAGCACCCAGCACCACGGCCACAAAAAAATTTATTAACACAAATTTGAGACCGATAATAAACCCCAAAAGCAAACCAAGTTCTACATCGCCAAAACCCATCCATTTTTCCTTGGAGATAATGTAAAGGATAAAAAACGGCAGGGCTAAAACCGCAGCACCTAACAAATAAGGCCAAATATATTGCCCGAATCCCTGCCAAAACAACCAAGACAATATCGGGTTTAAAGCTTGAGAATAGTAAACATAGAAGTGGGCGAAAAACACAAAAACTCCACAGACACTGGCCACCTCCTCGCTAATCAACATATACTTCAAGTCAAAAACAAAAAGCGCCAAAAGCAAAGAAAAAATTATGGCATAAAATGCCGCCAGCCAACAATCAAACCCAAACTGCCAATAGGCGGCTAAAAATAAAATCCCGCAAGCCAGCTCCACTAGCGGGTATTGCCAAGAAATATTTTTTTTGCAATAGCGACACTTCCCGCCTAGAAAGACAAAGCTTAATACCGGAAACAGATCCAACCAAGAAAGATTATGATTGCATTGCGGGCAATGGGAAGGCGTAAAGCTGATATCGTCCCATATTTTTTTGGAATCCCAACCCTTTTCCTCCCCGGCCTTAAGGCGCAAAACCAGTACATTGATAAATGAACCGACAATTAAACCAAAAAGAAAAACAAATATTTCTATTAACATAAACAAAATGCCCTACTCATTATAGGGCATTTTAATATTTTTAACTAATTAGCGGACTCTTGCTGAGCAGATGAAGTTAGTATCGCAAACTGCTGTGGCGGCCTGCAAAGGATCCGATGAAGTAACCTGTCCCTTTGTTCCGTTCGAGTCAATACAATAATAATCATTAACTCCGTTGTATTGGGTCGTTAAGCTAACATATGCACAAAAAGCGGAAGTATAAGGGACCGATTCTGTCGTAGTGACAACTAACCCTCCCTGCCTAGTAATATCCGTACAAATAGTAACAGTAGAAGTATTAGAGGCACAGCCAAAACCGGTATAGGAATCCATGTGCTCCTGACGGAACATCTCGGCCTGCGTTTGAAGCTGAGACATGCCCGAAACAATCCTAGCATCCTTGGCCTTATTAATGGCACTGCGGACACCAACTAACACAATAGAGGCCAAGACCACGATAATGGAAATGACCACCAAAAGCTCAATAAGCGTAAAACCTTTCTTCATAGTATAAACTTTCTATTTTATTAATTTACTTTAATTAAATGTATATAATGCGTGTCTCGACCTTTTGCTCTATTATACATGCCAAGCTTGCGCGAGGCAAAATCATTTTTCACAATTTGCTCATTATATTGATTAACGGATAATAAATTCCAACAACAAGCAAGCCAACCAATATACCCAAAACTAAAAGCAAGACTGGCTGTATCAAAGAAACTACATCGTCGGTAGCTTTATAGACATCCCGGCGATAGAAATCCACTACTTTTATCATAGTAGACTCCAATGATCCCGTACGCTCGCCCACTAAAACCATCTGGGTCAAAAGCGGAGGTACTTCGACTGGATGCTGGTTAAGCACATAGCTCATAGGCGTGCCCTTCATCACTTTTTCGCGAATTTCCATAACCAATTCCCGATAGAGCCCGGAATCCATAACTCCGGAAGTAATTTCTAAAGCTTGGGAAATAGGAATACCGGCCTTAATTAAGGTAGACATGGACTCGGCAAAAGTAGCTACTTGTATTTTTCTGTTCAAATCCCCTACGAAAGGGATACGAAGGGTTAATCTATCGAAAAAATCTTTTCCTTCCTTGGTCAGGGAATATCTCCAAACAAGAGCGATGGCGGCGGCTAAAATAATGACAACCATCAGGCCATAAGCATCCAAGACATCGGCAATGCCGAAAATCGCTTTGGTTAACAATGGTAGTTCTCCCGTGGCCCCGAAACCTCCAATGACCTGCTTGAATTGGGGAATGATGAATTTGACCATTAAAATCAAAACAGCCGCAAAAACAATTAAAATAAAAATAGGATAAACCAAGGCGCTGGTAATTTTATCGCGCAATTCCTTTTCCTGCTGTAAGTGCACGGCTAAGGAATCTAAATTTTCCGAAAGGCGACCGGAGGCCTCTCCGGCCTTGACCATGTTGACGTAAAAATTATTGAAATGTTTAGGATGGTCAACTAAAGCTACTGATAATTGCCCGCCGCCTTCTACCTTTTCCGCCATTTTGAAAATCTCCTCGCGCATAGCATCTTTGGTGGACATTCTTCCGATTGTTTTTAAGGCCTCTACCAAAGGTACGCTAGATTTGAATAAAATAGAAAGCTGGGTCGTAAAATTCATTATATCGGCAAAGCCGATTCCGCCAAAACCGATATTAAGCTTAGTACCCCAGAAAGAAGCATCTGCCTTATCGAGTGCAACAACCACGAATCCCTTGGCCTGCAAAAACTCTAAGGCTGCATCGCGGTTGCTGGCCTCAAGCGTGCCTACTAATGATTGGCCCTCTGGAGTTTTTACCTGATAATTAAATTTCATATGCCGGCATTAACCATATCCCTTAATTCTTTGGGATTGGTCGAATAATTTACCGCATCTTCCACGCTTACCTTGCCTTCTTTGATCAATTTGGCAAGACTGCGGTTTAATGAAATCATTCCGATATTGGAAGAAGTTTCAATCACGCTGGGAATTTCATAAATTTTGTTCTCCCGAATCAAATTGGCAATAGCCGGGCTGTTTATCATCACCTCGCAAGCCGAAATTAACCCACCAGTTTTGGCTGGCACTAGCCTTTGAGAAATTACACCCAGCAAAGAAGATGAAAGCTGGCTACGTACTTGGTTTTGCTGAGCAGCCGGAAAAGAATCCACTACACGATTAACGGTCTGGGCTGCAGAATTGGTATGCAGGGTTGCATAAACCAAATGCCCGGTTTCAGCAGCTGTTAAAGCAATGCTCATGGTCTCCAAGTCGCGCATTTCTCCCACCATGATAACGTCTGGGTCTTGGCGCAGAGAAGCCCGCAAGGCTCTTGCAAAAGAAATGGCATCCCTGCCGATTTCGCGCTGATCGATGATGCAACGATCATCACTGAAAATATACTCAATCGGATCTTCGATAGTGATTATATGTTCTTCCCTTTCGTGGTTAATCTCGTCAATCATGGCGGCTAAGGTCGTGCTTTTACCTTGGTTGGCTGGCCCGGTTACTAAAACAAATCCCTGTTTGGGTTTGGTAAAAGAATGCAAAATTGGCGGCAATTTCAAATCCTCAACGCTCTTTATCTTATTAGGAATGAGACGCAAGCTGCAAGAAATACGATTAAGTTGGAAGTAGAAATTTCCGCGGAACCTAATCTGGTTCTCGAAATTATAAGAAAAATCGATATCGCGCTCGTGTAAAAACCGGTCATAGCGCGTTGGTGTCAGCATAACTTGCGCAAATGAATTAATCTCCTCGTTAGTCAAAACATCTTCCGACTCTAAACGATACAACTCCCCGCCGATACGAAATATGGGCCTATGATCAACGCAAAAATGAATATCTGAGGCACTTTTTTCGTGCGCTAAATTCAAATAAGCCTTTAATTTTTCTTGTGGGTCTATAGCCATAATTATTCGTCTATTGATTCTTTTGTTGAGGTCATTATTTCTTCTAGGGTCGTCACGCCTTTGAGTGCTTTAAGCAAACCGTCTTGGCGCAAAGAAACCATTCCTTGTTTTTGCGCTTCATCTTTAATTCTTGATTCGGATAAATCGGTAGCGATAAGATGCGCTAAACTATCAGTCATAGTCAGCATTTCATAAATGCCTCGGCGGCCGACATAGCCGGTGTTGTTGCATTTGGCACAACCCTTAGCTTTCCATAAAAGTGGTTTTTCTATCGTGCAATCTAATTTATAGCTCTCGATAGTTTTGGCTGATAGCGCCCCAAGCTCTTTTTTTATCACCTGCTTGGCATCCTGATCCGGTTCATAGCGCTCGGCGCAATCCGGGCAAACATGACGCACTAAACGTTGGGCAATAACCAAATTAAGGCTAGGCGGGATTAAAAATGAAGGTATGCCCAAATTTACAAAACGCGGGATAGCGCCAATGGAATCATTGGTATGCAAAGTCGAAAGCACAATGTGTCCGGTTAAAGCCGAATGCACTGCCAAATCAGCCGTCTCATGGTCGCGGATTTCTCCGACCATTATCACATCGGGGTCATGGCGCATCATAGAGCGCAAACCCGAAGCAAAAGTGTAACCAATTTCCGGCTTGGTCTGGGATTGATTAATATCGGTGATGACGTACTCGATAGGATCCTCCAAGGTCATGATATTAATTTCCTCGGAGATAATCTTGCGCAATACCGAATAAAGTGTGGTTGTTTTACCCGAGCCAGTAGGGCCAGTGACTAAAATCATGCCATAAGGTTTATTGATGGCTTCAGCAATCAAGTCATAATTGTGCCCCTCAATGCCTAAGTCTTCCAATTTCTTCAAGCCTTCCTCGGGGTCAAGCACACGCAAACAGACACTCTCTCCGTTGGCAGTCGGAAAAGTACTGACACGAAAATCAATATTTTTCTCTCCAAAACGCAAAGCAAAGCGCCCGTCTTGCGGCATGCGCGACTCATCGATTTTTAGATTCGCTAAAATTTTAATGCGCGCCACCACGGCCGGATGTGATTCTTTTGGCAAGAAAAGCGAAGAGTGCAGAATACCGTCTTGGCGGAAACGCACACGCACGCGATCCCCTATCCCTTCAATATGAATATCAGAAGCTTTACCTTCTACGGCATTACGCAAAATAACCGCCACCACCCTGGCTACCGGCGCCTCCTCGGCCATTTGTTCCACCTCTTGAGTAGTGCGCTTCGCTGCCTTGGTTTCGGCTTTTATCTCCGTTTCCAAAGCGCCCAAGGCTTTATTTACATCCTGTTTGGCCGCCTGATACTTGCCAAGCGCTGCCGTAAAATCCGACAAGGAAATTAAATAAACCTCATATTGGAAATTCTTTTCGCGGGACAAAAATCTCAAAGCCTCCTGCGCCTTAAGATCTTCAGGATAAACCATGCCTATCTCCACCATTCCATCTTGGCGCTGAGCCAAAACGATTAATTGGTAGTAGCGGGCCGTATCTTCTGGTAGTAATTCTAAGACCTGCAATTCCAATTTTTTGGGATCGATTTTTTTAAGACTAAAACCAAACATTTCGGCTTTAGCCGCAAAAAGTTTATCCTCGTCAACGAATTTTTGAGCAATTAAAATTTCTTCATCTTTTTTAGAGGAAGAAACCGACTCATTTTCCACGAGGGAAGCTTGGTCTTGCGATATTAAATTTTGCTTTACTAATTCTTCAAGCAAAAAGGACATAGTTTTGACAAATTTCAAGGTTCAGGAACGGTAACAGTTTTCCCTGCCCGCTTTGTTGTGGTTGGCGCTTTGCTCGCCGAAATCTTGCCGATATAAAAAGGATTGTCATTGCCCAAATTAAGCGCTGAGCGTAATGATTCATCCATAGTGCTTTGAGCGGGAGGGATTGCGATCTCGTCATAAGGAAAAATCGGCTCCATCTTGGGCATGCGCAAGGCATTAAGGTCAATACTGCTGGTAGCGAACTGCTTAACCTCCACTTTTGTATACTTTTTATACCCGGCTTGGAAAAAAAGCAGCACTGCCCCGATAATGAGGGCCATCAAGATAACCCAATTTTTTTCATCCTTCAAAAAGCTTGTGTCCATATTTTTATTTTACTTGATAAATCCTCGTCGCTAACATTATGCTAAAAGGTTTTCCTGGAGTATCCACTGAAGAAAAATTAATTTCTGAAACATCGATGAGCCGCTCGGAATTGCCAATGGCCCGCAGAACATTGACTAAATATGAAAATTCTCCGCAAACTATTCCCATTTGGATATTATTAGATGAAGCGTCGCGTAAGGGGCTGGCTCCGCCGGTAATCATAAATTCTGGTAGTTTTTCTTCGCCGGAAACGGCAATGTTGGAAAGCTGGCAAGCGTTTAACTCAGCTAGCCTCTTGTAGTGACTATAAAGCTCAGGCAGAAAATTATTTTTAGGCAAAGCCCTCTCGATTTTTTCCAAATCACTTTTATCCTCCTCTCTGAGCCTTTGGAGGGCCTGTTGTTGCGTCAAATAATATTCGGAAGCAGTCTGTTTGTTTAGCTCCAATGTCTTTTTATTCTGCATCAGCTGGTTATATTCCATCACCAATGGATAAATGACCATTTTCCCTAAGAGGGTCAATAGAAGCAGGCAGGCAAAAATTATAAAAATAGGTTGCTTCATATTATTGCTTGATATATTTAATTGCCGAGGGCTTTACTCTAATAGAAAAGGTAAAGCCTACCTCGTCGGGCCCGCGCAACGCAAGGGATTCAAGCGAGACGCTTTCGATATCGGGATCCAACTGGAAAACCTTAAATTGTTGCCCCACGGGCACAAAATCCTTGGCCCGACCGTCAATGACAATATTGCCCTTATCAAAGTCCCCACGAAAATTTGTAATCGAAACATCGGGCATTAAACCTCTTTTTAAGAAATCAAAGATATCGGCAGTCTTGCGGTGTCTCTTAAAAAGCTCGCCAAAAACTGCGATTTTTTTGATTTTTGTGCGCAGCTCGGCATCAGCGCTCTTCTGTTCGTCGACGGGAATTTTACCGAGTTCCTCATTGAGCTTGGCGTTTTCTTTCTCCAAACCCGTGATTAAAACAGTATTGGTGAACGGAATACTCAAGCCCCTGTTCACAAATTGGAAATAGGCCGCCGCCCCCACGGCAACAATGACCAAAAAGATGGACAAAAAAGCCAACCCGTCCAAAAGAGGATTGCTCTTTTCTCTTTGCTTAGGTATCAAATTGGGCCTCAAAAAATTATTATCCATTTTAAGTTTTTATTTAAGGTTCTTTATGATTCGGCAGCCTTTAAGGCTAGGCCGACAGCAATCGCAAATTGCGGACTAAGCTTTCGCAAATTCTCTTCCAATGATTTCGGATATCCTAAACCCATAAAGGCATTGGCAAATTCCACACCCCCCTCCACGGGAAAATTTTTAACTATAAAATCCTTAAACCCGGGCATCTGGCTTAAGCCGCCAGCCAATAAAATCTTCTGCACCTGTTTTCCATTAACTCGCTGATAATCCTTGAAAAGCCTGCCAGTTTCCCCGGCAAAAACATTAAGAAGCGGCCTGGCCGATTGAAATATTTTGGAAGTCTCAGCTATCCCCTGTTCTTCCTTGAGAGCCTCGATCTGAGCTGCATCTAAACCCAAATCCTTAGCCGCCTTGGCATTAATGGCGCCCGAGGAAAAGCTTAAGCTGTGCGAATCTTTTATCACGCCCCCCTCAATAATACTCACTGTTGTGCTCTTAGTGCCTACATCGATAACGCAAGAAACTGATTTGTCCCCCCGCATCAGAGCGCGAGCTAAAGGAAAAACTTCCGGCTCAAAACCGATTAATTTTATACCGGCTTTAGCGGCTACGCGCTGATATTGGTCGACAATTTCCTTAGTGATAGCAATGGCCAAAATTTTATATTGACCAAGTTGCGGCGCTTTTGGATCTTTTGACTCTCCGATTATCTGCCAATCCAAAAATACATTATCTAAAGGTATCGGAATATATTTTTTAGCTTCGTATTTGACCGCTTGCTCCATTTCTTTGGGCTTAAGAATGGGCATAGAGAAGGTTGTAAAAAATGTGGCAAAATCAGCCAAAGAAAAATAAGCCTCACGCGACTTTATCTGTGCTTCGGTAAGCAAAGCCAGTAGGGCTCGAGCAATATTATCCTCGGAGAGTATCAAGGCGTTGTTTTCAGCAGCAATAAAAGGCCTATCAAAATCCTTAAAAGAAATTTCGCCGTAGTTTTCCAATTTCCGACCAGACGAAATTTCAACCACGCGAATAGCTGAAGTACCTATATCTACTCCCAGATATTTTTTTCCGAACAGTTGAAACATTTATATGGCTATTTACAATCTAATTATACACCAAGCTGCAAACTTATCCTAAGGTCAATATGTGGAAAACTGCAAAAATATTTTTAGAAGAGCTACTCTTTCCTAAAATCTGTATTGGCTGCGGCCGCCAAGGGCAATATTTTTGCGACGATTGCCTTTCGCTGGCCGAAATTTATGACTTGCAATATTGTCCTTACTGTTCCCCGCCCCGGCCTTTTTATGATGGCCGCGTCTGCCATAGCCATCATTCTAAAATCGATTCTATTTTTATCGCCAGTAGTTACAAAAATAATAATGTTAAAAAAGCGCTTCATCTTTTGAAATACGAACCTTGCTGCAAACTTTTAGCCAGAGATTTGGCAAAATTACTTTACTGGCATTTGCTCGCGTGCGGCAAAAAGCCCTCAGATTTTTCCGATTGCCTGCTTGCGCCCGTGCCTCTGCATGAAAAAAAGCTGCGCCGTCGTGGCTATAACCAAACTCAGGAAATAGCCAAAGAATTGGGTGACATGCTGCAAATTCCTTGCGAGGAAATTTTGCTAAAAATCAAAGAAAACAAAAGCCAAACCGAACTTAACCGCTTGGAGAGGATGCAAAATGTGGAGGGTTGTTATGCGCTAAATGAACATTGCTCGGCTAAAATCACGGGGAAAAATATTTTACTTTTAGATGATATTTTTACAACCGGTGCCACTATGGAGGAATGCGCCAAAACCCTAAAAACCACTAAAGCCAAATCAGTTTGGGCAATAGCGGTTGCTCGAGAATTTTAATTATTCCACTTCCTCGGTAGCTGTAGCGATAGAGCTTGAAGCCGTAAATAAAGAAAGATCATAATTGCGCCTGAGCCAGCTTAAGATGCGCTGCGTATCATCTTTAAGAGAACTAGACCCCAATAAAACCACTGAAGCATAGCGGGCTTTTTTATATTTATCGGCAAACTTGAAAACAAACGTTCCGGTTCGGCCTGCCTCCTCGGTATAACCGATTTTTCCACCCAAAAAATCCGGATTGGCGGAAAAAATATTCTTATTTTTATAATCACTAATTTTTACATTAACAGCCCCGAAAGTTTCGGTCTTTTTACTGCGGGTTATTTTCAAAATCGGAGACATATTGTAAAGCAAATAACGGGACAAATAATAAATATCTTCAGCTGAAGATTTTGTCTCCTTATCAAAACCCGTCACATCCTTAAATATGGTATTACGCATATCCATGGCGGCAGCTTTGTCATTCATAGCCTGAATCGTTTTGTCGCGGCCCATAAACTCAGCTAAAATTTCGGCCGCATCATTGGAGGACTCAATCAGCAATGGAAACAATAGCTCGATGACCCGAAATCTCTTCCCTGCTTCGAGACCCTTGGTTTGGCCATAGCCCTGATCAACCATAGTCTTGGTAATTTGGATGCTCCGGCGTAAATCAACATTTTCCGCCACCACAACCGCAGTCATTAACTTAGCTAAAGAGGCCACTGAAACTTGGTCCTTAGCTCCCTTGGAGGCAAAAACAAAATCATTTTCAAAGTCGGCCACCACATATTTTTTAGCCGTGACTTTAGGGAAAGGCAAGCCACTGGAAGAATACTGGGCGGCTGCCGTAGCAGTAGCCATAGCCGCATCGCCAGCTAAAAGCGAAACCTCTGAATCAGCGGCAGAAACCGAGGAGGTAGACAATTCATACAAATAATCATCACGAGCTCTATCAACAAGCAGAATCGGCATGCCCGGTTCGGTAATCTTAAACAACGCTTTGGCATCGGTGTCTTTTAACCTCACACAACCGTGCGAATAAGTCGAGTAAACTTTTTTTCCGCCCGGAAAATATGGCACTCCGTGTATCCAAAATTTGCCGTAAATCTGCAAAGCATAAGGCATGTAGAGCCCCTCAGCAAAAGCGAATGCTTGAGTAATTTTATTGGAAATCTTATATTGTCCGACCGGTGTTCCTCCCCAGATTGGCTCATTGCCCCGGGCCAGCACAGGATATTTTCGAAATTCCTGCCCACCCTTGTAATAATGCAGGACCATTTCTGGGAAATTAATTTCAATAAAAGTCGAAGAGGCTGCTATCAGGTCTGCGCGTAAATCATTTAAGTCGCGCAATACTAAGGGCTGCTCGGGCGGCTCGGCCGTTTCTTCTACTAACGGAAATTTTATCGCATGAAAAATATCATAAGTAACCTCTGGCTCCACTGACAAAAAAATTCCCCAGACAACGCCCAGAATGGAAAAGAATAAAATTGTCAGGAATATTTTGAAATTCATCAGAAGATATATGACAAGACAAGGGTTGCTACGACGCAGGAAATAATCATAAACAAAACCCTAAACCACCACTTTTTCGAAAGCTCAGCCAAAAAATCGACTGCCGGCCACATTGCTAATGTCCAAAAATAACTTAAAAGAAAAACGAGTGCAAATAATAGCCAAAAAGCTACCGAAATAATCATCAAAGGGACGGAAACAAGAAAAATCGCCCCCTGCACAATAACCAAATATGGCAGAGTGGCCATGAACAGCAGTATTCCGATGAGTAATTTTTCCCACCACTGCATGCCCCAGTATAACATCGCGGTGACAAAATAAAAATGTGGAGATTAAAATAAGGATTGAGCACTGCCGGCATCCGTATTTTTAGCCGGCTTTTTGGGCAACGGTTTTGCTTGGCTACCCTTAACCAGATTATTCAAAAATTTATAAATTTCTACCATGGCCCAAGTGTCCATTTGGCAATAAGTGAGCATATCTTGAACAATTTTATCCCTTTCCCCTTGCGGTAATTTCTCATCAATTACCTTTTTCCAGCTCTTGGAAGCGGTATTACCCTCTTGAATGTTAAGCGTTTTATAGGAAAGATGCGGGGCCACTACGGGCAAGACATTTTTAATGGAATTGCTATTACAAAAATCCGGGTGCACATAATAGCCTTTGGAAAAACTGTCCATTAAATCATACATGCGCTTATTCATACTTTTAAGCAGCGCGGCCTGTTTGGGGCATTTCTCCGCCAGCTCAACATTGCGCTCGGTTTCAAATTTTTTATACCAAGAAACAAACGTCCCTTTTTTACCGACTATCTTTTCAAAAGAGGCGGCTAAATCTTGTGCCGGATCGTGGGCTTGGCGGGCCAAAAATTCATAATGTTTGACGTCTGATTCTGGGCTCTCCCAAACATGCAATGAATATTGAAAAATTACCGCCTGATAAGGCCGATAACCGTCATACATGGGCAGAGCGGAGCTGTAGGTTTCGTAATCCAAAAAATAAATCGGAAATTTTATTTTCTTCAACTCCTTTTTTATACCCTCAATATCAACAAAAGGCTGTTTATTCTTAACTGCGAGGCAATATTTTTCAAATTTTTTGCCCACAAAATATCCCGAAGGCAAATCTTCAATAGCGGCTATTTTCTGCTCAGCCAACTCTTGAATTTCCTGGGGCGTCAGCCACAAATCATAAATGGAATATTCGGGCATATTCTTCCAGCAATAATCCATAAAGGCGCATTCGTGGGGATTATTACACTGCCTGATTATCTGCACTTTGGGTTCTTCTTTAGAAGCGACAACCTTAAAAGCATTCCCGATTTGTTCGCGATAAAGTTCCAAAACTTTTCCAGCCTTGGCGGTTACCTTCTCGGCTTTGAAAAGTTTTTTAGGCTCAATTTCGCCTTGGCGCACATATTTTGAGTTGATATGGACTAAATAAAGATTGCCGACCTTGTATCCGTTCTCTTCAAAACAGTATTTTTGAAAAGCTAAATCAATCAAATGTTCACTTTTTACCCGGGAACTGCCCTTCACTTCAAAAATATCCCACTTCCCGGTTTTTTTGCTATAACGAATAATATCGGAACGACAATAAAGATTTTTACCAGAAATCGTGGGCTGAAAAATAACTTGCGCGCCCTCATTCATCAGCTTTTGCGTTTCCCAAGCGTCACGGCTAAAATCTCCAGTCATAGCATTTTGCCCTTTGGGAAAAAGTTTGTAAGCGACTTTTTCCGCCTCATTGCCCTCCTCCATCACAGCCAAAGAAGCGGCGCTAGGCGGCGCGGCCAATTTCCTTTTATTCTTCCAAAGCCATAAATATTTTTGGCATTGGACGTATTTTAGAAAATCACTCTTGCTGATTATCATGCTGTTTGCATTATAGCGACTTAACCAAATAATTAAAGGCAGCCCCGCAAATAAAATTGTCCCTTTTAGGGGGCAGTTTTATTACTGTGGTTGGGGCGCATTTGGCTGCGGCTCCTGGTCTTGGGGGCCGCGGCCTGGCCCGAGGGCGCCATCGCGCAGCTGCACGGTTTGGGCAGCAATGCTGCCATCGGCATTAGCTGTGCCCATCACGGTTATATTGGCACCTTGAACCACATCACTTATTGAACCCGTAGACATTTTGCCCACGGTCGTTTTTTCAGAAATAAAAATAATTTTAGAACCGCCATCGCGTAATTTTACCGTCAAACTTTTATCATCTTTAGAAATCACCTCGCCACTTACAAATCCGCCATTTTGACCATTACCATTTTGGCGACTACCCATGCGCTGACCATGGAAGTCACCGGGCATATTGGCAAATCCCCTCTTCTGATTGGAAGAGTATTGCATGCCAGTATAAAAAGAACCGACACCAACTAAAACCACTAGCCCTGCCGCTATCGCAATATTTTTTGTATTCATATTTTATTTATTAATTAATTATTCGTATCTCAAAGCCTCTATTGGATTAAGCGAAGCAGCACGCTGCGCCGGATAATAGCCAAAAGCAATGCCAATGCCTGCTGAAACTCCGAAAGCCAAAAGTACCGATTCAAAAGAAATTTTTGTGGCGATGCCACCAAAAACAGAAATACCGACAGAGATAAGCCAACCAACAAAAACACCCAAAAGCCCGCCAACAACCGTAAGCATGATAGACTCTGCTAAAAACTGCAGGCTGATTTCTTTTTTCTTGGCGCCCACAGCTTTGCGCAAGCCGATTTCGCGCGTACGCTCTGTCACTGTAGTAAGCATCATATTCATAATGCCAATACCTCCCACTAAAAGCGAAATGGCAGCCACGGAACCTAAAAGCAATGTGAAAGTATTGGTAATCGAGGAGGCAGCCGAAGCAATATCGGCTTGATTAACCGTGCTAAAATCTGCCAAAGTCGGATCGGCAATATTATGCCGAGAAAGCAAAAGCGAAGTTATTTCCTCCTGCATAGCCACCATGGATTGCTGGTCAACCGCCTGCACGCCAATAGTGGAAACATATTTGCTTCCGGTCAAAAATTGCTGCGCCGAAGTCAGAGGAATATAAATCATATCGTCTTGATTATTAAACCCGCTGCCACCTTTGGATTTAGTCACTCCGATAATTGTAAAATCAATTGATTTTATCGTGACGGTCTGACCTATTGGGTCAACTCCTTCGCCGAAAAGATCATCACGCGTCGCCGGGCCCAAAACCGCCACTTTGGCCATAGAATCGACATGTTGAGCGGTAATAAACGAGCCGGAATCGATTTCTACATTACGCACCGCCGGATAAGTTTGGGTCACGCCGACAACGGAAGTATTCGTATTGGTCCCTTTGGCCACAACTTGACTGCGAACTGAAAGCTCAGGAGAAACTTCTTGGACTGTATAAATTCCCTCTTTGATGGCTTGCGCGTCTTCTAGGGTTAAAGACTGGGCCGAGCCACGGCCTTGGCTCACTTGATAACCCGGGCCGCGCTGCATGCTAGGCATAACCAAAACCAAATTGGAGCCCAAAGATTGGATGCGAGATTCAATACTGCTCTGCGAGCCAGCCCCAACAGCAATCATAGAGATAACTGAAGCAATACCAATGACAATACCCAAAACCGTCAGCCCCGAGCGGGCCTTATTGGCCAAAAGCGCAAAATATATTTCTTCTATTAGATCGGATATTTTCATGGCTTATTTTTTCTTTTTGTCTTCTACAATTTGCCCATCTCTTATAACTATCATGCGGTCAGCAAATTCAGCCACATCCTTTTCATGGGTAATTAAAATAATAGTCCTCTTCTGTTTTTCATTGAGCTCGCGAAAAGACTCCAAAACAACTTGGCCGGTCTTAGTATCTAAATTTCCCGTTGGCTCATCGGCCAAAATTATCGAGGGATTATTAACCAGGGCTCGGGCAATGGCTACACGCTGCATTTGGCCACCCGAAAGCTGATTGGAAAGATGATTAAAATGCTCCTTATCCAGACCCGCATATTTTAGTGATTGAACGGCCCTCTCTTTGCGGTTTTGGGATGGCACCCCGTCATAAATCAATGGCATCATAACGTTACGCAAAACCGTGGCCCGGGGCAAAAGATTAAAAGATTGAAAAACAAAGCCAATCTTGTTTTTGCGGATGTCAGCCAATTCGTCATCGGAAAGTTTGGAAACATCTTGGCCATCCAAAAAATACTGGCCACTGCTGGGAGTGTCTAAAGCTCCAAGCACATGCATCAAGGTAGATTTGCCCGAACCCGACGGCCCAGTAATGGCGACAAATTCCCCGTCTTTAATCTTGAAACTGACCCCTTTAAGCGCTTGAGTCTGCACGTCGCCAGATTGATATATTTTAATTATATTCTTGCACTCAATCATACTATTATCTCATCATCGGCCCTCCCCCGCCAAAAAGACTTTTCTGGTTATTTTGGTTTTGGGTCTGCGTCCGGCTGGTGGCGCTATTAGATTTTATTATCACGTAATCACCTTCAGCGAGCCCATTGACGATTTCTATATACGAATCATTAGACAAACCGGTTTCAACGTTTTGCTTTTTGGTTTTGTTTTTTAATTCTATCCCAGTGCCGGTTGTGGCCTTATTGGCGTCAATTTTTTCATCAGCCATTTCCACATATTTTTGGCCGGCAGTTGTTTTAACGGCAGAACTAGGCACGATAAGGGCGTCGGTCACGGAATCAATTATAATCTTGGCTGAAATGGACATTCCCGGCTTGACCCTTTGGTCTTGGACGTCAAAACCGATCTTGGCGCTATAAGTAACAACACCCTGCGACACGGTTCCGATGGAATCAATTTCAATTACCTCTCCAGTCACATTCAAATCATTGATGGCAGAAAATGTAATATTAGCCTTTTGCCCAACTTTGACCTTGGCCGCATCCACCTCATTAAGCGCAATGGTGGCAATTTTTTGCTTAGTGACAAAAGTAACTACCGAGGCATTTGAGGAAAGTGTGTCGCCCTTAGAAACATTAACTTTAGCGATTACGCCAGCAAATGGCGCACGGACATAATAGTCATTGAGTTTTTCTTTGGCATCCAAGAGCGCATCTTGTTTTTGCTTTAAGGAAAGCTCAGAGGATTCCTTATCTAATTGAGTGGCACCCGCTTTAAGATCAGCTAAACTTTGGTTTTTTTCGGCGAGGCTTCTCTTGGCATTTTCTAAAGAGGCCTTGGCACTCTCCAAACCTGTTTGGGCCGCAAGCAAAGCGCTTTGGTGCGCGCTAGATTTGGAAGCGTAAGAATTTAAGGAAGATAAATTAGTTTCAGCTAAAGCTTGCACATTGGCCTTGTTAGCCACCATCGTATCTTTATAGAGCTGAATAAGGGCAGCCGCTCCTTTTACGGCCTCGCTTATTTTTTTCGAGGAAGCATAAGAAATAGAAATAAGTTGTTCGATCTTCTCTTCTTCCGAAAATACACTAGTCGATTTGTATGTATCATAACTCTTGGCATAAGAATCTTTGGCGGAGTCGGAGGCCAAGCGCGCCGCGCTCCGATAAAATTCAGCCTTATTACTCTTGTCGAAATACTTAATATTGTCCGAATAATAATCAATATCGAATCCGCTCACCCCGTAGGAACTGTTAAACAACATGGTGTTGAGACCGTTCATAATAACCGGGTAATCAATGTAAGCCGCCGCCACATTGGCGAAGCCGTCCTCGTAAGCTTTAGTGAAATTATTTTGGGCTGTTTTGGCCGCCTCCTGCGCTTGAGCCAAATTATTTTCCGCCTGCATTAAAGATAGAGCATCGGGCGGCTCGATGAGCTTCTTATAAGATATTTGAGCTGATTCTAAACCGGTTTGCGCATCCCTGATGGATTTTTGCGCTTCGCTGTCATCGAGCTTGGCAATTACCTCCCCGGTCTTCAGCTCTTGGCCGTTAAGGGCATTAAGATAAACAAGCTGCCCGCTAGCCTGCGATTTCAAATCAACTTGGTTGGAAGCGGCCACCTGCCCGCTGCCAGAAATTGTCGAAACTAAAAGATCTTTTTTGACTTGGATAAAAACATATTTTTCTTTGGTCGAGCCCTTACTGATGGTAATTGTGACCCAATAAGAGACAAAAACGATAGCTAAAACAAGCAAGAGGGAAAGCCATTTGTGCCTAAGCGCAAAATTTTTAATCTTTGCAATCATGTTAATAATTATTTTTTGGGAGTGGTAGTGGGTGGCGGAGGCAAAACTCTGATAAACTTGGCCTCGATTTGCCCGCTGCTGCTCGGAGAGCCGATAACTACCACCGAATCATCAATTTTCAAATCGGAGGGTTTGATGTCGTCTCGAAATTTTCTAATAGAAGTTTCGTTATGTAAAAGTAACGATTTTTCCGTCCCATCCTTATCCCGGATAAGCAGGTTGTTGCCATCAATTTTGATTATCTGGCCAAAAGTGCCACTGCCGGGCATAAATTCCGGCCCCTCCATCTCATTCATAAAGCCGCGCGGCGGCCCACCAAAGTTACGATGGTAATTATTGCCCCAATCCAAGGAAAACTTCGCTTTCCGAAAACCGACCATTTGCCCTATTTGAAATGATAAAAACATCAAAGCTAATACCAAAATACCGGCCAAAACACCCCAGAAAACTTTTGATTGAAATAAACTTTCTTTTTCCATATTATTGTTTTGCTAATTTATTGAAAAAGTAATAATTGCGCGCCAAGGCCGAGAAAGACCAAAGACAAAAACCCATGGCCGCCAAACTCAAAGCCAAACCCAAGGCCGGCAAAGATTCCAAAACCAATAAAGAAAAATTATCCCAATAAGCAGCCACAGCAGAGATATCGGAGAATACCAGAGATAAATAGGCTGATAAGTTACTGGCCGCAATGGCCCGGCTGGTAGAGATTAAGGCCCAGATTAAAAGCGGCACGGAAATAAAGGAAAAGACGCCAAAAACATAAAGGCGCATTTTTAGGTCATGACGACGCTGTTCCCTAAGGGCAAAAATTATCTTTGGCAGCAAACCGCTGGGAAGAGTTTGGCCGCTATGATAAGCCATTAATTTCTCCGTATTATTCTCCATATATATAGTAATACGAAAAAAATGCACTTTTGGTGCATTTTTATTTAAGTTTAGCCCTTAAAGAAATCACGGCCCGCCGGCAACGGCTTTTTAACGTATCTAACGGCTCATATAAGGCTTGGGAAATTTCTTCAAAAGTCATTTTTTCCCAATAATGCAAACTCAATACTTCTTGCTGGCGAGGTGGCAGCTCACTAATTGCTTTATTAAGCCGGACTACTAAATCTTTTTTTTCAAAAACTTCCGAAGGAATATCTTCGGAAATTATCCCCTCCTCTACATAATTATTCCCCGCCTCGTCTTCAAAAACCGAAAAGGGCAAAATCTTTTTTTGGCGCAAATAATCAATGCAGGCATTTTTGGCAATGGCAAAAAGCCAAGTCTTAAATTTTTTTTTCGGATCAAACTTTTTCAAATTTTTCCAGGCCCGTAAAAAAACTTCCTGAGAAATATCCTGGGCTTGAGAAGAATCGCCCACATAGCGGAAGGCAAAATTATAAATCGAATGGAGATATCTGCCCACCAAAACCTCAAAGGATTTATCGTCCCCGCTTGCCCCGGCCACTGCTAATTGTTCGTCGCTGCGAGAATCCATTAAATTAATAATTACAAATCTAATAATACTAACTATATCTACCCCCAACCTGTTTTTCAACTTAAAAATTCCGACATTACGGAAAATCAACAGCCAATCCGCCAGTTGAAATTTATCGAAAAATATATTATAACAATTAAATTGGAGAGGTGGCTGAGTGGCCGAAGGCACCGCACTTGAAATGCGGCATCGGGGCAACCTGATCGTGAGTTCGAATCTCACCCTCTCCGCCAGATGTCCATGTTAGAATAATTAGAATAATAGAAAGTCAAAAATAAAATATTAAATGATAAAATATATGAATATTATAAAAGGCAATAAAAAAATTATTAGCTTATTAGCTATTTTAGTACTTTTAATTATTACTACCGTTGTTGCGATGTTTTTTTATAGTAAAAATATACACACGCAAACAAAACCAATAAGCCAAGTTGCAGATAAAACTCTTATTGCTAAAACCGATTTTTATGACATTAAGGTTATATATCCAGCAGAACCGTTAGATAAAAATGGAATAATGGAACAATTCGTAAAGCAACAGATAGAGCAAAGAAAAGAAGATTGGAAGATTGGCGGCCCAGCTTATAATGATGAAAAAAATATAGAGAAGGATTTTCCCGATAGACCAAAAATGGTATATTCCTTAAATATTGTTTATAAAAAATTTACAGCAACAAACAGAGGTACGGTTTCTTATTTATTTTTGATTTATGAATACACTGGAGGCGCCAATGGAAGTGAAAAGGTGCAGACTTTTACTTTTAATAAAAATGGTCAAGTTGCCATTGAATCGATTTTAGACACTTCTGGATATGCAACAATGAAAGGAAAAAATAAAATGCCAAATGACCTGGCTTTGTCATACCTGTTATTAGAGCAAGCTAAAAATGATAAAGAAATTTTTCCAGATATCAATACCGTACGTGATGGCCTGGGCTTATCTTACCTAAAAGATGACGGAATAACGCTGGACCACAAGAAATGCAATTGTGATGGCTGGCTCTACGCTTCTAATCTGCAGAATTTTGTCATTACTGATAACGGCCTTACGTTTTATTTCGATAAATTAGCGATAACCATGGGTGCCGCCGGAAGCACGGCAATAAATTTATCATGGGACGAATTGGCGCCATATTTGTCAAAATAGAACCAGTCTATAACGACAGATTAATAGATTCTTTGTGCGAATGCTGGAACTTCAAAAGAGGCTGGATTTTCCTTGTAAATTCGGCGTAATTGGCGTATAATTTTATCAACACGATGAAAAGATAATACCCGAACTGGTTCTAACTTTGGGACATCGTCACCGCCAACAAAGAATCACGCAAGGACGTGATTTTTTGTTGGCGGAATTAGCTAAAAGGGATTCGAACATAAGAAAATTACCCTGAAAAGAAAAATAAAAATGCCCAAAGTGTTTTTTATTTTTCTCTGCTCCAGATACTATAAGACAAAAAGGTGCAAAAACCCTGTTTTTTGTATTGCATTCCAAAACATTTTATATATAATAAATTCATCAATTCCAAAAAAACTAAATATATGAGTAAGAAAGCAATTTTGAAAGAGACTATCAACCATATTGATATTAAATCTTTCAACGCGATCCCGATCGTGGATCAATTCAACGACATGGCATTTTCTGCCAGAACGTTGGCCAGAGCGTCGTATATCTACGACGACATGATTAAGGACAAAAAATGTTCTATTTTTTTATGCCTAGCCGGCTCTTTGATTAGCGCCGGGCTAAAAGCCGCTATTTATGATCTGCTAAAAAATAATATGATCGACGCCATCATCTCTACCGGCGCCAATATTGTCGACCAGGATTTTTTTGAAGGTTTGGGTTATAGGCATTACAAAGGCGACATCTTTGCTAATGACGATGCTCTCATGAAACAAAATATTGATCGCATTTACGATACTTACATTGATGAGGACGAATTATTACACTGTGACGCCACGGTCGCCAAAATCGCCCAGGAACTTGAACCGCGCCCCTACTCTTCCCGCGAGTTTATTGCACAAATGGGCAAATATTTGAAGAAAAATAATTTGGGTAAAGATTCCATCGTTCGCTTAGCTTACGAAAAAAATGTCCCGATTTTTGTCCCGGCTTTTTCTGATTGCAGCGCCGGCTTGGGCCTGGCCAATTACCAGCACAAAATGGGAAGCAAGCCCAAAGTCACCATCGATTCCGTCCAAGACTTTTTGGAGCTTACAAAGATAAAAATTGCCGCTGGCGAGACTGGCCTTTTCATGCTCGCCGGAGGAGTGCCAAAAAATTTTGCCCAAGACACAACGGTAATGGCAGAAATTTTGACTGAAAAAGAGGCCAAGCTCCACAAGTACGCCGTACAGATAACCGTAGCTGATGAGCGCGACGGCGCGCTCTCCGGATCCACTTTGCGCGAAGCCCATTCCTGGGGCAAAGTCGGCGAGGAAAATGAACAGATGGTCTATGCCGAAGCGACTATGGCCTTCCCTCTCATTGCCAGCTATGTTTACCACAAAAAAAATTGGAAAGACCGCGAACCTAAAAATTACGGCAAAATTTTCAATACAAAAAAATAAATTAAAACGCTCATGCCCAGTCCCGCGCTATAGGACTGGGCAAACGCATTTATAAAAAATTAACAAAAAAATGGAAGACTCAATCATTAATAGTGTAAACACTGCGCCAGATATAGACCATGATCTCGTTCCTAAAAAAGTATTTTTTGTGAGCGGTTCTGGCGTGCACAAAGACCGCTTAGCCTCATTTGAGGCGGCTCTGCGCACTGCCGGCATTGAAAAATGCAATTTGGTTTATGTTTCCAGCATTTTTCCGCCTAATTGCAAAATCGTTTCCAAGAATGAAGGATTAAAGCATCTGAATGCCGGCCAAATCACTTTCTGCGTAATGGCCAGAAATGATACAAACGAGCCGAACAGGCTGATTTCTTCTGCTATCGGCTTGGCCGTGCCTAGCGATTCCAGTAATTATGGCTATCTCTCCGAGCACCATGCCTTTGGAGAAAAGGCTGAAATTGCCGGAGAATATGCCGAAGACCTGGCCGCCACCATGCTAGCCACCACCTTGGGCGTGGACTTTGATATCAATTCCGCCTGGGATGAGCGCAAAGAGATATTTACATCAAGCGGCCACATATTTAAAACTACACACACCGTGCAGTCTGCCGAAGGAAATAAGGACGGGCTTTGGACAACCACTATTGCCGCTGCTGTATTTTTGTTCGATTAAACATTATGCCTAGCAATTTTGGCGGGTTAGAAAAAAAATATTGCCAATACCAAACCTCGCGCTTTGCTGTTTTGCCGGTTCCTTTTGACGCAACCAGCACTTGGATAAAAGGGGCAGATTTGGGACCCAAGGCTGCCATCGAAGCCTCGGGCAATATGGAACTTTACGATATAGCCACGAGTAGCGAGCCATACTTAAAAGGAATATTCACCGACAAACCAGTCAAAGCTAAAAAGACCCAAGATATGGTCGCTAAAGTGCAGAAGCAAATAGCTAAGTATTTAAGCGATGGAAAAATTCCGATAGTCTTAGGCGGAGAACATTCAGTTTCGGCTGGCGCAATATTTGCCGCCGCCGAAAAATATCCGAATTTGAGTATTTTGCACTTTGACGCACACTCGGATAGGCGCGATATTTATGAAGGCGACAAGTTTAATCATGCCTGCGTGATGGCCCGCGCTCAAGAAAAATGCCACAATATTGTTTCGGTGGGAATCAGAAGCCAAGCCATTGAAGAAAAAGGAAATTTAGCCAAGGATACGATATTTTTTGCCCACGAAATTTACCGTGAAACTGCCCTGCCAGAAAAAGTTTGCCAAGCCCTAAAAAATGAAAATATTTACCTCACAATCGATTTAGATGTTTTTGATTCCGGCTTAGTGCCCTCCACGGGCACACCTGAGCCGGGCGGGCTTACTTGGTATCAGGTCATTGAAATAATTACTGAGGTTGCCAAACAAAAAAATATTATTGGCTTCGATGTAGTAGAGCTCTGTCCAAATAAAATTAACAAAGCCCCAGACTTCCTAGCTGCTAAGCTTATCTATTCGGTCATGGCCAGAATAAAATAGAAATCCGACAAAAAAATACCCCCTGAAATGGGGGAATTTTTTTATAAATAAATAATATTGCGCCCAATAACCCTTTATGGTATAACAACGCATCTTTAACAAATCCTATAAAGGAGGAATAACCATTGAGTGACAAAGGACAAGAGGCGGTAAAGCTGCTTGAATCACTTGAAAACGATTTGGAATCCCGCAAGGAAAAAAGTTTTTTAGCGATTTTTGAGGACCAACGCTTCAAAGAGGCACGCAAAATCTGTCAACAGGAAAAAGAGGGCGTCTATCGGGAAATATTCAGACATCTCGAGGATAGAAAGCAATTCGCAACTGCCCTGCTGTTAGATTTGGCCATTGGCGTGGAGGAGGTGGAAGAGGCAGTTAAAGGCGCGATTATTACCAAAGATTCTCAAGTTCGTTATGATACGAGAAAATACGTTGCCGCCATCATTAATTACGGCTATAAAAAAGGATTTCTGGTTTTAGAAAATCCCCAAGAGAAAACCCTAAAAATAATTGAGCTCATTGAGGCCGACCGGCACTGCCGCTACAGCTCCAACATCCAAACATATTTAGAAAATCCCATCGTAATTAAATTGATTGACGAATGCGCCGGGACAGACAAACATGCGATCATGGAAGGACTGATGCTCCACATTAAAAACAAACTCTCTTGGGTCCCGCTGGTTATTATCAACGAAATCGCAAGCAAATACTTCGAATTGGAACTGCCCAAAATCCCGGAAAATTGGCAAGGCCGACTCTCCAAAATCAACAACAAATATTTGGTTTGGGGGTTAGGCAACGGGCTCTACCCTATCGCGACGGAAAAAGAACGCTTTGATAAAGAAATGCTTGATTTGGAATCAGCTTTCTTGCACGTCTCGGGGAAAAAATTCTCCCAGTTAATCGGAGCGATGCGCACCCACTTCAAAAAACCCATTCTTGTTTGGCTGTGTCTAAATTACCTCGACAACAATCATTGCGGGGAGCTGGCCATAAAAGTCCTGGAATATTGCGTAGAGAGCCCGCCATGCGAAGACTCAGGAAAAACCGAAGCTGAGATCAATTATGCCAAAGATTCCTGGCTGCGCTGGGGCTTTGAGGAGGGCTACATCCTTCATAATAGTTGGCCGCAAAAATAAAAAACATTTCCCCGCTACTGGCGGGGAATTTTTAATAATGGATTATCTCGTCTTCGTCTTCGGAGCTATACTCCGATTTATCATAGCGCTGATCTTGGCCGATTTTTCTCCAATCACCGCCAAATACTCCAAAATCTCCCAATCTGTTTTTAGAGCTAAATTGCTGTTTATGCTTGGGGTTTTCTTTTGGCACAGATTCGCGCATTTGCCGAAAAGCAGAACTTTCACCCCGATAATGTGGCTTATAGCCCTGACTTTCGCCCCAAGGATCGCCAGAAAGCATATTAACCTCCTCAACTGCGCTCTGGATCTCTTTAAGAAACCTAGAAGGCTTACTCGCTTGGTCGCCTTTGCGCTTCCAATCCATCATCGGATAAGTAATGTATAAATTCTCTTTACAGCGGGTAATGGCCACATAAAAAAGTCGTCTTTCTTCCTCCAGAAAATTCAAATCGTCCACAGATTTGCCATGCGGGAAAGACCCTTCTTTTAAGCCGATAATAAAAACCGTATTCCACTCCAAACCCTTAGCCTGATGGATAGTAGAAAGCGTAATTGCTTGGCCCTTTTGCCCGTTTTCATAGACTTCCCCCTCGAATTCCTCCGACAAGGTCATGGCCGAGAGCATATCGGCAATACTGCCGTAATCCAATGAAAGCTTAGAAAGTTCGTGCACATCTTCAATCCGCTCGGGAGCATCAGGAAAAGAAACCTTAAGATACTGTGCATAAAAATCATCCAACCAACAGAAAATTAATTTAGAGATATAGTCAGATGCTTTTTCTTTTTGCGCCAAAGAGGCCCCTTTTATTATTTTTCCCAAAGTAGCCATTCCCTCCTTGGCCCGGCTAGGGGCCATCAAGATCAAATCCTTGAGCAGGGCTTCATCATTTAGCTCTTCACAACTATTAAGTGAATAAATTCTCAAAAAAATTTTGCCTGCAGCCGCCGGCCCAACTCCGTCAAAAAGCCGCAGCACTCTCTCCCAAGCAGTTTGGTCTTTATTATTAGTTAAAGCGCGCAAAAATGCCAAAGTGTCTTTGATGTGCTGCTGTTCAAAAAACTTCATACCTCCACGCATCAGATAAGCAATAGAATGTTTAGCTAAGGCCAACTCCAATTCACTGGCGCTGTGCCTCCCGCGGAAAAGCACGGCAATTTTATTCAAATCTTCTCCTTGTGAGCGCATCCTGGCCACGGTCGAGGCCACAAACTCCGCCTCTTTGGTGGCGCTTTCCAGCAAAAAAACTTTGGGTTTTCTGCCAATATTTTTGACTGCCCGTAAAGTTTTGCGGATTTGCCCATAATTATGGCGAATACTTTCGTTGGCCACATCTAAAATCTCCGGAATAGAACGGTAATTGGTTTCTATTTTATAGACTTTAGCGTCGGGATATTTTTTAGAAAAATTCAAAATATGCTCAATATCTGCCCCGCGGAAAGAATAAATGCTCTGGGCGTCATCGCCTACAGCCATAATATTTTTATGAGCTTCAGCCATCAACTCTACCATCCCCTCTTGAATAACATTAGTATCCTGATATTCATCCACCAGCACATATTGGAAACGTTCAGAAATTTTTTGGCGCACCTCGTGGCTGTCTTTCAAAATATTTTGCCAATTTATAAGTAAATCATCATAATCCATTAAATTCTGCTCCTTCTTTTTTTCATTGTAACGGCCCAGAATTTGCGAAAGTTTGTCGATTTCGCCATCGGCGAGCTCCAAATAGGAAAATTGGGAATCCACCACCTCCTTCATGGGTTTACGTGTGTTTTGTGCCAAGGATAAAACCTCCTGCACCATAACCGCTTTGGGAAAATTAGGATAAGCACTTTTGGTAATCTGCATCTCCTCCATTACTCCAGCGATTAAAATCTTGCTATCGTCCTCATCCAGAATCCCAAAATCGTTTTTATAGCCGGCAAAAGTGGCATAGCGGCGTAAAAATAAATTGGCAATATGATGAAAGGTACCGCCCAAAAGCCCTTGCGGGCGGAAACCCAAAAGATTCTCCACGCGGGAAAGCATTTGGCTGGCCGCTTTTTTGGTAAAAGTCACAAGCAAAATATTTTCCGGGTTTACACCCCTTTCCAATAAATAAGCCACACGATAAACCAAGGTCCGCGTTTTACCGCTGCCCGGGCCAGATATTACGAGGCAGCGCCCGTCCCCTTCTAGGACGGCTTTAAGCTGTTCGCCATTAAGTTCTTTTTGATAATCAATTTTCATTGCGCAATTGCCTTATTATCTTACTTCACTGAAAAATTTTCGCAAACCCCGCGCCGGTATTTTCGGTGCGGGGAAAATTATCCAAACAAATTACCCTAAAATGATTATTGCGGAGAGCAAAATTGCTCTTTACAATAATCTTGTTGCGCTCCAATGGGCATCGTGTTGCACGAACTGCACATTTTCTGCGCCGCGTCACTAGCAGCTTCTTGGGCCTCTTGCATTATTCCGGTCATGTCCTGAAAAGTTATCTCGGCGGGCAAATCAAACTCATGCGAATCAACCACCCAAGGACGACATTTATAAGACAATTTTTTTGATTCGTCTTCTTGTACAGCCTCAGTTGGCGTAGGCTTGAAATAGTCCTGTGGGCTTATGGCAAGTTTTGTGCCTTCTTTTTGGTTACTCTGCCAGCCATAAAGCGTATTCCCATCATATAAAGTCAACAACTGATTCTTCTCGCTGTCGGGCATGAGCATCACTACTTTTATTTTTTGACCGTAAGCATACATGGTTATCTTTTGCCCGTCGGAAGTATTAGCCTCACACTTAAAATTTTTCCCCAAATTAAAAATTTCCTCCATCTTCCCAGTCACTTCCTCGCTGAAGGCCATTTGTTCCGGGCTAATCACCGCAACTCGCTTTTGACGCAAAACAAAAAAGGCTCCGATACCAACAACTAAAAACATTATGGCAATAACCGAAAAAACCACTTTTTTATTCATATTCAACGTTTGTTTTGCTTTACTTCGCGCTCCAGCTGTAAAATATAATTTTTCATATAGGCGGCCAAGGGCTTGGAGGCTTTTTTCCCGAATTTCGTTTTGAAATTTTTCAAATAACTTATTTGGAAATTGAGCTCATCGACTATATATTGGCCAACGCCCTCCCCGCGATCGAACCGTAAATCAAAATCCCTATTTGATAGCCCCCATGTTTCCCCCTTAATGTTAATTGGATCGAAAAGTGTTTTTTTGTGAGCGGTAAAAATAAAATTCCTTGCCAAACCAATAGCGCCCAAGGAATCCAGCATATCGGCATCACGGATAATGTCCAAAAGCCGGCCGCGCCCTTCTCGATTTTTATTATGGTAACGAATCGCATTGCAAATATCCAGAATTTCCTCTCCGGTCCATGATTGGCTTTTTTCCAAAAAGGCCTGCGCGAATTTAGCCCCCTCTTCCCCATGGTTGCGCCAAGAAACGCTATTACGGGCTACGTCATGCAAGAGAGCGGCCGCTTCCACTGTTTCTAAATTTGGATATTTTTCCGACCGGGCGATTTTGAGTGCCCAATCGCGCACTCGATCGACATGCCCAAATCCATGAACGATATCTTCAACGATGTGGTTTCGCACATATTCCTCAATGGCAGAAATTCTCGCACTCTTAAACTTCATAAATTTCCCGCATCAATTTATTGACAAAATCCATGCCGCCATCACCCGTAAGAATAACATCAAAATTATTCTTAAACTCCTCCAGATTATCTTTCTCTTGGGCATCCGGAGATAAAAACCCGACTTTAATCAAAGCCTCAAAGGGAAACCCTTCCACCATGCCGATATCGGAAACATTATCACCCAGCAATAAAACATTGCCCCGATCCTCAATTTTGTGGAAAATTTCCGGAAAAGATTTAATTGTAATTTCACTCTTGTTTGTAGAGTGGATTAGGGGCTCTTTAATTTTAACTACCTTGCCTTTTTCATTGAATTCAAAAACATTGGCAATGATACTAATATTGGAAAAAAACAGATGATTCTTCTCAAATATCATTTTAAGAGCATCACCAGGCCCAGCCGACATTATTACCAGAGGTACGCCCTGCTTTTCCAATGATTCTAAAAATTCACTAGCCCCCTCTCGGAAGCGGGATAAATTTTCCGAAACCATTTTGTCCATAGTGTTATAATCCAAACCACACTCTACGAGCAATTCAAAATGAACCCTCCACCATTCAGACATTTTGGCGGACTTTTCTTCCGGGGAAATTAAGGGATCAATTTCAATAGGTCGATATTTTTCGTAAAGAGCGGTGGCTCGAGCCACATAATCAGGGGTCAAATATTTGCCACTGCGCAACCCTCCGATAATCGAGGGGGCCTTCTTCCCGTCAACATAGGCGTAAGTAAGGGTTCGGTCAAAATCAGAAAGCACATGCAAACAAGAAATTCCGCCTTGGCGAAAAGCGGTTTTTTTGCGTTCAAAAGAGGCCTTATTGGGTATAATTATTTCTTGTTCCATGTTTTTGTAACCAAGCTTAAAGTTCCTTCATTATTGCCTTAAAAAACTGAATAAAGGTGTAAATAAGGTACAAAAACAGGAAAATCACACTACCAAAGGATATGGATATTAAAATCGGATAATCCTGATTTAATAAGCCGTTGGCCGCGCTATAGGCTATTTGGCAAACCAAAAAAAGGGACGAACAAAAAATCCCAACCGCCATTTTCTTCCATGATTTTTCTTTGACAAATGTCCCAATTGGCATAGCCTCTACTGGGCCTATTATAGAACAAAAATAGCCCTCTTTCTATGTTGACTTTTCCACAGATATCTTGTATAAATTAATATCTTAACAACTGGAGGACTTACTTGAATAAAAAAGAGACCATTGAAAAAATCTTAAATGAAAAGGGCTTTAGTGTTGCCAATCCGATTATCAGCACCCTAGGAGGGCTGGCATTCTTATCGGCTGTACTCGGAGATAAAGAAACGGCTAAAAAAATCGATGAGGTTGATGATAAAGTTCACGCTAAGCTCAAAGAAAATGTTTTAACCACAATAGATGAGGTATTCAGTGAAAAAGAACTCCAAGAATACTACAGCCTTATCTCTAACCCCCGCCTGAAACAATTAGAAAAAAAATTCAACCAGACTATCTTAAAGGCCGAAGGCGCAGGTCGGGAAATAGTTGGAGCTGGTATGGAAGAGCTCGAAAAATTCCTGAAGCCAAAAATGAACACCGATCAATCAAAACCAAATTAAAGCCCTCTAGGGGGGGCTTCTTTTAATTTAACTTTTTGACAAATTCCTTGGCGTTTTGAAAATCGCCTTCATTGGGTCGCCCTTGATTAAGGCCACCAATAAGCTTAAATGGACCAAATTCATCGAAAGCTTTACAAGACCATTCCCCCACCACTTTGTAACCGACATCCTGCAAAAGTTCTCGCAGCTTTTTATGGTGATACTGATCCATTTTTGGCCCAGCCCCAGAGGTAGAAAAAATAAAAGCCTGCTTTCCCTCTGCCGGCAAAAGCTTGCCGCCAAGATCCAAAATCGTACGATGATGCGAACCAAAATAAATCCCCGAGCCAAAACCAACTAAGTCGCACTCCGAAATTGCCAAAGGGTCGGCATCTTGCGGCTTAACGACTGGGCAATTTAGCACCGCCGCCATAGCTTGGGCGATGCGCCAAGTATTCTTTTTGTGGATACTTTGGCAAATAATAATTGCCTTCATAACTAACCGTTTAATTTGAATTGATCTGGCAATAATTGCGAAATTTTGGCAAGCTGAACCTTTTGCATATTAGCATCGGGCATGATGATTTCTATATCGCAATTAGAAAGCGAAGCCATTTCGGCAATTACTTGGCGGCACAAACCGCAAGGCGCAATCGGTTGCTGAGCTTTTAAGGCAAAAATAGCAATAGCCCTCACGTCACGATGGCCGGAGGAATTAGCGCAGGCAAGAGCGGCCTGCTCGGCGCAGATTGAACAAGGAAATGAGGCATTCTCAAAATTAGCTCCGAAATAAGAGGAGCCATCCGCACACAAGGCGGCGGCTCCAACCCGATAACCAGAATAAACCGCGTAACCGCTTTGGCTAGCGGCTTTGGCCTGTTCGACTAATTTTTTATACTCAGGAATCAAATCCTGAAAATCTTTTGTTATCATATTATTTTCTCCGGCTTTTAGCCGCTGAGGTTATATCGAAAATAATAGCCAAGGCCATGAAAACCACCTGCCAAAAACCCCATTGCCCGCCGAACCAATTCATTACCGCACTATACCAAAGTAAAGTAAATGGCATTAAGAAAAAACCCAACAAAGGTATGGCCCAATGCTCAAACATGGCCCCACCCTTAAACCAAGTGGAGAAAAACCATAAAATAACAATGGCTAAACGCGGGAAGATCATTCCCAAAATTACGGCAAAAATCATAAGTATTTTTATTTCCTTATTATAACAAAGCCCGGCTGCAGCCAAAAGCCCTGCCAACAAAAGCCACTTAAAAGTGGCTTGTTATTTTTCCATATATTTTTTGCGCTGCGGAGGGCTAAAATGCTCAAGAGAGTATCGCAGCATTGTCCGGGGCATTTTTTTGGAAAACTTTACTAAAAATTTTTCCAAACCCTGGCGATCTACCTTGCCTGCTTCGCGCAGCATCCAGCCAGAAGCCTTATGTATCAAATCATGTTCTTCCCTTAGCAGCATCTGAGCAATCTTATACGTTTCCTTGGTATCGCCATTGCGGATAAAGGCGCTCGTTGAAACCGTGGCAATACGCCGGGCCCATAAATTCTTAGACTTAACCATCTCATAAAGAATTGCCTTATCCTTGCCTATCAGATATTGCCCGACAATATCGCGACAGCTTAAGTCCACGAGATCCCAATTATTAATGCGTTTGGCATTTTTCAAATAAAAATTAAAAATCTGTTCCCGCTGCCGTGCATCTCCCTTCTGGAATTGTTTGACCAAAATCAAAAGCCCGGTTAGCCGCTGTTCATGGACAGGACTTTTGAGTAAATGCGCCACCTCCCCGAGCGACAGATCGTAAAATTCCCTGGCAACCTTTCTCTGCAAGGGCACGACGATTCCCCAAAAAATATCTCCTTCCCCATATTGGCCTTTGCCGGTCTTAAAAAACCACGCCAGGTCTTTGGCTTTTTTGGGGTTTTTTAATCTTTCCAACTCTTTAATGACTTGAATGGCTAGCTGCTCCATATTTCCACCATATACAAAAAATCTGGCTTGCGCCAGAGAGCTTTTTATTATCTGATATTACTCGGTGATTATAGAAATTTTTTCCTTTTTAACCGGCTTTCTTATCCAACTTGTCTAAACCTAAACCCTTGACGCCATAATAAACAACTAAAGCCACAACCAGAAAATCGATAAGCGTGGCCAAAAAATTTCCCCAAGCCACTTTGGCCGCACCAACCATAAAGTAACTGCTCTTAAAATCGCCGGCAAAGCCCAGGACAAGGCCCAAGAGCGGGTTGATGACTTCGGTCACTAATGAAGAAACTACTTTAGAAACAGCGCCGCCCAACATGAAGCCGACGGCCAAGCCCACTACCCCCTGTTCCCTGATAAAATCCATAAAGCCCTTCATATTTTTTATTTATTTTATTTTTTAATATTCTTCCGCAATTTTACCGCGCATCTTTTTCTTCTCGCCGATTTTCTTCTTATCCACTAGCCTTTCTTCTTTGGAGGCCCGGCTAGGCTTGGTTGGTATTCTTTCTTTTTCCACGATAAGGGCTTTACTAACCAGTCGGCGCAGCACCTCCACGGCCGCGGCGGCATTCTGCCCCTGCGAGCGCTCTTTTTCGCTTTGCACAATCAGCTCGCCCTTCTCATTAATGCGCGTGGCTAATTTTTCCTTAATAAGTTTTTTCTCCTCCTCGGAAAAAGCCTTGCTGGCCTCAATATCCCATCGCGCTTCCGCTTTCGTTTCGCGCTTATTGACGTTTTGGCCGCCCGCACCGCCAGACTTAGCAAAAGACATTTTTATCTCTACCAAGGGCACTTTGCGGTCATTTTCAATTTTTTCTGAAGCCGTAAAATTCATTTTTTCAAAATTTTCCATAAATTATTGCCCTTCGACAAAAACATTCTTATATTTTTCCATTAAATTGGCGTAATTCTGACCACATTTAAGAGCTTCGTTTTCCGGTACAATTTTATTTTCTATCAACCAATTTTTGTCTTTAGGATTTTGTCCATAAGCCAAACAGGCGTAATTGATGAAACGTGAAAGGTTGGTGCTGCGCTCGTCGGAAAAACTTAGCTGCTCCATTTTCTTTTCATCCCCTTTAGAAATAAAGTAGAGCCCGCCCACAAAAATATTCTCTGAACATTGATTGCCACAGCTTAAGGCAATGGAGGCAGCAATCTCATCGACTATCGAATCAGAGCCTGTGGCCGGCAAACTCCCAACCGCGTGGGCAATATTGTGCAAAACTAAATAGTAAGTGGAATTAACAATCGCCCGATCGTATTCGTTGACATCGCGAATATCATATGTGTAGGCCGAGCCCAAGGCATCAACCATCTCGTAGCAAGCCCGAATTTCGCGCTTTTGTTCGTCGAAATAAAAATCCTGCTTGCCACACTCACCAAAAACCAATTTGAACGGCTTATCAATGGAAAAACGGTTGATCGCTTTGGTTATCCCCTCGGCGACAGAACTGGTGGCAAATAATTTTTTATACCGCTCGAATCGCGGCTGCTTGGAATCAATGTAGGAAATTTGGAATTTCTGTCCAAAATTTATCTTTTTCACGCTGACCGGAAAAAATTTCCAAACCAGGAAAACTAACAAAACCAACCCTAAACAAAATAAAACTACCTTATATTTTTTATCCATATTATTTAATGTTTTTTATATCCTAATATGAGCAGAAGGTTAGGTCAATCTAGCCCTTATCCATTATAACATACCAAATTCGCTGCGGCGAAGATTAAATATAGAATTTTCGGATAATAAAAAACCCGCCGTTAGCGGGATGATTTCACTGCATTAAATAATATTTTTCTTGTTCGGAGGTTAGGTGATCAAGGTCAAGGCCCAAAGTTTTGATTTTTAACCAGGCAACGCTTTGGTCGATTTCTGTTGACACATCAAAAACGCCGGGTTTAAGAGTATATCTGGTCTTGGATAAATATTCGGCACAAAGAGCTTGAATGGCAAAGGACATATCCATAATCTCTGCGGCATGCCCATCACCACCAGCCAAATTTACCAACCTTCCTTCTGCCAACAAATCCAAACAATTACCATTGGGCAGTTCGTATCTTTGCACACCATCTCTTAGCTGATAACTATTGTGCGCCATAACTTTTAGACCCGCCACATCTACTTCCACGTCAAAGTGCCCGGCATTAGCCAAGATGGCACCATTTTTCATCTTGATGAAATGGTGACCATTTATTACTGAAATATTCCCAGTAACAGTCACAAAAAAGTCGCCGAATTGACAAGCTTCAGACATGGGCATTACTTCAAAACCATCATTGATAGCCTCAAGCGCCTTAACCGGATTAATCTCGGTCACAATAACTCGGCTCGCACCCCAACCTTTAGCGTAACGCGCTACGCCTTTGCCGCACCAACCATAACCAGCCACAACAACCACTTTGCCTGAAATTTGCAAATTGGTTAGCTTGCTTATAGCCGTCCAAGTGCTTTGACCAGTGCCATAACGGTTATCAAAAAAGTGTTTGCACTGCGCATCATTGGCTGAAATCATCGGAAGAAGCAGCTTGCCGTCTTTTTCCCATTTTTTCAAACGGTTGATACCTGTCGTCGTTTCTTCCGAACCGCCAAACATTGCCGGAATATGGCTGCGATACTCCTTGTGTAATAAATCAGTCAAATCGCCACCATCGTCAATGATGATATGCGGCTGAGGGTCGAGCAGATCATGCAAATATTGCCAATACTGCACCTCGGAACAATTATGCTTGGCAAAAACTTCCACTCCTCTTTCTTTCAGGGCCATCACGGCGTCATCCTGGGTTGAAAGAGCATTGCTACCGGCCAAAAAAACTTGAGCTCCGCCGGCTTTAAGCGTCAGGCACAACCGACAAGTTTTAGGCTCGGCATGTATGCAAACGGCAATCCGCAAACCTTCAAAAGGCTTCTCAGCGACAAAACGTTTTTCAATCGCGTCCAAAAGCGGCATATGTGCCCTATCTTCAACCCAAGCCAACTTGCGACAACCCAAGGCCAGTTGCCTTTCATACTCACTATTATCCATTAACACCTCCTATTTGTTTTGAATTTTCTCCTTATAAAATAGCGCCGGATGAGCTTTGCGTCAACCGCTTGCCTTAAGCCAAATCATTCCGATCTGGAGGTTTTCCCAAATCAAAAGGCACCCTCGCGGATGCCTTTCAAATTTAGAATTATTGGTTAGCCCTGCGGAGTAGTCGCGAGAAGCATTACTGCCAGCTCGGCGCTTTAGCGCCGAATACAAAATCTGCCGGCGGCGGCCGGCACCTTGGACAGAAAGCTGCCCGGGTATCGCGGACTTGCTTTGAGATAAATCAAAAGGCACCCTCGCGGATGCCTTTCAAATTTAGAATTATTGGTTAGCCCTGCGGAGCAAGTCCGCGATCAGCTTACCAAGCATTCCTCCTGCCTCCCCTGTCACCTCCGAAGTCCCTGCGGGGCTTGTCGGTCATAGGGCGGGCTTCATTGACAGTCAACTGCCTGCCGTCCATTTCTTTGCCATTGAACATTTCAATAGCCTTTTGAGCTTCCTCATCGTTGGACATTTCCACGAATCCGAAACCCTTGGAACGGCCGGAGAACTTGTCAGTGATGATGCTGGTAGACTCAACGGTTCCAGCTTGGGCAAAAGCCTGAGCGAGAGCCTCTTGGGTAGTGCCCCAAGCGAGGTTACCAACATAAAGTTTCTTAGCCATTTTGTTGTGTTTTATTTACTTTTCGCCGCAATTAAATCGGCGTCTAGCAAGGTGACCTTCTCTACTTAGCTCTGCATTCGGGAAAACCCCTCAACAAAATGCTAAAAACGAGAATGCTTACTACATCTATAATGATAGCACACTTTTTCTTAAAAGTCAATGGGCGAAAGCCCTTTGTTTACTGGCTCTCAACTTGATTTTTTGCTAAAATTACAGTACAAATATATGTTAGCTTGGAGGGGTGGCTGAGCGGCCGAAAGCAACACACTGCTAATGTGTTAACTGGGCAACCGGTTCGAGGGTTCGAATCCCTCCCCCTCCGCTCCAAAGGAAAATCGCACGACTGGTGCGATTTTTTCTTTGGCGGACTTGATAGAAGGGATTCGAAGTTTATACTGGCCGAGCTAGCAAGCGAGGGCAGTAAATGCCTCCCCTACATTAATTCAACTGAGGGAAACGAATCCCAAATTCGAACTTGTCTACCGTCAGACAGGGTTTATACTGGCCGAGCTAGCAAGCGAGGGCAGTAAATGCCTCACGCTCTTTTGACCAAAACACAATTACTCTTATAATTGATTAGCAACCAAAATCATGGACCAAAACTTCGTTTCTAAAATCGGTTGGCTGGCCTCGCTCATGACCATTGCGATGTATTTTTCCTACATCGACCAAATAAGGCTCAACCTCTCTGGCAATCCCGGATCCGTGATTCTGCCTAGCATTACTTTTCTTAATTGCATAGCTTGGACATTTTATGGCTTCTTCAAAGAAAAAAAAGATTGGCCGATAATTGTCTGTAATATTCCAGGAATAATTCTGGGCGCCGCTACTGCTATCACGGCACTTAAAATATTTTAATAAAATGACATTACTGCAATATTTACCTTACTTAGTTTTCTTGGGTGCTGCTGTCCAGCTTTTCGGAATAACTTCTTATATTAAGGATACCCTCAAGGGCAAAACAAAGCCTAACAAAATCACTTGGCTTCTTTGGGCTATTGCTCCCCTTATTGCCACTGCCGCCGCAATATCCGATGGTGTAGGGTTAGCCGTTTTGCCGGTTTTTATTTCCGGCTTTGGACCTTTGCTTGTTTTTCTATCGTCCTTCGCTAACAAAGAAGCTTACTGGAAATTAGAAAAGTTTGATTACATTTGCGGAGCTTTTTCAATTCTAGCTCTGATCCTTTGGTGGATAACGAAAAATCCGACAATCGCCATATTTTTTTCTATCCTGAGCGATTTTTTTGCCTGTATCCCCACTCTGGCCAAAGCTTGGAAGCATCCAGAAACAGAAAATCCCGATGCCTTTACTTATGGCCTCTTTAATTCATTAACCAGCTTTGCCGCTATTAATGTATGGAACTTTTCCTCTTTGGCTTTTCCTATTTATCTTACAATCGCCAATGTCGCCTTATCTTACGCCGTGCTAAGAAAAAAGATCCATAAATAAAAACTCCCCGTCAAATGGCGGGGAGTTTTTATTTAGAATAAACGACATTGTTATCTCTTGGAGAATAATAAGGATTAGTTAATTCTTTAATATGCTTATAAACTTTATCGTTCTCAAATAGCTGAAAATTATTCTCGCTCACCGGCTGATGAATATTCTTTAATGCCGCCAAATCTTTTTCTGCTTGCTCCCTCATAGCGGGAGACATATATTTAGGATCCTTATCTGCTTGCGCCAGATGATATTCGTATTGCATTATTGCCTCTTCCAAAAACAATCTTTGCATCGGATGTATAGCGAGCTCCATTATCCTCGTTTGAGCCATTTCTCTCACGCGGGGCGTTGGCTGCTCTTTCATCTTGCCGGCTAAAATATTCAATTCATTTGCCCTGATAAAAACGTCTCTTGCATGAGTGGCATCCGCTCCTAATATAATCGGCATTACATGCCCCTTATTTCCCCTCTCCTGCGTAAAAAATGACTTAAAATACTTAATCTTTTGACCACCATTTTTTATTGTTTCTTGGTTACGTGACAGCTTCTGGGCAACTTCATTAAAATCACTCGTTTCCGTAGCATCAATACTGAGGCAGATTGTTGAATGCTGATCTTGCTCGTTTCCGACCCCGGGAATTTTTATTTCTAGATATGCATCAGTTTTATTTATTTTATCGTCATATTCTGAAGCCCGCGTAACATGAGCGTCTTTTCCAAACCATTTATGACGGTTGACGATATGCACTACCACGCCAGCCTCAAACCTCTCCGATTCGGATTTTAAGGCTAGTGCCCCCTCTGACTCATTGGCCCTTTTCATATCCTGCCCTGCCTTCTCTTGAGCAACCAGAGCCTTATCCCTCATAACACCTTCGCGATCAATTTCAATGAATTCATCGAGATCAACCCTCTCATCTACTGGTAATTTTCTGACTACTAAATCGATATATTCTTTTTTAGAAGCCTCCTTATTTGTTGGTGCTTGTTCTGCCCTTTCCATGAGTTTAGCCAATCTTAACACATTAAGTCATAATACCGCTACCCCTTTATTTTTTTCACTCTTTGTGTTATATTCTATTGCGTTAGTGGGTACTGTTTGCTGGCTTGCCAGCTCAATATTCATTAGATACCTGCCTGCCGGTAGGCAGGTTAGAAATTAGAATTTAGATATTAAGCATTTTCTTTAGAAAATGCGTGATTGGCCTCGTAGTTCAACGGATAGAATGCAAGCTTGCGGAGCTTGCGATCCAGGTTCGATTCCTGGCGAGGTCACCATAAAATTAAAACGCCCGAAAGGGCGTTTTAATTTTGCTGTATGCCGCGCATCGCGCAGCGGGGGGGCGAGGATACGAACCGCATCCTTAACTACATATTAAATATTAAGCGACGACTCACTTGTCCAAGCAGCCATGCCAAACTATCTTGTAAAGAAATTTGAAACTTTTCAGCTTCTTCATTTATTTTCTTGCGCTCCCGGCTACAATATTTTTGGATAAGCATTTGGGTAACATCCTCATGCTTTTCTGGCGGCAAAACATTCCTCTTATCTGCCAATACTTGCGTAATGATTTCCGTGGCTTGTTTTACATTATTAATAGTATTTCCAACATCTACCCCTTTACCTTTGTTTTGTAGTTCGCCCAAATGATCAATATAAAGCTTTAGCTGCGCCAATATTTCTTCAAGAAAAATAATCTGACAGCGATTATTTTCAACTAAATGAGCCTTCTCCCCTTGCTTTGTTCTCCCTGATATTTCTTCTTGTTTGCGGAGACCGCAAACCAAAGAGGTTAACTCCTGCAAATCGTTGCTATCAAGACCGATGACCACGGGAACAATATTTTTTATTTCCCCTTTATAATTTTCCGCTTGAGAAGAAAAATATTTTACCTTCGCGCCACCGGATTCAATCTTTCTCAAATTCCTGCCAAGTTTTTTCGCGATTGTCTGATCAGACATTCCCATAGTCATATCTACACATAAGGCTAAGCGATACGGTTTTTTATCGGCAGTATCGGTAAATTCAAACTCGCAAATCTCGTCTATTCCATTGGCAATATCATCAAAGCGCGAAGTCCTGACTATTTTTCCTTTAATATTTTTTCCGGAAAACCACCCAAAATCAGTCCCTTCAGAGGCGACTACATGCTCAAGGGCCTCGGAATATTTTCGCCGCTTTTCAAAGTCTTTTTGTTCCCGCATTTGCACCGCCTCCTGTTTAACAAATATCTCTTCCATTCTTGCCACATACCGCATATCCTGCTCAATAACTTGAGAGGGATAAATATTATTAAAATCTTTCTCCTGGCATTGTTTGGATTTATCCGTCTTGGCTAAATATTCCAAGGCGGCAAATTCGGCCATTTCCGCGCCCTTGGCAAGCAGCTCCGGGCTTATTGCCTGTTCTTGGTATCTTTCCTTATTTTCCATAACTTATTTTGATGATTTTAATAATATCAGTCAAACTGCCCAAAACCGAGAAAAGTGCTAAAATACTCTCATGCAGGAGCTAGACCGGCCAATCGAAACATTAAGCCGTATACCCAGGCCATATATTTCGAAAGTAAAAAAACTCGGAGTCAAAACCCTGCGTGATCTTTTATTTTATCTTCCCTACAAATATGAGAACTTTGGCGAGGTAGTAAATATCAAAAATGTTAAAGTCGGCCAGAATAATTGCGTGCAAGGCGTAATAGAAGATATCAAAGGCCAGCGCAGCTTTTTCCGCAAAGTGCACATTACAACTGCTATTGTCAAAGATGATACGGGAAAAATTGAATGCATCTGGTTTGGCCAAAGCTATTTGGATAAAACTCTTAAACCCGGCGATATTGTTTCTATTGCCGGCAAAGTGGCGCTAGGTAAAAAAGGATTATATTTTTCTGCCCCGGCCTATGAAAAAACTTCCCAAGGACTTTTTGCCGACAAACACGGCCTGACGCACACGGCCAAAATCGTACCAATTTATTCACAGACAGTCGGGTTATCTTCGCGCTGGCTGCGCTTTATATTGAAACCGCTTTTGGAAGAATACCGCTTTAAGCTGGAAGAAACCTTGCCCAAAGAGCTGCTAAACGAAATGAAGTTCATGCCCTTAAATGAGGCTTTGTGGCAAGCGCATTTTCCGGAAACATTGGAAAAGGCCCAAGAGGCCAAGCGGCGTTTCGAATTTGAAGAAATGTTTATTCTACAGTTGGCGGTATTGCGCGAAAAACAAAGAATGCTGGCCCAGAGCGCTCCGACGCTCCCGATTAAACTGGAAAGAATCCAACTTTTTATTTCCGATTTACCTTTTACTCTGACCGACGATCAAAAAAAAGTTATCTGGCGGATTTTGAAAGATACGGAAAAGTCCTCGCCCATGAGCCGCCTTTTACAGGGCGATGTGGGTTCGGGCAAAACAGTAGTGGCGGCTATTGTGGCGCTTAATGCCATTAAAAACGGTTATCAAGCCGCTTTTATGGCACCCACGGAGATTTTGGCGCGCCAGCACTTCTCCACCCTTTCTAAAGTATTCAAAGGCTTTGATGCCAATATAGGATTTTTAACCGGCAAGAGCGACGAATTCGTTTCTAAAAAATTACGCGGCCAGCCCATCGAAATCTCCCGCAAAAAACTTTTGGAAAAAACCGAAAAAGGCGAACTGGATATTTTAGTCGGCACTCACGCCTTAATAAAAGGCAAAGTAAAATTCAAAAACTTAGCCCTGGCGGTAATCGACGAGCAGCATCGCTTCGGCGTAGAGCAAAGGGCCAATTTGGTAAAAACCAAAGGCGCGGCCGTCTCTTTGCCGCATTTTTTATCCATGACGGCCACGCCTATCCCCCGTTCCCTTGCCCTAACTATTTATGGCGATCTAGATCTGAGCATCATAAAAACCATGCCACATGGCCGCAAAGAAATTATTACCAAAATAATTTCAGAGAAAGAGCGCGAGGAAATGTATAAATTCATCGGTCAAGAAATCGAAAATGGCCGGCAGGCTTTTGTGATTTGCCCCCGCATCGACGAAGGCGAAACCGATAACCAACCAAGCGAAGCAAAATCACTTTGGGCCGATGTAAAAAATGTGACCGCTGAAGCGGAGCGTCTGCAAAAAGAAGTGTTCCCAAATTATAAAATCGGCTTATTGCACGGCAAGCTAAGCTCCACAGAAAAAGAAAAAGTGATGCTCGATTTCAAAAACAATAAAACCAATATTTTGGTTTCCACTTCCGTGGTGGAAGTGGGCATTGATGTGCCTAATGCGACGGTCATGATGATCGAGGGCGCGGACCGCTTTGGTTTGGCCCAACTGCACCAATTCCGTGGCCGGGTTGGCCGAAGCGAATATCAATCGTATTGTTTCCTACTCTTAAGCTCAGCGAACGGCAAAAGTCTGGCCCGAGCCAAAGCCATGGTAGATTTTGCCTCTGGCTTTGATATTTCCAAAAAAGATTTGCAGATTAGGGGCCCGGGAGAGCTGGCCGGCGGCAAACAATCAGGCATGCCCGATATCATCATGGAACAACTCCAAGATATTTCTAAAGTAGAAAAGACCCGGGAAATGGCCTCTTCCCTTTTAGAAAACGATCCAGAACTAAAAAAATTCCCGGCTTTGCTGGCCAGGACGATAACTTACCGCGAGAGGCTGCATTTAGAATAATCAGCGACTCTTGGGCGTTACCCAAAAACCCATATATTTTCCGAGCATCAAACGAGTTTGAGCATCAATGGCGGGCACAGAGGTAAAGAAAACCATAATAAATGGGACTAAAAGCCATTGGACTAAAATCATAAACCTATTCCAAATATTCCCTCGCAAAGTGGGCGCAGGCTTTAGCATCATGCCGCTATAGTAAGCCGACCAAAAAAGGCCGATCATGGAAATGGTCAAAAGCACACTGGTGGTGGGCGCCAAATTAAAGGCCACCGACATCCTGTTAAATTCCGGACCGCCGAAAAATATCGGCAACCAACCCACAGCGAAAATAATCGCCGAAGCACAAGCCCAAGACCAGTGACCATTAATTAATTCCCAAGTCCATTTCAGCTTTTCCCAAAGCTTAATTTTTTTATTCTTAGAAAAAGCAAAAAGAAAATAGGCAATGTCATTGCAGCCGTAAGCCCAGCGGCGCTGCTGCTTATAAATATTCTTTAAGGTTAGCCAAAGACTGGGCGCCACATTGGCATCCATGCAAACCGGGTAATAAAGCGGGCAAACAGTGTAATCACCATCGTATTTTAAGAAGCATTGCCAAAAAATCCGGGAGTCATCGGAAACAATATTGGTTTGCTTAAACCCCACATCTACTAAGGCCTTAAAGCTCATAGAGTGCGAAGAAAAAGTTATGAGGTTATCCATCCTGTCTTGGCTGATCATCTGCCAAAAACTCGTGGAAAAAGAAAAAACCCGGGAAATGGCGCTGGCCTCATCGATGTTATTGGTAAACAAAGGAATAGGTTGGAAAGAAGTGCGGTAAGGATTATCAACGCTCAAAAAATTATGAGTCAAGCAGGCAAAATACCCGTCATAAACCACGGTATCAACGTCAAAAGAAGAAACGATGGCTTTTTCAACAGCTATATTATTAGCCTCGAGCAGCTCTTTGGATTTTTTGGCCGCCCAAGTTTCATTGGAAGCTTTCCCGGGAATTTCCTCGGGCAAATTAGCCGGATGCCAAGTAGTTAAGTATTTGAAAAATACATTGCCGAATTCCGCCTCAATTCTTTTGGCCGTCTCTTCAGAATTTTTTCTCGCCTTCTCTTCGCAAGCCAAAACCACAATAAATTTCTCTTTGGGGTATTGAGCCTTACTTAAACTGATAAAACTCTCGCGTACCACTTCATAGGGCTCATTATACATCGGCAAAATCACTAAATGATAAAGCCCCTCCCACTTTCCGGAAAAATCATTTTGGAGTTTTTGTAGCCAATTAACTTTCGAATACTCAGCCATTTTGTCATAACCGCCTTTAAGATTAAAAGCATAATAGACGCTCTTAAACAGCCAGTTGGCATCAAAGATGATAATGAAAATACTAACCAGCCAAGGATTGCCGAATTTCCAGCCGATAGATAAAACAACGAGGCCGATTAACGTCCCCCAAGAGAGAATCCCGGGCAACATTTCGAGAAAACGATAATAGGCCCGGTCCCATTTATTTTCCAGATCTGCAGCTTTTGATATTCTCAAATACTCATCCATATTCTAATAACCCTTACAAAGGGTCAATGGCGGTCTTAACGGGAATCGAACCCGTATTACCACCGTGAAAGGGTGGTGTCCTAACCGTTAGACGATAAGACCAGAGCTTGAATAATTTAACATAAAAATTGAAAAATAGCAAGTTATATGCTAAAACTTATAGGATATGAAAGTACTGGGAATTGATACAAGCTGTGATGATACTTCTGTGGCGGTCGTGGAAAGCCAAAATAACAGTACCTTAGAAGTCTTATCCAATATAGTTTCTTCCCAAATAGAACTCCATAAAGGCTACGGAGGGGTTTTCCCTATGCTTGCCAAACGCGAGCACCAAAAAAATCTCGTGCGGGTATTAGGTGAGGCTTTACAAAAATCCCAACTGCTAAAAATAAGCGAAAAAAATATTGATTACTCGCAAGATAAAACTCTGGCCGCCATTTTGGAAAGGGAGCCGGAATTACATAAAGAATTGGTGGCTTTTTTAGCCAAATATCAAAGACCCCAAATAGAAGCCATTGCCGTTACTCAGGGCCCGGGACTGGAGCCTTGTTTGTGGGTGGGGCTCAATTTTGCCAAGGCGCTTAATTATGTCTGGAATATACCGATAATCCCCGTGCACCACGTTGAAGCCCATTTGCTTTCCGCTTGGTTAGATAATGCTAATTTGGCAAATATTTCCTTCCCTGCCCTAGCCCTAATCGTCAGCGGCGGACACACGCAATTAATTTTCTGCAAAAAAATCGGCGAATATAAAATTATTGGCGAAACTTTAGACGATGCGGCCGGAGAATGCTTCGATAAAGTTGCCAGAATTTTGGGGCTTGGCTATCCGGGCGGGCCCATTATTGAAAAAGTAGCCCGAGAACCATCAAACGTAAAAGTCTCTTTTCCCCGCCCAATGCTTAAATCGCTGAATTTTGATTTTAGTTTCTCTGGCCTTAAAACCGCTGTGCTTTATGATGCTAAGAAAAAATGCCACGGGGCCTGCGATAAGGATTATACTGTGGCAGCAGCCAAGGAAGCTCAAGCTTCTATTATTGAAGTTTTAGTCAAAAAAACAATTTCCGCGGCAATTAAATTTGATGTTAAAACCATAATTATTGGCGGCGGAGTAAGTGCCAGCCAATATTTGCGTGATGAGCTCACTAAAACAGCCGCTCAAAAACTCCCCTTGGTTAAAGTAATAATCCCCGCGCGCCAATACTCCACTGATAATGGTGCCATGGTCGCGACCACTGCCATTTTACATCCTAGGCCAAAATCTGATTACAAATCAGAAATGCCCGCCGATTCTAATTTCCAGTTATAAAAAGAGCGCCACTCTGTGGCAGGGATATTCAAAACTTCATCAATAGAATAGTCAAATAGGGTGTTAACATGCTATAATCAGGAACAAATGCGTAATCCATGCAGCTGACGTTTAATCCAATATCCATACTTTTGGGCATCCTTCCCGGATTAGTCTGGCTGGTATATTTTTCCAAGAAAGACAAAAATCCCGAACCCAAAACCCACATTCTTTTGGCGTTTTTTTTAGGAGCGCTTTCCGCCGGGGCGGCGCTTTTTGGCGGTGAACTTTTGGCCACGGGGTTTGCGCAATTTTTTGACCGGGCTAGTCTTGTTTATGTCTGCCTTAATTACTTCATCGCGGTAGCCTTAGTGGAAGAACTTGTAAAATATTTGGCAGTGCGAATGGTTATCACCGACCTAGATGAATTTGATGAACCGATTGACTCTATGGTTTATCTGGTCAGCGCCGCTATGGGCTTTGCCACAGCCGAAAATGTTTTAACCAACATTGTTAAAGAAAGCAGTTTAACAAGCCTTGGCAGTAAATTTATTGGCGAGCATATTATAATCAATACTATTTACAGATTTTTTTTCCCCACCCTACTGCACGCCCTTTGCTCAGCCATTGTGGGATACTTTCTAGCTCTGGCATTTTTTCGAAGCAAAAAATTTGCTACTATTATCGGGTTAGGGCTAGCCACTTTTTTACATGGCTCTTATGACCTGCTTTCTTATGCTTTTGGCGGGACCGGAGAGGCTAAATTTTTCCTTTATATGGTTGGCTTGCTCCTTTTAGCCCTAATATTTGTTTCTAGAATCCTATTCAAACAGCTGCGTGCACAACAAATCAAGAAAAACAAAATAATATGGCGTTTTTCTCCAGACAAAAAATAAACCTCGAAACTCAACCCATCGAAAAGCCTCTCCTGAAAGGCAAAGAACAAGCAGCCGAACTGGCCCTTGATGTCTTTGAAAATGAAAAAGAGATAATAATCGTTTCCCTGATTGCCGGCATCCAAGAAACCGATTTGGATATTTCTTTTGATAAGGGCATGCTTATTATCAAAGGCAAAAGACAGAGCCCCCTGCCCGATCAGGATGAAAAAAAATATTTAATCAAAGAATGCTATTGGGGAAGCTTTGCCAGAAGAATAGTTTTGCCCGATGAAATTGAAGAACAAAAAATCCAAGCCAACCTGAAAAACGGCCTTTTAGTCCTAAAAATTCCCAAAATATCTGAAACAGAAAACCACGCTAAGGTAAAAATCGTAAACCAAGAATAAAAATAACCCCGCTCTGGCGGGGTGTTTTTTTTCGCCCAATTCTGTATAATCCATACACGGGCGGGTGGCGGAATGGCAGACGCGCAGGACTTAGGATCCTGTACCGCAAGGTGTGGAGGTTCAACTCCTCTCCCGCCCACAACTTGGCACCTTTAGGTGCCTTTTTGTATGGTTAAGAAATTGAAGGCGGAGACGGAGTAGAACCTTCGGCTCAATACAGGACATTCTTGTTTCTTTAACTAAAAACAGCCCTTGCGGGCTGTTTTTGAAATTATTGTGTCAAATTAATTTGCGGGCCTCCAGTTGTTCCAGTGGCTGCTCCCTTTAATAGCACAAAATTGACCAAGGCAAGCGCAACCAAAGCAACAATGATACCGATAACAGCCCAAGCAATTTGCTCTTTGGCCTTAGCGGCTTTAGTTGGGTCTCCCTGCGCCACAACCATATCATAGCCAGACAAAACGATAATAATAATGGCAATGACAATGATTCCCCCGAATAAAAGATTCAAAACATTCCTAAGCCACCCCTCCAAAGTCATACCAAAAGTATAGTCTGGCAAAGCGGCAAAGGCCGGGAGGGAAACAAGTATTGCGACCGTAGCTAATGACGCGGCTGCAATTATCTTTTTTTCTAATGAAGTGTTCATTTTTTGTATTTTTATTGTAAATACGACCTTTGCAATATGTTATGCTTAAATTATACCGGCCTCCAAGGATTGGCGCAAGCAAATAATTAACAACCTAATTAGTCTTGCCGGTCGCCAGCACCAAGAAAAAGAAACGGACAAGAGCCTCGGAAATCGCCATGGCCACTATGCCCCAAAGAGCATACTTTATCAGATCCTTGCCTTTCTTGACGGCATCAGGATCAATTCCGGAATTAGAATTAACGAAATAAAACCCGGCAATAACAATCATAACGACCGCCAAGCATACGCCAATAATAAATAAAAAGTCGACTATCCCGATTACCAAAGCACCCCAAGTCTTGTATCCGAGCAGATCAGGCACATCGGCCCCGTAAACGATCCACGCACTGGCCAGACCCAAAATAGCCAGAGCGGGCAATAACATTTGAAGTTTTTTATCCATAATAATTAAAGTGAAGTTCCCGGCGGAGGCGCCTTGCCGGTGGTCAACATATAATAAACAAACCACCCGATGGCCTCAGCCCCTAAGATTATTAGAAGCCCAAATAAAGCATACTTTATCATATCTTTCCCCTTTTGTATGGCGTTGGGATCGATATTGGCGCCAAGAACAAAATAGTATCCGGACATAACAACTGTTGCGATGGCGATGAAGATCGCCAAAACGAACAAAAACTGCAGCATCCTTTTAAGCAAAGTCTGGAATTGATCCAAACCCCAAGGCGGTTTGACAACCACGCTACCCGCAGCACCCTCACCTTGAGCCAAGGCGCCAAGACTTAAAATGATTCCAAAAATAACCAAGATACCCAGCAAAAAATTTTTTTGGCTATAGGTCATTTTAATTTTTTTGGAATAACATTGCAAAGTGGTATTGCCCAGCCTCCAAATGCCTTACAAATCGAAAGCCGGCCTGAATGGCTAATAGTTTGGCATCTTCAATACTGACAATCTCATTGCCCAAACCGATTTTTTGCACCCAATCAATTATCACCAAAGATTCATCCGGGCCCAAAACTCGGTATGCTTCCTTGAGGCAAGAAATCTTGTCTTGCAATTGGAAAAGAACATTAACAAGAAAAACGTAATCAAGTGAACCATTGGAAATGCCGGTCGAGCCGACTTTTTCCAAATCAGCTATAACGGTCTTAATATTGGAAAGATTTTCCGCTTTGGCTTGGGATTGCAAAACCGAGAGCGGCTCTTTTTGCAAATCAACGGCAAAAACTCGGCCCTTTTTGACCAAACGCGCTAAAGGGATGGTAAAGGCGCCACTGCCGCAGCCAAAATCGGCGCACTTCAATTCCTCGTTAAAATCCAATTGTTTAAGAATTTTCTCCGGGTTTACAAAGAGCATAGGTAAATAATTAAGAATTTATAATTCATAATGCAGAATTAATTATGAATTCCGCATTCTAAATTCTGAATTAACTTATACTGTCGTGATAGTAGCGGCCTTTTCCCCTTCTTCCAATTTCATTAGCCTCACCCCTTGAGTGGTGCGTGATAGTTTGGGAACTGAAGAGAGGGCTAAACGGATAACTTGCCCTTTAATAGAAACAACAATCAGATCCTCTTCTTCTCCAGATAAAATAGTGGCTGAGGCGACCGCACCGGTTTTGGGGGTCAAATTAAAAGCTTTGACGCCCGAGCCTCCCCTGCTCTGTAGCCGATACTCCTTAATATCGGTCTTCTTGCCGTAGCCGTTTTCCGAAACAAGCAAAACAAAATTATTTTTCGCGTCTTTCTTGACGACGCCTACCCCGACAATAATATCCTTATCCTTCAACCGCATGGCTGTAATGCCGGCAGCCTGCCTACCCATGGGGCGCACTTGCTTTTCTGGGAAGCGCACCGACATGCCATTTTTGGTGACAATCAACACCTCGTCATTTCCCGAGGTCTGCTTAACGGCACAAAGCGAATCGTCTTTTCTAAGCGTTAAGGCAATCAAGCCAGAGCGCCTGATATTCTGAAAATCAACCAAGGGAGATTTTTTGATTACACCATGCTTGGTAATCATCATCAGGAAATCTTTGCCTGACTTAATATCATCTTTGGTCAAGGCTAAAACAGCCATCACCTTCTCATTGGAAGAAATTTCCAAAAAGTTAGTTATGGCCCGGCCCTTCGAGCCTTTGCTGGCCTCAGGCACTTCGTAAGTGGGGATCCGGAAAACCCGCCCCGTATCAGTGAAAAACAAAAGTGAATCATGCGTATTGGCAGTCACGAAATGCTCGATGACATCATCACCGGACATTTTTACACCCGCACTGCCCTTACCGCCCCGATGCTGTAAGCGATAAGATTCCGGATTCATCCGCTTCACAAAACCCGTGGCCGTCATGGTGATGACCACATCTTCTTGCGGAATAAGATCCTCATCGGTCAGCTCATCGATTTTGCGTACCATGACTTTGGTACGTCGCTCGTCGGCAAACTGCTCCCTAAGCGTTTTTAACTCATCTTTCATGACCTCTTTGACCTTTTTAGGGTCTTTCAAAATATCGCCCAACTCTTTGATTTTGGCATGCAGGGCTTTAAGCTCTTCGTCAATTTTCTTCCTCTCCAATTTTGCTAAAGCCGCCAACTTGGTTTCCAAAATGGCATTAGCTTGGATCTCGTCAAGCTTGAAGCGTTTCATCAAATTCCTCTGAGCGTCAGCCCGATCGTCGGAGCGCCTAATTATCGCAATCACCTCATCGATATCAGCCAAACATTTTGCCAAGCCTTCCAAGATATGAGCCCTCTGTCTGCATTTTTCCAAATCAAAAGCAATGCGCCTGCGGGTTACTATTTCCCGATGCTCGAGATAATGGGTCAAAACTTCCGCTAAAGATAAGACTTTGGGCTGAATGCCATTGACCAAAGCAAGCATATTAAGATGGTAATTCTTTTGCAGCCCAGAGTATTTATAGAATTGGTTCAAAACTTTCTGCGGAGGAATATCTTTCTGCAAATAAATGACAATCCTTACGCCTTCCTTGCCAGACTCATCCCTGATGTCGCGCACACCGATGACTTTTTTGTTTTCCACCAATTCGGCAAACTGCTCCACCAAGGAAGACTTTTCCGTTTCGTAGGGGATCTCAGTAATTAAAATAATCGGCTTGCCCTGCTTGTCTTCTGTAATTTCCGCCTTGCCGCGGATCCGAATAGGGCCCTTGCCCTGAGAATAAGCAGCAATGATTTCCTTCTTATCATAGATAATTCCCCCAGTCGGAAAATCAGGCCCTTGGACAAATTCAAATAAATCTTCGGTCGTCGCTTTCGGATGGTCGATTAAATGGATAGAAGCATCGACAACCTCGCCTAAGTTGTGTGGCGGGATATTGGTCGCCATGCCCACGGCAATGCCCATGGCGCCGTTTAATAATAAGTTCGGCAATAACGCCGGCAAAACAGTCGGCTCGCGCTTTGTACCGTCATAGTTATCGATAAAATCAACCGTGCCCCTGTTGATTTCATTTAGGGCTTGCTCGGCAATTTTGGAAAGCTTAGCTTCCGTATACCTATAAGCAGCCGGCGGATCGCCATCAACTGAGCCGAAATTTCCCTGGCCAGTAACCAGCGGATAGCGATAAGAAAAGTCTTGCGCCATGCGCGCCATAGCCATATAAACCGATTGGTCTCCGTGCGGATGATATTTGGCAAGCACATCTCCGATTACCGCAGCGGATTTTTTGGTCTTCGCGCTGGAGTCTAAACCGATTTCGTACATGGAATACAAAATTCTCCTTTGTACAGGCTTCATTCCATCGCGCACATCAGGAAGCGCGCGCGAAATAATAACTGACATCGCATAATCCAAATAGCTTTCTTTCATCTCATCAATAATTTCACGCGGCCGGACATTGCCCTTAACTATTTGGGACTGGATTGTCTGCTGTTTTTTTCCTTTTTCTTTTGGTGTTCTTGGCATACTCTTTAATTGTTTTTCACCGGTTGCGAATTTGTCGAATTTGTCGTAGTTTCAAAAAACTGTTCTCCGATTTCCGATTGCAATTCCTTGAGGGCTTCTAAAGTTGAGCTCGAACTTGTGGCATTATCTAAAGCCTCCATATTTTTTCCCGTTTCGTTTATCTTCTGCACACCCTGCCCCATTCTTTCGGCATTATTTTTTGCTTTATCCAATAATGGCCTGGCTTCTTGGTACCCGGCGTTGTCCCAGTTGATAAAACTGGTGCCCTCTTTCATATTCATACTTTTCAAGCGCGTTTGAAAAATTCCCGCATAAATCAACCCGCCAATAATCGCTATGATTATACACAAGGCATAAAGCAGCAAAATTCTCTCTTCCTGGGGGCGGTTGAGAATTTTCTTCCAAAGTTTTTTTAAGTCTTCGGTCATCAAGGAGTTAAGACGACTACTTTTATATTATCATCAGGCAAATCTTTTTGCTTGATTAAAAGTTTATCCTGTTTTTCGGGCGTTTCCCCGATAGCCTTCAAAAACTTTTCCGGTCCATCAATTTTTAATTTGTAGTCCGGCAAATGATAAAACATAGGAATGACGATCTTGGGCTCAACCTGCGTTACGATTGCGGCCGCGTCATTGCCATCAACGGTATAGCCACCGTCACCTACCGGAATTAATAAAATATCCACATCCCCTATTTCTTCTAACTGCGACGGAGTTAGTTCTTTTTGATTGAAAAGGCCCAAATGACAAATATTCATATTCTCAGCCTCAACCGTGAAGATAGTATTAGGGTTGCCTTCTTTATTTTTGGAAATTGAAGCCGGGCATGCAATGCCTTTGATATAAATCTCTTTGATTTCATACTCTCCCGGCCCATCAACAACATGGACTAATTCATCCGAACCAGTCACTAAATTTTCTTTTTCCGTTATCTGGGTAGATAAAATAATATCTGACTTAACGCGAGAAATTTTCGTTTCCGTAGAGGTATCGTAGGGATCAATTACCAAGCTGATTTGCTCGCCTTTATTTTGCGACACTAAAAGATTGAAGCAGGATTGCCCCTTCCAAATAATATGCATAAATTTTCTTTCGTTTCTATCTTATCATGGCTGACTTCAATTATCAACGCCAAAAAATTCAAAAAATGCCTAGGGGGCTTGATTTTTCCGCCAAAATGTATTATTTTAATGCTTAGTCAAACTATGAAGCCAGAAACGCAAGAAATAATTCAGGACACCGTAAAAATCCCCAAACCGGGCAATATCGTGGAAGGCACGGTAATCGGCACGGGCAGATCGGCTGTCTATATAGATATCAAGGGCTCAAGGCCTGCCATTATCTATGGCCGCGAATTTATAGCGGCTAAAAACGTGCTCAAAAATATCCAAAAGGGCACGATGATTCGTGGAAAAGTTGTTAGCCCCGAAAACAAGGATGGATACATTGAGATCTCTATCCGCGACGCCCAAGATTTCTATAGTTGGGACAAGCTCGATGAACTAAAGAACAAGAAAGAAACCACTAAAGCAAGGATAACCGGCGCCAACAAAGGCGGATTACTCACGACTGTTTTAGGCGTACCCGCTTTCTTGCCGGTCAGCCAGCTCTCAGCCAAGAATTACCCGAAAGTCGATGATAAGGATTCAGAAAAAATATTAAGAAAGCTGCAAGAACTTGTCGGCAAAGATTTAGACGTCAAAGTTATCGACGTCTCCAAGCGTGAAAACAAACTGATTATCTCCGAAAAAGCCACTACTCAAGAAGTGACGGAAATATTAAAGAAATACAAAATCGGCGACGTGGTCAAGGGCGAAATCACTGAAGTTACCAATTTCGGTGCCTTCATCAAATTCCCCCACCCTGATTTGGAATACGAGGGCTTAATCCACATTTCCGAACTTGATTGGAAAATGGTCCGCAACCCGGCTGATATTGCCAAAACCGGCGAAATAGTTGATGCCCAAATCGTCAATATTAATGACGATGGCAGAATTTTCTTATCACTCAAAGCGTTAAAGGAGCGCCCGGCCAGAACCGTTAAGCCTAAAGCTAAAGAGTCTGAAAAGGCTCCTGAAGCAGCCGCGCAATAAAGGATATTTGGGCCCTGAGCCCGAAATTTAACTAAATAGCACATGAACAAATCTCTCAAAGACCTTGGGAAAAACATTGCCATTGTAATACTGGTGTTTTTTGTCGCGTCTGCGGTTTTAGCCGGACTTTCTGGCCTTGGCCAAACCAAAGACAAAAGCGTTTCGCTATCTCAGCTCTCCAAAGATATAAACGAGGGCAATGTCAAAAAAATTACGGTTACGGGGCAAAAAATCGAGGCAACTTATTCCGACGAGAAGACCATTAAAGAAACCTACAAGGAAGAAGGCTCGGCCTTAACCCAAACTCTTAAAAATTTTGGCGTAAATGAGGAAGCGCTTAAACGCGTAGATCTCTCTGTTCAAGAACAGAAGCAGAGCACTTGGGATTGGCTCCTTCCCCTACTCCTTTATAACCTTTTGCCGTTATTGGTAATTGGATTTTTTGTAATGCAAATGTTTAAGCAGAGCAAAAATCAGGGTGGACAAGTTTTTGATTTTTCCAAAGCCCGAGCCAAACTTTTCGATAAGGATAAAACAAAGCACAAAATATCATTTGAGGATGTTGGCGGCCTAACCGAAGCTAAAGAAGAACTCAAGGAAGTAGTAGACTTCTTAAAAACCCCGCAAAAATTCATGCAAATAGGTGCTCGGGTTCCCCGCGGCATTTTGTTAGTTGGTCCGACTGGGACCGGCAAAACTTTACTGGCTCGGGCCATTGCCGCTCAGGCCAATGTTCCTTTTTTCTCCATCTCTGGCTCGGAATTTATCGAACTTTTTGTAGGTGTGGGCGCTGCGCGGGTGCGTGATCTTTTTTCCACAGCCAAAAAACACCAGCCTTCCATTATTTTTATCGACGAGCTTGACGCTATTGGTGGCAAACGGGGCCCCGGATTTGGTGGGGGCCACGAGGAAAGAGAACAAACACTGAATCAAATTTTGGTAGAAATGGACGGTTTTGAAAGGGATAGCACTTGCATTATTTTGGCCGCTACCAATCGGCCCGATACTTTGGACGCCGCTCTTTTACGGCCCGGGCGCTTTGACAGACGTGTAGTTTTTGACTTGCCTGATGTTAAGAACCGCGAAGAAATATTAAATATCCACTGCAAAGATAAACAAATTGATAACACGATAAAATTAGACGAAATTGCCGAACGGACACCGGGGTTTTCCGGAGCCGATTTGGCCAACTTAGTAAATGAAGCGGCTCTCTTGGCCGTTAAGCATAATAAAGCACGGGTCGGCCAAACTGAGCTGCTCAATTCGATAGACAAAGTCTTGCTTGGTCCGGAAAGAAAAAGCCATTTACTTTCCACTAAAGAAAAAGAAATCTCCGCCTATCATGAGGCGGGGCACGCCATTGTTAATACTTTTGTGCCCAATGGGAAAGATGTGCGCAAAGTTTCCATCATTTCGCGCGGCATGGCCGGGGGCTATACCCTTACCCTGCCCAAAGAAGAAAGGCACTTCAAAACCAGGACTGAATTTGTTTCCGAAATTGCCACCCTATTGGGGGGATATGTAGCGGAAAAAACTGTCTTTAACGACATTACAACCGGGGCGGGTAATGACCTTGAAGTAGCTTCTAATATTGCCAGGTCATTAGTGAAAGAGTATGGCATGAGCGCCTTAGGGCCTATTACTTTTGGCCAGAGGGAAGAGCTAATGTACCTGCAATCCCCCGAACACGAAACGAAAAATTATTCCGAAAAAGTGGCGGAAAAAATCGATGAAGAGGTAGCGAATCTTATCCAGTCTGCCCAAAATGAAGCCCAGAGATTGCTTAATGAAAACCGCGATCTCTTAATGAAAACCGCCAAAGTACTCATTGAAAAAGAGACTATTGAAAAGGAAGATTTTGAAGAGTTGATCAAGGCGGACAAAGGTCCCCGCGCCCTCAAGGCTCGAACCAAAAAGCAAGAATAATAAATTTGAAAGCCTGATTATTTTCTGATAGTAAAATATTATTGGGGCGCCTGTGGCGCCCTAAAATGGGCGTATAGCTCAGTGGTAGAGCACAGCTCTTATAAAGCTGTGGCCGATGGTTCGATCCCATCTACGCCCACCAAAGAACCTTTAGGTTCTTTTTATTGTTGTTGTAAAACCCTTGCATTTATTAGTCCAATATGTTAAAATCGTACCCGTTAGCTAAACTTTGAAAAATATGGCCGGACTAAATATTATCTATGAAGACCAGTATATTTTGGCCATAGATAAGCCGGCCGGCATTATTTGTTTTGGGGAAAATGAATACCAAAAAAGCGAACCATCCATAGCTAAAATACTCTTGGAGGGGCGCCCAGAACAAGCCCAAATTGGAGAGCCACCTAGATATGGGATTGCTCATCGCCTAGATAAAGAAACATCCGGTCTTCTGCTAGCAGCCAAAGATAATGGGACGTTATCATGGCTACAAGAAGGATTTAAGGAGCATGGCGTGAGCAAAACCTATTTGGCCTTAGTGGCCGGAAAACTGCCCCAAAGCCAAGGAACTATTGAGGCGGTAATCGGCCGGCATCCCAATGACCGGACCAAACAAGCAGCATTCCTGCCCATTGATCCGCAAGCGCAAAAAAAGGGCATAAGGCCGGCAATCACAAACTGGAAGAAGGTTAAAGAATTTGCAAACTACACCTTAGTGGAGGCACAGCCCGAGACAGGCCGTCGCCACCAAATAAGGGTCCACTTCCAATTTATTGGCCATCCGTTAGCTGGAGATAAAGTTTATGGGTTCAAAGACCAATCCCTGCCCCAGGGATTAACCAGACACTTTCTCCACGCCGCCCGAGTTTCGCTAAAAAATAAGGACGGGCAAATCCTAACACTAGAATGCCCGCTCCCCCCAGATTTAGAAATTGTATTGAAAAATTTGAAATAAAATAATATGTTGACCAAAGCAGACAAATTCATAGCCGCCCACAAAAAGGAAACTACCCCGGACATTATGCCCGGCGATAACGTTCGCGTTATCCAAAAATTTAAGGAGGGCAGCAAAGACAAAACCCAACCCTTCGAAGGCAAAGTTTTGGCTATCAAGCACAACAAAGAAATCGGTGGTACTTTTACCGTACGCGCCGAAATCGATGGTGTTGGCGTTGAAAAAATCTTCCCTATCCACTCTCCAGCCATTGAAAGTATTACTGTCTTGGAGAGGTTTATAACTAGAAGGGCGAAGGTTTATTACTTGCGCGATGCCAAAGGCAAGAGGGCTAGGCTTAAAAAACATCCTAAACAGCCTATCTCTGTTGCCAAGACCGCTAAAAACGAATAAAATAATCTCATTAGCCGCGCCCTAAATTGGGGCGCGCATTGCCCAGGTGGTGAAATTGGCATACACGCTACCTTGAGGTGGTAGAGCCAGTAATGGCGTGGAGGTTCGAGTCCTCTCCTGGGCACAGGCTCACTGGACGATTAGCTCAGTTGGCCAGAGCGCATCATTTACACTGATGAGGTCGCAGGTTCGAGCCCTGCATCGTCCACAGGCAAAAGGGCGAGCATCGAGCCCTACCCTGCATCATTAGATGAATAAGTCATAATGTCTTATTCCCTCTTTTCAAGCATATAGTTTTTCTGTTAGAATACCGTACGCCTCGGTAGCTCAGTGGTAGAGCGTTCCGCTGAAAACGGAAAGGTTTCGATGGTTCGATTCCATTCCGAGGCACCAGAATGCGGGTGTCGTATAGTGGCTATTACACATCCTTGCCATGGATGAGACGAGGGTTCGATTCCCTTCACCCGCTCCAAGAAAAAATGCCCCGCAAGGGGTGTTTTTTGTTGGTTTGATTAGTGTTGAAGGGAATCGAAGGCGGAGCCGCGACTGGCGGCGAGCCGGGCCCTGAGGCAAAGTCACCAGACTTTGACCGAAGGGCGATTCTCCGCCGCAGGCGGACAGGCCTTCACCCGCTCCAAGAAAAAATGCCCCGCAAGGGGTGTTTTTATTGCAATAGGCCCCGCCGAAACATCCCCTCAAACCAACCCTTATTTTCCAAGGGTTTTTTAGGGTCAAAAAAGCCTTATTTTACGTGGTTTTTGCCGAAAAAGCCTTATTTTACAATGGTTTTTTGAAAATGACCGCTTGACAAAAGCCCAAAAATTTGCTAACATTATAGTATAATTTCGTCCGAAAGGATGATTTTTATTTATTATGAGTTTACGCAGTATTATTACACTTTTGATTGTTTGCGCCGCAGCTATCTGCTTCGATCCCATGATGTTTATCACGGCATCAGAAAAAGATAATTACGCCGCCTCAACGAGCGAGTTAAGCCTGCCAAACTTCCCCATGCTACAGGGAAACTCTTTGTTTGCCTTAAGCCGCAAAGTAGTCAAAAAAATAAAAGTAACCGTAACGGCCTATTCCTCTACGGTCGAAGAATGTGATAATTCCCCTTTTGTGACCGCCACGGGTAATTATGTGCGCGAAGGTATTGTTGCCGCTAATTTCGTCCCTTTTGGAACTAGGATCAGGATCCCGGAAGTCTTCGGCGATAAAGAATTCATTGTTGATGACAGAATGCATCCGCGCAACAAGAAAAATATTGATATCTGGATGCCTTCCAAAGCGCTTGCCATGGAATTTGGAAAAAAATATACTTATATTGAAGTTTTAGACTGATAAAAGCCCTTTCAAGAGGGCTTTTATTTTAGTTTTTCACTTTCCTCAAACGAATAGAAACGCTATAATATTGCCATAATGGATCGCCTTGAACTGAAAAAATTGTTTGAGAGCGCCAAGGCCGGAGACAAAAAGTCTTTTGATTTAATATACCAACAATACTATTCCCCTATTTTTCGCTACGTTTATTATCGCACTAAAAACAAAACTGAAAGCGAAGATTTGACCCAAGATATTTTTATTAAATTTTACAAGCATTTGGCCGGTTTTGAAGTTGGGGAAAAAGATCCGCTTTGTTATTTTTTCACCATCGCCAAAAATACGGTGATTGATTGGCAGCGAAAGAAGAAACCCATTTATTGTGAAGAAATTGTTGAGGCAACAACTGAAACAAAGACCTCGCGTAACGAAACCGATTACCTTGCTGGCAAAATTATGCAGACTCTCAAGCTGCTGCCAACCGATCAACAAGAAGCTGTGGTGCTACGCATCATTCAAGGCTATGATAACAAAAAAATTGCCCAGATACTAAACACCAGCGAGGGCAATGTGAGACAATTGCAGAGCCGGGCTTTCAAGAAGCTGCGTAACTACATGAAGATATATAAATAACCCCGCTATCAGCGGGGTTATTTTGTTAATTATACTCTCAAAACGTTGCATCCCCCGCCCCTTCTTTTAAGATATAAAGTATTTTTTCGGCATCTTTACCTCCCCTATCGTCTACGCATTCTGGTATTTGACTACAATTATTATCACACCATTGTGGCGCTTCGTTAGTGGTGCAATTCGCACCTTCGCAGCGCGCATAAATAAATGCATAGGTGCCCGGCGGGGCACAAGGAGGATTAAGCCATCTTCGATATTTATAAGTGCAAAGGGTACCATTTATTACTCCGGATTCTAGTGGCAGATTTGTGGCATATTTCGAATCAATAACTGCTTTCAAAAAATTCCCGGACACAGCCCTATTGCCCACCTCCCAATCATCACAAAATACCGCATTGTTAGGAACAGAATCAGGAAATTTACTGAATTGCGGATCGATATAATAAGAGGTCAAAAACTTCTTTATTTGACTGATATCGGCAATACGTTTGCCGTCCCGAGCGGAAATTTGAGCATTCCTCACCCCGACTAATAGCAAACCTGAAATAGTTACAATAATCGTTACAACTATCAGGAGCTCTATGATGGTAAAACCCTTTTTCATGATATTAATTAATTATAACACAGAAACTACTCTTAATCTGCAAATTTTTATCCACAAAAAAACCCTTTCGCAAGGGTTATAGATTAAGATGCTTTTGGGCAATCTTATTTTCTAGGTAGTACATAATACAGCTCGGAACATAACGCTTAACGACTGCTTCCCAACTTTTCGGGCCAATTAAGCCTTTCACCATGCTCGAACTAATACCGACTAGCTCGGCAGGAGGAAACAAATAAACCGTTATAATGCTTGGATCGGAAATTGCAGTATTCACATCATACATAGCCCTCTCGAACTGATAATCAGTTGGAGAACGGATGCCCCTAATAAGAATATTGGCTTGACATTGGTAGGCGTAATCAACCAAATACATGTTTTCAAAATTCCGTACAGAGATGTCGCACATTTCACTAGTGGCTTCGACTAACATTGCCATTCGTTCCTCAACCGTAAACAGACATTTCTTTTCAGGGTTCGTGCCTACGGCCACGATGAGCTCATCAACCAGCCTTAAAGCCTGTTTGATGACTGACATATGCCCATTGGTTGGCGGGTCAAACGACCCGGCATACAATCCGATGCGCTTTTTCACTTCAGAGCCTTTGTGCATTTTTCTCCTTTCAAGTCAATTCTTCCATAATTACCCGGCTGATCATGCCAACCATACTCCAATCCACCTGACACCCCTCTCCCGCTAACAGGTCACGGAAAAGAACTATTTGGCGATAGGTCCTTTCCGAGTCCTCTACAACGCCCAGAGGCTGCGAAGCCTGAGCTTGGAGCGTCTTAAGTTCCCGGGGAGTAATTTTGAGCGAGAAAAGCGCCGCCTTGTGCGAGGAAAGAGTGGAAGTGAGCTGACGGTCCTCATAATATTTTAGGCGCAAAGGGTTGATATCCAGTCCCGTTTCCTCAAAAACCTCATGAGCCGCTAACTCGCGCGGATCTATGCCGTTTTTCACGGTTGAACCGCCGGGCACTTCGAAAACATAGCCTGAAATATTGGAAACCGGACTGCGAAACTCCTTAACCAAAACAATGCGAGCCTGCTCGATGTCGCGCGAATTATATTCGCAGGGGCAATAAACGACAACACAGGAAATGCTAGACCGGAAAAAAACAAATTCGTTGACCTTGTTTCGCTGCTCCCCCTCCACCCAAATATTCATCTGGATGATATAAGAGAAAAGGTACTGCTTATTTGCGCCGACACGAAATGTCCAGAGCAATTTGGCGCCATCAATCCTATTGTCAGCAGTTCGCAGATCATTGTAATACTGCTGAAAAGACGGCGTATGCCAAATAAACAATGGAATACAACACTCCCCTCCCTGTCTTTGCACTGCTTGAGAGACAACGGCCAAGGCAATATCAACAGTTTCACTTAAAGTCTGGGCTTGTGGTAGGAATTCCTTTTGGCAAAGGTATTCCAAATAGCGAACCTTATGTGCGTCGGGTGGAGCACCGAAAACAACCTTGCCTAGCTGGTACAAAAAGCCAAATTCCACATTAGTAGTAAAGCCGGGCATTGACTCAACATCCCGAGGTACCCAAAAAAGCACGCAATCAGAATGGTTGAGAGCCTCGTGCTCCCAAGCTACTTGCCTCTGATAATCCTGGTCTTCATCCCAGCCCACTCTGGGTTCTGGCACAAAAACCACACCATCATACTTCTTTTCTTCTAGCAACCTAAGGGCAAAAACCCTCCATGTGGTTAGCTCTTTTCCACGCTTTGTCGGTCCGGCCAAAAAAATACTGGCAGAAAAACTTTTCGGTATTGGTTCTCCGGCAAAAATCACTTTCATTAAATACCTCCTATATTTAATTTTTAATTGTCATATTATAACACATTAATAACAAAATGCAATATTAACTTTTGATTTAACATATGGAAAAAAACAATTTTTTATGCTAAATATATCCTATGCCCGGGTGGTGGAATGGTATACACGAAGGACTTAAAATCCTTTGATCTCACGATCTTGTGGGTTCGAGTCCCGCCCCGGGCACAGTAAACAAAAATCAGTCGCAAGATTGATTTTTTGTTTACATAGATGTTTTCGGGACGAGAACCCCAATAAGTGAGGAACGCCTATTGGCGCAGCGGATTATCGAAATATCACCATTGCACGGCAATGCCAAAGAACTTCTGATTTATGCCTTATAAATTCTAAATTCAAAAATCCGCCCATAAAGGCGGTTTTTGCTTGAGGCCTGGGCGAGAGTTGCACTCGCGCATAAAGGTTTTGCAGACCTTTGCCTTGCTACTTGGCTACCAGGCCATAAGAAAATAAGAATTCTCCTATTTCCCCCCTCCTATCTTGTATAAGATATCGTTAACCTTGACCATTTCCCGCTCCTCGCTATCATCCTTAAATGATATCTTGGGCACTGGCCTAATCCTTAACTTTTTATCCAATATCTTTTGGATATGATAAATGTTTTTACTTAAGATTTCAAGCGCTTCCTTGATTTTTTTATCAGGAAAAACCCCCACGAAGACCGCAGCGTTAGCAAAATCATGACTGATTTTAACACGAGTAACGGTCACAATGACATCAGGGGAAAAATCAACCTCCTTAAAAATTATTTCACTTATTTCATGGCGCAACAATTCCGCCATTTTTTCATGTCTGAACATTGCCATAAAAAATCAAAGTATCGTCTTCTTTAATTTTAGCATCGCCCTCAAAAAGGATTGCCACCTCATCGCGGCGCACGCCTTTGTCGATATCTTTCTTGTTTTTTTGCAAACTCAAATTTCGGCCCTTGCCAACAATTTGCCCTTCGTGCTCAATCTCGATTTGCAGATTTTTGGTAATTTCACCATCAGTTATCCGGCCGCCCACTATTTGGCGACTGCCTTCGGTAAAGAACACCGCCAAAACCCTGATGCGCCCCATCTCCTTGCGCACAATTTTGGGCTTAATCATTTCGGTCTGCCAAACTCTGACGCCCTGCGAGAGATTATAGATAATATCAAAAAACATCAGGCGGATTTTTTTATCATCAGCCAACCGCTCGATCATTGGTGGAGCTTTAACCCGAAACCCGACAATCCGAGCTCCGGTGCTGATAGCAAATTCCACATCATTTTCCGTAATATCACCGGCTTCGGCGCGCAAAATATGAATGGGTATTTCTTCTTGCGGGAGTTGTTCCAATGTTTTCTCGATAGCCTCAATAGAACCGGCTACATCAACCTTCAAAACCAAATTAAGAGGCCGGCGGGTATCTAAAGGATCAAATTCCCTCCTTTTCTTTTTGCGCTCCTCTTCGCATTTTTTTACCCATTCTTCAGCCTCACCTAAAATAGGATAAACATTAAATTCCTCGCCTACACCGGGAACATTGGAAAATCCATTTACTAAACAGGGTTGGGCCGGCTTCACGGACTTTATCGGCCTGCCCATAAAGTCCGCCAGAATCCTCACCTTGCCGCAAGCTGTTTTCGTAGCTAAAACGTCGCCAACATTGAGCGTCCCATCTAATACTAAAAGTGTGGCCATTGGCCCTCTTTTTTTATCAAGATTCGATTCGATAATGACACCCGTGGCCAGAGATCTTTCATTACCCGAGAGGCCAGACATTTCCGCCATCAGCAAAATCATATCGAGTAATTCTTCTATCCCTGCCCCGCTCTTAGCGGAAACATTTATCGAAGTAATATCTCCACCCATCGATTCAACTAAAATTCCCAATGTGGCCAGTTCGCGTTTAACTTTTTCCGGATAGGCACCCTCTTTATCGATCTTATTAATAGCAACAATAAAAGGCACTTTAGCCTTTTGGATAACGGCAATCGCTTCTTTGGTTTGGGGCTTTACCCCCTCATCAGCAGCCACAACCAAAATTGCAATATCAGCCACTCCCGCGCCTCGAGTCCGCATAGCCGAAAATGCCTCATGGCCGGGAGTGTCAATAAAGGTAATTTTTTGACCCTTGAATTCTATTTCATAGGCCCCGATATGTTGAGTAATCCCCCCGGACTCTCCGGCAGCCACATTAGACTTTTTTATGTAATCCAAAATGGTGGTTTTACCATGATCGACATGGCCCAACACCACCACGATGGGAGATCGCTTATTTTTACCTTTAGTGTCTGCCATAATTTTCTGAGATGATTTTACCGCTTAGCAACCGCTTCGGCTAAAACTTTCTTTTCTTCGCCAGAAAGCTGATATTCGCACTTACCCTCAACGACTGGTTTAGCATAAATCTTATTAAAATCCCGGCCAAAATGACTAGTCAAAACTATGCCGCTATTATTAGCGTCCAGCAACGACAGAACAAAACTCTGATCGCTACCTACATCCTGAAAAGGATTAAAACGCATAAAAGCCATTTTGCGGAAACTTATTTGGGAAAATTCCTTAAGAATCCCCATTTCTTTGCGGATCTGCTTCATTTCCTCGTCTTGGCGCACCAAATCTCTGACTTGGCGGTCAAGCATGGCCTCGAAATTGGCATCCCCTTTCTTGAAAAATTTGGTAACCCGGCTACCAATTTTAAGGCAATAAAGCAGAAGTATTAAGGAGGTTAAAAAAGAAATGGCCCCCAAACCAATAGCCAAAGAAAGCATTTGCTCCATAGTTTTTCGCAAAAAGCGCTACCAGTATTTGTAGCACTTTTTAGGCTTTTGAGCAAGCTGGAAACTAATTATTTTCCGGTCAAAATTTTGTCATTTTCGACTTCGGGCAGCTTAAAAACCAAATAACAAACATTTTCCTTATCCGCATATTCTTCATGCCTATCGCCGGGATCCAACACAACCAAGGACCCTGAAGGCAAACTGTACTCTTGACCATTAAACTTGGCGTGCATGGGCGTTAATAAATAAAAGACTTCCGTAAAATGTTCATGATAATGCTCGTCAGCCTTTGAGCCTGCCGAAATGACTACTTCTAAAAAAGCCATTTTCTCCACCATTTTGCCAATAGGCAAACCCACCGAGGATACTTGATATCCTCCCTGCCCTCGATATCTTTTTATCTCTTTAGAATCCGGCAAAATTATTTTCATACAGCGCTATTATTCAATCTAGCGGAGGGGGTGGGATTCACTGCCAAATTCTGCTGAATTTGCCAGTACCTTGTTTCAAATCCCAGTCCATTTATTTCCGCTTTCAAGCAACTACGCCGGTCGCGCAGTTACTTTCTAGCGGAGGGGGTGGGATTTGAACCCACGATCGGGTTGCCCCGATACCGCATTTCGAGTGCGGCGCCTTCGGCCACTCAGCCACCCCTCCATAATCAAAAACTTATAACATAAATACTAGCAAAAATCAAAGCAGCGGGAAATCGTTATCCCGGCGGTATCTGGCTGGAAGTAAAAAAGGCAAATTAAACCCCAGAAAACCCGTTAACTTTTTAGCCAAATTGCCGCGCGCAATGGCTGGCCGGAAAAGATCCTGTATTTTTTTATTATACTTTTCCAAATCGGGAAAATTTTCGACCAAAATATCTACAGCTGTCAGACCCCAAATAACTCCTCCCCCGCTCCAAGGCTTGCAAAGCCCGGCCGCATCCCCGCAAACCGCCATGTTGCCAGAAACTATTTTTCTTAAGCCATGCGGGATAAGGGCGGAATGAATTTTTTCCCGCTGGTAGGGCCATTTTTTTTCTTGGCAAAATTTTTCAAAAGAATCCATCAGACCTTTGGCCTCACCCATGACTCCGTATTCTACATCCTCGCCTCTTGGTATCCGCCAATAAAAACCACTTTTGTGCGCCCAAGTTTGGACGTAATTTTGGTTATCTTTTTCCTCACCGATAAACTGAATGCCGAGATAAAAATCTCCACTAGCCATGGCTAGCTCCTTTTCGGCTCGAGAATAAGCCCCATCGCAAAAAATATACTGAGAAAAACCTGAAGGAATCTCCACGATCTCCCGGCTAAACTGGTAATTAACGCCTGCTTGCCTGCCTAAGTCCATTAATCTTTGATTGATCTTATTCCTATCCAAAACATAATGTACCGGTTCCATTACCAATTCAATCTGTTTTTGCGGATAATTTATCAAGCACTTATCGATCTGATTTAAGACAAAATCCTTTTCTATTTTAACAAAATTTCCTAATCTTACTGAAATTAAGCCAGAGCAAACCTTGCCAAATGGTGCAGCTTTTTTTTCAAAAACAGTCACCTCGAAACCCTTTTGAGCTAAGCGGTAAGCGGCATATAATCCACAAATTCCCGCCCCGACGATGGCAAGATTATTTTTTTTCATACTGCATCATAAGGCTTGCCTTGCTACTTTTCAACAGCGCGTTCAAAAATCTCAAAAAATACTGTAAAATATAAGCAAGGCACATTATGCGCACGCATTTTTTTCGCAAAGGATTCTCTTTGATTGAGGCCGTGGTTGGCGCCACCCTTTTTGCCATCGTGGCGACCATGATTTATCAAAGCTACACCTCAATCCTTTCGGCCTCTAGCTTTGCCAAACTCCGTTCCTCGGCACTCGCGCTAGCTAATGAACAAATGGAAATAGTGCGCAATATGCCTTATGCCAGTGTGGGTATTGAAAATGGCTTACCTTCGGGCATAATCCCGCGCTTCCAGCAGCTCACCCGAGATAATACAACTTTTGGGATTACAACAACCGTCAGGACTATCGACGATCCTTTTGATGGCACGGTAACCACTTCCCCGGCCGATCTTTCGCCGGCTGATTATAAATTGGTAGAAATTGAAATCGGGGCACCCGAACATCCGGAACTGAATAATATCTTTTTGACTACCTATGTAGCCGCAAAAAACCTTGAGTCTAATGCCAATAATGGCTCTCTTTTTGTACGGGTATTTGATGCTAATGGACAACCACTTCCGCAAGCTTTTGTTACTATCACCAATAATACAGGAACTTCAACTATAAATATTTTGGAAGTAACCGATAATAATGGCTACTTGCAAATAGTTGACGCCCCAACCGGGACAGAGGCTTATAATATTTCAGTGACCAAACCGGGGTATTCAACTGATAAAACCTATGCCGTAACCACCAGCCTCCCTCACCCGGTCAAGCCACCAGCTACAGTGCTTTGGCAACAAATTACCCAAATCAGTTTTGCTATTGATAACCTTGGAAGAATAAATGTCTTTTCGGTTGATCCGGCATGTAACCCGATTGCCAATGTTGAATTTGATCTGACTGGCGCCAAAATAATCGGGACCGATCCTTTCACATTCAAATTTACGACTACAAGCCAAACCGACTACTCGGGACAAAAAACATTTCCGGAATTGGAATGGGATGATTATACGATAACGCTCCAATCAACCGCCTACGATCTTATCGGCACTATCCCCTCCGCCCTGCTTAACTTGGCTCCCGGAGGGCTGAAAGAGGTAAAGCTAGTACTTGGCCCGCTCAACCCCAATACCCTATTAGTCAATGTCAAAGACGCGGCCACCTTGCTGCCAATTTCCGGAGCAACTATTTCTTTAACCCAGTCAGAAACAATTGTGGGCACCGGAAGCACTGGTCGCGGATTCTTGCACCAAACAGACTGGAGCGGCGGCGGCGGACAGGAAATGTTCTCCGAGACCGCCCGCTATTCCCAACAAAGTGGCACAATCAGCGTTAGCGACCCGGCCGGAGAGATAAAATTAGCCAAAACCGGGGAAAACTATGCCTCTGACGGTTGGCTCGAGTCATCAATATTCGATACGGGCGCCGCCAGTAATTTTCATAATATTTTATGGAATCCAACCGACCAACAATCAGAAAACGGCCCAGATAGTGTAAAATTCCAAATTGCTTCAGCTACAAGCTCCTCAAGCACCTTTGCATACAAAGGGCCGGATGGGACCTCCGCCACTTATTACACCGCCACCAACAACACCATAAATTCTTTGCACAATGGCGACCGCTATTTCCGCTATAAAATATTTTTATCCAGCATAACGCCCACCACCACGCCTAATGTAGCCGAAATTTCCTTTACTTTCACAACTGCCTGTATGCCTCCCGGGCAAACCCATTTTCAAAATTTAAGTAATGGAACTTATATAGTCCAAGTCGAAAAATCCGGCTATGTCAGCACCAGCGTAACAACTAGCATTAGCAATGCTTGGCAACAAACAGAAATTAAACTAATGCCAGAATAATATGGCGAAAAACAAGGGCTTTAGCCTTATCGAAATTCTCGCCGCCTCGGGCATATTAATTATTATCACTATCTCTATTGCTCTCTTACAAAGAAATATTTTTAGCTTTGGAAGGCTTATTCAAGGAAATTTAGATGCTCAAAAGGAAGCCAAAAGAGCTTTCGCCCAAATGACCAAAGATATCAGAAATGCTTCTTATGCTTCTAATGGGGCTTACCCCATTGCCTCGGCCTCGACTAGTAGTCTGACATTTTTTGCCGACGTTGATGGCGACAAATATAAAGAGCAGGTCCGCTATTTTGTCGACGCCTCCAATACGCTGCGTCGCGGAATTATTGAGCCAATTACCAGCACCCAACCAATAAGTTACTCGGCGCCGGAAGTTAATTCTATTTTGGTCAGTAAAATCTTTAACACTTCCACCCCGATTTTTACTTATTACAATACTAATTATAATGGAACAAGTAGTACCGCCCCGCTCTCCTATCCGCTAAACATGATGGATGTTCGTTTGGTTAAAATTGAAATATTATTGAAAACTCAAGAAGGAAATCAACAGCCCCTCACAATAATCATGACCACTCATGCCATGCTCCGAAACCTAAAAGATAATTTATGAACCAACAAATTTACGCCAGAGGTTCGACTATTTTACAAACAATGTTTGTTTTGTTTATCGCCATATTATTAATAGTCGGTTTTACAAGCTTTGCTACCTATAGCGTCCGGGCGGCACGCTATCAAGAAAAACGTGAGCTGGCGCTGCAATTAGCTGAATCGGGCGTAAATTATTACCGCTGGCACCTCGCCCATGCTACAACTGATTACCAAGATGGCACGACAAGCACCGGCCCTTATATCCATCAAGTCAAAGATAAAAATGGCAATCTCTTGGGGACATTTTCATTGGAGATTAGCCCGGCAGCCACTGGTTCCAGCATTGTCAACGTTCAATCAACCGGCCAACCAACCAATGAAAGCCTAATTAAAAGAAAAGTTAAGGCGGTTTTGGCCATCCCTTCCTTTTCGCAATACGCAGTGGCGGCCAATGCCAATTTACGCTTCGGTTCAGGTACGGAAACTTATGGCCCCATACACTCCAACGGCGGAATACGATTTGACGCCGTTGCGCATGGGATAATCACTTCAGCAGTTGCCTCTTATAATGATCCTGATCACTTCGGAGGGAATGAATTTGGCGTACATACCCACACCTCGCCGATTGATCCACTGCCACCTAATAACGTGCCCAACCGCTCGGATGTTTTTATGGCCGGAAGAAAATTTCCTGTGCCGATTTTGGATTTTCCCGGCCTAACTGGAGATTTGGGTAATCTTAAAACAATTGCCAATTCCACTAGTGGAAAATATTTTGCCCATAGCGGAAGCCTTGGATATCATATCGTCCTTAAAAATAATGGGACCTATGATATCTACAAAGTTAACCGGTTGGAAAATGCCTCGGGTGGCTGCAGTAATGAATTAGGACAAGATGGTTGGGGCACTTGGAGCATCAAAAGTACTAACGGCGAAGAATACATCAATAATTATGCTTATCCTTCTAATGGGATAATTTTTGTCGAGGATAACCTTTGGATTGACGGCCAGGTTAATAATAATCGACTTACGATTGCGGCTGCCCGATTCCCCGATACTACCTCTACGCGCACCAGCATCACCATTAATCAAAACCTTACTTACACCTATTATGACGGGCGCGATGTTGTCGGGCTTATTGCTCAAAAAAATGTTAATGTTGGGCTGTTTAGCAATAATGATCTGAAGATTGATGCTGCGGCTATTGCCCAATATGGCCGCGTGGGGCGTTATTATTATGGCAGCGGCTGCGGGCAACATAATAAAAACCGGCTAGAACTCGTCGGCATGATTGGAACCTTTGAGCGCTATGGATTTGCCTACACCGATGGCACTGGCTATAAATATCGTGACCTTTATTATGACTCCAACCTAATGTATGCCCCTCCCCCCCATTTTCCTTTGGCGGCTGACCACTATCAAATTATCTCCTGGGAAGAACTCACTAATTAAAGACAGGAAATAAAAAAGGAGTAAAAATTACTCCTTTTTTATTTCCTCAAACTGTGGACCCAACCGGACTTGAACCGGTCGCCTCATCCATGCCATGGATGCGCTCTACCAGATGAGCTATGGGCCCAAAATCATCCTAAACAAGGCTCTGGTGTGCCCTCAGAGGGAATCGAACCCCCATCTTTTCCTTAGGACGGAATTGCTCTATCCATTGAGCTATGAGGGCTTATTTTTGCCTCTCCTCTGACAAAAAGAGAATAGCATTTTTGGACAAAAATGACAAGTGTGTTATTTTTCTTTGCCTTACTCAAACAAAGCATGCTACAATATATAAGGAAACATGACTCGTAAAACACCAATAACCCAAATAGCGAAAAAAGTGTGCCCAGGAGCCATTACTATTGTGGCTACCAAAGATCTCCCCTCTTTAGAGGAGTTCTACGCTTTAGCTTTTGAAGGGAAAAGCATTAGCTTGCCTAAGGCCAGCAATGAAAAGAAAGAACCGACGAAAGTTGGAGGCGGATCAGGTTTTATTGTTTCTGCCGATGGCTTCGTAATTACCTGCAACCACGTCGTGCAAGATCCGGAATGCGAATATACGGTAGTCATTAGCCCAGAGAAAAAATATAAAGCAGAAGTTTTGGCTCGCGATCCTTTGGTTGATTTAGCTATTCTTAAAATTGACGGAAGAGATTTGCCAGTAGTACCCATGGGTGATTCTGACACCATCGAATTAGGGGAAAATGTTTTAGCTGTAGGTAATAGTTTAGGAGAATTCGATGATACGATATCTATGGGTATTGTTTCCGGCCTCTCCCGTCGCATTACAGCTTACGCTGGAATACACGCCGGAGCAGCTAATTTAGGTGGCCTTATCCAGACCGATGCCGCCATTAATCCCGGAAACTCCGGAGGCTGTTTGGTAAATATGGAGGGAGAAGCTATCGGCATTAATACGGCGGTTGTTATGGGGGCCCAAAACATCGGTTTTGCTATTCCGATTAATTTGGCCAAAAATATGATTGTCGAGGTTAAAAAATTCGGCAAAATCAAAAGACCATATCTTGGCTTGCGCTATTTTGTCCTTAACGAAACAATCGCTAAACAAAATAATTTGCCAGTCAACAATGGCGCCATTATTGTGCGTGAAAGGCTAGGCGAACCGGCCGTTGCTCCCTTTTCCCCTGCCGATAAAGCCGGCTTAAAGGAATTCGATATCATTACCGAATGCGATGGGGAGAAGATTACTGAACAAAACACGCTTGGTGACGTTTTACAGCGCCACGAAATACACGATGAAATAATTTTTACCCTTATCCGCAGCAATAAGGAAATAAAAATAAATATTAAGCTGGAAGAAAAAATTTGAATCCCATTAGATATAAAAACACGCCTAAGCGTGTTTTTATATTGGGGTAGCTAACGGGAATCTCACGTCGTCCGCCAGACGGCGGACTCTTTCAAAACCCCCGGTTTTGAATAATTTCCAATACGGGGAGGATGAGGATGTCATCCTCCCCAACCCCCTCCTTTTCAAATCCCGTTGGTAACAAAAAACCTCCTCAGGGAGGTTTTCTTTGGGGTGGCTAACGGGATTCGAACCCGTGCTAAGAGCTCCACAAACTCTTGTGCTGCCGCTACACCATAGCCACCATAAATATTCTAATTTCCCCTGTGTCCTCGGCAGGAATCGAACCTGCATCACCAGCTTAGAAGGCTAGAGTTCTATCCATTGAACTACGAGGACTAGATAAGAGATTGAACCCGCCTCCGGGATTTCAAATACTCAAATATTATACTCAAAATCACAATAATATCAAGCCATTACTGGAGCAAAGGCTTATTTTCTTTAGTGCTGCTGGCCGGTTTGGCAGAGGAATCTTTGCCTTTAATGACCTCACTTGAAGTGGGAGCACTTTCCTTTTTTGTCTCCAAAAAGAAAGGATTGGGCAACTCCGGAGTGGAGGTAGAAAGATATTTCTCGTTCCTTGCCACTTCCTGTTTTTGCAGGTCCTCCAACACTTCTTTATTAATTTTTACCTGCGAAAAATTACCGCCGTTTGAGCTATTGATATCGAGAAAAATAGAACGGTACCAAAGGCAAATCGAAAATAACAAGAATATGATAAAAAACAATTTTATCCAAAATATTCTTTCGCGCATTACTCGAAAAATAGGGGCAAAAAAATTCTTGAGGTTGCTAAATCCTATCTTCATATTATTTAGTCATAACCGCTAATTTGAAATTAAGGCTCATTTGGTCGTTTGAAGCATTGTATTGTGCCGACAAATCAGAAACTTCTATCAGCCAAGGGGCATTTTCCAAATGATAGACAAAATGCAAACAATTTTGCCAAGGCCCGATACAGCTCATGGCTAAGACCAAAGGACCCGTCGGAGGAGAGGCAACGGAATGCCTGACATCAACACTGTTGTTTACTTCCTCATCGTTGATAAATTTTAGGAAATTTCGCGGATCGCGCGAGTCGACAAATTGGTTGCCGATGGTCGCAAAATCGGTTTTATATTTTTTGAGCTCCAAATCTTTTTCTTTTAACGAAATTTCCTTATTTTTGAGCTGCGCTACTTCCCCCTTAACCGATTTAATCTCTTTATGTATGGCAGACACTTTTACTATCCCCCAAAATGCCAAACCGATTAAGGCAAACAATAATAAACCAGAAAATATTAATTTAAGCGGAGCGCCTTTGGACATATCTGTAACTATTATAATTTTTTATATTCAAAAGAAATCTCAAAATTTATATCCTGATCCTGCAAAAAAAGCGTATCGGGAATAACCAATTTGCTTATCTCCTTGTCCCCTTCCAATTTGCCGCGGAAATCAAAGAGCGAAGAATTGTCTTCAGCTAAACCGGCTAATTTTATTTGGTACGATAAACCGTCTTTATTTTTTTTGGCGGTAATATTGGAAATTTTTATTCCGCTGACCAAATTGTCAGAAATTTTTCTTAGTATCCCCACTTGACTGGTCATTCCCTGCTTGAATTTAGCAACTGCCAAGGCCTGATCATTAAGCTCTTTAATTTGCGCGTCCAATTTAACTACCTCCTCGCCCTGCCGATAACCCTGTAGAGTAGCTTTTTGAAAATTCAATTCCGCCCAAAGGAAAGAATAAATCAAGCCAAGGCCGACTAAAAAACAAATAAGAAGCAAAAGAAAATACCCCTCCACTCCGAAGATGAGGCGCTGTTGGGCCTGCTGTTTCAATTCTTTTTTGAATTTTTCCGGGATTAAATTAATCATATTTTTCTTTCTCAATATTTAATCCTCTCATAGCTAGCCCCAAGACAGTCGCTAAGCCTACTGATTGTGCATAATCAATTGTCGGTATTTGCCGATGTTTTTCGGAGATAATATTAACCCAAGGATTCCCGATCCCAACCGGAATGCAAAGCCGGCCGGAGATAAATGCCTCAATGCCTCGCAAGATTGCCCCTTCTCCGCATAAAATTGCCCGCATTTTTTCGCTCTCCTCGAGACAATTCTCAGCCTTTCCGTAATAAAAATCCGTATACTTTTTTACCTGCCGGGCTAAATTTTCAATAATTGGCTCAATCGCAGAAGCCACTTTTTTAGCCTCTTCATTTTCCCTCAAGAGACCATACTTGTTCTTTAGCTCGAGGGCCTTTTTCAAATCGACCCCCAGTTCCGTTTGGATGGCTTTTTGCATTTTTAGCATTGATTCGGCTATTGTGCCGCCAAATCTCAAATTACCATCGTGGAAAATCGAAAAATTTGTGCGGGTATTGCCGATATCTATTATTAAAATTGTCTCCTGAGGGGCCAAAGAAGGAACCAAGGCCCGGGCCGCAGCTTGATTTTCTGTTTCCATAATTACGGGCATCAAACCCGCCCCTTCAATTACTGAAGCATAGTCGTCGACAATATTGCGAGGCGTTGCCACAATAAGAGCCTCAGTGAACCTCCCCTGAAGGTCTTGAAAAATTTCACAATCGATATAAACATCCCTTAAAGGCATGGGGATATGATTTTCCGCCTCAAATATTGCCGCCTTTTTGGCGGCCGCTGAATCCATTTTTGGCAGCTTAATTATCCTTAAAAATGTCTCCTCCTCGGGCAAAGCCACGGCTACATATTTACTCCGAAGCTTATCACCATTTAAGCTAGCACATAAATTTTTTATAGCGACCGTCAGATCAGCTTGCCGCTTAATCTCCCCGTCGGAAATTATTCCAGGAATAATATCAACCTTACCCCAAGTAGCCAAATACAGGGCATTGCCCCTTCTGGCCAATTTAGCCAGCTTGATGGAATCCTCAGAAATATCCAGCCCGAAAGCTTCATTTTGTCCGAAAATATTAGCCATATTATTATAAGTTTCCTAATGTCGAATAAATTGGCGAGAACAGCGCCGAGGCAAAAAAACCGACCGCAATAGCCACCACAATCATCAAAAGCGGCTCAATTATGGTAGTTAAACTATCCGCCGCCCGAGAAACCTCTTCTTCGTAAAATTCCGACAATTTACGCAAAATATCGCTGGTCATACCGGTCTCCTCCCCTATGCCGATCATTTGGACAACCGACAAAGTATATAAATTTTTATATGGCTGAAGTGCCTCTGATAACTTTTTGCCCTTTTGAATTTTTTCAATCGCCTCACCAAGGGACTTGGCATAATAATAATTAGTCGTAGCGCTAGATAAAATTTGTAACGACTGCACTACAGGAACCCCCGATTGCATTAAAACGCTAAAATTACCGATAATACTAGCAATATTGCTCTTGCGCACCAAGGTACCGATTACCGGCAATTTGATGGAAAGATTATCAAAGAATCTCTTGCCCGGTTTTGTTCTTGCAAATGATGTAATGGCAAAGATAATCAAGGCTATTACCCCGAGGAACACGGCTACATTTATCGGCTGCTTAAAATAATCTCCGATGGCCACCAAAGCTTGGGTAGTTACCGGGAGATCTTTTAACTCTACACCCATATCTACAAACATTTTTAATAAATTAGGCACGACAAAAATCATCAAACCAATACCCATAATGAGCATCACACTGACAATAACGCTAGGATAAGTCATTGCGCCCTTAATCTTGGAGGTAATCCTATATTCCTTTTCCATCTGATAAGCCAAATCTTTCAACACCCTATCCAAGCCTCCGGTCTTCTCTCCGATAGAAACCATTCCGCAAAAGAAATCAGAAAAAACTTTAGGGTACTTCCTAGCTGTTTCAGAAAAACTTTTGCCCTTTATAATTTCATCCTTAACGCTATAAATTATTTTTTGTAATTGGGTATTTTCGGTTTGGGCGGCAATTATTTCTAAAGCTTGAGGCAAGCTAATACCCGCCGCAACCATAATCTGCAAATTTCTGACAAACATCAGCTTATCAACAAAACCAATTCCTCCAAAAGTAGGTATTTTAATTTCCACATTCAGGCCACCCCTCTTCTTGGTGGCAATTTCTGAACTGACCATTACTAATCCTTCTTGCTTTAGAATTCTGGCCAAATCATATTCATCAGCCGCCTCCCTATTTCCAGAAACATCCTGACCAACTTTATCTATTGCTCGATATACATATTGTGTCATTGATTTTTCTTGATTATTTCTTGAGTGGATGTAGCGGGAATAACAGGAATATTTCTGTGCATAGCCTTCAAAACTTCAGGATTGCCCGGGTTCAAATCCAGAACATGCTTAAAATATTCATCAGCCTTAGTTTGGTTTCCCCTTTGCTGATAGATCTCACCCAAAAGGAATAAGGAATCAGAATGATTTGGGTAGCCAGAAATTATAGCTTCAAAAATTGACTGCGCCTTTGCAAAATTCTTTTGCCGAAAATAAAGACGACCGAGCTGAAAAAGATTGTCCGGGTCACTTTGCGGATAGAGCGCATAAGCTCCTTCCAATAAAACTACGGCCTCCGAGAGCTTATCTTGCTTTTCTAAAATCAAAACTTGCTCGATAGTTGCCGGAATATAATCGGACTTTAGCTGCAGGGCAAGCGCGACAGAGCTTTGCGCCTCTTCAGTAGCGCCGGCAGAAAAATATAGTTTTCCAAGTTCGGTTAAAATAATCGGATCGTTAGGGTCTAAAGCCTGAGCCCTCTTTAGCAACTCGATAGCCCCATTCAGAGTACTGGGTTCAAATGGTGCCAACTCTCGATAAAAAGCCGCTTTGGTTTCCCATACCGCCACTCTATTGGGAAACATTTTTGTGCTAGAGGAAAGCAAATTATCAACCTGAATTACTTTTTCCCCGAAAACTTTAATTTCTTTTTTAATGTCATTGGATTTGGCAAAATCAAGCAGTTCAGCAAAAGAAAGACGGGCGTAATCCTGCTGATACGATTCGCTATATGGATTTAAGCTGCTCGCCTTGGCCAGCGTATCCTTGGCCAGAGCCCGATCGCCAGAAATTATTGCCTGATAGTAAAGCAGATCCGCTTGGAAAAACTGAAAACCGATAAATGCCGTATACAAAAATAAAATGGAAAACAAAATTGCGCCGACGCCAAGCCATTTATAAGAGATGACTATAAGTTTTTTGTCCTGCCCGCCAAAACAACCGGCAATCAGTCCCAAAGAAATCCAAAACATTAAAAGAAGCCAAACGCTTTGATGATAGAAAAAAAATGCAACCAAAATCCCGCCTAAAAATGGAAATATCCAATCTGCCTCCGGAGGCACCTCCCCTGCCTTTTGGCTCAAAACAAAAGCCAGAAAAATAAGTGCCAAAAGGGCTAATAAACCTAATAGCCCGGTGGTAACGGTTAGCTCAGCCAAATAATTTCCCGCCTCTGGCCAGCGCACCGCATAATACATTTCCTTATTATGCTCAGCGGGACGATATTTCAAAAAGGCATAAGAAAATGTTCCCGGGCCAGAGCCAATGGCAAAATCTTTAGGCCCCGCCATCAAGGAATTTTTGGCTACAGCCAAAGAATAATTTTGCGGCAAGACCATTTCATTGGGCACTTGGCTCTGCAGGGGGCTCGCAATTAACTTGGAAAATTGCGGGATAACAATCAAACCGGATATTAAAATAAATAACAACGGTAGGAATAATTTAGAAAACGACAAATTGCCTTTCTGCCTCCAAGTCGTCCAAAAAATATAAATAAGTAAACAAAGAGCGAAAATAACATAGGTCCAAAAGTAATTAGCCAGCCAGATTATCGGCAATTGCAGCAGAATAAACACACTCAAAAAATATTTACCGTTTCCGGCAGTCGTTAACTTTTCCGAGAGTTTGAAAATACTTAGGGATAAGATAATAGCCGTAAAGACTGCATAAGGAAAAACTACCCGACCTAAAGGCGAAAAAACATTTAGGGTTTTTAGGGAGGCTTTCATTATCTCCGGCAAAAAGGCCCCTTGCGGCGAATCGCAAAAACCACTCAAACACAAATAAAATGTTATAAGACAAAAAGTTTGCGAGATTCCCAGAGCCTTAAAAAAATCATTGGCGGAAAACCTTTTTTCTTCGCTACCCCAATTAAAAGAAAAATAAACCAAACAAAAGGCGACGGTAGCTAAAAGCCCGCTGGAAAGTTTTCCGGCTAAGCCAATCATCCATTGGCTATAAGCCCCCAAGCCACCCAAAAGAGAGGAGATCTTGTCTTGAGAAAAAATAGCCGAAATTGCCAATATCAGGCAATAAAAAATTACCGCCGTATCCAAACTACTAAGCGACCAATTTTGTTTTTCTTTATTTTTTTTGAAAATAAAAAGCAAAAAGAGAATCCCCGAGAAAAAAATAACAGCTAAGGTTTTAGGTAAGTCAAAAGCATCAAAAGATAATGGGGAGAAAACCAAAATAGGCACTATTACTGTCGCAAAAAATAATATCTTATATATATCAAACTTGGGCATATTTTATCCTAAAAATCTTTACAAATTATTATTGGATTGGTGCTTCAACAGGCAAATCCGCTGGCAGAGTCACATTAATCGGATCGGGTGGTAGAACTTCCGGAGCTACATCGGGGGGCGTAGGCGAAGCTTCAGTGACCGGTGGAACCTCGGCGGGTGGAGTTTCTATTGGCGCTGAAGAAGTAGCGGGATCGGCAAAGGGCACAACCGAATCGGTTGTCGTTGCAGGAGAACCAACGGTAAGAGCATCAACATTAATAGACGATGATGCGGAAGAGGTATTGGCAATATTTTGTTCCGGTGACGGAGGGATAATCACGTCCCCTCCCCCCAAAGGCAATACTGCCGCCGCAGTTCCCTGACAAGCGCCTGAAACTTTTTTCCAATCGCCATTTTCAATCCAGAGACAATAAGTTTGACCCGTAGCTTTATCAATGGTTTCGAATTCATTAGTAATAACTTTTTGGGCCTTAAGTGCCTTAACCTCTAAAGTTCCATCTTCGCCAACTATTAATCCGATGTCGGTTAATTGGTTGCGCAACGAAGAAACTGCCGGATTATTTATTATTTGACCGTCAATATTTGTCTGGATAGATAAATCATTACCGGACCATTGCGGATTAATATACACCTCAATCAAACTTTGGCTGGATGTGCCCATATTTTCCAGAGCCATACCTAAAATTCTACCCGCCGAAGTAGCTTTTATACCTATTCCTTCATTGATACCAGAGGTAATGTAATCTCCCTTTTTTATCTCCCCATTCTCGGCGCCAACTTTGACTTTCGCCCGGCCAAAAGGAACAATTTTCCCCCCCATCGCAGCTACACCAAAAATCTCAGTCTGATATGGCCTATTTGTTTTTATAACTTCTCCCGTACTGGTTGAAAAATAAACAATATCCCCCTCACTTAGATTACTATTTACGATATCTGACTCAAACTTTTTTATTTGGTCCTGCTGTTCCTGAATAGCGGCAGTCAAAATGGCGTTCATACCCGGATCGACAATCCACCTATAACCTTGTTTTTCAATTACAAATTGTGGAATTACATTTTGGAACTCATCAGCATAAAAACCGTAAAAACTGATATCTTTTTGCAATTTTAACAAATCTTGTCCGGTTTTATTATATCGGAATTGGATTGGATGCAGGGCTTCTATAATTCCCATCGCCGAATCAGTCAAATTAGCCTCAAAAACCTTTAAGCGGGAATCTGAAGGGACCGGAACCCAAGGCCCGCCAACACCATTATCCCAATAAGGGGTACCGGAAACATAAATATCCCCATGAAAATAACTCGAACCCCAAACATCAAGCTGCCCCAAAATATTTGCCGAACCAGCGGTTAATAATCCGGTAATATTGGCTGTACTTGCAGAAATATTTCCCCCAACTAACAAATCACCCGTTACCCAGCCATCTCCATTAACTTTTAGTTCATAGGTAGTCGCATCCGGATCGCCATAAATACCCACAAAGCCATTTGCGACGCTAACATTAATCGATTCGGCTGCTCCGGCCGTCGGCGATAATATTTTGCCCATCGCGTCAGTTGCATCATATAAAATCCTAAAAACATTTGCCCGTGGGGCTCCGGTATTAAAGTTTAGGGTTGGGCTATAAGTGCCACTAACATAAGCACTAATGGAAAGTGTCGGGTTTTTTGCCGTTTCTAAAATCTCCAAACTGCTAGTGGGCGAAGAGGTGCCAATGCCCAAACGCTTGCTGGTCGAATCCCAAAATAAAGAACTTTCCCCGGCAAAGTTGGTATCGCTTTTATATTGAATACTGCCGTCTACCCCCGCGGGCGTACCCGAACCACCGCCCAAGCCAAGAGTTGAGGTTGCTACCCACTTAAATCCCGAACCAGTTGTTTGCAAAACCATTCCATTAGCTCCCGATGTGCTGAAATTATCGTAAAACGCACCCGTGATGCCTAAGGTTCCGGAAACCGCAAAATTATAACTTGGCGAGGTAGTGCCGATACCAATATTGCCAGCGCTTAAAATGGAGAAGCGCTCCGAACCCGCCGGCGAGCTTAAAATAGAAAGACGGTTATCGCTTTGCTGCGATATTTGCCAAGTATTAGGCCCGATATAAGTAGTACTAACCCATAAAGAATTCCACCGAGTTGTGCTGGCACCCAAATTATAAGTGGAAACATTGCCACTACTTCCGTTCATATCCGGAATAATATTCCAAGCAGTAGTAGTACCGACAATCTGCAATTTAGTTTCTGGGCTAGAAGTTCCAATACCAACTTTCCCATCAGCATTAGCAACTATGATATCCGCGAACCCGTCCGAACCAACACTAAAAATACTGGTTGTTGGTGAAGTGCCAGAGGCCATAATACCCAATGACCCTTGAGAAAATATTCCACCGGGGCCAACCGATAATGATTTGCCAAGAACCAAATACCCGTCAAAATTTGCGTTCCCGGCCACATCCAAACCGCCAGTCAAAACAGCTCCGGCTTCCAGCTGTTGAAGAAAAGCTCCACCCAAGTCCAAAGACTTCAAATTTGTTCCATCACCAACAAAGGCATACCTTCCCTGCACCTTCACGCCTACACCACTAGTCAAAGATATTGAACCAGTTTTAATAATATTGGATGGATTAGAAATATCATAAACAGAAAAACCAGTGCCCTCGTCAACATAAGCATATCTGCCCTGTACATCTAAAGACCATACATTACCTGCGCCAGCCTTTGAACCGATAAGATAAGGTGTAGTAGTGGCAATGTCATATATCTGTAATGTTCCTTGGCGCATCAAATAGGCATACCGGCCCTGAATTTTCATATCTTCCGAGCCGTTACTCGTGTACGTAAAACCAGTCAAAGCCACTGGAGCTGAAGGATTAGAAATATCATAAATATGCAAAGCATCCCAATCGGTTATATAAAGCCTATCACCCTGAACACTGACATTAGACGCGTTGCTAAGCAATGATCCTGAAATATAAATCTGTTTCGGGCCATATACATTAGAAATATCATAAACCGCGAATCCTTGATAACCCTGATTGGTTGTATACAAATATTTTCCGCCTACCGCCACTCTCGTATTGCTGCCACTTGGCCAAGTCCCTTCATTTACAATTAAAACAGGATTGGCAGGATTAGAAATATCCACAATTTGAAAAGAATTGCTCGTGCCGATATAGGCGTATTTCCCTTGCACAACAATTTGACCGCCAGTAAAAGCATTCGAAGAGGTTACTACTGAAGTCGTAGCCGGGTTAGTAATATCAATGATGGTAAAATTCGTGCCGAGGGCGTATAGATAATTATTTTGAATATAAAAATTTACTAAAGTGTCACCAATATCCCTGGATAAAGCAAGTGAAGGATTCCTGTCGCCTACAAAAAGCTGACCGTATCTTAAGGTTGAGGTGCCGATACTTAAACTGCCCACGGAATTATCCCAATATAAAACACTGGTAGCGGCAAAAGCGCTGGCACTATTAAACTGAAGTTGCCCGGTATCTCCGGCGGCGGAGGCCGAACCACCTAAACCCAACGCCGAGGTAGCAATCCAACGGGTAGAGGTAGCTGTTGATTGAAGCAGCATACCAAAAGAACCAGTAGAACTAGCCGCATCCAATAAAGCTCCTGATAAAGATAATTTAGTAATTGAGGTTGTAGCCAAGGTTGAGGTGGAGGCAAAAGTATTAGTGCCAGTGAAAGTATTGTTGGCATTAAGGAGGGCAAGATTGGAATTGTCACGAAGGTCAGTGTAGCTGAGGCCAAGGGTGGAGGTGGCTTTCCAAGCTCCATCACCAAACAAAAGAGTATTGGCTGAGGGAGAGCCAGAGCCTAAGTAGGCGGCACCAATGATTGAACCATTCCAAGTGCCTGATTTGATGGTGCCAAGATAGGAATTGTTGGAAACAGTGAGATTGGTGGTGGAGGCATTGCCCAAAGAAGTTTGGTCAGTGACATACAGAGCACCACCTATCCATTGGTTGCCAGTGAGGGTAATAGCTGTGCCTGAGGCAGTGGTGAAGTTGCTCTGCCCTGCCACATTGAGGTTGGAGGTAATGCCAAGGTTGGTGGCCGTGGCATTGGCCATGGTGGTAGTGCCATTGATGGTGGTGGAGGCAAAAGTATTAGTGCCAGTGAAAGTATTGTTGGCATTAAGGAGGGCAAGATTGGAATTGTCACGAAGGTCAGTGTAGCTCAAACCTAAAGTGGAGGTATTAACCCAATGCCCTACCCCAGAACCATCTGAAGCCCAAAGTTGGCCAAGGGTTCCGGCGCTATCAATGAAAAATTGACTTAAATTATTCCCATTAATAAATAGAGCGCCTGTTAAATTCAAATTTGTGCCGGTAGCATTAGCTAAAACCGTATTACCAGAAGCGGTGAAGTTGGTAGTAGAGACATTAGTAGCGCCAATGATGTTGGTGGGATAAAGATCAGTAGTGGTAACCGAGGCAAAGGCTGGCGAGGTTGTAGGGATAAAATAACCCGAGGTCAATGAAAGGGTTTGGCCAGTGAGATCAATGCCTAAAATATTTTCAGTGACTGGATCGTGAAGCTGGGCGTGGGTGTGATTAGTAGTGGCATAAGTCGAGGAGCCATAGGAATAAGTTACGAAAGTCGACGTATTGTAAGCGTAAGTTGAAAAAACACTGGAGGCATAAGTATAGGGCACATACAAAGCTGAGGCATTACCAGTAGTCAAAAAATTAGCCGTAGAAGTAGCGCGAACTGCTCCGGAAACAGCTTCCAATAAACCGCTATTGGTTGACCAGGTCAAGGCTCCCGAAATTGTAACATTACTAGAGGAAACATTTCCCAAAGTGCTCTGCCCTGCCACATTGAGGTTGCCAGTTATGCCAAAACTAGTAGCTGTGGCATTGGCCATGGTGGTGGTGCCATTGATGGTGGTGGAGGCAAGTTGCGTCGGTCCAGTAACATTAAGAATATTTAATAAAGTGGTATTAGTAGCCTCCAAGTCGCTCGTCGTCACGCTTTCAGCCCTTAAATTTCCTTTGATATATGCATTACCAATAGTCTCAAAAATCGTATTTTGTGAAGACGTGACATTGCCGCCGATTATCACGATATGTGCAACGTTAGCCGGATAAAGTCTCTTGTTATCTGAAGTAGTTGCCCAACCCCCGCCAACACCGCCACCGCCCGAGACATCGGGGCGACAATTTAGTGTTCCGTCGGGATTAATACCATAAGCATAATTATCCATCCCGCAATTAGCTCCAAAGAAACCGACAATGTTAGTGAAATGCGCATTGGTGGAAGTAAGGTTAGAAATAATCACATCACCAAAGGTGCTCGTTCCATTAAAAGTTGTTGAGGCAAAAATATTGTAACCGGTAAAAATATTATTCCCGGATAAATAAGCCAAACTGCTAGAACCGGAAATATAATCCATACTCAAACCCAAGCTGCTCGTCGAAAGCCAGTCTCCCCTGCCCGCACCATCCGAAGACCATAATTGCCCGGATGTTCCGGCAGAATCAATAAAGTATTGGCTGAGATCAGACCCGGCTATTCTTAAGGCTCCGGAAATATTTATATCCCCAGCCACATCAAGATTATAAGAAGGAGTACTGGTATTAATTCCGACAAATCCAGAACTACTGGCAAAAAGCGCACTATTGCCCGCGGCAGTCAAAATCGAAACAAGGGCAGTCGTGGACGTTCCTTGGACTGTCAGCTGAGCGTTAGCCGTGCTCGTGGCAATGGCCACTTTACCCATAATCTCGGCCGCTGTGCCTGCACCATTTTGTGTAATAGTGAAAAGCGTCGCAGCCGTGGAAGAAGAAATAACAAGTGAATTTTGATGCGTCCAGCTACCGGTTATTGTTTCCCCTTCGGCTAAGGTGGCAAATTGCGTTTCGGTTTTTCCACCAAGCCTCTTGGCTTCAAATGCCGAAGCAACAGACCCCAAATGTTTGCGTGGAGACATTTCCCCATCCCAAGAAGGTATAGTCGTGGTGCCGCCAACATCAACACTCAAATATAAGTCTTGATTAAATATCGTATCGGATAAAGAATTCACCGACCCTAACATGTGCGAAAATAATCCGCTGCGCACATTTACCCTATTAGTTGTCGTGCATTCTTCGGTCCATATTGGCGAACCGCCAGAAGCAGCCGTATAAAGTCGAAAAGTAAAATTATAATCGCCATCTGCCACGGCTATCGAGGTAGAGCTAAAGAGTTTACCCTGATAATTAATCTGTTCATTAAAAGCAGCCAAAGCCTCATTGGGCAAGCAAAAAGCAGATAAAAGAAGCAAAGAGAATATGAATAATATGCAAAAACTTACAGCACAGAAAATGCTTGGGTTTTGCCTTCCCTTAATATTCGGTTGTGCCTTGTAATTGCGGCCGCAACCCATATAAATATTTGCCTTAATTATATTGCTTTTAGCTATCCTAACCAAAGATTTTTTCCACATCTGACAAGGTTTTTTTAATAAAAACCCTCCAACCTCCCTCCTAAAGTTTCTACTGATGGAAAAATGCATTATTGGCTCAAAAAAATCCCCTCTAACGGGGGATTATTTGGTAGTAATTATCTTTCCGTGGCTCTCTAAGGATATTTTTTTCTCCAAGCTTATGGAATAAACCTTAACGACAAATTCTCCTTCCCGCCCCGGAGGCAAAAATAGTGAACAATGCATAATGTCTTTAATATTGCGGCCAAGGAGCAGAAAAGATTTTCTCCCACCGAAGAACAATTCCAAAATGACAGATTTGGTATTAACCGGAATATCTTTTTGGCTAGCCATAATCTCTAAAACCATAGAAGCCGAAGCAATCGGTCCCTTGGCGCTCTCAATATTTTGATCATTTTGAAAAAAAGAAAGATCGGAAAATCTTACCCCTGTCCCGCTATTTTGCAAAGAGGATTCCAAGAGTACCGGATAATTTTTGATATAAGGAAGATCGGGGTTAGCGCCGATACTTTCTCCAGCCGACAACAAAGGCTTGGCCCAAGCCAAAGCCCCAGAGGACCATTGCTCCCCATCATCACAAACAAAGGCCGTATAAAATAACATAGCGGATTCTCGAGGAGTACTATCGATAAATTGCTCCGCCTCCCCGCTGATAGCCGCCTCATAAACTAATTCTCCAGACAAAACATCAATGACATGTTCTCCGCGCCCCCTAACAATTTTAATTTTTTTGCCAAATTTAGCCGGAGGATTCTTCCATGTAAGCATAATACTACCCACCAAACTAACCGCATTAAATTCCAAAACATTACAAGGCGCCAAAGCAATATTGGTGCCCGGCATTTTCGCGCCCCCACCCTCAATAGAAGTTCTCTTCATGCTCCGCAAAGCCCTCAATTGCATGGCTCTCCGATACAAAAATGACAAAATAGCCAAAACAATTAGGCTTGGCCAAAAAAGCGGATGATTAGAAAGATTAATAAGGAAAATCAAAGCTTTTTTCCAAAAATTGTCGGGAACTTTAATCCGTAAAAATCCCGGGTTTAAGACCTCCATCTCGCCTTGGATTTTTTTGACAATATTATTGTCTTTATCGATAAGAAAAATGGTAACCTTATAGGCGCCACGCTTATCTAGGGGCACCATTAAATCTGAACGTAATTTCCCTTGCGTATCTTTTTGCAATAAAAAAGTAAAACGCTTGTCATCCTTCTCAAACATCACCAAAACTGATTTGACGAAATCGGGGATTTGGGTCGAATCAATCTCTATCTCCAAACGATCTCCGGCTTTAATGTTGGAAATTTTTCCGGAGTTCAGATTGTCTTTCCCCTGCAAAAAGTCAAAATTCAAAAAATCCAAATCTTTTAACTTCTGCTCCTGCTCCTTTGTATATTTCGTTTCGCCGTCCAAAAACTTTGTCGAAGTGGCGCTTCCCGGGGACATTCCTCCCCCGCTTGAGCCGGGTCCCGCCGCGCCTTCAGAAGGAACTTCTGGCGTAGGAACTATCGGTTCAACCGGCTTTTCCTCGGGAGCGGCCAAAGGGATATCGTCGCCAACAGCCCCCGAAGAATTGGCATTAGTGGCATTAAAAGAAAAAGCCGTATAATAATATCTTTTACCGGCAGCTAAATTACTATCAGTATAAGAAAGCTCTAGTCCGTCCGAATCAAAAATCAAAGACCCTTCGCTGGGATTTTGTGGATAAAAAGTACCGGATCGATAAATTTTTACCCTGACAATACTTGGATCTTGCGGCATCTGCCAACTAATCGAAATTTTGTCTATGCCCGGAGCAGTAATAAGCCCAATAACATTTAAGGGTAGAATCGGCGGGGGTATCTCTAAAGTCGAAAAAGAGTAATCCGGGGAGGTTATAGCTTGGATATAAGAATCGGTGCAGCTTATTTGGAAGTGGTAGGTTTTGGAAGACGTTAAACCCGTCAAAGAAAGTGTATGCGAGCTCAGAGGCCCCGCTTCACTTACTACCCCTAATTCATAATTGGTTGTAGTGCCGTAAGAAATATAACAATTTGCAGAATTGCTAGTTTGCCAAGTTAAATCCGCCTTAGTGGTAGAAGCTGTAATAACAACATTGGAAATTGTCAGTACTGGCTTGGGTTCGATTGGGCCTGCCTCAGGAGGCGCAGTTACGGTTTGCGTAACGGTAAAAGAACTTGTCGCTGCCAAGGCGAAAAATGGAAATAGCAATAAAACAAAAATAATTTTAGGAAACGATTTTTTCATTAATTGGCGATTGCGGTCACAACTACCGTGGCCGAATAGCTGCCTGCCGACATGCTATGCCCAGCGGCTGATTCGGTCTTAAATTTAATTGTCGTGGTTGTATAATTTGGGCTATTGGGGCTGCTCGAATAAGCAATTAGTCGATTACTGTATAAAGAATAATTTAATCCGTACCAACAAACATCTATGCCATCATTTGACCCTGCATTGCAAACCGAACCATTATCCTTGAAATAAGAAGAAATGTGGCTGCCATCAACCGTAAACCCAAAACTACTCGTGGCCACGGGCGAAATCCAAGCCAGATCCGGCACGCCCGAAACCGCCGGGATATAATCTTTGAAATAGGTCGCCCCGGTGCCGCAGCCGCTTGAACAAGATAGGGCGGGGTTAGAGGGATTGGCCGCAATAGAAAGAGAATAGCCAATAGGGTTATCAGTAGAGATACCCACATCGATAGCCCCGCTAGCCGAACCGCCCGACGAGCCGCCAATAGCGGGAGATAAGGCTAAATTAGAGCTTGGCAGAGAAATAGAAATAAAATATTGATCTGCGGCCTGTTGATAGCCTGCGCGCAGTAAATAATTTGTACTCGAGACATAACCAGTGCCCGCCTCACCTAGAGTGTCCTGTAAACCAAAATTAGTGGAACTGGAATAATCTCCGGCCATATTCAAAGAATCCTGCATAAGCAAATAGTTAGTACTGCTGGCCACTTGAGCCAAAACCGGAGCTTGGAAGCAAACAAAAAATAAACAGAGAAAAAATAATATTTTATTGTTGAAATTTTTTTCTAGCATGCTTAATTTTCAAAAATAACAAAACCCCCACTACTAGGGCCAAAATCCCGATAAGCGTTATCTTAGCCCGTTGGCTTAAAATCCAAAAACTTCCCGAGAGCTGATCGCTTAATGGTAAACCATCGGGCCCGGCATAACCCCTTTGCACTTTGGCCACTGCCCGGTAATAACCGACATCGGCCGTATTTTGCCAATCTGCCCGGACCATTTTATAAGAACCCGGTAAAGAATAAAATTGAGGAATATCTTTTTTGGCCACCAGGCGCCCAAAAATATCGGAAATCTCAATCTGGCCCTTGGGAGCTAAATAAATATTCCCATCATTTTGAAAGTATATTTTTAACCCCACTCCCCTTTGGGCTAAAGCAGACAGATCTATTTTGAAGCTTTTAGTCGCTCCCGATTCTACCACTTTGCCCGGAATTTTTACATAAATCGGAATACCAGCCTGCCCAATCATTTTTGCCTCCCCGGCAGAATCGCCAACGGAATGCTGACTGATTAAAATAATCGCATATAAACCGCCCGGCGGCATTTCCTCAGGCAGGGATATCTCTAACTGCGCCCGGGCCAACTGGCCAGATCCGATAACAACCTGATTGTCGACCGTTCTAAGATATTTTTTCAAAGAATACGGATAAGACGCATAATCGCCAAACTCTAAACCATTTTCATTTTCTTGGCTGCCCTTTAGGTCATTTACCTCTAAAGTATATTCTTGGGCTTTTCCCGTGCGATTTAGAATAGAAATTTCCACTTTTTCCTGTGCTCCGCCAGCCATTATTATCTCTTTTTTAGCGGGAAAAACCAAAAAGTCGCCCGCCGCCGGCAAATCCGCGATAGTTTCCACTTGCCAAGCCAAGGCACTCCCGCCCCACATCAAACCAAAAATAATTATGGCCAAGAAAAATTTTTCTTTCATATCATTCACTGATAACACGATAAACCTCCTCGATACTGGTAATGCCTTGGGCAGCCTTGACCATACCGTCTTCCATCATTGTATCCATCCCCTCTTCCATAGCCTTGTTCTGGATTTGCTCGGTCGTTGCGTTGTCATGTATGAGCTTTCTTATACTCTCGGTTACTTCCAAAACTTCATAAATACCCAACCGACCCTTATAAGCAGATTTTTTATCCCCTCCTTCTTTGGGGCGGTAAAATGGGACTTCCCCTATCTTGGCCCCGGCTTTAATCACCTTTTCCTTTTCCAGAATTTTCAAAAATCTAGGAACGTCAAAATATTTTTCTAAACTCTCAATATCCTGTTTGGCAAGAAAATACTTTTCCTTTTCGCTTGTTAGCCGCCTGACCAAACGCTGAGCCATAACAAAATTAAGCGTTGAAGCTAACAAGAATGGTTCGATTTTCATATCCAAAAGCCTCGGAATGGCTCCCGCGGCCGTATTGGTATGCAAAGTGGAAAGCACCAAGTGTCCGGTTAAGGCCGCATTAGTTGCCAAGGAAGCCGTCTCGTTATCACGAATTTCTCCAACCATTATCACATTAGGATCTTGGCGCAGCAAAGAACGTAATGCATTAGCAAAAGTCAAACCGATTTTGGCGTCAATTTGCGTCTGGTTGATGCGCGGCATCTGGTATTCGACCGGGTCCTCAACGGTCGAAATATTGACGTTGGGCGTATTAAGGATATCCATCATGGTATACAAAGTCGTAGTCTTACCAGAACCGGTCGGACCAGTAATTAAGTTCATCCCTAAAGGTTTCTTTAAGGCTGTCTGAATTTTTTTCAGTGCCTCAGGGCGAAAGCCTAAATCTCCTAAAGTCGCTACTTTGGCCTGCTCGGGCAATAAACGCATGACAATTTTTTCCCCGAAAAACACGGGTAAAATCGAAACACGGATAGAAATCTTTGAACCCTCGCTTTGGATTTTGAAACGCCCATCTTGAGGCAAGCGGTGCTCATCCAATTTCAAATTAGACAAAACTTTTATACGGGCCACAATACCCGAGGCAATCTGTTTGGGCAGCACCATGGCATCATGCAAAATACCATCAACTCGGTATCGCACTACTACCTCCTTTTCCGTAGGCTCGATATGGATATCAGAAGACTTTTCAATAACCGCATGCTTAAGCAGCGTATCGACGATCTTTATAACTGGCAGCTCCTCGGCCGCCTTTTCCAAATCCTCGCCGGGCGCGCCGGCTTTTTCCTTCAAAGTTTCTACCCCACCAGTTTCCGACTTAATCAAATCGGAAAATTCTGATTCCAAAGATTTATTGTACTGGCCCAAAACCGCCTTAATGCTTTCTTCGTTTGTCAGCCGCGGTAAAATCTCTAAATTGGATTTTTTCTTAATAAAATCAATCGTTTCCAGATCTTCCGGGTCAAGCATGGCCACCTCTAAATACCCGTCTTTTTTCCGAAAAGAAACAATATTGTGCGTACGAGACACGCTTTCGGGAATTATCTTTAGGGTCTCCTCGGGAATTTTTTCTTTCTGCAAATCCACGAAAGGCACGCCTAGAATATAGGCTTGCAGCTTGGCTAATTGGTCTTTGCTTAAAATTTTCTCCTCCACCAGCTGCTCGGTAAAACGCTTTTTGCCCTTTTTTGCTGCCTCCAAAGCGGTATCGAGTTTAGCTTCATCGGCCAAACCGGCATCAATGATAAATTTTTTTAGCTGCTGGTTTTCTATTCGCATTTTATTTCTTGGCTAAAACCGCTTCTACTTTTTGCACCACTTCTTCCAAGGAATAATTGGATTTGACCAAATAAGTGGTTGCCCCGGCATCGATAACTTTCTGGATATGTTCGGTGCTGTCCGAATTGGTCAAAACTATTACCGGCGTAGAAGCGATAGAAGAATTTTTTTTCATCGCGACCAAATAATCAAACCCGTTCATTTTAGGCATCATTAAATCGAGCAAAACCAAATCCGGCTTTTCGTTGACGGTTAATTCTAAACCAACTTCCCCGTCAAAAGCCGGCACAACGGCAAATCCCTTTTTTTCTAAAATCTTGCCCAAAGTCTCTTGGAGGGCTTTTTCGTCTTCAATTATTAATATTTTTGCCATATTATTCATCGCGCGCCCCTGTTTCGCAGGTTTAGCGCATTATTTAATTTATTATCCCTTCGCACACAAAAAACCTGCCCAAAAAATAGATCCTTTGCCCATTTGCGAGCTAAACCCCACTTCCCCACCCAGCTTTCGAGTGATAGAGGCAGCCAAATACAGACCCAGACCCGATCCTTCGGGGATATGATGGCGCACATTGGTGGCCCGATAAAATTTTTGAAAAATATATTTTTTATCTTCTTCGGGTATGCCATAACCGCTATCCTGCACAAAAACAAACACCTTATCTCCTTTCTTTTCCAAATATATCGTAACATCCTCGCCTTTGCGGCTGTAACGGATGGCGTTAGTAAAAAGATTTTCCAGAACAATATTTATTTGGAATGAATCTCCGATAATTTTCGGGAGGCTTTCGTTGGGCGTATAAACAAATTTCACATTTTGGGTTTTGGCAAACCCACCGACATGTTCGATACAGTCCAATACAATTTTATTCAAATCAAGCTTTTCATTATTCGTTACTAACCGATTTGCCTCTAAACGGCTAGCGACAAGCAAATTAGATACCAAGTCCTTCATCCTGTTAACATTATCCTCGAGAATAGAAAAATTCTTTATCCGGCCAGACTCTACCAAATCTTTATTTTCCATACGCATCGCATCCAAGGACCAGCGCAAATTAGTGATTGGTGAGCGCAGCTGATGAGAAACGATACTAATGAATTCTACTTTCATTTTGCTGGCTTCCGCCATCCTCTCAAAACTGTTCTGCAACACGAAAGAAATTACTAAAAGCATTATTGTAATACTGCAAACCGCCAGAATAATATAAGAATAATCCTCAACAAACCTTATACTTATCAAATAAATCAGGATATCCGTGACTATTATCAGCAAACCCATAAAGATAAAAAGGATTTGCGGATGCTGCCACAAGGGAATGCCCCATTCTTTAGCCTGATTGCGCAAATTAATACCTGTAATAAGCATAAAGTGCGGAACTGCAAGTTCCTTAAAAATATTATAACAAAAAATACCAAAGCAGACCAAAAGGAAATGCACAGTTTTTGCGCAAAATAAACTCCATTGAAATATTTTGAAAATTCGCTATAATATCACTGTTCTAAAAAATAACGCGGGTATCGTATAATGGCTATTACATCACCCTTCCAAGGTGAGGATACGGGTTCGATTCCCGTTACCCGCTCATTCTATCCCCTTCCCGGAGGGAATATAATAACTAATACGGGGTATAGTGCAACGGTAGCACGAGTCCTTTGGGAGGATTTAGTCTCGGTTCAAATCCGAGTACCCCGACAACAGAAAAACCCCTGCCTTGAAGCAGGGGTTTTCAAATATTGTTTTATTTGACGGCTTCTTTGAGAGCCTTTCCAGGGCGGAATTTCGGTACAGTCTTAGCCGGAATGGTAACAGTCTCGCCAGTCTTAGGATTGCGGCCCTCGCGAGCAGCTTTCTTAACGACGACAAACTTGCCAAAACCAGTAATAACAACCTCATCACCCTTAACCATAGCCTGAGTAATGGAATCAATAATGAAATTGACCATTTCTTCAGCCTTTGTTTTCGGCATGCCCTCTTTGGCAGCCAACTTCTCAATAAGTTCTTGTTTTGTCATTGTTTTTTTTATTTTTTTCACCTTTATGGGGGCGAACCCTTGTTTTTATTATACTTTTTTAACAAATATTGCAAATTCGACCTTTAATAGTTATCCACAGCAGGTAGCAAGGGTTTATTTGGCGTATTCGATGACTCTTTTTTCTCTAATGATATTAACTTTTATTTCTCCGGGGTATCTTAGCTCCTCCTCTATCCTTGAGGCGATATTTTTAGCTAATTTATGCATACCCACATCGTCGATTTCTTCAGGTTTTACAAAGACTCTGATTTCGCGGCCGGCTTGAATAGCATAAGCGCGCTCAATTCCTGGAAAAGCAGTAGCAATCTTTTCCAATTCCTCTAAGCGCTTGATATATTCTTCCAATGATTCCTTGCGCGCACCGGGCCTGGCTCCGGAAATTTGGTCAGCCGCCTGCACAATCAAAGCTTCAATGCTCTCAGGCTTATATTCTTCATGGTGGCTGCGCATAGCCACAATTACCTCGTTTTCTACCTTGAATTTCTCTAAAATCCTAATGCCGATGTCCACATGCGTACCCTCAATCTGAAAATCCACGGCTTTGCCGATATCATGCAATAAACCAGCCTTCTTGCATACTTTGACATTAGCTTTAAGCTCGGAGGCAATCAAGCCCGCCAAATGGCATACCTCAATAGAATGTAATAAAACATTTTGTCCATAAGAAGTACGGAATTTTAGCCTGCCCAAAATTTGCACTAGCTTAGGATCTAAATCGTAAATATCCGTATCATAAACGGCGATCTCCCCCGCTTTCTTGATTTCTTCAGCTATTTCTTCTTTGGCCTTGGTTACAGTATCTTCGATGCGGCTAGGCTGGATGCGGCCATCAGATATTAATTTTTCTAAAGCATTTTTTGCAATGTGGCGCCTAATCGGGTCAAAACTGGAAATGATAACCGCCCCCGGAGTATCATCCACTAAAAGCTCAACGCCGGTCATTTCCTCAAAGGTCCGGATATTACGACCCTCCTTACCGATAATACGCCCCTTAATCTCATCAGAAGGCAAAGAAACGGTTGTAGTAGTGATTTCCTGGGCTTGCGAAAGAGCGCAGCGCTGAATGGCCAAAGCTACTATTTCTTTGGCTTTTCTATCCAGCTTATCTTTGCCATCGCGCTCCAGTTTGATAACCCGCTGCATCACTTCCTCTTTGCTGTCTTGTTCTATTTTTTCAAAAAGCTTAGTTTTAGCTTCGGAGGCGGAAAGGCCGGCGAGGCTTTCTAATTTTTGCTTAGCCTCCTCCCCTATGGCCTGTATCTGCTCCCTGATTTTTTTTACCTCCTCTACTTTTTGTTGGAGTTTTTTGTTATCATCCTCAAAATCTAAAATCTTTTTTTCAAGCAAATTTTCACGCTTAAGCAGCAGTTGCTCCGTCTTAAGTATCTCCTGTTTTCTTTCGCGAAAATCCGCATCAGCCCTATCCATTACTTCTTGGCTCTTAGTATTGGCCGCATCCAAAATACGCCTAGCTTCTTCTTTGGCTTTTTGGAGATCGTTTTCTATTTTTTGTTCGGCGCTACCTAGGCGCTTTCTGGCTATATACTGCCTAATTAAATAGCCGATAAGGGTTCCTAGTACTGCGCTGAGCAAAATCCAGATCATTGTTTCATTTTCCATGTTTTATCTGTTATTTTGTTCAGCCCAGCAATCCATTGCCCGTCAAGGTTTTTTCGTCCTAATCACCGCATCAATCATTCCGTAGGTTTTCGCTTCCTCGGGGTCTAGATAGAAGTCCCTATCAGTATCCCGAGAAATTTTCTCCAAATTCTGTCCCGTATGTTTCGCTAATAAATGATTCAATCTGTCCTTGATTTTAAGGATTTGCTTGGCTGTAATTTCAATGAGCGCCGCCTCTCCTTGCGCCCCACCAGCAACTTGGTGGAGCATGATTTCAGAGTTGGGCAACGCAAATCTTTTTCCTTTTGTGCCGCTAGCAAGCAAAACCGCGCCCATCGAAGCCGCCATGCCTACACAAACCGTAGAGATATCAGGTTTGATATATTGCATAGTGTCATAGATAGCCAGACCGGCTGTCACCGACCCTCCGGGACTATTGATATAAATCTGGATGTCCTTTTTAGGGTCTTTTGCCGCCAGAAACAATAATTGCGCGATCACGGAATTGGCGACCTGATCGGTGATTGGGCCGGCCAATAAAATAATCCTATCCTCCAATAAGCGACTATAAATATCATAGGCGCGCTCCCCGCGATGGCTTTTTTCAATTACTGTGGGTATTATCATATTTTGCTTTATTTCCCGAGGTATTCCTCGAACTTTTTGAACGTTTTTTCGCTTTCAATCCTGTCTTTAGTATATTCTATGAGGTTCTGGCGGTCAACCGAAGTTTGGCTCTCCAATTCTGGATACCTCGAATATACTTTCATGAGCTCGGCCTCGATTTCATCATCAGTAGCCGAGATATTTTCCGCCTTTTGCACCTCTTTAAGGATAAAATATTCCTTAATTTTCTTTTCGGTGGCCGGGCGCATGGATTCCAAAATCTCCTTTTCGGTCTTTTTCACTTTGGCCAGATATTCTTCAAAAGTCATCTCGCCGTCTTGGGTAATTCGCTTCTTGGCCTCCTCCATCTGGGCGAGCATTTCTCTTTCAATTAGAATGCCGGGTATATCCATTTCTACATCTTTAGCGACCTCAGCCAAAACCTGCCCAACCGTCTTCTCTAACTCGGTGGCAGTTTTATTCTTTAGCAAATCATTATGAATCTCCTCCTTGAGCTCAGCTAAACCTTTATAGGGCCCAACGCTTTGGGCAAATTCATCATTGGCCTCGGGCAAGGAAACACTTTTTAAGTCGTTAAGCACAACGTGGCACTTGGCCTTTTCACCGTTCTTAAAATCAAACTCAAATTCTTTGCTCTGGCCCTGCTGCATACCTTTGATTTGGTCTTCAATTTCCTTAAGGAGCCCGCCCTTGCCCAAAACAAAAGCATCTTTGCTTTCTTTTTCGTCATTTATCTTAATAGAGAGCTGTACCCAATCGCCCTCATCGGCTGTCCCGATTTTTTCCGTAAAGCGGGCCAAAGAATTCTGCAACCATTTAATAGAATCTTCTACTTCGTTTTCTTTGACTTCGACGGCGCCAAGCTTAGTCTTTGCCGCAACTTTTTTATAATCGGGTAGCTTGATAGATGGCAAAACGTAAGATTCGATTTCGAATTCAAAATCATTATTGCGGGCAACTTTTTTAATCTTCGCTTCTGGATCCCCAATTAAATCCAATTTATTTTCCTTTATTGCCTTCAGATAAGCCGCATTCATTACCAATTCGGCCGCCTCATCGAGAATATGATGCTCGCCTACTTGTTTTTCCACCATTTCTTTAGGTGCCTTGCCCTTGCGAAAACCCGGCAGCTCAGCCTGCTCAATAATTTTTTCTAAAGCTCTCTGATAATAAGCCTCAAAATCCGCAGCCAAAACCGTTGAGGATATTTTGATCTTGGATTTGGGGAGATTTTCAATTTTAATGTTTATTTCCATTCTGTTTTTCTTTCATTTAATTCGATAATCAGCCCCGCTTTCAAGCGGGGCGTGATTATTTATTTGAATAACGCAACCATGGCCAAGCTTAAAGTTCCCAAAAGCTTGACTAAAACGTGAAGCGAAGGGCCGGCCGTATCTTTGAATGGATCGCCGACAGTATCCCCGGTCACAGCCGCACCATGAGTCTTGCTGCCTTTGCCGCCTTCATGACCAGCTTCAATAAATTTTTTGGCATTATCCCAAGCGCCTCCGGCATTGTTCATAACCGTGGCCAAAAGCACGCCCACGATTGTGCCAACCATAATAAAACCAGCTACCTCTTCCCTACCCATAACCACACCTACAAAAATTGGCAAGAGCACAGCCAAGAGTCCGGGCATAACCATTTCTTTGAGAGCTGCTGCAGTAGTAATGTCCACGCACTTAGCATAATCGGGTTTTTCTGTGCCGCTCATTATCCCGGGCTTTTCCTTAAACTGCCTGCGCACCTCCTCCACAATGGAACCAGCCGCATTACCGACAGCCTTAAGGGCAAAAGCTGAGAACAAGAAAACAAGCATAGCCCCCAAGAAAGCACCGATAAAAACCGTGGGCTTTTGCAAGCCGACAGTTTCTAAACCGGCATCCTTTAAGAAGGCCGAAAATAATAAAAATGAAGCCAGGGCCGCCGAACCCATGGCATAGCCTTTAGTAATGGCTTTGGTAGTATTGCCAACGGCGTCGAGCTTATCAGTCGATTTGCGAACCTCTTCAGGCAAATCAGACATTTCCACAATACCTCCAGCATTGTCAGTAATAGGGCCAAAAGTATCCATGGCTAAAATATAAGCGGCCGTGGAGAGCATGCCCATAGTGGCAATAGCTGTGCCAAAAATACCGCCCCCGATCATGGCTTTTTCTCCCAGCCAAAAAGCCGAAAGTAAAGAGATGGCAATAATCATAACCGTAGAAGCGGTCGACTCATAACCGACAGAAAGACCGGCAATAATATTGGTAGCCCCGCCAGTGCGAGAAGCCTTAACGATATCCTTAATCGGCTGATAATCGCTAGAAGTAAAATATTGGGTAACTAAGACAAAGGCCCAACTGGCAATCAAACCGACATAACCGGCCGCTAACAGATACATCCAAGTAGTGGGCAAAATCGCCGAAAATGTATAAGAAATCGCAAAGTAGAAAACAATGGCGGATAAAACTGTAGAAATGATAAAACCCATATTCAAAGCCTTCATAGCATCGCCCTCATTATCAACTTTGGTCAAAGCAATGCCGATAATAGAGCACACTAAACCCAAAGCGCGGGCCACTAAGGGGAAAAATATTACCCCGATAGCCAAAGCTTCTTTGCCCACGAATAAATCGGGCCGAGAAGCAACTAGGGCGGCGCCCAAAATCATGGCACTGATATTCTCCGCCGCAGTGGATTCAAAAAGGTCAGCTCCGCGGCCGGCGCAATCCCCCACATTATCACCGACAAGGTCGGCAATAACCGCTGGGTTGCGAGGATCGTCCTCAGGAATATTCTGCTCGATTTTTCCCACTAAATCAGCGCCGACATCGGCAGCCTTGGTATAAATACCACCGCCTAACTGGGCGAACAAAGCCACCAAAGAAGCACCAAAACCAAAACCCGCAATTAAATTAGGAATATGCCCAATCTCAACTTTTCCAAAAGCCATATAAATGGACACCATAATACTAATGCCCAAAAGCGACATGGCCGTAATAATAATTCCGGAAATTGCCCCACCCTTCATAGCCGCATCAAAAGCCCGGGAAAGGCCTTTTTGGGCGCCCGCCGCAGAGCGAATATTGGCGCGGACTGAAATCCACATACCAACATAGCCAGCCACCACTGAACATAAAGCCCCGAAAAGAAAAGCGGCGGCAATCTGCCAACCAGCGGCGCCGGCCGCTTCGCCACCCATACCAAAAATAGCCAAAACAGCCGCCAAAACAAGAGAAATCAAAACGATAGTTTTATTCTGCCTCTTAAGATAGGCATTAGCGCCTTCCTTAATAGCATCAGAAATAGCCTGCATCTTGGCAGTGCCCGTGTCGGCTTTTTTAAGCGACAAATAAAGCCACCAAACAAACCCTAAAGAAAGGAGAGAGATGGCAATCGGCAAAATGAGATGTATATCTAGACTCATAGTGTTTTATTTTATTACTTTATTTTTTATTTATTAAATTATCATTCCGCAGTTTCGCCGCCCATATCCCCTATCTTGATAGCGGACTCATCAATCTTTCCTTCTTCGTCCATCGTAATCACCTCGCTTTCATCTCCGCCTTCAACCTTAATATCAATTTTCCAACCAGTGAGCTTAGCTGCTAAACGCACATTCTGCCCTCCTTTACCAATAGCCAAAGAAAGCTGATCCTTGGGCACAATAGCCATGGCGGTATTTTTAGGCATGATACGCACTTCGTCCACCTTGGCCGGAGAAAGAGCGTTGGCAATGTATTTTTGCGGATCCTCATTCCATTCAATTACATCAATCTTCTCACCGCCCAATTCGTTGATGACTGCGGCGATACGGGTGCCGCGTTGGCCCACCATAGCGCCAATCGGGTCTACGCCCTCGGCTAAACTTTGCACGGCAATCTTGGAGCGAAAGCCTGCCTCCCTGGCAATAGACATAATTTTAATCTGCCCACCCATAATCTCGGGCACTTCCAATTCGAACAATTTAGAAATCAATTTGGGGTGAATCCGAGAAACAAAAATCGTCGGGCCTTTGGGGCTATCTTCCACGCTCAAAACATAAACACGGAAGCGCTGCTCCGGCCTATAAAATTCCCCTTGAGTTTGCTCTTCCTTGGGCAATACGGCAAAGGCTTTACCCACATCCAAATAAATAGCCCGCGATTCTACCCTTTGCACAACACCGGAGACAATCTCACCTTCCCTAGTCTTAAACCGGCTCATCACTGATTCGCGTTCCACTTCTTTTATTTTTTGCAATAAAACCTGTTTGGCAGTTTGGGAAGCGATGCGGCCAAACTCAATCTTGCTTGGCAAGGAAATTTTTATCTCATCTCCCAAAACCAAATCAGGATTATCTTTTTTGGCATCTTCCAACAAAACATGGCGCTCCGGATTAAAAACAATTTTCTTGTTTTCCGGATCCTCCATCTGCTCCATAGGCACACCCGCTTCATGCTTGGCCTGTAATTCGGCCAATTCTTTTTCGGTGTAGCACATCTCGGGGCTAACCACGGTTTTTACCTGCCAAAATCTCATATTGCCGGATTTTGGCTCAAACTCTGCCTTAATAACTTGGCCTTTCTGCCCGTATTCCTTTTTATAGGCAGCCGAGATGGCGGCTTCGGCCACTTCCAAAACCTTTTCAGGCGGAATGGCCTTTTCTTCCACTATCTGGCTGAGGGCTGAATTAAATACTTTAAGATCCATAAAATATGATTAAAACCCGTTTTTCATAACGGATCTATCTTATTGTAACCCCTTATCCTTGTTTGTCAACTGCTGAAATAATTTAATATAACGCAGCTCGTGCCATTGGTTGTCGTCAAAAACCAACCGAGCCTTAAAAAGTTCCCAAGGAGTTTTGGTATGAAAAAAATCCCGCAAAGGCGTCAATCTTTTGAACAACAAAGGTAAAAATATTAAAGCGGTATAAATCCCAGCCGTTTCCCAAAAATCCATAACCGGAGAAACAAAAATAACCACTAATAAAGCAATAATAGTGCTAATTGAGCCGTCCAAAAGGGCGCCCAGCGCAAAATAAATTGTCACGCCCAAAATTGCTAAAGTCGGAGAAAAGGCCAGTAAAGCTCCGGCATAAGTGGCCAATCCCCTGCCCCCGGCAAAGGAAAGGAAAATGCTCCAATTATGCCCAAAGACCACGGCACAGGCAAAGGCAACCAACCACGGGTCAGAAAACCCAAAATTATACATAGCTAAATAGACAATAAAAAAACCTTTGGCCGCATCCAATAAACCCGAAACTATCCCTTCAATAATTCCGACATTTTTATAGACATTGGAGGCAGAACTTTTTTTCCAGCCGACCTCCATCACATTAATTTTCTTAAAAAGTAATGGCACTAAAAACGAAAACGGAATAGAGCCGATTAAATAAGAATATAGTAAATATACCCAATGATTGAACATATTAGATCTTTTTTTCAAATGTCGTTTCTTCGCCCTTGATGAGTCTCCTAATATTCTCCCGCAAAGCAAAAGCGATGATGAGGCCTTCCAACACGGCAAAAATTACAAAATCCAAACGGTGAAAATAAAACCAAGATACCAAGGCAAAAACCCAAGGGAATAATAAATTAGCAATACTGGTTTTTTTCCAAGCCAAAACAATTAGCATAAAAACTACAAATATTCCCAGGAAAACCAAAAAGCCTTGCAGGCCAAATTGGCTGACGCAAAGCGCCAAGGCTCCCCCAATAAATGGAGCCCCACCCTTACCGCCCTTAAAATTAAACCAAATTGGGAAAATGTGCCCCAGAGTCGGAATAATAGCCAAAACCACCATCCGATAGGGGTCACTAAAATAATGCGCGCAAATCAAAACCGGAATGAACACCTTAAAAAAATCGAGCAGGCCATTGCTTAAACCCCACCAAAATCCCAAAGCCCTGGCCACATTAGTGCTCGTAGCGGATTTGCTGCCAATGGCGGTTAAATCAACTTTTTTGAATTTGGCTACAATATAACCAAAACAAACCGAACCTATTAAATAATTAGTGATGGCCCAGAACCAAAAATTAGAGAGGAATGTTTCCATGTTTTCTCATTATTTTTTCTTCGCTTTTATTTTTCATAGATTCTAAAACCTTGCCCAAAGTGGCCCGCGTATCTTTGGGATTAATTATGGCATCGATTTGACCGGCTTGGGCCGCAGCAAAAGGATTTAAGAACCGTTCTTTTAACTCGGCAATCTTTTCTTTAACTAATTGTTTAGGGTCCTTGGCCTCAACAATATCCTTGCGATAAATTATTTCCACGGCCTGTTCCGGCCCCATAACTGCCAATTGGGCGTCAGGCCAAGCAATAACCATGTCATAGGCTAAATGTTTGGAACATAAAGCAATATAAGCGCCGCCATAAGCTTTGCGCAAAATTAAAGAAATCTTCGGCACACTGGCGCGCGCGTAAGCATATAAAACCTTGGCGCCATGCCTAATAATACCTTTTTGCTCTTGATCCTTGCCGGGCAAATAGCCGGGAGTATCCACAAAGTTGATAATGGGAATATTGAAGGCGTCACAAAAGTTCACAAAGCGCGCAATCTTATCACTAGAATCAATATCCAAAACTCCGGCCAAAACTTTAGGCTGGTTGGCAACAAGGCCCACGCTCTGCCCAAAAAGCCGCGCGAAACCCACTACAGCATTACCGGCAAATTCGCTTTGCACCTCAAAAAAAGAAAACTTATCAAAAACCTCCGAGATAACTTCCTTGCAATCATAACCCTTCTTATCATCACTAGGCACAATATCAGCTAATTTGAGATTCTCCTCCTTTTCTAAAACTTCATCAAGCAGCGTGCGCTGCATTGGCACATCCTCCAAATTATTCTGCGGCAAATAGGCTAAAAGCTTTTTCACGCCACGTAAACACTCCTCCTCCCCTTCAAAGCTAAAATGGGCACAACCACTCTGAGTATTGTGCACTTGGCAACCTCCCAAATCTTCCAAAGAAACCTCCTCGCCCTGTACTTTTTTAACTACCTCGGGACCAGTAATAAACATCATCGAAATTTTTTCGACCATAAAAACAAAATCCGAAAGCCCCGGCGAATAGGAAGCGCCTCCGGCCGAGGGTCCAAGTAAAACTGAAATTTGCGGAACTACACCCGAAGCTTTGATCATTTCCCTAAAAATCAAACCGTAACCATCTAAAGAATAAACTCCCTCTTGAATCCGGGCCCCACCCGAATCAATCAAGCCGATAACTGGACAACCATTAAGACGCGCTAAAGAAATGCACTTGGCGATTTTTTTGGCATGCTGTTCGCCCAAAGAACCACCAGACTGCGAAAAATCTTGTGCATAAACATAAACTTGCCGGCCGTTAATTTTTCCAAAACCAGCCACCACACCATCGCCGAAATATTTTTCCTTACCATCCTCGAAGCGCGATTTGACTAAAGCGTCCAGCTGCACGAAAGTGTTCGGATCCAAAAGAAGATTAAGTCTCTCCCCGACACTGAACTTGCCTTTCTTGTGCTGTTTTTCGGCACCGCCTTTATTTTTGGCCTCTTCGAGCATTTCGTTTAATTTGTCTAAATTATCTTTGGGCATATTATTGGCTGATTATTTTCAAATTATTTTGCAGTTCCTTGACTAAATGTTCCAAAATTTCCTCATTGTTGGCTATCTTTTTAGCCTCGATTAAAACCGAGGTGGCAATATTCTCGACTTCCTTAGGCATCCGCGAAATATTGGTATTCAGCCCAATACCAATAATAGAACAAAGCAAATCACCTCCGATAATATTTTCCGTCAGTACGCCACAAATTTTCTTGCCATTCACGTATACATCATTGGGCAATTTTATCATAGGCTCAATGGGAAAATGTTCCTTAAGTATTTTTGCCACCGAGAAAGCCGCCAAAATAGTAATGAGTTGCAAATCGACAATGTTGGCTTTGGGCAAAATGACAGAAAAATAGAGCCCACCATTAGGACTAGCCCAAAAACTTTTGGCCTTACCATAACCGCCACTCTGCTCCTCGCAAACCACGACGGTCCAGTCTGGCGCGCCCTCCAAAGCCAGCTGTTTAGCCACACTCTGCGTCGACTCGGTAATCGGAAATTTTTTGATATTAAATCCTTTCATTAATTAAAAATAATTAAACTCTCATTTTTGGTGACGACCTTATCCTTTTGCGCCTTAACCTCTTTGATTACCATATCCCCTTCAGCTACTAGTTCGTTTTCCATTTTCATAGCTACAATAGTCACTAACTTTTGGCCTCTTTTGACATCTTCCCCATCTTTAACCCACACCACCGAAATTGTGCCTGAGAGCGGTGACTTCAAAATTTTCGAATCCACTTTTTTTGATTCCCGGCTAATATTGCCCTGCATCACCTCTTCTAAAGCCGAGGGGCCAACTAAATTCATAGAGCCATTATCACTGCTGAAAAAATAATCCTTATCATTGATTTCCACGCGCAAAATATTGCCCGGCATTTCCTCGATTTCGATTCGAAACTCATTTTCCCTGATTTTGACATTCTTCTTAATCATAATCATTGCATCATTTTATACCGATTACTAATCTTCCAACCGCTTTTTATCTCCTTGCCCCCGGACATTTTGGCCATGCCTTTATAAACCTCGGCAATTATCTGAGCCAAATCATCTTGGTGGATTATTTCCTTTTCCTTGACCTTTTTAGGTGCCACGAATATGCAGCTCTTTTTTATCGCATCAATAATTTTTTCTTTTTCAATAAAATCAGTAGAAAGATTTCCCTTTTGAAAATTTTCGTTTTCCAACATTACTTTGTGCATTTGCGCATTAGTAATAATCCCTTCAATCTTATATTCGCTTAAAGCCCGGGCGGCTTTTTTTAATAAAGCCTCCCGCTGGGGCGCAAAAACCACCAGTTTGGCAACCATACTATCAAAAAATGGAAAAACTCTTTGGCCGGGCTGTAAAAAAGAATGTACCTCCACTCCCCGACCCTGCGGTATTAAATACTTGGCAACTGTGCCCGATTGCGGTTGAAAATTTTGGCAAGGATCTTCGGCGCAAATGCGAAATTCCATGGCATGGCCCCGGAAAAGCATCATATCGATTTGAGCCATTTTTAGTTTTTCCCCTCGGGCCATCTTTATCTGCTGTTCTACTAAATCAATACCGGTAATGGCCTCAGTAATAGGATGTTCTACCTGCAAACGGGGATTAACTTCGCCAAAATAAAAATTCTTTTTACTATCCATCAGGAACTCTACCGTTCCCACTCCTTCGTATTTAAGGTGCTTGCCCAAATTAGCCGCAGCAGCGCCCATGCGCAAACGGGTAATATGATCTAAAAATGGGCTAGGCGCCTCCTCAATTAGCTTCTGGTGCCGGCGTTGAATCGAACATTCGCGCTCAGGCAGCCAGACCACATTACCTTTACCGTCCCCGATTATTTGAAATTCAATATGACGGGGCCCGACTAAATATTTTTCAATAAAAATCCTATTAGAGCCAAAAGCGTTCAATGCCAAACGCTGGAGCTTTTGAAAAATCTCTTTGAGATTTTTAATATTATTCTTATCGATTATCTCAATGCCAATCCCGCCACCGCCATCTACGGCCTTAAGCAGGCAAGGCAAACCAATTTTTTTTATAATTTTTTCCGCTTCCTTATCGTCTTTAACGGTCGAGGGGGAACTTGGTAGGATCGGCAAGCCGCATTTCCTGGCAATACGTTTGGCCTCAATTTTATCTCCCAATTTTCGGATAGTCTCGCCACTGGGCCCTAAAAACTTCAGGCCGTTGGCTTGGCATAAATCAGAAAAGTCCGCATTTTCAGCCAAGAAACCATAGCCGGGATGGATAGCCTGCGCCCCACATTGTCTGGCAATGGTAATGATTTTTTTCTGGTCCAAATAACCCAAAAGCCCATCCTTTTCCAAATAGTAAAATTCGTCGGCCAGCTGCGTTTCCAAAAAATCCTCCTCCATCCCCTTTTGCGGACACAAGGCTACGGTTTTAATTCCCATTTCCTTGGCTGTTCGGATAACGCGCAAAGCGATCTCCCCTCTATTGGCAATCAAAATTTTTTTGATTTCCATAAATCAAACTTCTTGTGGGCTGATATTATCCATTTTGGCCTTCAAAAGCCGAACCTCATACATGGCCTTATCGGCAATGTCCTGCAAAACTGCCCCATATTCTTCACTGCCGTATTTCAACATTTTAATTTTTTTCATTTCTTCATGAAAATATAATGGCTTGCCAACCACCAACTTCACGGTCTTTTTCCATACCGGCTTTTCTCCTGGCGGCGCCAATTCATAAGTGCCCGAAAGACACATAGGCAAAATCGGCAAGCCGGTATTCACAGCCAAAACCGCGCAACCTTTTTTGGCTGTGCCCATCTTGCCGCTGCGCGAACGCGTGCCCTCCGGATACATAAGGATAATATCACCCTTGTTCAAATATTTTTCCGAGGCGGCTAAAACCTCCACCCCAGACTCTTTGGAATTGCGATCTAAAGGAATGGTGCCGGTTAAATAATAAATAAAATCCCTTAGTTTGGCCTTAAAGCCCGAATATTTATCCACTTGACCGATAAAGTGGAAAGGTCGCGGCGTGCAAACACTGCCACAAATCAGCTCATCTAAGTGACTCAAATGATTAGAAACCAAAATGTAATTGGTCGGTGGGATATTTTCCCAGCCGCCGGATTCTTTGATGAGCCGGCCAAAAATTATCGGCCTGACGGTATAATTGCAAAACCAAGAAAGGAACCTATTCATATTATTCAAATAAAGTTTGAGCTTTTCCGGCTAAGTTTTGAGCCTCGGCAACAATCTCCTCGATTATTTCCGCACAACTTTTTATCTCCGAAATGCCCCCGGCAGCAATACCGCAAAGCAAAGGCGCCATATCCGTATTGCCCGCTGCGATCTTGGAGCCGGCGATGCGCTCAGATTTCATTTCTTCCGGAAAGGGATTTTTTTCTTCGAATTTTTCCTGTATTTTATAGAGTTTGTTTTTGATAACTCTAATCGGGTGCCCGGAGAATCTGGATAAAACTCCGATTTCCTCGTCCGTGGCATTTAAGATTGCCTGCTTATAATTTTCGTGGACTTGGCATTCCTTAGAAGCCATAAAACGCGTACCGATTTGCACGGCCTGCGCACCTAAAGCCATAGCCGCCAAAAAAGTCCGGCCATCATAAATGCCTCCACCGGCCACAATCGGGATATTTTTTACAACATTGGCAGTTTGGGGCACCAAACACATGGTGGTATTTTCCCCAATATGTCCGCCTGACTCCAACCCTTCCACTACCACGGCATCGGCCCCATTTTGTTCCATCTTGGCAGCCAAGCGCACCGTGGGCACCACGGCAATTAGTTTGATACCCGCTTGTTTCAAATAAGGTATCAAAGGTAAGGGATTGCCTCCCCCGGTGCAGGCCACGGCCACTTTTTCTTCAATAAGCACCTTAACCAACTCCGCCACTTTAGGGTTTTGCATTAATAAATTTACACCAAAAGGTTTATCGGTCAGAGCTTTGGTCTTTTTAACTTCCTCACGCACCCACTCTGGTGTGGCAAAACCTGAACCGATTACCCCTAAGCCTCCGGCATTGGAAACTGCCGCTACCAAATTAGCTTCCGAAACTCCGGCCATGCCTCCCTGGATTATCGGATATTTGACGCCTATTGCTTTGCAAAATCTATTATGTTCAAACATGATATTAGACGGTTACTTTAGCCAAGAGCGGCTCTTTTTCCAAGAGAGCATTAGCCTCGCCAACAAGCTCATTAATTAATTCTTTAACGCTGACAATTTTATCTATTTTCCAAACGTTAGAACCGGCAAAAAATAATCCATTTTCAATATCACCATTGCGCGCATCCTCTAAGGCTTTCAAAATGCAATATTTTTTGCTGCAAACCGGACCCATACAATTCTGGCACCACTTCGGGTCTGGCCCGGGCTGTGTCCCTGCCAGCAATCTCTCTACCAAAGCTGTTTTGACTGCCCGGCCCGGCAAACCCACCGGAGAAGGAATAATCACCACATCATCTTTACCGGCCTTAACATAAATTTGCTTGAAATTTTCGTGAGCATCGCATTCTTTAGTAGCGACAAAACGCGTAGCCATTTGCACGCCACTGGCACCGGCCCGAAGCATTTCTACAATATCTTTACCGTCAAAAACTCCTCCGGCGGCAATAACCGGAATTTTAACCGCCTGCACCACCTCTTTAAGAATATCGATAGTTTTTCTCATTTCGTGCCCGGGCGGAAAACCCAAATGCCCACCCGCATCCATACCCTCGACTACAACAGCTGAAGCACCCAAAGATTCGGCTTTGGTCGCCACTTTAGCTGAAGAAGCCATAGCCACCATAGGCGTATTAAATTGCTTACAGAGATCATAAGTTTCAGGTCGGAAGCCCGCTCCTTGGATAACCAAGTCAACACCCTCTTCCAAAGCCGCGGTCAGCAATTTTACAAAACTGAAAGCCACGCCCATAATATTGACCCCGATAATCCCGCCTTGGCCAGCCAAGGCTCGCGCCTTTTTAATCTCTTCCTTAACCTCGCTAGTCTCACGCATGCCCGAAATGGAAATTATCCCTACCCCGCCCTCTTTAGCTACGGCCCCAGCCAAGTTATGCAAAGAAACGCGCACGCCCATACCGCCTTGGATAATGGGCAGCCGAGAAATGGTTTTGCCGATTTTAAGGCTAGGCAGCTTAAATATTTTTTCCACCAGACTTTCACTTTTTTGTCCCAAGAATTTTTCTTTCATTTCCTCTTTGTCCATAATCACCACCGAAAATCTCGATTCGCATTTTTTATCATTGCCCACAAAAGCTTCGCCTAAAAAATTGGCATACTTTTGCTGATAAAAACCCAAAAGCTGCACCCGATACGTAATTTTGTCCCCGGGCAAAATAGGCGCTAAAAATTGGGCGCTCCTGATCTGATAAGCTAGCAAATGTTTCTTTTCATTGCCCGGCCCCATTAGGTGGCGCAAAAGGATTGTTCCGGTTTGGGCTAAACCCTCCACAGTTAAAGCTCCCGGCATGATAGGAAAGTCTGTAAAATGTCCTCGGAAAAACGCCTCATCTTTGGAGGTTTGCTTGTAGGCGATTATCAAATCGCTTTCCATGAGCTCCACGCTGTCCACCCAAATAAACGGATCGTCATAGGGTATCAGTTTTTTGATTTGCTCTTTGTCGTACAACATAAATTAAATGAATATCTAACGCCTAATGATTCTAAGAGATTGCTTATTATATTATCTCCACTCTCTTACCAATCTTCTTACTCTTGGCCAATTTATAGACCAAAACGGCAGTATAAAGATCCTGCACACCCAAACCAGTCGAATCAAAAATCGTAATGTCTTTCTCGTTCTGGCGTCCGGGTTTTTTACCACAGACGATATCGCCTAACATAGCATAAATGTCCTGTTCTTGAATAAGACCTTTAGCCACAGGCACATTGATTTCTCCGCTGTGGCTGGCCTGCGCCCAATCATCAATGACAATCTTGCCATCTTTTAATATCTGGGGGTCGAGCTCTTCCTTACCTTCAGCGTCTGCGCCAATGGCATTGATATGAGTCCCGGGCTTTATCCATTCGCGCTTGATAATGGGATTGCGCACGGGAGTAGTAGTCACCAAAATATCGCAGTCGCAAACATCGGGCAAATCTTTAGCCTTTTCAATTTTAATCCCCAAACCCTTCATGGTTTTCTGCAAAGCCAAAAAGACTTTTTCATTCAAATCAAAAACTTTAACGGTTTTAATTTTAATAACCGCCAGAGTGGCCATTATCTGGGTCACAGCCTGCGCGCCCGCGCCCACCACGCCCAAAACTTTAGAGTCTTTGCGGGCCAAAAATTTGGCGGCCACTGCTCCAGCGGCGCCAGTCCTAACTGCTGTAATATAAGTAGCATCCATTAAAGCAATTGGAAGTCCAGTCTTAGGATCATTGAGTAAAATTGAAGCCATGACGGTTTTCAACCCTTTTTTCGGATTGTCAGGGTGCACATTGACGATCTTGGTGCCAGCCATATCCAAATTCTTGGAATAGCTAGGCATAATGCGCAAGTCGCCATTGTATTTATCAAAAAGCAAATATTTTTTGGGCGGCATTTGCACGCTGCCCGTGCCATAATCGCCAAAGGCTTTTTCGACTGCGTCAACGACTTTTTTTATTCCCTTCAGAGGAATGAGTTTTTGGACTTCCTTTTGATTTAATACTATCATCGGTTTTTTTAAGTTAAAATTTTATTAATTTTTAAGCCATCAAACATCCATCAATGGAAAGAATTTCGCCAGTGATAAAAGAGGCGTCATCGCTGGCCAAAAAGGCTACGGCTGTTGCCACTTCCTGAGGCTTGCCAAATCTTCCTAAGGCCGTAATCATCTTAACCTGCTCCTTTAGTAGCATTGGTAAATCCTTGGTCATGGGCGTTTCAATAAAGCCCGGGGCAATCGCATTGACTCTCACCCCGCTTTTGCCCACTTCTTTGGCCAGAGATCGGGTAAAAGCCGCCACCCCGCCCTTGGAAGCGGCATAGTTTGTCTGCCCGAAATTTCCGCGCAAACCGACAATAGAAGACACATTGACTATATTTCCCTTGGAGGCGGAAATCAGCTCGATTAAATTGCGCGTCACATTAAATACTCCGGTTAAGTTAATATCAATAACTCTCTGCCATTCCTCTGGGCTCATTTTTGCCAAAGTCCTATCCTTGGCAATGCCGGCATTATTAACCAGCACATCAAGTTTGCCGAATTTTTCCTTGACCTGGGCGGCCATTTTTGTCCCCTCCTCGAATTTGGAAACATCAGCCATAAAGTATTCGCAGCGCACCCCCAAAGCCTCAATTTCAGCTTTAGTCTTTTTCAAATTTTCTTCCTGCATGGCAATATCGTTTAAGGCGATATCGCTGCCCCTTTTGGCAAATTCCAAAGCAATTTCTTTGCCAATCCCCTGCGAACTGCCAGTGATTAATGATATTTTTCCTTTCATATTTTATATTTTTTGTCTGGCTTCCCTAATCAGACAGCCAACATTTTTAATTTCCTCCTCTTTAGCCGAAGAGAGCGTTTCATCATCGCCCAATATAAGTGCTACAGCTTTATCAATTAAAGCCGACTCATATCCAGCCAAATACAATCCATAAAAATTAGTAAACTCCTCTTTGTCTTGGGCAAATTCCATTTCTGCAAAACAAACCATTGGCGGCAAGCTACCTAAATCGCCCTGAGTATCTTTAGCAAAAAGTTTTTTAGCATTATCCGTCAAGCTGCACGCAGCCTCCTTGGCCGTGCCCAAATTAAAAATCAAATCGCACTCCGAAATATCAGAAAATCCCTTGGCTGCCATATCGATGGGCATTATCTTGTGTTTGGCGCAAACAGCCAATAAACCGGATTTTTGCGCCATAATTTCTAAAGGCTTAGAAAAACTTTGGGTGCCGATTTTAATCTCGGAAACGCCTTCCCCCTTCAGCCAATTAATAATGGTATCTAAAAACTCTGGTGTGGTGTTGTCATGAAAATACGGATGGCTGGCAGAATTGAGACTCGGGAGTAAAAATATTTTTTTGCGCGCAAGATCTTTAAGTCCAATTAGCTTAGTGAGCTTAAGCAAGGTTTCGGGCAAATCATATTTGTGCCGGACAATGGCCACGGTATTCTTGGCATTGCTTATTTCCCACTCAAAATTCTCACCGATTTGGTACTCTTTGCTGCTTTTCTGCGCCCAAATATTTCCCTGTTCGTCTTGCAAAACTAAAACAAAATACGGCACTTTCATCTGCGAAATGCAAGGCATGGTAACTGTGGAAATTCCTATCACCTTAGCGTTTTGGCTTTCCATCTTCTCGAGGGGCGCAAAACACTGCGCGCACTGCGTGAGCGGGAATTGCCATCTCTTTTTACATTTTGGACATTGATAGAACATAAATATAAAATAATTCAAAAGTTAAAAATCAAAATTACTATGTTGTCTCCCAACTATTTTGCTTTTTTGAAGATATGCACTGTCACTGAGCCCCCTGCCCCGCCGATATTATGCGTCAGACCGATTTGCGGATTGGTTTTCACTTGGCGCTCGCCGCACTTGCCGCGCAATTGGTTGGCTACTTCATAAATCTGCGCCAAACCGGTGGCAGAAATCGGATGGCCCTTGGCTTTTAGCCCGCCCGAAGGACTGATAGGAAAATTCCCATCAAGGGCTGTGCGCCCGGAGCGCACTAATTCATGGGCCTTACCATAAGGAGCGAATCCCAAGTCTTCGTAGCTCAACAGCTCCACGGAAGTAAAAGCATCGTGCACTTCGGCCACTCCAATGTCGCTTGGCTTGATATTAGCCTGTTTATAAGCCTGCTCGGCCGCCAAGCGCGTCGCGCGGAAATTAGTAATCTCCTCCCGACCGAAAGTCATAATATAATCAGTGGCAAAGCCAGAACCAACAATTTCAATATCAGAAAGCTCTTGCGAAATCACAGCCGCAGCCCCACCATTAACAGAAAGAGAGCAATCAAAGGCGCGCAAAGGACTAGCCACCACTGGAGCTGATTTTATCTGCTCCAAAGCCACTGGCCGTTTATAATAGTAAGCCTTGGGATTTAAGGCCGCATTCTGGTGATTCTTAAAAGCGATTAAAGCCAAATCATCAAGCGTGGCGCCCTGGGGGTACTTCTGCTGATATTGCTGGAAAACTAAAGCATTTTGCGCCGGGAAGAGCATTCCCTCCCTTTGTTCCAAATAACGCTCCGCGGCTGAAAGAATAAGTTCTGAAGTAGCCTCCATTCGATTATCCACTAATTTCTCGCCAGCCACAACTAAAATATTTTTGAATCCTTTAAGCCTGTTGGCGGTCCAAAAAGCCACACCACCGCCGCCACACACACTTGGTGTTTCGATTATAGGGATATTAACTTTGAATAAATCCGAGAGCACAGAAACTTTATGCGTCTGGTGCTCGCCCCCGGCCGCCGAACTCATACCCGAAAATACGATACAATCGATATCGCTAATGGTTAACCCCGAATCTTTTAAGGCCTCCAAAGCTGCTTCGTGGGCATATTGCCACCAAGCTTTCTGCGAATAATCGAATTTGGTCATTCCTACTCCTCTTAGATACATATTGTTTCCTAATTAATTTAGGAATCAAGGGGCTCTTCCCAGGCGAGGAGGACAGCGTCGGGGCCGGCATGGGCACCCAAAACTTCTGTCAGCATTGTCATAAACTCCACTTTGGCCAAATTCGCCCCTTCGATCATGTTCTTTAGTCTCTGTGCTTCGGCCAAATTATCGCCATGGGTAATAAAAGCTCTAACCTTTATTCCCTTTTCTTGATATTTTTTTACCTTATCCCTGAAATTGTTTACCAGCGCCTCGATATTATCATGGGCATTTTTTTGCACGCCCAAGGGCACTAGCCAACCCAAGGCTGTCCCCAAAATCGGCCAAATATTTTTTTTCTGCGCCATGCGGATGCCATTGGCCACCCAGTGGGGCACGCGCCCGCCTGCTTCAACATAATCCACGTTGGGCAAGGCAAGACTTAAATGATATTTAGCAACTTGTTTTTGGACTTTTTCAAAAGCAGATTTTACATCAAATCCGCTCTTGAGCAGATCCACAATACGAAAAACTTGGAGTCCCTCCCCCGCGCTCCCGTTTTGGCTATCTAAGATATAAATTTTTTCCCGTAACTGAGCCTCCAAAAATTTCTTTGCCTGAGTTGCGGCATTAAAAGTGCCAGAAAGTTTAGAGGTTATGGTAATGCAGACTATCTCTTCATATTTATTGAGAGATTCCTTAAAAGCTGCCAAAAAATCTCCAATGGAGGGTTGGCTGGTCTTGCCCCGAGAAGCATCGCCAGCCTTAATGGCTTGGCGCATCTTCTCATAAATGTTGCCCGAGTATTTGACTAGCCCACCCAAGTCCATTTTGAAAGGCACAACAATAATATCGTTTGCTCTCAAAAATTCTTCCGGCAGATCACTGGACCCATCTATAACTATTCCGATTTTTTTATTATTTTCGGACATAATTATTAATCCAAAACCATATAAGATAAAGTGAGAGTTCCCGGGCCCAAATGTGAGCCCACTATCGGATACATCAAATTCGTAAAAGACACTTCCGCGCCTGCCTCTTTAACCATTATTTTTAATTTTTGGGCAGCTTCAAAATTATCGCAATGCGTAATGACAACGCGCACTTTATGCCCTGCTTTCAGCTTAGAACCAATTTCGGATAAAAATTTAGAATAAAGAATCTTGGCTTGATCTTTGGTGCCAAAAGACATGCCGAATTGCTCAATAAGACCGTGTTTCATAGTCAAAATCGGAGTAATGCTGAGCTTTTGCAAAAACTTAAGCAATGCTGCCTTACGGGAATTAATCCGGCCGCCAAATTCCAACCAAACCGGACTTTCTACCACGGCCATAACGCGAACTCGGCTCTCTTGATGAATTTTTTCTAATTCGGCAATAACCTCTTGGATATCGAATTGACTTTGAATAAGCTCAATGGCGCGCAACACCATTAAGGCCTGTGCCCCAGTGCCCTCCTGCGTATCGAGCACATAAATGCGGGAGCGCTCGCCATTAATCAAATGTTCCTTGGCTTGAATACCGGAATTATAAGAACCGGAAAGTTTTTTAGAAAAAGACAAATATAAAACGTGCTGAAATTTTTGTAGCTGCCGTTTGTAAGCATCAACATATTCCCGGGGCGTCGGTTGGGAAGTCTTGGGGCTATTGGCGGGAGTTAACTGCGAAAAGGCGTTGCGCATTTTCTGGTATAGATTCTCGCCTTCCACCTTTTTATCTAAGGCCCACTCCCATTTGAGATTAACCATCTCAATGGAATAACGCTCCATGATTTTGTCGGTCAAATCCGCCAAAGAATCGGTAACAATTCCGATATCTTGACGGCGCAACGACGGTTGGCCGGTAGTTTCTTTGAGCAGATCTTCTTCACGAATACTGACAATATCGCCCAATTTAGCCATCTCACGCTTGCAGTCCCTGAGCTCGTTGGTATGGATATGAATTTTGACCCTATCCCCAATTTGCACAATATCAATACTGGTTCCCAGTTCCTTAAGTTTTTCGCGAATTTTTTCGGTATTCTGCTTAACCTTATCTATCAAAACAACCAACTCATATTTTTCAGCCAAAGTCTGGATGAATTTTTTTACTTCGGTGGAAGCCGATTCTTCAACAATCCCCGAAACGCTTGTGGCGTTTCCGGCAATCACATCATAATAAGCCTCCAATATAATAAGGAAGGCCATGCCGCCGGCATCAACCACTCCAGCCTTTTTAAGCAATGGCATTTTTTCTTGGGTATCGAGCAGGGCCTGTTTGCAAACCGTAATTATTTCCTGGAAAATATCCTTCATCTCTGGCAAATCCTGCTTGCTCTGACAAGCAATAGCGGCCGCATCAGTAACATCAAGCATGGTACCCTCTTTAGGTTCAGCAATAGAGGCCCGGGCTTTGTCTGAGCCGGCTCTCAAAGCCCGGCACAAAAGCTCCCCGCTGACAGAGGGGGTATTATTGATTTCGCCGAAGAAGCCCACGAGAAAACCGGCATAAATTATGCCGGAATTGCCCTGAGCTGAATTAAGCAGGGCCTCTAAAGTATCCTTTTTTAGTTCTTCAATATCCTTATAACTCTTTTTGGCTACCGCCTCTTTTATCCCTTCTAGCGTTTTGGCAATATTGGTTCCCGTGTCCTGATCGGGCACCGGGAAGACATTTATCTTGTTTATAGCTTCCTTTTGAGCTTCTATCCTTTCGTAAGAGAGCAGAAGCATCTGCTTTATCTCCTTTTGGGTAAGATGCTGCATAAATGATAATATACCTGAATTTAGCGGTTCGGGCAAGGCGATTTATCCGCAGTTCCCGATAATTTGTTGATTTTATTACACATTTTGGAAGTGCTCGACTTGGCAATTTGGCCCATTTTGGGGGTTAATGAGGGAAACAACGTCTATGCGCCAAGGCGACTCCAAAGGCACCCCATGCTCAGCCAGCCAGGCCTCGGCTAGCCGGGCAATCTTGCCTCTTTTCTGGGTATTAACCCTGACTTCGGGGGAAAATTCGGGATTTTCCGATCTCCCGGCCTTAACTTCAACGAAAACCGTAACAGCCGGCCGGCCCAAAAACCGGTCCATGGTGCTGCGCTTGGCCTGGGCAATTATATCGATCTCGGCCAAACGCAAGCCGCCGGCCTCGCGATGATAATTGCGGGAAAGGACCTTATATCCCCTTTTTTCCAAAAATTTCACGGCAAAATCCTCACCGGCTTTTCCGATAATGCTATTCATTAAATTCTCTTGATGAATTTCAAAAAGCTGAAAGCTATGATAGCGCCCAGCAAGGCTGTATATAATTGCGGCAAAGAAAACATATTAGCCACCAGCTTAGCTTGCGGACCGGAAATAAAATAACTGGTCAAAATAAAACTGGCGCCATATAAAAAAATAAATTTGGCCAAAGATGAAGAAATGGCACCAAGCCAATAGCCTTTTTGGCGCAATTTATCAAAAATAAAAAGCAACACCCAGTTGCTTACTATAATATAGGGCAAAAACGGCGCGGCTAAAGCGGGCAACAAACCCACCGCTAAAGCCACAACGCTTGGTAGCATAGCCAAAAGCATTGAGTCCCGCAGCCCCAAAAAAAACGGCATGATAAAAAGCACAGCATTAACCATGGGCCCGGCCATAAACTGGTTATGGAAAAGTGGGAATATTATCATGGGCGCCAAAAAAATTACCAACTTTTTCCAGCTTGTCAGCCCTTCACTTAAAGCTTCTGTTTTAATAGCTTCCATAATTATTTTATTTTCGTTTCCCTTTCTTTTTTAGCGTAATGGGTATGCAAAATCTTTTTACGGTTGGCTTCTTCTTTCAAATACCCATCATAGAGCGCTTGCACATCGGGATTTTTATGAGCCGAGCGCACTGGGCAAGTATTATCCGCCAATTTCAAAGCCTCAATCCGCGCTTTGCGGATTTTGGGGCTAACGGGCAGCGGATTGCCCCCCCCGCCAATACAGCCGTCATGGCAAGCCATAAACTCCACGTAATGATATAATCCCGGATTATTTTTTATCTCCTCTAAAACCTGCACTGCGCTTTCCATGGTATTGACTGCACAGGCCCGCAGCTCAACTTTGCCGGCCTTGGCCTTGCACACATAACAGTTTTTAATTTTGGCGTGAGGCACAAACTTAAAATCTTTCAACTCCTTGCCAGCCAAAATCTCATAAGCAGTCCGGAAAGCTGATTCGGTCACACCTCCGGAGCGGCCATAAATTACACCCGCCCCCGACGGCCGACAAAGTTCAGAAAGCGCCTCATCCGGGGCAATCTTGCGCAAATCAACATGATTTTTCTTAAAAACCCACGCCAATTCCCGGGTAGTCAGAACATAATCAACCGGCGCAATCCCATCAACGGCCAATTCGGGTCTTTTAATCTCATATTTTTTGGCCACACAAGGCATAACTGTAACCACGCTCACCGCCTTAGGGCTTAAACCATTTTTGGTCGCCCAATAATTTTTCAAAAGCCCTCCCAACATTATTTGCGGACTGCGTGCACTGGTAAAATTTGGTATCCATTGTGGCGCGTAAAATTCCACCCACTTAACCCACGCCGGGCAGCAGGAGGAAAACATGGGCAAATTTTTATTTTCTTTGATGCGCCCCACCAGTTCATTAACCTCTTCGATCGTGGTCACATCCGCTCCCGAGCTTACATCAAAAACATTTTTAATGCCCATCTTTTTTAAGCCAGAAATTATATGGCCGGTTACTAGGCTGCCATGGGGCAGATTAAAAAGTTCTCCGATAGTGGCCCTAATGGCTGGGGCAAAAGCCACCAAAACAACTTTGTCTTTTTCTTTCAAAAAATCTTCGCTGTTTTCAAATTCCCCTCCCCCTTCAATAGCGCCCACCGGGCAATGAACAATGCACTGGCCGCAATAAATGCAATCGCGTTTGCTGTCTTTAGTGGGGCAAACTTCAAAAAAATCTTCCCGCTTTTCGATATCATAAAAGCCGACCTGCTGGCGTTGGCACATTTCTACGCAATTATGGCAATCTATACACTTATCTTGGTCAAAATGGATACTGGGACCAAAATCATAAATCGTATTTTTTTTCTTGCGCAGCGGATATTTGTTTATCTTGGCCCCAAATTGCTTGGCATAATTCAATAAGGCGCAACGGCCGCGCAAAATGCAATCATGGCATTCGATTTTATGTTGGCCTAAAATCAATTCCAAATTTTGACGGCGCAAATGGTAAACTTGGGGTGTCTGGTAATGCACCACCATACCCTCTTTTGCCTCAACCGAGCAGGAAGTATGCACGCCTTTTTGCCCTTCAATTTCCACCAAACAAAGCCGGCAATTAGCCTTTACGCATAAATCATCGTGCTGGCAAAGCCCGGGAATATTAATGCCATTATCTCGCGCCACCTCAAAAATAGTCCGGCCGGGGGCGGTTTCGATTACTTTCTTGCCTATTGTGATTTTTATCTTGTCCTTACTCATTTATTTGTTGTTCATTCTTAGGGGCTGGCCAAATTTTGCCTAGTTCGGCGGCTGCACTTTGAATATTCCGTAAATTAATCCCATCACTGAGCTTTTCTTTAGCTACTTCCCAAACTGCCCGCCCTTTTTGTAAATTTTCCCCCAATGCATTACCCTTTAAGGCCTCTATTTTTGCCAAAAATGCGCGATATTGAGCATTTTTAGACTTGTCTTTAGATACGCTTATAGCCAAATCAATCCCAATTTTAGCCTTATCGGCGTCGCCTTCTTTTAAGAAAAAATCAGCGACTTTTTTATAAATGTCTTCAGAAAAAATTGTTCCCGCATGTAAAACATCATCATAATATTTTTTCGCAGATGCAATATCTCCACTTTTCTCTGATGCATTGGCTGCAAGCAATACAGCTCTGTAATTGTCAGGGTCAGCTTCTAAAGATTTTTCCAAAATCTCTTTTGCCCTTACTGTTTGCCCAAAACTATCAGCCACTTGGGCAAAAATGGAATTGGCCTGCGGATCTTTTCCAAACTTAATTAAAGCACTATCAAGCATCTCTCTGGCCTTATCCGGACTCTCGTAGTCATTCGTGCCCACTATCAAGCGTGCGGCAAGAACAGGGTCGCTCGGGTCTGCATCCGAAGCCCTTTTTCTCAGGGCAAGAGCTCTTGTGGTATCTATGCTTAAATATTCAACAGCCACATTATTTGCCACGGCCGAGAGCAAACTATTCTCCGCCGGAGCTACATGAAGGAATTCCTGCCCATATCGAAAACTAACACCTTGTTTGGATTTACCCGAAGCAATATTGATAATATCCTGCAATTCTACTTTACTGCCATCGGGTTTTGTTCCAAATATTCGTCCACCACTAAGCTGAGAAGGAAGAGAAGTATCTGTATTTTCAACCAACCAAACTCGCCCCTCTTTGGTAGATATAATGGAAAGAACATGACCCGGAATATGCACGAGAGCATTATCAATTCCGGCCTCTTTCATTATTTGGCCAAAAAGTGCAGTTTTACCAAGACAATTTTGCGCCCTTAACTCACTAATTTTTTGCGGGGTATCGCTTTGGGGCTCAAAATCTAAAGTCCCGATTAATTTTTTGATATTACTCGCAAAGTCCAATTCGTCTGCGCCGGCGATATCTTCGGGAAAAGAGGACCTTTTCAAATCTTGTTTGATACGCTCGCGGAAATTTTTTACATCCACCAACTCCTCTATAGGGGCTCGGCGTTCAAAATAATATTCAAGCACATTAGCGGTTTCTGAATTATTCCCGCCAATTCCGGCCAATTCCTTTTTAAGCAACCCCTTATAGCCACCCTCTTGAATGGCTATTTCTAAATCCTGATAAGCGCGTTCCACTTCCCTGCCCAAATTACCCTGCGCCTTGGCATAAAAACGCTGCGCAACGGAGGGCGCTTCTTTCGAGTTAATTCTTTCTGAATTTTGGCGGCCGCCTTTTTCGGCCAAATGGAAATACTGTGCTAAAGTTTCCAAACGCTTCACCTCCAAAGCCTCCTCTTGTAACTCTTTGGGCAGAACCTCAATGGCTGCTGTACGCTTTTTATAGAGATCCTCTCCGGCTAGCCATTTATCAAGATGCTTAGTTTCCTGGTCGCTTAAGGGTATCTCGGCAATAATCTTAAGCCACTCGTTATTATCTTCGGCAGAAAGCGGCCGAACCATTTCCTCCCCCAGAGCCTTCTGTCCGTATTCAAAAAACTCTTCCGCCGTCTTTTCGGCCATGCCGCGGCCATTGCCGATATTTTCCGCGCGCTTAGCGATATAAACTCCAGCATTGCGGAAATTCTCGCCATATTCACGAACTTGTTCCTGCCACTGCTCCTGCATTTCGGGATCGCCTTCATAAACATCTAAAGCGACCTTCCCGGTGATTTTGGGCATTTCGTAAAACTTCATGTCGCGAGGCACATGCAAAACTTTTTTCTCGTCCTTCAGTGAAAGAGGCTGTTCTTTATATTCTTTTTCCCATTGGGGCCGCTCCAAAACATCCAGTTCTATATAGCTGTTTATCCTGCACCAATCCTCCATCAAATAGCGGGAAAATGGCTGGGATAATAACTCCCTTTCAGCCATCTTCTCCATTCCCAAACCGATTTTTTGTTCGGGTTTTTTTTCCATTTACTTTTTCATCACCTTGCGCAATAGCCCGCGAAAAGGTAAAGGTATACCCTTACCCAACGGGCAGAAACTGGCCTTTTCTAAAGTGTCCAACATTTTATAAAGCTCCGGATAATCGATTTTATTGTTTAGAACCATTTCTAAAATCCGGTGCGCGACCTCACGACAAGGCGTGCATTTATCGCAATTTTCGTTGGTGAAAAACTGCGCCCACTCCTGCATTAAAAATATCGGATCAGTCTTTTGCTTATTAAAAACCACTATAGCCCCGGCGCCCTCTACCAATTTATTAACCAATTCCTCTTTAAGATAAATTGCCCCGCTGGCCCCGCCGCCGCACTGGATAAAAAAGTCTTCGTCCAACCAATTACCCGTCTGGCTTAAAATTTGCTTAATGGGCATATTCAACTCCACTTCATAAACGCCGGGGTTGGGAATGTCTCCGGAAATTGTGGCAAAACGCGTATTTTTATATTCGCCTTTGGCAATTTTAGAAACGCAATAAAATGTCTCGATATTATTTATCAAAGTTGGCTGCCCAAAAAGACCGCAAGTGGTCGGATAAGGCGGTTTAAGCCTGGGTTCTTGGAACTTGCCCTCAATAGTATTGAGCATGGCCGTCTCCTCTCCCCCGATATAGTAACCTTCTTTGCGGAATTGCTTAATAGGCAAATTGCCGATATAGCGATGCAGATGCTGGGAATAGGAATGGAAGTAATCGTGATTCAAATAAATATAAGCTTCGCTCTTGCCCAAAAATTCCAAAGCGATTTTAAGACCATTTATCAAATCTTCCGGATGGTTTTCGATGATGAATTTATCTTTGGCTACTTTTGGTTCGCCTTCGCTGCCATTAGCGACAATATATTTATAATCAGCCTTGGCTTCTTTAACCATCTGCCATTTTTGCCAAACAGGAAAACCCGCCCCTCCCCGGCCGCGTAAATCCGCTTTCTTTAATTTTTCGATAATTGAGCCTCCAAACATACAAAATAAAATGTCTGATATCTAATTATTGTTGCTTCATTCGCCTTCACTGATTGATTGCTCTGCCTCCTCCAACTGCTTCTTTTTTTCTTTTTCCTCCTTTTCCTTTTTTTTCTTGAGGTCGCCTTCCCTATCTTCTACCTGCTTACCTTGCGCAATTTCTTTGGCCACGGTTTCGAATAGTTTGGCCCGCGACATTATTTGGCCCTTATAGAGCGGGGCCGTGGCATCAGCCCACTCCAAATGCCGGCTTAAAATCGGATTGATTTTATTCTTCAAATCATTATTAGTTGTCTGGCTACCATAATAGCTAGCTACCCCCTCCTTGATTGACGAAGCCAAATCTATTTGCCCCTCAGGGCCTCGCGCCAAGCTGGAACCGATACTGTGTGAAATTTCACGAATAAGCCTATCGTCTGGCACAAAATTTTTGGCTTCTTCGGGCGAGATCTTCTTTGCCTCAGCAAAAAATTCCAACATAAATTTGCGCACAGCTTTAGCCGCCTCTTTTTTGACAATGGGCGCGCCAAGCATCTCATTTCCCGGCTCTTTGGCTAGCGAATCCAGATGGTCGGAAAAGGCCCTTTTATTCATGGACTTCATCTCGATATAGGAAAAATCCAATTTCTCTGGTTTCTCCATTACGGCCCCTCCTTCCTCAGTTGCCGGGACCGCTGATTCCTTTTTATTAACATTAGGCTCCATGGTTTTTCTGATTAAATTCCAAAACACGCAAACCTTTTGCGCTTTCTTCTAAATTATACAAAAATTGCCCATGCTCTGCTAATTTTTTTTCAACAGTTAATAAGCCAAAAGTCAGAAATAATATTTTATTGACAAATTTACGAAAAAATATTATAATTTTTTACATTAAAAACTGCAAGGAGGATAAATTTGATAAAAGAGATAGTCGAAAAAACACTCTTAGCTGCCCATGCCAGCCTGGCAAGATTGGGGCCAACTGGGCTAACACCCAAAGAAAAAAATCGATTCGGCGAAACATGCCTGCAGGCCGATTGGGAGTGCGAAGAAGCCGTTATCAGTTATTTGAGGCGAGAAAATTTTGCCGCCCGAATCATTAGCGAAGAACACGGCGCCATTGATCTTACGCCTAACCCTTTTTATACCTGCATACTCGATGGGCTGGATGGCACGCGCCAATACCAGGCCGATCGCAAAAAAGGAATTTATGGCACTATCTTAGGCATTTTCCACGGCCTTGACCCCCACTACAATGATTACGCAGCCGGCGGAGCAATAATCCATAGCCAAAATACCCTTATTACATATGTAAAAAACGAGGGCGTGGACGTTTGCCGCCAAATGCTTACCAAAAACCATTACAATATTCCCCCGCTTATTGTCGATTCCCTCAGTGAATTGGTCAGCCGACAGAGGCCAATTTTTGTCGATGAGCCATGGGAGGCCAACCAAATTGCTTTTGTCAAACCACTTGAAAAAAGAGGATACACGATTAGTGATCTGGGGAGCTCCACCGCTTCTTACACTGCTATTGCCTTAGGCGAGGCTGACCTGGTGCTGGAATGCACGCGCAAAGATAACCTCGAAATCGCGGCATTTTACGGCCTTATTACCGAACTTCAAGGCCTAATGGTTACCCTAGATGGCCAACCGCTCGGCGAACAAAAATACACAAAATTCGGACAAAAAGACCATATTCCGGTTATCACCTGCACTAATAAAAGCCTCTTATATGACCTCCTTTGGACGATCACCTAATCCACAATATAGCTGTGGATTTTTTAGTTGACGGCCTATTTTACGGTGGTAAAATAGTTTAGCTCTCAAAAAATCTTTATAAGGAGGTAAAGATGGAAAGAATTTTAGATTTTAATACCAAGAAGGTCGTCTGTTCCAAAAATGGACACGATCTGTTTGACATGGTTTTTACTGCTGAGAATGGCGAAACGTTCGAATATACCGGCATCAACCAAAAACCCTGGTCAGTAATCTTTGCCCTTAAAGAAACGCGTATTTCCCGGAGGACAGAATTCGACGTTGTTGTGGTGGAAAGCTTTGTTCCTTTTGCCCAGAAAAGAATGATGAGGTTGCCAGCTATTAGTTTTAGCTCTAAAAATCTTGGCCCGATCAAGGCCGCGGCCAAAGCCTTAAGAAAAAGAACTGGATATGAGTGCGATGAAAAAAACATCATTCCCCTCTCTCCGGTCCTCATGTCCTCTACCCATTCCGAAACGCAAATCTATTGTTTTTTGGCTGAAAGATGCGTGAAGCGCGAAGAAATTGTCTCGGAGTTCCCCTTTTACCCAACAGTCCACTGGATGTCATTTAATTTGTGGCTAGACATGATCAAATTGAACAAGATTATTGAATCCTCTTCGATTATGGCCACCCATCTTGCCATGGAAAACAAGCCCGAGCTTTACGAATATCGCCTCGAATACCTCGACAACAAAAAAAATATGCGGGATTGATTTATTATTCCCGCTCAGCTCCACATAAAATGGAGCTTTTTATTGCTAAATTTTCATGGTTATGCTATGATGTTTTACCCGCAAAATCATTTCCCGTTAGTAATTCTAGCGGGGCGTCGTACAGTGGTAGTACACACGTTTCGGGTGCGTGAGGTCCGAGTTCGATTCTCGGCGCCCCGACAAAGACAACAGGCATTATTGCCTGTTTTTGTTTTCATCTTCGCCAAGGCAACGGCGGATGGCCAAAAAAATCAAAAAGCCGAAAAACCATTCATTTTATTAGACATTTCGTTTATTGATTTTTGAGCATTTTTATACTATAATATATATTGTAGTTATCAGCTACAATTTCACAATCAAATAAGGAGGATAAATGAATATGTTAAAAATCTTTAGCGGATTGGCCATAGCAGCGCTCGCCAGCATACTGTTTTACAGCATTCGCTGTATGGTTCTTATCATAGCGCACTGGTCACAATTTCCGGCAGAAGTCACAAGGAGTCTCCCCGGCCTGTTGTTGGGGCTAACAGCCATTAGCATCTGCACCATCTTGATGATCTACTTGTTTTTATACCTTGGCTTTGATGTTAATCTTATAAAATCTAGACCAAAAAATAACTAGCAACAATATTCAAGAAAGGCATCACTAAGGAGGAAAAATGAACGAACTGCTCAAAAAAGTGATTTCCGGCCCCGCGCTTGTCGCGGCAGTCGGCCAGGCGATTTCCGAATTTAATTTGCAGGTAAGCTCTACCTTCCCTTCCAACTCCAATACTCGCTATATTGTAAAAGCAGTAATTGAGGCTGATAAGAAGGAATCTGCCCATGTATTTACTATATATAGGCAGACTAAAGCCAGTAATGGCAAAATAACATCTCAAGCATATGCTTCTTGCATTGTAATGCAGGGCGAGCTAGAGATAAACCCAGAAGATGAAATCCACCAAGTAACACTTGCACTTCATACGGGTCCTAAAACGGCCTGCCACTGGGAAAGACTTACGCAATATGTCTGGGAGGAGATTGCGGCCAAATACTCAAACGTCGAAGTTGTCAAAACCATTGATAAAGGTGCTGATTACGAAGCGTAGCTGTCCCCTATCCTTTGTCCTCTGTTCCTTATGCGCCCACAATGTGGGCGCCTTTACGTTTATGCAATATTGGGCTAAAATGCCACATTTAGTATTATTTACAATATATTGTGGCGAAAGACGAAAGCATAGAAAACCTAGTGTTAATTTTGGTCTGAATGTAATTGGCAGTAGTTTAGCCTTTATTTTGCATATTTTTTGGCCAAATTTTTCATGGGAAAAAAGGAGGAAAATGTATAATCCAGAAAATCGCGAACGACGCAAATATTTGATTGTCCCTCTTGTTATCCTTGCTGTTTCTTTAGCAATAAGCTTGTTTGCCAAATACAGCGCAGAAATTCCAGCTTGGAAAATATTCTATGTTTCGAGTGGAAATTTCTGGTATTTGTTTTGGGTAATCGTTGGGACAATCGCTTTTTCGCTAAGCTTTGTTTCGGCCCTAACCATTGTTGGTTATTTGGTCTACAAATTGTCCTGCTGGCTTTTTCTCAAAAAAGAGAAAATATAACACACCTCGCAAAGCGAGGTTTTTTGTTGTGCGAGAAAGATTGATTAAGGACAAATAGCGGACATGGCGAACCAACTAAAATTATCAGAAAAATAATTCCGAAAATAAACCCAAGCGACAAACTAAATCATAGAGTATTAAAGCAAAAAATATTAATAATTTTTAATCTAGAAAAACCCAAAATTTCCTATGAAACAAAACACTCAAGTTGACATGAAAAATTTTACATGTATAATATTTAATACAAAATAGTCCTTAAAAAACCTAGAAAAACAGGACAGAAAGGAATAAGACCGTGATCAGAATAGCCTTTGCTGGACCGCCATCTGTTGGTAAAACAATGCTGGCTCGCGAGCTCTCAGTAATTTTGAAAAAAATCAACTGCTGGGCAGATATGGTTAATGAGGCGCACCGGCCTTATCTTGTCCGCAATGTTTGGCCCCAGAATAGGGACATCACTGCCAAAGACGAGTATGAAATGTTTTGCCGACAAATGGAAAACGAGCAAGACTTTGCTCAAGTCCAATCAGACTATGTTTTCCATGAAATGCCGCTTTTCCAAGATCTTATCTGGTTTCAACACAAAAAACTGGACAAAACTGCTGAAGGAAAACCATATTTCAACTTGATGGAGAAAGAATGCAATAGGGACACGCACAAATACGACCTCATTTTTCTTTGCAATCCAAAGAATGTCCCCAATGTCCGTCAGCGAGTAAGCAATGATGATAGGGAAGTCCTCTATAGGCTTATTAAACAATATGTGGCCAATAAAAAGCCATATATTACCAATGTTTATGAGCTGAACGAAGGGGATTTTGATGAAAAGGTGAATAAAGTGTTGGAAAAACTTGCTTTTCACTATCCGGAAGTCTCAAGCAAGCTCGCAACTTATCGGACAAAGCATGGGAAAATAATGGAAATCATATAAGAGGAGGAAAATGGCAAAGCCATATGTTAAACCGTTCAGGGTAATCAATGCGATTACCATTGATATTGGAGGGACAAATGTCCGCGTCAGCGCTGCGAGGTGTAACTATAATGCCAAAACCTGGAAATCATTGGCCAGAACCGTAATTTTCCGATCGCCAGCCAATCAAGAAGAACTGGAAAGGCAAATAGGGGACAGCATGGTTGCAATCAGAGATGAATGCAAGGAGAAACTCGAAGTTGTTGCAGTTTGCGCTGCCGGGATATTGGACAGTCACAAATCGACTTTGATTTCATTGTGCAATCAGCCTGGCTGGGAAAGCATTAACTTCGAAGACATTACCAGAAAGTATTGCCCGGAGATCATGGTCACAGACGGATATTTCCCATATCCCGTTTATGTAGAAAACGATGCCAAATCAGCCGCTCTTGCACAGTATTATTTTGCCAAATATCCAAACAAGGAAAATCTCCTATACCTGACATGCTCAACAGGCATGGGTGCCGGCATTATTCAAGATGGCCTGCCATTACTTGGCGGACAGGGCTTGGCAGGGGAAGTAGGACACATGATTATCAGCACAGACCCAACTGCGCCGCTTTGCGGCTGCGGGCAACGGGGCTGCTGGGAAGCTTTTGTCGGTCTAAATAACTTTGCACGCAATGCCCGAATTTGGTTGGATTTTATTGAGCTTGATGAACCTTGGTATATGACGGCCAAAAATAGCGAGCAGGGCCTGCGCGCTGAGGATATTTTCCGAGCCGCTATTAAGGACAACGATGCCTCAGCTTATTATCTGGTTAAAAACTGGGTTGAGTACATGGCTATTGGTTTAGGAAACTTAATCATGGCCTATAATCCATTGACCATTGTCTTGGGCACGGTTGTCCAATATTGGGGAGAGCCATTACTGCAAATGATCCGCCAAGAACTGGAATATCGTTTTTATGGCATGCCAAGACAAATAGAACACTGCCTGCTTACAGCCAATCAGCTACCACGTCTCGAGGTCTTAGCGCCGCTAGCCGCTGCGCTCCGACACCATTCCTTGATCTATGGTTGGGAGATAAAATAAACAGAATTAATACCCGCGCCTTGCGCGGTTTTTTTATCCCTTAAACAAGAGATATGCGATTGACAAAATATAGCTTTTATTTTACCATATATTTGCTTAGCAAAAAGGAGCTAAGCAAATTCATTTGCCAAAAAGGAGGCAAAATGAGCAATATTAACAATCAAGGCGACACAAGGAGACATGCTTTTTACAGAAATCTCCGCAACTTTGGGGCTTGTGCTGGCATCTCTGCCATCATCTGCACCCTTATTTTGTCTGGCTTTGTTTTCAGCCAAAATGGGGAAATCTCCAAACTAGACACAATTATTTCCGCCATAGTTCAGGGCCAAGGCGATAGCAAGGATGAAATCGACACTGCCAAAAGGCTGATATTTGAAAAGGACAACGGAATTTTCATCCAATCAATCAGCCGGCTGGATGGCAGCGCTTGGAACACGGAAATCGTCGATGCGCTCATCAAAAAGCTTGACCCATCCAGGGTCAAGGTATTGCGCAATTACCGCAAGGTAAGCGTCATGCCTTTTGCCCACCTAATTTCCTACTACACTAGTGAAAAGGACTTTGTAGCTGAAGTTATGCCAGTGCCACAAATAATGATCGTTATCCCGGCCAGCTACACAGTCAACGCAGAATTAGTAAACAACTATAATTCTTTGGATCTATACCAGCCAGAAACAATCAAACGATTTGAAAATCTTTGGAAGGATTTAGGAATAAAAGTTGTTAGCATTAGCCAGATTGCTGATGATGGCTACCAACATGGTGCACTAAGCGGTATCGAATCCTGCATTGTCGGCAGGGAAGAATGGGAAAATGCGCCACCACAAATAAGGATAGCAGAGGACCCAATTATCCGCGGATACTATAAAGGCCATTTACCAGAACTTAAAGAACAAAATCTTACCAAATTCTTGGATATCAACAGCGGAACAATAATGGTTGCCTACAAAAAGCAGTCCTCCGACGAGATATTCCTGATGTTTTTTCAGCGCCCTTGGGGTCTAGGCTAAAATAAGGAGAAAAAATGGTAAAAATTGAAATATTATCAAAAAAAGACATGTCTGATCTGCATGAAGCCATCAAAAAGTGGCTCGAAAACAATAAAAGAGCCAAGATCATCTCACTGAGCCATTCTGAAGGAAATGATGAGTTCAGGCAGCACAGGGCAACAGCGCTCATTCTTTATAAAGGGGATGCTTCATAAAAAGGGAGACTTGGCCGGCAGTTAATTAAGACTAATAACCCATCATAGCCCGCAATAGTGAGCTTTGCCGCGTAATAACACGCGGCTTTTTTATACAAAAATATCCGCTTTTGGCGGATACTTCTTAATTTGAAATTGGTATCTTTATACTCTATGCCTTTTCTTGATACTCTTATCTGCCTGTTCATTGGCGCTATCAATGCCTTTGCTGGCCTGCGCTCGCATAGAAAGTAATTCCTTTTCCGGCAACTGCGCCAACTGTTTGGCCATTTCCGCTAGTTTGTCTTTACCATTTAAGCTTGGGTCGTCGATTACGCGTTCCAACAATACATCTAAAATTTGGCCAATTTTTGGCCCCGGAGCCACACCTAAAAGCTGCATTAAATCATTGCCATTAAGCTTAAGCATTTTGGGGCTAATAGGGTCTTGGGATACTTTGTCTATAATGTAGCGCAAGTGCCTGAGCTTGTAGGGCTCGGCCTTGGGGCAACCAGAACCAATGCGATCTGCTTGGCGCACCAACAAAAGGTCTTCCACATTTTGTGTGCCCACATTGCGAATGAGGCGGCGCACCGAGCTTTCAGTTACTTCGCCGGCATTGTAATAAAAGAGGTGGTAACGCACCAAAGAGACAACCTTTTCAGAATCTTTTTTGGAGAACCTTAAGCGCTCCATAATTTTGGCTGCCATGCGGCCGCCAACCACTTCATGTCCATAAAAAGTAGAATTAATTCCTTGGCCGCGCTTGGTCTTGGGCTTGCCGATATCGTGCAAAAGGGAGGCCAGTTTTACCAGGGCAGGGAAGTCTTTTTTATCCGCATATTCCAAACTTTTCAGCGAATGTTCATAGACATCAAACTTGTGATGCTTGTTCTGGCCAACCTTATATCCCTCTAAAAGTTCGGGCAAAACAATTTGCAACAGGCCGGTTTCGCGCATCAGCTCAATGCCTTTATGGGCACGCGGGCAGGCCACTATTTTCACCAACTCGTCGCGCACGCGCTCGGCGGAAACATCTTTCAAATTTTTAGCCTTTTGGCAAATGGCCTCAAAGGTTTTTTCTTCCAGCCTAAAACCCAAAACCGTGGTAAAGCGCACTGCGCGCATTAAGCGCAGAGCATCTTCTTCAAAGCGCTCAGAGGGTTCGCGCACTGCGCGCACCAGCTTGGCTTCCAAATCTTTTTGCCCTTCAAAAGGGTCAATGATATTTTTAGCCAAATCCAAAGCCATGGCATTGATGGTGAAATCGCGGCGGCTCAAATCCTCTTCAATGGTTTGGGCCCATTCCACCTTGCCCGGGTGGCGCCTATCCTCATACATGCTTTCAGTGCGAAAAGGGGTAATCTCGATATTTTGTAAGAGGGGGTTTTTACTATTAGCCAAAACCGTGACCGTGCCAAAATTATTGGCATAAAAATTCTTAGGGAAAATTTCCTGTATTTGAACCGGGTTGGCATCAGTGGTAATATCCCAATCTTTAGGCTCCACACCCAAAAGCAGGTCGCGCACGCACCCGCCCACCGCATAGGCCTTAAAGCCCTTGCTCCCTAAAGTTTCCAAAATAGTTTTAACTTCTTGGGGTATATCCATTGTTTGAATTATACAAAACTCTGACTTTTTTTATACCTTGACATATAATAAAAACAATATTATAATATTAATGAACTTTTAGCAAGACTTTTGCTAAAAATGCTCGCGAAAAATCAAAGGAAGGAGATTATTGAATGAAAAACAAAAAAGGATTATTGGCGCCGCTGATTGCCTTGTCAATCGGCTTAGGGTTTTGGGGTGCTATCGGTTGGCAGTTGGTCCAAAACGGGCCGGGTGCACCACCCCAACAAGCAATCTCGCAAATGTTTCGCCTCCATGAGGCGGCAGTTAAGGAGGGTAAGAATATGTCTTTTGCCAAAAACGAACAGATACATCTGGAAACTTTTTGGCAGCCCACCCAAAATGTCGGCAGTGGGGAAGAGTGCCTCCTGGGCGCTTTTCGCATTGCCTCCAACATTAAGGGCAACACCAAAATTTTAGCTCTTTGCCCTTCATTTAGCCACTTCCCGCTGGATCTTTTCAGCGGCTTGCGCCTCTATTTTATTAATACTCAAGGGCTGCAAACCAGCCCCGTCTATACCTTGGAGTCTTACAAATTCAGCTATGACCAAAACACTGGTTATAATGTTGTCCTTAACGACATCAAAAATTTTGTGCTCGTCGGAGGAGCTTCAGAAAGCGTAATCGCTATCTCAGGGATTTGTAAAAAAACTGCTCCGGTAGTCGATTCAATATTGAGCATCGCGCCCGGAGGCACAGACGCTCTGACGCCTACCGGAAAAATAATCACCAATGAGTCCATGGCCCGAGTGCCATTTTTTGTACGATAAGAAAGGAGGAAAATGCTGAGCAAAACTTTTCGCCAAAGGCAAAGATTGAGTTCTGTGAGCTTTCGCCCTTTTGAATTGATGACTGAGGGGCAATACAAAACCATCTGTTGTAACCAACGCCGAAAAAATGCCGGCAAGGACCAAAAATATCTCCCCAAAAGCCAGCCCAAAACCCGCCACTACAAGGCTGCCTATTACTGCTAAAAACATAGCCGCATCAATTAAGACCCGATGCGGCTCTTTTTATATTCCACGACTTAAAAATTATTTTCCCATTCCCTCGGGCCTTGGGAAAACGCCAACCATCCTTCCTTAAGGCGGCAGGTGGCATTAATAAAATTTAAGCCAATTCGGGCTTGATTTTATTAGTGACTTCGTGCATTGATTTTTTGCCATTTTTATGGTATAATATATTATGTTCTAGAAAAACCAAATAGGAGGATTACATGGCTGAAAAGACCGAAAAATTTTCACCGTTTTTTAAGACCGCTTCCGGCTTAGCTCTTTTAGGCTTGACGCTTTATGCGCTGGTAATCATCGTCTCTGGTCTTCTCAGATCTCTTGCCACCGGCATTACGATCTTCGAAACCATTAGAGGCGATATTCTCATTGTCACGGGCCTACCTATATATTTTGCCGCCATCTTTATTATCAAGATTGTGGACAAATTTATGCCTCAGCCCGTGCCAGAGCCCATTGCCAAAGTTGAGCCGGAAATTCTGGATATTCCCGAAGCCTCATTGCTTGCGGATTTCCAGAATTATCAAAGCGACCCTGGCCCGCAAGCCAGTGCCAACACCATCCTGACTTTTCAAATCGCGCAAAGCCACATCAAGAGAATCTCTGGTCAGTTGGCTAAAGTGGCCGCCTGCACCAAGGCTAAAGATTTGAAAAAGGAAAGGACTGTTTTGCTGGAATACGTAAACACGGCCTTTGGCGATATGCGCCAAGACCGCCCACCACTGCAGGCCGTCGATCTCATCGAAAGGCTTTGCCACACTCTACTCAAGCTCCCGCTGGAAGCCATCAACCGCTATAAGCATTGGCAAAATGAAAGGAATATTCTACTGGGATTTTGCCGCCTTTATGCCGATGACAGCGTCCGCCTCGCCAAGCTCAAAGATATTATTTCCCTTTATGCGCCCGAGGATGACATTGTCTGGATCTTGGAAGAAATCAACAGTCAGCGTTGCTTAAAAGACGAGCAGGCCGAAATTAAAGAAATCTGGGCCACGTTTTGCAAAAACAAAAGCCTTTGCCCGGATAAACTTTGGGCCATGGAACAGATGCTTGATTTACGCCGACAGCTTCTCCGCTGGCGCTACGCCAAGGATGTTCGCGATGTTCCACCGCCGCTGGTGGCTCTTGCCGGGATAATGGAAATTGCCGGGCCACTTAACCCCAGTGATGCGGAAAGATTCAAAACTCTTTTCAATTCACTTTTCTTCAGGCAACCCAGCTATCAAGAAGTGGCAAAAATCACCCCGCTCATCGACATTGAAGCCCCGCTAGCCGTCTGCCACAGACGCCACAAAGTTCTTAGGCATCCGCAAGATCCGATTCCCGGAAACAAGAAGAAAAAGAAAAAAGGGAAAAAGTAAATCAGGTCTAAATAATCACTCCAAGACAACCGTAAATAAAGGCCGCCAAGGCCTAAAAAGCCCCCTCCCAAAGGGGGCTTGTTTTTTTGAAAACTGATGGTATGTTGCATTGCGCATCTTTAATAACAAAAGGAGGCCCTAGATGGCCGAAGACCAAACGCAACAACGCAAGAAAAAACTGTTGGCGGATTTCAGGCGTGCCATTGGGCGCCTGCGACGGAAACTACGGTGGTGGTTTTTATACACTATAAAACCTTTGGGCAATGGGATGGGCTATGTTATCGAAAAATTATTCGGAGACGATTCTCTGCTTTTTCTGGCCCTACTCACTAAGGAAGATAAGCTAAACTATGAAACCAACCGCGAAGAAATCAGAGAAAAAGCCGAGGAAGAATTAGGAAAATTTTCTCGGGAAGATGGTGTCGAAGTTTGGGAGTCAAAACGCTGCAAAGAAAATTATTTCGATTCCCAAAACCACGAAAGGAGAGGGGAATATCATGAGCAAAACAAATGACGATAAACCCAAGCAAAAACTCCGGCAAGAACGTAAAAACGTTTTAACCGGAGCTGTCATTTTCACTATCTTATTTCTGCTGGCGACCTGGTATCTGGTGAGCGTTACCTTGCCCGAAGAGCTGATTGTCAGTATCATCGGCACTGTTATTTGTTTAGTCATGGTGGTAGCCATTATCCTTACCGCTATCCGGCAGTTAGCAAAGCTCAAGGCAGAAGAAAAAGAACTCCAACAAAGCCAAATAGCGGCTCAAAATTAAAAAATTACAAATGGGTTTAAGGCCCATTTTTGTTTTCCTTGATTTTTTTGAAAATAATGATATAATATAATCATCAAATTAAAAACTACATAAGGAGGTAGAGCTTGAACAATAAAACTCAAAAAGTATTGATTTTTGGCGCCTCGTCGGGCTTTGGCTTGGCTACAGCCAAATTCCTTGATAAGCGAGATTATCAAGTCATCGGTACCAGCCGCAAAAATTTTTTCTGTTCTAACCCATTCGGGTTTGAAATGCTAAGTTGCGATATCAGCATCCCGCATACCGTGGCTTGGGCTATCAAGGAAGCGCATAACAAACTCGGAGGGCTTGATGCCATCATCAACTGCGCCGGGCACGGGCTATCAGGAACCAGCGAAACGGCCACGCGGGAACAAGCGCAAGGGCAATTTGATGCTAACTACTTTGGCGCCGTTAATGTGCTTAATTGCGCCCTGCAACTGGTTGCAGGCCAAAAAGAGCCGCCGCTCAAGCTGATCCAGATTAGTTCGATTGCCGCTGCAGTGGGCGTCCCTTTCCAGCCTTATTACTCTGCCAGTAAAGCAGCCATTGAAATGCATTTTGAATCGGTAGATCGCGAACTTCTGGGCCAAGCTCTGCAGCTTGTACTTATAGAGCCGGGGGATTTTGCAACCAATTTCACAATCAACAGGAAAAAAACAGCATGCTTAAAAACAACCTCTCGAGATGAAAAATCAATCTACAATTCCTTGCGCAACCTCGCCTGTGAAAGGGCCATAGGGGAAATGGAGCGCTCAGAACAAAACGGCAGCAACCCGCAGGACCTCGCCCGGCTTATCGCCCGCATTTTGCAAATGCGCCAACCAAAACTCCGCTACCATATCGGCAAACCCCTGGAAATTCTCGCCCTCTACCTCAAACCCTTGTTGCCCCAAAACACTTTTCGCAGCCTTATCCGCGACAATTACAAAATTAAATAGCTTCCTTTGGAGGCTTTTTTCTTTATGGAAATTGTTTACTTAATTTGCTACCCTTACTTATGCCCCTGTAGCTTAATGGATAGAGCACTGGTCTTCGGAACCGGTGATGCGGGTTCGATTCCTGCCAGGGGCACTAATAAAAATAATATGACTACATTAACGGTAGTTAATATAAAATGCGGGGGATGCGAAAAAAGCATCACCTCGGCCGTAGAAAAACTTGGCGGCAAAAATATTGCAGTTGATGTCGCCAAACAGCAGATATCTTTTGAAGGAGGGGATATTGGCAAAATAAAAAAAGAGTTGGCTAAAATGGGCTACCCGGAGGCCAATAGCCCTGAAGCCAAAAGTCTTCTCAAAAAAGCCACCTCTTATGCCTCCTGCATGGTGGGAAGGTTGAAAAAATGAACAAATAAAACAGGCCTTAAGTAGGGCCTGTTTTATTTGCTTTGGAATAAATTATTGTTATCATACTTTACACTCCCGTAGTTGAATGGATACAACGAGGCCTGGCAAGCTGCAAGTGCAGGTTCGATTATTAGAAATACAAAATAAGCACAGCGAATTTTAATATTTCTCGTATGCCGGGTAATCCCGGCGCCTGCTGGAAACAGGAAGAGAACATGACAACCAAATAGGTAAATATGCTCCCGTAGTTGAATGGATACAACAGTGGCCTCCGAAGCTGCAAGTGCAGGTTCGATTCCTGCCGGGAGCACAAACGACCGGCAATTGCCGGTTTTGTCTTCCTTGACGCTTCACTCTTTTTATACAATAATGCCTCACTTAACAATTATATAAAGGAGGTTTATGGCGGAGGATAAAACAGAAAGAACCTGTTACGTGAACAATGATTGCCAGAAATGCGAACAAAACAAATTTTGTTCTTGGGCCTTCCGGGAAGACTTAAACATAAAGAAACTTAGACCTAAAAGGGATGATTCTTAGAAAGGAGGAAAAATGCCCTATATCACAAAAAGCGCCAGGGATAAGCTCGACCCTCATATCGAAGCTATTGCCCAAGCCATCAGCGAGCAAACAAAAGAAACAAAAGACGAACTATCTCTGGCGGGCATGGTTAACTATGTCTGCACGCGCATCGCTCTTTTAAGCTTCCGAAAAGTACTGGGCAAATTCCGCTACAAATGGATAGCCCTATTCACGGGAATTCTTGAAAACATCAAACAAGAATTCCACGATAGGGTAGTTAAACCATACGAAGCGGAAGCCAACTGGAAGCATGGAGATCTGCCCGAGTTTATCCAAGCAGCAAAAGATCTAAACGAGGAAATAGAATTTTCCAGAAATTCCAAAGCCAAAACACGCCCCAGGCCCCCCAAAAATAGCCCCTAAAAGGGCTTTTTTCTTTAGTCGCCCCCCCTTGATTTATATTAGAATTTCAGTATAATATAACCAGATGTTTTATAGCAAAATACACTGATCGGCACACATAAAAATTACTCAAGGAGGTAAGTATGAATAAGAACAAGATCGCCGCGGCTATCACTGGGATTCTTTGTTTGGCTCAAATGCTGCAATTTGCTCCGGTGCGAGCGCTTACAGTTTGCCCTAGCGGCAACTGCAGCATTTTGATCGAAGAAGTGTTGTTAAAAGTGGATGGGCAAGTCATTTCTGATAATGACAAGTCCGCGATGATGACTAATGTTCCTTTTGAACGGGTTTTTCTCCCCGGGACGCAGATGGAGATATCCGTGAAAGCTTCCGGTCCGATTAATGATGTCGCTTATTGGTCCCTCTATTGGGGCACTAATGACACGCCATCGTTGATAAACAGCGACCGGACAATCTGCGCAAAATGCCCAGGAGAAAAATATGTTCCCGAAGGCGCACCGGTTTTTAATGTTAAATGGGCTGTCCCTAAGGATGCCAAAAAGTATTCCAAAATTTGGATTCAGTCCTTTGACCAAACCGGGAAAACCATGGGCGGAGCTAATACTCGCCCGCTGGTGCACAGCCAAACAATCATCAAACCGAACTGCTATGTTTCAGAAATAAAAGATGTAACAGAGAGTAGCGCTACGGCCATTATTCACTTTGCAAGGCCGGGGAGTGTTTGGCCCTTAAACTCTTGGCTGGAGCTAAGAAGTGATTCGGGACAATATTTTCCCAACCACAGCCAACCGCTGGGAATGAAAACATTCCAAAATGCCCAAGGGCTTACTGAAAACCAAAATAAGCTTGCCGTTGTTTTGAAAGATCTTCTCCCTAATTCCAAATATTGGGTAAAAGCCATTGCGGCTAGTGAGGGAGGATATTGTGAGAGCAGGGAAGTAGAGCTAATAACTCTTTGCGCCTTGCCGCAGCTTAAAACTTTACGCTGCTCCAAAATCGATTGGAACCAAAACAGTTGGAATCAAACCGACAATTCAGCCTACTTAACTTGCGAGATAACATCCTTTGGCGGAGATAACTATATGGAAGTTATGGTACAGGGGTTCAATATCAATGCACCCCGGGAACGCTTTGGCACAACTTGGCAGCGTCTTGAATGCAGCCAATTTGACCAACTGCCAAGTGAATTTACATTGCAAGCCGGCAAAGGATTTACAGCGGAGGAAGTTTATGACTTCGAATTCTTAGCGCGCAACAGCCGTGGAGAGATTGCTAGTGGAGGACATAAATACTTTCCGCCACCCTTTCCCGGATACAAACCAGAAATTGTTACGGGCGGGGTTAAAAAAGTAACTCCAGACTCAGTCGAGTTGGTCATTAAAGTTGTCTCCATTTCTCATCCAACAAAAATTTGGCTGGAAATCACTGACCAAAAATTTGGAGATACTTGGGATAGAGGGAAGTATACTCCCGACCCCAATGGCAAATCCATACTCAGCGATTCGCTGGAAGTGGACTTGCCCGGAGAATACACCATTACTGTCAAAAATCTGGAACACAATAGAGGCATGGAAAAACCACCCTCCTGGGTCAGAAAAGAATACCCTCATCTCAAATACACACCAGGCTATTTATTCAAAGCCCATGCCCTAGACTTAACCACTAACGAAACGGACAAGGGCACTGACTGGTCAAGATTGGAAACTTATCGCACTCTCCAAAAACCCAAGGTCACCACCAAGCAACCCATAAACATCACTTACAAAAGTGCGGATTTGGGGGCAATGGTTGATTTCTCAGGTTTTAGCAGTAAATGCGTAATCTTCTTCAAGTATTGGCAAAAAGGCAAAATAGCCCAAACCATTCAAGAAACATTCCCCCGAATCCAAGTCGAAACTCGCTATGATTACGTAGATTTTGAGCTCATGGAAGCCACACGCTTTACGGTTGAAAATCTCGAGCCATACACTGTTTACTGTTTCCAAGCCTATGTAATCAATGGCCTAACAAACAGCACGGGAGAGCAAATTGAAACGCCAGCGGCCAATATTCAAGAATTCCGGACCTTGTGGGGAGATAAAAATTCTATTTACGATACTCCCTTAATCCAGACAACCGGAGTTTCCCAAACTGGGCCAAACACCTTTTGCCTGCAAGGAAAGCTCTTAGACTTTGGCGGGTCAGATTGGGTCGAAGTCACGATTGAATTTTGGGGTTTAAGCACACACTTTGAAGGAGAACAATCCTTTATTTATGTAGGCCTATACCGCAAAGAAAATTGGCAAGACAGATACCCGACATTCGATGTTTATCGCAGTAATCTGGTCTTTGGCAAATCGTTCGTCTTCCGCTTCACCGCGCGCTCTAGCGCGGGTACCACCAAGGGATTTTTAATCGATTCCTCCGGCCAAAAAGTTGAGGGGGGATTCTGGAAATTCCAAACCGACCCTCTGCCTGGAGATCAGGTTAAACCAGAAATATTTCTGAAAGGCATTAAAATTCTAATGCCCGACCAAACTGAAGAAAACCCCACGCCCCAAGCCATCATCACTATCAATGTCCAGAATATGGGCACACCACCACTTCCTTGGTTGGATCTCCAATACCTTTGGACTCGATATAGTGGTTCGGTAATCGCAGCTTGGCCTAATACTTGGCAATACAAATCAGAAAAGATCCGAATAACTAAAGCTGGCGAATATTCCTTCCTAATAAATAAAGGTTTGGAATTTGGCCGAAGTTTCTTTATAAGCGTGAATGCGGAAAATGGAAGTATGTTAACCTGGATGGTGCCAGAAAGTAAATTTTTCCCGCACTATTTCACCACTGACCACCTTCCGCCGCTTATCAAAGCCACTAACCCCACCTTCATCAATAAACAAAACACCCTGGCTAATACTCAAGTAATACACCCGGGGACCAACGAATGGGGAACTTTCTTTAGTTGGTTTGAAGTCGTAACTTTCCGCGGATCTGTCGATGCAATAAATAAAGAAATTACGGTCTTGCCCGACACTCTAAACCCTAACAACCAATTGCTCACCCGCACACTCTTTATGACCCCCAAAATATCCAGAAAAGGCACTAAGCCGTATTCCTTCAGTATCAATGCCGATCCAGGACTCTTAAATCTACCCGACGAACAATCCGGAAGTAAAATAATTTCCACTTACTATGCTTACCGCGCATGGGCTCAAAACCAAGGCGGGCAATACCATACAAGCTGGATAGTGGTTACTGATGATACATTCCAAAGGATGGATAAGATGCCTTGGGAAAAACCCTAAACCAAATAAATGCGAAGACTTATGTCTTCGCTTTTTTATTTGCAGGGCAGGGGACGCATGGTATAATATTTTTAATGAAAAATAAATCTGCCTATTTTTTTACCGCGCTTTTAGCCACCTTCTTTTTATTTTCTATAGCCTATGGAGCTACGAGCACCCCCAAAGATTTGGATTTTGATTTGCCCAAACCTTCCGCCCAGACACCGATAGCCTGCGAGGCTTGGAAAGGCGGCCTGCTGGAGGGTGTTTGCAAAGATCCCAGCAAATTAGAATTTTGCCACCTTTTTGTTTTGCTGGACAATATTATCAACTGGATAATGTTTGTGGCTATGCCCATAGCAGCCTTTCTCCTTTTGGTTTGGGGAGGGTTTAATTATATTATTTATCTGGAAAACCCCGCCAATGCCAAAAAATTCTGGGATACGGCCAAAGCTCTTTTGTGGGGCGCTATCGTAGTTTATGCCGCCTATGCCGTGGTTAATCTCTTCCTGATTATTGTCGGCGCCAAAATTTTCTCACCGGAAGCCGGATTGGGACAATGGTTCAAATTCCCTTGCGGAACCGGCGCGCCGCCGGCTAGCACTTCCACCCCGCCAACCGGAGTTAGTGAATTCTAAATTCTCCGATTAATAATGCATTAGCCAAAGTTTTCACTTTGGCTTTTTGTTTAATAGTGCCTTGCCAAAATATCAAAAAAATGCTATTGTCTTTTTTGTTCTAGCCTCCGTAGTTCAACGGTAGAACAGAGGACTCTTAATCCTTTAACGAGGGTTCGATTCCTTCCGGAGGCACATACAAAGTAAAAGACGCCACATGTTGGCGTCTTTTACTTTGTGTCTCCGAAAGGAGAGAACGAAGTTCGATTTAATAGATTTTCTTGGCGAGCAAGGCGAACCTAAGAAAATCATGTATGCCGAGTAATCTCGGCCCTTCCGGAGGAAAAAGGAGAGAACACAGTGTGATTTATTAGACTTTCAAGCGAACAACGTGAGCTTAGAAAATCTTATATGCCGCGTATCGCGGCGGCTACCGGAGAAGGAAAATAATACCAGCCAGAAGGGCTTAAAGCCTTCGTTTTTGCTATCAAAAGCCCTCTTGCAAAAGATAGAAAAATCAGGTATAATTAAATACCTTCGAAACAGCTGGAATGGGGCCTGCTCGCCCTAGGAAAGCACAAGTTTTTATAGAAAATATGCTTAAAACAGAAAAGAAGCAAAAAATCATTAAAGGCGTTCAGACGCACGATACGGATACCGGCTCGCCCGAAGTCCAAATCGCTGTTCTTACCGAACAGATAGAAAAGCTTTTGCAGCACTTGGATTCACATAAAAAAGATTTCCACTCCAAGCGCGGTCTCCTGAAGATGGTTATGAAGCGCAAAAAACTTCTGAATTATCTTAAGAGCGAAAGCGTTGAACGGTTTGAAAAGATCTCCAAAAAGATCGGCCTTAAATAAAACCTTAAGCCCCGCTTAAACGCGGGGCTTGGATTTTTCAAAATGTTAACTTAAAAAATTATGGATGCCAAACACAAAAACCAAAGGGTGGCGGTATTTATAGACGTGCAAAACCTCTATTATTCCGCAAAAAACCTTTTTGGTAAGAAAGTTGATTTTGGCTCAATTGTCAAAACCGCAGTAGCGGGGAGGCAATTAGTCCGCGCATTTGCCTATGTGGTGCGCACTGAAGGCGGGGCTGAAAAGCCTTTCCACGAAGCGCTCCAAAAACTAGGCATTGAAATCCGCGTGCGTGACCTTCAGGAATATCCCGGAGGGCTAAAAAAAGCGGATTGGGATGTCGGCATTACGGTAGATGCTATCCGCATCGCTAATAATGTCGATACTATTATTTTAGTCTCGGGAGATGGGGATTTTCTCCAATTGGTGGAATACCTGCAAAACCAAGGCAAGAGAGTGGAAGTTATTGCCTTTGGCCGAACAGGTTCCTCCCGCCTCAAAGATATTTGCGATGACTTTACCGATTTAGAAAAGGAACAAGATAAATATCTGCTTGATTACGAGAGCGCGGCCAAAGTTCCCAAACCGAAAAGATTTAACAAACAATAAAATTAATTTAGCCTCCCGGCCGGGCCGGGTAAGGCTGTCAACAAACCAAACGTAAAAATATATGTTCTACGATAAAGAATACTCAATGGATTTTGCCGGACGCCAATTAAAAGTCCGCACCAATGTAGCGCAACAGGCGCACGGCTCATGCTGGATAGAATACGGGGAAACCTCCACAATGGCGGCTTCTACAATGAGCACTAACGAAACTGTCCAAGATTTTTTTCCTCTTACTGTAGAGTATCAGGAAAGATTTTATGCCGCGGGCAAAATTTTAGGCTCGCGCTTCACTCGCCGCGAGGGCAGGGGAACCAATAAGATGATTTTAACCGGCCGCTTGATAGACCGCATTATCAGGCCGCTTTTCCCTGAGAGTTTTACCCAAGAGACTCAAGTAATTTTAACCACTCTTTCTTGGGATGCGCAGAACGCCCCGGTTTTCACCGGTGCGCTTTCCGCCTCTCTTTCTTTGGGAATTTCTAAAATTCCGTGGAATGGTCCGATTGCCTGCGTGCAAGTCGGCAATGTGGAGGGCCAATTTATTTTGAACCCCTCTTACGAACAACTGGAAAAATCCAATATTAAGCTGACTTTGGGCGGATACGAAAAGAATGGCCAGCTTCTTATTAATATGATCGAATGCATCTCTGATGAAGTTTCTGAGGAGGTAGTATCAGAAGCCTGTAAATTCGCCAGCCCATACTTGAAACAGCTGATTGATTTCCAAAAACAAATAATCGCTGATTGCGGGCAAGAAAAATATATTCCCGCCAATGTTTTCCCGGAAGCGGAAATGGAACAAAAGATCCATGAATTTTTGGGAGATAAACTTGGTTCCACGATGGAATCTTTTGTGGGCAAGGAACTGATGGCTAAACTTGAAGAGTTAAAAGAGCAAACTATTGCGGCCATGAAGCAGCAATACCCCGATGAAGATTGCAAAAAACTTTTAACTAACTGGTTTGAGCGCGAGTTAGATTACGCTTTTCATAAATTAGCGTTAGAAAAAGGTAAAAGGGCCGATGGCCGCGCATTTGACGAATTGCGCCAGCTCACCGCCAAGGTAGCGGTTTTGCCGCGGGCCCATGGCTCGGGCTTTTTTGCCCGTGGGCAAACCCAGGCGCTTTCTATTTGTACCCTGGGAGCTCCCGGAGATCAACAACTTTTGGAAGATATCGATTTTCAAGGCAAGAAGCGCTACATGCACCACTATAACTTCCCGCCATATTGCTCAGGCGAAGTAAAACGCTTGGGTCCGCCGGGCAGGCGTGAAATCGGCCACGGACAATTAGCGGAAAACGCTTTAATACCCTTAATCCCGGATGTCGACCAATTTCCATACACTATCCGTGTGGTAACCGAGATACTTTCTTCTAATGGCTCCACCTCTATGGCCTCGGTTTGCGGCTCGACGCTTTCTTTAATGGATGCGGGCGTGCCGATTAAAAGACCTTGCGCCGGTATTTCTATTGGTTTGATGCACGGCTCAAAATTAGGACCAAATTCCACCGACCAAAGATTCAAACTTTTAACTGATATCCAAGGTCCCGAAGACCACTACGGGGATATGGACTTCAAAGTTGCCGGCACCTCTGAGGGTATTACCGCCATCCAATTAGATGTAAAGCTTGATGGCTTAACTCAAGAGATAATTGAAGGGGCTTTAAGCGCAGCCAAAACCGCCAGAACGCAGCTTCTTGGTTTAATTACCGCCACTATTAGCGAACCCCGCAAAGAGCTTTCTCCCTACGCACCGGTTATTGTCAATTTCCAGATAAACCCAGAAAAGATTGGCGAAGTTATTGGCCCGAAAGGCAAAACTATCAATGAGATTGTAGCCAAATACGAGGTGACGGTTGATATTGAAGATGATGGTAAAGTTTTTGTCACTGGTACCGACAGGGCCAAAGCTCAAGCCGCCATTGAAGCCATCAAATCCATTGTTAAAGAATTCCAAGTGGGAGAAATTATCAAAGGCAAAGTCGTTAATATTATGGACTTTGGCGCCTTTGTGGAGCTTAGCCCTTCTACTGACGGCCTGATACACATCTCTAACTTAGCCAACCATCGGGTAGCGAAGGTGACTGATGTGGTAAAGGAAGGCGATATTGTGGATGTAAAAATTATCGGTATCGAAGATAATGGGAAAATAAAACTTTCCCTTAAAGATCTTACACCCGGCGCGCCAGCCGAAGAAAGCGAACCCGCTCGCGAACGCGCACCAAGGTTTAATCCTCGGGGTGGCTCCCGCGACAGGGGAGGCGACCGCCGCCACGATCGTAGACGCTAAATTGCAAATAAGCAGAAAAGCCCCATACCGATAATATTGGTGTGGGGCTTTTCCACTGATATTAATTCCCAAACCTTGCGCAATTTGTTAAAATATTGTTGACGTTAAAAACCATGGCGCAACAATTACGCGGCCAAGATTTTGTTGTAGATACACAGGGGCCCCAAATTAATCCCAATAATATCCGGACAATGAAAAAGGACATCGCATTGTCCAAAGGTTTAGCAGAGCCGCAAAAAACATTTGTTGCCCCGGAGCTGTGGCCGCAAAAGCAGCCACAGCAAGCACCCCCAAAAACAATTTCCGCCAACGCGGGGCAAAGCAAGCCGGTAAAACAAAACACTCCCGCACCCGCTCAACCAACTTCCCCGGGAGAATTCAAAATTATTACCGGGGGCTCCTCTATTAAAACCGCAGCTAAACAAACACCCTCTCCAGAACCTCTGGAGCAACCGCTTAAGCCCAGCAAGCCCGTAAAATTAAAAGAGGGCGATGTTGTCATTCTGGAAGCTTGGGAAGTCGGAGCCGGCTCAGGAGCTATAGGCAATTATGATCAATCCGGCTCGCCTGAAATCCCGTCAGCCGGCCAAAACGGTAATGGAAAAAACGGGGAAATGAAAACCCTTAAGGTCAATTTGGGCCTCAAAGAAAATAAGCCGGCCCAAAACGGGGCAACCGCGACAAACCCTGCTACTCTCAATCAGAACCAAAACCAAACTCCAGTAAATCCCAATTCTCAACCTCAAGCCCAAATCCCCATTACCCCTAAACCAGAACCTAAACCCGTAAGTGTCACGATAAATAAACCCGAGACTAGCCAAGCCCAAACACCCCCTAAACAAATTATTCCCGCACCTAAACCCGAAGAACAACTCCAAAAGGCTAAAGAAAAAGAAGAGTTCGAAAAGAAAGAGCAGATTTTCGGTTTCAATCCTGAGGTCCAGCTAATGATAAAAAAGGGCGCTGCGCCCGCCAAGCCCGTTGAGAAAAAAACCATTCCCCAACCAGTAACCAAACAAGCAGCCCCGCCTTTAATGGCTCAGATTCCTCCCGACATGGTTCCGCCTCCGCCGCCAAGCATGGCCGCCTCTAAAATGGCCAGCGCCTCCCAAGAGGAGGCAAGCATAAAGATGCCAACACCCAAAGAAGGGGGTAAGCCTTTGCATTTAGATGAATATGAACCGCAAGAATTACCCGGCTACGAATGGATCGAGCCGGTCGATGTGCCTGGACGCAAAAAAACACCGCCACCCAAAGATAAATTCACGCAAGAAATAGAAAAAGTTATTAAAGCGGGCAAACAAGCTTTTGCCCAGACAGCGCCGGAAAGGCTGCCACTAAAACCGCCATCACAAAGCGCTCAAGCCTTGCCAAACAAACCCCCAGTTACTCCTGAGCCGGAAAAACCCAAGGATGCCAGAACGCAGCTTCGGGAGACTTTGGCGGAAATTCATAAACAAAAATCCATACTTTCGACCGAGAAAGACGCCATCTTAAAAAATATTGATCTGCAAGCCAAGGAAATCAGAAATTCCACCCAAACCCTGCAAAGCGGCCTCACGGAACTTTTACGGAAAAAAGAAAATTTGGAAAACACAATTTTGGCTGATGCAATGGCGCACGAATCCCAAGTTGAAGAAAAATTACGCCAAATAATCGCCAGCCAACGGACGGCCCGGGGCCTGCTCCAAGAAGAAGAATTGGAGCGTCAAAGGGAAGAAAAAGAAACCGAACGGAAAATGGCAGAAAAAACCCGCTGGGATATTGAAGACAAAATCCTTAAGCTCATAGACCAAATGGAGGCCAATAAGCTCCAATACCAAGCGATGCTGGCCCAAGAGGAAAGGCTGCACGAAAAAAAACTGGACATGCTCCATCGCGAAGAAACCATTGATCTGGAGGAGCAAAAAATAAATTGCGAGTTAGAACTCTTGGATATTGATAGCAAACAAAAAGATCTTTCCTCGCAATATTCCGCGCTGTTGCCTGCAAAAAATATTATCAATAAATCCCTCCACGAACTTTCCGGCGAAAAGCTCGCTATTGACCAAGAATTGGTTTCTTTAGAGAGTAAAGAGAAGGAAGTTGAGGGGGCTGACAAGCGCAAAACTGAAGAAACCCGTCAAAATATTGAAAATAAACGGCGAGTAGCGGCCCAAGCTTATTTGCAAAAAGTAAAAGAAAAGGACAAAATAGAACAAGAGCTAACCGCGGTTACAAAGTCGGTGCAAGAATTTTCAAGTAAAGAACAAAAACTTAAAGATAAAATCATTTCTCTTGAGCGACAAATAAAATCAAAGAGAAAAAAATAACAGAAAATTATGGACAGTGAATTTTTAGCCAAACAAAAAGAAGCGCTCTTGGCAGAAAAAAAATCCTTAGAAAAGGAATTGGGAACATTTGCCCAGCCCGACAAAAATATTAAAGGCGACTGGGATACCAAATTTCCGGAAATGTCTGGAGGCGAAGCAGGGAATGCAGGTGAGGGGAGCCTTGATACCGAAGCCGATGAGGTTGAAGCTTACGAGGCCGATCTTTCCGTGGAGCACACCCTCGAGGACCGACTAGCCGAAACCAACAAAGCTTTGGCAAGAATGGAAAAGGACCAATATGGGAAATGCACTTCCTGTGGGACAGAGATCCCAAAAGAAAGATTGGAAATAAAACCTGAGGCTGAGCTTTGTATGGAATGCGAGGCCAAAGAAATTCACTAATAGATAATTATGGCTGTCAAAATCTTTTCAGCGGCAATTGTAGGTTTTGGCGGGCGCATTATTGAAATTGAAGTGGAGGCTACACACGGCCTCCGCTCTTTTGATATTGTCGGCCTACCGGATAAATCCGTGCAAGAATCCAAAGACCGCACGTGTGCGGCCATAAAAAGCTCAGGTTATTCTCCGGCCTTTGCCCAAGCCAAAAAAGTTCTAGTCAATTTAGCGCCGGCTGATCTGAAAAAGGAAGGTAGTTTTTACGATTTGCCCATTGCTTTGGGTTATTTGCTAAAAACCGAACAAATAAAATTTGACCCACGAGGAAAAATTTTCATCGGCGAGCTTTCGCTTAATGGCGAGCTCAAGCCGGCGCGGGGAGTTTTGGCTCTTTGTTTAGCTATCAGGGAAAATAAAGAGATTGCCAATATTATTGTGCCGCAGGCTAATGCCAAAGAATGCGCCCTGGCCTTTTTGGACACACCACAAAAAATCAATATTATCCCAGTTAATAGCCTTAAACAAACCATAAACTGGCTGCAAGGCAAAGAAAAAATCGAAAATTACCAAATAGATAAAGAAATATTTTTAGGGGAGATTAATGACAAAGAGGGTATAGATATCGGCTGGATAAAAGGGCAGGAAACCGCTAAACGCGCCCTAGAAATTTGCGCCTCCGGCGGGCATAATCTTTTAATGGTTGGCCCACCCGGTGGAGGCAAAAGCCTTTTGGCCAAAGCCTTGCCCTCGATTATGCCGCCACTGGCTCTAAATGAAATGGTGGAAGTAACAAAAATTTATAGTTTGGCGGGGTTGTTGACTCCGGAAAACCCATTCATGGGCAGCCGGCCGTTTCGCTCACCTCACCATACTGCCAGCCCCTCAGCCATTGTGGGCGGGGCCGGAACAGCTAATCCGGGCGAAATCACTTTGGCTCACCGGGGTATCTTATTTTTAGATGAATTTCCCGAATTCCACCGCGATGTTTTAGAATCTTTAAGACAACCGATGGAAGATGGCACTATCACCATTTCGCGCGCCAAGCAGCGCGCCACTTTTCCTTGCCGTTTTACACTCTTGGCCGCGGCCAATCCCACACCCGGGGGATATTTTGAAAATGACGATGGGCCAAATTATACCTCGGGGCAACTAGCCAAATATAAACGCAAACTTTCCGGCCCCATCGTCGACCGTATTGATTTATATGTAGAATTACCTCAAGTAAAATACGACAACCTTATCGACCAGACGCGGCAAGCCCAAAGCCAAAAAATCAAATTAAAAGTATTGGAGGCCAGAAAAATCCAAGTGGCCAGATTTGCCGGGCAGGGGATTCTGCTCAATAGCGAAATGCAGGTGCCGCAAATTGAAAAATATTGCCAGTTGGATACAGCGTCCCATAATTTGGCCAGAAAATTTGTCGATTCAGGCGCGCTCTCGGCCCGCGGCTATCACCGAGTTTTGAAAGTTGCCCGCACTATTGCCGATTTAGCCAGTGAGCCCAATATTAAACAAGAACATTTAAGCGAAGCTCTAATGTTTAGGCAAAAAAATAATTAACCAAAAACCTCCCCGACCTGGGGAGGTTTTTATATTTTTGATTATCGAAGCGGATTGCGCGGGGCGGCCCCGGAAATGCTGCCAACCTCAAAGTGCACATGGCAGCCCGTAACACCGATGGTTCTGCCTGTATTGCCGATCAAGCCAATGGTTTGGCCAGTGACCACATCTTCACCCTCTTTAACGTTTACTCTTCCCATGTGGGCATAAAGGGTGGTTAAACCCGAAGGATGTTGGATTTTAACATAGCTGCCAAATCCGCCATTATATCCGGAAGTCCGGACTTTCAAAACTTTTCCGCTAGCCGCAGCAAAAACCGGCTGGCCGCAAGAGCCCATACCCGGTGCTAAATCAACCGCATTGCGGAAGTGTAAACCTTGCGTCTTTTTGCAAACTCCACTCACGCGCGGAATTGGGCAGATAAAATAACTGTCGGGCACGATATTGTCTGCATATTGGCCTTGGGCAGAATAAGTCGGAGCTTTAGCTGGCATCTTCGCATTGGGCAAAATCAAAATATCCCCAGGGTAAAGCTTTTCGCTATCCAATTCATTAAAGGCAATAATTTTATCCTTTCCTGACTGATAAATTTTAGCGATTTTATCCAAAGAGTCGCCATTTTGAACTGTATAAACCAAGCCATCGACCGGTAAAATTATCAAAGACATTCCTTCTTTGATGGCGCTCTTAGCGCTTAAATCATTAGCCCAATAAATGGTTTGCGGCTTAATATCGTATTTATCAGCGATAGACTGGAAGGTATCGCCCTTTTGAACAATATATTCCACAATTTCCTTACCTGTAATACTTTGGGCTTCGGGCCTCTGCTCCTGGTAGTCATCTTCAATATTGGCAAAAGTTCTTATTCTGGCGTTTTCCGGAGAGCAAACCGGCGCCAAACTATTGCCTTGGATAATATTCTGGTCGTAAACAGCCGCATCTTCGTTGCGCTGGGTGAGGTAAGGGGTTTGGCAATCCGCGATGTTTTCCGCCTTCACGGCAAAACGGGTGGCATCTGAAGTATTGTCGGGTAGTAAAAGCAAGCCAGTGGTTATGGCCAATAGTATAGTTCCGATGCTAAAATAAGCTTTTTTATGCACCCCCTGAAGAAAAAATTCCTTCTTTAAGTGTCGAAATCTGGACAAAATAGGATTTCCAGCCCTGCTTAAGCCCTAAGTAGGCCTTCCCAAGAGCCGGTTTTTTAGGCTATTTATGATTATGGCACCCCTTCAAGGGCCGGTCAAGGCATTTTTGACTTATTTATTTTACGATCATAAAACAAAAACAACCTTAAAAATTGCCGTTTTAGAGGAAATTTTACACATTTTATCCACAAGCCATTAAAAACTAGTGATTTTCCCGGACTTTTTGCTATACTGCCTGTATTATGGAATATGACTTATTTGATCCAAGCCAGATAGAGCTGCTACTCTCCAGTCATGGGTTAAAACCGGCCAAAAGATTCGGACAAAATTTTATTATGGACCCAGAGGCTGTTGGGGCCATCATTGCCAGCGCACAAATAACAAAAAAAGATACGGTTTTAGAAATCGGCCCGGGCCTTGGAACCCTAACAGGGGCACTTTGCAAAACGGCCAAAAATGTCCTGGCTATTGAAAAAGACCCCAATATGGTGGGTATTCTGAGAAAAACCTGTGCCAAGTTCAAAAATTTACAAATCATCCATGCTGACGCTCTAAAATTTGATTGGGCAACAATTAAGTCTCCGTATAAAATTGCCTCTAATCTGCCTTATAACGTCGCCTCCCACTTAATCAGGCAAATCTTGGAAAGCTCCAACCGGCCGCAACTAATGGCCTTAATGGTTCAAAAAGAAGTAGGGGAGAGAATTGTCGCCCAGGCCCCGGATGCAAACATTTTGGGCCTTTCGGTCCAAATATACGCAAATGCCTCTCTAGAACTCATCGTACCCAGCACTGCTTTCTATCCCGAGCCAAAGGTAGATAGCGCCATTGTCAGAATAGAACCAAAAAATGACGCACCGAGCGCTCAAAAAACTGCCGATATTTTCCGTTTGATAAAAATTGGCTTTTCCAGCCCCAGAAAAAAACTTTCTAACAATCTTAGCACTGGTCTTAATAGGCCTAAAAATGAAATTGAAGCCCTAATGGCCAAAGAAAATATCGATCTTTTGAGCCGCCCGGAAAACCTTTCTTTACATGACTGGGAAGTGTTAATAAAACATTTGGGATAAGCCTTGCGCGCGTGGTAAAATAGTCGTGTAACAACAAATACGCGCATGCAAAATAAATTGCGTTCTTTTTTCCAAAATTTTGGCAACTTTTTTAATCGTCAAAATGCGCTTTTGGCATTTGGTTTAGTAGCCATTCTCATTTTGCCAACCCATTTTGCCCATGCGGGTTTATTGGATTGGATTTTGAAGGGCGTAATTGCCGCGGTTATGTGGGTTGTTGCCCAAATAGTTTTAGGCCTCTCTCAGGCCTTGTTGGGAGTTTCCGCCTCATTAATGATGACAATTGCCGACCCCTCATTTGTTTGTGTGCGCTGGGAGGGTAATCAGTGTATGAGCTCACGCTACACCGAAATTTCCTTTGTGCGCGACGGCATCATCTTATGCCGCGACTTAGCGGGAATATTTTTGGTCATGGCCCTTATCAGTATCGGCATCGGCGTTGCTCTTAAATTATTAGATGCCAAACAATCGCTGACCAAATTCGCCGTTTCGGCCATTTTGGTTTTTATTACCCCTATTATTACCGGCCCTATAATTGATTTTTCCAATGTCTTCATGTTTTCTTTCTTAAAAACCGGGGCAGCTTCTGGGGTCTTGGGACAAATTCAGCTTGTGGATGCCTTTATGGATATTTTCGGCAAATCTTGGAGCCAAGACGCTTCCTTTGCCTCATTTTTCCTGACGGTAATTTCAGCGCTTTTGGCACTTTTGGCTTTTGCGCTCTTTGCCGCCTATACAATGTTTCGGATTGCCATTTTACTTTTGAGCCGCTATGTCGCCTTATGGCTTTTAATTATGCTGGCGCCCTTGGCCTTTGCCATGCAAGCCTTGGGGCAACTGCGAGGGCAACCCTATTTCAAATTTTTTGAACAAATGGGCCAGTATTATGAAAGATGGTGGCGAGAATTTATCGCTTGGTGTTTTACCGGTATCAATGTCGCTCTATTTATTTATATTGCCGGCCGGGTTTCCTTGGCTTTAGCAGGAAGCGAATCAAAACTATTTAGGAGCTCCCCGATTGGCGGAGAAGTTTTTTACATCATTAATATTTCGGCGGATTTCGGCAATATCATTTCCATAATTATGCCCATTCTTATCCCACTTATCATTCTACATATGGGCTATAAACTTTCTTTGGAGTGGGGAGCTTCAGGCGCCACCGCTGTCATCGGGGCGGCTGACGGAATGGTAAATCTTGGCAAAACCGCCTTATTGGGTGTGGGCGGGGCCGCAGGGGGCGCCATGATGGGCAAGGCTTTGGCGAGCGGAGCAGGGCAAAAAGCTTTAACGGGAATACAAGGCATGACAACAGCTACAGCCAAAGATTCCAAATTCGGCAAGTGGCTCAAAAATACCAGTCTCTCGCAATCAATTAATGCCGCAGCTTCGCGCGGCCTAGAGAAAGGCGACAAAGTTATTGGCCAAAGGCAAAAAGCCGCCGACGAAAAAATTACCCGGGCCAAGAAACTCGACGAACGCATGGAAGCCCAGGGTCGGGAAGGAAAATATATGGAAAACTTGGCAACAGTGGCGCCTATGTTTGAACCTAACTATCAAGAAAGAGCTAAGCTAATCGAACTAGCCAAGAAAGGAAAAATTCCCGGGCTTAAAGACGAAGAGAAACAAAAAATTCTCTCCAATAAAAGCATTGATACTAAGACCAGAAAGGCTATGGTTGAGGCCGATCAATTTATTCTTAATGATCCTATTTTGGGCGAACAGTTCTTGAATGTTTATAACACCAAGGATGTTAAGGATGCCGGCAGCATTGCCATGAACGAAGCCATAAATAAAGCTGGTGTTGATTTGACCGGCGGGCAAGGCGAAAAACGCAAGAGCCTGCTTAAAGAAATTTTCAAATCCGCCAACTTTGGCCGCAGTTACGATTCCGAGATGACTGCTCTGGGCCTTACCGATGCCCAGCAACAAGATATCAGAGAGGCGCGCCAGAAATTCTATGACAAGGTCAAAGAACAGGCAGTCAAAGATGCTATCGGCTCACTCAACAAAGAAAAATTGGATAATCTCAGCCATGAAGATTTGATGAAGCCGGATTTGATTGAAAAAATTGCCAAGTATAGCAAAGACAAAGATGTTATTATGGGCGCAGCCAAGAGAGGCGGCAGCCAATGGTTCGAGCAGTACGTGCAAGCTATTCCTCCCGACAAGATTAATAGAACTATTGGAATGTTTTCGGCTGATGATTTCAAATCAATGGGAGCAAGCACCTTATCGGCTCCTGCTACTTTGCAACCCATGATGGCCAATATCTCCAAGCCTGATGCTTTTGGCGCCTATATGTCCCAATTACCTGACGACCCGCAGATCAATCAACAGATACAACAAATCATTAATGACCCAGCCTGGCAAGCTAATGCCTTAAAAAATAATAATACCGCGGGCTTTAATTGGGCTGCAACGCTTGGCGCCAGAAACAGGCAAATCAAACTTAATGATATTCACGGAAATCCGATTGATTTTACTTCCGATACAAAAGCCGCCAAGCAGAAGATACAAGAATTAATTAATGCTCGCGTCCCGTAATATTATGGTTAACTCTTCCGATGTTGATTTTGAAAAAATGTATAAAGCTCTGCCGCCAGACTTAAAGGAAATTTTGAATTCTTCGGAAGTCAATGATACTATAATTTCCGTTTGCGAGGGATATGGTTTTGCAGAAAAATTTGCCGAAGTTCAAAAAAATGTCGGACTGGTTTTAGCCGGAGCGCTCTCTGTGGAAGATTTCAAAAATTACATTCAGATGCTTTCCGAGCAGGGTGGGGTGGCGGCCTATAATAAAATTTATGTTGTCGCCTTTGCGCCGGTGGAGCGCTACCAAATTTTGGAGAACGGTCAAACATTTTTTGGCAGCATGCCTGCCCCCTTACCCAAGGATACCCCCAATGAACCACTTAAAACATCTTGGGCGCCCCCAAAGCCCTCCCAAGAAGAGGATGGAATCGACCCCTATCGGGAAAAACCAGAATAATTTATGGATTATCCTGTACCACAAATACAACACGAAACCAAAATTGGCGGTCTAACCTTTTCGCAGCTTATTTTTGTCGGGGGTGGGGTAGCTTTAGCTTCTATATTGTATTTTATTATTCCCCAATATTCCCACATTGTTTTCCCGATTATTGCCCTAGTAACTTTAGGTTTGGCTTTTGGCAGCGTGCACGGTATGAGCATTCCGACTTTTGTCGGTAAAACCATTTCTTATTTTTTTATCGGTCACACCTATATTTGGAAGAGTAAACGTTACGAGATATTTTCTCAACAAAACAAATTGCCCACAGAAAAAAAAGATACCGCCATGCCCGAATTGCCCAAGTCATCTATTACCAGAAGGCAAAGCAAAATTTCAGACTTAAATAAAATGATATGATTGAAAGGCCTAAAAAAAATAATACTTTAGCCGCCCAAGACTTTTTAGGAATTTTAGACATCCGCGAAAGTACAATAATTCTAAAAGATAAAAGTCTCCGAGGGCTGCTTTATGTCACTTCCCAAAATTTCGGGCTCAAGTCCGGTGAAGAACAAGACGCCATTATTTTTCAATTTCAACAATTTCTCAATTCTTTGGATTTCCCTTGCCAGATAGTTGTACAGTCGCGCAAATTGAATATGCAACGGTATTTTGATGACCTCAGAGCCCTAGAAGAGCAACAACAAAATCCCTTGCTGAAAATCCAAATGCAAGAATATCTGAAATTTATTGAAGGCTTGGTCAAATCTGGAACGATTATGACAAAAAACTTCTTTGTTGCCGTACCTTTTTACCTGACGGAAATATCGGGTATCTCAGTAAGCAAAAAACTCGTCAATGATTTGACTGAAGAAAATTTCCAAAGGGCTAAGAATCAACTTTGGCAACGTTTGGAATTTGTCGCCTTAGGCCTGAAACGCTCCGGCCTGCAAGCTGCCGCCTTGAGCACCGAAGAGATAATTGACTTGCTTTGGTCGCTCTATCACACCCGCGAAGCTGAACAGGGGTATTACCCAGAGCTTCCGCCAGAATTAATCAAATAATATTATGGGATTGCTCGACTTCTTAAAAAAATCCAACCAGGATTCACCCCCCGTGCCACCGGGCTTCGATAATTTCCAAACTGTAACCCCGATGGATATCATCGTCCCCAACGAAATCGATGTTAAACCGACTATGTTAAGCTTGGGCGGGAGGCTTTCGCGAACTTATTTTATTTTTTCCTATCCCCGATATCTTAATGTCGGCTGGCTTTCCCAGGTGATAAATATGGATACAGCCTTAGACATTTCGCTCTATATCCACCCCATGGATACAGCTAATACGCTCAAAGAATTACGCCGCAAAGTTACGGATATTGAAGCTGAAATGATGGATCGGGACCAAAAGGGACTCATTCGCGACCCTGGCCTGGAAACCGCTTATAAGGATTTGGAAGCCTTGCGCACCAATCTCCAAACAGGACAGGAGAGAATATTTAATCTTGGCCTTTATATCACCGCTTATGCTGACCAAGAAGCCGAGCTCAACGAAATTGAATTACAGTTGCGCCAAGCCTTGGAGGCCCGCCTCAGCTACATCAAGCCGGCTTATTACGAACAAAAAGAGGGCTTTATTTCTACTTCTCCATATTGCTGGGATTTACTGGTTAAGCACAGCCCCATGAATACCCAAACTTTAGCCACGAGCTTTCCCTTTATCTCCTTTGATTTAAGTTCCAATGAGGGCATCTTATACGGCATTAATAAACACAATAATTCCTTAGTGCTTTTTGACCGTTTTGGCCTACAAAATGCCAATGAGGTTATTTTTGCCACGGCTGGTTCGGGAAAATCATATTTTGCCAAATTAGAAATTCTGCGCCATTTGATGTTTGGTGTCGATATTATTGTTATTGACCCGGAAAACGAATATAAATTCCTCTCTGAGGCGGTTGGCGGATCATTCTTTAATATCTCCTTATCGTCGCAGGATCACGTTAATCCATTCGATATCTCTTGGAGTAACCCCGATGAAAATCCCGAGGATGTTTTACGCAGTAGCATTATCAGTTTGGTCGGGCTTTTTCGGATTATGTTGGGGGGGTTAACACCCGAAGAAGATTCTATTATCGACCAAGCGATAACCGAAACCTACGCCGCCAAAGATATCACCATTAAAAGCGATCCGACCCTCTGGGCGGAAAATGTGCCCACAATGAGCGATTTCGAATCAGTTCTGGAGAATATGCAGGGAGCCGAGCACCTTTTGGCCAAAATCAGAAAATACACCCAGGGAACTTTTGCTCAATTCTTTAACCAAAAAACCAATATTACCCTCGATAATAATCTAGTGGTTTTTGGCATCCGCGACATGGAAGATTCATTGCGCCCCATCGCCATCTATATGGTAATGAAATACGTTTGGAATATGGTGCGCAGCTCGCTTAAAAAAAGAATTCTGGTTATTGATGAGGCTTGGTGGCTGATGCAAAACGAGGATTCGGCCTCTTTCTTATTTGGCATCGTCAAACGCGCCCGCAAATATTGGTTAGGCGTTTCCACTATTACTCAAGACGTTGAAGACTTCATGAAGTCAGAATATGGCAAACCGGTAGTCACCAATTCTTCCATTGTTTTTTTAATGAAGCAATCCAGCGCCACTATTGAAACCGTTCAGCAAACTTTTAACCTGACAGACGGAGAAAAAATGCTCCTCTTGGAATCTCCAGTAGGAGAGGGGATATTCTTTGCGGGACAAAAACACGTTGTTATGCGCGCGATGGCCTCTTACGCCGAAAACCAATTCATCACCACTAGTCCCGATGAGGTTAAAAAAATCATTGCGGCCAAAAAATTTGGGGGATGAAAAATCCAATAATCAAAAAACTGTTTTGGCTTTCTTGGCTAGCCGCTTTGGCGGTTATTCTTTTTCCTTGCGCGACCTTTGCCCAAGTTAAAGCAGTACCTACACCGGTTATACCGAGTAATGAAGGTATAGTTACCCCGGTTATACCGAGCAATGACTTTCGAAATTGGTGCCAAGTAAATTATCCGAATTTTAATTGCAATAGCGTTCCGGATTTAGGCCAATATATTGCCTACTTATATCGCTTGGCTGTTTATGCCGCCGCCATAATCGTAATTTTTATAATCGTCCGGGAGGGCTTTGCTTATTTTTTAGCCTCGGGCAATCCCGGCAAATCTAATGAAGCCAAAGGAAAAATTTATTCGGCTTTTTTGGGTTTGATTATTCTTTTGGCCGGTTCATTAATTTTAAGCACCATCAGTCCGAACCTAAACTCCTTGGACTTAAATTTGAAGCCCTTAGCTTACAATTTTAAGGCCCTGCAGGGCAAAGAACGCACTGTTACCACCCGCTATCTGGCTATCCCGCTGGGAGAAATAATCACTGAAGCTTCTTTTAGCGAAAATTTCATGAAATCCATTACCGGGACAGCTGACCGGGCGGAGAAGCTAAAAAAAAATAATAAAGAAATCCAGGCGCTGGTTGAAGAATTTTATAGCACGATGCAGGCCTGCACCTGCGGGCAATCGCGCTGCTTAGATAATGTTTCTCCTTGCAGTAACGCTATTTGCACCAATGGGTCTTGTGACAAAGAAAAACTCGCCGCGCTAAAAAGCCAAATCACGGAAAAAATTTCCGCGCAAAAAGATAATATCGCCGCCGTCCGCTCGGAAATGAAAAAACAGGGCAAAGGATTTGAAACACCTAAAAGCTCGCTACGCCAATTAAGCGCAGTTAATACCTTACTTAATTTGACCGACGGGATAAACGTTATTGGCTATTATGACTTTTTGGCTTTGCGTGAAGACGCGGGCAAAAACATAATTATCGAATACGACACCAATCCTTTCCCGGAGTGGAAGCCTCTTTTCGACAGAAAAACTTTTGACCCGACCGTTTTTTATATCAATAAAGAAGAGGCCGGGCTTGCAATTATTCAAGCCCAACATTCTATGAAGAATATGAATGTTGACCCCATTACCGATGCAGAACGTTACAGCCATGGAGCCGCTAGCGGCACAAAAGACCCCAACTTTGACCCGGGAGACGATAGTGATCAGCCTTTGCCCGAACCGCCAAGCGATACCAATAAATTACCCAGAAACTACCCCATGTGGTATCAAGGTGATGGCGCTTGGGGAAACTGCCTGCGCGGCATAGGTGGAGCAGCGCCTTTATGGAAAAGCGGCTGCGCCGACACTTCTTTGTCTATGGCTATCGGCTATTGGTATAAATTTAATGCTATCACTCGCCGCAGCTGGCTCTCTTACATCCGCAGCAACCCTCCGTCTTCCAGTATGGATACGGCTGGAGGGTCTTGTTTGCGCCCGGAAGGTGATGCTCCGGACCCTTACCGGGTGCTTTATTATATGAATTACTACGGCGGCAACCTTGCCGACGGCACTTGGGACGAGGAGGCTTTAGGAAATTGGCTAGAAAAAATCAATCTGACTTTACAACCACTCTACAGAAAATCTTTTGATGCAATCGCACACCAATCTAATGATTTAGGTAAAAGCGTTTTGCTATTTTGCGATCATTTTGGTTTAGGGCGTTCATATCGCGCCAATAAAACCCGCTGCTCTTGGGAAGGGGATTTTGCCTGTAACCACTATGTTTTAGTAACAAAAGTCGAGGGGGATAAAATGTATATCAATGACCCGGGTTTTGGGGAACCCTATCTCACCAGGGGAGAATTTTCCTATTTTTCTTGCGGCGAGGTAGTAAATGAAGATATGTCTTTTGCGGTTTATCCAATAAAATGGAAATAAAAATCCACCAATTTATATTCTTCCTGTTATTAATTTTGCCCTTGCGTAGTTGCGGGGCAGCAGTTTCCGTTACTCCGGCACCCGATGCTTCAACGATCGTAGAATATACTTCCAGCGGAAATCAAAATGAAGCTTATTTGCGCGACGCCATCCCGATCGGAGATGCCTTTTTCCATGCAATAAGGTTTTTAACCGATATCAGCAATGAAATTGGCGGGATGACCGACGATTCGGAGGATTATCTTAATTCTGTCCAAAGTTTGCTGAAACTCTCCGATTCTTGCAGCCCCTCCTCATGCAAGGCTCGCTGCGAATTTGATTGCCCCTCCAATGCCAATGGCCCGCAGGATTGTTATTGTAAGCCTCTGCCTCCCGAACCTAAAACTATGTGTAATATGGAAGCGGCCGAGGAGAACTACAAACTCCTAACAGAAAAATTTGAAACCGCTACTCGCAGCAGCCAAAACTATTTGGACCTTATCGAGAAGGCTAAGCCGCCCACCGATGATATCGAAAGGGTTAGCGGCACCAGTTTAAGGGATATAATTATTGCTAGCCGCTCAATAGATCCTTATCGAACATTTTACCAAAACTATAACCAAATATTCCGGGGTAAAATTAATACCAGTTTACCGGTAGTTTATCCGTCAAATTATGTCGTGGAAATGGAATATATAAAAAGAAAACTTGATCTTTCCCGGTTGGGATTTTTGCGCTGTAATACCCCCACCGCCAAAGAAGAAGATGTTATAGCCATTGGGGAGGGGGATATGGAATATAAAGGCCCCCTGCGGATAGATTTTATTCTGCAAAGTTATGGCACGCTGCCAGATGAACCGACCAACCATTTAGATTATTTTTGTTATTCTTATCAAAATATTTAATCTTTATGAAAAAATCTCTTCTTTTATATTTAACGCTCTTGGCGGGATTATGGGGTAGCACCGCTTTAGCTCAAACCGTCCGAACTTCCGGGCAAATTAATTATCCAAAAACTTTTAATGGGCTAACAATTTTCCAAGGCAACCGCGCCCCACTGCTGCCCGATTATATCCAGTATATCTTTACCCTGATTATTATGGCCGCCGGATTAATCATTCTTTGGGTGATAATTTCTTCGGGATTCGAATGGTATATTTCCGCGGGTAATGCCGGAAAGGTCAAAGAATCAAAAGATCGGATTTTTGCCGCCTTTGTCGGAGTTATTATTTTATTTTTAGCCTATTTAATCTTGCAAACCATTAATCCGGCTTTAACAACCATGAATTTAACGACTTATTCTACCGGGATAAGTATCGAAAATTCTATGCAGGATAAAATAATGGCTCCCTATTATGTAGCCGATTTAACCACCCTTGATCCGCCGGGCAATACTATTAAAATCCCTCAAGAACGAATCACTTCAACTAAAATTTACTTTTTTACCGGGCGCAACTTTTCGGGAGAACCAACGGAAGCCGCTTATAATTGGTCATGCCCAGCACCTAAAGCCGGCGGCGAAGACCAGAGGGCGGTAGAATGCAGCATGCCACTCCCTGAAATATATAATAAAGGCTCTTTAATTACTTACGAATTAAAGCCCGGGGTTTATATTTATAAAAGAGTAGGGCAATCGCAAATAAACCAACCATCTAAAGCTGTTATACCTTTTTATATCTCCGGCGATATCGCCAATATCGAATATATGAATGATTACAGCAATATTCCGGGGAAAATAATCGGTTTTAGAATTTATAATGGCGCTGACCCCAGGCGCCGAATCGGGATAGTGGCTTGGGAAGGAAAAAACTATGAGGGCAAAGGTGTTGTTTTCGCCCCGCCCTATCACCAAGGCTGGTCGCCGCAGGGAACCGAAGATAATCCTTCTGGTATTGCCACATTTCCTTGGGCTGATAGTGAGGGTAAACAATTAGATATCAAATCAATTAAAGTTTTAGAAGTAGGCAACCGCCAACCTGCCGATGTAGAAGTTTATTCAGAAGGAGAATATTTCCCGGACAGCCTTTGCGAATTAATCGACAAATCCAGTGAGAATGAGACCGCGATGAAACAGCAATATCTGGAAATCAACTGCTCTCCGACCAGCAACAACTTTCCTAAATCAGTTAGGGTGCGTAACGGTATTGCGGTCATGATCTCCCAGTTTTATAACGGCCAAGACATGTCGCTTGTTTATGGCGGCAATCCTCATATAGCCGATAAATATTATTTGGGCTTTATTAAAGGAGAAGTTTTTAAGGGCAATGACCCCAACCTAAACGATAACAGGGAGATAGGGGAGTGCGTCTGCTCCAACCGTAATTGGTGGACCTTGGGAATCGCATGCGCCATCTGGCAATCTTGTGGCACACATCTTATGACCTTTCCAATTCTTTAATCTAAAAATCCCCGCCTTTAAGCGGGGATTTTTTATATTTTCTGAGTGGGTTTTATTACCAAGATACGCCTAGGTTCTTCTCCTTTACTTTCGCTAGCCACGCCGGCGAATTTTTTTAACTCTGTATGGATAACCTTGCGTTCATAAGCCGAAAACCCATCTACTTCCTTAGTTAAGCCACTACCCAAAACCTGTTGGGCATAATGCTTGGCCAAACCCTTCAAAAATTGCGCTTTCTGGCCCTTATAATCATTAACGTCCAAATCAATAAATATATTCTCGGTTGTGCGACGGCGCGCCACTTTATTTAAGAGGGCCTGCAAATCCATTAAAACCTCACCATTGCGCCCTATCAAAAATTTAGAGTCGGGGCTTTGCACTTTTACAAAGGCATTTTCTTCCGGGCCGAGCTCGACATTTACCTCACCGATAAATCCCATTTTTTCCAAAAACTCCGCTACTATCACTTTTATTTCTTCTGCTTTCATAAATTTACGACTTACTTAATATTGTTTTTTGCACAATTAATGAAGCGATGATGGAAACGAGAAAATACAAACTCAGGGCAGAGGGGAGGCGGACTAAGATCAAGACAAAGGAAGCCATGAAAAATATATTCATATTTTTCATCATTCTTTCCTCAGGGTTTTTAGCTTTTTTGAAAACATTAACTCCAGAAACCAAGCTCATTTGAATAATTTGCAGAATAACCACCCCAAAAGCTAAATATAAGTTTGTTTTACTCAAATCTAAAATGCTGAGAAAATTGTAATTGATAGCGGCGGGTAATGCAATCCCTGGGTATAAAAAGGGAGTTTGGGCCCATTTCCCAGTCGCGAAATGTTGAGCAAATAGATTAAACATTTGGAATATTGCCCATAAAAACGGCAACTGAATAAATAGCCCCGAGATACTGGCAAAGGGGTTTAATTTCTCTTGTTGGTATAAATCCATCAAAGCTTTGGCCTGAACCTCCTTATCATCTTTGAACTTTTTTTGTATCTCTTCTACTTTGGGCTGAATATCCTTCATTTTTTTCTGCTGCTTCTGAGCGCCGGTTTCAAATGGCAATAAAATAGCCTTAACAATTAAAGTAATTAAAATCACTACAATACCAAAATCCTTAATCGGCAAACTGTTATATATCCAAAGAGATAAATTAAACAGCGGATAGAATAAAATTGTATTGTAGGCTTCGATAAAGAAATTCATTTGAGTGTTTTGATTCTAGCAAAGCAGGATTGTAAATCAATATTCAATTGTTGATAGGTCGCCTGAGCGCAAGTGGGAAGGGCAATCACTAAAATGTCTTTATGGTCAGTGAAAGTCTTGGCTTGCTTTCGGGCAATATCCCTTAAAATCCTTTTTACTTTATTTCGGATTACCGCTTTTTTAGAAACCTTCAAGGAAGTGATAAAACCAAACCTGCTGTTAGGCAGGTTATTGGTTACGATTTTAATAATAAGATATTTTCCTTTTATAGCTATTCCGGATTTAAGCACTCTACCGATATCATTATTGCGCTTTAATCGCAATGATCTTGGGAACATAGTTATCAAACGGCTAAGCGTTTGCGGCCACGGCTCCGGCGGGCATTGATGAGCTTTTTACCTCCCTTAGTCTTCATTCTTTTAAGAAAACCATGGGTTCTGGCTCTTTTTTTCTTTTTTGGTTGGTATGTAAACGACATATTTTTTACTAAACGCATAGTAACAAAATTTGACTCTTTAGTCAAACTATTTTTATATTACCAACATCCTATTAACAGCTTTTCCACAGGATGTTAACTTTCTGTGGAAAAATGTTCTGATATTTGATTTCATTGACATTATTCAAGGCGCGAATAAAATAAGAACAAGAATTGAACAACATAACAACATGACTAATGAAGAACTTTGGCAAGCTGTCCTTGCTCAAATACAATTAGCCATCACTCAGGCGCAATTTGCGACTTGGTTTACTAAGACATCGATATTTACCAGAACAGAAAAAGGGGTAATAGTTTCTATTCCAAACAGCTTCTCAAAGGAATGGATCCAGAATAAATACCATAAACAAATACTTAAGATCTTAAACTCCCTTGATAACTCTATTAAAGATATTGAATATCAGGTTAATCCTATCCAGCAACCTAAACCAAAAGAGGAGGATAATTATTTAATACCTACTTCTACCGCACCGCTCTTTGACCAGATTAATGCCGATAAAGAGACAAACTTAAATCCTAAATATAAATTTGAAAATTTCGTTGTCGGTGCTTTTAATGAGCTTACCTTTGCTGCCGCTCAAGCAATTTGTAAAAATCCGGGCACAGTTTACAACCCCTTCTTTATTTATGGGGGAACAGGTCTTGGTAAAACCCACCTCCTCCAGGCGATTGGCAATCAGGTTGCTAAAGATTTTCCGTTAAAAAAGATTAAATATATTCCTTCTGAAACTTTGACTAGTGATATTATTAATTCCATCCATAATCAGACGATAGAAGAGTTAAAGGCTAATTATAAGAAGGTTGATATTTTAATTGTAGATGATATCCAATTTTTATCTGGAAAGGAAAAAACTCAAGAGGAGTTTTTTAATGTTTTTAATGCTTTATACGAAAAAAATAAACAGATAATTCTTTCCTCGGATCGGCCACCTAAAGCTATTGCCGCCCTTGAAGATAGGCTCCGCTCCCGCTTTGAAGGGGGGATGATTGCTGATATTGCTATCCCAGACTTCGAGACCCGAATCGCTATTTTAATGGAGAAAGCTAATGAAAAGGGGGTGGATTTACCTAAAGATGTTTATGAATATATTGCCACAAACATTCAGCGTAATGTGCGCGAATTAGAGGGAGCGCTTAATAAAATAATCGCTAATTATAAACTGACAGGGCAGCAGATTGATCTGGAGGGGGCAAAGAAAATACTAAAAACCATTATCTCTCCAACCTTAAAACAAAAAAATCCTGAGAGGATAGTGCAAGTTGTGGCCGAATTTTATAACTTAAAAGAAAAAGATATTTATAGCGAATCAAGGAAAAAGGAAATTGTCCGGCCGCGCCAAATCGCAATGTATTTATTGAGGTTGGAATTAAAAAAATCCTTCCCGGAGATAAGTCGTTTTTTAGGTGGTAAAGACCATACAACTGCTATTTATGCTTGTAAAAAGGTTGAATCTGCTATTAAAGACGTTGATGGTTTTTCTGATGAAATAGACACGATAAAACAGATGATCTATTCTTGTTGATTGTTAATAAGTTTGTGGATTTTTTGTTGGGATATTATTAATTTCTTTGTTGATATTATGGTATTAAAAATGGAAGAATTGTGGATATAAAAACAAAAAGATTAATTATTGAGATTTCACTTGTATAATTACGAATAGGCACAGATTTGTTCAGATATTTATCCACAATAAAAACCATTGATTTGAAAGAGAATAATTCCAAATTCGCTAATTATCCACACATATAACAACAACAATAATTTTATTAATTATATTACTCGCTTATGAAAATTTTAATTTTGAAGGAAAATCTAAAAAAAGCATTATCTGTTGTAGAAAAGATAGTTTCCAAAAACCTTACTTTACCAATCTTAAATAACATCCTCTTAAAAACAGAAAAGAATTTTTTATGTCTAGTTAGTACTAATTTGGAAATCGGGATAAAGTATTGGGTATTGGCTAAAATAAATGAAGAAGGGTCGTTAGTAGTGCCCTCAAGGCTATTTTCCGGATTTATTTCTACGATTAATAATGAAAAGGTTAATATCGACTCCAAGGGTAATTCAATCGATATAAAGAGTGATGATTATAAAGCGCAAATCAAAGGGTTTGATTCTCAAGAATTTCCTTTAATACCGGAAATTGATAATCAAGATACGATTGAAATCAATGCGAAGGAATTTTGCGAGGCTTTGGCGCAGATTATAAATTTTTGTTCAATAAACCAGTCTCGCCCAGAGATTTCCGGTGTTTATCTGAATTTTCAAAAAGAGAAATTAAGCTTGGTCGCAACTGATAGTTTCCGTTTGGCGGAAAAAAATATATTTATTAAGGAAGGGTTCAAAAAAGATCATTCTTTTATAATTCCCCAAAAAACCGCCCAAGAGATAATAAATATATTTGCAGGGGAGGAGAGTGTAAAGATATATTTTAATACCAATCAAATTTTATTGGAATCTTATTATAGAGAAGTTAATCATCCGAAGGTCCAATTAACCTCTACCCTTATTCAGGGTGATTTCCCGAATTATAAAGACATTATTCCTAAACAAAACGAAACAAAAGTGATAGTGGTAACTGACGATTTTGCAAACAAATTAAAAATTGCCAGTTTATTTTCCAATAAAACTAATGAGATTAGGGTTGATATTAATTGTGATGGTGGGATAGATATCTCTTCACAAAATACCGATATTGGTGAAAATCAATCACATATTCAAGCTCAGGTTGAAGGTAAAGAACAATCGATTTGCTTTAATTATAAATATTTAACTGATGGTGTTTTAAGCCCTCAATCAAAAAGTATTATATTCGAGGTGAATGGCGATAGTGGTCCCTCAGTTATTAAATCAATAAGTGATCCTAATTACCTTTATTTGGTAATGCCAATCAAAAATACCTAAGCTTAATCGAGAAAGAAATAAAAATACCCACTTGAGTGGGTATTTTTTTAAGGCTTAGTAAATTCTTTATCAGGTGGGTATAAGTAGAGGCAATACTGCATAATTTGATGGAAGGCTGGACCCGCCATCGTTTCACCAAGTTTTTTAATGGCAGCATTATTATTATTTCCTACCCAAACCCCTATAGCTGTTTTAGGGGTATAGCCAATAGTCCAACCATCCTTAAAGTCATTAGTAGTACCGGTTTTAGCCGCTACCGCGTAATTATCGAAGTAAAGATTGGATCTTGGCCCAAACATAGGCGAACGGGCGATATTATCGGAGAGGATATTATTAATCAGTCTGGCATCTTTTTCACTAAGAACGCGCTTAGGGGTAAGAGAATATTTTTTAATTACTTCTCCACTGGTATTTTCTACCCTCAGTATAGGGTGGGGGTCAACCCTCATTCCTTCAGTGGCAAATACCCCAAAGGCCGAAGTAATTTCTAGGGGCTTAACTTCCCAGCCTCCAAGCACAATTGATGGCCCATAAGGTGGTTTAAGCGTGTTTATACCCATATCTTGAGCGGTTTTGACCGAATCTTGAAGCCCGGCTAAATACATTAAGGTTTTAACTGCGGGAATATTTAATGACATAGCTAAAGCTGAGCGGATAGTAACCGCCCCTCTAAATAAACCATCATAATTGGTTGGGGTATAATCCTTGCCGCCCCAATTCCCAAAATTAGTCGGTTCGTCCACAACTATTGTTTTATCATTATAGCCTTTCTTAAAAGCTGTGACATAAATGAAAGGCTTAAAAGTTGAACCAGGTTGCCGCCCATTGCCATAAACAGTCATATTTACTTGCGGGTCAAATAAACAATTACTAGTGCAATCTTGAGGTGCTGTTTGGCCCCAATAATCCTTAGAGCCAACCATAGAAAGTATTTCCCCGGTATTTGGGTCAACTACAACCGCGGCTGCATTATAGGCATTAAATTTTTCATTATAAGTTCCTTTTTCTTTAATAATTCTTTCAACCTCCTTTTGTAAATCCCAATTCAGGGTAGTATAAACTTTTAAGCCGTTTTCATTGATAAAATCTTCACCATATTCATTAATAAGTAATTGTTTGACATATAAAGAGAAGTGGGGAGCTAAAATACTGTCTTTATTTTTAACAAAACCAACAGGCTCTTTTATATATTTTTCATATTCCTCCCTGGAGATAAATTTCTCATCTAACATTCTCTTTAACACGTAATCATTCTTCCGCTTCATTAATTCATCAACATGAGAGCCAAAAGGGCTGAAGTATGAAGGCCGTTGTATTAAGGCGGCTAATAAAGCGCTTTCATTAATAGAGAGATCTTTAGCGGGTTTTCCAAAATAAACTTTGGCTGCCTGTTGAACGCCATAAATATTGCCGGAGTAGGGGACCCTATTAAGATACCATTCAAATATCTGATCTTTAGAATAGCGCCGCTCTAATTGTAAGGAAAGGGTGATTTCTTTAATTTTCCTTCCGATGCTTTTTTCAGTCGATAAAAAAGTAGTTCTGATTAATTGTTGGGTTAAAGTTGAGCCACCACCACATTGGCCAAAACAAACTACCACTCTCACTAAACCATTAATATCTACCCCAGGGTGTTCATAAAAATGAGAATCTTCGGTAGCTAATATGGCATTTTTTAAGTGTTGAGGTACTTGGTCTAAAGTGATTAACTCCCTATCTTCTGGGCCTAATTTGTAAAGTAAAACCTTTCCAGTGCGGTCGTAAATTTCAGTACTTTGAGTGGTTTGGATTTCGTTAAAAATTTCAGGCTGCGGTAAGTCTTTCGTAAAGTAAATCATCAATAAAACAACCCCAATTAAACCAATTAGAATCAAAATTGCTGCCGATCGTAAAATTAGCCAAATATTTTCAACAATCCACGACCATAAACGTTTAATTCCGATATATTTAGTCATTTTGACAAGTTTCAAAATTTACGATTAATGATATAATAAATTTATGAAAATTGCCACTGATTTAAGCAAAATTGAGGAGTTACTGTCAAGGGGGGTGGAAGAATTGGTTGATGAAAAAAACCTTAAGGAAGCTCTTTTATCTGGTAAGCAATTACGAGTGAAATTAGGTATTGATCCAACTGGTAAAAAAATCCACCTTGGCCGCGCCACTCAGTTATGGAAGTTAAAAGATTTCCAGGATTTAGGGCATAAAATTATTTTAATTATTGGTGATTTTACCGCTACCATCGGAGATGCTTCCGATAAGGAGGCGATGCGTAAAGTTTTAAGCAAGGAAGAGGTAGAGGAAAATATGGTGGGGTATTTAGAGCAGCTAGGAAAGATAATTAATCTAAGGGAGGCAGAGGTTCATTATAATAGTGAATGGCATGATAAGCTTTCCGTCCGGGAATTAATTTCTATTACCCAAAAATATACCGCCCAACAGATGATTCAGCGTCGGAATTTCAAAGAGCGTTGGGAACAAGAAAAGCCAATCGGTTTACATGAAATTTTTTATCCGATATTTCAAGGTTACGATTCGGTTGCTATTAAAGCCGATGTGGAGCTTGGTGGCCAGGATCAGCTTTTTAATTTGCAGGCTGGGAGATTTATACAGGAGCTTTATAAACAAAAACCCCAAAATATTATGATGTTAAAAATGATTTGGGGTTTAGATGGCCGTAAAATGTCGACTTCTTGGGGGAATGTTATTAATATTACCGACGAGCCTAATGATATGTTTGGCAAGATTATGTCTATGCGTGATGAATATATTATTGATTATTTTATCACCTGCACCCGCTATCCCTTTGAAAAAATAAAGGTTCTAGAAGATGGTATAAAAAACGGCCAAAATCCCCGAGACACCAAAGCTTTATTGGCCCAAGAAATCGTTTCCTTGTATTATGGCCAAGAAACAGCTCTAAAGGCTTTGGGGGAGTTTGAAAATATATTCAAAAATAAAGAAATCCCCCAAGACATTCCTGAAGTGGAGGTCACTCAAAACAAGATTAATATTGTTGATTTGATTATTTTGGCTAAATTAGCCGAATCTAAACAAGAAGCCCGGCGGCTTATTGAACAAGGGGGGGTTAGATTAAAATCCACCGTAATTGAAAATTATAAACAAGAGGTAGATGTTGTAGCTGGTGATATTTTACAGGTAGGAAAGCGTCGGTTTATAAAGATTAAATAACAAAAAAACCATCCGGGTAGCCGGATGGTTTTTTTATATATCGTCGTCGTGGTCGTTACTACTCTCTTCTTCCTCTTCTTTTTCCTCTAATTCTTCAGAACCCTCTCCCAGATCTTCCTCGATACCTAAATCCTCCCCATCTTCTTCTGAGCCATATTCCGTATCGTCATCTTCTTCGTTAGTCATATCCCCCCAGAAAGAGTATATTTTATTTTCTTCTTCTTGGAAAAACATATTTTTATGTATGCAAAAATATTATTTACTTATTTTTGTTATTCTTATGGGATTATAGAAATTCTAAAAGCGCTGTCAAGTGTTTTTTAACAGTTTCTTAAGGTTGTAAGCATTAGCTAGGCAAATTGCGGCACATAAGGCATCAGCCGCGTCGTCGGGGGAGGGTATAGATTTCAAGCCTAAAGCTAATTGGGCCATCCTTTGGATTTGTTTTTTATTAGCCCGTCCATAACCAGTTAGAGCCATTTTAACTTGGTTGGGGGTAAATTCCTCGTAAGTAATATTATAATTAGCGCAAGCCAAAAGGGTCATACCTCGGGCTTGAGCTACCGTCATAGCGGTCTTGGCATTATTCTGAAAAAAAAGCTTTTCCACGGAGATAGCGTCTGGTTTATGTTTTTCGATTAAATAAACCAACCCTTCGTAAATTTCCTTCAAGCGTAAAGCGTGATCGGTTTTGGCTGAAGTTAAAATTACGCCACAATCAATGTAGCGTATTTTTTTAGTCGATTTTTTTGTTTGGGGTTCGAATTCTATTAAGCCAAATCCAGTCGTGGCGGTACCCGGGTCAATCCCAAGGATTAACATATTTTAGAAGTTGACATTAGTATAAAGCTCTTGAACATCGTCGTTATCATCAAGGGCTTCAAAAAGTTTTTCCAAAGAAGCTTGTTGTTCTGGAGTGATACTTTTTTCTTCGTTAGTAATCCAAATAATTGAAAATGATTTAACTTTTAATCCGCTAGCCTCTAAAGCCTTACGTACTGTATCGATGTTTTCCGGGGAGGTATAAATTGTCATGGAGTTTTCTCCAAATTCAATATCATCGGCTCCAGCCTCGATAGCGGTCATTTCCAATTCTTCCTTTTTGGTTAAATCCGCCTCTATTTCTATCATGCCCTTTTTAGAAAATTGCCATTTTAAGGCACCTTCACCAACCAATTTAGCGTCAAATTTAGTAGTAATCCTTTTTAATTCTCCCAGGGTGCGGTTTTTATTATCAGTAATACCTTCAATCAAAATGGCTGCCTCTCCAGGCCCAATCATTTCAAATAAAAATGATTCTAAAATCTCCGCCTCTTCACCGCCACTAATTTTCTTAATAATGCGCTCAATATTATCTTTAGGCATATTGTATTGGCGCGCCTTTTCTATCAACATCCGCAGCTTGGTATTATGGTCGGGGTTAGGCCCGCCTTCCCGGACAGCCACACTGACTTCTCGATTCAATTTAGAAAAAATCTTACCGCGTTTTGCGTCTTCTAAGCCTTTTTTATGTTTTACTGTTGCCCAATGGGAATGACCTGACATGATATTAGTAAATAATTTTCAAAATAGTTATTACAAGAAAATCGATTTTTGTCAAACTAAAGTTGAGCCGATTTTTTTCATTTTCAGGTAATCATAAGCTAAGTTCGTAACCTTTCTACCCCTGGCGGTTCTTTCTAAGAATCCTAATTGTAATAAATAGGGTTCATAAATATCAATAATGCAATCCTCGTCCTCAATAGTGGCGGCGGCTAAAGTTTTTAAGCCAACCGGGCCACCATCAAAAGCCTTAATAATGGTGGTGAGGATTTTGCGATCCTCTGGTCCTAAGCCGCGCGAATCTATTTCCATAAAATCAAAAACTTCTTTTACAGTTTGCGGCTCAATAATATCCAGATTGTTAACTTGGGCAAAATCCCGAACTCTTTTAAGCAAATGATTGGCAATCCTGGGGGTGGCCCGCGAGCTTTGGGCAATAAGTTGGGCAGCCTGAGCGGTAATAGTAATATTAAGTATTTGAGCGGACTTTAGAATTATTTCCGACAATTCTTGTTCTGCATAAGGGTTTAATTGAAAGGTAGCCCCAAATCTTGAGCGTAAAGGGGAGGAGAGGTTGGCAATACGGGTGGTGGCGGCAATAAGGGTAAATTTTGGGAGATTAATTTCCATATTTTGTGCCATTGGCCCGCTGCCTACTATCAAATCAAGCTTGAAATCTTCCATAGCAGGATAGATTAATTCTTCGCAGATAGTATTAAGCCTATGGATTTCATCAATAAATAAAACATCCCCCTCGCTTAAATTGCTTAAAATACTAGCCAAATCTCCGCTTTTACGCAGTGCTGGCCCGGAAGTCACATGGATATTGACATCGCGTTGTTTTGCGATAATATAGGAGAGCGTAGTTTTACCTAGACCGGGATTGCCATAAAGGAGGATGTGGTCTAAAGCTTCAGATCTCTTCTTAGAGGCCCCTATCATTATTTGTAGGGTTTTTTTAACCTTTTCTTGGCCAATATAATCACTCCAATTTTTCGGTCTTAATTGGTTATCAAGAGCGGGGAGGGCTGATGTGTGGTTTTGGGTATTACTATTGACAAACATTATAATATAGGTTATAGTATGTCAGCAGCAAGAGAATTGCGGAAAGTGGCTCTTGAGCTGGGGAAATAGGGATTATTCTTAGAAATGGACGTTTTGGCTTCGGCTGGAGCGCTCCTCGGAATAATTTCGAACTTTGAGCTTCAAGCTAAAGTAAATCCCCCCAGCTCAAGGGCTGTTTTTTATTGTCCCACAACTCTTTGCACTTCCTCTAAGGAGGTTATACCCTCTATAACTTTTAAGATCCCGTCTTGGCGCATAGTTATTAAACCTTTATCTTGCGCCATTTTTTTAATTTTAATTGTAGAGTTTTCCTTGACGATATAATCCTTCATTTCATTATCCAAGAAAAACATTTCATAAAGTCCTATGCGGCCAATATATCCGGTGTTATTACACTTTGGGCAGCCCACAGGGTGGGGGAGTTTTAGCTCTTTGCTAAAATTTTTCGGTTCAATATTATGAGGTAATTCTTTAATCTCTTCTTTAAGTATATCGTATTCTTGGGTAGAGATTTTTTGTTTTTTGGCGCAAGCCGGGCAAATTTTTCGCGCTAAACGTTGAGCCACAACCAAATTAAGTGCCGGGGCGATATTTTGTGGCAAAGCCCCTAAAGCCATAAGACGATTAATAGCGCCAACGGAATCATTAGTGTGTAAAGTAGCTAAAACCAAATGCCCGGTCAGGGCAGCCTGGATAGCCGTCTGGCAAGTTTCGTTGTCGCGGATTTCACCGACTAGGATAACATCAGGGTCTTGCCGAACAATGGCCTTCAAGCCTTCAGCAAAAGAATAACCTTTTTCCAAGTCTATTTGGGTTTGAGTAATATCCTCCAGGCGGTATTCGATTGGATCTTCAATAGTAATTATTTTGACCGTGGGGTCTTGGAGGCGTTTTAATATTGCATAAAGCGTGGTGGTTTTACCTGAGCCGGTCGGACCAGTGACTAAAATCAGCCCATTAGGCTGGGCAATGGCCTTTTCGAAATTTTTCAAAATATCCGGGCGGATGCCTAAGTCAATTAAATCAAGAATATTTTCGGAGTTTAATATTCTAATAACAATTGAGTCGCCGTAATTAGAGGGGATAAGGGAGACGCGGGCCTCAATCTGCTTTTTCCCGACACTTATAGCGAAGCGTCCATCCTGGGGTTTATTAGTTACGTTAAATTTAATACCGGAAAGAAGTTTGATGCGGGAATAAATAGTTTTGGCCACCTCTGGGTTTATTTGAGCTGCGTCTTGAAGTAGGCCATCTACTCGAAAGCGGATTTTTGAATCAGACTCTTCTGGCTCAATATGGATATCGGAGACACGCAAGGCAATTGCCGTCGCCAAAAGCGAGGCCAGTAAGAGTGTGATATCATGGCCTTTTTCTGCTTCAAAAAAATTCTTAAAATCACCAATACTACTAATAACAGAAGAGAGCCGGTTAAAATAATTCTCTTCTATAATAAACTCTTCGGTGATTTTTGAATTCATAATATATTAGTGATTATTGTTTTGGCTTGGTTTTCGTCTTTATTACTTATACTGCAAAGTAAAACATTTCCCTTAGTCTCTCCGCCCAAAATTCGCCACGCATTTTTGATTTTTTCCGGTTTTTGGAAGTAGAGAAGTATATCAAAGCTGTCTTTATTATTAGGTTTTTGCCACATTATGGCAAATCCCGGAAAATTGAACCTGGGATTTTGTTTGATTAAGGTTGCCACCTCAGCCACATTTTTTACATTTGAGCCCGTTGCCAAAAAGTCTTCCGCACTTATGTAAAATAGAGGAATATTTGATTTTAGGTCAATTTCCATGTTTTGCATTGCCCGAGTCACAAATCTTGTCCTCTGGTTGCGCTCCTCCGCTTGGGCTAAATCGGCAAAGGCTGGTTTTAAGGTTGGCTCTTCGTCTGGGCTGGGGGAATTTTTTTTCCCGGCTAAAAATTCCAATATCTCTAACAGCTTTTCTTGACTGCCGCCTTTTTGAGCAAAACAAACCGCACTCTCTTTTAAGAGATTAATAGCTTTTTCGTCGAGTAAAGTTTTATCTAAAAATGAAGCAATAATGATTTGGGCTAAAGGGTTATCTTTAAGAATGTTAACTTGCCCAAAGGTTTCTGCCTCTAAATTATTATTAATATTAATAATAGGTTTCTCGTAAAAAAGTTTGAAATTATCTTCGGCAAAATCCTCCAAAGTGGCTAAATTATCAACCCCGATTGTGATTAATAAATCAAATTCCGGCGGTTGGATTTCATTTGCCAAGGAGATATCTTCGGGAGAAATAGAACCGTTTTTGTAATCAATAAAAATATTGAGCTTATCCCTGTCTTTTTCATAATATATCTGGGAAATGTCGCGTCCGCTGGTATTGATAGTCAGGTGCGCCTTGCATTCCGAGGATTCCAAGGGTGGTAGAATATTTTCTTTTACAATATTTGCATTCTTACCCATATTATTTAGAATATGGGCAAGCGCTAAGGCCGCATTAAAGCTTTCCGGCTCATTGGGGTTAGCCGGAACGATTAGGATAGTCTCTGAGCGCGAGATGAGGTTTTTTATCCTCTCCTCCTGCATAAATCCCTGAAATTATATGGCAAAAAAGGCCAAAAGTCAATTAAAGAAAAAAAAGGAATTTTCTTCCAAATCTTTAGCTCAGACTAAAAAAATAGCTGAGCGGCTGTTAAGAGAGGTAATCCAAGATAAACCAAAGGCTGGGGCGGCTTGTTTGGCTCTTTTTGGAGATTTGGGTAGCGGAAAAACTACTTTCGTTAAAAGCTTAGCTAAGAAATTGGGGGTAAAACAAAATATAAACAGCCCGACTTTTGTAATTTTTCGAAAATATTTAATTCCCGCCAAAAGGGGTTTCTCCCATCTTTTCCATTTTGACTGCTATCGGTTAAAAACGGCCCAAGAGGCGGAAGCTTTGGGATTTTCCGAAATAATTTCTAATCCAAGTAATTTTGTGGTTTTGGAGTGGCCGGAGAATATCCAGTCATTATTGCCGCCCTCCTGCAAACAAGCTTTTTTTGAGTATATCGATCCCAAGACAAGAAAGATTACTATTCATTAAAATGAAATCCGATCGCCTAATAATTTTAGATTCTAATTCTTTGGTGCATAGAAGCTATCACGCTTTACCGCCTTTAACCTTGAGTAATGGGGAAGCGGTGCAGGCGGTTTATGGTTTTATGGCTATGTTTTTGAAGGCGATTAAGGATTTAGACCCGCAATACGTTTTGGCTTGCTTTGATGTGGCAGGTAAAAATTTTCGCCACGAGGCTTATCAAGAATATAAAGCGCACCGGGCCAAAGCACCAGACGATTTGTATTCCCAAATTCCTCACGTGCAAAAAATTTTGAAAGTGTTTGGCGTGCCCGTTCTGGGGGTCTCAGGTTTTGAGGCTGATGATCTAATTGCCACACTCGCCGTGCAGGCGCAAGGGGAGGGGTGCGAAGTTTATATTGTCAGCGGGGACTTAGATAATACCCAATTAGTAAACGATAAAATAAAAGTTTACGGCTTGGGCGGTAAGGGCATTAAAGACACCCTAATTTATGATGCGTTAAAAGTTCGGGAGAGGTTTGGCGTTAATCCCGATCAAGTTATTGATTATAAATCGATAGCCGGGGATGCTTCAGATAATATTCCCGGCGGTAAGGGCCTAGGACCCAAATTTGCTCAAGAGTTATTGGGGCAATATAAAGGCATTAAGGAAATATTCGCTTTGATTGAAAGTGGCGAGGCTTGGGATTTGAATCAAAAAACCAAAGATTTACTGCTCAAAAATAAAAATTTAATCGAGCTTTCTTATAAGTTGGCCGCTGCGCGGCTCGATGCGCCGGTTACCTTCAAAAAAGAAGATTGCATTTGGGGGAAATTTGAAAAAGCTAAAGTTGAAGCGATATTTAAGGAGTATAAGTTTTTTAGCTTAATTAACAGGCTTTAATGGTGCCAAGGGCGACAACTTATGGTAAGATTTAATCGACCACACCATGCAGGTCGATTTTGAATTAATTAATAAGCTGATAATTGGCGTTATTAATCTAGCCGGGCTCACTCTGGCACTGGCTGTTTTTCTTTCTAATAAGAAAGAAAAGAAAAATATAGTATTTTTTTGGTGGGTAGCATCCCTTTTGCTTTGGATTGATGCGGACTTTGCTTCAGGCTTTGGCAGATATATTTTCCCTCCAGAGAATGCGGCTTTTTATTCCTTATGGGCTGGAAGAATTTGTTGGGTTTTCGTCTCAATATTTTTTATTGCGACATATTATTTTATTTCGTATTTTCCTAAAGAGGGCAAGCGCAACAAGATAGTGGATTGGTTTTATACTATAAGTTGGTTGATCTGGTTGGTAATTTCTTTAACTCCATTAATAGTATCGGAAGTTGATATTGCCGGGCGGTTTTCCGTGCAAAAAGGCGGAATTCTTCAGATTCCGGTTTTAATTTGGGCCGCCGCTTCTTTGATATATTATTATTATGTTTTATTCAAAAAATACCCGGAATTAGAGCGGCAGGACAAACTCAAAGTCCAATATTTTTTAATCGGCTCCGCTATCTTCGGAGCGGCTGCGACAGTTTTTAATATTATTCTTCCCATTGTGGCCGGGGGCAATTACCAGAATGCTTATTATATTTATGGCGAGTATTCCAGTATTTTTTTATTAGGGTTTACGGCTTTCGCCATAATCAAGCAACAGCTGTTTGGTATCAAAGTTATTTTAACCCAAGCTTTGGTGGTGGCTATCGGGCTTATTCTTTTTTTGGTGCCGTTTTTAATCAGCGAAACCGGGTGGCTGAAAATTCTGCTTTGGGCGGTATTTTTTGCCTACTGTATTATTGCTTATACCTTGATCAGGAGCATGTCTTTTGAATATTTACAGCGCGCTCTTTTGCAAGATGAAGTTAAGGCCCAAGTGGCGGAATTGGAAAAAGCCAAAAAGACCCTTGAGGACGCTAAAGTAGTTTTAGAAATCAGGGTTAAGGCGCGCACGCGAGAATTGGAAGAACTGACTAATAACCTCGATCAACAAGTGAAAAATAGAACCCAGGAGCTGCAAAAAAAGGTAGAAGAATTGGAGCGCGCCAATAAGCTAATGGTTGGCCGGGAGGTGCGGATGTTGGAAATTAAAAAAGAGCTGGATAAATTAAAGTCGAAAGAGACTTAAAAATGCCTTCAAGTCTTAGATACAAATTATTGGTATTTTTAATCGGCTTTGTTTTGGTGGCGGTTTTAGCCCAAGTGGCGGCCGGGGTTTATGTTTTTCGCAATCAATTAATAGCCAAGGAAAACGATAAGATAAAGAATTATGCGGAATTTTCCGCCAATAGTTTTCTTGACGCTTACACTAAATACTACCTTAATGATTTCGAAAATTTTCAAACGGCCTCGAAAAAATTATTAGCCACCATGCCGGTCGTTGAATCGGTGAAAATGGTTGATATTAAAGGTAATATTTTATTTGATACTAAAGATGTTTCGCGTAAAGACTTTCGCACCCTAAGCGGCTCAGACAAGGATGTTTTAGATGTTATTACTCAGTCTAAAGTTAAAACCATTAACCAAGGGGAGTTGGTTATTAAATTGGTTTATCCGATTATTGAGGAGTTGGGTTTTCACAAATATACTCTTATTTATTATATTTCTTATGGGCCGGTCATGGATCAGGTAGTGAGCAGCACTATTAAAACTTTTTCTTTTATTATCCCGGCCATGATCTTGCTCTTTATTTTAGCGGTCATTTTTATCTTTAGGATTTTAGGGCCGATTTCCGAATTAGATAAAGGGGTAAAAAAGATTAATTCGGGAAATTTGGATTACAAATTACGTATTGAGGGCGGGGACGAAATCGCGCAGATTGCTCTCGGATTTAATAAGATGGCACAGGATTACAAATACGCCATGATTAAATCTCAGCGCGTGGGCCTTTTGGAAGGGGAGGTTAAAGCCCGCCAAAAGGAACTGGAAGACCAATTTAAGGATCTGCAGCTTAAGTCTGAAGAGATTGAAAATTTCAAAAAAGCTCTTCTAAATCTTTCTGAAGATGCCACTAATTCCCGCGATTTGGCAATTTCTGAGCGCGATAAGACTTTAGCTATTATTAATGGGTTTGCCGATGGAGTGGTTGTCTTTGATAAAGACGACAAAGTCTCTTTGGTAAATCCGCAATTCGAAATTTTTTTTGAACTGAAAAAAGAGGCCATTTTGGAGAAAAAACTTTCACAATTAACCCAAGAACCCGCTTTGAATTTTTTAAGCCAGATTTTCCCTAAAGGGGTGGAGTCTTTTTACCGCAAAGAAGTGCCAATTAGGGAGAGTTTAATTTTGGAAGTTTCTTCCATATATATTAAGAAGGGTGAGGAGATTGGGGCCAAGCTGGTATCTTTTCATGATATTACCAGAGAGAAGATGGTTGAGCGCACTAAGAGTGAATTTGTTTCTATTGCTGCCCACCAGTTGCGCACGCCGCTCTCGGCTATTAAATGGATTTTTCAAATGATGCGCGATGGTGATTGGGGAAAAGTTACCAAAGAGCAAGAGGAGTATTTGAATAAAGGCTTTATCTCGACTGAACGGCTTATCCGAGTGGTTAATGATTTGCTTAATGTCTCTCGTATCGAAGAGGGACGCTTTACGCAAAAAATGGAAAAGATTCAGCTGGAGGACATTGCCAAGAGTGTTTTTGAACAACATTCAAGCTTAGCGGAAACTAAGAAACTAAAATTCGTTTTTCATAAGCCGGAAAAGGTCTTGCCTTTGATTTCCTTGGATAAGGAACAAATCGGGATCGCCTTGGAGAATTTAGTAGAAAACGCCATGAATTATACGCCCGAGGGCGGGCTAGTGGAAATGTTCTTAAAATTCAACTCAAGCGCCAAGGAGATAGAGTGCTCTGTCCGGGATTCGGGTATCGGCATTCCCCAAGAGCAGCAGAGCAGGATTTTCACGAAATTCTACCGCTCATCCAATGCTTTGCGTCGCGAAACTTCCGGTTCAGGCCTGGGATTGTTTGTAACTAAAAATATCATTGAAGCGCATGGCGGCCGGATTTGGTTTGATTCTATCGAAGGACAGGGGACAACCTTTTATTTCACTCTGCCGGCGAATTCCTAAAGACATTTGCAAACCAGACGCATTTTCATTAAAATGAAACAAATATGCCCAAAAAGGTATTAATAATCGAAGATGAGGAAATCCTTTCTAAGCTGCTAAAAAACAAATTACAAGATGAAGGATATGAAGCGGAGGTAGCTTTGGATGGGCAGGAGGGTTTAGCTAAGGCTAAAAGTTTTAAGCCCGATTTGATTTTGCTTGATATTATAATGCCTAAGGTAAACGGTTTTGAAGTTTTGGAAAAAATAAAAGTTGATTCTGAGCTTAATAAGATTCCGATTATTATTGTTTCTAATTCCGGGCAACCGGTGGAGTTGGAAAGGGCGCAAAAATTAGGCGCAGTAGACTGGTTGGTTAAAACCGAATTTGATCCCGAGGAAGTAATCGATAAAGTAATCCGCCAAATAGGAAAAGTTTAATTACAAAAATATGGCAAAAATTTTAATCATAGAAGACGATAGTTTTTTACGGGAGCTTATTGTCAAAAAGCTGTTTAATGAAGGATTTGAAGTGATTGAAGGAGTTGATGGGGAAGAGGGGTTAAAAAAAGCCCAAGAAGAACCCGGTATCGATATTGTGCTTTTGGACTTAATTTTGCCGGGCATCGGCGGCTTTGATGTTTTAGCCAAGATGAAGGAAGATGCTAAAACTGCTGCCATTCCTGTTGTTATTTTGTCTAATCTGGGGCAAAAGGAGGATATTGAGAAAGGCTTGAAACTTGGCGCCATTGATTTTATGATCAAAGCGCACTTTACGCCTTCGGAAATCATTGAGAAGGTAAAGGGCATTTTGAAAAAATAATTTTCTATGCCTGAACTTCCTGAAGTTCAAACAATAGTGACTCAGCTCAATCACAAGGTCCTTCGCAGGACCTTTGTTGATATTTGGACTGACGCTCCTAAACTTTTTAAGAATCCAAAATTTGAAAGATTCAAAAAAGAGTTAAAGGGTAAAAAAATAAATAAAATAGAGCGGCTGGGTAAAAATATTTTGTTTTATTTAAGCGGGGGCAAGATTATGCTGGCGCATATGAAAATGACCGGGCATTTGCTTTACGGGCAATGGGAGCTAAAAAATGGGAAGTGGCTGTCATTAAATGTCGGTCCGCTTCAAGATGATTGGACAAACCAATTTATTCACGTAATGTTTTTTTTGGATAAAAAAGGCATGCTGGCCTTAACAGATATCCGGAAATTTGCTAAATTAGAAATTTTTAATGCCCAAGATTTAGCCGAGCAAAAGGGTTTGCAGCTCGGACCCGATCCCCTTAAGCCCGGGTTTACTTTGGCGGTTTTCCAAAATGTTTTAAGCCGGAAACCACAAGGCAAAATAAAGCAAGTGTTGATGGATCAAAATATTATTGCCGGGATCGGCAATATCTATTCAGACGAAATCCTGTGGGCGGCCAGAGTTCACCCCTTGGCAAAAATTTCAACCCTATCCAAAGTTCAGCTGAAAAATTTATATAAATATTGCATCGCCATTCTAAAAAAAGCAGTGGAGCTTAGAGGCGAAAGTTTTTCGGATTACCGCGACACCTCGGGGGAGAAGGGTAATTTCGATATAGCTAGAAAAGTCTACGGTCGGGACAAATTGATTTGCTTTCGTTGCAAAAATAAATTAAATACAGTTAAGGTGGGCGGGCGGACGGCCCGGTTTTGTCCGCGTTGTCAAAAACCGTAATAAATATGATTTATCTGATTTTTGGAGAAAATAATTTTGAGGCCAAGAGGGAGCTTTTCGCCCTTGTTTCCAAGTTACAGGCTAAAAATAAAAATTTACCTTTAGAGATTTTAGATTTTTCTAAAAAAATAGATTTCAAATATTTCAAAGAAATTTTGCGCAGTGACTCACTTTTTAGCTCTAAAAAATTGTGCGTGGCTTACGATTTGATAGCTAATATTGATGCTGATTTTAAGGAGAAATTTCAAAAAGAGCGCAAGAATATTTTAGAGAATACGGATAATATCGTGGTGTTTTTCGAATCGCAGATGCCACGCAAAAATGATGCTATTTTAACTTATTTGCAAAAAATCGGTGAAGCCAAGGAATGCAAGCAGCTTTCCGGTTCGGCTTTAGAAAAGTGGATTATCGCAGAACTAAAGGAAATGGGCGCCAAGGCCGAAAGCTTGGCCGTGAAATTTCTCGCGGTTAACTGCGGTCATGATACTTGGTTGCTCTATCACGAGTTGCAAAAATTAGCGGCCTATAAAGATGGCCAAGGGATTTCTCTTCAAGATTGCCAGAAAATGGTTAAGGTCAATGTACAGTTAAATATTTTTCAAACCATGGATGCGCTGCTGGGAGGGGATAAGGCCCAGGCTATGTCTTTATTGCGCCGCCATTTGAAAAACGGCGAAAACCCACAGGCCATGCTTGGTATGATTGCCTCCCAAATCCGCAACGTATTGGTTGTAAAAGATTTACAGGAGCGCGGTTTGGGCCAGCGCGAAGCCGCTACCGAGCTTAAAATGCACCCCTTTGTTGCCCAAAAAGCCGCCCAGAAAGCGCACGACTATAGTCTTTTGCAATTAAAAGATATTTACAAAAAATTGCTCGACTTGGATATTCAAGCTAAAACCGGGCAGATAGACCCGGAGTTAGTGCTGGAATTGGTTGTTAATATGGTCTAAAAAATCCCTCTGCCGGTTGGCGGAGGGATTTTTAGTTTGAAGTTATTTGAGCTTTTTGGCGATGCGCGCCTTTTTGCGGGCTGCAGCATTTTTGGCAATAATATTCCTTTTAGCCATCTTGTCGGCAAGCTTCATGTATTTAGGAAAGAGTTTTTTGGCCTCATCCTTGTTGGCGGAGCATAAATCAATGATTTCTTTTTCTAAATCATGGAGCTCACGCTTTTGCTTGGCATTAACGAGCTTAGCCTTCAAGTTTTGCCTCAGAGCCTTTTTGGCTGAAGTTGTAATCGGCATATCTGTTTACCAATAAAATAACATATAAATTGAAATTTAGCAAGAGGGGAAGAGGAGATTGCTTTTAGGGCGTAAACTTTATTATAATTAAGCCATGATTTCTTACCTGAAGGGCAAAATCATTTCTAAGGGCTTGAACTATGCTGTTTTGGAGGCTAATGGTATTGGTTTTAAGGTTTTTATGCCCGAAAGGGATCTAAATAAGCTCTCGCGAGGCACGCAAACCGAGCTTTATACGAGCTTGGAAATTAAGCGGGATGGCTTTGAATTATATGGCTTTTGTGAGGAGAGTGGTTTGGAGCTTTTTGAAACTCTAAGCAGTATTTCCGGCTTTGGCCCTAAAGCCTCCTTAAAAGTTGCCTCACTTGGGACTCTTGATGATTTGCGCCAAGCGATTGAGTGTAACGATGAGGGTTTTTTTGCTCAAATCAAAGGAGTGGGGACTAAAAAAATTCAGAAAGTTATTTTGGAATTAAGCGGTAAAATCAGTTCTTTGAAGGCGGGCCAAAAAGCGTTTTCTCCGGAAGAAAAAAAGATAATCGATACGCTTGTCTCTTTGGGTTTTGAAGCCAAAGATGCCGGAGAGCTGGTGAAGAATATTCCCAAAGAAGTTGAGGGCATAAAAGATAAAGTGAAATGGTGTTTGAAAAATATCGGTAAATAAGATGACTATCAGCAAATATTTTCCCAAATCCTTGGTGAATTTTTATCATTTTTGTTTGGCTTGGATTGGTTCGCGCCTTTATGGTAGTCCTTCGCAGGAGCTCAAAGTAATCGGCGTAACTGGGACCAATGGCAAAACAACAGTGGTGGAAATGCTTTCTTTTGCGCTTAAAGAGGCCGGCTTTCGCGTGGCTAGCGCCTCTTCTATCCAATTCCGCTTAGGGGATAATTTTCGTTCTAATAAAACCCGCATGACCATGCCGGGTAGGTTTTTTGTGCAAAAATTTTTAAGCGAAGCCCAGGAACAAAATTGCCAGTATGCGGTTTTAGAAATTACATCGCAGGGGATAGAGCAAAGCCGCCACTCTTTTATTGATTTTGATGCGGTTATTTTTACGAATTTGAGCCCTGAACATATTGAAGCGCACGGTGGATTTGAAAATTATAAGAACGCCAAAGGGCGCCTCTTCAAAGAAACGCCTCGGGCTATCCATATAGTCAACACTGACGACAAAGAGGCAAAATATTTTTTGGATTTTGCGGCCAGGCAAAAGATTGGCTACTGCGTGGATGATAAAAACGAAAAGCCCGCTATTGATAAAATAATCAAAGCTGATGATTTTAAGGTTGGGACTATGGGAGTAGAGTTCAAAGTAAAAGGGCAGCAGTTTGACGTTAACTTAGTCGGGGAATATAACGGCTATAATGCCTTGGCTGTTGTCGCTTATTTGTTAGAGCAGGGTGTTGATTTGCCGCGTTTGAGTAATATTTTATTTAAGTTCAAAAAGATTGATGGCCGGGGAGAAGAGGTGATGGATAGTCCTTTTCGGGTGATTGTTGATTATGCGTTTACGCCTATTGCTTTGGAACTTTTATATAAAACCTTAAAGCCGCAGGCCAAAAAATTGATTGCGGTTTTGGGCTCGGCGGGGGGCGGGCGCGATAAATGGAAGCGCCCGGCTCTTGGGGAAATTGCCGATAGATACGCTGAAGAAATTATTATCACCAATGAAGATCCTTTTGATGAGGATCCTATGCAGATAATCGAGGATGTGGCCAAAGGGGTTAAAGCGCGCGAAGCTAAAAAAATATACGATCGCCGCGAAGCCATCAGGATGGCTCTATCCCTAGCGCAACCTGGCGACATAGTGGTTATTACGGGCAAAGGTTGCGAGCCAAGCATTGAAGAAAAGGGCAAAAAAATCCCTTGGGACGACAGGGAAGTAGTAAAGCAGGAATACAAAAAGTTAAGGAATGATTTATAATTCCTTAATCATATAAGTCCCTGAAAGCTTGTAGTCGAATTTGCGATAATAGTCGCGGACTCCCACTCCGGAGATAACCGCGATTTTTTTATAGCCGTTCTTTTTGGCGATTTGCTCGGCAATCTCTAAAAGTTTTCTACCCAGGCCCTGGTGCTGGCTGGCCGACTTTTCTTTTTTAGAAACCTCTAATTGCTGGCCATAGGTATGGACTTCGCGGATAAGGGCGGCATCTTTTAATTCTGGCAAAATAGCTTCGCCAAATGGCAGGCGCAGCCTTAAAAGGCTTATCAGCTTAGTGCGTTCTTTATTCTCAAAAGATAAAAAGAATTCTTGCCCTTCGCCGGCTTGGTATTTTTCGATAAAAAGTTCCAAGGAGTTTTCTTTAAGCTTTTCTCCTTTGATTTCCCGGCAGCGGATACAATGGCAGGCTTTATTTGCTTTCTTTAAGTCTTCTAAAATATGCTGGCGCAAGTTAGTGACTTTAGCTGCCTCATTAAGAGCATACTGTGAGGGAATGTCGCGGATAACGCGCTCCACTCTAACATAGTAGGGAAGGCTGCATTTTATTTGGGCCAAGAGAGCGCTTAGTTCTTCAAGGGTATAAGACTTAAATTTTTTGTTTTTCCAGAGTTTATAAAGTGGCGCTTCTTTCAAGACGGCCAAGGGGTAGATTTTCAAAAAGTCTGGTTGGAAGCGGCTATCGTTAAAAAGAATTTCAAACATTTCTAAATCTTTGCAGAAATTCGAACCGGGGAGGTTGGGCATTATTTGATAGGCGATTTTGAAACCGGCATTGCGTAAAAGTTTTGTAGCTAAAATTGTTTTGTCGCTTAAATGCCCGCGTTTGTTTAGTTCTAAAACATTATCGAAAATGGACTGGACGCCTAATTCTACCTTAGTGACGCCCAATTCACGCAAGAATTTGATTTCTTTTATATCAATGCAATCTGGCCTAGTTTCAACGGCAATACCGATAATCCTGTGCTTGGCTTTTTCGTTCTTTTTTTGCTCTTGGGCTAAGGTAGCAACTTTTGTTTTAGACAAATTACAAGCAGCAAAACAATCGCGAATAAATTTGGTTCTATATTGTTTAGGGTATGCGCTCCAAGTGGCGCCGATTATGCGCAGATCGATTTTATCCGTGGCGTGCCCGCTTTGGCTTAAAACTTCCAGGCGCTGGGCAACTTGCTTGGTTGCGTCAAATTTCAAATCAAAAGCGCGCTGGGCCGCCGGCTCGCCTTTAAGATAGCTTTTGGGCATGCCGCTTTGCTGTGGGCAATAAAGGCAGCGCCCCGGGCACTCATAAGGCTTGGTTAAAACCGAAATATTAACAATGCCGGAAAGCGAGCGCACTGGGCGTTTGATAAAAAGTTTTCTAATGGCTGGGTTATCCTTAATTTTGCCAGTTTTAAGCAGTTTATGGTATGCTGAAAGCAGGGAAACGTTAGAGATGTTTTGAAGTTTGAATTTTTTGCTGAATTCGCGCTTAAAGCGTGCCAAATCCTCCGCAGTATTGGGCTGGGATTTGATGAACTCTATGACTGCTTGCTCAATTAAGTTTTTCATTTATGGATAAGAAATTGCAGGAGAAAATCCTCAAAGATACCCAGAAAAGTTATGACCTTATTGCTCCTGATTATGCAAGAACAAGGCTTAACTTGTCAACCTATCTTAAAGGCGCGATTGCGCAGTTAGGGCCTAGCGGGAAAATATTGGATTCGGGGTGCGGTTCGGGTGCGGTTTTTGAGGCATTAATTTCGTATGGTATTGATTATTACGGTTTGGATATTTCTAAAAAATTAATTGAATTGGCAACGGAAAAATATCCGCAAGGCCGTTTTTATGAGGGGGATGTTTTGCGTTTACCCTTTGAGGATAATTATTTTGATAATTTGCTTTCCATTTCAGTAGCTCATCATATTCCCGGCAATGATTTACGCTCGCGCTTTATTAAAGAGCAAATGAGGGTCTTAAAACCCGGGGGTAAAATGCTTTTTCGGGTATGGGATTTGAAAATAATCCCGGAGGCCGCTTCGATTTTAGCCAAAAATACTTTTTGGAAATTTCTGGGGCAAAATAAAATGGATTTCGGGGATATTATGTTTCCTTGGAAAAATTCTGAACAAAAAGTCGTGGCTCATCGTTATTTTCATTGCTTTACAGAAAATGAGCTGGCCAATCTTTTGAAAAAAAGCGGCTTAGAGATTGTAAAAGTTTGGAAGGAGGGCAAGCCGCCAAAGGCCATGAGTATTTTTGCCATTGCTAAAAAAATTAAATAAAAATATGGCTATAAAAAAGAAAGTTAAAAAGCCGGCAAAGAAAGCCAAAAAAATAATTAAAAAACTTAAGCCCGCTCCTTTGAAAGGGGAGAAGCTGGTGGGTATTGTCACGCATTATTTTGATAAGCTAAAAGTGGCGGTTGTAAAAGCCAAGAAAGATTTGAAGTTAAAAGATAAACTGCATTTTGTGGGCGGAGAGGATACGGATTTTAAGCAGATTATCACCTCTATGCAATTTAATCACGAAAAGATTAAAAAGGCACTCAAGGGCAAAGAATTCGGTATGAAAGTTTCTAAGGTGGTGCGGGAAGGGTATAAGATATTCAAGTAATGAGCAACTAAAGGAAAAATTAGGCTTATGGACAGGAAAGCTGAGAAAAAAAATAGGGCACCAAGGAATAGAACTATTAATTTGAGCCAAGGAGATATTTTGAAACTGCGTCAACGCCTATTAACCATAAATAGGCCAGTTAGTGTGCGCGAAATTGAAAATAAAACCATTCATCAGGATGCTTTTGAGGTGCTGCAACACCTTCCTGAGAATTTTGTGGATTTAGTTTTTGCCGATCCACCATATAATCTGCAAAAGAATTTTAACGCTACGACATTTAAGAAACTTAGTCCAAAACAATATGAGGAATGGCTCGATTCTTGGATGTCGAAATTAGTACGCATTCTCAAGCCCGAGGCCTCTGTTTATATTTGCGGTGATTGGCGAACCTCCGGAGCAATTTTTAACGTTGCGAAAAAATATTTTCAAATTCAAAACCGCATAACCTTCGAAAGAGAAAAGGGCAGGGGGGCTAACAATAATTGGAAAAATTGTTCTGAGGATATTTGGTTTTGCACCCTTTCCAATAAATATTATTTTAATGTTGATGAGGTAAAAATGAAGCGAAAGGTTTTAGCGCCTTACAAGGATAATAATGGCGGGGCCAAAGATTGGCAGGCTACTGCTGATGGGAATTATCGAATAACTTTTCCTTCCAACATTTGGACCGATATAACCATCCCGTTTTGGTCTATGCCGGAAAATACAGACCATCCAACCCAAAAGCCGGAAAAGTTAGTTGCTAAGGTTATTTTGGCCAGCTCTAAACCAAACGATATAGTTTTTGACCCTTTTTTAGGTTCGGGCACAACTTCTGTAGTAGCTCGCAAACTTGGCCGCCGGTTTGTCGGTATTGAAATTGATGAAAAATATTGTTGCCTTGCAGAAAAAAGGTTAGATATGGCTAAAGACAATAAAAATATCCAGGGATATGAGGATAATATTTTTTGGGAACGAAATACCCTCAATGAACGGTTAAGCAGTAAGAAGGATAAACTAAGCAAAGCCAAGGGTGCATTATTATGAAAGAACAAAGTCCGATATTTTATACTAATACTCATAAAGAGTTAGCTCAAAAGGTAAAAGATTTTTTGAATAAGCAAAATAATTTTTTATCACAGAGGACGCAAAATAGTCCTCGAGCCGTCGGAGATGCTATTGAGAGTATTGTTTCTGATAATTTTAAGGATATTATCGGTGATATTGCCGGTCAGTATTTTGCAAATTTTGCCCGTCGTTCTTTGGCAGATTTGGCTTTTATTGATAACCAAGGATTCTATTATGCTGTTGATGTAAAAACGCATCGTTTGGATACGGTATTTAACATGCCAAATTTAACTTCGGTGCAGAGGTTATCGAAATTCTACGAGAACGACAAAAATTATTTTTGCATTCTCAAAATAGACTACAGGGTTGCTGTTTCAAAGGTTATTATTGAAAATGTAACTTTTGTCCCGATTGAGTTTCTTGATTGGGATTGTTTAACGGTAGGCGCTCTAGGATGGGGGCAAATTCAAATTGCTAATGCTAATACTGTGACTATAATCTCCTCGAATAGCCGCAAAAAATGGATGCTCAATTTATGCAACAGGCTGCTTGAGTTTTACCCTGCAGAGATGAATAAAATTAAAAAAAGGATTAGCTATTTTGAAAAAGCTAAAGAGTTTTGGGAGAAAAAAGAAAATAAGTAACAAAAAAAGCAGACGAAAGTCTGCTTTTTTGTTTTAGCGTTCGCGTTTGTCGAGAATAAACTCTTCGATCATTTCGCGCGCCTTTTCGTCGGAAATTTGTTGGGGCGGGTGCTTCATGAAGTAAGCCGACCCGGAAAGTATTGGGCCTCCCACTTTGCGGTCTTTAGCAATTTTAAGCAGCCGGACGGCGTCAATTACTACGCCTGCAGAATTCGGGGAATCTTCCACCGAGAGGCGCAGTTCTAATTCTATCGGGATATTGCCGAATTTGCGGCCTTCCATTCTGATAAAGCAGACTTTATTGTCTTTAAGGAAGGGAACATAATCTGATGGGCCGATGTGTAAATCGTCGTAAGAGAGGCGTTGGGAAAGCTCGGCTTCTACGGCTTCGGTCTTGGAAAGCTTTTTAGTTTTTAACCTGGCGCGCTCAAGCATGTTTAAGAAATCAGTGTTGCCTCCGACATTGAGCTGGTAAGAGCGGTCAATTTTTACTCCACGTTGAGCGAAGAGGTGGGAAAGAACCCGGTGGGTGATAGTAGCGCCGACTTGGGATTTGATGTCATCTCCAATGCAGGGGAGCCCGGCTTTTTCGAATTTTTCCGCCCACTTCTGATCAGAAACAATAAAGACTGGCATACAATTTACAAAGGCACAGCCAGCTTTGAGCGCGGCGTTGGCATAATATTCGGTGGCTTGTTGGCTGCCCACGGGCATATAATTAATAAGCACGTCAGCCTTGGATTTTTTAAGCATGGCCGCCACATTAACCGGTTTGGCCTTAGCTACTACAAAGCGTCTTTCTTCCGGGTAGTTCTTCATGTGGTCAGCGACACCATCAAGAACCGGTCCCATTTGGACTTTGACCCCCATTTTAGGAATGTCTTTACAAATTGTTTTAGTGCAATTCGGCAAGGCAAATATGGCTTCAGAAACATCTTTGCCGACTTTGCGGGCATCAATATCAAAAGCGGCCACGATTTTAATGTCGCCGACTTTGTATGGCCCGACCACGTTGTGCATCAAACCCGGAACGAGCTCATCGTCATTTTTTATGTTCTTATAATAATATATGCCTTGGATTAAACTGGAAGAGCAATTGCCCAAACCAGAAATCGCCACTTTTATTTCTTTCATAAATTGTGTTAATTTAGAAGTATATTATGTTTATATTTTACGGCTGTAAAACATACTGTCAACATTGACATGCGAAAAACTTGGTTGATAATTTTTTTTACTATTTTGGGTTTGGCCCTATTTTGGTCTTTAGCCTCTTTTTCGGGTTGGGCGGAAATTTGGAGTGATCTTAAGCGTATAAGTATTTGGGGCTGGCTAACAGTAGTCGGTTTGAATTTAGGCATTATTTCTTTCGGGGCCTTGCGCTGGAAATTAATTCTGAAATCATATGATATTAAAATTCCTTACCGCCATTTATTAGAAGCTTATTTTGGCAGTTATGCCATCGGATTTTTTGCCCCGGCCATGGGCCTCTGGGGAGAGATTGCTAAAGCTTATACGGTAGAAACCCGAATTAAGCGTTCGCGCGAGGAGATAATACCCAGTATTTTAATAGAAAAAAGTTTTATTCTCTTCCTTAATATTTTTATTATTTTGGGCGGGATCATGTATTACTTTTGGTTAGATGGCAAGGAGAACGTGTTTTATTTCATCCTGCTGATTTTAATCTTAGGCTTTGCTTTAATGCGTACGTCCCGTAAGGCTAAATGGTTGCATAAAGAGATTAAAGTTGAAATTAATCCGGAAAAGCATAAGGTGGCTTTTTCGGTTATCGAGCGGTTTAATAATTTTGTTGAGTTTTTGAAAACAAATAAGCATATCAAAAGATTTTTCTTCGTTGCTTGTCTGGAGGCTAGTTGTTCTCTAATTCAAACTTGGGCTACAATTTATTTTTTAACCGGTAAGATTTTGACTCTGGGTCAAACAATTTTCGTGCAAGGCTTTTCCTATATATCTATGATGGCTTTAATTCCGGGAGCTTTGGGGAGCATGGAAGTGGCGCAGATTTTTACCCTTGGGGCTTTGGGTTTACCGCCCGGCATTGCTGTGGCCTTTTCTATCGTTTTGCGCATTTCAGAGTTGTTATTGGCTTGCGTGGGCGTCTATGTTTATATTAAACTGGGAGCAAAAGCCTTATTAAATTATTTATTTAGCGAGCAATGAAAAATCAGGAGATAGCCAAAATATTTTTTGAAATAGGGGAGATGCTCGAAATCCAGGGCGTGGCCTTTAAGCCGCAAACTTATCAGCAAGCGGCCATTACGATAGATGAAATGGCCGAGGATATCGAAGAAGTTTATAGGCAGGGTGGCATAAAACTTTTGATGGATTTACCCTCTATTGGCGATAGTATGGCTGCTAAAATAGAGGAGTATTTGTTGTCCGGCAGGGTTTGTCTCTATGAAGAATTAAAAAACAACCGATCCGAGGGCTAAAAATCTGATAGTATTTTTATAACCGCCTTATTTAAGGGCGGTTTTTTTGTTTGACAGAGTGGGTCTTTATGGTGTAAAGTTCAACTAGGTTCCGCCTTTATCCGTTAAATAACGGTTGAGGCGAGACAATCTCAAAATACTTCCTATAGAAGGGGAGAAAAAAATCCTAATTTTTATTATGAAAAAATTAAGCAAAGAAGAAATTATCTCAAAGAGGGTTGACTGTCGTGCCAATATCATTGCGACTATGGGCCCGGCCTGTATGCAAAAAGAGCAGATCGCCAAAATCGTGGAGTCAGGTGCCTTTATTTTTCGTTTGAATTTTTCGCATGGAGATTATTTGGAAAAACAGCAGATGATTGATAATGTGCGTGCCATAGAAAAATCTGCGGGCACGATTTTGACAATTTTCCAAGATTTACAAGGCCCCAAAATCCGTTTGGGTAAAATTAAAGATGGTTATGCCAAGCTTAAGATGGGGCAGAATTTCATTTTAACTACGGAAAAAATCGAGGGAGACGAAAATATCGCCTCTATCAGCCACGCGCAAATTCTTAAAGATATAGAAGCGGGAAAGGAAATTTATATCAATGATGGTTTAGTTAAATTAATCGCCACAAAAATCGAAGGGGATAAAATTCATTGTAAGGTGGTTGATGATGGTGAAATCAGCACGGGCAGGGGAGTAAATTTTCCGGGAACCTCGGTGCGCATTCCGGCCATTACCGAAAAAGATAAAAAAGATTTGGCCTTCGCTTTGGGCGCGGGCATTGATATGGTGGCGCTTTCTTTTGTGCGCTCCGCCAAAGATATCGAAGATCTCCGCGGTTTAATGAAAAAAAATGGCCGGATTGTGCCTATTATCGCCAAGATTGAAAAATGGGAAGCGGTTGAAGGCATTGACGAGATCATTGATGCCTCCGATGTGATAATGGTTGCTCGTGGTGATCTGGGTGTGGAATTGCCGGTAGAACAGGTGCCGGTAATCCAAAAGCGGATTATCGCCGCTTGTCGTAAAAAAGGCAAACCGGTTATTACCGCTACCCAGATGCTTATCTCTATGGTAGAAAATCCTACGCCCACCCGCGCTGAAGTGAGCGATATCGCTAATGCAGTTTTTGATGGCACCGATACAGTTATGCTTTCCAATGAAACGGCCGTGGGCAAGTATGGGCCTCGCGCCGTGGAAACCATGATTAAAGTGATTAAAAATACTGAGCAGAATGAGCGATTTATGGATCTTATCGAAAAATATGCCGTGACGCCGGGTAGTAGCTCGACTGAGTCTATTGCTGACGCAGCTTGCAAGATTGCTCAGAATTTGAATGCCAAAGTAATCGTTTGCGCTACTGAAAGTGGCTCCTCCGCCCGCCTGATTTCTAAGCATCGGCCCGAAGCTTATGTTATTGCTATGACTAGCCAAGAGGACACTTTGCGCAAATTATCTTTTAGCTGGGGAGTGATGCCGGTAAAGGTTAAGCCATTTACCTCCAGCCAGCAAACCATAAATAAAGCCGTTGAAGTTGTTAAGGCTATGGGTGTGGCTAAAGCCGGAGATACTATTGTAGTGACGTGCGGGACTATTACTCAGCAGGCCGGGACAACTAATCTTATTAAGGTGGAAAAGATTTGATATGCCTTTGGAGCATTCGGCTGGAGCAGTAATATTTCGTCGAGAAGGTAAAAAAATTTATTACCTGCTTTTACATTACACTAACCAGCCGGGTAAAAAGCGCAAAGATTATTGGGATTTTTCCAAGGGTCACATTGAGTCCGGAGAAAATGCGAAAATGGCTTGTATTAGGGAAGTAAAAGAGGAAACAGGCATTGATGATCTTCAGTTTGTCAGAGGTTTTAAGCGCCATATCAAATATTTTTTCGTTGTCGAAGGTAAAAAGATTTTTAAGGTGGTTACTCTGTTTTTGGCAAGAACGCGGACGGCCAATGTGGTAATATCTGACGAACACGAGGGGTATATGTGGCTCGAATTTATTCCCGCCTTAAAGGCTATGAAGTTTAAGAACGCCAAGAATACCCTAACAGCCGCTCATCGTTATTTGACTGCCAAGCGACCTCACGGCGCCCAGTAAATCTGGGCTTTATTTTTTGATATTTTGTAGCTCTTGCTAACAGTAGCTAACTTTCCCACAGGTTATGGGGGTTTTTGCATTCCAATTTTACCTTAAAGGCTTTATAATAAGGGCACATAATAAATAATTATGCAAAGAAAAAAGGCAGTTCTTTGCTTTTTTGCTGTATTGTTTGCATTCTTGGCAACGATTGTTTTTAGTGTGTCTGCGGCTACTAAAAAACCACTCGCAACCAAATCGGCAACAAGTCAGCAAAATGAAGGAACGGTTACAAATCAAAGCGGGGGAGGTATGGCTTCTCCAATAAATTGTTTTGCATACTTTAAGCCTGATACTGTACTTATCAGTCTTAGTGCTTCCTCTCCTGATTATAAAGTCGGCGATGAGATTAAATTAACCGCCAAAGTCAGCAATGCAAACAATTTTCCTATCGCTCAAGGTAATTTGTTCATACAGATTTATCGCCAATCGGGTGAAGGTGGTGCCCCGGATTATCTAGTTGATGAATTTTTTGTCCAAGATGTAGCGCTTAATGCCCGCGAAATCCGTAATATTGATTTTGCTTGGCGAGCCCCCTCGGGAATTTCTGGCGGAAAATATACCGTTGGAGCATTTTTTACTCTGAATAAAAGTATTTATATTTCCGGAGCTCCATTTAATGAAAAAGCTTATGATAAGGCCTTTACGACTTTTAATATCCGCTCCATTGATGACGCCAGCGAGGTAGCGGTAGACAAGAAAAATATTATTTTTAACGGCCAGACATATAATTATTTTTCCTTAATTCCGGTAGTTAAGGCTGGCCAGCCGATCGAAGTTGTTTCTACAGCCAAAAATCTTTCCAATAAATCCCAAGAAATAAAGATATCAAAAAAAATATATTTTTGGGATAATTTAAGCGAGGACGCGATAGTCCAAAAAGAAACAGAAAAGGCTACGCTAAATGCCGGCGGTTCGCTGAATTTGTATTATTCGACCAAAGGTCTTAATAGTGGGGCTTATTTGTATGAATTAGTGGTCGAAAGCCAGAGTGGAGTTAAATCTATTGCCAAAGTCCGTTTTCAAGTAAAAGGAGACAAGCCTGTGGCCCATATTAAGTTTTTAGCCTTAAGTAGTTGGCCGATTAAAAAGGATCAAAACATGTTTATCTTTAATTGTTTTGAGTCCATTGTCCCGGGGGATAGGGTAGATGGAAAGGTTTATTTAACTTTGCGCGATGCCTCTGACAATAGCGTTTTGCAGCGGGTAGAATATAGTGGTCCAATCGGTTATAGCCCTATTGCTATTAAAAACGATTTTAAGGCGGACAAGGAAAGGTATGCGGTAATTTTGGAATCACAAATTTACGATCGGGGTGGAAATTTACTCGACCAAGAAACGATAAAATATGATTGTTCATCTTTTGATAATGAGGTCCGGGATGTGAAAATAGAAGTCAACGAAAAGGAAAACACAATCAAGGCTTTCGGAGTTAATTCTTGCGGCTCGCAGGTAAAGGGGAGAATTAGTTTAGAAGTGATAAAAATCAGTGGAGCCAACAAGAAGATATTTTTGGAGAAGGATTTTCAAGGCGACGAATTGTCAAAAAATATTTCTTTGAAAGGTGGGCAAACCTACAAAATTACGGCAAAAGTTAATGCGGTTTTGCGCTCCATTGAATATAAATCGACCAAGCCAAATTATGATTGGATTTGGTGGGTCGTCGGCTTTGGTCTTATTGCTTTAATTATATTTTTCTTTATTAAGCGCCAAATGGACAAAGCTTCCGCGGCTCCTGTCCAGTTTCATCAATCAACATTCCAACAATGAAAAGGCATATTTTCTTATTTTTAACTCTTGCGCTTTTGGCTGTATTTTTGGATATGGCTGCTCCGCAGATTATCAAAATTAAAGCCGCGCAAACTTTTTATGCTTGTCGCAAAGCCCCTTCAACCGGCTGCGGCTCTTTGACGGCTCAAGATATTGATGATTGTCAAAGGCAAGTTCAAGGGACTTGTTATACTGACCCAAATTGCAATGGCGCCTGTAACGCAACTTTGGATCGTAATGTTTATGCTTGCGTCGGGGGAAATAATTCCTGTGCGCTCTTAGGTCAAACTACCGATTCTTTGGCCACCTGCCAATCCAAAGTTGGCAAGCCGTGTTTTGAGGATTCTAATTGTTCCGGATCGTGCAGCTCTGGAAGTGGTGCGGGTTGTAACAAGAATTTTTATTGCGATTCGGGCGAAACAAATGCTAATTGTCCCAGTGATTGCCCATGCAACAATAATGCTGTTTGCGAAGCATATTTAGGGGAAACGGATAAAAATTGTTCCAGCGATTGCGGTTGCAATAATAATGGGAATTGCGAATCGCAGAGGGGGGAAGATAAAACTAATTGTGCCGCCGATTGTGACCGGGGTATAGGCTGTAATAATAATGGCCGCTGCGAAACCGGGGAAAATTCTACAAATTGTCCGAACGACTGTAAGTCCGGCGATTATAGTAAGAATGTTTACGCATGCGAAACCGGAAAGTGCGTGTATAAGGCTAATTGTATGAGCTACACAGGAATCAGCTGTTATCCCGACCCCGATTGTTACGGGGCGTGCAGTGGCTCTGGGGCGAGGGTTTTATACGGGTGCCGCGATAATAGCTGTATTGATTTGGGTGCGGCAACGACCGATACATTGCAACAATGTCAGCAGCGGTGGGGCTTTGCGTGTTTTGAAAACATGGATTCCTGTCGGGCGTCTTGTGGTCCGGCTAAAAAAACTTTTTATTATTGCCCGGCAAGCGGGGGAGCATCTTGCCAGCCAACTAATGATTTTTCCGATGCGACAGATTGCAGCCAGACGCTTTGGTTAAAAAATATCGCCAAAAATGGGATTTGGTGCCAAGAATCCCAATTTAAGGGTGCCTGTGATTATGATTGTTCGAAAAATGCTTGTAATAATGACAGAACATGTCAGCCGCAAAATGGCGAATCTAGGCAAAATTGCGTTGACTGTATTTGCAATAAAGATTTTAATTGTGAATTTTCTGCGGGTGAGAATTATTCTAATTGCCCCAGTGATTGTCCGTGTAATTTTAATGGCACTTGTGAGACATATTTAGGGGAAAATTCCACAAATTGCATTCAAGATTGTTCATGTAATAAGAATAATATTTGCGAATCCCAGAGAGGGGAAAGCTATTCGAATTGTTCAAGCGATTGCAAATATACCTCAGGGAAAATTATTGTGAATACTTTGCCCTTTGAGCTTAATAATCCCCCCGGAGGCTTGATGATGAATGGCGAGCTTGCAGATCTGGGAGGAATTGCCGTGTTGGACGTGGGTTTTATAATTTATCCCGAAGGAAGCACGCCGATAATGAGCGATCCGAACAATACTTATAGTATTGTTCGTGCAAATGTTCTCAATGGGGCGGCGCGCTTTGCCCTTCCTGCGCAAAATGCATTTTTTTACGGTTTTCCAATATTACCTAAGTTTCAAGGGAAAAATCGCCTTTGCTATAAGGCGTATGCAATGGATGCCAATGGCGGGACTATTGATAAAAATCAAACAGTGGCATTTGGAGGCGAGGTTTGTTTTACCGTACCCCAAAAACAAGAGATTGTCTGTGGCAACGGCAGTTGTGAGAGCGGAGAAAGCTATCAAAATTGTCCTGCGGATTGCCCCAAATCATCAGTTTGCGGGGATGGTAAATGTGAAAGCGATGAAATCCTTAATTGTCCTAAAGATTGTAATTCGGCAGTCTGTGCGATACATACCGCGGGAGTTGGAGGCTCAACGAATGCTTATGGGTTTTCTTTAAGAGGGAGGGTTGATGATCCGAACAATACGATATATAAAGATGCAATTTTTGGATTTGAAATTTATAACTTGCGCAACGGGAAGAATATTTTTTCTGGCGATTACCAAAATGTGGCGGTAACTTGTGATGCTACAGGGGGGAGGGATATCCCGAAGTATTGCGATCTTTCTCAAAAAGAGTTTGTCGTATTTTTAACTAATGGTGTGCTGTTAAATAGCTCAATGCTTTCCAATGCGGCGCTGGGCGATACCGTTTGTGCGAGGGCTTTTATGTCTTCTTCGGTCAAAGATTATAGGAAAATTGAAAATAGGATATACGCGAATTCTTCCGAGGATATATGTTGGGTTTTGAGCGATAAGCAAGTCAGTTGGGATAAATATGGTTTTAGCACTTGCGGTTCAAAGTGTTCCAATGTCGAGCGCCCTGGTTGTTCGGGAACATATACTCCCCCAGTTCAAGAAAGACAGATGAATTGCGTTAATTCCGGTTTAGGCACGGCGGCAGGAGTAGTGGAGATTTGCTCTAGTGTTATTCCGGCTGCCGGCTGTAATAGGGGAGATGTATTGATTGCGCTTGAGCCTTCCGATGGAGCAACTGTAAATTATGCCAAAGTTTATTTAACACTTTATAGCGGCCGAGGGATTAAGTTTATTTCTGATTATTCTGATTCTGATTACAAGGCGCAAGTATCCGGGGAAAATGTTTTTTGGGATGTTGGTAAATTTTCTCAAAAAGTTCAGCTGAGGTTTCAAGTCAGTTTTCCCGATGGCCAAATCAACCAAATGGTTAATTATACTTTCGGGAAAAATAAAGTTTATCACGGGTGTAATGCCGCGGGCTGTAATGGTGAAGCTACCATTTACGATATGATTTTGAGCCCGAAGTGCGGAGTTGATATTTGCAGGGTAGACGGGATTTGTGATGTGGCGGTCGGAGAAACTTTGGAAAACTGTTCTAGTGACTGCAAAAATCAAGTTTGCAATTCTGATGGTAAATGCGATCTTGGCAAGGGAGAAACTTTTCTTAATTGTCCGAAAGATTGTGGGCAATTTAAGAATTTTTCCATAATCACTTTGGATGCCAATGATGTCAGTGATCACTCTGCCACTATCCGGGGAACAATCCCGGGTATGGGTGATGTTAAGACCGCCCAGTATTATCTCTCTTATTATATTTGCGACGAGAAGGCTAGAGATAATTTGCATTTAGGACAAAGCTATATTGCTGCTTTCGGGCAGACGAAGGCCGGAGGGCTTTTTGAAGCCAAACTCGATTATCTTTTCCCCGGGATGAAGTATTGTTTCGAGGCCTCGGCTTATGATGTGGACAATAAAAATAATATGCTCACCGGCGGGCAAAAAGAGTTTACGACTTTAGCTCCTTCTAGCGGTATTAATTGTCCGAATTTATCTTCTCCGATTAATAGCACTAAAATTCAAACCCTGACTCCTGAACTTAAATGGACAAGCGTCTCTGGTGCCACTTATTATCGTTATGCGATTTTTAAGGATTTTTGGAACATGTCTGCACCCTCTGAGGCCAATGGTGTTATTATTCCTAATGCCAAAGTGGCGCCCAATTCTCTCATTTGGGCTCGGCAATATATTTGGGCGGTTAATGCTTGTAAAGACAGTACAATGAAAGAATGCTCTGGTTGGTGCATGCCTTCGTCTTTTATTACCGGAGATTTATTGGCCGCGCCTAAAATTATTAGGCCCAGTGGCGACATTACCTCTACTCAACCTTTGATTGAATGGGAATATGTTTCTGGCGGGAATTATTATGAGTGGGTCATAGAGAGGGAAAGTCCCGCTTTAGGTATTCCCAAGGTAGCCGAAAGCGGACTGACCAAAGAAAAAACCGCTTCAGCCACCAAGAATTTGGCCTTGGGAAATTATTTGATAAAAGTTCGCGCCTGCTCTGACCAGCAAATGGTGATTTGTGGCGAGTATGCAGAGGTCAAATTTTCAGTTAAAACCGATGAGCAACTTAAGGCCAAATGCGGCACATTGCGGATTTCTAGTGACAATAAAAAGGAAGGGTATTTTATGATGTGTGCCAACGGTAAAACTTGGCCTTGTGATGATGGTGCCCTTTCTCCCGATTATCCTATTAATAATAAGAGCGATTATTTATACGACAAGGCGGTTGATTTAGGCTTAACACCCGGAGAATTCCAAGCAGACTATTATGTTAATACTGCCCAATATGATATCTATCTGCAAGACAAAGTAAATGGTACTAAATATCCCACTAATTCCGCTCTACCTTCCAATCATAAAGAATATAAGTTGATAGTCGATCCGTTAAAAGTCCCCAATAATACTTTAGTCGAAAAGAGTCGGGCTGGGGGAGGAACATATAATATCCCAGCTGATATGGCTCAAGACGTGCTTTCCCTTTACCAATCGGCTACTCCGGCAATTGAGGCTAAAGTTGCTGATCAGCTGCCGATTTATGATGGTGACAGAGAGCTTGAATGGAATTTGGATGAAATGTTTTTCGGATTCATTATGGATAATCCGTTATTTAAGCCAGGATTAACCGTCGATGGAGGAAATTACTTTGAAATCAAAAAAGATTCCGGTAGTGGGGAAATTTCGGTTACTATCAAAGATAGTGCCTTGGGCGGGTCAGAATTGGATAAAATGCAGTTGTCGGTAGCTATTCCTCAGCTTAATACTTTTCAAACTATAAATAATCTGTGGTATAACCAAGGCTGTCTCGACGCTCAAGAGGTGCCGCAAGTTTTAGAATTTACCATCGGTCCGCCGGTGGAAGATTGCAAAGCGCTTAATTGTGCCAGCTTACAGTGCGCCGTGGAGCCAACCTGTTCCTATGAGGGCGGCGAGAGTGTTGCAGCCAGTAAAGATCAGAAGACTGAATATAAATGGAATCTTTATCCAGATACTCCAGCTAAGGGCCGATCTTTAATTTGCCAATATTCTGGAATAAGCCTGACCATGCCGCCTTGCGATTCAAATGCCCCACCAAAACAAGTTTTTTCTTTGACGGAAATAGATTATTGCTCTTATCCTGTGATTCTTAATTTCAGCTGGAAGCCAAGCCAAGAAACATCTCATACGCAAATAGCCTATACCATTAATATCGAGAGGCAAACCAAGGATGGTTGGGAACAGATCATGAGTTATGAAAATAATGACCCTGTTACGGGCGGATCAAATGTAAAAAGCATCAAAGTATTTGGAAAGGGTTTGGCTGTTGGGAGTAAAGGGGAGATTGATTTCACAAACAGAGATGATTCTGATAGGGACAATTTAAGAGCTTCGGTAATTGTTAAAGCGGAAAATGGGTTAACTTCGGAATCTTCAGACCCAGTTGAATTTATTTTACCGGCCAAGCCGCGGCCCATTCCAGTTATCCCTGTTAGCGGTCCTAAAAAATATGTGGCTAATCCGGAAACGCGCCAAATTACATTTTATGGTGAGCTAAATGCCGACCAGCAGAGTATTGGTATGAGCGCCCCCGATGCTAATTCTTGGTATTGGTATAAGGGTTTGGGGGAAGCTGTTATAGCCGAAAGAGGGGAGCCAATTTACGGTGATGAGGATGCTATTATTGGATATAAGCCGGAAAAAACTTACCCCTTCAGACTGCGCGAACCGATAGAAGTCCGTTTGGAATTTACACACTCCGATACTGTCGATAACAAAAATTGTTCTGCGCCCATCAAGCTTATTGAGGGGACGGATGTTATCTTTAGGAGCAAAGGCCCGCAAATATAATAAAGTTATGAGCCAGAAGTCTAAATTTGTAATATTTTCTATTATTAGTCTATTTATCATAGGAGTAATCAGTTTGGCTTTAGCTCAAACCGGTGAAGGCTCTTTGCAGGTAACGGCTAAAATGGCCTGCAATTCTCAGACGTTTGCCAAGGTGCAAATTCAGATAAAATGTCTTTCCGGCTCAAAAATTGATTGCAAGAAAGAGAATATTTTGAAGTTTAGCAATGTTTCGGCCAATGTTACTTTGCAGGATGGCACGCCCTATCCTAGCGTCAGTTCGCAGGCCAATTCTGGCGGACAGACAATGTATGAGGACATTTGGAAAAAAATAATTTTTGCCAATGATAACGATTCCAGATATTTTTCTTTTCTGACTCCTTTATGTGGCAAGCGCTCGGCTGAACTTACGTATTATGATTTATTGCAGCAAAAAAATATTACCGTTCCCATAAAAATAAATAGTCAGGCCTCCCTTGTCTGTTGGCAATGTCCGAGCGGTGAAGAATACAGTACGGTGATCGGCAACGGTTTATCTGCCGGTGGGGCAAATACTGCAACAACGAGTACTCCGGAAAATCCTAGCTTAAATGAAGGCGTAAAAATGCCCTACCTTTATTGTCCTTCCGGTTTAGAGCAGTATTGCCGCCCCAGCATTGAATTATTTGCAAGCGAAGAGGAGTGTGAGGCTAATATGGCGCAATTTATTCCGCCCTCTATCTCTGGCTCGAAATGTTTTAGTTTAGAAAATGCTCAGGCTTGCAACACAGCGTGTCAAAATTTTTCTCAGCCTTTTATTCCAACAAGCACACCCCCAAACAACGCTTGTGCCAAGGAAGGGGAGAAGGTAGGCCAATGCCAAAACCGGCAGTGCTGTGAGGGTTTAGTGCCGCGCCCGCCGCTGGGCCCGGTTTGCCAGGCTTGTGATGTTTGCGAGGCCTTCACTTGCGTGAAGCCCGATACCCCTCCTACCATCGGTAATGTTAAATGGTGGTATTGCCAAAGTGATGGCAACGGGCAATGTCAACTGAGCGTGGAAAATTTTTCTGAACCACAAGCCTGCCTGGATAAATATGCCAGCCAAATTTGTTTTCCTAATGTGAGCGGCTTAGAATCGCAAATGCAAGCCACTTGTAATAACTCGTGCAATACTTTAGTTAATGGATCTTTATCAGTTCACCCTTTTATTAGCAGCGACGCTTCCTGCAATAAGATTATTAAATTTCAAATAACCTGTTTGCCCGGGAAAAAAATAATCTGTTCGGGTATTGATTTGCAATACGAATATTCTCCGGCTGCAGAGTCTTATGTTAGTTCCAAACCTTCCGCCGAGCGATTTGATTTTGGCTATTCGACTGGTGGCATTATCCATAGCTGGCTATGGCGTGGCATAGAAATAAAGGCCACCAGTTCAGATTATATCATCACTATGAGGCCGGGATCATTTACCAGCACTTATGCCGCGACAATTTATCATATTAATCCGACAACCAAAGAGCGTTTGACTACTAGAATTAATATGCCTTGGGTGGAAAAATGTGCTACTGGAGATGGTGGGATAACAGTGGTTAATCCTGATGATGGGAAAAATAGCCCTTCTTGCGGTAATGCCAGTTGTGAGCCGGCTTTAGGTGAAAATAATTCTTCCTGCCCTCAAGATTGCCAACAGTGCAATTTGGATAAAATTTGCCAAGCAGCTAGAGGAGAAACAATTGATAATTGTGCTGATTGCGCCAACGGTCAAACATTGGAATTTTCCGTAGCCAGCAAGCCCGCCTCAGACATTTCCGAGCAATCAATGGTGCTTAACGGCGAGCTTATGGGGCTAGGCGAAAATAAAAATGTTCTTTACGGGTTTCAATATTATCCTTGTGCCTTTCCCGAGATGCTCTCGCAGACAAAGTGGCAAACCGCTACTTCGCCCGTGGCCTTTAGCTTTGATTTATTAGAGCTTCCACCCGATACGGAAATTTGTTTTAAGGCACTAGCTCAAGCCTCAAGCACGGTATTACAAGGCGATTTATTAAAGGCAAAAACTCTATCCAGTAAATCAGGATTAGTGTGCCCAATGCCGCTTAGCCCCAAGATCGATGAGAATATTACTTCGCTTTCTACTCAACTTAGTTGGTCAATGGTTAATGGGGGGAAATATTATCAGTATGCCCTTTATGAAACGACTTTAGGCGGGGCTATGATAAAAGAAGGGGATACTAATAGTAATGCCGTCAATGTCGGGCCTTTGGTTTGGGGCAAACATTATTATTGGCGAGTTAATGCCTGCGCTGATTCGACTTTGAAAAATTGTTCTAATTGGTGTCCGGCTTGGCATTTCATAACCGGGGTAATTTTGAATCCGCCCGTTATTACTAGCCCATCTTCAACTTCCATTTCTGAGAAAAAACCGTTGTTCTCTTGGGATTATGTATCTGGGGCGCAATATTACGAATATGTTTTATTGAGCGGTTCGACAGAAATTGTTCGGGACACCATTTCTTCCAATCGGGCCTACCCAGCTAACGAATTGCCTTTGGGCGATTATATTTTGAATGTCCGGGCTTGCCGCGACCAACAAAAACAAAATTGCAGCGAATATGCAGAGCGCGCCTTTTCTTTGAAAGATGAAGAGACCATTCTGGCTAATTGCAGCGCATTAAGGATTGGCAGCAAAAAATTCGCCTCCGGGGATCCAAATTATATTTATTTGGAAAAATGTTCAGCAGCCAATTGCCCTTCGCCTTATAAGGAACCTAATATTGATCTGAAGGCGAGTTATGTTGTAAATCCAGAATATAAAATTTATTTATTAGACGAAAACCGGGGAATAAAATATGAATCCGGGTCTAGCGAGCCGCTGCCGCAAGGTCAGACGTTGCGCTTAGTTATCGAACCATTAGTATTGCCAAGCACTAATTTTGGCAATGGCGGCTACAATAATACTGGCGGGCAAAAAATAGTTTATTCGGATAACGCCCAAGCCGACTTTGAAAATAATGAAAAATTAATTATTAGTCAGGCTTACGATGATAATGGCGTGCCATTCCAATTAGGTGCCGTGGCAGATAATCCAGTTAATTTGCCAGATTTTCATGTTTCGCTGAGTAGCCATTTTGAATTAGTTAAAAAGAGCGCCGGGATTTATGTCAAAGCTGCTAACCCAACTCTTTCCGAACTTAGCCCCGAGGCTGAAATAAATGTTACCGTTCCTCAGCTCAATTCTTATCAAACTGCCGATAATATTTATTTGAATCAAGGCTGTATTGCCGCCAGCGCCCCGCAAAAACTCCTTTTTAATATTAAAGCTTTGCAACAGTTAAAAGTTTCCGCCAAATACGAGGGTCGGGGATATGTGAAAATTGATGCGGACCCGGCAAAGAGTAATTTGGAATATAAAATGAAGTGCTTTTCGACCTCGCAGGGTAAGCAGGTGGAATTAAGTGTTAGCCAGCAAAGCGAGGCATCAAGATTTTTGGTGTCAGTAGCCACCGGAATTACTTTGGATAGTAGTGTGCGTTGCGAGTATTCCGTGACCGATCCCGATATTAACGTGGACTTTTTCGGTTCAATCGAATTTGAAGTTAAGGATATTATGCCAGAAAAGCCGGCGACTCCGATATTTAAGTCGACCAGCGTTGATTATTGCCAATATCCGGCCAAAATCACTTTTAATTGGGAAAGCCCCTCGCCGCAAAAAGGATATAATTTGGTAGTTTACCAGCAGGAAAATCTTTTAACCGATCATAAAGAGGGAACGGCTGTGCCTATGGCTGTTAAAAATATTCCCGGAGACGGTGTGGAAAATAAGTTGCGTTTTACCGGCTCGCCTGAGCGGTATTTTGCCGTTGTTTCCGTTCAAGGAGACAATGGGCTTTGGTCAGAGCCTTCTGATCCTTTCGAATTTTCCATTGAACGCCGCCCCGCCGCCCAACCAATGATAGAGGTGGAGCGCGTGAACACGGTTAGGAAGTATATTGAATTCAAGGGTTTCGGAAAAGAATTAATCGATGAAGCTGGCAAACCAGTTGAGGTAACCGTTCCGCCTTCGCAGCTTTGGGAGTGGTATAGCGATCCGCAACAAGTTGCCCCGGAAAAGGGGATTAATGAAGGCTCGGCATATTTCCGGATTCCTTTTGAAAAGGCTCAGGATATTTATTTGAAATTGCGCTTTCATGACGAGGATTTGAACGTCTCCTGTGATTATGTCACTACTACAAAATTCAATATTAATGTAGAATTTAAGAATACGGGAACCACATTCTAAATATATGGCTAAAAATAAATTTATAATTACAATATTGCTTTCTTTGTTTTTCCTATCTGGGGTAGCGATAGCCCAAGAGGCAAAAACAGACAATGCAGGAGCGATACCTTCTTACGAAACGGATAATTGCCTGAAGTATTATAAAATGGATAGTGTCAGGATGACCGTTCAACCCTCGGCCAAAGATTATTCGACTGGGCAGACGGTTTCCTTTTCGGGCGCTCTCGAGAATACTAATCAGTTTCCTGTCACCGGAGGCAATATTGTCGTTCAAATTTATCGGCTTAATCCCGAAGACCAGCGGGTGCGCTATCTTTTAGATGAATTTGTTTTGGAGAAGAATTTTAATTTAATTCCGGAATCTAAAGCCGATTTCGATTTCCGATGGCAGATTCCCAACGGCTTGAATAGCGGTGCGTATGCAGCGGCCGCCAGTTTGGTTTTAGATAAAAAGATTTATATGGTGGGGCTGCCATTTAGTGATGCTTATGCGGGCACTTACGCATTTTTTAATATTCGAAATTCCGGGGACGTCCGGGAGGTTTATGTCGACAAGGCTAATGTGAAACTCAATGGTAAAACAATATCACCGACCGGCTCGATGCCATATGTCGAGAAGGATAAAGATGTAGCTATTGGATATGTATTAGTTAATTCCGGAAAGGATTCGCAAAAAGTTCGGGTAACTAAGCATATTTATAATTGGGATCAGCTCCAAAGCGAAAGGGGACAGGCTATTGTTGAGGAAAAGGAAGTTCCTGGAGCTGGAACTATCGAGATTTCTGATAAAATAAGCGGTTTGGGAGAGGGGGTTTATGTTTATTCTGTTGAGGTTGTGGGCCAAGGCGGAATCAAATCTATTTTCCGTTTGCGTTTTGGTATGGGCGGGAAGGGGCCACAAGCCAAAGTGGCTTTCTTGGCTCTGGAAAAATTTCCCGTTTCCAAAGATGCTGCTTCTTATATTGTTGGTTGTTTTCATTCCACTTCCTATGAAAAATCATTTAAGGGAAAAGTTTATATTACCTTGAAAGACAAGGATAATAATATTATTGAGAGGATTGATTATGGCGGAGAAATTTCTCCATTGGTCATGGCCCTTAGGCGAGATTTTGTTTTTTCTAATAATTATGACGAATTGAAATTGGAATCGCAGGTTTATGACAAAAACGGCAATTTAGTTGATCGGGTTGAGCTGATATATAATTGTGATGCTTTTAAGGATCAGCCCGATAGTATGGCAATCTCTGTGGAAAAAGGCGGATTGATAAAGGTAAAATTATTAAATAAATGTAATTCGGCCGCTAAAGCTAATGTGGCGGTAGAAGTTTTGGACGATAAGGGTAAGGTTGTATTTTACGATCCGGGATATGTGACTCAAGAATATTCCAAAAAAGCCAAATTCAAATATAATAATCATTATAAAATAACAGCCCAGGCCGGTGGGGTCACTCGTTCCATAGAATATATACATATGGAAAAGGATTACACCTGGGCTTGGATTCTAGGGGCAGTCTTATCCGCTGTTTTAATCGCTGCCTATTTTGCCTGGAGAGCTAAAAAGCAACAACCATTATGAACGGGAAAAAAATATTTTATTTTTTAATATCGGCCGCCTTCCTCTTTGCCACCCAGGTGGTTTGGGCTGCAACCTGTGATTGTCCGAAATTTGGGACGCCCACTTCTCCCTATATCAAAGGGGAGGGATGCGAATCGTCTATTGCGGCGGATAATACCTGCGCTTCTTATACTGACGGTGTTTTTAGTATAAAATATTACGTCGATCCGGCCGCCAAGGGGTATACAAATTGTGATGGCCCCGTCACTACGGAAAGTATTTATTTTCACCTCAATAAAAGCGGTTCGCCCAGGATAAATTTACCTCCGCCATATTTTGATGGCCTGCGCTATAACCAGCAATCCATTCCCGGGCCCTTGCCCTATCAGCAGGGCGAGAAGGCAACCTATTCGACCACAACTTGTCTGACCGAGGGCTACTATGATATTTACGGGGGAATTTGCGAAAACGCTTATGGCCGTTGCGATGGGAATAAAATTAATTCCAGTTGTGGCTATAAACATGTCGGTTATTTGTATGTCAGTAAAGAACAGGAAAAAGCCGGGTGTAATGCTGGGAATAGTTGTGGTAATGGGAAATTGGATAGTGGTGAGGAGTGCGATCCTTCGGTTTCTGGCACAACGTGCTGCCTTTCAACGTGCAAAAAGGATACAAATTGCGGCGGCCGCTGCGGGGACGGGATTTTGCAATTATCCAATGGGGAGCAATGCGAGACCGGGTATGCTTGCACGGGATATGGCTCAGCCACGGAATGTAATCTTTCAACTTGTAAATGTGTGATTCCGGCGAGTAAGTGCGGCAATGGCGCCCTTGATAGTGGTGAGGAGTGCGATCCATCAATTTCGGGCACAACTTGTTGTACAAACCAATGCAAATATGACACTTCAGCGTTATGTTTGTGCGGCAATAAAAAACTGGACGCAGGTGAGGATTGCGACTCTTCAGCTAATGCTTCATGTTCTGCCGGGTATGACTGCCAAACTTGCAAATGCGTGCAAAAGCCGACAGTGACCTGCCAAGCGAGCTTAGATGTCGTATGTAATAGCGGCCTTAATGATGGTTGTAGCAGTGGTGGTGGGACAGGGGGTGGCAGCGATCCGGGCTGCGGCGGGACAGGGACGTCAAATACCTACGCCGATATTGTTATTGCAATGGACAGGACCGGTTCAATGCAGTCAGTCGATTATTCGCGCGTCCGCTCCGAGCTGAAGAATTTTATCGACAAGCTTTCCAAAATAAGCGCTAATGTCCGGATAGGGATAGTAACTTTCCCGTATCGGTATAATGACAACCAACCGACTTGCCGGCTTTCATTCCCGCAGGCTATAGAGCCTACTAATGATTTCAATAAGCTTAAAAATTATGTCGACCAAGTGACCTACGTTGGTGAGGTTAAAGAAAATTTATACTGGACTGATGTTAATGCCAATAAAAGCCCTTGCGAACAGTCTACTACCAATTTAGGCGGGGCAATTATGAGTGCCTCTTCTATTCTTGATAAAGGTAGCGCTAAAAAGAAAGTTATCGTGTTATTTACGGATGGCGTACCGACGGCCTATCCCGATGGTAATCCCGGTGCCTATACCAACCCTTATCCTTATGATTCATTGTGGATGTCGAGGCCGGAGCGCGATTGCAATATTACTTGTATAAATACAACCGATCCTTGTTGGATGCACTATCGGAATTTCGCTTCTAGCGCCCAAAATTCCGGCAAGGCTATTTATGTTGTGGGTCTTTGGGCTAATGGTTGGCAGAATGGGGCGGGTTATGAGCAAGCGTGTTATGATTTGGTTAAAAAGGAAAGCCAAGAAACTATTACTACTCCCAATGGCAAAACTTATGAGACTGCTGATTTTAATATTGGTTCTACTTTCAGCTCTGCCTCGCAAGACATTAATAATTATGTTAATGATTGCACTTCCGGCTCGGGAGCTAGTAGCGTGGGGGCAAGCCAAACCTGCGGCCGCTGCACCAATATTACTGCCCAATATTTTTTGAAATCTTTTCTAAAGCTTGATCCGGTGAGCATTATTCCCAATGCGACAGTAGTAGGTAATGGCATTATTTGGAATTTGGCCGATTTAGCTGATAACGCTAAGCATATTTTGAATTTTAAGGTAACGGCCGATAAAGATAGTATCACACAAGGAGAAATTTGTTCCGGGAATTGTTCTTATTCTTATAAAGATGCGGTAACGGATAAAACTCAAACGGTTTATTTTCCGGCAATTAATATTGATACCAACAGTTGCACCCAAAGCAGCGCGGTTTGCGGCAATGCTAAGGTGGAAAGCACCGAGGAGTGCGAGCGTTCTGATGATAGTTTTTGTACTAATCAGAATAGCAGCTGCAATTATGCCACCTGCAAATGCGAGCGGGCCAATAATAATAAATGTGGTGACGGTTTAATTACCGCCGGGGAACAATGCGATGGCACTAACTGGGGTCCGATAAATAGTTGCTCGGATTTCGATTCCTTCAGTGGTGGTGTATTAAAATGCGATGCGAATTGTTTTTTTGATACCTCTAAATGCACGGGCGGCAGCAGTGGCTCTTGCGGCAATGGCCGGATCGATACAGGCGAGCAATGCGAAGGAACCAACTGGGGTCCGATAACTGGTTGTAATGATTTTGATAATTTCACAGGCGGTGTATTAAAATGCGGGACAAATTGCAAATTCGATACAGCGCTGTGCACCGGTGGCGGGGTAAATTGTGGAGATGGAATAATTTCTCCGGGCGAGCAATGTGAAGGAACTAACTGGGGCCCGATCCGCGGTTGCAATGATTTTGATAATTTCACAGGCGGCACTTTGACCTGTGATTCCAAATGTGAATTTGATACCTCTAAATGCACGGGCGGCAGCAGTGGCTCTTGCGGCAATGGCCGGATCGATACAGGCGAGCAATGCGAAGGAACCAACTGGGGTCCGATAACTGGTTGTAATGATTTTGATAATTTCACAGGCGG
>JBAZJI010000002.1:0-85549 GCA_041651395.1 Minisyncoccota bacterium
GTTCGGGGGCAAAACCAGTTTTGACGCTAGACCAGGCCGATGAGGACTTTGTGCTCTGCAAGTTTATCGGCTATGCCAGCGCCGCAAGCGCCAATCGCACGTTTGTGAGCGCATCGGATTTCACCACGCCCGGCGCTTTGGTGGGGTGGATACAGATTGAAATTCAGGACGACGGCGACCGCATAGCCGACGGCGATTATTATATACCCATCTATGCCACGCCGACGGCATAAGGAGAAAACAAAATGGCAGTGACAGTAACCAGAACCACATCAAACGGCAACGCCACTATACCATCGCCATCACCGCAGAGGCAGCGATTGCCGACGCCGTCGCAGCGGAGGCCAGCGAGCACATCTACCGCAACGAGGCGTGGATTCGTGAAATTTACGGCGGCGTGGAATGGGCAACGCTCACCAACGCTCAGAAAATGCACGTCCTAGGGCTGTACACACAGCGCAACCTACGTAAACTAGGTTATAGCCGCTACTATGACACGCAACAAAGCGCTATTGAGACGCTTGAGGCGCACTACGGGGAGGAATAATATGGATGTTATAAAAAATCAAGACTTTGAATTAGGAACTTGCAGAGACACATTTAACGGAACTGTATACAACGAAATAGAAGTTCCTCAAAATTGGATAGCTTGGTGGTCAGAATCAGATGGTTTTTATCGTCCCGAAATGAAAGTAATTTCAAACATACCACCCTATACAAACCCAAAGAGAATCAACACAGGCAACAAATCTTTGATGTTCTTTGGATTCTACAAAAAGATTAAAGCAGGATTGTATCAACAGATTACAGTTCCAACGAACTCAAAAGTAACCGTTGCCGTCTATGCTCATTCGTGGTATTCAATGCGAGATGATCCGACTAAATCAGAATGGTTAGATAACGGTGTATGGAGAACCATCCAAGATGGCGCAGATGGGTTTAATCTATCTGTCGGTATAGATATATCCGGTAATACAGACCCATTCAGTAATGACATTATCTGGAAAACTGAAAATTATTACAGTGGATTCAAAGAAATATCATTGGAAGTTGAAAATGTATCCGGTACTGTTACCTTATTCTTAAAAGGTGAAGCCGATAATCCATTCAAACATTGCGATTGTTACTTTGACACTTCAGAAGTAAGCATAGAACCGATCTCGCAAAATTGCCACTGTCCAAGACTTGAGTATGAACGGACATATCATCTATTAGCGCAGAACGCCCCCTTATGGGCATCAAAATTAGTTAACGGAATTGCCTATCCTGTACGTGGTACAATGGGGTATTCTCCAGACGATGCGGGCATAGGCCCAAACTTTAGAAACGTTATTGCCTATTACCACAACAAAAACGCTTTCAACTATTCAGAATTAGAGTCATTTTTCAATGAATATTATCCTGGCGTCAATCTTTCCCGTGTTAATCTATACGAAGAAGAACCCGATCCGATAGAACCGCCAACCGGAAGCATACCCCATCCAACCAACAACTACATTGGACTTCACGCCGGTGAACCATGGTCAAAGTGGAATTCATACATAACACAAGGCAAACCCAACGTCGCTAAATGTTTTTCACTTGGATTTGCACTCGATACAAAACGGATGGCGTTACCAGGAACTTTAGTTGTATGGCGCAAGTTCTCGGATGATTATGTGGATTCAGTTCCACCGCTCTATGACAACGCTCTAAAACTAGTCAACTATTATGATGCCGAGATACAAACAGCGGCTAATAATATGGGACTATCCCGCGATGCTCTATTACAACAAATGGACGGCATTGTAATCGAATCAGTCAATGAGAAGATACCCACATTTAACGTGCCTCAATTACAAAACGTGGTAGAATTCGATAGAATCTTTTGTGAACTGGTAAAACAAAAGTTTAATGGACACCTAAGACCGGGCATTTTAATCGCAGCGATAGGCAATCCCTATGAAACAGAAGTACAATATATGCTACCGGCTGTTAGAGCAGCAATAGCCAATAATGGCCTAATCGGCTATCATTCCTATTGGACCTCAAACGAAACCGACAACGGGCAATGGCTTGTTGAAAAATGGCCTTACCACGCCGGAAGATGGGCAGAATGGGACAAAGTATTTAATGCGTCGGGTCTATATCCTGAGTACTACTTTGGAGAAGGTGGTATAGTCTACTCAACTGATGGGAACAACTTCAACAGCGGCAAAGGTTGGCGCTCCTGTGGAAACTTCGACAAATACCTAGAACAAATCAAAACATTCAACAACAAAATAATCGAATGGAACGCCACTCATAACGGAAGGTGCTATGGTTTAACCGTATTCCACTACGGAAATTGGGGATGGGACAACTTCAAACTAGGGGACGGGGATGTAGACACCCTCACCAATTGGGCAAAAACAGTATAACAACGAAAAAGCGACTAACTTAAATTGTTAGTCGCTTTTGTTTTAGATTTAGTGGTTAAACGTTAAGCTTAACTCCCATAACTTCTTCGTAGTGATTCTTAAGTTTGATGAAGTTTGATTCTTTAACAGATTCGCGTTTACCACTGTCGTCATTATGTCGCTTTGCCTTACCGGTAGTAGTTCTGTAATATGTCCATCCATTCCAACTAAAAGAAGTTTTGTCATCGTGTCCATAAATAATTTGTGAATCGTAGTACATTGCCGTCTCCTTTGTTTGTGTTTATCCTTAACTATCTATATTCTATACCAACTTTTGATTTTGTCAATAGTTTTATAAAAACTGTAACTTTATGTTCTATATCCATAGAACGCAAATTGCCCCGACTGTGGATTCGGGGCATTAAACAAAGGAGACATTAGCAAACAATTAAGTTTGCACAGTTATTGTACCACACAATATAAATTTGTCAAGTCCTTGCCCACTGTATAGCACGCTGTAAAATCGCTTCGGTATCACTATCCACTTTCTTATGCTCTAACACGAATGAACACAAGTCCAGTATATGCCGTTTCCAATACGTCTCTTTTCTAGTACCACGCCTTGAGATAACATCACTCTGATTCTGTGTAATGTATCCCTTACCGATTAACAGTTGTTCTAATTTCGTGTATTCAAACTCTGACATTTTCAATATTATTTGTTGCCTTTCAATTGTGCTACACAATATTATACCACATCCTTCAATTTTGACAAGGCGAAAATATGTGGTATAATTCTCTCTATAATTATGATAAACCAAATAAAACATCAAAACATCCAGCAATGGACTTTTGGTGTATTATTTTTGTGTGCGATTTGACTGCAAAATATTTTGTGGTATAATACAGTTATGAAAATTACAGGTGAAGCACAAAACATTTTAGTAACAAAAAACGATAGTACAACCGTTGTTGTAAACGATGTGGTGTCAGTTGAGTATTTAGAAGAACTGGCAACCGGTGAAATTGTGGCATATTCCCAACGTGACGAAAGATGGAGGAGCGACATAATGGTAACTTCCACAATCGGCGGGATGGGATGCGCTATAACCGCTTGTGCAATGTTGGGAAGTCAATACAACCCTGGTATAACTCCAAAGTCGCTTAATGCCTATTTGAAAGATAACGGTGGGTACACCTCCGATAATCGGGTATATTGGGCGAAAGTTACCGGATTAGTACCAGAACTGAAGTTTACCAACTACTACAAATGGCAAGACATTAAGGCCAATTTGCCCTTAGTGCTAGAAGAACTGGCAAAACATCCCGTAATCCTTCAGGTTGACTTTAGACCAGGAGGTGAGCTTGATACCCACTTTGTATTAGCGTTATCTAGCGATGGGCAAGACATAGAGATAATTGACCCATGGGACGGCGCAAAAACCAAACTGCTCCAAAGATATGCAAAAGAAGGTTGGAACTTAGAACGGGCGGTTTATGCGATGGTAGTTTATGATTAGAAAAAGACGGTAGAAAAATCTACCGTCTTTTTAGTTATTGTTCTGTTTCTTGCAACGATTCGCCTTCTAATGCTGCAATGAAACTTAAAAAGTGTTCTGACCATCCGTTAACTTCAGCTGTCCACAATCCATCATAGTTAATCCCTCTTGAGTTTGCCGAAACGTCAACGATATAATTTCTCTTTCCAAACGGGTTTGGAGTTTGCTTTCCTGGCAAGTCGCAATCCTGACTATCTGAGAAGATAACGATTCGGTCAGGTTCACATCTTTCCCGTTCTTTGATGTATTCTAAACACTGTCGGGTAAAGATACCCCCGCCGCCTAATCTATCCCTAGAATAATCAATCGCTTCACCCAAAGCAAAACCTCGCCGTGGTTTTAACATTTCTGTTTTGTGAATTCTAGTCGAATCGTTACCGGCTGTAACATAAATCGCAATTCTTTCACACATTGAACTAGCCAACATTGCCATAGACTTTGCAACATCCAACCGGTTAAATTCGCTCTTTTCAGAAATTGCTCTGCACATAGAACCGGAAACATCAACAACAAAAACGGTATACCCTTTCAGTTTTGGAGACTGCTCTAATCCCCTCAACATTAACGTTTCAATTTCTCTCTCATATCTTGGAGCGTATTTAGCCGCTGCCATATAGTTGATCGGTAAAAGCCATTGCGGATTAACCTTGCCAAAATACTCAACAACTAAATTTCTGTCAACCGCTGCTTCTTCAATGTTTCTAAGATTTCTCAAGAAAGCTAGTGCTCCAAGTTTACCCTCTCTCAAAAGTCTTTCCCAAGAGTTGCGCTTATCTTTGCTTTGCGATAATTCAACTTCCCAAGTATCCGGTGTTGCCAACTCACCATTAACTAACCGTCGCCATAAATCCTCTTGTGCTTTGTCTTTCGGTTTGGCATGCACCATAAACAGAACGTCTCTAAGTTTAATCTCATTGTCTCGATTATACTTAGCCAGTTGGTACTCATTGAAATTTCCAAAAGCTGACGCCAGCCCTAGCTTTACCTGCTTGGATAACGGCTGTTTACCGTCCTTCCAATAGATAGCCAAGAAATCGGTTAATTGATCTGCTCTTGTAATAATCTGTGGTAACAGTTCACCAACATACTTCTTGTGTTCTGGAAGTCTAGCCATCACTCTAGCAATAAACAACGGTACGTGCCGCAATTTCTGATTTAGCCTTGCTTCAAGTGCGATTTGATAAACTGATTCTGGTTTAACCTGTGGAATCAGTGCTTCAATGTTGTTTGCATTATCAACACCGGATTCATACGCCAAATCTTCCCAAAGCAAGCAAGACATTACAGCGCGTCTTAAAAGCCCTTCTGCGCTTTGATTAGCGGCATATACACCCATACCACCTGCTAACCGATTTTCAGTATCTTTTCTATAATCCTTCGCTTTCGCGTTAACCTTAACCATTTTCAAGTCTCCTTTTGAAATAAAAAAAAGACGGGTAAAGCACCCCCGTCTTTTGTGTCTATAATGTTAGGCTCGAACTAACAACCTCTAGTTCCCAAAACTAGCGCTCTACCGTTTGAGCTAATCATAGATAATTGGGGAATAATCGCAACGAGTCTTTTTTGGGCGGATACGGGATTTTATTCCCAATACCAGCAATATGTAATAAGTATCTCGTAACTACACCACCAAAATAATTTCACTTGGGGAATAATCGTTCACAGCTATTTTAACGTTCTGCCGTTAAACTACATCGCGGATACCGCAACGATGGGATTTGAACCCATACCTTTTCATCCTGAGTGAAGTAACTGTAAACTACACCACCAAAATTATAAGTGCATATAGGAGAACAAGCGTTTAGAGTTATTTTAGGCGCTTTTCCGATTAAGCTACGCGCAGGATTTGAACCTGATCTCCCCATTAACATTGGAAGTAACTCTAAACTACACCACCTATATTTTCTTAATGTTCATTTAATAAGAGGAATAAGCGACTACAGCCTTTTTTCTTAGCCAGAAGTATCTGTAATCTTCACTACCTCATTGTTTATAATTGTACCACATATCAAAAATTTGTCAAGGGTACTATCTAGCTAACTTCCTCAGTATCCACATAATTATCATCCGCTTTCAAAATACCCTCTAAGATTTTGAATTCAAACGATTTGTGCTTATAGCACTTCATTAGCCCATTCGCTTTTTCTAGTCTCACTACCACGCCCTCTCGAATGTGGGTAGAGTCTAAAGTAGAGTTACCAACAACCAACTTATCGGAATAGCCCATTACAATTGCTTGTAAATCCTCTTGTTCTAAATCTTCTAACAGCCACAAGTCAAGTTGTGGTACAACCTCCAATCCTAATTCGCCGGCGCGCCGTTTAATTTGCGCCCAACTTAAATCTATCTCTTGCCCGTCCTCGTTAACCTGTGTAATACGATATACAAACATCCTGCGCTGTGGTACACCTACTTCATTCCAGCGACAACCGTAACGGTATACCATAACTTCCCCATACTGTTTTTTGATTTCTGGTAACTTGCTGGTACTCTGATGATTCATAATCGGTTTACCGTTGCTATCAAAACCGACAATCTCAGCATAGATAACCTCGCCCTTCTTAAGCAGTCCCCTTAAAGGTTCGGCGGTTTCTAATCTGTAATACTCAGAACTTTCCGGTTTCATAGTAGAATCAACAATTCTATTTCTACTACCAACAACAAACTCATAATTCTTTGTAACCGTTGGATACTTTGGAAGTGGTAACAGATTATACAGCTTTTGCCACCATTTCAACTGTTGTTGTCTTTCAACCTGTACAAAACCGATTCTCGTGGAAGTCCCATGCGTTTTTTCCGTAATAATAACCAAGTCGCCAGATTCAACTTTGTCTAAGTTGTATTGTAGCTGCTCAGTATCAAAGTGACGTGGTAGGTTATAATCGGCTTGTGTCCGCTTTGCCTTACCGGAATTGCCGCTATTGCGCTTCATTGCTCTAAGCGTAGCCGGGGTATAATACTTCTGACAAATATTATGTCCATTCAATTCATCAAATTCAGTACCCAATTCAAGTTTACTGAGATCATAACCGGTGTATTCAAAATCAGACAATGAGCAGTAAAATCCTTCGCTTCTTTCGCCCCTGATCTTCTCAGCGGTTACACGGCCATTATCCGAGAAATAACCGGTCTTGGCTGTATCCTTGTTTAGTTCACTATGTCTATACAGGTTGTGTGTACTCAAGAATTCATTCGACAACTGACCATCGCAGGGAAAGAAAACGCCAATGTCCCCGTCTTTCACATCGTTGCCAACAACAACTTGAATACCCTGCACATAACCAAGTTGTAATCTATCCGCATTCGGATGAGGCTTTATACTAAGTTTAACTACCTTTGCATTATACATTGTTAATTCTCCTTCTGTAAGTTTTTAATTTCATCATAAATCATAAGCAGGTCTTCAACTGCGATTAAACCTTCTATAAGAACAATGCCGTCTTGATATACAGCAAGATTCTTTAAGTTATACCTCTCTCTGATATTTTGAATGTCTTGTTCTTTCATTTTTCACCTTCCAGTTTAATAATATCCGGCTCATTGCTGAATTCGATGCAATACCAGCTATCATTGTTGTATTGCGCTGTATCGTAACCCAGGTCAACACACTGTTTAATCATTCTGTCGGTTTCTTCTGTCGCCTTCTCAGCACAGAAAATTATACCAAATACTGAGAATAACGCAAGCAACAAAGATATGAAAAACTTAAACAGACTTTCGTGCTCTATTGCTGCTTTTAACGATAAAAACATAAACGTTGCACATAACGGAATCAACACTCCAAGAATTATCATAAACGTTGTATCTACCATCATAGCCACCCCGCATAATTTAGCGCATAAATCAGTACAACCGCTGCTATAAGCGCAATGATTGTTTCAATAATAATATGAATTGTTTCCTTGTCTAGCAACGATTTAACTGCAAATAACAACGAAACAACTAACACGGCAGAGAAGATCATAATTATCAGGTAACAAAACGTTTCCATTAGAATTCCTCTACATTTCCGCACTTTGTGCAAACGGCAAACGCCCTATATGAAGCAGGTGTCACAAAACCCTCATAATACATTCTGCTACCGCATTTTGGACAGGGCATACTTTCTGCAATCTCTGAATCAAGCGTTGCCCATCCGCTGTCCATTGTAACCGGTTTATAACCGTCAAGCCCGTAAGCCTCTGTATCAAACATTTCAACTCTCCTTTAATCTCTACTATATTTATGATTTGCTTCGTAGTCTGCAAGCAAATCGTCATCATTTTCATACCACGGCAACACGGTAACAAGCTCGCCACGCGACCGATCATACACCACATACAACTTTACATTTCCGTTATCAGTTGGAACTTTAATTTTAGTCTGTGGATTGTCGCAACTTTCAACCGGTAAGTAAACCTTATGTAATGCCCTGGTATTAGACTGCTTCACCATCATTTCAGACTGTCCAGATTTAATCAGGTCAAGGATAGCAAAGTATACCTTGCTATTGCAAAATATACCATAGCGGTCTTTGATGGCCCATTTTGTATGCCACCGCTGCGATTGTGTTTTAGTCATTTGTTTCTTGCTCATTGTTAGCTCCTATATTTTTCTAGTATTGCTTCAATGTCTGAAACCAACTGATTAACCGCTTTTGGCTTTTCAATAACATTAGACAGACTTCCATAATGTTGCTCTAAGCAATTCAAAAGCAGCTCTTTAATCGCTGCTTCATCCGGCTTGTATTTCAGTTTACTAGAATTATACAGCGGCTCTAATGCCATTTCCTTATCACTAAACCATTGTCTAACTTTTTCTTCTGTCCATTCGCCGTTCCTAATAGCTCTAAGCATATCACAATTACGGCGCAAGTCAATAGTACTTTCGGTTAAAATCTGCTCTACTTCTAATACCAGTCTAACGGTATGATACGCAAACTTTAGATCATAGCCATACTTCAAAACAGATTCATACCGCTTCGATTCTTCTGTCTTTCCGCTCATTTTTGAAAGTTGGCTGTATGCATATCCTCTAAACTTATGCCAGCTTCCCTTATGCAAGAACATATCCCGGCTATCTCTAACCATCTGTCCGATTGTAGTTATATGCAAAACACAATCATTAGGAGTATACAGACTGTCTATCATATTAGGATTGTTTTCCATAACCAATTGAAAGAACTTTACAATGGAGTAAATGGTTAAATCATATTCTTGACCTTTACCGGCTCTTGCGTCATTATCCATAATATGATGCTCTTGATACTGTTCAAAGCGGTTTATCTGTCTACCGAATCCGATAATCTCACCTCTTAGGTGTGGAAAAACATCGTCTTTTGGTGATATACAGAATCCGTATACATCCAAATCAGAGTTATCTTGAGATACACCATAAGCGATACTCCCCATCATTGTTTCATAATGGATATTATCCGGCAACCATTTAGGGGGTTTTGCCAGTCCTTTTTGTGTTAGTTTGTATGTGATACTAGCCATTGTTTAGCCTCTTCTAAAGTATTGATTTTACCATCCAGCTGCAATTCAAAAGCAGCATTAAGAATCTCTCCAAATTGCTTTCCCGGTTTCATTCCAATTTCAATAAGGTGTCTACCCATCAAAATCGGCTGAGGCTTCTCATCCCTAACATTCAATTCAGAAGCCATCTTACCCATCTTTTCGATCTTCTCAAATGACTTTGACTTACGGTTTACATTATTTGTAATTCTACCTTTTGTATCTGCTTCCATAAGCAGCATCAAAAGTGACAATGGCACTTCAAGGTTGTTAGACAGTCTCCTAACTCCGCTGCTCGTCGTTGCATAACTCATGTGGTGTTTCACCATAGAGCATACAGCTTTTACAATATGTTTAGGAGCGTCAATAGACTCTAAAAACCGTTGTGCAATTTCTTCACCTTCTCTTGCGTGTTGATGCGCTGACAGAACTTCTTTATCTGTCGTATTGGGTTTACCAACATCGTGTAATAATGCCGCTAAAACTAAAATCAAACGATGTTCGCTATTAAGATGTTCTCTCTCTGCAATTTGTGAAGCGTTGTCAACAACAAGTTTTGTATGTTGCCACACACTACCTTCCGCGTGGTATTCTTTCGATTGTTCACAACCAACTAATGCAAACAATTCCGGGAACTTCTTTAACCATCCCGACCTGAACAAAAAAACTAACCCTTTCGATGGTTTAACGCTTTTAACCGCCCACTTCTCAAACTCTACCCACAATCGTTCCTTTGCCAGTTCTTCAAATTCTGGTAAAAGCGAACGCGACAAATCACAGGTTTCTTTATCGGCTGTAAGGTTAAACCGTCCACAGAATTGCATACCACGCAATACCCTAAGAGGATCATCCGCAAAGTGTTCTGAGGTATGCCGTAATCTGCGATTAACAATGTCACCGATACCAGAATGCAAATCAACAATTTCACATTCTGGCAATTTCATCATAAGTGCATTAAAGGTAAAGTCCCTTCTAAGACTAGCCTCAAGGGGTGTCAACTTTGAATCGCTCTTTACAACAAATCCTTTATGTCCTTTCCCATCTTTGCTTTCAGTTCTAGGAAGCGATACATCCAAATCAATACCATTGACTTTTAACTTCAATACTCCGAAGCTCTTTCCAACCGCGTCTACTTCACCGAATACCGATAAAAACTCTATGAGCGATTCCACAGAATCAGGCCCAAAGACTTCTAAATCTAAATCTTTAGACTGCGCTTCTAGTACCGTATCGCGCACAAAACCGCCAACTGCAAAAACATCCCATCCCATCTTTTCTGCTTCTGTCGCTATCATTTTAGCTACTTCTATGTGTGTCATTTGTCTTCTCCTTTATCTCAGAACTGCTCTTATTCTACTCTAAAACCGCTTTGTTGTCAATACCCAAATGTACCTTTAGTGTACCTTTTTCCCTGAGAATGTACCTTTTTCCTACATCGGATGTACCTTTTACCCACTTTTTATGGCGATTGTCAACCAAAAACACCCTGAAAATAGGGTAGAATTCCCCACTTTTTACCCAAAAATGTACGAAAGGTACATAAAGATGTACCTTTTACAATAAAAGGTACATCCTCATTTTGGAAAAACTCCCCACTTTACCCTGTTTTTTGATATAAAATCCCCACTTTACCCTATAAAATACCCTATAATATAGTATCTATTCCCCACTAGTGTACTAAATGTATTAAATGTACCTTTTATAGTCAAGAGTTTTTCATTTTTTTATATAAAAATGATTAGTAACATGGGCGAAAAAACCTACATTTCCTACATTAGGTACATCCAACGAAAAAGCCGATAGAGCATCTATCGGCTTTTTGACATCTTCTGTCAGTTGTAGTATAATACCAGCTATTATAATTATGGTTCACCAAAAAAAATCACTACATCCAGGAATGGAATGATGGTGATTTTTTTATAGTTCTATGTCATACTCCCCAGGTTCTATTATTGGTTTCCAGTCTTTTACTTCTATCGGTCTTATACCGTATGCTTTACCGCGTTTGCAGGCTTCCCACATTGCCGTTATAATTCCACCTGGTTTAATGCCAACTGTAACCGCGATTGCCAACAAATCCCCATCAAACAATGGATACTTTTCTTTTGTGTTATCATTTAATAGATATAATGATCCTTTAGTTCCTTTTATGGTAAGAGTTGCGTAGAATGGTATTAAATAATCATAATAATATTTTCGCCTTTCCCAACTATACTCACATCTAACCATTCTTCCGTTACTGTCAAACAGAACTTTTCCATCCCAATTCATTCTGCTATATACCTCTTTTCAACCATCACGGCCAGTTCGATTTCGATACCGTATCCAACTGTATTCCATCGTTTTGCTGTTTCGTAGTCAACTTCTGCAATGATGTTGTTGCGCTTCATCCAAGAGGATGTTGAACTATGACCACTACAATCAACAACAAGAAACAGTTCCCATTCCTCAGTTCCAACCGGTCTTAAATAGTATTCATTGCCAAGTTCATTACAGCTTTCCATAGCAATAAAGCCATCATACCGACTTAAGTCACTAGGAACGGTATAGGCTGTATGTCCCTGTTGTCTAACCGCTATGGTACGCTCCATAACGCCTGGAGCATACTGAGACGCTATACCGATCATAAGAAGAACTAAGACATTAACCATTTAACATTTCCTCAGATAGCAGAACGAAGTCTTCTTTCATCCATGGCACAACAACAACCTTTTTTCCATATAGCTCTTTCATATCGCAAAGGTTGCAATTTATTGTCATAGGATAATTTACAAGCTCATTGAATATTTTATAGTATTGTTCGCGACCTATGAGGATATATTTTGTTCTTTGAAATGTCGCTCTTGTAATCGCCGTATCTTGTGCAAATAGAGCAGTTAAAAAGTCTTTACACCTGAATTCTGTGATTGTTGTTCTTTCCCCTTCGTAATACTGCTTTCCGTATTTTTTAACAATAAACATAATAACACGATATAGCCACTTTGGAAGTTTCCTCTGTTTGAATTCATACACATCATTAACTTTTGCCGGCTGTGTTTCCGGTACATTTAACACAAAACGCATTCTATCCATTTGTGTGTCTCCTTTGAAAGAAAGAAAATAATTCACCACTGGCAATTGCTTGCTTGGATGGTGAATTGATTTTACTATAATTATAACTTACATTATACCACAGACTTTTTTCGTGTCAAGTCGTTAGAAGATTTTGATAAAGCATATTCTAAAATGTCTATATCGTTAGCTGAAGCGCAATTACTGACAACGATAAAAACATCGGCTAGTTCTAACGGGTCAATGTAACCGTGCTCATAATAAGCTGAGATTAGCTCATTAACTTCTTCTTGGAGCTTGTCAAAGAATTTGAAGTTGAGAGTTGATAGTGGAATAGAGGGGATAACTCCCCTCTTTTTTGTGTTTTGCCAGATCGTTTTTTGCCAGTCTTCCATTAACGTCTACCTAAGTGCATGGGCATCATAATATGCTTTAGTGTACTGTCGCCTGGTAGATATATACCGATAGGAGCCGTTGCCGTATTTAGCTTGATTACGACCTTATCACCGACTAATGATAAACCATCCAATAAATATGTTCCATTTACTGCGAATTCTGCAATGTCTTTGCCGTTAAGTTGGAATTTTTCAATGGGTGTAGTATCTTCGCCAGTTTCGTTAGATTCTCCTGAGATTGTGATAATGTTGTTTTCAATTTTGAAATGGATGATGTTGGCAACGTCACGCGCAAAGATTAGAGAAGATTTGACGGCACGTGTCAATAATGTTTTTTCAATTTCAATTTCAGTTTCCCAAGATTGCGGAATGAGGCGGGCAACGTCTGGAAAGTTACCTGAAATAAGTTGTGAGATAAACTTGAAATCTTCGGTATAAAATGCAATTGAGTTTTGATTGATTGCCATTTTTGCTTTTCCGTTTTTCAATACTGACAACAGAATTTGCGCTGCTTCTTTTGGGATAATGACTTCAAAGTCAGGTAAACCAAAAAGCAGTTCTGTATAGGTCGCTCTAAAACTATCGGCGCTAGTGATAATAAGTTTTCCGTTTGTTGACTTTATCAGGATTCCATTTAAGACCGATTTTGACTTATCCTCAGACGTGCTAACTAAACATTTTTGCAGTGAATATGAAATTGTTTCGGCGTCAATATCTACAATATTGTGCGCTTGAATGTCTGTTAGCGGGAATTCGGCAACGTCCATTGTTTTGATAGTAGTTTTTCCAGGCTTGCGGTTTACGATGATCTTACCGTCTTCTTGTTTAATCTCAATTTCAGGAGCAGAGATTACAGACAGAAGTTCATTTAACGTTTTTGCTGGTACACAGAAGTTATATTCTTCTGTTGCGTTTAGATATAGCGTTAATGATTTTTCAATGTCGGTAGCCGTCAATTCAAGACGGCCATTCCGAGACTGAAAAGCAATGTTTTGCAAGATCGGCATTGAAGTTCTTGCTGGTACAATTCGGTAAAGTGTGCTAATTGCGCTCTTTAGTTTTTCTGTTTCAATCATTTAGTTTGTCTCCTCAGTTAATTTTAATAGGTCAAAGAGAGTTGGCGCGAGTCGCTTCTGTTCGGCTTCGTTACAGTAGACAACACCATCATTGTAGTAGTCTGCATTCAGTTCACAACCGACTCCAATTCTGCCAAGTTGGATAGAGAGATAGGGAACGGTAAACAAACCGGCAAATGGGTCATAGACCGTATCGTTAAAGTTGCTATACAGTATAATCGAACGGCGCACGATGTCAAGCGGTAGGGGACAGACGTGATTCGTTACGCGCCGTCTTGTTTGATTTGAATTAAGACATTGCATAAATACCACATCATCCCAAACCATATCGTTGTGCGATACTGGCGGCTCTTGTAAGTATGATGCGCTTAGATTGCCCTTGAAGTCTAGCGCTTCCATTCTATCGGCGTGGGCGTCGTAATCATACCATTCTTTCGGGATTAGGATGTTACCGTTCGATTGCCAAAAAGAATGGGCGTCAATTTGCCACTTTGCCCGGCTGTAAAATAATAGGTATTGTCCACATTCTGGACACTGATATTTTGTGTAGAGTTTTTCACCCTCGGCAAACTCAAAGTCTTTTTCGAGACTCGCGCCCTTATAGCCACAGTTGCCACATTCAAAGGTCTTTTCGCCCTGATTATACTTGATTTTGATAATACGATCATCCGCATATTGTTGGGATTTATCGGTATTAGGTTTACGGAAAGTCAATAGATATTCTGGTAAACCGCTGCCCATCTTGGAGGCGTCTTTACTCATTTCAGAATATCCGAGACGGTATGTTGAGTTATTTTCTCTTACCACGTCGGTTACAATTGTCCTTCTACCCTCGTATACCCAACCGTGCTTGATAAAGTGCATTACCGTTTCGTCGGAGAATGGGAAGGTAGAGGTTAAGCCGTGGTCAACCTGGTATGAATAGAGAATGCGGTCTTTCACGTGTATAACGGCTTTTCTACCTGGTTTTAATACTCGCAACAGTTCAGGAGTTAGGTAGTCCATTTGTTGCCAAAAACCAGAGGTTAACGGCTCTCTAAAATCGTTGTCATTAAAAGAAAAGTCATTAACTACTGTGGTGTATTCATAATGGTTATCAAATGGAATTGACGTTACGATTAGGTCAACTGAATTTTCTGGCATATTGCGAGTTTCTAATGTGTTGTCATTATTATATGCTTTATACAATGTAGAGGTCCTTTCGCGGCGTGGTACGCCTAATGTTTTTTGCATACTGTCTTCTAATGCTTTTTTTGACAGTCCGTATTCTTGCACAATCCCCTGCATCTTTTTGGTTAGTTTGTTGTGCTTTTCCCATTTCTCTTTAAGAACGGATACAATCCCGTCTTCCGACTCTGAGTAAATGATGTGAAGGTCTACCGGATGCGATTGCATAAACCGATGTGTTCTGTGTACAGATTGAATAAAATCTTTGAACTTGTAAGAGACTCCTAAGAATATGTTGACGTGACTCCAATGTTGGAAATTACAACCTGACCCGGCAATAACCGGCTTTGTTGCCAGTATTCGGTATTTTCCATCCTGGAAGTCAACAATAGATTGTTCTCTCTTTTCCAAGTCCTGTGAACCGTATACTGTTTTTAGGTCGTATCCTCTTAAGGTGTGTTCAATCTCTTGACGCTCATATTCATAATCGTGCCATAAGAGAATGCCGTTATGGTTTCCGGTTTCAGGGTAGCTGTCTACAATTTCTTTCGCTTTTGCCATTCGGTCTAGCATTGTGCGATGTTTGTCTTTATGCATATCGTTGACAGAACCGGAAGCCATAGAGAGCATTTTATACTGGCCGTGATTATCGGCTTCACTCCAAACTTGGGTATGATCTACCGGTAGTCTATGCCAATATACATTCAGTTCTGGTAACTCATAGCCAACATCGGAGTAACCTAAATCGCTAGGCTTATATAGGAATAACGCCCAAGTTGACACCCATAGCCAGAATTCTTCTTCATACTGTGGTAACAACTGTAAGTTACCGGCTTTGTTTACATCACGCCCGAAAAATCTGGTAAGTGCTTCTCCGTTAGTCATAACTCCAAGAATGTTTGCATAGTAGATTAGTTGCCGGTATTCATTGGGAGCAGGAGTAGCGGTACAAATGTATTTGTATGGAATGTTTTGTAATAGTTCTTCAAATTGCGCATAAGTTTTAGTACCCAAGTTCCCAATGATTGAGGCTTCATCCAACGATACTAAACAGAAGTTATGCTTATCTGGGATGATGTCCCCGTCTCTTACCCGTTCATAGTTGGTTATGATGTAAGGGGACGTAGCCTCCTCTATTTCACTGTCAGTTGTGCAGTACTGATAATGTACTCCAATGTCGGCAGGATAAGCCCGGTTCGGTTCACCGGTTGAAGGATGGGTAAATTCCTGTCTAACGCCCAATGGGCAGATGGTAAGGGTTTTTTGACCGGTCTTTTCGTGTGCAATTTTAGCTAGGCTAGCTTGGATGATCGTTTTGCCTAATCCAAAACTCAAGGCTAATAACGCCCGTCCACACCTTAATGCAAAGCGCAAAGAATCTTTTTGATGTTGTTTGAGAATGTTCGGTATTTCTACCGTATCGGGATTTATTCCAACGTCTTTTTGAACTTTGACCTTTCTTCTTAAGAATTCATCGTATGATAATTTTTCCAAGTTTATGCTCCTTTGTTGTGTATAAAAACCACCCGTTAATGGGTAACGGGTAGTATATCATAAATCAGTGTTTTGTCAAAACGCCGATGGGCAATACTCCATTACAATCTCTTTCATCATTTCGGCAAGTTCTCTAATTTCCGCTTGTGCAGATTTGTTGCAACGTAAGTTAAAGAAGTTCTGTAATGATCTAAGGTTCATGGTCATTACAAGATTTGTAGTTGTTGCCAGTGGTAGAATCATTCTGGCGTCCTCTTTGGGCATGCCAAGTCTAATCAACTGTGTATAAGCGTAATCTGAATTGTGTAAGACGGTATCGTATAAATGTTTTGCTTCCACACCATCAAATACGGTTTCAGGTGTTACAAAGTCCATAATGCTTGTTTGTTCGACATACCTTTGACTGAGAACTGAGAATGAAGCAATTCGATGGCGCGTTAGTTGTGCAAGACAAGCCCTAGATATACCGATAATTTCAAAGGTAAATGAGACGTGTTCTAAAATGCTGGTATGTCCTTGCTTTACCCGTTTACTGATAAAATGCTCAGTATTGCTTCCGGTTTTATCAGTTGTGTTTGTGCAAGTTCTACCGGCATATTCTATCAGCTGCTCTTGTGTCAATACTTCCGGTATGATCGGCTGTGTTATTGCAATTAGTCTAACTCTCATTGTCTTGCTCATTTTTTACATATTCAATTCTGTCTTCTATTGCGCTGATAACTTCATCAAAAGCATCTAATGCATCAAATACGGCTTCTTTTTCAACAACTATTTCAAGAGCGTTTTTAAGTCCTAATTCTTTACCGTATGCTTTTCCTTCCTCGTAACCATCATCAAAAGCGCTTTCTGATTCTTCTGTTAATTCTTCATAACCTTCGTTGTATACAGACTGAAGAATGTTTTCAAATTGTTGACACAGTTCTTTAGCTTTTGCAAATTCTGGATAGTGCAAACTGTCACAGATAATTTTTAGAATGTCTTCATAATCCATTCTTATACCCTCGCTAAAGTTACTTCTTCATTTTGATCTTGATACTTGCGCCCATCGTATGTAATCGAAGTTTCTTCACCTTCAAAGAACAGCGCTTGACAAATTCCTTCATTCGCATAAATCATAGCATCGGCGTCTGAGGCATTGCTAATTTCTATGGTAAGGTGTCCTCTCCAACCAGCCTCACCGGGCGTCATATTCACAATGATACCACAGCGGGCATAAGTTGACTTACCGATAAACAAAACTTCGATGTTGTTGGGAATTTTAATCCGTTCTAAGGATACTCCTAAGCCGTAGGTATGATGGGGAAGGATAAAGTATTCACCATAACCGTCAAAGTTAATATCAGCATTGTATAGAAACTTAGGATGAAATGATTTTGGGTTTAATAGTTGTCCGGGAACGTGTTTGAATACCTTGAATTCTTTCTTAGATAGCCGGATGTCGTAACCGAATCCACCCAGTCCATAAGAAACCATAGGTATATCATAGATACTTCCCTTTCCATCTGACCTTACCTGATTCTCAACAAACGGTGTAATCATACCGTTCTTAGCCTGCTCAATAATCCATTGCGCGTTCTTAATCATTTGTTTTCAATTCTCCTTTATACGTTTTGTTGTACCATTCAATCATAAGCTCAAACTCCTGTGGTGTTACTATGATTGACTTTGAAAAAGACCTATCGTAATTACACCTTAGAATTATGTGAATGACAGAATCGGCGATAGGTGCTGTAGTGATTATACCACAGCCTGATTATTCTTCAACAAAGTACAGTTCTGATTTGCTGCGAGTAAAGGCAACGTATTTAATGTTTAGCTCTTGTTGTAATGCTTCAGGATTGCCGGATTTTAACGCCATCGGATGTGGCATAAGTTCAGGATGTAGAATGAATACCCGTTCGGCTTCTGCCCCTTTCGACTTGTGTATACTACTAAACACAACACCCTGTTGACTATCGCTAAATACGTTGTCAATACGTTCCTTCAATTCTGAAATGGTGTTACAACCGTCCGATAAGGCGAATACGGTTTCTACGGAATCTTGAAGGTGTTGCGCCTTAGCTTCTTTATTCTGTGCTAAAAGTTTCCCGGTTTCTTCTTGCAGATATTCGGAAAGGGCATAACTAAGTTGCGCCAAATTTCCGATACTGTTTCTCTTTTCTGTTTTTTCGATAAGGTCAATCAAGCCCTTGCCAATATCCCGACCAAGAATAACCGCTTTAATACCGTTTCTAATCAGTTCAAAAGCCGGTGAAACTAAGGGGGCATTTGTACGACAAATAACCAAGTTGCCAACCTTAACTTTACTGAGAAGGTCACGTTCTTTAATCGTTTCAATAATTCCCTCTTTTGCTGTTTCGCTTGCTTCGATCTGAGGAACTAGATTCTGGGCAAGTTCAATGTGCAGTTTTGGACAACGATATGAAATTGAGAGGGGAAGTGTTACCGCGTTCAATTTTTCGGTAAGATAAGGAATAGCGTTAGTGTCTGCTCCTCTGAACATATAGATACTTTGTTTCCTGTCCCCAACTGCCACTACCCGGCTATTTTCGTGAATAGAGCGTAAAACCATTTCGGTTTGTGAGGCGTTCAAATCTTGCGATTCATCCACAAAAAGCCAATCGAATTTCTGGCATTCAACTTTACCGATTGCACAGAAATAAATCATATCATCGTAATCTATACGCCAGGTTTCAGAGTTGCTTTTCTCAAAAGCAATCTTTACCATTTGATAGATTTGTTGCCAGTCTCCATTTACTTCGATGTTGTAATTATCGGCAATCCAAGTTAAGTTGTCGTTTGTCGGCTCTAACAGCGTTGCTTTCAACATAGAGATAAGCCGGATAACCGCGCTCATATTAGTTTCAATGATGTTCTGAAAGTAGGGCGTCATATTTTCAAGTTCATCCTGAATAATCCAACGAACTTTACCGGCATCTACTTTAACTTTCGAGTATACCTTGCGGATGTTGGAAAAACCGAGAGAATGTAAAGTTGATACGTGAACGTGTTTAGGGGCGCGCTCTTTCAGTTCATCCGCTATCTTTTTGTTGAAAGCTAAGAAAGCAACTTCTGAATCTTTCGGAGTGAATTCAAGCGCCTTAATGATCGTGGTTGACTTACCAGAACCGGCTACGGCTTCAACTACCGCATTGCCCGTTCCGTTCTGTACAAAGTCAAAGATTGCCTGTTGATACCGGCTAGGAGTAAAAGCTTTTTCAACTTTGGGAGTTTCCAAAATTTCTTCAAGAAGTTCTTCTACATCGCTTTCAACAACTGGTAATGAGTTCATAGTGTGTTTACATCGCGGGTAATTTGAACAACCGTAGAACCGGCCATACTTACCTTTTCGCTCTACCATAATCCCATCGCATTTTGGGCAATTCGTTGACATTGTAACATCTCCTTTGTTTATAAGATGTATTCATTATACAGTAAAAGACGTATTTTGTCAATAAGGAAAAGTCGGTGAACTTTAACTTTCACCGACTTGTTGTTTGTACTGTTTCTTATTTCTCCTTAGTCCTCATAACTCCCCACATAAGTTCCTGGGGATTGTCAAAATTGTAAATATGGAATACCGTTCCGCCGATCCTGGAAAGTCTAACCGCATCTTCTCTGTTAACCGTCCAGGTGACGTTGTATCCCTGTTCTTTTGCTGCGATCATTACAGCGGTTAGGGAATGATACGTGATATTCTTTGCATAAGTCGGTTTAACCGTTTGGTTATTTACCACTAATAAAAGTTCTGTGGACATTACACCACGACTTCGGCGGATGATAACTTGGTACTGTTTACCTTCGCTACCAGGTACTAATACCGATTTAACCTTGCCATCGGTATCATACTGGCTCACTTTTGCAAAGTTAATAGCGGCCTTTGCTTTCTCTACTCTATCGGGCAAGTTTGTTTTATTGCACATAGTTAAATCTCCTTTGTCGCTTGTCTCTACCTCTTATTATAGTCAAAATGCGTATTCTGTCAATAGGCAAAATACGCATTTTATAATTTTGGTAAGTCTTATCTTCTTTATTCGATGGTGTCTAATATCCGCTTTGCCGTCTCTTCTAGGTTCTGTGCAATCTCATAATGAGCAATGTCGTTATAGTCTAACACCTTGAGAATTGAACCGGTAGCTAATTGTGGATTGTCGAAAATACCGATCATAGCCTTTAGGGCGACTTCACAGAATGCGGATAGATTGCCGCCGCCTCTACCCGGTTTAATACCGTAGCGTTCTAATAACTCTACCGTCTCAGTAGAGAGGGACAGGGTAAATGATTTTAATTCGGTTTCTTCACGTCTTAAACTGTCAACTTTAGGATTAGTCATTTTTTACCTCTAAATTTTAATATAAGTTCTGGATTCTCATAAATGTTGCCGATTACGCTACACTGTCTATATGCCAAATATAGTTCTATACTGTTGTTTACATCAAAGCATCCTTCGTTAAACGCTACCATGCCTTTTGATGTGTATCCATCGTCTTCACTTTCGTATTCTACAATATCCCCTTCGTATATCTCTTTTCCTGTTGAGTCTTTTAGGCCGGTGTATTGCATAAGTTCAAATCTGTTTTGTTGTGTGTTAACGTCAAAATCATAAAAGTTATACGTTTCACCGCCGCCTAACATATATGATTCCTCAACAAGAATTCTACCACAATCGCTATCATAAAAACCAACACTGGGTATCATTTTCTTTTCTTTTCTATCATACGCTCTAAACTTAATTTCACGCATATTTCAATTTCTCCATTCAATTATGTCTGTCAGTTTTGGAAAGTCAAAGTCTGGACTTTCATAAGTGTATTTTTCCTTCAATCCTTCAAGGGCTTTTTGTGCATTGTCGTATTGTTTCACTTCGTTTTTGTGTGTGCGTAAATGGGCATTATATGCTCGCTCATTTTGCAATTCTTTTCCACACCAACAATGTAGAGCTTTTTTGACTTCTACCGGTTTCATAGGCTTTGTATCTTGTAAGGTTATGCCAAGGCTTTCTTCAAGCATTCTTTTTCTAGCCTGGTCATCTTGCCATTCTTTTTTGCGCCCAATCCAATAGATCATTCGCATATCAAATTGACCGATGGAACTTCCTAACTCAATTACTCCTGTATATACATCTGAAACAGCAACTAATACTAATGGCAATACTAGCCATTCTGCCAATACTTGTTGCCAACTGGTAAAGTTGTTAGGACGGGTAGAAGCTGCAATGAACATTGCCAGTGTAGTTGATAGCCAACTTACAATTAACCCTGTCCAATCCCAACCGGTAACATTATCCCAATCTGCACGAAATCTTGTATTGTGTTTTATGTATCTACTGAAAATAAAAGTTGTATTACTAACACTGCCAACCTCGCCACCGAACGCCATAAAAATTGCACTGATAATACTAACCCATATTCTATAATTGTCAGGTAAACTTTCAAACTGTGCAAATACCAATGCTTCAATACTCATTAGAAAAAGGCCAATCGCACTGGCAATTACTGGAATTAAAATTGCAACTGTTTGAAAGTCCCACAACTTAGGCTTAGGTAGCCAGAATTCTTCTTTGTCCATAATCTCTCCGTTTTACAGGTATCAATATACCACCCACGTCTTTTCACGCCTAGACACCTTCTAAAATGACTGCGTAATACTCATTGTCATTTGTACCACGGTTTTGCAATATTTTTATACCATACTGGTAGTGTGTCTACCGCTGTAAACCACTATATATAGTGGTATTCAAGCTATATTGCGCTATCATCGGTTTATGAAATGTTGTGTGTGATACCACTAGATATAGTGTTGATACCGTCTATATACACTATATCTAGTGGTGTTGACTACTGACCTTGTGAGAAGCACTTTACCACTTCTGTTAGTGGCATCGAAAGGATACTTGCAATTTCTGTTAGCGATTTTCCTTCTGACTGCAATTCAATCGCCTTTGCTTTATTCTCTTCTGCTAACAAAAACTGCTCTTCTGCTTCGGCTTGCTTTTGTTCTTTGAGCGCATATAACCACGCAAGTCTTTGATCTTGTGTCAAAGTTCCTTGCACAATAGACATTTCAAAATCGTCTGGAGTTTCATCTTTTGTTGGTTTGCGATTTCCAATAGGATTTGCAATGTATCTTTCAATGCTATCCCACAGCGATCTTTCAAAGTTTTCTTGTGTGCTAATCGGAGTGATTTTTGTCGGTAAAAGTTGAATTGTACGCAACCCTCTATCGGTCATCATATTCTTTTCGATGTTCTTTAGAACAAGCGCAATCGGAGTTGAACTTGCAGGATTGCGTCGTAACCACAAACGCAAATTGCACACACTATCTACCGCTTTGGATACAGCAGGGATTTCTTTACCGGTAGCAGCATTGTTCAAATATTGATTTTTAAGGTGTGAAATCAAAATAACCAGAGGCACTTTAGTTTGCAGTCTGTGGATAAGTTCTGCCTCATAATTTCGTGCTTCCTTGTATTCTTCACCGGCTTTAATTTTTCCCATAGCGGCCCAACTGTCTCTAAAAAGGCTGTTGTGAGTTTGAACATAGTTTGCACAAGTCTCTGCAAAACCTGTCCACGTATCCCAAACCAAAACGTCATATTTATTTGCTTCAATACTGTCTATAATCTCAAGTCCTTTTTCGTGTCTTTCAATCGGCTTTAATCGTTTGTCACCGATAAAGTCAATGTACTTTCCAAATTCAATACCATCTTCAATAATTCTTTGAACGGTAGAGCGGCCCTTTTGATCATCGTCAATAAACAGTGTTCTTTCTGGATTGCCCGCTTCCAAAGCAAAGCGGGTTTTTCCGACACCATGCTCTCCCGTTATCAATACAACACCTGTAAGTAAAGTCATTCTGTTTTGTCTCCTTTATATCTACTTATAACTATATCTGGATTACAATTACAAAAACCTCCGGTGTATACATCACACCAATCATCGTGAAAAATGTCATACATACTTAATCCAACATCGCATTTTATCTTACCAGTTTTTATCATATTTAACATCTTATTTTTGTAATTATGCTCAGTTGTTGAAGGATTTTTATAAGCAGTCATTATTCTTCATTCTCCTTTTGAACTGTAAAATTTCCATTACTAATAAAAATGTATTCACCATCGGCTAAACCGACATACTCTCTAGCGTTGCCAATTAAACCTTTACCGATTCCTTTACAGTGGTTAGCTGTTTCCAACGATGTCGCATAAACCAACAACTCTAATAACGTTGGGTGTCTGGGAACTCCTAAGCACTGTTTGGCATAATTATACAACGAATTCACTTTGCCGACTCCCCACCCTGGAATTGATACCATAGACAGACGTGCGTCTTGTACCGGTATCATAAGTTGTAACGGGTCATCTAATTCAGGTAAATCAGGGGGATAATAAACCGTGGGTACTATCCATTGAACGTTTTTCCGCTTGTATTTCAACAGTTGTGACTCTTGCAATTTTACCCATTCTAAAATATCGTTGTCAGTTGGTACGAATTCGACAAGAGCGCCCTTGTATTTGATTGCTGAGATTGCGCCCTGAAAACTACTCCAAGTCCATTCGGTTTTGTTGCCATTTAAGGTAAGCAAGTCGTTTCGTTTGTCGAAAATACCGGTTACTAGAATGATGCGCTGGTATTGTTTTTGTGATACCTGTGTCATTCTGGCAATGGCTTCATTCAATCTACTACCCATAGAGGCCACAAAGTCAAGGCCAGACTTCCTTTGTACCAATATCGCGCCTGCAAATAGCCACTTGTGAATAACCGATTCTTGATTATTCATAAGTTCAATAACGTCCGGTAACGGCAATTCCAGTTCCTTAGAAATGTCCATTAGATTCTTACCGGCTTCTTGAAGTGCAATCGCCTTTTCATAATTTCCCAATTCAGGGACAATCATAAAATCGGCACCGGTAATTTTCTCCAAGTTATTGAACGGTTTCCCATAATCCACTACCGATTGTGGTAGATTTGACGTTTCCCTAGATTCTGAAATGTCGTAATAGATCATAATCACTCCAATAATTCTGGATTCTCATAGATGTTGCCAACAACAATAGAAAATTCGTTATAATAATGTAATTCACATTTATGGACGTTTAACCAAAAACAACCGTTTCTAAATTCAACAAACGATGTCAACTCAAATCCATAGTCGTAAATATCATTATGGTAATTTGAAGTTATAATGTCGCCCTCGTATATTTCTTTCCCCGTTGAATCTTTCAAGCCGGTGTATTGCATAGGAATAATATCTGAACTGATAAACAGGCCATAGACGGTATATAAATTACAAATACTTTCAAAGTCTACCATTCTCTTGTTGTCTACCCACGCTCTAAACTTAATTTCACGCATCGTTTTTATCTCCTTTGCTAGTGAATAACACGTATTATACCACTATGTCTAAATAATGCAAAAAACCTTCAGCGTATGGAAGGTTTTTGTTTTTATGTGCTATATTTAATTTCTAAAGTTCTTCAAACGTAGGAACGTTTTCTAAATCTGCAATGAGCAGTTCCAGTACTGCATTGTATTCAAGTTCGGTCAATTCGCTGTTTACAAATGCTTCAAAGATGTATTCTCTGATATTGTCCTGCAAGTCTAATACTTTTTCACTTACGCCATTAACCATAGTACTATGCTCCTAAAATTGTCTTAACATCGGCTTCGGTAAGGTTTCCAATTGACTTGGCAATAGTCGCAGCATCTTGTTTCAACCCGGCCAGCATCTTAACGGCGCTTACAACATCCTCAGAGAATGACGCTGCTGGTACAACCGGTGTAGATTCACCCTTACCAGACTTCGTTGCAAGATAATCAGCATATGCCTCTTCACGGCTGTTGTAAACGGCAACAACCTTTGCAGTATTATACTGCGGTTCAGGTTGTTTCTTTGTCGGCTGTTGTTTCACGTCCAAAACCTTAACGTACTTGCCCTGAAGCGCTTTCAAAGCTGCCGTCGCATCTGTCAACCCCGTAACACTTAAAACAGACGGTTCAAAAATCGCTTCCCAATCCGAAAGAATTCTAGTATACTTACCGTCATCGCCTTTCTTATTCCAGGGAGCGGCTTTAACCTGAATCCGGCGCGAATACGGCTTTTGCAGTTCTGGATTGAATTCTTGCGTATCTACCATCGCTGTCAACTCCAACATCTTAAACCCAGAGAATGCTTTCCACTCTTTCGGAGAAACTTCTCTAAAGCTACCGTTGTCGTAAACCTTAGCGACAGTCTTAGAGCTGAATCGGCCAATCTGGGAAAAAGAAGTAGCTTGCTCCAAAAGTTCTTCAGCATCTTCATACAACTCTGCAAAATCTTCAAAACCAAGTTCAAAATTATCAGTCATACTTTATTTATCTCCTTTAGATTTGTTTTTACTGACAAAACATATTTTACCACACTACCTGTTTTTTGTCAACCGGCAACAAAAAGCGCCATACGTTATATACAACATTGCTAAATTGCCAAATTTGACAAACTTTATTGAATATGGTATAATATCTAAGTTTGTTATCTTTTATATAGGAGTTATTAGAATGGAGTCGCTAGTTGGATTAAAGGCCATAGATATTGTACAAAAGTTGGGGGAAAGTGGAAGTTTTCAAATCGGTAGTTACGGAAGACCGATCTGTACAGTTGTACCAGTTGTCACCGATTGTTACCAGTTGGTAAAACTGTTTTACAGTATAGGAAGTGGATTAGATTGTAATGATTATACAGTGGTCAGAAAACCGCATAATCAAAGCGATCTGGCAAAGATTTATAGAGAGTTGGAAAAGGAGTTACAGAATGAGGGAGAAGCTGTTTAGATTTTTGGCATTTGTCTTTGTCCCTGTTGTAATTTGCTTGGGTGTTGTAATCTGGTACAAAGTAGCAGAGTTCAATAGCAATGTGTGGCAATCAAAAGCGATTATAGCGCAGATACAACCGGCGATCATTGAAGCAGAATCGCAAGCAGATATAAATAGAGCGGTTGCTTTCAGTGTCTATACCAATAGCGCTATAACTGCTTTTTCAGTTGGAATACCATACTTAGTAATCCTATTATTTGCTTTATACAAACTGATTGAATTTGGAGCAAAGAACTATGAGAAATTACGGATTAGAAGTAGCAATCCCGCAAGCGGTTAAAGATGAGTTTGTATACCGCAGTCGGCAACAAGCATTTAATCATTTGCTTGGATGGGGTATTGGATTGCTTTCTATTGCAATTACAGTTGATATAGCCATCTATTTGATAATGGATATGATTGCTTTTCCATTGCTTGAAATTCCTGCAATCGTTTTTGCACTCTATAAATTCTCAAAAGCATTGGTACAGTATACTAATGAAGATAGAGACATTCTAAACGGTCGCTACTTCTCTTATGATAGCATTATAGAAGAAGTGGATAGCAAAGAACCGGAAACAACGGATGAGATAACTACGATCATTCCACAAGCAAATGGGAAAGCGCATTTCAATTTGCATATAGGTATGACTGCTACGCAATTGAAAAGCATTGCTAACACAATGCTAAGCACTGGCACATTAACTGTAAACTACATCGAAAGTCTAGGAATATCCCGACAGAATGCAGAGAAGTTAAGAAGCGAACTGGCAACATACCGGTTATTATCCTTTGATGATAAAGGCCGCGTCAAGCTCACTCAAGACGGTATAAAAGTTTGTAAACAGATTATAAAAGGCTAGATTAGATTCTAGCCTTTTAATTTGTAACGATTACAAACTAGAAAAAGCATTGACAAGAAGCGGTTTTTGTAGTAGAATACTAACATCTGAGGTTTACCGAATTAGCCAGTATTGCTTAACTTGTTCCGCATAAAAACAGACGGCAAATCTGGCAAGATCAAACTAAAATTAGATAAGGAGACGTTAATATGAATACAGATTTCAAAAATGACAATGGTTGCAAGCATCAAATATTTAGTAAAGGTAATAAGTTTGTTAAAGATGGTAGGCTTCTTCAGATTTATGAGGTTTACCACGATGGTAAAAATTATCTTTATGATATTGATGGAAAGCTTATGACTGCAAGCCAGATTCTTGGAGAATACACACTACTCATTAAAATCGAATAAAACCACTCCCCCGCTCTCAGAACTGTCTAAAAAACAGCACATACACACAAAACACAACACTAAAATTATAGAAATTAGCCAACTTCGTAAAGTTTGAAGTTGGCTTTTTTCTTTGTTTGACTTTGCAATATTTTATGATATAATGAAGATAATAATAGTGTAAAATGCGCGAGGTGAATTATGGATTTTAACATTGGGCCTATCGGTGTAGCAGCTTTAACGATGGCAATTACTCAGGGCGTTAAAGAGATTTTTGGAATTGACGGTAAAAAGAATCAACTGGTTGCCGTTATCGTTGGGATTGTTTTAACATCGCTGTCTTATGGTATCTCTAATCAGTTGATACCGGCGGTAGCAGTTCCATATATTGAATGGGCAGTGGTAGCGCTCGGAGGCGGATTATCTGCTATCGGTTTATTCGGACTGTTTACCAAAGAAACAGTAAAAGCACTTAAAAAACTTAGCGAATAATGGACTTTGAAAATATAGCCACCACCGTTAGTTTGATTATCAGCGCTTTATTAGGCGGTGGCGGCATCGTTGCTCTGATTAGATCGGCGAGTATTGTACGCAATAATAATAAACGCACCGACATTAAGGCACTTGAAAGCGCTCTTAAAACGATTCAAGACCGGTATCAGGAGCTTGTAAGTGACAATAACACCAATTTTAAGCAAACTCAAGACCGCTTGAAGTTTCTTGAAATAGAGTATGTGAAGCAGTCGCAACAAAACAATGAAAGTCTAAAAAGAATTGCAGAGTTAGAAATAGATTTGAAGAAAGCTAACGATAAAATTTCAGTGTTAGAATTAGAATTAAACAAGAAAAATCTTGACATAATGAAATTAGAGCAAGAGAACATTGAATTGAGAAAACAAAATAACCGAATTGGGCTTATGGCATAATGATAAAAAAGATAATCGTTTTTGTGGTCAGCATATTTTCGTTTATATGGATACATCGGTTTTTTAGATTTTTGGATAAGTACCCGGTTGGATGGAGTACCATTACATCACATACAGTTGGGATACTGCTATCGTTTCCATTTTTTGTTGCCTACATTTTGATCGGCGAAAAGCCTGAAAATGCTTATGCATTGACATTTTTAGGAGCAGGTGCGGGAACTTCTTTCGGATGGATGTTAGAAGATGCTACGGGCGATTCTACTAGGATATAATGGCGTGGTTATTCGGCTTGACGGTTCAAAAAGTGAAGAGTTACAGATAGTCATTCAAGACGACTTAACGGCGCTATCGTCATTCAGGGCAACGGTACAATTACACGAAGTTTTAGACTAAAGGAGAAAATACAATGGAGCTAACACAAGAAACAAAAATTGCAATTATCAAAGCAAAAATCGAATCATACTCACAGCAGTTATACAGTCTTCAACTAGATTACAAAGTTGCTAAATATCTTGAAAATTCCAATCAAGAAAAACAGATTGAAGAATCAGTAAAGAAAGTATTAAAGGCTATTGATCTTCTGAAAGAAGAAATAGATGCAATCTCAGAATAATGCAGACAAAGTTGAATCGGGTAAGAAGTGCCTAACCTGTCAATACTTCAACCTGAACTATTGCGAGTTATGTAATCACCTTACAGAACAAAACGAGAAGTGCTTTCTGTATATGCCGGAATTCGATTACAATAAAAAAGAACTAGACAACTGTGTCTAGTTCTTTTTTATGCCTTATGGATGCCGCTTTACTTTAGAGATACTTCATAATCTATAAAATCTATTTGGTGTAATCACTTCTTAGATTAGTAAGATTATGGGTGCTGCTATTTCTAGGGATGCTTCATAAGGTTTCTTGTTTCTCTTAACTGTTTATAGTATATACCAGAACTTATTTATTGTCAATAGATTTTAGTACAAATTTTGAAAAATATAAAAACTGTAACTCTATGTTCTATTTTGTTCTATAACTTGACAAACAAAAATGATGTGGTACAATGACCACATCATAATTGTTGTAAACAGAATAATGCGTCTAATCCAGCAAGGATTGTGCATTATTTTTGTTTTAGCTTTCTGAATTCGTAGTATTTGATAGCAGTTGTAATAGTCAAGTCAACAGCGATAGAGACAAATAATGCCCATATAGGAATTCCAAGTTGATTAGGCCACATACCGTATACCAGTAAACAAAATACTGTTAGCATTCGTCTTTGTCCTCTCCCAATACCTCTTGAAGATGCCAGTACAAAACCAACATTTCAGTTTTGTCTAGTTCGATCTCATTGTAACCAACGTCGTCAATACCGTCTTCTGTGTTCTCTTGAGTAATCAGTAACCATACACCGTCTTCTTTCTCTTTGGTTTCAAAGATGGTGTCCCAGGTTATACCATCTTCATAACTGTGTGAACTGTCTTTTCTAATCGTTTCCATTATTGTGGACGCCTTCTCAAAGTGTCTTTCCAGTATTCAATATAACCATAGTTATGATCGAATTGATAATCACCAAAGTCTACTACCCACTGATAATCTTCAACAAATGGTTCTTGCTCATAAAAATGCCCATGGCCGTTTTTATCAATTGCCCAATAGTTTGCCCATTCTGGCGCATCGTTCCAATTCGGCTGTAATCCGGTTTCGGTTTCTTTCAATTCACATACAACGTTATTGACTACCGATACTCCAAACAACTCCTTAAATTCTTCTGTCGTAAGTTCAAACGTAACCTTCATTTTTTTCTATTCTCCTTTTAATACTTCCCCTAAGAACTGATAAAGCGCAATGGCTTCTTCTTGAGTAAAAGCGATTATAGATTCTTGTTCACCTTCCTCTTTTTGATACATACCAAGAGGGACTTCTATACCATCGTTATAATATACTTTAGTGTAGCTTTTGAACTTTTCATCATACATCTCTAGCTTTTCCATAACGTCTCCTTTACTGATAACAAAATACCACCATTAGCGATTGCTTGAATGTTGGCTTTTGTTTGTGAATAATAGGTATACCAGATATTATACCACGTTCTAAAACCGTGTCAAGGTTCAGGTTCAATGTTTATCGGTTGATAATACCACCCGTTCGATTCTGTAATGCTCCAAACGTTGTTGGGACATTCGACAATCGTATGGTATTTGTACCCCGTCATAACAAGAGCATCATAAACCGATCTAAGTTTATATTCACTATCGGCAACGATGGTATAGATACCGTTGATACGACTGATTGAAAAACCGTAATCAACTTTAAGTTGCCTACTTAACAAACCGCCGTATTGTTCTTCTCTGAACTTTCCTATAAGCGTTAATGGTTTCATATCGGCATTGTACCAGTATTGCAAAATATGTCAAGTGTGGTACAATTAAGTTTATACTAAAAGGAGTATGTAAATGAAGACTATTACACATAAGATTGAAGTTAAAGACTGCGCTAAGTTTTTGATGATGGGGGATGTGCATATCGGCTCGCCGGGTTGTGACGAAAGTTTGTTGCAAAGTGTTGTAAAACGATTACAGGAAAAAGACACATACTATTTCGATTTGGGGGATAGGTGCGAATTTATCAATACTCATGACCCTCGGTTTGATCTTTCTTCGTTACCAAAGTGGCTTGAAATTGCCGATCTTGCAGATATTCCTATGGCTCAAATGAAGCGGTTTGTAGGGTTTGTTAAACCGTCTGCCTCAAAGTGTTTGGGAGCGGTTGAAGGAAACCACGAAACGGCAATTAAGAAGCATACCGATAGGGATGTATACAGTACAATCAATTCTATGCTTGGGCTTGATTCTAAGGTTTGTTTAGGAACATCGGCTATCGTTAAATTACAGTTTGTAATGTATGGAAAAGTAGAATGGGCGTTAGATGTGTTTATACATCACGGTTCAGGCGGCGGCGGTAGAAAGTCAGGGGGAGCATTAAACCGACTTGAAGAACTTCCAATGGCGATTCAAGCCGATGTTTATGCAATCGGACACACTCATAAGAAGATGGGAAAGCAACAAGAAAGACTTTACCTAAACAACAAAAACAAACTGACCCATAAACCGATTGTGCTTATCAATACTGGCGCATTCTCTAGGGGGTTTACTGATACTGATTTTGGTGGTTATGCGGAGCAATCGCTTCTTTATCCGCAAGGTGTTGGCCCTGTCGAAGTGTGGGTGTATCCGTTACAGAAAGAAATTAAAGTTGTGATGTAAGTACAATAAAAGAGAGGGTAAATTTACCCTCTCTTTTTTATTTTACGTTCGGCATTAAGTCAAAAAACAAGTCTGCTCTATCTATTAAATTATAAAGATTGTCGCATACGAACACCTCTTTGCTTACTTGATTGCACTCCATTCTTGTAATGCTATCAATTGCAGTTTGTTCCCATTGTGCCTTGCAAGACCACGTTTTTATGATCTTCGCTGTGGGCAATACCGTTTTGAATGTCGCCATTCTTGATTCTATGCTTGAAGTAAACCCAAGTTTAATTCTGTTTTCCTCAAGTTCTGGAATTATAGAAATAATATAAAACACTCCAATACCACTTTCGACAATGACCATATTCTCGTTAGGAATAAATCCGTTTGCTCTGCGCAATTCTATAAGATATTCTGTATCCTCTTTCGATAAAGCTAAAGTCAGTTGACCTTTAGTTTCAAGCGTCCTAACCCTAGAGAATACAAATCCATTATGTAATGCGTATTTTCTAGCATTAGATTTATCCATTCCCATTAACTTGCTTATTTCTAATAATGTTACAAAGTCATCCATTTAACTCTCCTTTTTATGCACAGTATTCTGTGTATGAATAAATAGTATACCACGCCTTGCAATTCCTGTCAAGTTTGCTTTTTACCGTCTTGTGTGGTATAATAAAGAAGACAAGGATATTACAAAATGATTACACAATTACATAACGAGAATTCAAAGCAGTATCAAGCTATCTGCGACTATTGGAGATTAGGAGCGAGCAGAAGTCTTAATCAGTTGTTGAAACAGTATAAGGAAGCGGAAAGCGCACCGGCTAAAACCTATATGGTTTTGAAGCGCTGGTATACTGATTTTGAATGGGAACGGCGAATTTCTGAGAATATCGCATTAGAACAAAAAGAACTGGAGGCACTTTACCAGGATGAACTGGTAAAGAATACCAAGCGCCGGTTTGATGTTTTAGACAGTATGTATGATCTGATTAAAGATATGACAGTTGATACTGAAGACATAAGCATATCTCAGGCGACAGGGGTGCTAAGATCGTTCTTAGATAGCACCGGTAGGGTGTTTAATTTAGATGCGCCGCTAAAGGTTGCACAAACTGACCCAACAGGAAAGAAAGAATATAGACCAAATACAGACTTGGCAAGTGTGTTAGAATTGTTGGATTTAGCTAAAGAGAAAAGTTGATAGATTTAGACAGCATTACAGAAGAAAAGATAACTGAGATTTGGCCTAAACTAACAGAACGCCAAAGAGAAGCCCTTGCAATGGAGTTATCAGAACCGGCAAGAAAAGAGAAGTGTGGATTATACGATAATTCGGCTTCATTTTCAAAATGGGCAATGAGTTGGTTTTATGTCCCTGAGACCAAAAGCCCTATATTTCTCTATCCACATCAAAGAAAAGCTATTGACATTGCCACAGAACGAGACGCTAATGGTTTGTTTAAGTATTCTCTTGTTCACTATGGCGATATAAAAAAATCTGGGAAAACAACGATAGCTGCTATGATCGCGCTTCGTTTTGCTTTCCTTAGAGAGTGGACTTCAATTAAGGTTGTTGGTCAGAAGTTAGATCAGGCTAAATCTAGGAGCTATTTTTATATCTGCCGTGCTTTAGACTTAAACCCACAATTCGCAAAGATGCAAAGCGAAGGAAAAATTATAGTAAACAATTACACCATAAGGTTTACTGAGAACAATTCTATGATTCAGGCTATACCGGCTTCACCCTCTACTGAAGCGGGCGGAAATGACGACCTCATTATTTGGACTGAAATTGGAAGCGCAAAGACAGAAGCGGCGCAACAGTTATGGACCGAAATGGTTATACCACCAAGAAAGTATGGATACGGTATAAAGTGGACTGAGGGATACGCTGGACATATCGGGGAAAGTCCAATCCTTGAAGAAATTTATAACAACAACGTTAAACTAGAATATCAAATATCAGATAATCCAAAAATATATTCTAATGCAAGAACGTTTGTAATGTGGAATGATATTCCACAGTTAAAACGATTCCAAACCGACGAATATTATAAGCAGCAATCAACCGAACTTTTACCGAGTGAATTTGATAGGGTTCACCGGAATCAGTGGGTATCAAGTCAAAGTTCTTTCATACCGTATCAGTGGTGGGAAAGCTGCGCAGAGAATTTACCAGAATTAACGCAAAACGAAATTATGATTTTGGGTGTTGACGCGGCAATATCAGGGGATAGTTTTGCAGTTGTTGGCGTTACCAAACATCCAAAAGATAAGGATAGATTAGCTGTTAGAACTTTGAAAATATGGAAACCGAAACCCGGACAATCTATCATTTTTTCCCATCCTGACCCAAAGCAAAACGAGTTGTTACCAGATGGGTATATAACCGATCTGTGCAAGCGCTATAAGGTCAAGATGATAATGTATGACCCTTACCAACTGTATAACTTGGCAACACAACACAATCTATCCAGAAAAAGTGCATTCTGGGAAGCGTTTAATCAGGGCGCACCTCGACTTGAGGCAGACGCTAACCTATATCATCTTATCCGAGAAAACAAAATTGCCCATCCAAACTTTTTAGAGTTGAATGAGCAGGTTAAAAATGCAAATTCTCAAAGCGATGGGGAATCGAAAATGAGAATTGTCAAGCGGTCAGAAAGTCAAAAAATAGATAGTGTGGTAGCGCTTTCTATGGCATCTTTTATAGCTAAGAAGTTAAATTTGTGATACGTTTTCATACCACCACTTTTCTTGATTCTTTAGCCACCATTCCCAGGGTAAGTTTTTGTTTAGAGCAAGTTCGCACACTCTCTTTGACAGTTCCAAATCTGGCAATACATTAAACAGAAACATATACCCATCCTTGGTTAAAATAGCCGGATGAAAGCCTGCTTCATTGTCATAGATTGAAGCGACAAAATTATTATCATCATACCCGTCTGTGGCTTCTTCTCGTGTTCTCCATTCAATCATAGATCACTCCTTCTCAGAACAATAACAATTGACTGTTTCCATACTTGCCGCTTGACCTAATGCCGCGCATTGGTTGACACACTTCTGAGAAATGTGCATTGTAGGGCGCATTAAGATATACCAGATACAAGCCGCTGTAATCAGTAAAGCTAAAATACCTAACGCTTTCTTAATCATAATTCTCCTTAAAAAATAGGGGAATGAATTTTATTTCATTCCCCATCTAACAGGGTACTCTATCACTATTAAACTGTTCTGGCAAAATTGCCATTGTGGATTCGACAGGGGACGATCCTGTAACTTCTATTTTATGAGAATAGCTCTCTAACCAATTGAGATACGAATCCTTAGCGAACTCGGCAAGAATCGAACTTGCAATAAGTCGGTTAACAGCCGACTGCTATAACCATTTAGCCACGAGTCCATAGCGGAGATAGCAAGATTTGAACTTGCATTGCTTTTCAGCAAAACACCTTTCGAGGGTGCTCCAATGCCATTTATGGTTATATCTCCAAATCTGCTATCTATACGATTTGAACGTATGTTTCTTAGTTTAACCGGTCACTAAGTGTACTATGCCACTATACTAAGATAGCCAGTTGCGGGAATTGGAATTGAACCAATCTATCAAGTTTATGAGACTTGTGTGTAAACCACTACACTATCCCGCAATAAAAGAGGCGCAAGTCAGAATCGAACCGACCTATTCACTTTTGCAGAGTGACACCTAACCACTTGGCTATTGCGCCATTAGCAGGGACGGCTTGCTTTGAACAAGTACCTGCGGTTTTGGAGACCGCCGTTCTAGCCTGTTAAACTACATCCCTATAAAACTCCTTATTATTGTCGGAAGGTCCGATCGCCTATTCTTGTGATCTACCTAGCACATTTCGGCAACACATAGCGGCCCATATTCGGATGTAAATACCTAGTCCACAGTGCCGGGTTATTCTAGTATTTACAGCTTCCTTCCGTAACCCATTCTATCGTCAATGTGCCACGATTTTCGCGCGATCAAAGCCCTAGTCATCTAACACACACTAAACACCTGCTAGTGTCACGCATAGAACAGGTTATTTTAATGTACAAGTGCCCCCGGAAAGACTCAAACTTTCGACCTTGCGATTAGAAGTCGCTTGCTCTATTCAACTGAGCTACGAGGGCAAATCGTCACAAACCACAATCCCAACATATGATTATGGTATACGGTTACTTCATTGCTACCGTTGTAGTTAAGATTAGCATAGTTTACCGCTGCTTTTTCTGTTATAAATACTTTAGTGTATTTCATCCTCGTCTCCAAAAGTTGAAAGCACATTAAACTAAATCTATAAACTGAGACGGCTAGTTGGTTTTATCCTCACGTCTCAAGATGTCTTTCCACTCGTCGCCATAAAGTTTAATGTGCTTTCGATTTTCAGATCACGCCCTGTCACCGGCGAAACCGATTTATATTCCGCATTGTATTAGCTGCGCGATACCCTTAAGGTTGTATCCACGTTTGTTAAGAAACTGTACTCACTTTCGTTTACACTGCCTTTATAAGTCGGTCTCATGTGCTTTGTTTCTTAACTGTCTATATTCTACACCCATTCTAAAAAAATGTCAAGAGTTTTTCCAACGAGTTTTGGAAATTTGCTATTTTTGGTAAGTTTCGTCTTCTTAATTCGGCTTGATTATTCAAAACTTTATGCTATAATTAGCCTATGTTGAAACGGATTATAAGAATGGTAAAAAATAAAGTTTGGAAAATTAAGTATAAACACTACCTTCATTCTAAGGAGTGGGCAGAGAGGCGATTTCTAGTATTATATCGGGATGGGTTTAGGTGTTCTATCTGTGGCGGCACAGAGGAACTAAACGTACACCACAAAACCTATCAAAATGTATTTCACGAACCGTTATCCGATCTTATAACGCTGTGTAGAAAATGTCATAAAAAGGAGCATAAAAAGAAGTGAACGTCTTAATACATCATAATGATGAGGCTGGCGTGGTTTGGTATTCAGTGTGTAAAGAATCTGATCCTGGGTATTGGATAGATTCTTTTGATACCAAAAGAGAAGCAGAGAAGTTTTGTAGTGATAACGGTTATACAATCGTTGGGTTTTGGTGTTCTATAATCGGATGCAAACAACACAAGGGAGGCTAAATTATTGGAAATCTTAAAACAGATAGAATTGCAGGAACGTGGTGATGCTGAGGTATTATCAGAAATATTTGAGAATAAACTTGTTTTTGACCACGAAGAACGACAGTGGTATATCTTTGAAAACAACTTCTGGCGAACCGATCATACCAGTCACGTTTATAATTTAGTGGAAGCCGTTGCGAAGTGTTATGAGGCAGCAATCAAACAAGCTGAAATTGACCCGGCTAACTCTAAATATAGATTGTATAAGGCGCGTATCAATAGCCTTAGAAATAGAGCCGGTATTAAAAATGCTTTGGAACTGGCTACCGCTAAACTCGCTCTAAAACAGAAATGGGATTCTAATCCGTTTCTATTGGCTGTAAAGAATGGTGTCATAGAATTAAAAACCGGTGAATTGAGAGAGGGTAAGCCATCGGATTATATCCGCAAAGTCGCCGATGTGGAATGGAAGGGACTAGAAGAACCTTGCCCACGCTTTGAACTGTTTATGCAAGAAATGTTTCCAAGAAACCAAGAAATTATTGACTTTCTCCAAAGGATGTTTGGGTACTCTATCAGTGGTTTATCGGTTGAACACATTATGCCCGTCTTTTTTGGAGCACAGGGTAGAAACGGTAAAGATGTGTTATTGTCTACCATCTGCTCGGTATTAGGGGATGATTTAGCCAGTCCCATTTCAAAAGAGGTTTTATTAAGTGGACTTAAATCACCCGGTGCGAGTGCTCCATTCCTGTATGAGTTACAGGGTAAGCGGTTGGTTTACTCCGATGAAACCAGCGAAGGTGCCGGATTTGATGAAAGCCAAGTTAAAATGCTATCCGGTGGCGCTCCTTTCGTTGCCAAAAAGTTGTATATGCAACCAACGATCATACATCCTGAGTATCTTTTAGTTCTGATAACTAACAATCGCCCGGTGGTAAGCGCAGAAGATGATGCTATCTGGGAACGGCTGGTATTAGTACAGTTCACTGAAAGATTTGTAGACAATCCTATTTATGACAACGAACATCCTCAAGACAAATACTTGAAGTATAAATTAGAAGAAGAAAAGAGCGGTATACTCGCTTGGTTAGTTAGAGGCTTTTTACAGTGGCAAGAAAAAGGTTTAGACATTCCCGACAGTGTAAAATACACCACAGACAATTACAGGACAGAACAAGATGCGGTAGGCCGTTTTATAGATACCGAATGTATCATAGACAATGATGAAAAGGTATCGGCTTCAAATATCTTTAGATGTTATGAACAGTGGACACAAACCGATAGTGTTAAGAAATTAAATAGTAGAGAATTCGCCCGCAAATTGGAAGCGAAGGGCTTCCAGAAACGGCGCTATGCTGAAGGCTACTTCTATTTAGGGCTGAACATAAAACCGACAGTCGAAATGGAACTTGAGAAATACTTAGAAGAGATACAACAACTAGAAGAACCCGCCTAAAGGGTTCTTTTTTTGTTGTCAGGATGTATGAATGTACCATAATGTACCCATTTTCATAAACTCTCTATAATTTAATTTAGTATATTTTTTTATATATTTCATGGAAAAGGTACATTTCATACATTGGGTACATCTATATTAAGATTCTTATAATTTATATTTATTTTCTGTAAGAATATTAAGTTGTATATTAAGATTATTAAGGCAACTGATAAGAAAATTAAGTGTACCTATTTTTGAAATGGTACACTATCATACATCTTATGTGACTAGTCAACAATAATTAAGCGGATTACATGGTGTAATCCGCTTAATTTTCTTGAGTATGGTATTTCAAAGATTAAAGTATATCATACCAATATTGTAGTTTTTCTTTCGACCGTTGGGATTTTTTAAGGTCAAGAGTTACATTGTTCTCCCAATCGTTTATTAACAGTTGCCTTACTTGTTGTTTGTATACATCTTCTGTTTTTGGCTGTTTTTCAAATCGTTTTGTGAATCTGTCTTTTTTGTCGTATGGGGTTGTTTCTAAAATGTAGTTGCGATATTCTAGCCAAGAGTTAAACGATTCTGGAAGATCGTTGTTGTTGTAAATGTAACTATCTTTTGCGTACAGGGCAGCGGAATTAGCGTCTTTGAACATACTACAACTCTCAGTAATGGAGTTGTTGGAAAAGGTTGGACATACGAAGAATCGTTGATTGATGCAGTTGAAGGTTGCGAATATTGCGATTGGTTAATCGCCAGCGATTTAATTAAATAACATTCTTACATATAAAAGACCGGTGAAAATCCGGTCTTTTTTTTGTGTCTTTGACTGCAAGAAATATTGTGGTATAATAAGGTAAACGCATATTTGCTTTATTAGGGGATATATGGAAAATAAAGTTGTAGAGTCGAGTGTACAAGTCAAAGATAGGAATTATTGGAATTCTACCATTTTTAGAATGGCGGCACAATACGATATAACGCCAACTTGGTGGACTCCTAGCAGGGATGCATTCTTTAGGGGATACTGGTATCAAGAGGACTTTCTGGCAAGTGCCATCTATGCCATTGCGAACCGTAACGCTGCCTTTGGTTGGCAATTAACCGGATTAGATGATGATGTAAAAAGAGCACAGCAGCTTTTGCAGTTTGCAGAATTTGGAGAGGGTTGGCAACAACTCATAATTAAAACTTCTACCGACCTGCTAACACAGGATAACGGGGCATTTATAGAAGTTATCCGACCGGCCAGGGTAAGAATTGACGGTAAATCTTTACCAGCAGTTAAAGAGTATTATGAAAGCGATAATGCAGAATGGTTTGCATTCGATGGCGGCAAAAGAATAGCGGCAAAGGGCTACGATGTATATGATTCTCCATTAGACTTACCCATTGGGATTGCTCATTTAGATTCTGGGCAATGTCAAAGAACTGGCGACCCTGAGACACCCGTTTTATATACCGATAGGAACGGAAAAAAACACGCCTTAAAATGGTGGCAAGTTTTAATGTTCAATGAGATGCCGTCACCGATTGAAAAAATGAATGGGGTTGGAATGTGTGCAGTATCGCGCCTGTTTAGGTCAAGCCATATCATGCAATCCATATCTCTATACAATGATGAAAAGATAAGTGGGCGTTTTAACCGGGCTGTATTTCTGACAAATGTAGACCCGGATACAATCAATGATGCCATTGCCCTTGCAGAGAATGACGCCGATAATAAAGGACTAATCCGATACAGCCAACCGATTGTAGCAGCAACGCTTGATCCGACTTCGCAAGTATCCCTAGAAACAATAAACCTTGCAGAAATACCCGACAACTTTAATTTCAATGATGTACAGAACTGGTATATTGCAAATCTAGCCCTAGCTTTGGGTGTTGATTATGGTTTCCTTGCGCCGTTACCGGGTAAGGGTTTGGGAAGTGCTTCACAGTCTGAAACGATGGAAAGACAATCTAGGGGAAAGTCAAGCCGTCTGTTTATGGACATGATTTCTAATGCAGTAAACTTCAAGGGGATTTTACCAGAATCGGTACAGTTTGAATTTATCGAAAAGGATTCTGAAGAAGATGCTAGAATCGAAAAAGTAAGAATGGATAGGGCAAAGCGGTATCAGGTTTATGGGGAAATGGGATGGATAACACCAACCGTAGCACAACAAATGCTTGCCGATGAAGGGGACATACCAGAGGTTTATGTGGAACAGATGGGGCAAGAGGACACAACCCCCGTAACCACTACTGAAGGGGACGAAAACGTAGAGGCAACAGAAGAACAAGCTGAAGGAATAGAAGAAAGTGAGCAAGTCAAAGAAAGACAAAAACAACTATTCAAAAGACCGTCGTTGGTTAAACGTATTAAAAATGTTACGGCAAAAATTTTCAAGAAAAAACAAGTCGAAGCCCCGGAAGTAGATAACCAATCATTGCAAGAAGCTTTGGATAATTATTCTGAGGAACTAGAAACCCTTACCCTAAGAGCCAATAATGGCGAGTTGACACAAGCCGAATTTGAGAATCAGCTATCAAATATGGTTACACTTTCTCTAATGGCTATCTATTCTCAAATGGTGGGGAAAGACCCCGAGGACTTTACAGAAGAAGAACAAGACCGATTGGATGAATACGTTAATGTAAACCTTGAAAGTGTAGGGCAATTAGCAGATGATATTTACTCGGATAAGTACCAGGATACAGAAGATCGGGATGGAACGGCGATGTTGTTGGTAAGGATGGGTTTATGGGTAATGAATGCTTATGCTCTAGCTACATTGGGGATGTTGAATAACCCATCAAATCAAGAAAATAAATTACGATGGAACTTAGGAACGGCGGAGCATTGTTCTACTTGTTTGGCTTTAGATGGTCAAATTCATACAGTTAGCGAGTGGAATGATAGCGGATTCTATCCAGGAAATACCAGTTTACTGCTATGCAATGGCTTTAACTGCGCATGCAGATTTTCGGACGTAAGTCCGAGTACGCCAAGTCAAGGAAGTTTTAATTCAGTTCCAACTAAATAATTTTTACAATCAATTTTATCGTTTTGTGTTTTCCCATTCGCTGTAATCTTTACAGAATGCCTTAATGGTGTCTTGCACATAATCTATAAGTTCTACAAATGATTTGCCGTAAGGTGTATTAGCAAACAGAAAACTAAAACAATCGCTATACACCCCATAGTTTTCATTGTCGGTATATTCTATCTCTACCAATACCTTACGATCATACATCAAACTAGCATGACTTCCCCATCGTTGCTTTTTTGTTTTCCATTCAAACATAAGATTACCTCATATACCAGATGTTAAAATCAATACAAAAGTTCCTAATTAAGTCTTCTACCGATTTCTTAACCGTTTCAATATCGGTTGAGCAGAGAGTGGTATCATTGAATCCGAATACATTATCAGACAACATACAGTAGATAAAAAAGAAGTCTCTCAACTGAATAATCTTAAATGCTAGTAGGTATTTACTAAAGTATAAATAATGCTTGTTGTCCTCTTGCTCCCATCTAAAGTTCATCTTTGACAATCTCCTTTGTTTATGGTATAATGATGCTAATTATAATTATTGTTAAATAATGCATCCAAGCAATCAAAGGCTTATGGTGCATTATTTTTTGTTTGCTAATCCCACCAGTTTTGCAGTTTCTCTTTCAGTGTATTGAATACGAATTCAAAGTCTTGTTGTTTAAGATCATCTGAGCGACGGTTTAACGATTGCCAGATTTTTAACGCTCTATCATTATCGGTTGAGTCTGGGAAGTGTAATCGAAACGGGTTAGTTGTACCACAGATATAACCGTGTTTTTCATACAGTAGATCATACCACTGTTTATTGTAATCATCATTCAGGTATCGCTTTAGCGCATCTAATGCGTCGCCGATTTCTATGGATAGGTCTTTTGCATCTATACATACGGTTAGTTTATCGTTTGCAAAAAACTCTTGCATATTGTGTAACTTAAACGATAAAATATCGAGTAGATACCCATAATCAAAATCGGCATCATTCCATAAGATCGGTAGCCAGCGTATAATGTTTTTAAGGCGTCGTATTAGTGTTTTCATCGGTCGGTTCCTCAATGATCATAAAGTGAGTAACCACATAATAATTACAGTCAGAAGTTTTTTCAATATTCTGTGGCAAAAAATAAAATCCGTCATATTCACAAATATCGAAATCTGTAATAACATCTGCGTGCGGCCCAACATAAAATTCAATAAAGCATAAAACCAATTCGTTTTTGTTTAATACCTTCTCTGCATTCTCTTCCGATTCCCATTTCATTGTAATATCTCCTTTTCAGATATAAAAATGCCCCATAGACCGTTTGAGGCTTGGAAGCATTTCTATATTTATAATAATGGTGGTTAGTATTATACCACTAGAATGGCAATTCGTCAAATTGTTGTTTAAGTTCAAGTTGACGTTCTTTTAACAGTTCCTTCCAGACTCTACCAAAAGCTATTTTACGCCCAAGTCGGTAGTTGAAATTGTCAATTGTATTACAATGGGCAACTCCTACGAATTCTCTACCGTCTTCTAATACCAAACGGCAGATGGTCATACCACCCCTACCTGACGGTACGAATGTTTTGAAATTGCGCTTGTAGCGGTAAAGCCGATCTGATGTATACAAATTGTCGGTATTGCGTTTGTTGTTTTGTTCAGGATAACGCCAATGCTCGTAAATTACTCTAATGACCTTCATTTCAAATTCTCCTTTTGTAATCAGATAAAAGCATTGTAGCACTATTGTAAAATCTGTCAATACCCAATTTTGATTTAATGTTGTTTTGTGGTATAATGTTTTTTACTCATTAAATTTTGGAGGTTATATGTCTAATCTTGTAGAAAGTTATTTGAATGAATTGGATTGGAGAGTTAGAGAAAACAGTAATGCAAGCTTTTCGTATCAGGGGTTAAATCAACACGTTGCAACCAGCGTTGTGTCTAAGTATTGGCTGGATAATGTGTATAGTAAAGATGTGGCTAATGCTCATATAAATGGAGATATGCACATACACGATTTGGGAATGTTGACGGCTTATTGTTGCGGATGGGATTTATACGATTTGTTGTCTAGGGGTTTTGGTGGGGTTTATGGTAAAGTGCAAGCAAGTCCACCAAAGCACTTTAGCAGCGCATTAGGACAGTTGGTAAACTTTATGTATACGATGGCAGGGGAATTAGCCGGTGCCGTCGCCGTCTCTAACTTTGATACGTTGCTTGCTCCATTCGTTAGATACGATGGATTAGACTATAAACAAGTTAAACAGTTTATACAAGAGTTTGTGTATAATATGAACGCTCCTACCCGGCTCGGGTTCCAAAGCGTTTTTTCAAATCTCACTATGGACTTGACGCCTTCTCCTAATTATGTTAATGAGTGTATAGTTATTGGGGGAGAGTTACAAAATCAAACCTATGGTGAATTTCAGTTTGAAATGGATTTAATCAATAAAGCGTTTTGTGAAGTGATGTTAGAGGGAGATGCTAAGGGCAGAGTTTTTACATTCCCAATTCCAACCTATAATTTACACAAGGAATTCGATTGGGAAAATCAAGAGCTATTGTGGAAAATGACCGGTAAGTATGGCGTGCCATATTTTGCAAATTTTATCAATAGCGATTTGAAACCAGAAGATACTAGAAGTATGTGTTGTTTTACCGGAAACACAAAAATCATATATAGTTACAATGACACAAAATCAATTTCGACATTTCAAAAGTTAAGCACAAAAAACTATGATTTTGTGTATGTTCCGATTTATGGAAAATGGGAAAAGGCTAAAGTGATAAAGATTCCGTATAACGGAATGTTCTACAGAATTAGATTACGAAATGGAGTTGAGATAACAACTACAGACAATCATATAAACGTTACGAATAACGGAAACAAGGAATCAAAAGAGCTTTGCACAGACGATTATATTGAATTTAGTAATGGCAATATAGATTTTATCGGATATGGTTCTTATGATTTGGGTTTGTTTGTTGGATTATATTTAGCAGAAGGCTCGCACTTGGGAGATGATGCTATTCAACTTACAATCGGAGAAACAGAATTAGATATAGTAGAATTTGTTTCTAATTTCGTTGGAAACAATTTTGCTACACATTGCTCTGTGTGTCCGGGAACGGGAAAATCATTAACAATAGCTATCAGTGATGTAGTTGTTAGAAAATTTATTGACAGCCTAGTTAGCGGGACGGCATTAACTAAAAAATTAGTTTTTTGGGACAAACTATCAAGGGATATGTTGCGCGGAATATTTGACGGATGGTTTTGGGGAGATGGAAAGAAAAACGGAAGTGAAGCATATACTTGTTCAAAAGAGCTTGCAGAACAAATGTTGTTTATTGGAAGAATAATTGGTAAACTGTTAAACATCAGAGAAACAAATAGGGTTACTTCATTTGGAGAAAAATCATACAACAGTACATTATATTCATTACACGTTTGTGTTAATAGCGATAATGGCGGAAGAATATACATATCGAAAAACAATAAGCTGTATGTAAAAATAGAATCAATAGACATTGTTCCTAACGCGAATAAAGTTGCTTTCTGTTTTGAAATGATGGGTGCAGAGCCGTATTTTGAACTTCCATCTGGACTTGTTACTCATAATTGCCGTCTTAGGCTTGACAGAAAACAGTTGACAAGAAGATCGGGCGGTTTGTTTGCCGCTTCTGCTTTGACCGGTTCTGTGGGCGTGGTTACTATAAACATTCCTAGAATAGCTTGTAAAGCGCAGTCAATAGAGGAATTTTATACTATGCTTTCAGAAGTTATGGAACTGGCAAAAGAATCATTAGAAGTTAAACGGGTATTGATTGAAGACTTAACCGGGAAAGGATTGTACCCTTATTCTACCCATTATTTAGATGGGGTTTACGCCGCTCATAAAAAGTATTGGTACAATCATTTTAGTACTATCGGTTTAGTGGGGATGAATGAGGCTTGCTTGAATTTGCTTGGAGTTAGCATAGAATCTAATGTGGGTAAGGAGTTCTCAGAAGAAGTATTACGGTTTATGTTGGATAGGATAACCGAATACCAAAACGAGACTGGGAATTTATATAACCTCGAAGCGTCTCCTTGTGAATCGGCTACATTCAGAATGGCTAAATGTGATAAAAAATTATATCCTGATATTATCACGGCGGGTACTAGTCAAACTCCATTCTATACTAACAGTACTCAATTGCCAGTTGATACCGGCTTTGATATTATTGACGTTTTAGATCATCAGAATTCATTGCAAAGGATGTATACCGGGGGAACGGTTGTTCACCTGCTTTTAGGTGAATCGGTAAACAGTTGGGAAACCGTAAGAAATTTTGTTAAAATGGTGGCAACACAGTATGAATTGCCATATTTTACCATAACACCTACTTTCAGCGTGTGCAAAAATCATGGGTATATAAATGGAGAGGTTTACGAGTGTCTACAGTGCAATGAAAAGACAGAAGTTTATAGTAGAGTAGTTGGCTATCTCAGACCGATAAGTAATTGGAACGATGCTAAACAGTTAGAATTTAAGGAGCGCAGTACCTACAAACTTTAGGGTATTGACACAAATCGCAGTTGTGATAAAATACGTTTAGTTGATAGATAAAGGAGAATCCAGTGGGTATAAAAGAATTTTTTAGCGAGTTGTTTTCTACGACAAAAGAAGAAATCATTACAGACCTTCAGGTTGAGCTTTATAAAAGAGCAGGACAGGTAATCAAGCTGTCAGAACAGGTAGAAGCGCAAAAAAATATTATCAAATCTCTTGAAAACAAACACGGTTATTATGTTGGATTTAATGACAACAATCTTGAGTCTAGTCATATTTATGCAAACAGAGTTGGATTTTATGATGATAAATATGTGTTTTATCTAGGCGAAAGAGTTGTAGCTATATTAAGTTCTGAGATTTATAAAGAGGTTATTTTTGTTGAAGATGAAAAGGAGAATGTAAATGAGTGACGGTGAGGGCGTTTTATATGGATGTTTACTTATTGTTGTTTTAATGCTTGTTATCGCTGTTTTATCGGCGATTCCTGTTTTGATTCTTTGGAACTGGTTAATGCCTGACTTGTTTGGACTTCAAACAATTAACCTTTGGCAAGCCATTGGGATTAGCGTTCTTTGTTCACTTCTGTTTAAGTCTAGCGTTCCAAGCAATTCAAGTAATAAGTAAACTGTAATCAGATCATATTCAAAAAGACCGGTGCTAAAATCCGGTCTACATTTTTATCTAAGGAGCGTTATAAATGAATTTGAAGTTTGTTATAGAAAATTGGTTTGAATGGGAGACGTGTAAAGTGAAAGAATTATGGGGATACTTTTTGAATATTCCGAGTGCGATTAGACACCATAGCCTTATGTGGCACATCAGTGAAATGTGGAGGATACTAAAATGGCAATTGCGCTTTCACAAAAAAGAATGAATCCGATGGTTTATCTGGGAATGGCGATTATCATTGCTATGATCGCCGTTACCTTCGCTTATGTCTTAAATCAAGAACACGCTAACACCAAACATAACGAAGCGGTAATGATTAGGACAAACATTAAGAATAAAGTCTGTCTTGTTGAGAGACTCTATTACAGCCCGGTTAGAGGGACGGTTTTAGTTCTGTGTCAAATTGATAGTGTCAATTGGGGAGGGTTGCCCATTCGCTTTACTGAGGATTACGGTAAAAAGTTCTTAGGTAAAGATACATACGAATGTACTGCTTTTATCGGCAGTTGGAAATATTGGGATAATGTTATCAGGCGTGATACATACCTGAGTCCAGATGATTTTATCCGGTTCGCCGATGGTAAAGTGTTCTCTGAATTTATAAGGTGGTTTGAAGCTAACTACCGATAGATAGATACAAAAACGATACAACGGATGGTTAAATACCATCCGTTTTTTGTTGCCTTAATTTGCAAGATAAATTTTATATAAATTTGACTTTGCAATTTTTTGTGTTATAATAAAGAATATAAAGATTATGCAAATTGCTCAAATTATGGAAAACCTAGAAGAAAATAGTAAGGTTGGTAAAAGAGTTAGAGGGGATAAGGTCGGTCTTATCCAAGAGGTTATTGACGCCCTACAGACGTTGTTAAATTGGGCAGTTTATGAGGATGAAAATAAAGCGGCGACTAGGGGAGACTTAGAAGCAGCGAGAGAGAGAATGAAACCAAAACCAACAGCTTCTAGTGGTAGCAGCGCTTCTTCTGGTGCTAATTGGAATGCTAGAGTTGGCGAAACGATTATCGGGAACTTGGGACGTGGTGAAGGTGGACGGTTTATCAGTGCTGCTAATATTACAGCTATGATGAATCAGTTAGAGAAAGAGAATATTTCACCGGATATGTTTACCGGTATGCAAGATTTGTTAGCGGGCAAGGAAGTTAGCGCAGCTATTTTAGAACAGTTGAAAGCAGCGGGTTTAGCGACTGAGGACGGGAAAGCATCTTCTAAGACTGTACAGATTATCACGGCAATGAAAACCGGTGATCCTGATAAACTAAAGGGTACACTGAAGGAAACCGGTAAAGCGCCTGGTAAAGGTAAGGTAAGCGGAAAAAAGCCAAAAGAAGCGCCGAAACCGACTAAAGATGAAGTTGCCGCAAAGAACATAGATGAAACCGGTGCTAAGTTGATTGAACAAAATAGAATGACACAGAATCAATTAAATGCATTAAAGATGTTTGCTAATGGAGAAACAGTTGACAATACTTTGATGAAAGAATTGATTGAAGCCGGTATTGTTTTGGTTAATGATGATGGGTACTTTGCTTTTACCGGAAGCGGTGAAAGGTTCTTTGGGGCATTAGAGAAAGCCGACTTGAGAAAGGCACTTGACGAATTAACCAAAGCTAGACAAGAATATTTGGACAGTCAAGAAGAAGAGTCAAAAAATTTTGAGGATGATAGCAATAATTTTTGCTTCGGCTTTAAGGTTCTTCAAAATGGTTATATTCTCAGTTTGACAACTAATGCTTATGAGGACAGGGAACGGGAAACCTTTACTCTAAAATCCATTGAGGATTATGTCAGTAGAAATTTAGAGAATGATGAAAAAGGAACTTATCAGTTTTGGCATATACCCGGTAGCGATTTTGCAGACATTCTGTGGCAAGGTGTAGCTGGTAAGTTTTTGGTAGAGATCGGGAAGTTTAGAGAAGACGAAATTGGACAGGGATTTAGAAGGTTCTTTACCGATAATCCAGAGGGACACAAGGAATTAGCGCCGGTTGGATGGGGTACTAGTCACGGTTTTGTCTATAAGAAATACGATAGAGAAGATGGGGTTTATGAGTGGTTTGATAAACAGGAAACTACCGTTCTGCCATTACAGGAAGCGGCAAATATTTATACGTTAGCTGAATTTATGTTGGGTGAGAAGGCTATGGAATTAAGTGAAAAGCAAATTGAGGCAGTTAATAAAATTGGCGCGGAGGTTGGTATGCCATCATTGTTAGAAAAGATTTTGGGGATGGGCAAGAAGAGAACTGAAGCCCTAGATGGGGCTGGCATTTCTTCTAAACAAGCGGTTATGAAAACAGAAGACGGGAAAGATTATCCGGCTAGTTGTTACGCTTATGTACCTGACCCTGAAGCAGTTGATACTTGGAAACTGAGAATGTGCGCAGTGGGTACTACTGAGATTACCAGAGAACAATTAGGTGCTGCTGCCGCCGCTTTTAGTCCGGGTGGTTTTAGGGGAAATAAGGTAGAGTTACCAAGTGAAGATGTGGATAAGGTTAAGGCAAAGTTGAGAAGCGAATATTCAAAGTTGGATGTAGCTAGAGAGGATATGCCAGAAAGTATTAAATCGTTGGAGGTTGAAGTGAAGGATGTAAAAGTAAAGTTTGCAGAAGCGTCAAAGGCTTGTGCTACTGATTTGCGAAAGAAAATGGACGATGTTTTGTCAGAAATGGAAAAAGAAGATTCTGATAAGGTCGCTATGGTCAGACAATTAGCAGAATTAGTTGCGCAGGTTACAGAAGAGGAACTGAGAGTACAGCTGGAAGAGTTGGTTAATTCGATGTTGGAAATGCTGAAACCGACAGAAGAAGCGTCAACAGAAGAAGAAGTTGCCACAGAAGAAGCGCCGGTTGCAGAAGAAGAAAAAGCTGAAGTAGATGTTGAAGCAATTGCTAAGGCGTTAAAGTTAGACGAACTTTCAATTCTGTTAGAAACTCAAACTAAGGCGATTGCGGAAAGCGCAGAGAAGATCAAGGCTTTTGAAACTGTGGTTAATGCTATCCAAGAATTAGTTGAGAAGGATAAGGCGCTGTATGAAAAGTTGGAAGCATTAGAAAGTGAAGTTAAGGGACTGAGAGAGAAATCAGTCGAATTAGCAAAAGAAGATGAGGTTAAGGTTGCCGAAAAACAGGCTAGATATACTCCGTTTTGGGCAAGTAATTTTCAAGCATCGAAGGCGGCTGAGACTGTGTTAAGCAGCGCAGAAAAGAAAAAGTTAAGCGCCCCTGAAGTTCCTAGTGTTATTCAATCTATGAGTAAGAAAGTTTTTGGAGGTAAGTAAAAATGAGTGAGTTAGAACAAGTACTTGCAAAGTACTTTGCAGAATCTTATGGTAAAAAGGCCCCAACGGGTACTCCTACCACAAATAATGTTCATGGGCCTGGTGGTATCTTTGGTGTTGCCGGTTTAGACCAACAGATTATTAGCGCTAGAGTTGCCCCGCGTGGTGTTGCGCAAATGTTGACTGTAAACCCAACGGTTTACACTGACCCAATGTACCCATACATTACCGGTATGGAATTTATTAACAGTACTCAACCGGTTGGTGTTTGTGATACTTGTGTAAGTGTAGAAACCGAAAGTTGTATTCAGACTGCGCCTTTAGGTAGAGTTTGTGTTGAATCTAAGGAACTGGAAGTTAATAGAACGTTCCAAAGAATTAACGCCGGCGAAATGGATTTGCAACTGGTTAATAGTATTCTTGGACAAGATGATAGCTTTGTACCGACTCCTTCACAAGGAGAACAGGCTATCAATATGGCCATCGCTTGGGCAATGGTTGAAATTGGCGTTGGGATGCAGAACCTTTTAACTCCGATGGTTTGGAATGGCAACCCTGGCAACAATACCGCCGGTGGCGGCTATAAAGAATTCATTGGACTTGATACTCTAATCGGCGTCAATAAAGTGGATGCAATTACCGGTACCCGTTGTAATGCACTCGATTCTGACGTTAAGGAATTTAACTATCAAACTATCGGTTCTACTGACGCGGCTGGTAATTTCAATATCGTTAGATATATGAATATGGTTTCTGTGTATGTGAAGCATAATGCAGAAAGACAAGGTTTAATGCCGGTTCAGTGGGCGTGGGTGCTAAGACCTGAGGCGTGGCAAGAACTCTTGGAAGTTTGGCCGGTTGCTTACTATACTAATAGACAGTTGACTTTACCGGCCGGTAATACTACATTCTTAGATGGTGTAAGAACCGCACAGCTTAGAGAAGAAATGAGAAACGGTATGTTTATTGATACCGCTGCCGGTAGATTCCCAGTTGTAACCGACGACGGTATCTTTGAACACGATTCTACTAATGATGCCAACGTTCCTGCCGGTTCTTTCGCTTCTACATTCTACTTTGTACCGCTATCATATCTCGGAAGCCGTCCAGCTACCTATCTCGAATATCTCGATTATCGTGGTGCTTTGCCAGAAATTCGATCATTGAATGAAACCGATTCATATTGGGTATCGGATAATGGTCGGTTTATGTGGACACAAGAACAATTTAAATGGTGTTTCACAGTATCAGGAAAAATTGAACCAAGAATTATACTTCGTACTCCACAACTTGCGGGCAAAATCGAACACGTACTTTACACGCCTCTTCAACACCTTAGAAGTTTTGACGAAGATTCAGACTACTTTTATAAGCAAGGTACTCCTTCTCGTGATTATCCAAGCTTATGGAATGACTATAACTACCCTCGCCAGTAGTCTATACATTCAATCAATAAAAATAGAGTGGAATTTGTTTCCACTCTATTTTTTGTTTCTGCAAATTGTATTTATGTAATACTTGGTTACTCCAAACATCTTACCCAAAACTTCTCTATGATAACCAAGTGTTTTTAATCTTCTTATTTCGTCTTTGTCTGATTCTGTCAGTTTTCTAATGTGGCATTTCTTGACATTTTCGCTTTGTGTAACATACTCAAGATTTGATAAGGTATTGTTTTGTCTGTTGCCATCTATGTGATTAACCACCAGATCGGATTTTCCAAAGAATGTTAATGCAATCAATCTATGGATATATTGCCTATCTCTATGTGCATTCTCGATTAGGTTTACTTTTACATATCCATTAGGCTGTATCTGTGGTTTAAGTGCGTTACCTGATTTTGTGCTCAGTATCCTTCCATAATCGCTGGCATAATAACAAGTATATCCTGGTATCAACTTCACGGTTTCACCTTCTAAAACTTCAAAATCAAATCTCTTTTCTGAATCTTTCTTGTCTGTTTTTAATATGTTGCGTATAGTTGTTTTTGATACACCCATCATTTTAGCTATTTTTCCATAGCCGTACCCATTATTATGTAATTCGATTACAGTGTTTTTATCAGGTGGCTGTTTAGCTTTAGTTAATCCACTGATATGATAGGCGCAATGGATAGCGTTTTCAGATTGTGTCACCGCTTCTAAATTAGAAAGACGGTTATTTTGCTTATCACCATCTATGTGATTTATATTATAACCGTCTTTCAAATCAAGAAAAGCCATAGCAACAACTCTATGAATGAGCATTACATTATGATTTATGCAAACTCTACCGTATCCATCTTGTTTGTTATAGTTAATGTTTAATGTATCGCGTTTGTAGGCGCTGTAAACTTCACCGTCGCTACTCACTACATACGCATTATCAAATCCCGGTATTGTTCTCCATTCAGTCATACCCAACATTATACCAGCAATTGGTAAATGTGCAAGTTATTGTTTATAACTAAACTCTTCAATCACTCTATCCTTGAATGGATAGAGAACTATATAAATCAATTTCGGTTTTGATTCAGGATAGCGATTATGAATTATCCTAAGTGCTTTCAGTGCTTTCTTTTTGGTTTCATAGTATTTCGTACTGTGACAAAATCCATCTATCGGTTTATGTATGATTTTGTCTTTATGCCAAGTATACCCATTATTCAATGTAATTTTAATTAGCTTATTACGCTTCCCCATCAAACCACCTCTTAATCGTTGCGATGGTCAAATCAACCTCATTGAAAAGCCGTTCTTGCTTTTCGTTGTCAAGGCAACTGAACTGAGTTCTAAAAACCTCTAAGCCGTCTTTCAGTCCCATTTCATCTATCATATCGGGAAACAGATCATTAGAGGTTCTCTTTGAGAGAATAGCATAACACCATTCTTTAACTCCCTCTAGTTCCTTGTTTTGCCATTCATTATACAGCCCGATCATACAGCGCTTCAGTTGATGATAATAGGCTGTAATCTTAGTACCATCTTCTAACCAACAGATACAATTCTGTTTACCCGTTGGGCGATACTCTTTATAATTCCAGGTTTTGTAATTCATTTTAGTTTACCTTTATTCCTGTAATTTCTTCAAACACCGTTGCATCAAACCATTCCCATTCTACAAATTCTTTCTTTAGTTCTTCTGGGATTGACCTCCACCAAATCTCACAAGCCGTTTTATAATCGCGCTTTAACAATACCCCTTCTTGACATTCGTACTTTTTGTACTCTTCTTTCTCTTCTTCTGTCATATCGTCAAATGACAGCCAGTATGTTAATGGAAATTCGTAATTGTACAACAAACAGCGAATGTTTTCATACTTGTCGTCATTAAAGAAGTCTTCAAACTCAATATCGGTTTGCTTGTTAAAAATGCGCATTTTTGGAGTATCGCTGCAAAACAATCCTGAATTCCAATTGCCTGAATTCCAATTGCCTGAATTCCTATCGCCTGAATTCCAATCGCCTGAATTCCAATCGCCTGAATTCCTATCGCCTGAATTCCAATCGCCTGAATTCCTATCGCCTGAATTAGCTAATCCGCTATTAGCTTTACCCAAATTTACCACTTCAAGAACTTCATTCCAAGTTAATTCTCGAACAATTTCAATATCATCTGTAACGCTCTTATCATCACTGTCAAAAACTTCACCACGTGCAACAACTTCACACACACGGTTTCTAATATCGAATGAATAATAATTAAAAACGTCTTTAGCCTTACGACAAAAATGAAAGCCAGATTCGCACAATTCAATCCTGCCATTATGCTTATAACGTTTTCCAACCTCATATTGAAAGTTGTTACGACACTGCAAATTTTCATCAAAACATTTGTATCCTGTAACCATTTCTATTCTCCTTTTCTCCAATACTCTATCGAATTTTTCTTTTCAAAACCTAATCCTAAAAGCGTGCTTTCAGCATCTTCTAAGGTAAACCACATCGTTTGATGTTCTAACATTTCACACGGCGCTTGCCCGTGTTTAATCACCGGTTGACGTTTGTTGTCAACATTATACGTTGTCTTTCCAACAAGATCGAAACCATTATACCGATTATGCTCCCAATGGAGCAGATCATACAACTTGACCTGTTCTTCCATATTTCTCCCCTGATTTACTAAACGTTTCATTAGTTGCCAACATTTCTTCCATATCTTCAAGATCAATATGGGATACACCGTGGTAATAATCTTCTTCTTTGGTAAACCCGTCCTCAATGATTGGGCAGTTTGGATTACGGCAAACTCCCCAAATTGAAGTATAGCGTTTGTCTTTTGTATCTTCAAACACCATAACAATTTCCCAATCATAACCGGCGCAACACAAGCCAGTATAAATATCGTCAACCTTAACCTCGCCAGTTGTTGTAATTTCACCATCTTCTTCTAAATGTACTTCAAGCATAACGCAAAATCTCCTTATCAGATTTAACAACATTTTACACCCATTGGGCTATCCTGTCAATACCCAATTTCATAAAATTGACAAATTAGTTATTTGTGCTATAATTCTTGAAATGGAAGTTACAAGAGAATACCTAATACAAAACAAGAATCACATCTTTGTTTTTGGAGACAACCAAAAACGTATTGGAACCGGTGGGGCAGCGAAACTTAGAGATTTACCCAACACCTACGGTTTCATAACTAAGAAATATCCCTGTAATCATAATTGGTGTTTTTATGCTTCCAGTGAATACATACCGGTTTATGCTTTTGAAATTGTCCGCTTGATTGCAGAGATTGAAAGCAATCCCGACAAAATCTATCTAATCTCAAAGATCGGTAGTGGACTAGCTAACAAATTCAGAATCTTTGAAAACGTTATTGAACCTAGCATCAAAGCAGATTTGTCCCAATATACTAACGTGGTGTTTTTATGGTAGATATATCAGTTCTCTTAGTAACGTTCGGTAGACCCAAAGAAATCAGAAAGACGGTTTACGAACTTCTAAAGCATCAAAATTACCCACTGGAAAATTTACACTTTCATCTTGCGGATAATGATACCGAAAGGCGTTTAGGTATCAAAGATTACACTTCAATGATACTTTCTGACTTTTCTTTTCTCAACTGGACATACTCAATTGAAACACGGCCAGGATGGGGATACAACGTTAATACGGTATTAAAACAGATAAACACGAATTATATCTTTTTAATTGAGGATGACTATGTTGCACATCGTCCAGTAGATTTGGTGTCTGGGGTAGAGTTAATGGAAGCACAAGCCAACATCGGTTTAATTCGTTATGATGGGATAGCAGCGCATAACGGCTTAATCCTTCACCTTAGAGAGGCAACAACACCCAATGGAAAGAAGATAGATTATTGTCTCATAGACAAGAGCAGTCAACATCTTAATGTATACTCTAATCGCCCTCACCTTAGACACAGACGGTTTACCGATTGCTATGGATATTATATAGAAGGGAAAGCATTAGGAGTAACAGAAGAAACGATGGCACATAATGTACTAGACAAGAAACAATGTCCAGATGTTGCCATCTTAGGAGACGGTATAGCGAATGCTTTTGAGCATATCGGCGCATCATTTCAGGGTAGCGAATTCGACAAAAGGAGCTAAAAAATGGATAAGAAAAATGATTTAATTTTAGAACTGAATAAATGTCTTGAAACAGCCGTTGGAATTAAGTTTAAGTTGAGAGAGTTAGTAGAAGATAATAGAGAATCTGCGTCTGGGATTGACCCGATTGCAAAACTAGATGTGGCAATGATTAGAACAGAAGATTTATATAAAACGTTAAAAGAAATTAACGAACTGTCAACAAGAATTATTTCATACTTTGGGGTAGAATAATCCTGTGGTTAGTACTCCTAACTATACCAAAGCGCAATTACTCAAACGAAGGTTGACAGTTGCCTTTCTGTTGTTGTTAAACTTACACCCGTTCAAAGCGGTATCTATGTTGTATACCGCTTTATGGTTTTATTTCAACGACGATAGAATCAAGAAAAGTCACGAAGTAGTTGTGTACGGAAACCATAAAAAATATACAACTGATGGAATTCTTATATTTGATGAAAAAGGAAAATCGGTAGAATAAAAATGAATAAAGAACAACTTGAAGGATATTTATTGGCCTGTTGTGATTCGATTGATAGACTCATAGAAACAGGAAAACTAAAAGAGGATGATCTGGCCGGTAAACTTGCAGAGAATTTGAGAGAGTATATCAGACTTAACCAGCCGGCAGGTTGGCAGTGGTGGCATTATCAAACCTATCCTATATATACAACAACATCAAGCTCAAAAATTTGTCAATACTGTGGAAAAACTATCGGTGAAAACGAATTACACTTTTGTAGCGGTTGCAACACATTATGAAAGCAGTTGTAACCGGAGGCGCGGGGTTTATCGGTTCACACTTGTGTGAACAACTTATAAATGAGGGACATTCGGTTAAATGTGTTGATAATCTCCTTAGTGGAAAAGTTGACAATATCATGCATCTAATTGACAACCCGCTGTTTGAATTTAGCTATGCTGATATTAGAGACAACCTTAATTTAGCTGGTGTTGACGTTATCTTTAACTTAGCAGCAAGTAAAAAGAACATCTGTTTAGACAACCCCAAAACAGACTTGGCTATAAACGGATGGGGAACTCTCAACTTATTACAACTTGCACAGAAGTATGGCGTTAGAAAGTTTATTCACGCCTCTACCGGTAGTGTATACGGAAACGTTACACCACAAACTGAAACTTCACAAACTATACCAGTTAGTTACTATGGAGTTAGTAAACTAGCCGGTGAAAGTTATGTCAAGATGTTTGGTGTTGATTACTCAATCCTAAGGTATTTTCACGTTTATGGAAGCCGACAAGATAGCACCGATAAACTAGGGGGAGTTATCGCTATTTTCATTAGAAGGATTTATCAAAACCTTCCCCTAATTGTGTATGGCGACGGCAATCAAACCCGTTGCTTTACCTACGTTAAAGATGTAGTTAAAGCAAATCTGGCAATGCTTAATAAAACAGAAAACAATCTATTTAATTGTGTGAGCAATCTACACATAACCTTAAATCAACTTATACAAATTCTTTTTGAAATTACCGGCAGAAAAGTACAAGTATTATATCGAGACTGGCAAATTGGCGATATAAAAGACTTTGCTCCAAGCAATGATAGAATCAAAGAGTTAATTGACTTCACTCCATTTGAAACAGGATTACAGGAAACCATAGATGAAAGTCGCCGTTTATACTGCTAATTTTGGAGAAAGTGAAGTATATACACCCGTAGCTATAGAGATGGGTGTAGATTACTTCTATTTTACAGATAGGCCAGTATCGTTAGAGCACTGGATTGTCAAAACGGTTGAAAGACGTTTTGACAATCCCAGATTGGAATCACGGTATTATTTTGATAACTCAACAACTGTACTCCCAGATTATGATATAACCATAATGCACGGCGCTAATGCGCAGTTGTTAATCAGTCCGCTGAGCCTTATAGATATGTTTATCAAATCAGACATAGCTGCATTTAACCATCCCCACAGAAATTGTATCTATAAGGAAGCCGAGGTTTGCAAAGGAGTTGGGAAAGATTCTGCCGATAAAATAGACAAACAAATCAAACGGTATAAAGCAGCGGCCTTTCCATCTAACTATGGACTACACGCCTGTGGTTTAATTATTAGAAAAAACACAGAATCAGTACAAAACTTTGAATCATTATGGTGGCAAGAAGTATTGAACGGTTCATACCGTGACCAGCTATCATTCGATTACATACGATGGAAAACTGGTATTTCAATTTCAGAAATACCGGGAAACATTTTTTCCAGTCCATACATTAGAATAAATTTACACAACAGGAAATGATTATGACAAGACCTTATTATTTAGATGTACCCGGTGCAGCATTAACCAAGAATGAACGGGAATTGATTGTAAAGCTATCTTCTGAATTTGAAGGAACTCCATTATTTTTTGGAATTGGGGTAATGTGGGGAGGTTCTTTTCACTGTATGAGAGCCGGTAATCCTAATGCTGAAATCTATGGATTAGATATAGATTACTACACTTACCGTATTCATAGAGAAGACTTGATTAAAGCCATATTCTTAAAGGGGAATAGCACAACTTACCAATTCGACAAACCGATAGATTTTTTATTTGTGGACGGCGCGCATGATTATAATACAGTAAAAGCTGATATAGCCAACTGGAAAGATCGGGTTAAAGTTGATGGCATTATTGCTTTTCACGATTTCAAACCAAAACAAGTTGACGTTGACCTTTTCCCATCTATTGTTGGTGTAAATAAAGCGGTTATGGAATCAGAACTAACACAAGTTGGAAAAAGATTTATACAAATAGAACAAGTAGATTCAATTATAGCATTTAGGAGAATAGAATAATGCCAACTGATGATGAAATTTATGGACGTTCTGCACTAAAAAACGGTGAACCCTGGATAACACCAGAGAGTCTTAAACATTTAAGAACAATTATAAAACCACATTGGAACGTGTTTGAATGGGGCAGCGGCGGAAGTACTGCGTTTTGGTCAAGAAACTGTAAATCAGTTATCAGTATTGAACACAATTCAGAGTGGATACAACGGACAACCGACATTGTGAATCGGTTAAACTGTCCGCATAACTATACAATCATTTATGTAAAAGGTGACGGAACAACCGATCATACTAAAGCCTTTAGGGAATACGCTAATGCGATTCTTGAATATCCCGATAATAGTTTTGACTTGGTATTTATAGACGGCGAGGCATCAAGCAGAGGGTGGTGTATAACCAATGCTTTGCCAAAACTAAAGAGCGGCGGTTGTCTGTTAGTTGACAACTCCAACTGGTTAAAAGAATCTCCATCGAATACAACCAATAGATTAGACTTCATTGAAAAAGGATTAAAATGGGTTGGTCAACCAGGAACTTTTGACTGGCATACATCCATCTTTACGAAAGAATAATTGTATAATGATAACTTGCGTTATAGTCAACTTCAAAACAAAAAATTTAACTGAAAAATGTATAGAAACCTTCAGAAAATTTTATAGTCATCCGATCATCCTTATTGACAATAATTCTGCTGACGATTCTACCGAATTTTGCAAAAACGCCTTTACAAAATATAATGACATTACACTGTTGTTAAACAACAAAAATATAGGACATGGGCCAGCTATGCATCAAGCAATTTTGCTTGCAACCACTCCGTATATTTTCACATTAGATAGCGACACAGAAACATTACAAGGAACGTTCTTAGAATCAATGTTGCTTGAATTCGACAAACAAGAAAATTTGTATGCAATCGGTTGGCGGCGTTATGTAAATTGTGATGGTGTATCTGGCGACGAAAAGCAAAACAAAAATCTAACCCCTTACATCCATCCGTATGCAATGCTAATTGACCGCGCAAAATACCTAACTTTACCAAAATTTGAAGATCACGGCGCACCTTGTCGAAGCAATATGTATGCAGCTTTTAAAGCAAATTATACATTAAGTGATTTTAATTTGAAGCCGTACATAAAACATTGCATAGCAGGAACGCGCAGAATGTACAATGGTTATTGGCATCCTAAAGAAACCGATAAACCGTCAGAATGGAAAGAAAAGGCGACTTATCCAATTTAGAGAGCTTCCTACTGCATTTTTCGATTGTTTTTGAAAAGTGGGTAATAACACTTAAAAACAACACGAAAACACTATACATTTTCCTAAAATTCCCCACAAAAACTCTATAAAGTGGGGAATTTTTCTTTGTGCAAAATAACTTTCATCAAACTGCGCCATCTGTTTATCTTAGTGCAAATGGGGAATATACCCTAGAGTTGCCCATAATTTATAGGTCAAAGTGGTGATTGCAAGGCGCATAATCGGTATAAAGTGGGGAATTTGTCCACAATTTAATATTGCAACGATAGCAATTTACACAATGAGTATTACGCAGTCAAAAACAGCCAATGTTAAAGAGCATTTAGGCGTGAAATATACATAACACAAATACACCCGTGTATTTATACCTTGAAATCGCCCTGAATTGACACAAATAGAATGTGTGGTATAATTGCAGCATTTAGAAAAGGAGTTATATAAATTATGTTGAGAGTATGCACACGATGTAATCAAGAAAATGACCATGATGGAAGTTATTGCCAATTTTGTGGCAACAGTATACTACTATCTGCAATTGATAATGACGATAGCATTATTTATTGGGTACAAACTCCATACGAACTTGGAGAATTTTTGGATGTTTATAAAGACAAAACAAAGTTGAGTTATCAACAATTATATGTGTTGTACAACAACCTTCGCGGAATTAAAATTAGAGCAACAATTATCGGTAATAACTCATTAAAATTTGAGATTGTAGATAATGAATAACGCCATTTCGTTAGATGACATTAAAAGTAATAACGTGAATTATTGTCTGTACTGTGGACGGTTCATCTATCCGAGTATTGATTCAGGATGGGAAGGATTTACCGCCGATGGTGTAACTACACAGAAGATTTGTGTGTTTTGTAATCTTGAAAGAAATCACGAAATAATTGAGAAGGCACAATGAACGAAAAACAAGAAACAGTAAACCACCCATCCCATTACAATCAAGTTCCGGGGATAGAGTGTATTGACGTTGTAAAGCACTTTGACTTCATTATAGGAAGCTGCATAAAATATTTATGGCGTGCTGGACACAAATTCAACACAACAAAACTTGAAGATTTGAAAAAAGCCAAGTGGTATATTGAATATGCTATCGCGCAAGAAGAAAAGCAATGAATGATGTATGGCTTGTCGCTTTTGAACTTGGTGTAATTGTGTACAGTTTAGCGCTAATGCGCTCTGTATTGAAAGACATAAACCAAACATTAAAACAGATACGGAACAAAATGCAATGAAAAGAAGAATCGGTAAGTACATAATCAATACTGACCTGATAACGCATATTTATAAAGAAGATGAAAGTATACATTATAGTACAAACTCATCGCAAACCACTTGGGTTACTACAAGAGACTTAAACGAACCAGAAACAATATTCATTTGCTTTGGAGAGTGCTTTTTGAGATTTTACAAAGGATATGATGACGGATACAACGAAGCCTTAGCCTTATACAACGAGTTTGACAATGAAACAAAATTATAGACTTTTCAACAGTTGTTTAACCTGCAAGTACTGTTTTCAAGAATTGGAATTTGTCTGTACATTTTATGAAAAGATGCCTTGCGAAAAAGTACCCAACATTCTTACAGACATAGCAATCATTGAAAAATATTTGATGTGGGAAAACTCAAACAAAGTACAGTGCAATGGAATTTGTGATAACTATGAACATAGAAATTAAAGCTAATAAGATAATTTTTGATAACGATATTGAAATGAGTTATGATACACTATTAAACTCTATCCGGTATACATCCAATTGGCTTGCAACCCTCATAGAAGCTAAACAAGCATTTGATAAGACGGGAGTAACAGAACAACAGGTAGAGTTTATAGAATGCGCTTGTTCTAAAGATCGTGGGTGTATCAACAACGTTCTAAGGATGTTGGGACAATTATGAAAGATATGTATTCAAACAAATTAACTAGGTTTATTGGACACACATTCTATATGCTTGGAGCTTATTCAGGCGATTATAACGAAACACCTTCTCAGGTTTTTGATAATATAAAGAAATACGGCATATTTTCACCGATTAGAAGTTATTATTATAATAGTGGCATACACTATTGGCTTAATGGTGAAGATTCTTTTATGAATGTCATCAAAAGGATTTTCTCAACAAAATGAAACTTTTAATGCTTCCAAAATTATCAGACGTTGGAACTAATAACGGTATAGGCCAGGTCATTCTCAATTATTGGAACTGGCTTCCAAAAGTCGGCATTGAACTAACCGATAATCCAGACGACAGTTATGATATATCCTCTAGCCATTTAGGCAAAATCGCTAATGCTGATTTGTGCTTTCTTCACGGTTTTTGGTTTGGTAAAGTTAGTAACCTAATGTCAGAACAAAATGCGCTCATTATAGAATCAATTCGCAATGCTAAGGCGGTTATAGTACCTAGTGAGTATGTTGCCGAAACAGTGCGGAGAGATTTTAGAATCAATCCTTATATCATCGGTCACGGGGTCAATATGTCAGAGTGGAAAGGCGCAAAACCGAAAGGCTATGTGCTATGGAATAAAAACCGCCCGTCCGATGTATGCAACCCTGAACCGGTTTATGAGTTGGCAAAACGCCATCCTAAAGTTAAATTCGTTACCACCTTCTATCCGATGGACAGAACACCTATTCCTGATAATGTACAGATAGTTGGAAAGGTATCCTTCGATCAAATGAAACAGCTTATCAAAGGCGCTTCTATCTATCTCTCAACCGCTAAGGAAACCTTCAATATCAGCGCCTTAGAGAACTTAGCCTGTGGCACTCCGATTCTAGGATGGAATTGGGGAGGGACAGCCGATATAGTATGGAATAAAAAAGACGGTTATCTAGTTAATGTTGGCGACTATGACGCACTTTCAGACGGTTTAGAATGGTTACTAGAGAATAGACAACAACTAACAGCGGCTTGCAAAAACAAAGCAATGATGTATAATTGGCTTGACGTTGCAAAGAAAATTAGAGAGGTGTGTTATAATGTCTATTAACGTAAAAGAAGCCCGCGAACTAGTCGCAAGATGTATTGAAACTTTAGATGATAACAAAACGGTAGAGGATGGGGATGTTGATACCCTCTGCGCCATTATCAATCAAATGTGTGAACACATTGAAAATACTAAAGAGCATAAATTGCTTACAACAGAAGAACAAACCATTATCGAAATGTTAACCGATGTGTGGAACTTATTTTTAGAACTTCCAGAGTTACACAGAAGTGATACAGTAGAATTTATGCAAGGTATTCACCTTTTACAGAACATCATTCTGGCTAGGATTCATTTAAGATATGGCAAAAGTTGACATAATTATAACCTGCTATAATAAGGAAGCGACTATCGCTAGAGCGATAGAATCAGTCAAACGGCAAACGTTGACAGACTTCTTTTGTATCGTTGTGGATGATGGTAGCACTGATAATTCTTGGTCAGTTATCAACAAAGAGATAAATAAAGACAAGAGGTTTATTGCCATCCAACTAAAAAACTGTGGTGTTGCTAATGCTAGAAACGTTGGAATTGGTTACGGCAATTCACCGTATATTACCTGTTTAGATGGGGATGATGGCCTTATTGACAGATTTTTACAAACCTGTTACGACGCAATTAAAACCGATAGAAGTTTAGGAGTTGTCTATACAGAAGTATTACTAAACCATCCCGATGATAACTTTACCATAGCCGATTGGACAAAACCAGATCATAATGCACAGTTTGAAGGAAAAAATCAAGTTCCCTGTTGCAATATGTTCAGACGTGACTTGTTTGATAGAGTGGGCGGGTATCGGCAACGTTACAGTCCAAAAGGAGCAGGTGCAGAAGATGCAGAATTATGGTTACGATTTTTCAAACTAGGATACAAAGCGAAAAAGGTAACAGAAGAACCGTTATTTATCTACAACGCTTTCGGCGGTTTAACTCAGGATGGAAACTATACCGAGGTCAACTGGATTAACTGGCATACTACAAAACCATCCCCATCATTACAAAATCCTGAAAACGGTATTGTTCACATCGTCAATGAATACGACAGACCTGAAATCAGCGTTATCATACCGGTTATAGAAAAACACTTACACTATCTACAAGATGCCTTAGATTCATTAGAAGCGCAAACCTTTACCAACTGGGAATGTATTGTAGTTTTCGACATTGAAGATTCTATCATCAAAACCATCAAAGAACTTGAATACTATGAGAAAGCCTATCCCTATGTAAAATTTTTGTACACATCTGGGGGATTAGGTGCAGGTTGTGCAAGAAATGCTGGTGTTGAATATTCAATAGGTGAGTACCTAGTATTTTTAGATGCAGATGATTATTTACAACCTAGATTTTTAGGATTATGTCTGTCTGCTCTCAAACACTTCAATGCAGATTGGGTATATACCGATTTGTATTCTCAGACAATACACAGCAGAGAACAATTCGAGAAAGAGAAAAACAACGAATCTAAAATCATTAGAGAACGTAAAGAATGGGTAGAGTTTATCCAACCGTATCACAATGAGGAATGGAGTGTAGAAAAGTTACACCATAGTGGAATTGCGGCGGTTACAGCGCTTTATAAAAAATCAGACTTTGAACTGGTAGAAGGATTCGATCAAGAGAACAACCGAGAAGATTGGGACTTCCATATGAGATTGGCTAAAGCTGGCAAATGTGGCTTGAGGTTGCCCTTACCACTTTTAACATATCGCCTTAATACTGGAATTCGCAGGGAGTATGTTGGAACCGCTAGAGATTCAGAAGAAAGCAAACAATTAAAGCAAAAGGATGTTGATAGAATTCACACACAATATGATTTAGGAGAATTGAAAATGGCTTGCAGTACTTGTAAACAAAAGAAAATTGACATTCAGAAACAAACCAATAACGCCCCAGAACTATATACCCTAGAGTATACCGGCAAAATTACCGGGGGGGTAGTTACCGGTCCGGTAACTCGCAAACAATATCCACTAAACAACTATAAAGGAAAAGTGATAGTATATAAGGTAGCTCCGCAAGACGCCCAAGCATTAGTCGGTAGGGGTTTGTTCGTACCATTGAACACAGAAAACAAACAAGCTCCGGAGTCGGTTATTGTTGCTCCTACACCTGCTAAAGTGGAAGTGGTTAAACTATCGCATACCGATAGATTAAAAGCTTCTATGGAATTTGCAGAGAAGGCGAAAAAAGAAGCACAACTACAAATGGAAGCCGAGTTAGCCGCTTGGGAAATTGCAAGTGACGAAGCCTTAGAAAAAACCGAAAAAGAACTAGACACAACCGTAACTTGGATAGACAATCCTGGAAGTTTTTCACTCGCCACATTAAAATCTTATGTCAATACTGAGAAGCCAAGTCAAGAGCGATTACAACTAGCCTACGACAATGAGGCGATGGGCAAAGCGCGTAAAAGTGTTTTAAATTTTTTGAAGGGGAAAGACACATACTAAAAAATTATACTGGCAGATTATCTTATCTGCCAGTATTTGTTTGTTCTATATCAATAGAACATAACGTTACGGTTTTCTAAAAACTATTGACAACCGTATAAACATCGAGTATACTGGTATCATCTTACACAGACAAAGGAGAAGCAAAAATGAAGCGCACATACTCGGTAGAAGAACTAAAATCAGTCAACAATTCAATGATGAATTATACAGTTAGCTTCAAGTATTTTGGTACAACCGGGCAAATAAAAGTACACGTTGGATTAGTTGGAAACCACTTTGAAATTATCAATAACCTAGTTAAAAAACAATACGGCGACAAAGCCGAGGTAATCGGCGCAAAAGTTACCGGAAAGGCTTGGTAAACATTAAAAACACCATCTAGGTTAGGTGGTGTTTTTTGTTGTGTTGCAATTCAATAAAATATGTGGTATAATGAAGAAAAACCATAGGATATTATAATGACATTTTCAAGTGAGTTTTGTCCAACGTTTTTATCGTTAGGTAGATATGCAAATCTGATCGGTCTTGACCCGTTACGGTTTTTTGGTGGTGTAACATCATTACGCGGAGTAAATCAATGCTCTGATCTTTGGAGTCAGTTCTCTTGGCAGGATAGCGGAAAAGTATCGCGTGAAGAACTGCGACAAGCTATCAAACAAGCCGAGGATGATATAACGGCAACTGTCGGATACTTCCCTGCTCCTTACTGGCATACCGAAGTTGTATCCTATCCACAATTCTATCAAAAAGAATATAGGGGAGTTAGCGGCTTTCAATCAAATACATTCAATCATAAAACAGGTGTTACCAGTAAAAAGTATGTTATCAGTGGTGGTGTTAGGGCAACAACTGCAATTGACCCTAGAGAGATTACAAGGGGAACTGATATAGACACAACCGGAGACGGATTTACCGATACAGCTGTATTTACTGTAACCAACCTGACCTTTACCGACATTTGTGAGTTAAAAGCCTATTTCAAGGTTTATGATGATATTGACGCCGATAATTGCAGAACTGACCCGGCCAGTGAAGGGGTAGATGATTATTGGGAGATAACACCCATTCGGGCAAAGTTAAGTGGTACTACGGCCACAGTTTACATACCGGTTTACCTGCTATTCAAACCACAATTACAGCGCCGTATCAACGCCGGTGAAATAGATGCAGACGATTTTGCAAATAGCTATGTTGACACAGTAGAATTTTATAGGGTGTATAATGACCCAACTTCACAAGTATCATTCCTGTGGACAACTGAAAGCAGTTGTGAGGATTACAGTTGCGCGTGGGCAGTTCAATCAGGATGTATGAGAGTTTGGGACAGTCGCCGGGGTATCGTTTCAGTATCGCCGGGAACTTATGACAGTACCACAGGATTCTTTACCGGTAGCTGTTTTACACAGAATAGAGAACCTGACAAAATGATGCTGTATTATTATTCAGGCATGCGCAGTGAAAACAACCGTAACTGTGACGAGCTAAACAACAACTTAGCCAGAATCATAGCGATGTTGGCTAGTGCCAGACTGAATAAACCGGTTTGCACTTGCGAAAGTCCAGCACGTCTTATAGAGCGCTGGCAAGAAGAAGTAACGATGTCAAACGCTTCCAGATCATACAACCTAAGTGTAGCTGATTTAGAATGTCCATTCGGCACTAAATATGGGGAGCTATTGGCATACAAAGCTCTAAAGAACTTTGGAACTAAAGTCGGAAAGAACATTAGAGCATAACAAAAAACAGGATAACTAAAAGTTATCCTGTTTTTATTTTAGATTTATAGTTACAGTGGATAGATTTCACCGGGGCAGCTTACCAACTCATATTCACCGCTTTCCAATTCTTCTTCAGTCAACAAACCGTCTTCAAACGCTCTGTCAACACAACATTCACAAACAGACGGCATTAGAACGTTAGTCGCTCCGTATGGTACACTATCATAAACTGTCCCCTCTCCGTTACACGCCTTGCAACCCTCATAAGCATAAATTTTCTTTGTCATTGCCGTTTATCCTTTACCGATTAGAATACTGCTTTAACTTCACTCATTACATAATCAGTTCCAACAACATCTAAAATCGCTCTGTAAATGTCGCTTTTGAACTCGCCATTAAAGAAAAACGATTCTCCGGTTAGCAATACCTTAAGAGTCTCTAACGTTCTTTCCTGCTCCATAATCTGATTTTTATGAAATTTAACGTCGCCAGCATAGCAGTACAGAACGTTTTTCTTATTAAAGTCAATGTTTGTTTGAAGAACTTCTACATAATTGCACTTTAACGTTTCTCCAAGAAACCGACTTTGCCTAACAGCTCTGACGTATGCTTCGATTATGTTGCCGATATATTTTTTGTAGATTCTTTTCTGTTTCATTGCCGTCTCCTTTATCTCTAAACTGACCTTATTCTATCACAGCTTTTCACGTTGTCAATAGTTTTTCAAAAACTGTAACGCAACTAATACCATAGAACACAGTGTTACAGTTTTATATCTTTACGATATTGAGTATTGACACGGCGCTAAGTGGATATATAATGAAATCAGTTCACACAAAGGAGATGGGGAAATGACAGTACAACAAGAAGAAATCTTAGAAAGCATCAAAAAACAACTTAGAGCAGGAGAGATTACCACAGAAGAGGCCAACGTTCAAATAGTGAGATTAGAACGTATCAGAATTGTAACAAAACTTTCCAAAGAAATTAGAACATACCTAAACAATGCAGTTAAAGCCGGTAGATTAGGACACCTTAAAAAAGACAGCGCGCTTTCAGAAATTTACTATCATCCTAATTTCAAATACCTGGCGCTTGAAGCACGAGAAAAAGAATTATATAGACTGCGAGACGCTCTTAAGAAAACTTGTGCAGCATAACACAAAAGAGGACACTAAATCTAGTGTCCTCTTTTCATTGGGTGTACCTTTAGTGTATGATCGCTTTCAAAAGGTACATCTACCTATAGTGTTTTATACCATATCAAAACACTATATATAGTGTTTTGGTGTATGAAATGTATGAAATGTACCTTTTTTAACCATGAGTTTTTCACTTTTTTTATAAAAAACAGTAGAAAGTTTATAGAAATGGGTACATTATGGTACATTCCTACATCTTTTCTATATTTTGCCTATTGACAGAAAACGTATTTTCGACTATAATACTAATATCTGAGAGCGACAAAGGAGCCGATAAATGAACATCTATGAAATGACCATCCAAAAATTCAGCGAATTCACCGGTAGTAAACTGACCATATGGGAGAGTGAGAAGTCGAAAGTTTGGATGGAATCAGACAAGAACTTTGATGTTTATGTATACGTTCTAAAAAACGGTAAAGTATCTGCACGCCGTTGGATGATCGGCTCGTTGGTATATAGTAATGGAGTTATGCGCTACCAGTTGAATTCTGAGTACAAACTCAAAACCGATTATGCGGCTTGGGTAAAGCAAGTATCGGCTTGACACCACTGGATATAGTGGTATAATTCACCTTATAATCATTATAAAAACAATCAATTCAGCATTCAGCCAAAAGCCGATGGTGAATTATTGTTTAGTACGGCAAAGGATGACATATAGTGAAAACTGGTTATTTATGTCTAAACGGTTATGCTGGCCGTTCTGAAACGAAAGTTGAAATAATCGGTGAAACTAAAGATCGGTATAGAATAAGGGCAATAACAAAAACCAGACTAGCCGGTGAAAACCGATGGTTAAATCCCGGTGAAATTGAACTAGTTCCAAAATACGCAATGATAAGGATTGAAAGCAATGAAACAACAGTACAAATGGGAACGGCGCGAAAAGAAGTATAAGCGCAAGAAAAAGATGATCGTTGACGGTAAATCGGTTTTTGTCATAGAGAAAGCAGTTAATGAGCGCGGCAAGTGTAAAGAAAAAGTACATGAAGGCATATAAAGTTAGACTTGAATTAAACAACAAGCAAAAGACGTGGTGCAATCGCTGCGCAGGCGCTTCTAGGTTTGTTTATAATTGGGGATTGTCTGAATGGAAAAGACAATATGATGCATACAAAGAAGATAATACACTGAAAAGACCGTCTCGGTATGGTTTATGTGTACAGTTTAATTCAGAAAAAGATGTTGTGTGTAAATGGATTAGAGAATATCCGTATGCTATAACTGAGGCGGCTTTTGAATGTTTAGGGAAAGCCTTTGATAACTTCTTTACACGTATCAAAAAAGGAGATTCTAAACTTGGCTATCCTAAATTTAAGAATCGCTATTCAAGAAAAACATTTAGACTGAGGGGAGTTAAAGTGGAATCGGATCGTGTATTCCTTCCTAAGTTGGGATGGATAAGACTGTCACAGACTGATTATATACCGGTTGGCGCAAGCTATGGAATTTATGCAACGATTAGCGAACGTGCCGGACACTGGTATATTTCGGTTTTGGTGAAAGATGAAACTGAAGTAAAGGCCGATTTGAATAATACCGTAATTGGAATTGACTTTGGTATAGAATCTCTTGCGGTTTTGTCTAACGGGAAGGTATTTGACAATCCCAAACCACTAAGAGAAGCACAGTCAAAATTAAAACGATTACAAAGAGAACTATCAAGAAGAAATAAAGGTGGTAGTAATTATGCAAAAACAAAAGCACGTTTAGCTAAAGCAAATTTTACGGTTGCAAAAATTAGAGAGCACACTTTACACCAAATCAGTAGTTATATAACCAATATTTGTAAACCATCGGTTATAGTTTTAGAGGACTTGAATGTGTCCGGTATGCTTAAGAATCATTGTCTTGCTCAATCTGTATCGGATGTTGGATTTTACGAATTGCGACGACAGATTGAGTATAAAGCAATTGCACTTGGTATAAAAGTTGTTTTTGTTGATAGATGGTTCCCATCCTCAAAGACTTGTTCTAATTGTGGATGCATAAAAGACGATCTTACATTAGGTGATAGAACATTTGTTTGTAACGATTGTGGACTTGAAATTGATAGAGACTTAAATGCAGCTATTAACTTGCGTAATATGGTAAGTGTGGTAGAATAATAAAAGTGAAGGGCGAATCGCGCCCGGATTGCTTAGGGAGTTAGGTGGTAGTAATAGCCTACTGTGAACTAAGAAGTTGGTATCGAATTTTGAATAAATCCAACGCGCACATTAAATTGTGGTATCTCCAAGTGGAGTATAGTTATGCGTACTTAAGGGTTTACTCCACACACGTGGGGGTATATGGGATAAATATACTTGAACCATTTGTCTATTGTCGTTTACTCCACACACGTGGGGGTATATGGAATACCGCGATTATTGCTATTCTGAAAGCGAAACAACAGATAATGTTTATGCTTGGGCATACTTACCCGAACCGGCTGAGGTTAAATAATGGAATCAACAGACACCAACATTAAAACGGTAGATAATCATATTTATATGTACTGTGACATTACACCCAAATCAGCCCTAGAGTTGATTGAAGAATTGCAAAAGCTGAACCGAAAGCTGTTAGTTGACAATGTGGTGAATTTTGGGACTATGCCAATTGTATTGCATATCAATTCAGATGGTGGGGATATGGCATCATCTTTTGCAATTGCCGATATGATCAAAAACCTAGAAACAGCGGTATACTCTATTATTGAAGGGGTTGCTGCTAGTGGGGCAACAATCATTAGTAGCGGTTGTGATAAACGCTATATTACCGAAAATTCCCTGATGCTGTTACACCCCATGTTTTCAGTATACTGTGGAAATTACGAGGAACTAAAAGATCAATCGTTTGGTAATGATCTGGCTATGAAACAATACGTTCGATTCTATGTTAAACACAGTAAGCTAACTAAGAAGGAAGTTAAACGGCTGTTAAAGCGTCAATCCTGGTTAAGTCCAGAAATGGCATTAGAATATGGATTAGTTGACGAGGTGATCTAATGTATTGGGTAAAGTACATACGGTATAGCACTGTATTTTCAGCTTATTTTACAACTACTGGCGATATGTATGAATTCTTATGTATACTCGATGATAATCACAGTGTAAAAAAGTTTAAGTTTGGAGAAGATGGAGAAACGCTAAACGAAAGCTGTTTTGGATGGGAAAAGTTTTCTAAATCTTCAATGAGACTATATGAGAATATGTATGAACAATAACTTCAAACAAGAAATTTTAGTATGCAGTTGTAATGGATTAGAACACATCATTCGATTCAGTAATTATTTTGAATGTGGCGATCCTGAAGAGGTTGTAGTTGATTTTCATTTAGCCAAGAAGCCGTTCTTGCAGAGAGTTGTCTATGCTGTAAAATACGTCTTTGGTTATCAATCAAAATATGGCGCTTTTGATGAAATTCTATTGGATGTTGAAAGCGTAAGTAGATTACAAGAGTTTTTGACTGAATTTCAAAAGGAGAAAAAAGATGAGTGCCAAAAAGGTTATCAGTAAAGTATTGACTTCTGTTTTTGGAAAATGTAAGACGTATACGGTTAGATGGTCAAACGGTCAAAAGACGTATGATACCTATACCGAAAGAGACGGTAGAGAAATTCCGTTGTTTATGGGGATGTCTAATCCTCCTAAAGAACCGAGGGTATAAGATGGACAAAGAAGCGGCATTTGAGACAATGAAACTGGTGTTAGACAAAGTTGGTATAACACAGGAAAGCAATGAGGAACTATACAACTTTGTTAAAGAAATGTTTTGCGCTGGTTTCTATTATGGATATAATGATGCGGTTAAACTTCTCAATCAATTTACTATCAATCAACAAGACGCATTAGACTTGGAGTTTGGATTGAATCAATCGAATTACACACAAAAATAATGCATCACAGATGTTTCCATCGTTGGATGCATTGATTTTTGAATCTATAATAATTATGAGCAGTATTATAACACATCATAGGAGAAAAGTCAAATGACACATTATGTATTGCTTAAACACGGTTGGGAAGTTGTATTTGAAACCGAGAAAATGACGGTTTATGAACTTGGCAATGTTCAATACATTAAGTGGACAAATGGAAGGGATTTGGTGGTGAAAAAATGACTAAGCCTAATAATTATATGGATAGAGTTCCTTATCGGTTTCACAATAAGTCGGATAATCCATTCATTTTTGTGATTACAAACAAGTGGTTTATCATCTTTATGATGTTGTTTGTAATGGCATTGTTTATGTTCGGAGATAAGATTTTTTGATCTTAGACAAGGGCTTTTTTAGACTGGCAAGGAACGCCAGTTTCAATAGTAACCATCGGTATAAAGTTGGATGTGTAATCGTTGTTCATGGCCGTCCGGTTAGCGTTGGATGGAATGTGATTAAAACACATCCGACTTATACCAATGAAGAACATCCGAGTATTCATGCTGAGGTTAAAGCGGTGATTAACTCAAGATGTGATATAACCGGAGGTATTGCTTATGTGTATAGAGAGACTAGGAACGGTGTACCTGCTATCGCTAGACCTTGCGACTTTTGTAGAGAGGTTCTAATCGAAGCTGGTATAAAAACCGTGTATTACTCTACCGGGTATTATCCATATTGGATGAAGGAGAAGTTAAGGTGAACTTTGAAGTTATCGTAAAAGAGAAGAAGTCAGAACCAAAACCAAATGACATTGGGCCATTCGAGGTATTTGTATTTGTTGTGTTTATCGTTGTGGTGGCTATGATTTGTAGATAGAACTTAATATACAACGAATCGAAGCGCACTCTAAAAAAGTGCGCTTTTTTGGTTGTGTGTCAAATTTGACTTTACATCTTTTTGTGTTATAATAAAGAATATAAAGGTTATATAAATATGAGTATTGTCGAATTGGTTTTGTTGGGCTTTGCAACGTGGCGGCTTACTTCTTTACTGTATAGAGAAGAAGGGCCGTTTGGGATATTTGTGAAATTAAGGGAAAAGTTGGGTATACAGCATATTGATGGGAAGCCGTGTATATATCCAGATCGGTTTTGGTGTAAGTTGTTTAGTTGCGTGTGGTGTCTATCGGTTTGGGTAAGTGCTACATTTGTCGTATGGTATATTTTTTTGCCATCGGTTGCAATTATTTTTGCACTATGGTTAAGTTTAAGCACAATTACAATAGGATTAGATAAATGGCTTGTTGTGGACAGAGAATAACTAAGAAAAAGAAAGTGATTGTACCAAAACCAGAAGCGGTAGAAGATGGGTACAATGAGGGCGATTATGGTTTTGTGAAGGTTTCATACAATGGCGACTTAACCATTAAGGTAAATGGATGTAAGACGGGGAATCGGTATCTATTCGGTAAGGGGTCGGTAAGATCAGTTGATTATGGGGATGCTCAGTGTTTGTTCGATCTAATGCCGGGCGCTTTCCAAGAAGTTGTAGAAGTTGTAAAAAAAGCGGCAAAGAAAGCTATACCAGTTGTTGAGAGTTTAGAAGATGGCATTAAAACCGATAATTCCGAGAGTGAATATATCCCAAGCTGACTTTAATAAGCGCATTGAAGCGCAAATGAAGAAGTTTGTTGATTTGGTGCATAGCGACTTTCAGTTGACGGTTAGGACTTGGAAGAATTCTGGCAGGTTGTTTTCAAAGACGGTAAAAGCTGGTGTGAAAATTACTAGGGGAGAAGTTTTAACTGGAAGCAAAAAGTACTCTTATGTAAACGATGGAACTAAAGCTCATTATATTGCGCCGGTTAGATCAAGGTTTTTGAGGTTCAAAAGTGGGTACACGCCCAAAACACAACCTGGAAATATTATGTCTAGGAACGGCGGTTCGTCTGGGAATTATGTGTACTCAAAAGGGCACTGGGTTAAGGGTATTCAGGCAAGGCGTTTCGATAAAGAGATTAAGAATCTAAGAGAAAAAGACTTTTTAACGATTATGGAAAAAGCGCTTTTTGTTGAAGAGAAATAAGCGGAGGTTTAAGGTATGAGTGCAAATGAAGTTCATTTTACCGGGGGACAAGGGGCGGTTTGGTTACAGCCCGATGGGCCGGGGACTGATATGGTGTTTTTAGGGTGTCACGAGGTGGCTTCGGTTGAAGAGCCGTTAGGGGATTATAATCCGTTCTTCTGTCCTGACCCGTCACAACCTAAAAATTGGATAGCAACCGGAGAAGTTTATAATCCGCCTGAAGCGGTTACAACTTCGATTGTAGAAGATATTTTAGGTACACTGGCATATTTGGAAAAACAATTATGTCCATTCGCGCTTTATATTAATATGGTGTGTGGCGGACGTAAAGATGTTTTTACAAACTATGAGAGAACATTTGTTTTGGATGTAAGAAGGATTACGTCAAGAACTTATGACAATGTGGCGATGCGTGACACCGATGATCGTGGTACGATTACACACGAAATTAGCGCTGCTCCTCCACTAATTAAAGTGGTTAAAGTTGCCGGTTTTGATCAAACTTTGCCGGATTCGGCTTTTACGCCAGCATAAGGGGATTATAAATTATGGCTACTACACAAGTTGCAGTGAATGATATTTGGGTTTGTAAAGATCAAAGATGCGCCGGGCAATGTGACGATAAGGTTGGACTTTGTCAGTATTTAATTTATGGATGCGACGCCCCAGATCCTACTTTTACCGCAGATTTAGCACATACAGCCGATGGCGGCGCTACTTGGACAAATTCTGTTGACTATCCGTTTGCAAACGGTGAAAACATAATGAGCGTTGGTTGTTTCGCGCTTGACAACACCGTTACCAGATGGCTTGCCGTAAGAGGCGCAGAGGTGGCACCGGCTAATCCTTTGGAGATTGCTTATAGTGACGATGGCGGCGCAAGTTGGACAAATGTAGATGTAGAAGCAGCTGGCACAAGATATGCAACCGATTCTGGAGCGTTGTTTGTACTAAATTCTAAAAATATTTGGTTAGCGTCTAGCGGCGGTTATATTTTCTTTAGTTCAGATGGCGGTATTACCTGGACACAGCAAGAAGACGGAACGGTTACAGCGGGCAACTATAACGCAATTATGTTTGCAAATGAAAATGATGGTTTTGCGGTTGCGGATACCGGTATTGTAGTAAGAACGGTTGACGGGGGCTTGTCTTGGACTGCCGTGACTGCAATAACCGCAGTTCCAAATGTTTTATGTGTTTACGTTTTCAATAAGGATGAAGCATTAGTTGGAACGGCAACCGGCGAAATTTGGCGAACTTGGGACGGGGGTACAACTTGGACTCAAGTTTATACCAGTGCAGATTCTATCAATGATATAGATTTTGCAAATAAGTATGTCGGTTTCGCGATTGCAGACGATACTGTTCTTAGAACTAGAAACGGCGGAGAGGACTGGGAAACCGTATCTGGCACAACGGTTACTACCGAACTAAATGCCGTTGTAGCTTGTGACGAAAACACGGCTTACGCCGTTGGTGAAGATGCCGTTGGGGTTGGCATTGTTATAAAAATTTCATAGATAGCGTGTCTGTACAAGGTCAGTTGATTTTAGTTTACTCCTTTACAGAATCAACTGACCTTGTTTACAAAAGGAGAACAAAGTGTATAAAGCGGTAAGTGTAATTCAATTACAGAAGATAGCAGAAAGTATTAAAGAAAAGTACAAGCCGGTTAAACCGACTTATACGGTGACTTTAGCCGGGGGCGCAAAGCAAATCTACGAGTATGATGAAAAGTCAATAGAGGACGTTGCCACTCCGCAAGAAGATAAAGAAAAGTGGGCAGAATATAAGAAGCAGCTAGAATTGATGCAAACAGAAGTTAATGAAAAAACTACTGCCTATTTATTCTATGACGGTATAGAATGCGAAATATCGGACGAATGGCTAGAAATGCAATCTTGGTTAGGGATTGAAGTTCCAGATAATAAATTTGATGTAAAAGTTAGATACATTACAACGTATCTATTGAAAACGCCCGAACAGATAAAGGGCGCAATTGCCGAGATTATGCGCTTGAGTATTAAGGGGGTAGATCAATCCGCTGTAAAAGCAGCGGAGGGCACGTTTTCAAGTCTCGTACAGAACCAGTGAAAAACTAATACCCATAGGGGAACTTACCGATTGGGATAAACGCAAGTCAAATTGGGTATACAGTAAAAGATTCTATGAATTACAGGTTGCCAACTTTTGGAATATAACACCGGGCGAATGGGACAGACTAGAATCAGAAGACGAAAAAGCTGAAATGATTGCCGTGTTCAATATGAAAAATATGATGGCCGATTACGAGTCTTATTTAAGGGAAAGAGAATTTGCCAGAAAAGATAGGTCTAATAGCAATATTCGACACAAGCCAGTTTAATAAGGGTCTAAATGATTATTTAGGCGGTGTTGGAAAAGCAACCGATGCAACTAATAAAGCATCGGACGGCGCTTTCAGTTGGACTAGAGCGCTAGAAGTTGCCGTGGGGAATGCGTTAGTAGAAGTTGGAAAACTGGCATTAGAAGCTGGTAAAGCTATTTATAATTTTGGCGCAGAATCGGTAACAATGGCAACCGACTTTCAAACAAGTATGGTAGAGTTGCGAAACGCTGCTGGCGATTCTGGATTGAGCATAGATGATCTTGGAAACTTAGCTCTTAGAGTTGGTGGCGATACAAAGGTATTGGGAGCAAGCGCAACCGGTGCAGCCGATGCTATGATTAACCTGTATAAAGCGGGTTTACAGGATAATGCTATTTTTGGCGATATGCAAGGATACCTAGCAGGTACAGCTGATTTGGGCGGGTTGTTAAAGGCGTCATTCGATTTGGCAGCGGCTTCTGAATTGGATGTTGCGCAGGCTTCGGAGTTGGGTGTTGTTGCTCTATCTATTTTTGGAAATGAGTTAGAAACAGACGCAGAAAAAGGTCAGTTCGCCGCCGATTCTTTAGATAACATTGTTAAGGCGGCCAATGCTTCTAATGCTAGTGTAAGTGACATTTCGGCGGCTTTAGCTTATGCTGGTCCTAACGCAGCAGCTTTTGGTGTAAGTCTTGAAGATACTAATGTTGCTTTAGCTTTACTGTCTAATGCCGGTATTAAAGGCTCTATGGCTGGCACTACTTTAAGTGCAATTATGAGGGACTTAAAGAAGGAAACCAAAGAAAGCGCGGCTGCTTGGGACGAAATGGGTATTTCAATCTATGATGCTGAAGGCGCTACCCGTCCGTTTATAGATATTATAGGCGACTTAGAAGTAGCAATGGAAGGAAAGACACAACAACAGAAAGATGCTATTTTGCAAGATATATTTACAGCGGAGGGCATGCGTGGTATAAATACTATTTTGCAAGAAGGAACTGAAGGTTGGAATGAAATGGCCGGGGCGATAGATGGCGCTACCGGACTACAAGAACAAGCGGCGGCAAAAAGTGCAACTTTCGCCGGGCAAATGGAAGCACTTAAAGGGCAACTTGAGACATTTCAAATAATGTTAGGTAGCGCATTTTTACCGGCATTAACCAGCCTTGCACAAGCATTTATGCCATTAGCCGAAGCGGCCATGCCAGCAATAACCATTGCTTTTCAAAATCTATCCGCTGTGCTAACTAAATTAGTTGGCGGTTTTATAACTTTGACACAGGGCGGTTTTGCTGAGGGGATAGGAACTATCGGTAGTGTAATCGGTAGTGTTTTCGGAGAACAAGCGCAGACGGTATTTACAAACGTCGCTATATTCCTTAGAGAGAATATACCCGATGCTATTGAAATATTTAAGTCGGCTTGGAGCGAAGGAACTGCTTTTATTGGAACTATTATAGAAACACTTAAAGCATTCTTTGCCACAATTGCCCCATCATTGCAAGCCGGTGTTGATCAGTGGGTAAACCTTTTTAATTCATTTATGACAAATGTAGATACAATTTGGGCTGGTATAAAGTCAATTATACAGGGCGCAATTGATATTATTCTTGGTATCGTTACCGTGTTTATATCTGCTTTTAGCGGAGATTGGTCTGCTTTATGGGTAGGAGTTCAACAAATACTAAGTGGCGCTTGGCAACTGATTACAGGAATAGTAACCGCTGCTCTTGGCTTGATTATGACAGTTGTTGGTACAAACTTTGAGAAGTTGTCAACTACAGTTTCTCAACTGTGGACAATCATAAAGGTTAAAACATCTGCTGCCTGGGAAGCGATTAAAACGGCTGTATCCGAAGCGGCTGAGGCGGTAAAGACAAAAGCGCAAGCAATGTATGACGATGTTGTGAGCTTCTTTAGTAGTCTACCTGCTAAAATGTCTGAAATTGGCGGTAACATTATAACGGGTTTGGTTAATGGTATTACATCTGCAAGCGGGGCAGTAGCAGACGCCCTTAACAGCGTTATAGAAGGCGCTATTGCCGGAGCGAAGGCGGCTCTTGGTATACATTCTCCTTCGCGTGTATTTATGGAAATAGGAGCTAATACAATGATGGGTATGGCTCAGGGTGTTAGCGCCGCATCAGGTGTTCCTCAAAGCGCAATGCTTTCAGCAGTTGGCGGGATGGTATCAACTGTGGGCAATACCACCAATAATTACAACAACAGTAGAAATATAGAATTGAACATTACAAATCAAGGGCAAAATTCGGGGAATAGAACATACTTTGATGTTGTTGCAGGATTACAGGCGGTAGGTGTCTAATGTCTCAAGTTGAGTTTGACTATTACATCCCCCCTAGCGTTACTGTAAGCGCAGACGGTTCAATACCAGATATGACCTATGTCTACTCATTTGATGATCGGGATACATTCTTTCTATACGATTTTACCGGTTGGGGTATGCCGTCAATTGATTACATTACACAACAAGGCCCATACGAGCATGGCCAGACAGTTTTAGATTACAGATTACAGCCGCGTACCATTCAACTGACTCATAGAAAACTTGGCAACTGTCGCCAGAATTATTGGGATAATCGCTATACTTTGGTTGACCGATTAAGACCTAATTTTCAGTTGGCCAATACATTTGAACCGGGCAGACTTAGAAAGATTTTACCAGACGGTAGTATTAGAGACATTCGGGTATTGATAGAACAAGGCCCGGTCTTTGCCCCTAGAAGTATTGATAGTTGGGATGAATATGCGTTCACTGAAACCTTACGTTTTATCGCACATAATCCCATCATTTTTAACCCGGCAGTGAATACGGCAAGTTGGACATTATCAGATTTAGAAAACTTGATATTCTATGAGGCGGTAACGTGGCCTAATCGAGCGGTATTTGATGGGGCAATAGCCGGTTCCCGTGGTGTATGGTTTTATGATGAATCGTTGGGAGAAACCATCACGGTAAATTATACCGGGAATTGGCTAAGTTATCCAACGATCATAGCGGTAGGCCCAATTTCAAGTTTGCAAGTTTTTAATAACACAACCGGTGAAAAAGTTGAATTAGATTACAACATTAGCGCCGGTGAAACGGTAACGATAAACTTGGAGTATGGGCAAAAGACGGTTACAAACCAACTTGGTGCAAACCTTATTGGAACGGTTACAACGGATTCTGATTTAGCAACGTTTCACGTCGCGCCAAATCCAGAGGCTCCATTGGGTGTAAATTCTTTTACGGTATATGGTAACGATGCTGTAATCGGTCAAACCGAAGTTAGACTTGAGTGGTATACAAATTATATAGGAATTTAATGATGCCAGTAACACTCTTGACACGTTTTTGCTTCCTTAGTGTGCTTTCTCTTTTGTCCGCATACAGGACAGACATAATAATCCATTCCATCTATTCTATTCTGTTTTCTTGGAATAGCACACTTCCCGCCAATGCTTATAAATTCTTTAGGTCTTATATAAACAGTATAATAATTCTTTTTGTTTATAGTAAATTCTTTTTGTACAGATATTGTGCCATGCATATTCATTATATTAAGAAGTTCTGGCAATTCAAGAATATATCCAAATGTACCACAAACTCTAATGACGCCCTTTTGTCTAACCGTTCCATCTCCGTCTATGAGAGCAGATATAAAACTTGCTTTACATTCTGTACTAGAATTAAATATTTCTTTTGGTATGCTGTTTTTGCCGTCGCAAGAATTTTTAACCCAACTGCAAAACATTATGGAGTTATAAAACGCTCCAAAGAAATCGTCTGGAAGGTTTTTAGTAGTGGCATTTATATTACATTCGTCAAAACACCGTTTAACCCTGTCTCTAAACTCAATATCTTTTACCGAAATGGAAAAACTATTGTTACTAATGCTTCCATCTGTAAGATATGCTCCGATTATGTAAGCGAGAGGTTCACTCATTCCGGTATATTCCCAATATTTAACTGGGCCTCTACCGAGACAAAGTCCATTTTCTCTTGCAACTGTTTTAACCAGGTTGCGAGTAGTATTTAACATTATGGATATTTCAGTTTGATTGTACTTTCTTGTTTCTAGTAATTCTTTGATCTTGTAATATAGTTCATAATTTCTTTTCATTGTTTTATTATATATCAAAATATAGAGGTGTCAAATGGAAATCTCAGGTTATTGGCCCGGCACAACGGTGGGGGACGCTGGCCCATACAGCGCAAATAGTTTTGCAGATAGAATGGGAGCTATGTCAAGATCGGGTGTTGATTTTGGTTTAGCTGCAAATTATAATATTGGAGTTTTTTATCAAATAGGCAATGCATTAGAGCCGGCTATAAACGGCGCTAATGTTGATGTGGATACCGGCGCTTCTTTGGTTGACGGTTTATACCACGAAAATACAGCGGTGGTATCAGTTCCCATTGTTTCACCGGTAGCTAATCCTAGAATTGATTACATCGTAGTTAGGAAAAATTATCAACAGGCTGTAACCTATACCCCGGATGCTTTTGCGCCAACTGTACCACCCAGAACGGCAAGAATAACGGTTATACACGGAGCAGAGGGCGCTATACCAGTTCCACCAACTTTAACACAAGATACAACCCGTACAACCTATTGGGACATACCAATTTGTTCTATTGATGTTTCGGCAATGGGTGTAGGATCGAACCTTGTTGATTTAAGAGAGTTTGTCGGAAACAACTTTGGTGTCTCGATTCTTGCAGCCGATAATGGTATAGCTGATGTTATAGAACTAGAGACAACTGTAAGTGATGGAAACGGCGCTAATGGACTTGGAGCAGCTATAAAATTCAAGTTAGAAGATACGGCTGGTGTTACAGAAGACGCCGGACAACTGGCAATAACTTGGAAAGACGCTACATCGGGTAGTGAAGATTCTCAACTTGAATTAAGATTAGAATCTCGTGGTTCTCCTAATCTGTCGGCTGTAATCGTTGCTCCTACTACGGCCAGTGCAGACGGTAATGCAAGGGGGGCCGGTTCTAACGATTTACAAAACTCAAGAACGGCTGTAACCGATGTTGCCAGTGGTCAAAACTGTGTCATAGCCGGAGGTCATAGTAATGAGGCAAGCGGTAATGTAGTAGCAATCGGCGGCGGTTATTTGAATGTAGCCTCTAACGATTACTCAACAATTGGCGGTGGTTATAGAAACAAGACAAATGCGGTTTATTCAACTATACCAGGTGGTTACGGAGCTTATACCGATAAACGCGGGCAAGTTACCACTGCCGGTTTTTACTTTACTACACGTGGCGACGCACAAGGAACAATTCAGGTTTTTGTTGGTAGAAACGTTGCTTCTCATACAAATACAACTTGGTATGATTTATACATAAACAGCATTGATGCCGTTGATGGTTTATTGTCAATACCATCCGACACACTTTGGAACTTTGAGATTCTTTTATCCGGTTTAACTAGTGGCGCTGCTCAAAGATGGTGTTACAGCATTACAGGTTCAATTGTTAATGATGGCGGTACAACAACTTTAATTGCGTCAACCGTAACAACAATAAACGAAAGCGATGCAGCTTATGAAGCACAAGTTGTTGCGGACGATGCGAATGATGCATTATTAGTTCAGGTACGACGTAACGGCGGTTCTGATTATGATGTTCGTTGGCTTGCTACTCTCAAAATATTAGAGTTAACCTACCCTGCATAATACTATGAATCGTAGAGAATTCTTGACGCTAGGTTTATTTTTACCAGTTTTTCCAAAGCTGGCAACAACAAACAACGTTAAAACAGAAACAACCGAATCTATGTCTTTTCCAATTGTTTTTGCTGAAAATACAAACCAAACTAATAAAGTTTCAATATCATACTTAAAATCTAATAACATCTTTGAACAGTTATGGCAAGATATACTGCAAATTATCAAATAGTTCTGTATGATAGCGCAGGAACTAAACTCGCAATTCTTGACGATTATCGGTCATTGCAGTTTCAAAAAGTGGTTAATGATAAGGGCTTCTTTACCCTTATCATTAACAATAACGATGCAAAGAAAGCGCTATTTGAGAAAAACGGTATTCTTATCGTTATGCGAAAAATACCAGGGTATACTAACTGGTATACAGAATTTGAAGGACACTGTGAAGATTTCTATACTAACATTTATCAGAATGGCAATGAGCAATTTACAGTGGTTGGCAGCGGTTTTAATGGACTTCTAGCACGGCGCATTATCGCTTATGAGGAAGGAACTTTTCAGGCTTCTAAAAGCGACTTCTCTGAAACCGTTATGAAAGAATTTGTGCAAGAGAACATTGGCCCATCGGCGACGGTTGCCAATACGCGCTTTGCCGATGGGGTACAAACAAACTTTACGGTAGCAGCCGACACTGCCGCTGGTTTAGTTTGGAATGGTGACAGAACCGGTAAAAACCTTCTTCAAGTTTTACAGGAAATATCAAACTTTTCAGAAATTGACTTTGATGTTAGCACTAATACAACCGTTGGAACGTATGTGTTTCAAACCTATGAAGATCAGTTGGGTAGTGATAGAACTGTGGTCGGATTAAATCCGGCAACCGGGTTAAACGGCGCTGGCAACGCCCCTCACGTCTTTTCACCGATTATGGGAAATGTACAAGAAGCTTCATTTTCTACTAAGGCAAAAGAATCTTCTAATCGAGTATTTGTCTATGGTCAGGGTACAGGCGCAACAAGACAAATTGAATATAGAGAAGATGCTACTCTGATCGGTGTCAACAATATCAACCTTAGAGAATCCATGCGTGGTGGTAGTAGTCAAAATAGCGCTGTTAAACTGCAAAGTTTAGGGGATGAGCAGTTAGAAAAACTTAAAGAACAAGAGAAGTTTGAATTTACTCCGATGGATATTCCATCATCTTTATACGGTGTTAATTACTTCTTTGGTGATAAAGTTACCGTTAGAATTGGTAACGAACAACGAAACAAACGGATTGTCAGTGTTAAAATATCGTTAGCAAGTGGTAAAGGCGAATCTGAAAAATCATTTGAATTTGAGGACATACCGACATAATGGATGAATTAAGGCAATCGTTTGAAAGTATACGCGAAAAGTTAAAAGATTTATTCAATAGAGTAAATCAACTGGAAGCCGCGCCAACTATAAATCCAGGTGGTGGCGGCGGTGCGCCTGTAGACGCTCAATACCTAGTGCTTGCCTTCAATGCAACATTAACCAACGAAAGAAGACTTGACTTTTCGGCAAGATTTGCAACCGTAGACGGCGGTGCTGGCAACGATTATGATGTGGATTTAGCTGTAAGCGGTGTAGGGGCAGGTGTTTACGGAAGTGCTACCCAAGTCCCACAAATCACAGTTGACGCTTACGGAAGATTGACAAATGCTGTGAATGTTGCAATTTCTGGTGTACCACCCGTTTCCCATCCTCTATTAGGAAGCACATATCACAGCGATGTGGTAAACAACGGCCCTACACGTGGCAGCTTGATTTACGGCAATGCCACACCGCGATGGGATGAGCTTGCTTTGGGCGGCGTGTCTGGAAGTATCGTTACTAGAGACGCGACAGACGTTTTGTGGAGTGATTATTCATTAGTTGGCACCGCCGGAAAAGTTTACACGTTCCCGGTTTCCGCAGCAACATTGGTTGCCGGGGGCGGCTCAGGGGTACTAAATAGAATCGCTTATTGGTCAGACAACGAAACAATAACCAGCGCCGCCGGTTTGACGGTGGACGCGGCCAACAATTTCTATCTCGTGTCTAACGCGGGCGGGTTCGGAAACAGCGCGGCAACTGCGCGGCTTGTCTTTGACTCAAGCGGCGCGCAGGACTATGCATATTTTTCAGGGTGTTATGTGGGCATCAATGACACCGCGCCAAACTACCATCTCGACGTGAACGGCAAAATCGGCATCAATGGCGTGCAGACGGTGTATAATGCCGGGGCGCTGGATGCTAATTTTCTAGGTTCGATTTTTATTGGAAACGGTGGGGCTTCCATATCGCATACCGGCGGGATCGAGGGCTACTATAACTACGGGAATGGGCATCAGTCGCTAAACGATTTAACTACCGGACACTCGAATTTTGCCGGTGGTTGGCGGTCGTTGTACCATATCACAACGGGCTACTGCAATGTCGCGGTCGGCGGGTTTGCTGGAGCAGATGACGACGCTCTCAACGATCTGCTAACCAATACCTACTCTATATTCATTGGCTATGATGCCCGCGCATCGGCTAACGGCAACACGAATGAGGTGGTGATCGGCGGGAATATCGCGGTTGGGCACGGTAGCAATACAACCACCATTGGGAATGCAGCCACAACCGACTTTTATGCATTAGGAAACCATCATATAGAAGATGGTCATTGGGTGGGGTCTGCCGCCGAACGTACCGTTTACGATACAACCAACAATCGGATAGACAACATGCTATCCGACGCATTAGGCGCAAGTACCTTGCGCGTTCTAAATAGCGGCGCTACTGTGGTTATGTATGTTACCAGTCTGGGGAATGCGTATTTTTCCGGTGACATTGCAGTCAATAACGGAAAATTTGTGGGTATCTCCGGCGACGTGCGCACGGTTTACGATTCGACGCTAGGAGCAATCATCGAACAACTTAATGACCTCGGTGGCACTGATGAGTGGAGAGTTTACGATTCGGCGTCCGTAAAAGTGGCCTATATCAATTCAGATGGAGAAGGCTATTTCGCTAGTAAAGTTGGTATTGGCGCAGTTCCGGCAACCGCGCTACATGTCGTCGGCGCGGTAAAAGTCGTCAGCAACGGCGACAAATTCTCGTTGTTTGAGGACGATGTGGCTGAGGCGAACGGCTATCTAAAACTAACCAACGCTACTGGCGCAGCAAATGTTCTCGTGCCATATCTGGCAATGAGGGGGAACACAACCGGCGCGGGATACAATGCGCTAATCGAGGCCATTTGCACCAATGATGCCGTGACGGATACCGGCCCAGTAATTACCTATAGAGCCAGTCATGGTGCCACCGCTGTAACCAACCGTGTTCTGTTTCAGTTTCAGAACTATACGACCAACGTAATAACGGTGCTGGCATCTGGAGACACCGGCATTGGTACAGTGACGCCCGGCGCAAAACTGCACTTAGACCAGAGCAGCAGTTCGGGGGCAAAACCAGTTTTGACGCTAGACCAGGCCGATGAGGACTTTGTGCTCTGCAAGTTTATCGGCTATGCCAGCGCCGCAAGCGCCAATCGCACGTTTGTGAGCGCATCGGATTTCACCAC
>JBAZJI010000003.1:0-54949 GCA_041651395.1 Minisyncoccota bacterium
TCCTTTATCTCTGGCCATCAAAGCCTTGGTAATCATCCCAGGTCTATCAGGGTCACGGTAATCCATAAATCCAGCGGTATCGCCCAGCGCAAGCAACTTGGCCTCCGGCTTGCTGAACGTTCCAGCATCCCCAACCGGAGTGATAGCTTTTCCGAACACGGTATCGGTCGGGGTATCAGAATAAATATCTTCCGCCAACCCCGCCATCTTTGCTACATTCCGCCTGGCTCTGTCAACAACCATAGACGCAGTATTATCCGGGGAAGTCCTGGCAGCCATCCCGGCAGAGAAGAGATTGAGAGCTTTATACTCTTCTTTATTCAACTTGCCATTCGAGTACATATCTTTGGCCAGATCCGCAAAAGCCAGCGGGGAAGCAAAAGACTCCGGGATGTCGTTGTCGAACTCCCCCGAGACTTTCTGGAACGCTTCATAAATAATCTGTGGCGTAAAAGCATATTGTTGTGCCAACTTATCACTCGCCGGGTTTTGTTCCAGAATAGACTTAACCACATCCACGAACGCCCCAGCTTGGCCCATCTCTCTATATTTATCCTCGGTATCAACCCCCATTTTCTTCCTCCATTTGTTCCGCAGGCGGTACTTCCTCCCCTTCGGAGTTTAGTACCATTGTTTTTCGTTTTCTCAACGCTGCTTCGTAGCTGTCGTCGGTGTCACCTTCCATTGGTTTCTTATAAGCTGAACGGACCGCAGCAACTCTGTCCATAACTTCAAGAGCTAACCGGCCGCGGACGCCAGGAGCTACCCCCCGGTTCCGAATAATATCCAAAAGCTCATCGGCCAGAAACGGTGCCGCGTCTTCCAGTTTATCCAACCCTCTCTGAAACGCGGTCTCAACTTGAGTACAAGCCCAGTCAAAATACTCCCCAAACTGTGGGTCGACAGACCATTTCCGCAACGTCTGTGCGTGAACTCCCAACTCTTTACTCACCACACTAATCGGGTAGCCTTTGGCCAAAAGCTGCGCCGCTCTTTTGTGCATCTGGTTTAACTCTCCAGAGATTGTCTCTTCCACAATATATCTCGGCATCTCTGGCTGCGGCTCCAGGGGAGTGTAGTGAACCGGAACCATATTCGCCTTCCCCTTCAAGCCTTTCTTGGCTCCCTTTTCCGCCAGCTTGCTCTTTTCGCTTTTGTCCATTCCTAGCCTCACTTTCAGTTGTGCTTCTATATATAAGTATAGCACACCCCAGAGGGCGTGCAAGAGTAATTCTATAATAATATAAAAATAAATTTTGCGCAAAAATGGTTGCTGGGGCGGACTTCGGCGGACAACGCTACTTTTATACACTCCTATCTCTCCCCCATCTCTATTTTCCACACAAATGTATATAACCATCGATTTGGGATTTTGGGGCTAATGGGAGTCTCCCCTATTTTCTGGCCATCCCTCCCCCCGGTGGGGGTGTGTCTAGGGTGAGTAAGAGTATGCAGATATGAAAGAGTAAGGGTGTTAGGGCATAGGGCATAGGCGGGAAGGAATAGTATATGTGTATAGGCTTGGGGGGAGAAGGATAGATGTGTATGCAAGGATAGGCAGGCAAGGCTTGAAGAAAAAAAAAGGAAGGGCTTTCCGGCTTGCTATCCTCTAACATCCCTTGTTTGATTGTGGCTCTGCATAAGCAATAGCGTATGCTTACGCATACATATTTATTACAGCAAGCAAACGCTTATGTAAATATGTAAACAAATAATTATAAGCAGGCAAGGGCAGGGAGAGATATGCTTCCCCTTGCGGTCATGCGTCCTTTGCATTATTACACTATCATACATAGCATTATTATACTGCAAGATTTGATACATTTTCATATTACCACACTTTGCTATTATACAACTAGCCATAACCTACCTCCCGGTAGCTTTTCGCTCCGCAAAAATATTTCATATTTTTATACTTTCATACTTGACATTATATCTCTCTCTGCTATAATCATAGTTAGCGGATATGCTCTTTGAAAAACCTGATTGCTTCGCAATCACGACGTCTACACGCTTGAGTGTTTGCTCTGCAAACACAATAGAGTTGATGCAGACAGAAAGAAGGTTATCAGAATGAAGAACGACACGCAAAAAGGGAAAGAAGTAAAGGCTAACACTACTCCGCAAATCAGCGCCGAAGAACGAATCAAAGCAATCCTAGCGAGCGACACAAGCAAGGCGAAAAGCGCAAAGCCCGAAAATATCTGGATTGCCTACAAGGGCGACAGCGTCAACTACATGCAAGATGAAACGTGGAAAACGCTGAAAAAGGCACAACAAATTGCGAAGGGCAATAAAGGCGCGCAGATTTTAGCTCTGATTCTCCAAGAAAGCTCGCTCTTTCGCTCATTATGTGGAAACACTAAAGAGTAGTTCGAAGCGTGTAAAGCCTGTTAAGCAGGCAAGGCCTAGGAAGCTCAAAAGGGGCAGTCATTCAAAGTTATCAATCACGCCCCTTGCATTAGATACACGCTTAGATAACAGGAGAGTAAACAGTATCGTTAGGTCAGCATATCCGCTTATAAAGACCTGACAGAATAGGGGAGAGCAAAAACGCTCTCCCCTTTTTCTATTCAGCAAGCTTACGCTTGCTTTTCTTTTGCATAAATATATACATATAACCAAGCAATCAATAAAGCTATTGCATAAATGAATAGTAATATTTGCTTATGCAATATCTTTATACACAATGCCAAGCTTATTCACTCCACAACTCTTGATTTTGGGAGGACGTATGAGGACAAAACATAGACGGCTTACACAAGAGGAGAAGCGTAAAAGGTTGGGAGCAAAGCCACTATCGCTAAAACGTTGGGAACCAGAAACAAAGAAGGGTGATAATACTGTGGCTTTGGTTAAACATATGTTAGAGATGCCAGAGTTAAAGCCCAACAAAGAAGAGAAGTTGTTGGGGAATATTATGGGGTTTGTTTTGGGATATAAGATGCCCAAGAAAGGGACTTGTGAAGCACAACCACAAAAGCCTTGCTTGCTACGCAAACGGGATGAGATACCGTTGTACAAATGCACAGGTAAAAGAGTTGTGGTTAGTGCAGGCGGGTTAGTGATTAAGTAGCCTTTCAAGCCACGTTCGTGGCTATAATCTTCCATAATGCTAGCATACGGTCGGGAGATAGGATGCTAGTGTCTTAGTCCTGGAAACAAAGGAGTAAAAAAAATGAGATATAACTCACGGCCCAAGAATAGTATTGCTTGGGTTTTTGAGCAAATGTTGGCGATAATATTTAACAACGTTGTGGTTGTGGATATAGAGGTAATGGGGATGCAAGGAGAAGAGTTGGATGTACAGTTAGTGGTTAAACAGGAAAGGAGAGAGTAATGAAACTGATGCAGGTTGGGGATAATGTTGTGGGGGCAAATGTGGTGTTGGTTGCCATGCTTACAGCCGTGGACTGGTTACTGTGCAACTATAGATTCATGCAGATGTTGCAGCCGGTTAATGATTTACTTGTGTGGGCGGTGAGAAAGTATGGAAGGATTATTATATAACCAAGAAAGGAGGAAGCCATGATTACTATGACGCAACCAGAAACAATAGACGCCGTGAAGTATATCGCGGATATGGATGAACAACCTTTGGAGGAAGCATTCACTTTGGTGGCGGAAGATGAAGTGAGTGTGGATGTGTGGGAGGAGGAATGCAAGCGATAATAACAAAGTATTTAGCGCCGACAGATTTCTGTGGGGCAAGGATTAGTGCAAGAGCGGCAGCGGGGGTAATAGTTGTTCAGTATAGGTTCAACTTGAATAATATTGATAACCACAAACGCGCAGCCAAGGCTTTCGCAAAGAAGTATGCTTGGGCAGGAACGTTTTATGGTGGGAGTATTCGTTTTGGTTCGGAAATGGTGTGGGTTGCGGGAGATACCAAGTATAAATTTGTTAGGAGGAAGCCATGAAAATAAACGATAAGCAAAGAGAGTTATGGGAACAGTGGAATGAGCAGACGGAGAAAGCAGGCACAATAGAACGGGTGCTTTGTGGTATAATATTATGTATATCAACATTATTGATAGCCGCATGTGTTCATGCGTGGTAGAAGGAGGAAGCAATGACCAACAAAGAGTATATGCAAACGAGTGGTGGATTTCAGTCGGACTGCCGTTCGGTAAACTTAATGCCAACTGTGCGACAAGCGTCCAAGTATCGGCGTGGGTTGGGAATTGTTTACAAGTTGTGTGTTGTTGGGAAGTTTAAAGATGGGAGTACGATTCCCAAAGTTATCGCCAATCTTCCCAAAGAAAGAAAGATTTCCTAGCGTGCGTGTTGTTTTGGTAACAAGAGTGGGGGGAAGGCACAGCCCCCACTCTTGGAATAAAATAGAGGAATAAATAAATGATTAAAGAAATGATTAAAGAAATGATTAAAGAAATGCGCGTGTGTTTATATATACTAGCTTTTGTGTTATTCTATTGGGACAGACCATGCTTTATTCTACAAGATGTGTTATTAATAACTATGTTGGCTATAGTTATAAACACATTGGGGAAAATGGTAGTAAAACCATGAGGTTAGAGGTAGAGTGTTATAGTGACATGTTTAGAGTTTACATCAGGCCCCCGCGTTCATGTAAACATAACACTCTTATATTATTAGACTAGGGCATATAAGCATATGCAATCATTGAGTAATCTCGTAATTCACTTATGGGGTGCCCGGCACTTTCTCCTTATGCTATATAGTATAAAAAAAATATATATAATAAAAGATATAGCTAATCAACATAAAAAAAGCCCGTCCCTGCAATCCCGTATAATCGCTCCGTTTTTTGCAGTATAATAATGTCATGTTTACGTCACGCCCTCCCCCTGATGTAAACTCTAAACATAACACTATCATACTCTCACTGGTTTTATCAACCATTTCGCGTTTGTTTGGGTTTAGTAGCCGTTGATATAAATATATAGTTGGCAGCAGCATTTTACCCGGCGCGCTAGCGCCACAGTTTAGGCAAGTGGTATCCCTATTAGGGATAGATAATACCATAACAAAAGGAGGTTTTATGTTGGCGTATAAAGTTGTTGGGGTGCGTGACCGTGTTCTCGTGTCGGCGTATGAACTTCATCATAGACTGGAGTACCACCCAGGTTGGCGGACAGTGCCAGAGCTTGGGGAGTTATTTGTGTTCACAAACTTCTTTGCTGCACAGTTGTACACATTGTTAACCACATCAGAAGTCCAACTATGGACTTGTGAATGCAATCATATTACTCCGTTGGAATTCTCGCCGGCAAGTTCCCTTGTGTACAAAATGTTTTGGTACTACTTTTACAAAGGGATAGTCCCACATTTCTCAACACCAGATTTATTTGTTACCCCAGCTGGCACAGCTGTGACTGGGTGGGTGAAGCTGGTTAAAAGATTACTATAACCATAACATTATTACAGGAGGATTAGTATGTGCTTAGACAAAGTAATAAACTACTGGCCAAAACTAAGCCATTGTGTTGGCTACAAAATCTTTCTTAAAGAGATTCCCGAACGTGTTCACACTCTAAACCAAGCATATCGGCGTGACATTGGTGACTACTTTGGTGTAGAATTATGTAGCTCCAGTATCATGCCCACCGAAGGCATCCATTTCTTCTACAACTATCTGGACGCTGCAAGATGGATAGACATAGAAACTGGCGCAGGCTACTGGCGCTGGTCCGACGGTCGCTACGTTGTCCGCCGAGTCGCTTGCTATGATGTACAGTTGGAAGGGATTTGGTACTCACGTTTTGCAATGGAACAAGACCTCGGTGTTACCTACAACTACCGCTGTGGCGTAGCCAAACGAATTGTGTTGCTTCAAGGTAACGAGTTGTTGGCTGACTAACCCGGCGCGACAGCGCCAGGTGAGGACATCTTTCTCAACAATGCTGTTAACAGTAATCAAGGAGGATTGTTTATGAACCGTGGCTTATTCCTGTTAGATATATGGCAAGACGCCTGGAAGGTGGTGGCTCTGGTTGACAACAAGTTTCTTTCTGCTTGGGTTCAGGATATACCACAGCTTTGTATTGAGTACAAACCCAATCATCCACACGCAATGGTGTTTGTATTCAGCAAGTACGGAGCGGCCGAGTATTTTTGCCATACCATAAAACGTATATTGGGTTCAGAGAAGTATATAGTCAAAGTAAAGACACTATATTCCTTCAAACCAAAATATATTCTTGAAGCCAATTATTCCAGCATGGCACGCTTTTCCAGACGAGAAGCAAATGGATTATTGCGTAATCCTTATAGCAAGAATTTCCGGGTTAATTACTATGCTGTCCCAATATCTGGGACACGTGTGGCAGAATACATCTGGTTCCCCCAAGGAAAGGAGTAAACATGGGCTTATCACAGCATGCTGACCAGCAAGTTAAAGATATACATATAACACACGGCTACAAAGTGTTTCTTCAACCACAACCCGGCACGCTAATGACTCTTAATCCAAACTATAGAGTAACCATCCCCGACAAATCCGGCGAGGTTATTAGTATCCCGAAAGGACTACTCTGGTGGTCTACTCAAGGAGTACACTTCTTTCTGTCCAAAAGTATTGCGCAAAAATGGATATACGAAGTTGGCTATGGAGAGAACGGGACATGGCCTAACTGGATATGGGCTAGGGAGTTACAAAAGGGTGCGTTGTATATCCCACGTGAAGTATTGATTACCGAGTTGTGCTGTGTTGGTGAATGGCAGATAGACCACTACGCTGTGGAATATAACTATCTAACCGGCATCTGTTGCCAAGTAACTCTTTTATAGAAAGGAGTCCCAAGTGAAACCTCTCACCATCAGCGTTAGTTATCGTGGTTGCCTCGCTGCCAAAGTGGATATAAAAGATATGTTTACTAAGTGGAAAACAATAACCAACGCTTCCCCCGAACTACAGCAACACATCCGCCAACAATGGGAGGATGGAATGGTTGACATCCACGTTCCACTCCCAAAGTTTTTCCAGAAACAGTATTCCAAAAAGGAGGACTAAATGTTTATTCCCATAATGGATTACAGACTAACTTCTAGTATGGCTTTATCAATGTCTGCCAATCCAAACATCCATACATTGCAACGCTACTATTTGGTTATTCTCTGTTTAATGAATGGCTTTTTGTTAATTCCATATACTCTTCTACAAAGAGACACCAGTCTATTACTCAATCGACCAGTCTACACCCACGAGTTTGCAAATCCACATCGATTAATAAAAGAATGGCTTAACAACTGTTTACAAAAGGAGTAATATTATGTACACAATCACAATCAAAGCCAGCCTTTGTTGTGCTGGCAAAGGTGGGCACTGTACATCCAGTATACACTATTCCACTCACATTTCCACAAGCAACCTCAGAATAATGCAAGATAGATTGGAACAAATACAACTAGCCCGACTTCGCTATCATGCTATTACCGAAGGTTGGCACTACGACGGCGAACATTGGTATTGTCCACACTGTGCCGATGAGAAAGGAGTTTAACCATGCGTGACTATATAAACATCGGTAGCACCCCACCCGAAGAGGACTGTGCCCAAGTAGGAAGCGAGGATTATGGCAACAAGTCCCGCCTAGAATGCTGCCTTTACAAACTTGCTCTCCGCCGCTTTCTTGGGGTAGAACCCGAAGGCGCTCTCTTGCAGATTAAACAATTCCCCCACGACTTTGGTTACTACAAAGAAGTTGTTTGTTACTACGACGACCAACTTCCTGCCTCAGTTGACTATGCTTTCTCTTGCGAAAGTGATGGGCCTCTTCGTTGGGTTGACGCTTTGATGGGTTGTCAGACTTGCACACAATATATCCCCGGCAAGCCATGTGTTAATAATACAAAGCACCCATGTAAACAACAACCCAGCGATTTCTGTTTATATTATGACGCCATCTCTTGGCTTGACGAAAGGAGTTATTAATGAATCATCTGGCTCAAGGCTTTGGTATCCTCCCCAGTGTTCCTATGTACGCTTGGGATTACTTGCTTCCTTATCTCTCCGGCTTGTTCAACTCTCCACTTAACCCATTCAAAGAACTCTGTGATTGGTGTTGGTGAGAGTGTGCCAGTGATAACACTATAACACTTTGCTTGTCATAGAAGATTATTCCCCATGACAAGCATAATATAATAGTATAACCACACCACGCAAAGGAGCAATTTTATGTATGACACCAACGTTTCATACGAGAAAAACTATACTGGTCTTAACGAGAACTGGTGGACTTTGTTTCTGTCTATTGGTTGCCAGACCAGAAGTCTGGCTATCCCGCCTTGTTCTGAGGACCAGCTTCTCTCTATAAGAGATTCCGCAAAAGAGTTGTTGGAAGAGATAGACCAAGAATTCGAAAACCAGTGTGAGGCTGGTCGTAGGGATGCCGATGAGTTAGCCAGCAACGTTCAGTACAATGCCCAAGGCATAGTCGTGGATTTAAACGAAGCAGTTGCTTGGCTTAATGAGTTCGTTAAACAATCGGATGATGAAACAATTAAAGACAAACTTAACTCTGTGTTTACATATATAGACGATGCCATTGATGCACTTAATACAATAACTGAATAGAAAGGAGGTTCACGTTATGATTAACTATGCTGAACAACTAGCCGATGTAGGCCTAACTCTAGCCAACGCAACTCTTGCGAGTTGGTTGAAGTGGATGGAGTTGGCCGATAATCCCGGAGATAACCCACATGCTATTGACATATCAGTCCGGACCTGTGGCTTATGCCACTTCTCTGCTGCGCAACATAACATGATAATTGGTGACCCAAACGATGATGAGTGTTGTTGTATCTTGGGTACCAACAAAAAGTGTTGTGAAGAGTGGACTGCTGCAAACGTTATACTTCGTAAATGGATACGCGCCCACGCCGGCCACAAACGGCATAGCCAGATTGCATTTCAGTGGTACGCAAAATGTATGGCAGACTTTATATATCAACAGTACTGCCAAGTGCTTGCAGAATGGGGGCAACTATGATAATAAAACCAGGACTATACAAAGCAACTATTCGTTCGCTGTGGTTTGCCTCTGACCAAGGTGCGTGTCCTCCGGTGATTATTGCCCAACTACGCATTCAGTCCCAATGGAGTCGACGCGTGTGTGTCCCTATTGTTCTAACCACATATAGATTAAATACCCAAGCTGTTGCCTTGCTATCTCACATTGGCATTACTGAGGACGAATTACTTCTAGGCAAACTTCCTTCTTCTGGGACAGACCTTATTGGCAAACGTCGACCAAGACTTCTCGTCGAAGTCTATCACCAATTAACCAACAACATTATAACCGAGGGATATAAATTCTATCCCAAGAAAGGAGGGCGTAAATGCCCGAACAAAACGTAGCCATGAGTGTAAAGGGAAGCACCTTGACCATCAACATCAACCTGGAAGAAGAACATGGGGAATCCGCCAGCGGCAAGACCATCTCCATCGCATCAACCAAAGGTAACATCCCTGTCCCGTATCGCACCAAGAAAGGCCATACCCCCATCCTCGGCTTGAATGTGTATCATAAAGCCTAAGGAGTTGCTATGCTCTGTTACCCCAACACTTGTCTCAACATTGACAAACACACGGCTTGTGTTTGTTTCTACGGCGTTAAGATTCTTGAATGGAAAGACTCTGGCCGAAGCCTCTGGCTAACTGTCCGTCTTGATAGCTTCTTGCATAACCGCAAAGGACGTACTGTACATCACACAATCAAACGTATGAACCAAGTTCTTAAAGATTCCTGCATAGCTATCAAAGTCCAAAGAAAGGAGGATTATCTTGTTCTTATAGACACCAACACTAACCTTATTAAATCTATGCGACCAATTGTTAGTGGTACTTGCACCATCAACATTCGTATCCAGCATAAAACCATTCTCAAAAAGAAAGGACTGTAACCATAAGTAAAGAATATATCAAAGACAAAGTAAAGATTGTTGAACCCAACAATGAATTCGAGAAAGAAATCTTGGCTGTCCTCGACAAATACAACACGGGCAAGAATTCCACCTATCGCCACGTCTCCATCGTTCTCTCAGCCATCGCCATCGAACCGTCTACTGACGAATACATATCCAAACGACAAGCCAACACAAGTATCGTACTCGGCAGACCACACTTCGTTGCGTTGGCTTTAGTCTCTGCCCAAGCAGTAATCAATCGCGCAATGTGCCAGATGGTGTCTAACCAGTAGGCAGTATGATAATATAATAATGTTTTTCGCTTGACTTTCTTTCTATATTATTATATTATTATCTCGAAAGGTTACTTTTTCATGCGTTCTTGCACTAACACAACCAAGTTTACATAACCAAAGAAAGGAGTGCTTTTTGCTCAAGCTCTTACAGTTGGCATGGGGGATTCTTTTTCTTTTAATAACCAGCCTTTTTGTAATCCGAGGCTGCCAACTCTGGTTTCGTTGAGGTTTGTATGACTATCGGATTTATAATGAACCAAACAGTTTCAGATGAGCTGATTCACTTTTGCGAATCAACCAACTTAACCCAACGTCCAAAGCTCTGTGTCCACGCAAGAGCCTACTTCGAGTGGCGAGAACTCCCAGAGTTCTGCATTGTCATTGAGTACGATGAACCCAACGAAGCAGCCACTCGATACGTTTTCAAGCTGTGCAAGTCCTGGCCTAAGAAACCAGTAATCTATCGCTTCGACAAAGCACCGCCTGGCTACAACGAGCGCAAAGCAGAAGAAGCTGCTGCTAGATACAACCACTTGCATGGAAAACAAGCAACACCAAAGCGTGGATACTTAACACCAGAGCAAATCGAGATTCTAAAAAAGTTAGGAGTATATTAATGAGTAAGCAAATTACTCTCAACTTCTGCAAGAAGTACGATTGTAAGTTTCATACCGCAACCTTTGATGCAGAACCAACAGGTTGCACCAAACGTTTAACTGGTGTCGAGCCTAGAATTAGTTACGGAGTTGTTCTTGAAGAAGCCAATAAAGCAACTCTTGTGGCTATATGTCTTGCATATCACAAAGAATAGCTGCCCACCAGCTACGGAAAGGGGGTGAGCCATGAAGAAGAATGAATTTCGGGGATTACTGGGAACGGAAAAAGACGTATGGGAAAAGCTGGTCGGCGTAAAACCGGGCGATTCATTCCCAGTTCTATACTCCTGTTCTGCCGCAAGAAATTCCTCGGCACAAAAACTCTGGATTTTCTTACGTCGTTACCGTACACAGGAAATGTATGCCCAAGCTCCCATAGAGTTTATTCTACAAAAGGTGGGAGGGGAGGCGGGCACAGTTCTTTATGTAACCAAGATTGCTCCATCATCTGCAAAAATTGGAGCGACCATAACTCCGGCAGCAATGTCGGAAAAACCTAAACCAATAACAAAGAAGGAGAAGAAACATGCCGGAACAAAAGATGCAGATTAGCAATTCCAAAGTAAAAGATGTGGTTATCGATGTGGTATTCGATACCCCGGAGACTCCCGAAGAGTTCAAGGCCCAGTTCAACATGGACGTTATGTTAGCTGCGGACCAGGAAGTTCGTCGGCGTATTGCGGCGATGGTTCGTGGTATGATTGGAGCTGGCAAGAGCGAAGAAGATATCCTCGCGGCCGTCGCCAAATGGAAAGCGGGAACCAGAGGTTCCGGCTTTGGCGCTGTCAAGCCGGACTTCGATGCTCTTGAGACCGAGTTGGACGCCATGAAGAAGCCGGTTCGTGACCAGGCCATCACCGCTCTTCGCGCGGCCAAGATTCCTCTGCCGCTCAAGTACCGCACCGCGGAGTAACATTAGCTTCTTCCTCCTGATGAATGGCACCACTCTCTGGAACCCACCCCAGGGAGTGGTGCCGAGAAAAAAAAAGAAAGGTTGATTATGGAAAATAAAAAAGACAATGGTTTTGTTGCAGCCATTATACCTGCGTTGCAGAGTGGTAATCTTGAGAACATTATCGCGGCTTCCGCCCCTGGTGGAATAGAAGCACAGGAAGCCAGAGGACAGCAATGGTTAGTAGCCTCCCGCAGACTCCCAAGAAAATGGCAAGGAGCGCGAGATATTGCTCGGTTGGAAGAACTTGGTTTTACGTTCACTGACAACCCCCAAGACAAATTATTCCTCAACGCCACCTTTCCTGCAGGATGGTCATTGCAGCCAACTAACCACTCAATGTGGAACCAGTTGATTGACGACAAAGGAAAGAAGATGGCTAGCATCTTTTACAAAGCCGCGTTCTATGACCGTGATGCTTTTGGCCGATTTGAAGAAGCGGAGTGAGTTTATGAAAACATGGTTTCTACACCAATGTAAGACATGCAAGAGTTGGCAGCCAGAAGCAACTCGAATAAACAACTTCGGCAACTGTGATTCTTTACATCGAGTCTTGCTTAAGCCAAGAGAGTTGCGCTGGCTAGGCCACGAGGATAAGCATCTTGTTCATAGCACACATATTTGTGAACACTATAAGGAGTAACCAATGTCCCGAATCATTCGTCCCGGTAAATTTCGTAGAGACACTGGCCAGCCAGAACCAGTCATTCCCACTTCTGGCACACCCCCTATTATCTGCCCCGCATGTAAAACTTGTGATACTTTTCTTCCTGGTATCCAACTATACCCAACCGGAATCATTGGCCAACTAACCATCGCTAACATTTTTATCTGTTCAAACTGTGGAGTCCCGCTCAAGATTGGAGGAACAAGTGGCGATAATAACACTCAGACAAACCAAGAAACAAGCAACCAAGAAACCCAAGAAGCCAGCAAAGAAGCTGTCTCCCCCGGAACGCCCGCCGTTGATGAACCCAAGCTCTGACCCAAAGAAGCCAACGTTTTCTTACACAGGTCTTTGCGATTACATGCGATGTCCTTGGCTTTACATGGCCAAGCATGAGTGGTTTATCGAGCCAGCTTCTTCCAGTGAAGCATTAATGTTTGGTCGCGCTGTTCATCAAGGGTTAGCAAGCTACGGTTTATACCGTGACTTAGACACCGCTCTTCACTCAATGGATTCTCTTCTTCCTCTTCAACTTGAAAGCGGCGGCCATCGTGATAGACTCTTGGCCTACCGTGTAGTTAGTGACTATATTGCTACTAACGGCTACCGTATAGAAAACATGTCCGGCGTTGAAATCACTGGTATTCACGAGTTCGACAACTTCAATCTTGTTGCTGTAATAGATGGAATAATCCCCAACTCAAACGGCTCTGTAACCGTAGTTGAGCATAAAACTTCTTCCATGAAAACCGATAAGTATCTTGCTGGCTTTCTAGTTTCTTGGCAAGTCTCTGCCTATGTTGCGGCTGCACAAAAGCTAGGCTTCCCTTGCAAAAACTGCTATCTCAACGTCATGTTTATTGGCCACCCAACCAAAAAAGAAGGCGTTCGCATAGAGTTCTTTCCTCTTGCATTAACTAGAACCAAAGACGAACTCTCCCAATGGGAACGCAATCTCTCGTGGTGGGCTGCTCGTATTGCGGATTCTAAAGCCAATCAAGTCTGGCCCACAAGCGATTCTTGCTACGCCGGTGTCCCAGGCCGACCATTCGAATGTGACTTTCTAACTCTCTGCCAAGCGGGATGTAAAACCAAAGAAGCCGCACTAAGACTTGGCTTCAAGGAGAGGGAAAAATGGTGGGAATAATAAACGATGTTTGTAAAGCCGTAAACATTCTTGTTCGAGATACAAGAGACGGCCGCAAAGTTCTATGCGCATGGGCTTTTGAAGTCGATGTTTGGGAGTGCAACGACATCTTAATCCAACGCGATAAAACAACTGGTGCTTACTGTGTTATTGTGGAAGTTCCGCAATGGTGCATTGAGCAGTATAATTGTTTTGTTGTGTTGGCGACCGCCGTTGACGAGTACAACAAGCAAGCCGGGATTGACCGAGTAGGCATTCTCTATCGCAATCCGGCGTTGTTTGCCAACTGCGGAATGTTGGCTGCTGGTGAAATGCTGCCGTATAAAGATTCCTCCCAAGGAGTCTATCGTGATTGGGCCTACGCTCGTTCTTTGTCCATTGATATGCACAATATTATAACAAAACTAAAGAAAGGTGGTGACAAAATAGATGACAAAACCATACAAGAATCCTGTCCCAGCACCTGACCCTGATGCTCTGCCGGAGGTCCCGACAACCAAAGAATGTGTCTCTTTTATGAAAGAGAAGTTTCCCAAAAGAGAGATACGTGGTATTAAATACTCCACAATCATAGAGGACATTCGGACTCTGCTTATCTATGGCGCTCCGGGAACTGGCAAGACTTACTTCATCGCCACCATGCCACAACCAATCTTCGTCTTTGATATAGATGATGGGCTGAGAACCATTAGAACAAGGATGAGAAAGGAGAAGTTTAAACTGGCGTATGACTATGAAACATATGATTTTGGCGATAAACATACTCCAGAAAAAATGGCAGCCAAGTTTGATGAAGTTAAAGAAGAGAAGAAGTATGCCACGATTGTTTTAGATACAGCATCGAAGCTGAACCGAGCAATCATGGCTCAAGTCTTGGATTTAAAAACCGAAGGAGGTAGCTCAACTGCCAAGAACGTTGGCGGTGCCCCAGGCAAGCTACACTATGGCATTCAAATCTTCATGTTCGAGAGATTTATCTCTCACTTTATGAGCTATCCCGGTTTTGTTCTGGTCAACAGTCACGCCGCTATCCAGAAAAACAAAATTGACATGATTGAGGAAGTTATGCCAGCTATTACCGGAGGAGCAAGCAATCGTTTGAGTGACTCTTTCGACGAGTATTACCACTCATTCTATGACTCCGTAGGCAAACGCTACCGAGCCAATGCTCGCCCGGATGGAATCTACCAAGCACGTTCTCGTGGTGGACTGCCGGATGTGGTTGGCTTAGACTTCGGGGAAATCATAGACTATATCTACAACGACATTAACCCTTGGGAGTAACCAATGCCAATCACCGGCCGATATTCGATTCAAGAAATGGTTGACTTGCTCCAAGCAGCCGAAATGTTTATTAAATACACCAACAAGAAAGGAGGTCCCGGAAACACTATCCATGATTGGATTGATTTGGAGTCAGTCATTGCTAGTGCTGCATACGACGAAATGTCACGTATCGTTAACAATCAACCAAAGCCCACAGTAAAAGGAGAGTAGCTAATGCCGTTACTACAATTCGTAAAAGGTGTTAAAGATTTGTCCAAGCTGCCCAAGCAGGAACCGCTGGACGCCGGAACTTACGATGTTATCATTACTTCCATCGAAGCCAAGTCGAACGACGCTGGCAAGAATTATCTGGAAATCAAGCTCAAAGTCGTTTCGGCCGACAAGAAAGCCAACAGTCGTATGCTGTTCTATTACCAATCTCTCCCGGCAGAAGAGGACGAGGACGAGAAAGCCGAGGCCAAACAACGCTATTTTCTCAAATTCTTGGAGAACATTGGCGCTGACCCCAAGCCTCCGTATAACACGGATAAATGGCTGAATCGCAAATGTCGCGCAGTTGTGGAACAAGAAGAGTACCAAGGTGAGCCTGTTGCCAAAGTCAAGAAAGTTATCTCGGCTGCGAAGTAGGCTGGTTTATGGCATCATTATTTGCTCTTTTATAACATCTTTTAGCATAACATGGCGACGAAACCTAATTGAATAGATGATGCCATAAGTAGTTGGCTAGGACGCTATTTGCGTCCTTGCCTTGGGTGCTGGAAAGGGACAGGCTGGAACCACTTAGGAGCAATCCGGTGGATACCGAGTGGTGGGTTGTAGTCAACTACGATTTCCCCTGCCTTGCGGCTCTGGTTGACAGGAGCCAATAGAAACCACTCCCAGCATCCAAGGGGAGGACGTTGAGATGGGAGACATGGCAGACTATGTAAATGAGCTTATGTGGGACGACCTTGTTGAAGAGCCAGAGGACTCCAATTGGTTGCAATTGACGCGAACATATAGATACAAAGTTTTGGCTATCATAACCGAGACAGACAAAGCATGGCTCCTCAGGATGAAACAACCAAGATGGTCTACCAATATAGACAAGATTTGGTTTCCAAAATCTTGCTGTAGTATAAACCTTAAAACAGGTAAGATTAGTGTACCAGCCTGGTTAGTACAAAAGAAGAAACATCGTTCTACTGGATGGATATAACCCAACAAAAGGAGATAATATGTACAAGCAGAAACTTATTGATGGTATCAACAGGCTAAATAGTGTTGGCTTGGGTACTGGTGTAGAAGTGTTTATATCCAAACAGAAAGTGTTGGACTTAGCAAACCAACTCCCGGACGCCCCCGACTTGAAGGAGTTGGAGGAGCGGGTGTTGGCGCTTATCCACCCAGGATATATTTTTGGCGGGCTTGGGGAGAGAATTCGAGAAGCGTTCCGCAACTTCACTCCCGCGTCTGTTTCCCCTTACAAAATCATTATCGGAGGAAGGACGGTCGGGGAGATACCAATAGTAGACAAAGCAACTGGTAGATGCTCCGGTGATTGTCCACTATTTGTGGATAGTGTTTGGGATTCAAGTTTGGATGGTTGCGCCCTTCGGCTAGGAGTAATGAAGGAATGGATTGATAAACATGATAGATATCATAAAAAAGAACGTTTTCTTTATCCCAGCCCTGACTGCCCACGTAGTCATAAGCCAATTCACAATTCCAAGCCCGAACGCCGCATTAACCGGATGGAGGATTTGACGCCGGAAATGGTGGTAGAGGTTGTAAACACTAATGATAATTCAATTCAAGAAGCCATGAATATTAAATTAATAGATGAGCGTGGATTTTATTATGTTAATAATAACATCCCACGATACAAAGGTTATATATCAATAGAGGAAATATTGGGCTGGAAAAATTACTATCTCCGCATGAAGGAGGAAAAGTAATGCCACCTTGTATTAAGTGTGTCCATGAACGCTGCGCCCACGGGGATTCATTCGGCGCGGAGCTATCATCCTTATGCAAGGAGTGTGGAGAGGGGAAAAACTTCCACCCCGCCGACTGCCCCGGCCCCCCCAAATATCTGCCGGAGGGGACAGTGCCGGGAGATGGTTGGTACATAATGGAACGACATGAGAATGGCTATGTTACCTATTTACTTGTGCAAATTACTGGGTCATCAGTCAATTCATATTCTTGGATTCGGGCACTGGTAAATGAAATTCGTAAAGGCGCTCGTTTCGCGCCGATAGCGTTGCCGGAGGAGGAATGAAATGAAGATTGTCGCTACAATTATGAGTTGCACCCCTTTCGGAGCCATAGAAAGCGTTTCCGCAATTATAGAAGTTGAAGAAGAAAAGCTGCCTGAGATTGTTAAAGACCACTTGGAATATAAACAGTGGGCTAAAGATAATGGTAAAAATAACGATTGCGCGGGAATGAGCCTTTCGTTTTTGGAGGAATAATATGCATGGAGAATACCCCAAAGGAGCTTTATTATCCAGTAATCCCTATCAAGATGTTTATCGCTGTGTTGCTTGTGATGGAACTGGATATGATGAAGATACCGATAAAATATGCCCTCACTGTCATGGCGAGGGCGTGATTAGGGAGGAGGAATAACATGCCTTGGTGGTGGGAGTGGCTTTTATTTAAACGTAACATGTGTACGTCCTGTCAGTTTTTCTCTGAGGATAGAATTGGATGTTCCCAAAGTGAAGACTATTCATGTATAGAGGCTGATTGGGAACGCAACTTAATGAGAGGTCTTAAATGTGCATCGCTAAAGGAATTGCTTTTAACATTAGAACTAGCTCAGCTCCGCAATGAGAGGGACGCGGCGCTGGCAAAAGTGAAAGAGTTGGAGGAAAAGTTGGCCGCCACAGAGGAAAAAGATATTTGCGGCCTTTGTGGTGAACCAGGAGCCGATAAAATAGCTCATCCGGAGCATTGGCCAGGGGAGCAGATTCCCAATACACCCTATGTCCATGAGGAGTGTGAAAAAGAAGAATGTGAACGCGCTCACGCAGCATTGTCGGCTAAAGAGCGTCAGGCGTTTTTGAGAGGCATGAGATAACCATACCGGAGGAGGAATAACATGCCTTGGTGGTGGGAGTGGAAACCAAAGATATTCAGGCTATCCCGGGAAGGACAATGTTTTGAGCAATGCCATTTCCAGGACAAGACACATTGTTATCTCGATTCCCCCGCTGTTTGTCCTGGAAGATTTTATGAAGTAATATATTTGGCCAATAAGTTTTTGAATGAGCGGGACGCGGCGATTAAGGAGCGGGATGATCTAAAAGAAGCAATCACGTCTCAATGCAAAGAATGTACGTACAATGACGATGTATGTTGCCTAATGCTGGGTTGCTCATTGCGGCGTTTTAGATTGTGGGTGAAGATATGATTGACAAGACCCCTTCCGAATGGCGGGAGATAAACAAGGTGTTGGCCGAGTTTGATGGGTGGGGAAGTCAGGAATATCAGAGTCACAATGGGGAGACCATTACCGTTTGGTCTTGTGGTGAATTGGAACGGGATGAGCCTTTAAACTATTGCGGATCCCTTGACCTAATGGCCAAGATCGAGGAGAAGATGAAAGAGGATGAATCGTTTATAACATTGGCGGACGGTTGGGGAACGTCTACTTATTGGCATCTCTACTGGCTTAATCTATATAAAATTCTAGGAATCAATGACGATACCACTAAAAGAGATAATGATTTAGCTTTTGCTCACGCCCCCGCCGACGTCCGCGCTGTGGCGGCGTGGAAGGCGATAACGGGGAAGGAGGGATAAGATGGAAATAATAATTCTGTGGCTTCGTGCTTTAATCGGATACCACAATATATTTAATGGGACAACTTGCGAAATCTCGGAACGTCTTTGGGATGTCCACGACTACCACGTAGAAAAGGGCGGCGATGGAATACCCACGCATTTTCATTATTATGAATGTCCCAATTGCGGCAATACTTTTATTATTTAAGGAAGAATAAATCCAGTTATGCCTAACCGCTCAAGCAAAAAAGCCAAATTAACGCTATGGATATAAGGCGATTAAAAGGAGGAAAACATGCGTAATCTTGTTTTGTCATTCATTGGTATTCTCGTTATTAGTGGTTTCTGTGGTCTATGCTACTGGGCTGGTTACAACGGAGGTTTAAGCCGTCAGCCTATCTGCAACTGTGATGATGCTTACTCCGATTCTAAAGCAGAGTTTGAGAGTACCATCAAGAATTACCAAGAGCTATTGAATGACTGTACCAAGAGAATAGTTGCTGGCACAGAAGTAAAATAACAAAGGAGAAAGTATGAATGCTTCTGCACTTAAACCATTAGAATTATATAACTGCCAATTTTGTGGTGAACAAATAGTTCTGCTACCGAGACCAGAAAATACAACCATTGTATCAACAATTAGAATATGTCCAACCTGTGCTACCACACTAACAAAGGAGGAAGAACAGAAATGAAAGACTGGCATATTTTTGCTACCATCATGTGTCTCATTATTCTAATCGGCTTCGCTGTATGGAGCAACCGTACCCCGACCGTTTCTGTCTCCATAGGCACCATCGTCTTAGGCAACACAGACTCTGCCAAAGAAGTAATCTCTGCTATAACCGAGGACACCAAACGCAAAATTGCCACCGAGTGGCCCAAATCAAAGGAGGATGCACCCAATGCCAAAGTTCAGTGACATTTCTTTGCTTCGACTTGCAGATGTTGACAGCCATTTAGTAGAGATTTTTATGGATATTATTGAATGGTACGACTGCTTTGTTATGTACGGCAAGCGTACTCCCGCCGAACAAGCCAATCTGCGGCGATTGGGTAAATCCAAGCTAGCTGTTGGCTATCATATGGGTCGGCCATATCATCCGTTAACTATTAGCTCCACTGTCCGCGAAGTAGATTTAACCGCCCCGGCTTGTGCCATAGACGTAGCTTCTTATCCGTATAAAGACCCCATAACTCCCAAAGACTATTACCCGTTTTATCACTTTGGGGGCTTGGTTCAGGCGACAGCCAGGAAGCATAATATTGAGCTACGCTGGGGTGGAGACTGGAATAGAAACAACAATCTTTTCGACCAAACATTCAACGACTTAGTTCATTTTGAGTTGGTGGTATAGCCATGAAAGAACTAGCCAACGTTTATAGAACAGTATACGGTCCCGCTTTGTCTGAACGTGGTCTGGAATCCCAACTACATATCACAACTATTCTTCGTTTCTCTAAAGAAACCGTTGCCCGAAAGACCGCGCAACACCAAGGCCGCGTGGATAATGAAGTGGCTCGTCAACTAAACAGTTTGTTTAGTGGCAAATTTAAATTTACCAAAGCAACCATCAAACGCTTGCGTCAAGGAGGCGATGAAATAACATGAGTTTCGACCCAACCAAAACCACTCTTGTAATAATGCAAGCCAGTAAAGTAACCGTTGGCGACCGGATGCGCCGAGCAGATGCGGATATTTCAGCCATGAAAGCCTCTATTGAGAAACATGGCCAGATTCACCCGATTGTGTTAAACCGCGATAACAGTCTTGTGGCTGGCTTCCGCCGATTACAAGCCTGTAAAGCTCTGAATATCCCAGTCGTTTGTGTCTATCGTGACCAACTAAACGCACTTCAAGCCAAAGAGCTAGAGTTGGAAGAAAACATCTGCCGAAAAGAGATGTCTTGGAGTGACCAAGTTCTTGCAAAACAGGAATTAGACCGATTAAAGAAAGAGCTTTATGGTGAGCGGCACAAAGGCTCTCAAAAATCTGCTGGCTGGTCCACCAAAGACACAGCTAAAGCGTTGGGGGAGTCGACCAAACAAACCCGCGATGATATAGCTTTAGCTGGCTTAATCAAAAAGATGCCATCTCTTGCAAATATTGGTACAAAAGGCCAGGCTCTTAGAGCAGCAAGAGAAATTACTATTCGGGAGAAGTTTGCCAGTGACGCCGAGAAGAAGGTTACGCCGGCAGTAAAAGAAATGGTACTCCTGGGCCGATGTGAAGCCGTTCTGCAAACACTAAAACCACGCTACTACGATGTTATCTGCACTGACCCGCCGTTTGGAACAGACCACAACAAAAACATCAAGCAGACCAAGAACGCCCCGGTTGGCGAGCAACATACCAGCTATATGAAACTCTATTCTGATACCAAATCTGAATATGTTATCATGATGGGCCGAATTATTCCTGAACTCTCGCGAGTAGCCAAAGACGAATCGTTCTTATACTGCTTCTGTCAACCCATGTGGTTCCCCATGTTGGTCGGCTTATTCATGGATAACGGTTTCTCTGTCTGCCCTTTTCCTCTTCTCTGGATTAAACCCGTAATCGGAGCCACCGTTCGTCCCATGACTTGGCCATCCCAGTCTTACGAATGTTGTTTATTTGGCCGCAAAGGTAACATTCTTTTAGTCGAGCCATTCAAAGCCTGGTTCATGCAAGACCGATTAAACCCCAACGATAAACACCACCCAGTCGAGAAGCCAGTTGACTTACTCTATAACATGCTCAAGCCCATTGCTCGCCCAGGCATGACTCTTATCGACCCGTTTGCTGGTTCTGGTTCGACTTTAGTTGCTGCGTTGAAACACAAAATGATTCCCCAAGGAATAGAGATGGACAAAGACTACCGTCATTATGCTTTGGATAATCTAACGAAATATTATGCCAAGAAAGGAGAGTAGAGTGAAACTCGGTAAACAAATCATTTTAACCCAAGTCCAAGAAATAATCGACTCTGTAACTCAACTGGTCCCCGACGCCATCATCCCTTCGTCCAAGCAAGACCACATCTGCATCCGCATGTCCCCCATCTCTCCCTGTTACTATCTCCCCATGCAGAACGAGGAGTCACCAGTAATAGTCGAATGGTCCCCATCCGACTCTATCTCGTTATTTCCTATGTACCGTTGTCCCGAAAACTTTTTCCAAAGCATTGCCGCTTTATACCAAGGAGGTTTATAATGGGATATTTCTCTCTCGGCTTTGTCTGCGGAGTAGCCATCTGTGTCCTGGGTGAGTATCTTGATAGACGTAACCAATCCGCCGAACATAAAGTAACCATGAGTCAAATCGAGGATTTCAAACGCATCCGACATGAGTCAAATGGCACTCAAATAATTGATTCTACCACCAAACGTCATTTATAGAAAGAGGCGGTTATGCCCCGAATAGTTGAACCAGTTGGCCCCACCAGAGCAAAGATGTATTTTATTGGTGAAGCCCTTGGGGAAGTAGAAGAACAATATGGTGAGCCGTTCCGTGGCCCGGCGGGGAATGTTTATAACAACATCCTGGCTACTGTTGGAATAATCAGAGCCACTGTTCGTATAAACAACGCTTTTCGGGAACGTCCGCCCAACAACCAAGTCCGCTACTTCTACAAAGGCGAACCATGCAAATCGGCAATTAAGCCGGAGTTTATTCACTATATAGAAGAACTCATGGCAGACATCCGCCGATGTAAACCATCAGTTATCATCCCGATGGGGAACGTTCCATTGAGTTGCTTGCTCGGAATAACCGATATTACTACCCATCGTGGTTATGTATTCTCATGGGAAGGCATTCCAGTTCTTCCTTCCGTTCATCCCAGTTGGATTCAACGTGGGAACTGGCAATGGGCAACGATTGCTGCCAATGACTTCCGCCGAGCGCAGGAGATTGCGCAGACCAAGAACTTCAAACTCCCGGAGCCAGAGTTAATTATTCGACCAACACACAAACAGGTTACAGAATATCTGCGTGGTCTTATATCCCAAGCAAACTCTGGCAAGAGTCCTATTGTTTCTGTCGATATAGAAACCATCGGAGCCTCAGTTGCTTGTATTGGCTTCTCGCACAAACATAACTTTGGTTTTTGTGTTCCTTTTGTTGTTGACAAGAATCCATATTTCTCTGAGTCACACACTCACGAGTTATGGCTTCTCATCGAAAAAGTATTAACTCATCCCGGCATTCGTACCGTGATGCACAATGCTTTGTTTGATAGCTTATTCCTAGCTCGTAACTATAACATCTATACCGCCAATCTGTGGATGGACACCATGATTGCGCAACATGCAGTTTACCCAGCTTTTCCGAAAGGGTTGTGGTTTCTTACATCTTTATACACTTGGCATCCCTTCTACAAAGGCGAAGGGAAGATGCTGGTTGGTCGGGCCGACATAGACTATGACAAACTTTATCGTTATAATGCCAAAGATGCCGTAGTCACACGCGAGGTTGTTGACGCATTAACCAAAGAACTCGACGCTACCAAGACTCGTGTTCCCTACGACTTCATGATGAGTCTACTTCCCGTTTTGGCCGAGATGTCTGCCAGAGGAATCAAGTGTGACTTGGATACCATGAAGCAAATGCACCAAGCCGAGGCCGACTTGTGCAAATTTATGCAACAAAAACTAGACGATAGAATTGGCGGCCACATCAACGTTAAATCTCCCATCCAAATGAAAGAGTTGATAGCCATAAAACTAGGCTATCCTCTCATGTATAAACGTGGTGCCAAAAACCCATCAACCGATTTCGAAGCCATGAAGCAACTCCTGGCTAAAACAGGCAACCCAGTTATTCAACAAGTAATAGATGTCCGCAAATGCCGTGATATGTTGAGTAAATTCTTTGGCGCTCCAAAACACGGCAACCGACCATATAAAATGGTCGAAGACGACGGTGTGTTTCGTTGCAGCTATAACCCCACTGGTACAGTCACCGGCCGATTATCCTCATCTAAAACCATTTTCGGAACTGGTGCAAATCTCCAAAATGTTCCCAAGAGTCATAAGGCAGATTTAGTATTATACAAAATCACCAACTCCGAACTAACCAAGCTCTACCCATCTATCGCTCCCTTCTTGATAGAAGAGGATGGTCGTTTACTCTTCAACATGAACATCCGTTCGGTATTTGTGGCTCGACCTGGTTTCTCTTTCATCGTTCCTGACTTATCCCAAGCCGAAGCCCGTGTCGTTGCATATCTCTCCCGCGAAACAACCATGATTAAAGCCTTTGATGCGGGGGGAGATATTCATAAGCGTACCGCGTCTCTTATTTATCATAAACCAATGGACGAAATAACTTACGCCGAACGCGAGAAAGCGAAACGGTCCAACCACGCAGCAAACTATGGAGTTGGGGAGCGCAAGCTGGCTGCAATTCTTAACATTCCGGTTAAAGAAGCCAGAGAGCTTCTAGCTCTCCAGTTCGCTACTTTCCCGGGAGTAAAAACATGGCACGCAGAAACTCTGCATAAAATCGACGTTCAACACTATCTAATCACACCACTTGGCCGCAAGTGTATTTTCTATGGCGTTCCCGACCCGGGAGAAGCCTATGCTTGGGTTCCCCAATCCACTATCGGAGATTTGATGAACAGGGGGATTAGAGACTTCGGCGCAGTTCGTACCAAGTTGAACAAAGATTGGCACATCCTACACAACGGCCATGACTCAATGATAGTAGAAGTCCCAGATAAAGAAATCAACCAGGCCGGGAGGGAGATTGTAAAAGCCCTAACCATTCCTCTCAAAATCGGTATCCAAACACTAACTATACCAATCTCTTTTGAGGTAGGAAAAGCATGGACGATGGGAGAAGAAGTGGACGACGACTTGTTTATGATGGACGACGAGAATTAGAGGACTGGCATGAGAGTTATATGGAATACTGTGAAGGAACAGAGTCGCCGGTTGTTTACCACAAATGGGTCGGCCTAGCTGTTCTGGCCGGAGCCGTGCGCTCTCGTGTGTGGCTTCAATACGGCCGATTGAACATTCATAGTAATCTATATACCATGCTTGTAGGCCCGGCAGGTTGTCGCAAATCAGAAGCCATACGCCTCGGCAAGCGGTTTCTCTCCAAAATAACCGGAGTCTCCGTTGCTTCGGAGTCTATTACCAGAGAACGCTTGATACAAGACATGGCTGGCAAACAAGAATCTTTTACTTTTGATGGGGAGACTGTTTATGAATCACCTATGATGGTCGCCTCCTCGGAATTGGCTGTATTCATAGGAGAGAATAACGGCGCTTTAGTGAAGTTTTTATGCGATATCTATGATACCACAGACTACGGCTGGGCTTACTCCACTAAGAACCAAGGCGAGAGTACGATAAAACGTCCCTGGCTATCAGTCCTTGGCGGGATAACCCCCGAATCCCTGGCCGCTGCTATTCCATTAACCGAAGGCAGCGGTTTTACTTCCCGTTTTGTAATGGCTTATGGCAACAAAAAAGCCATGTGGGTTCCTATTCCATATTTAACCAAACGTGCTCGATACCTGGAGCCAAAACTCCAACACGACTTAGACCTTATTTCAATCTCCGTAGGCGAGATGCCCTGGGAGCCAAAGGCCGAAGCATTCTTCTCTGCTTGGTATCCCGTAAACGTAGAAGATACACCACTAATTAACGACAAACGGTTCGAGGGTTATATCTCCCGCCGACATATCCATATACTCAAAGCCGCTTTGTTACTCTCTATTGCTCGTTCTCTTACTACTCTAACCATTCCAGTAATCAAAGACGCGATAGCTTTGGTCAAAGAAACTGAGAAAGACATGGTTAACGTTTACGGTGGGATGGGGTTGAGTAAACTTTCCCGCCAGCAAGATGTAGTAAGTGGATTAATTCGACGCCGGGGGGAGATAAGCGAACCAGAACTATTATGTATAGTTGCTTGTGATATGGATATTCTTGAATACGCTAAGATTATATCCATGCTAACAAAAACAGGATTGGTTGAAGAAAAGGTTGAAGGAACAGCGAAAACATATGTTTGGAAAGGAGTGTAAATGGCACTAACTTATGACCAAATACCAGACTTTGCGTTGGCAGACTTTGCATCATGTGCTGTCTCAACGTCAGCTATTTGGGGAGATGTTTGGGATGTCAAAAGTTCTTCTTTGTACCAACTTTTACTTGCAAAAGATAATCCATACGACTTTGACTTATCTGAAATAGACCAAACCCACCCCGGCTTTCGTAATGCAACTCTGGTTATCCTCGGCCGAGACAGTCTTGGGAGACCAAACCATATTTATGGCAAAACACAGGAGGTAATTGATGTTGAAAGTTTGTTATCTAGACACCGAGACGGGGAGTCTTAATGTCTACAAATGTGCGTTACTCCAACTAGGCTACATCATAGAAATAGATGGTGACGAAATCGCCAAAGAGTGCGTAAATATTGCACCCATCGAAGGAGATGAAATAAAAGACGATGCGCTAAAAGTAAACGGCTTTAAACGCGCCGAGCTGGAGAAGTTTACCAATCCGGCGAAAGCGTACCACAACTTCCTGGCCTTACTCGACTCACGAGTTGATAAGTTTGCCAAGACCGACAAGATGTTTCTTATCGGCTACAACGTAATGAGCTTTGACCAGCTAGTTATGGACTCTTTCTTCAAGAAGCACAAAAACAAATACTTCGGGTCTTATTTCTGGCGTCCCCCGATTGATGTAATGGCTCTCGCTGCCATAGACCTAGCCCTAGTTCGTTACACAATGGAGAAGTTCTCTTTGGATGAAGTCGCCAAAGTCTATAAAGTCAAACTGGAAGGAGAGCATGGTTTTCACAACGCCTTGTATGATGTAGAAATAACCAGAGCAATCTTCAAAAAGCTCGTAGCAAAATATTCCATCGCGCCATTTATGCAAACCGAAGAAGATGAACCTTTATCGGAGGATTAATGTGGATAATATTTTGGTGTGCAGTTGTTACAAACGCTATCTATCTAGTGATAAAACCATTCATAATCTATTTCTGGACGCTCCGCAAACTTGCTGTAACCGACAACAACCTGGTTGATGTTGGAGGAATGTTACTAAACAAAGCAAACAACGTGAAATCAATTATTGATAGCTTTGCTATTGTGGATATGGTTGTTCACAACATAAAATCTAAAACTATGAAAAGTGTTCCTCTGTTTGGGGCGATTATTATGTTAGCTGTTATACGTACCTATCATTATTCTTTGAGCCTAAAGCCTAACAGACAGCAAATAGAGGACACTTTGAACACCTTGTGGATTTTCCTTGTTAATAGTGAGTCTAATATAGAGCTAAAAAGGGGGAAAAAACAGGGCTAGTTTACATCAGGTTGAAAAATTATTGCTTAGGCTTATAGAGCGTAGCTAGGGCAGGGGATTGTAATACTTTAACACTATTACATTTTGCTTCTCATGTGAGATTATTCCCCATGAGAGGCATAATGTTAAGTATAACAATCCCCTTTTTTATCCCTACCGAGTTTCGGTTTCTGGTTGCTGCATTCTGAATAGTTTAAATAACTCTCTGGCCTCGTTTAACACGCCATCCAACGTCTCCAGACTAACGTCTGGCTTTAGCCCCATAGCTTTCTGTTCTGGCGTCGTTTTCATCTTAACCATTATTTCTTTATCAAAGTCTGCCCCGCTTCTATAAGCTGATTCAATATAATTATACGAACTAATAGGAACTACCAACTGCATCAACGCGGTAGCTCTTGCCTGTGGTTTAGGCAACTTGGCTTTCATCCCTCCCACCGGCTGCATTTCATCCAAAATATTCTCTGGCGATAAAGTCATTTGAGGATATAATACTTTCATCCCTGCCTGGTAGAAAGGAATCAAGCTAGCGGCTGTATCAACCAGCGACCCAATAGCGTAAGTCCGTTTTTGTACAGGAATCAATTTGTCAGAATCCTCTGCCAATCCATAAGACGAACCATAAACATTTATCTCTCCCGGAAAATAAATACTCTGCCCCAGTGCAACTCTTTTCCCAGTAATCATTTCTATGGCTTTCATATAAAAAGGATTAAGCATACTCACTGTCGCCGCTACTGCCGATTCAGGCCCAGCAAACAACTGTGCCAGACTCGAAAATGGATTCTCGCCTGTGGTATTATAATAATATAACCAATTCCCCGATTTGTCCGTAGTCAATGGAACAGCAAACTGTCTATATGGCGGAGTCACTCCATGCACAACCGGCTGTTTAGTCACTCTGGCCGTTCTCTGGTCTCTTTCGTAATCATCCCAAACTTGCGCCAACCCTGTCAATATCCTAAATCTCACCGGAGCAGTCATTGGAGCCATAAATGCCGTCTTAGCTGCATGAATATAGAACTTATAAAATGGGCTTAAATGTCTCATCACCCGTTGCGTCGCAGGGTCTGTTACGGTATAATCATTCATGGCTTTATTTACTTCATTAACCAAAAACTTCGTTAACTCCACATCCCCTTTGGCTTCATCCATAAACTCTGGCAGAGTCGCAGCATAGTTATAATCGTGCATCTTTCTTTTAGCCAGAGCTTTTCTCGCCGCGGTTATATACGCCGCTCGTCTGGCCACTTCTTCTACCGCCTCGTTTACTTCAAAACCAAAGTTAACAAACCGTGTAACATATCTATCTTTAATTCTATTCAACGCTGGATTAGTCATCATCTTAGCTATTCTTCCCTCAGTACCATCAGCAATAGCTATCTTGGCATAATCATGAATTTGATTATATAATCCGGCAAAGAAACCAGCAGTTGCTTCCTCTGGAATCTTTTCAATATAATGTGAGTTAAACGCTTTAACCACGTCCCCAACACTCGTTCCATGCAAATACAAAAACAAAGCGTTACCAATCATGTTATTCTTAATCCACCGTAGCGCCACTGGTGGTGTACTCAACACAAGAGTAACCCAGGCACTCAATGCTTTATTATGAACCGTCTCTGCCATTCTCAACAACTTCCAAGTTGACTGCCCAATCCCTGTAACATCCCGCATAGACCCCGCCACTAGCGCTCCCAGTCTTTGAGGAATCTGGTATCTCTTTCCTGGCCGTCTTAACACCGCTTCTAAATCATCCCCCAACACTTTCTCAACTTTCTTGCCAATAGTTACAATCGACTTGGCAATAATCTTTTGACTATCTGCTCCTTTGATTTGTAGGGCAGATGCCAACTCGTTTTCTAGACCAACATCATCCATCAAAGCCTTTCGGATATCCAAACTCTTCTTAATAATAAAATCATGCACTGTTGGGCTAAACTCCACCCATCCTTCTTGCGCATATTCCCCAGGTTTCAAAGGTTTAGCCATCGAGAGAATCTCTCCAAGCATCTTCTGATGAGCTTCGTATTTACTCAAAGCTATTTGATACGCCAACAAAGGATAATCCCCACCAACTCTTGCCAACTTTGACCCTCTTTGCTCGTGGAACATGGTTGGCTTTCTCAAGTAATGTTCAATCCCTCTTCCTGACCCAACATCCCCAGTCCCGGGAGTTCTCATCTCCAACTTATGACTAATGTTCTTGGTCAAAAACGTGAAATACTCTGGCGAATAAATACTCTGTGTCATATATAAATCATCGGCGGGTTTCATGGCATTAAATAAAACCTTAGTCACCTGTTCCCTGGCTGTTTGTATCTGCAAGTTTGTTACCGCTGGTTTCGGGCCCGGCGGACGAGCTACCCCAATGGCCTTTCCGACCATATCCTTTATCACTTGTTCCATATCAATCTTTTTTACCATTCCATTCTCTTTCTTTATATACCATCCCCCAGTCAGTGATGCCAACGGCGCATCTTTTACCTCCCCTGCCATTAAATATGCCAAAGGATTACCTTTCACCGATGATTCTATTTCTGGCGCGTAATAAATATCCGTCAGCTTTTTGACTTTTGTGTCTTGTTTTCTAACCGCCCGAAGCAGCATGTTTTGCAATCTTTGGTCTAGCTCTACTGGTTTAAGTTTCAGTGTCTCGAATTTATCAAACACGCGGATATTCTCAACCAGGTTTCCCCTCTGGTCAATCTTTCTCGTTGCTCGCATAACTGTGGGAATACCAGAGTACTGCTCCCTTCCTCTGGCTATTCGTGTAATCAACGGTTCATAGTATTCCTTGGTGTCATCCATCCAAGCGTTCATAGCTGTGGTCAATTCTGTACGTTTAGCCAACTCTTCGGCGGGCATGTCGAAGTTATAATCCGTCAACCATCTCCCCAACACCGCTTTATCATCTTCGTTTAAGAAAAGCATAGACAAAAAAACTTTATCTGTCTCTGGCGATTTATCTTTAGCCGCTGCTGCCAGGACTTTCCCCACTATTCCCTTACCAAAATCATACTCTGCTTTTGGCTCTCCTTTCTTCAACTCTCTTCCCGCCAAATCCACTCCCCATTTATCTGCCAAAGCATCAATATTCGCTTTGTATCTCCTCCCATTCCGGCCTATCTTCTTGGCATACTCCACCCCACTAGCCAAGTTTGCCTGACTTTCTGGATTCTCGAAGAACTCTCGCAAAACATTCTTGCCTTGTTGGGTTAATTCTACACCAGAGAACTCCGGGAACTTCGCCGGGTCGTCTATTCCCATTACCGCAAAAGGGAAAACTTCTTTTTCAGTGGTCGATAACTTATCTCTCAACTCGGTTTTCCATGTTTTCAGTGCCTGCATAACATGAGCTTCTTCGCCACGTTTATAAAACGATTGGTTCTGTTTGAACCAGCCATCGAACTCTGCATCACTCATCCATTTAGCCACAGTGTTATTCTTTTTCATAACACTCTTAACCGTATCTGAAACCAAATGCTCCGAGAAGCCCATAATCCTAGCTCCTGCCACAGCATCCAAAGCAGCAAATAATGGATGTTCTGCGGCGTAAGTGGCCAAAGGAGCTAGCTTACCTTCCAAAACAAACTGTCCATGTGGGGAGTATTGTTCTTCCAAGCCTTTCTTCAAATCATACAGCAGATTAACTCCATCTTTATATCTATCTGCCATATTATAAACATCTTCTTGCGTGACATTTCCCATAGCTTTGTGGACACCATACTTAATTCCCTCGTATATGGTATTCCCGCCGATATATGTTGCTAAAGCCGGTATGACTACTGCGCCACCAAGCAACGCCGCAACATCTTTGGGAGTATTTTTTATGCCTTTCTCCAAAGGCAGAGTAAACTTCTCCATCCCCATTGCTGCATTACGTAGTAACATAGCTCTATTAGCTGGCGGTCTCGCTATTTTCTTAGTGGCATCCTCTGTTACTTGTTGTATCGGCCCAAGTCGTCTTTGTGTTATCGCTTCTGCCGCTCTCAATGGGTGTCCTGACTTCAACTCTATTCCAGCCTCAACTAATCTTGGAATCCAATCCACTTTTGTTGGACTAATAGTTTTCTTCAACTCAGCCACTTTTTCTTTGGTTGACAACTCCACCGGTTGTGGCGGACGAACTGGCACAACATAATCAGGACTATCCTTACCCCCTGCAAGTTCTGCCAATAACTTAGCTCTATCCATTACTCTTCTCCCATCGTAGCTTTTTTATTATTATAGAGCTTCCATAAATCATTGATTTGTTTGCGTACCTGCTGCCGCTGAATAGGTGTTGGTAGTACCTCCGGATTTGTTAATATACCAGTAATCCTATCCCGCTCTGCTTCTGTTGGATTTGCTTCAAACTTTTTGAATACAACCAACATATTATTCTGTTCATCTGGCGACAATGGAGCAATGTCATTAATGATTTTTAAAATACTATCAATCTTGGTTAGAGTAGCGGTTGGGGGAGTCTTAACCGCAGTAATACTATTTAACCCACTTGTATCTACTCTCACTCCCTTTCCCGGAACTCGTACCACTGTTTTTTGCTTAACAGGTGGTCCAACCGCTGCTCCCTTGGGAGGAGTTTTAATTCCTCTGGTCTGTTTAGTTGGTGTGTCAACAATACTAATCTGTTGTGTTGTTCCATCAGTATCCTTGGTAACTTTTCCATCGGGACTAACCACTACACTATATAGAATACCAGTCCCGCCCGAAGGGTCTATATCAAACGCCAAAGAACTAACATCATGGTTCTCTGTTTGTGCAGTATTCTTGGCTTGAGTAAGCATACCATCCATTAACCCTTTGGTCTTAACCGCCAATCGGGCATCAAGTGTACTGCTTTTAATAAACTCTTGAATAAATGGCGGGAGAGTACCAAAGAATTTATTGGCATCGGCAACTTGTGTTGCTTCTTGTTTGGCTCCTCTTTGTAAATCCAATCCAATCAATGCTCCAGCGTACTGACGCTGCTCACCAGCGGTCATTTTGGCTGGGTCTTTGCCAGCAAAAAAGAGTTCCAAATTTGTTGCACCAAGCCCAGCAATAGGAACACGCATTCTAGCGCGAAGTTTGGCTTCTTCTTTATGCCCAACCGCACCCTGTCCCAACTTAGCCGTTAACTCATCCACAGAAATCAGGTCGTCTGGTTCCCCAGCAAACAAGCTGTCAGCTATTTCTTTCTTCATCCCAGGAAGTAACATAGCTGTAGCTCTTGCCTCGGCATTTGTTATACTTCCTTTAACACCAAACTTCTTGGCCAAATCAGCCGTTCTAAAAATCTTATCCAAATTCTGCCACTCTTCTGTAGTTATTTTATCACCAACCAACTTCCCCGATAGGCGTAGGATATCTCCAGGACTGTTAACGGTATACTGCAACTTAACATCACCAATCTTAGCGTTCTCTTGTGCTACCCAATCCTTGATTGCCTTTACAGTTGTGTTTGGGTCAATACCTAAACTGGGAGATTCAAACTTTCCTGCCGTCCGCTTGAAAATACTTGGCAACCCAATCTGCACGTTCTTATACTTCTCCAAATTCCCCGGGTCGCTACTGGCCAACTCCACCAACTTCAACTCTATGTTGGCTCTATTAGCCATCTCTTGCTCTGCCAACTGTTGCTCTCTATCCTCTTTCTGCCATTCTCTCTGCCGATGAATCATCAAAGCATTATTCACACCTCTGGCAATACCACCAGCGATTCCCGCTAAAGCATAATCTCTTGGCTGTGCCATTTCTTTTCTCCTTACGCTAACATTGAAGTAACAGCGGCAGTAGTGGCTGCTTCTGTGCCAGCACCGAGTACCGTTGCTAGAGTATTAGACCACATATTCTTCTCTGCTGCAGCCATTTGGTCCGCAAACTGGGCTGCTTGGGTTATTTGTTGTTCCGCAGACAAAATAGTACTGGACGTTATTTGCAACAAGTTTACTCCGAGTGAAACACCAGTTTGTGTAAAGAACGTCCACATATCCCGTTGCACCGCAGCTTCTAAATCGACAGCCTTTATTGCCATGTCAACTTTTGTTTTGTAATCTGCTGACCTGGCCGACATTATAGCATCAGCAGCTTTCTCACTATATCCCATATACTTATCTGCAATATAGCTCCGGCGGGCAATGTCTAGTTGGGCTAGTCCAGTGGTTACATTATTCTGAATAGTAGCCATTTGCTTATTATATTGTTGTTGGGTTATTCTACCGCCCTTTAATGCCTCTTCGGCAGCTTGCGCATCATACGCTAGTCGAGCCTGATTGGGTGCTGCCTTAGCCTGCGCCATCCAATTAACTGTCTCTTCTAGTCCAAGTTTTAAATTGGCTACGCCACTATTAACCGCCGCAACATACTTGCCAAGTTGAACATCCATTTCCAGAAACGCTTTGTTAACCTTTGGAAGAAACTTCTCCAGCACTTCTCCAGACTTCATCGACTCTGCTGCTTCCTGTAACGCATCAAGCCCGGTTTGGATTGATTGGTACAACAACTGCTTACTATTCTCACTCAACTCAAACGCATTGGTTACTACATCTCCTAAGTCACCATTATCTTCCCCGCCTCCACCAGCATCTTTATTACCACTTGGTATATCTGTTTGTAAAACATCTGAATCAAATAATATCTCTTTCGGTAGCAATGAATCAATATCCCCACCACTGTCCCCAATAGCAGTAAACAATCCCGCCAACGATTTATCCGTGATACCACCATACTCTTTAAAGTCATACAACGTGGCGTAGGCATTACGGTATTCCTGTATATCTTTTATATCAATCTTCCCGCCAAAATTAGCCGCAATATCTTCATCGGAGTATTCAGGAGTACCATCTGGTTTAATTGTGAATAAATCAAGCAATGCTTTCGGGTCGCCATTGACATATGAATAAACAGTTTTGGTTATTCCCAAAGCATAGTTAAGTTTATCATGTGCCGCTGCAACATCGCCCTCATCTGGTAACTTTGCCAAATCAGAATTATTGTACATATCTGGGTCAGCGTCACGCCAATAGTCTTGCAACTCTCTGGCAGTTAACTTCTCGCCGTTCTTGTACGGCGTCTCTTTTTCTTTCTCGTCACTTGGTTTCTCTGGTGCTTCTCCTGCCGCTTCAATAATAGCCTTTGCTCTATAATTATCCGGGTCAGTCTCCAATGCTTTTTTCGCGGCAGCCAGTTGCTCTTCTTGGGCATCAGCATTTGAGTTTTTATAAAAGTCCACTGTTCCTTTTACGTCAACTGCTTTCTGTGCATTCAGTTGAGCAACTGTGGCAGTAACGTCTTTATAGTTGGTTCTCAATCCTTCTTTGTTATAAATATATCCATCACTTCCTACCTTATACCCCGCCCAAGTACCACTCTCGATTGTTTTAACAAAAGTAACTCCTGGTGCTGGTTGGCCTGTTACCTTTGACAAGTCAGGTACAGTACTTGGTACCGATACTTGTTGTACAGTAGAACCAATCTCTCCCTTTGTTGCCCCAGGAGTAACAACCGCCGGAGCCGACAAGCCCCAAGTAGCTATACTAGATGCTGTAGCATTAGTTGGGTCTTTAACCAAAATCTCTTTTGCTTTAGCCACCAAAGCATTCCTTTCAGTCTCTGCCATAGCATACAAAGAGTTCTTGGTTACTTTACCATAATCTGCAGCAAAAGTTGACGAGTCCGTGGTAGCTTTAACCGGAGTTATTTCTACTGGTTTAACCGCTTTCGCCGTTTTCTGTTTGGTTGTCGACACCGCTGAAGTCTTAGCTTTGGCTTCATCTACCGCGGATTTGTTAATCTGACTTATCTCATAATCAGTAATCTTGTTATATCTCGGCGTAAACCCCACCCCAGGAATCACTTCTTTGGCAAAATTTATATCTCCTTTAGAAGAAACCAAGTTCCCAATAACACTATCAATATATGCTTTGGGAATACCAGCATCTTCTAAATATTGTTTCGCGGTTTGTTGTTGCTTGGCATAGTTTTTACCATACTTCGTATCCCCAATCATTGAATACGCTGCCGTAAGAACCTTATCAATGTCTGCCATTCTTTCCTCCTTTAATAATTAGGGCATAACCCTGGGCGTTCTAAGTAGTTATGTAAACGGTCGTCATAAGTCGTTCCGGGAATCAGGTCAATAAAGCCTTGGAGATAATCCATTATTGAAACAAACTTGTGGATGTGAACATTGAACTCTCTTATCACATCTGGCCACTCCCATTCAGTGTTCATGCTACTACCAGACATTCCTGGTTCTTCTCCCAACATTTCGGTTACGGCTTGCCATTGAATCTGTAAAGCTGAACCAATCGCCTTAACTAAGTCTCCATACTCTTCCACTCCACCAATAGTTGCTAGAGGTAATGGTGTTGATAGAGTAGTTAGTGTTGGACAAGATTCTATATTAATCATTGGTGTTGGTCCAACGGGATGTGTATAATTTCCTCGACAGTTATATTTAAGGATAGCAGGATCACCACTAGCCCCCTGTCTAGCAACTATTTCACCAGATTCTAATAGTGCATCCAATAAAAAACTATATGTTGGAAGTGCCGACCATTCTACATTGTGTGTATATACTTTCTTACAAAATATAACACGATATATTTGGTTAAGACAATTTCTTGTCCGAACGCCACCATCTACCAAACATCCAATATATAACGATGCCGTAGTATCCCAACCAACAGACCGCCTTGTTGTTGGCAATACAATTTGGGTATCCAAGTAACTATTCACAACCATCCCATTTAGCTGTGCTGTTATTTGAGAAATAAATTGTGGAGCCGAATTATTTATTCTAGTACAACTAAACTCACCAACACCATCTTCACATATTAACGAATTGGTATTAGCACCTATTCCAACCTGTAATGCCTCCATAATAAAATGAATAGGGCTGACACCACCTCTATCACCACGACTAAATAAGATATTATGCCCCACCGTATAATCAGCACTGACCAATATAGTAAATTCATTAACATCAAAATCGCTACTGGCAGCAACACGCATAAAACAATTAGCCACCGGTCCAGCAAAATTCCATTGCATAGCACTTTTTGCGCCAACTAATTGATACACACTGGTTCCAATTTCAACTATGTCATTGCCATTCCCCGACCGGTCACTTATTGTTGTAGAAACACCGTCTGTGTATGTATACCACACACCTTGATACAATCCCGCTGGCCATACTCCATGTGGATTTATCTGTGTGGTACAACTGGCATTACCAAAATACATATAAAACGTATTCGCCGCGGTTAATGGTGAGCGTATCACAAATTGGTACATATGCGCAGCACCCTGATTCAAATAAATAATATCATGTGGCAGTTTCGTTTTGCCGTCACTAGCTGTAAACAAAATATCTTCACCATTTGCTTGAATCAAATCATGAAAATCAATGTTTGGCCAGAATGGTGGAGGCATCCAGTTTTCACTAAACTCCAATGTCCATGCAATATCGTCGAAGTCGGGTAACGTAATACTGGGTTCACCACCCGGAGGATTATATGGCATATCAAATCTTATTCGGTACTTCCATTCCGTGTTATACCAATTCCCCAACGCATATTCTTCTTTTATGGTTTCCATACCATAATTATCCAAAGCAGTTCTCAAATCACCAAGAATAGTCCATATTAAAAACAACGCTAGATTCATCCGATGAACACCATCCTCTCTATTCAACTCCAAAGGAATATCTTGAATAGGCCAGTTAGTTGGCATCTATGCCTCCGATACAGAATAAGTAAACAACAACGGCCCAGCTATAATAACGTTTGAGTTCGCCCCGCTTAGAGTTGCGGTACAAGAGAAATCAACTTGGAACAATCTACCATCCGCCCCTTGTTGAAACGTTAGTTCAGTAAAACCATAACTTGGGTCAGTTATGGCATTAGTAGCAGTTATAGTTTCTTTTAGAGTTCCATCAACATATAACTTTACAGTAATCGTTTGGTTCTTTGCAGCCAGATAAAACGATAGCTTGTGTAAAGTTTTCTTTTTGTTGGGCGCTCCGAACCATGTAGCTTTGGTTTTAAAATCCATTGCTATACTAGCTGTGGTAGAAACCGTGCTGGGGGGAACCAGATAATAAACATGATGAGTGCTGGTTATCAATGTCGTCTTTAAATAATCATCATAGAAAACAAAGCTGTCTCCCCCAATAAACGCTGTCACCCAATCAACCACTGGCGATTTCGGAGCAGCAAGTTGGAACACCAGAACTCTCGTGGCAACACTTGCGCCAAGAGGAAAGCAAACATAGAGATTACTTGTTGAGTAATCAAACGCGGTAGATATTTCGGATTTACCAGTTCCTAATGCAGCACAGAGAGTAATAAACAAATCATTTTGTTTTATGGAATAAACTTTTGAGGAAACACCGTTAAACAAATAAACCCCACCCTCTCCAACATACATTGCTTGGCCAGCGGAAACCAGAGTGGCCCCATAGTTACTAACAATTCCTTCACTGGCATAGGTTTTGTCGATGTAGAAAGTAGCCTCGTTTGCCCCCCGAAGCATCCATATAGTATTAGTTGTACCAATAAATAAATTATCCCCCAAAACAAACATGGCTTTGGAAGAGAATGGAGTTCTCGGCAAAGGCTCATTATCGTCAAAGAAGTGTCCCCGCTCACGCGCTTGCGTCCATTGGATGTATCCACCGTACGACACAATATCTCCAAGAAATATTCTATTATAATGAACAGCACTGACATTGGCTCCAGGAGCAGGAGTGTGGTCTACCCCATCATCAGGTAGAGCCACACTCAAAGCCGAGTCAGCAATGTTGTCGGTATATGTAACCGTTCCTACTCCATTGGCAATTTGTGCAACATACATCCAAGCCGTTAACGTTCCACCCTTTCGGTAGATTCTTTTATAATCCACCTGTGCATCTGCTGACTCGGCTATAACTGTTAGTGCTATCTGGTTTGTCGCCACAGTTACCGAAGCAGATATTGGGGACATATTACTTTCTACACCATCTGTGCTATTGTAATACGTATAGACATAGTAATATGTCCCATCTGGATTCCCACCCGCTCCTGAATCAGCTGTGGTCATTGCTGCCGCCGGAGCAGCTATACCCCATTTTTTAACCGTTGCAGCAAAACTGGCTTTCCAGAAAAATGGCGTAGTAATCAATGAGTGAGTAACATATAAATACCCACCCTCGCTTACCATCGCGGGAGGATTAGCCTTAGTTATAGCTAAAGCTCCGCCGATAGAATGAAACTCTGTCCATGCCCCGGCCGGTTCGAGCTTATAATAAAAATGTATATCTCCTGCATCCATCTTAACACAAGCAATAAGATAGACTGTCCCAGCGGCATCATAATGACGACACAAGCCAACAATAGTTCCTGCAACGGCAACATCGTAAGCCTCCACTATGGGGCGTCTCATGGTTATTGCGCCCAAGTTGCGGTTATAGTCAATGTTTTGACCAATACTCAACTCATCTTCGGCTATCCCAACCGCCGGTCCGGAGTTGATTCCAGCAATCATTGTTGGCATTACATATTCAGGATGCTCACCCATTAGCGTTTCTCCATTGTGCTATCTGGTTGACTCTGGCCAGGGATATCTCCCGCCCACTCGAAACCACCTTTTTCGCAGCCGTCGGAAAAATATTTATAAAACGTAGCCGCTCGTTGGGCGTCGTTGGTTTTCAACTTGCCAATAAATGCTGCATATAAGGCAAGTAACCAATGATAATTATACGGAATGTCGGGAGTGTTGGCATCATCAGTCATATCCGCCGGGAAGCCATAGAGCCAAACATACCAGGTTGGATTCGCCACTACAAAAACTGCATTTGGGGCGGGAGAAATCCATATAGTCTTATTCGATTGCTTCCAATATGAAGGAGTGCCTGGGATTATTGGCAGAGTTCCTATCTTTTGGAAGTCCAACTCTGGAACAGCCAAGCCAGCATAGTCAACCACAGATAACGTCCCAATCATATTAGTCACCGGTGCTGCAGTAACCAACGGAGTGTATGATTGAGTGGCGTTAACCAGTGTTAAATACGCATAAATAGTGTAACACCTGGTTCTTGAGCAAACCTCTTTCATTCCCTCGTTAATCCAGATATTAATCTCCGCATCTGTATACGTCGCCGCAGTTGGTTCTGCCAACAAAGCTCTTGCGAATGTTCTTATTGCACTCCTAATCATAGCCAACTCCTAGAGAACACGATGGTCAACACCAAAATCTGTAAACCCTGTTTCGGCCTCATCCAAATCCGCAAAGTCTTTTATTGAATCCGAGATAGGATGTAACCGAGTATCTCTATCGGTTTCATCACTTAAACGAATTTGGTATTGTTGATACAACTCTCGTGCAACCTGGGCTTTTATTGGGTCCCGTCCACGAACAGCATCAGAAAGCAAACCATAATACGCCCCCAACATGGCAACCAAGTCCTCGGGAACCAACGCAACATCAGTTAACGCCGAGAGAGTTGAGGCATAACGGGAATAAACAGCCAGCAAAACATACTGGTCGTCTGGCACCGGATATAAATCAATAGTAACTATTCCATTCGCCAAAGACTCATACGCCCAATATTCTGGCTCCCCAGTGTCTTTCCTGGTTGGGTCGAGCGCAAACAGTTGTTCGGCACTTTTTCTCTCCAGCGGTTTATTCGTGCCATATATTACCTCTCTTATTTCTCCACAATCACTAAGAGAGTATTTTCTGGCAAATATTGAATAAGTTGCGTCGGCATCATCATCCCCAGCATAGTTGGCGTCCATTGTAATCAACGCGGCAGTTCCGGCGGTGATACCATAAAACGCATCCTCATCGTTTATTCTAATCTCTCTGGTCGTCAGCGCCTGTACTGCGTCCGGGACGTTCCATGCCGTTCCTACCCCAATCACAGCACTAGAACCAGCAATCATAATACAAGTCCCGATTGTGTATGGTTCTTGCGTAATAATTCGGCACGTTTTATTCAATCCCGCCCAGGGCCATCGGCCAACCAACGACCTTTGGGCCTGGTTAGCCAAAGCAATTAGGGCAGCCGCTGGCATCCCCGGAAGATATAACCGCATTGTTTCTAAAATAGTGCTTAAAGCCATTTATTCTCTCCCCTCAGGAAGCATCGGTTTTGCAGTAGTGGCAGATTGAGTTGTGGATTGAGAGCCAGTGGGCTTGGCGGCCTCCGGCGGGACAACAGCCGCGACTAATTGTTTCTCTTTGCGCTTGGTCAACCAACGCATGATAAACATTATGATAGACGGACCAATCAGAGTAGTCGCTACGGTAACAGCCCAGGCAGGTAGCGCTATTCCAAATGCCCCCAACACAACAACAATAACACCAATGATTGCACCAGCAGCAGCAGTCTCACTCTCATAAGTCTTGTTACCAATAGTTACTTCAGCCATGATACCCTCCTTATAAAAGTTTTATTATTGCGGCAAACAACTCGCCAGCGGACTTATAATGTATTATAACCATTCCTCCTACAACTACGGCAATAACTTTTACCCACCACCAGGTCTTTCCGACTTTTTTGTCGGTCGACATATAAGCAGCAATTACTTTGTCCAGCTTCACATCAATCGCTGCCACTTGTGTTGCAACTGTGGTCATGGTTGTCTCTGTACTGGATTTAATATTCTCCACACAAGATGTTAATAATTCGGAGACACTTTTTATATCGTCCTCCAACTTCTCTTTTAACAACTTCACTCCCGGGTCGTCTAGTATACCATTAGACATCAGCGCCTCCTAATAGCTTCTGTATACTCTTACTTTAATTGTGGTTCCCATCATTGGATAAAACGACCCTTGGGGGCATCCCCAAGTAAAGTCCGTATTGTTTTTTGTTGAATGGATATGCACTCCGTGGTGAGTCACGTCCGTTACTTGTTGCAAAGAAGCGTTGTCGAAATCGGCATCTCCAGTGTTCGCCCCGACAACGAATAGAAACCAGGTATCGGCACTACTGATAAGAGTGGAATAGGCACTCATGGTACCGTCCCCAGCAAGAGTTGTGTAGCCTGTGCCAATACTTAGCGGCGTGAGACTATGCGTTCCGCCGACATGGTTAGACACAGTAATCTCACCGTAATATAACATACCCTCGGTAGTCACCGCTGTAACTTCTTCACAACAATTGTTTCCACCAGCATCTGCATCAACAGCTACACAGGTGTTGGTGATACCATCTATTGTGTAATACGGAGCATCGTACTCCCAATTGGGGGGAGCCGCTGCGTCGGCATCCTCAAAACCATTATTAGTCAAAAGTTCTGCACCACTCAATGTTGGAGCAGCCCCAGCACCAGCTGCACCAATACTTCCATAAATAACGTCACCATCTGAATCTTCGAGGACAACCAAATACGAAGTAAGTCCAGCATCAGTTCCGGCAAATCTAGCTATATCAATAGTAGAGCCACAGTCTACCATTGAACCACCAACATTATAGGCGTAAACAAAGTCGGCGTAAGCACAAGTGGCGGAGTAGACAAGCTCGCCCAAGTCGGGTTGCGTGTCCACAATCTTATAGCTCAACGCCAGACTCGGATTGAAGCCGCTATCCATCGTCGCATAAGACCGTGTATGCGTGGTGGAATATCCGGGAGTGGAGAAAAGATGGACGCCGTTGACAGAGGAATGGAGAACGCGCTTGATAGAATAATCATCAACACTGGCATCAACTCCGGTAGTCATAGCTTTAATGCCATTTCCCGTAGTGCTTACATATACTGGCGTGTAATACTCGGTATATGTTGCGGCGCTCGTGCGATTGTTTGGAGTACCCAAACCCAAACCCATTGAAATACCACCATCGGTAATACTATCAATAGTGCATACCATTTTATAAAGTGCATAAACCGTATGGGTTGCCACCGGGTTAGACTTAATAAAATCTCCGGAAGTAGCATTAAGCGCAGCACCTTTTCCACCCGCAACTGACCATCCCCCGGCGGCAGTCCAATTTCCTGCATTGGAAAAATCGGTTTCCTTATTGCGTTCAACATCCAATCCCTCTGCCGCATCCGCCGCACCAATCCAAGCACTCATGGACTTTCCGGCGCTATCAACTAAGATAAGCTTATACCGCCGGAAAGCAGAATCCGAGCCGGTAAAGCCAGTGAATATTCCCGCGCCAAGGTCGGCAAAACAGTTGGTGGCGGTAGAATCCACCTTGGCTGTGAAAACTGCAACTGTTCCGGACTTGGCTATATTACTACCACTTGAGTAAATATAGTATGTATAACCAGCAGCATCATTGTAATTAAAGCCAGATTGTGCATAGCTTACGCCCTGGGTGCCATATGGCGTACTAGATAATATGACACCATTAACCGAAGGCGCTGTAACTAATACCGCTTGCTGTGTAACAATGTCGCAGGTCTGGCCATTGGCTGTATCAATATTGGTTACTTTCCACGTTCTGCTGGACGTACAAGTCAAGTAAACATCGGTCTGGTCACCGCTATAATATACAACATCGGAGCCATTGGTTAGATTTACAGTGCCTTGACTGGGTGTCCAATCAACGGTTACTTTATACAATGCACCATAAGTTAATAAGTTGGGGTAATATACTGAACCAGTAGTACCACCATTAGTGAACGTATTAGCATCTGTAATAGCGGCACCAGTGGCACTCCAACCAACTGTTAAATTCCATCCAGATAACGCGTCAGCACCAGTTGTTTCCCCGGTTCCGATGCTTTTAATATATGCGACAACTCTCTTGCCAGCACTATCAACAATTTCTACCCATTGACCAATGTTATCAGCGGAGTTTAGCACCCCTGCTGTGCCATCAATAAACCCACCGATAGTACTAATATGGCAATTAGCCAGCGTTATCGGCCCGGTTTTGATTAGTGTCTTGGCAAAAGCAGCCGACTCTGCCACTAACCCAAACACTAACAGAAAAGTTATAGCCAATATAGCAATGCGTTTACGCATTTATCCCTCCGAAGCCTTCAAGTTCTCAAGGTATGTCTTGGCTATGACTTGATTATCCGGCGTTAGACTTTTCAGAGTGGTAATAGCAGGAGTAACAATGCTTTCTTGGTCTATCAACTCCTGATAATATTGTAGTTTTTTGGTTAACAAGTCCTCAGCCCAGTCCTTGAACACAAGAGTAGGGTTTTTGGCGGCAAAAGCCTCCAACAGTTTTACTCTAATCTGCACAATAACTTCTTGTTTCGCCATTTTTTCCTCCCTACGCACCGGCATCGAACCATACTCCCGCCAATGGATAGGCATAATAACCGTTAACACTGTCGACAAACATAATAATACAAGAACCAGAGCTAGAATCGTTCTGAATCTTGTCACCATCATCCAAAGCCGTTCCGCTTAAAACGATTCGGTCGCTGGCATTTGGGTCTACAACAACCGCAGCAGCAGTGGTGGAAACAATCATGAAGTAGGAACCAACTATCGAGGCATCCACAGCGGGAAGGATGTAAGTTCCAGCAGCGGTGGCTAAAATAATCCCGTGGCGTATCTGACCAGTGGTTAACGTTGCCGCAGTAGTGCTGGTAACTTTACGCATGATGCCGACTGGGTAGTTGAATACGAATTTACTGTTGGTGTTATCCCATGTTAGAGTGGCATCAGTACCTAAATCAGCCACCAAGAGCGTCATATCACCATCTGCCCCGCCTTTGTTAACCGTATATCCGCCAGTTCCAGTCATATCAATATTGGTAGCAGTCCCCAATATTCGTGTGTCAGTGGCGTTACTCCAATATTCTCCGTTGGCCATGATAAATGAGCCAGAAGTTTTTACGCTTGTGTTAAATGTCCAATCCCCAGCCTCGTCAACGATGGTATGACTATGGTGGCCAGTAATATCCGGGTCAGAAATAGTTACAAGATTACCAGAGATTCCTCCTGGTATTGACACAGACCAAGTGGCATCAACCAAGCTGACTACTCCGGACGCTACTTTCCATAAACTAAACCCCGGAGGAGTGGCAGCGATTAAGCCAAAAGTCGCAAGCCATAAAATTACTAGGAGGACAGCAAGTTTATTTTTCATTCAATCCTCCTACCATGCCACATCAATATAGATGGTTCCAGTAGCACCAGCTCCGGCGTCAGCAATAACTGGGGAGATAGTAGCGTTGTAATAGAACGGATAATACCCCCAAGTTGTTACTGGACAACGTAATACATCGCTATCTGTTACAACAATAGGACAGTCTGTACCAAGAGCTTTTAATATATCTGCCCCAGTAGTTCCGGCTGGGGATAGCAAAGGAAAGGTTACATCATAATGGTTAGTTGGCACCACCGCCCCGGGCCAGAACTCTACCGAGTAAATAAACCCAGTCACGTTATACGCATAACCAACTCCTGTTACCGCTCCACCCGCCGAAGCTGTCCAAGCAAACGCATATCTGGTCGTTCTCGAATCTTTTTGTGTGATTGTTACGGTACAACTCCCGGCAGCCAATGCCTCTATCGGAAGCATAAGTATAACCGCCAGAAGGATTAAACCAAAAATCTTACGCATCTTATGCCTCCTAATAATAGCAAAACATGGTTGCCGAAACCACAGCGGTCACGGGGAGAGCGCCAGCAATAATTATAGCTGCGCGACAATCCCAGGGAATAAGCATCGGTTCAAAGTTATTCTGCCAGTGCGCATCATCTCGCGGGAGAATGATGGAAGTCTGGCCAGTTAGGTCAATCTGGAAAATATCCACATCATACCCCGCTCCGGCAACATTATCAAGCAATACCGTTAAAGTCCCAGTTACTCCCACATCAAACGCCAAAGTGACCATATACAAATAGAACGGACAGTTTGGCAACTTAGGACTGCCTGTTGCCGCCCCAGTCCCGTCAGAATACAACGAGAACGCGCCTCCGGTTAATGCACCAGTTCCATACACAACTCGCGGCGTGATTTCTCTGGTATCAATAGCTAATGCTTCCACACAAGCCTCCTAAGTTTTGGGGAGTGGATTATCTCCACTCCCCTAGCCGCCCACAGCCCTATGCCATAAAAAGGTCATAGAGGAAAAGATGTTCTTGTTGGAGTAAACCTTTGTTACTCAAGTCAGTTATGGTATCTTTAATCAGTTTAATCTCCGAATCTTTGAACGTGAAGTCTTTTGGCTGTGCTTCAGGAACAGTTCCATCCCACTCAATACTTCCCGGAGTGGCACCATCGCGCAACTTGATAGCTGCAATCTCTTCCCGAGTCAATTCTACCAGTTTCTTTATATCCCTGGCAGCAAGCAGTTGGGTAATGCTGCCTTTTTGGGGTAGAATGTTTCCCAACAAAATCCGTCCAAAGATGTTTAGTTTTATAACCATAACCAATCCTTTCTACGCATCGGATTTGATAAGAACGGAATAAGCAACGCCGTTAATCAAACATTTGATATATTTGCTGGTTCCTCCACCAGCGCCCGAATCGGCAATTACACCAGTACTCGAATCAAACTCGAACATGGCATCCCAGGTTCCAGACAGAGGCGCAAGAACGTGCATAACTACAGCTTTGCCATCGGTGGTTCCGGCAAGATTTGCACCGGCACTAAACGCCGCAGCATAATAACTGGTCGGAAGAGTACAGCCGGCAGGGATGTCGACAGAACCATGAACGCCACTAAATGCGCACGCGCCAATGCTGGCAGTATCTGCCAGTTCGATACCACCAAACACGCCGGAGATAACGCCGGTAGAAGTAATAGTGGTGGTTCCCTTGGCTTTCAGTAAGCCTTTAACCGCATTGAGGCTTACGTCAAGGCCAGTGATATTGGTGGTCAATAACAACCGACACAAAGTCGCACCATAATCACCAGCACCAAATCCCACTCCACCATCATCCGCGCTTACACGAAACGCACGGTCACAAAGTTCGGCCCAGGTTAGCGTCCCAATATTGATACCATCCCCAACCGTATTCGACTTCTTGCCAATCTGAAGGATTCCAGACTTGGCAACAGTGTTGGTAAAAATCAGGGAGCCAGACTCCCATTTCGCTCCAAGACCCATAATAAAATACCTCCGCTAATCCAACATAAGCATAAAAGGTTTGTAATAAGTAGCCCCAGCATCTTCCAAGAAGTAACCGATAGGAACATCGGTATGGCCAGTCACCGGGCCAGCAGCGCCGTCAACAGTTGCGCCGGAAGTGCATAGAACTCCCTGGTTGGCATCGCCAGTATCGACTAACACGTTAGTCTGTCCACGAGTTTGCAGCCAAAAGTAATAACTCGCGGCGACTAGCGTCGGCGGGACTCCCAAGAAGCCAATAGTCCTATCACCCGCCGAAGCAATTATCACCGCGTTATGTGCATGACGCTTCAAACATACAGTGTCAGTGGTAATAGTCAATGCGGTGATAAGTCCAGACTCAAGAGTCAAAGCCAGATTAGCCGACAAAGCCGCAGCCGGGTGAGAAGCAATTCGGTATGAGTATCCACCATGAGCATTGCTTGCCACAGGAGTCGCAATGTGCATAAAGCCTTCTTTATACATATCTTTCGTGGCAGCAGTAGCCCCCAGAGTCACAGTGACAACCATAGACCCAATCGAGTGATTGGCAACAACAGCACACAACTCGTGGTTGGCCTCATCACTGGCTCTCCGAACCACCTTTCCGGCCGCTAGAATCGTTGCACCATTTTTTGTATAACGAAAAACTCGGCCGTCGTCCGTGACCATGCGAGTACCCAAAGGATACGTCTGCGTGGCAGAAGTTTTCTGCCAGTCCATGTCCGGGACGTTCTGCCAAGTTTTGTTGTCCATCCAGAAACGAGTACCCATGTTACCTCCCTACGGCATAATCTTTAAATCGACCGCATCGTAATAAGTTGCCGTACCGTTGGCTCCAATCGCGATACCGATACATTGGTTGGTTAACAACGCGATATCCTCGGTGGCACCATCCACCGCAGCATCAACACGGAGGTCGGTGTAGATGGTGGTATCCCCAGTTCCGGTTAACACACCACATAATCCCCAAGTTTGGGACCAGTAATAATAGTTCGCAGCGACGGTACACAGCGGAACTCCAGCCAACCATTGATTAATATCACCCGCAGCGGCAACAAGAGTGCCGTTAAAACGACTTAATACTAACGCCAACACACCCGCAGCAGCGATGGCGGTCTGGACCGGTTCTTCCAAATCAATCTGGAGAGAGCCAGATGCAACACAGGCGGGATGTTTGGCGATTTGGTACATCTCACCAGTTGCTTTGTTGAGCAAATGTCCGCCGGTGTACTGGTTCGCAGTAACAGCGGTGGCACCAACAGTCACATGAACATGACGGTCACCAACAACTGCAGCACTTTGGGCAGTCGCGGCATAATGCAACGCAACCGTCGCCGGACCTTTGCATACTTTACCACGAGCTAACGCAAGCGCGCCAGCTTTGGCATAATAGAACACCTTGCCATTATTCAACATCAGCTTTTCGCCGATGGTATGCAACGCCGATACACTCGCAGCATAAATACTTTGTTCCGGGCCAACTTGCCCGTAAGCAGCTTGTTTAGACATTAAACACCTCCAGTATTAGCAGGGGGAGCAGGATTGGCAGGAGCCGGAGCAGGTGCAGCAGGTTTCTGCTCTCCACCAGCCGGGACGTTGTACAATTTCTGCGCCATCTGCGTTACGTTGTCGAGAAACGCTTTGGTAATCTGTGCAAATCTTGGGTCGAGTTGGACCAAATACTGCAACATTCTGGCAACATAGCCCAGAATAGTCAAGGGAGTAACCGGCTGGGCTTTGTCCCCAGCACCAGTTTGTCCCCCTGCGGGAGCATCCGGGTTCTGTTCCGCCGGAGCTTCCTTCGGTGCAGGACTGGCACTTCCACCCTTGTTCGCCAGATTCATTAATCGTGAGTTACGGTCTGTAGCCATTACAGCCTCCAATCTAAGAAATAGAATCCAGCCGGAAGCACCGAATAGGTTTGGTACAAATCAGGTTCGCGTCCAGAAGCAGCTGGCGAATATAGGCGCTTTGGTTGGTCGGTTCCTTCGGATTAGTCCAGATAAAGGCCCCAGTTTTCAGAATCGTGAGCTTGAAATAATCGGTGTTCAAGCCATAAATAGAATCCGCCGGGGTAATCGTGTTATCAACCGTAACAGTCGTCCCGTTAAAGTTGATGGCCTGGAAACCTGCGTTAATAATATCTTGCTGTGCGGTAGTGGGATAGAACTGCTTGGCGTAAATCTTATCCCAAAGTTTGTTGAACAAAGCCTGCCGCATGAGAATCAAATCGGGCTTTTCTTTACCATCAGTACAAGCACCAATGGCCTCTTGCAAGAAAGAAGCAGTTAACACATGCGCGGTAGAGTCAACATAGGCTTTCCACCAAGCATTCGTGGCCCGGGAAATTCCGGCATAGGAGTCATAAATAACTCCATCATCAATCGCGTTGTAAAGACCATCCAGGTCTTTATTGGCATTCCCGGTTCCGTCCCCGGCCAGTTGTTCAGACAACTTTTTGTTAAGCGACTTTTGGGCGTTGGCCAATTTATCGGCCAGCAAATCACCAACCTTCTCCGAACCAGCCGCTTGCGCTTTACGTAACTTGGTTCCCGGAATGGTCACATTGATATACACATGCTTCCATTGCCACACCGCAACCGTCTCGGTTTCAACGTAATCGGTGTTGAACTTGTCAAGACCGTCGTAACTTCCGCCGTTAAGCTCTTCGTATTCCAATCTCTGCGCAATGTCACCGCCACCAAGCGTTACTTTGTTTTTTGCCATCAACCGCGTGAGCAGGGGAGTAACGGTAAATACTTGGTTTACGATGCCAGGCAGAAAAGCCTTTTGCACAACGGCATCCATGTCATTGTAAGTCAGAGCCATCTTTCAATCTCCTTAATTATGACCCGGCCAACATCTTTTTGGCCACGTCCCGACCTTCCTCCACAGTTTTCGGAACTTCCGCCCCGAGCTTCGGTGGCGCAAAAATAGAACTGGTTGCCAATCCCTCAACTTTGGCTTGTTGCATAGCAGCGAACTTTTCCTGGGCTAGTTTTTCCGCACGAGCGTCAACGTTCTTTGACTCGTGGGTTTCATTATACGCAAGTTGGAAATCAGACAGTTGGAAGTCAGTCTTTCCCGCTTTCTCCAAACTAGCCATCACCGCATCCTCATCAAAAGGAACGGACGGGTTGTTCTTGCCATGAGACTCTTTGAGAGTAGCCAGAGCCGCGTTATAACGAGTCCATTTGTCCAACTTGGTCTCCGCACTCGCTGCTCTTTGACCAGCTTCTTGCGCCGCTTTAATAGCCTCGTCAGTTTTGGTGGTATATCCCGTTAACTTGGTAGTCAAATCGGCAATTTGTTGTTGTAGTTTCAGAATATCTTGGTCGTTCATTGCATTCTCCTTCGGTTTAGGAGCCACAGGCTCCGGTGGTTTATTATTAGCCAGCGTTTTCTTATATTCCTCATAGCCAGCCAAATCTAAAGGCGCAATTTTGGTTTGAAAATAGTTGTCCCAGTCGGCATTAACACCTTCCAACTCGGTTACTCTGTCTTGAAGAGCTTTCATATTGCTCTTCTCATCAGCCAACTCTTGCGTCTTTTTGGTATAATCACTCTGCCGAAGGTATCCCGCTTTGAGTTCACCAAGATTTACCTTTTGTGCTTGGCCGTTGAGTTCAACCTCAACAGTCTCGTTCCAGTCTACCACAAAACACCCCCGGTTCTTTTGGGGTTGTTGGATAAATCCAGTCCCCAAATTCCTTTTATGGTGTTAACCTCGGTTTTTTAAAAGCCGTAAAGGTAACAGGTTTACGGTTCTTGTGGGCCGGCTTGAAGTTTTTTATGTCTCGCCAAACCACAGAGCTTTGCCGTCCACCGTTAAACGACTTCATGGCTTTTAGTTTATCTTTCATTTACTTACTCTTGAAACTGGCTTTCTTTCCGCCAGTTCGTGCAGCCAGTTTAGCGTTAGTCGGAGACAACTTGGGCTTCCGCTTGGCAGCAACCTTGGCTTGAGCCTCGAAGTTCCGTTTCGGTGCATCAGTACTCGGCATCTTGTCGTTATAGTTTACCTTCCGCCCCCAGACCATCTCTCATACCTCCTTTCAATGTGTTAATCTTGGTTTCTTTTTCTTATCGTAACCACGAAATACCGGATTACGCTTCCCTTGTTTGGACGAGTTATAAATCCTGGCAGCATGTTTCTCAACTTGCTTCTCACTATATCCAGGATTATCTCTTGCCACACTCTTCTTTATCGCGTCGTACATTGCTGGCATACCTTACCCCGGCTGGACACAACCATGAAACTTCTTCCAGAACTGTTCGGCCTCGTACACGCCCGCAGCAGGGCCAACGCCATCAACAACAAACTGGCCAGGCTTAATAGCCTTACCCTCATGCTCCTGCGAGTCTTGGCACATCCATGCTTGATAAATCTGGTTGTCTTTTGCGATGGTCATAGTTATATTTCCTTTCTTTAACACTATGCTTCTCATAGGGAATAATCTTCCATCACAGGCATAGTGTTATGTATAATAATCTAATCACCCAACTTCTTCTCCAAACATTTCTCATGTGCCATTTTCCATGAACCAACTAGCGCCCTGGTTATTACTTCCCCAACATCGTTCAACATTGTGGTAGAACCAATTAGCACATAAACATTCTCTCCTTCCGTTAATTTTTCCCCACAAACTAAACACTTCTCTTTGTCCATCTCTAACTCCTACATTACTATTCCTGACCCAGCGTTCCGCTGCCCAGGAACTCCTCGTTGGAGCTTACCGGGGGGAGCCTCGGCCGGAGGGTTTTCGGTGGGAGCCTCCGGTGGTTGCTCTCCGGGGGAGAGGGCGGGAGGCTGGTTAGCAGCCGAAGTTCCCCCTTTCAGCTTTTCGGCGTAAGCAGCCATCTCTGCCTGTTCTTTCAGTCGAGCTTTACGAGACGACTTGCCGCGTTCAATCGTTCCTTTTCGGTCCTCCCAACCAACGGCTTCCAATAAATCCTCGTCCCCAAGAATTCCCAGTTGTTGGAGTTGCATAGCAATCATGGATTTCTGGACATTGGTCATAGACATAGACGAGCCGGGGAGAACTTTAAACATAAGATTCTGTAACAACTCGCTGCCGGATAAACCAGTAGCTAAGACTTTGTTACGAATGTAACGGTATTTCTTGGGGTCTCCTTCACGGGACATAGTTACTTTAATCCTATCACTGGTATAATACTGCAATATTCTTGCAACAAACTTCTGACCAATAGCATTTAACACCGCCTCGATTTGTCTGGCTTTCAATCGCACAACCGCTTGAGCAGCGCCTTGGAGAGCTTCGATACCAACACCAGAGCTTACCCGCCCAGGCTTCATGCCTAATACTACATCAGTCATACCAGACAGCTTCTCAATAACTTCTTCGGAATACGACAAGCTGTTAAACGCTTGTGGCGGAAGCGGAACACCGGTGACTCTCTCCAATGTGGTTCCGGGACGCTGTTTTACAAAACTCCCTGGAGCATTGCTCAATTTTTGCCATTGTTCGGGGGTTAGCGCATTGGCGTCTCCCTGCCATATCGCGTTAGTCATTAATAGCGTATTATCCACAATAGCAGCCATCATTTTATTATATACTTCTTGCGGCGAGTTCAAATCATCAACTTCGCCGGAACCATAAGCCGAGTCCAGTTTGAGTTTCCAAGTCAGAACATCTATTGGCGGCATCTGGTCAATATATCTCACAGGAAAATCATAAAGAATCAACGCGCCGTTAACTCTCAAAATATGCCGCCAGCCATTGGGGTAAATAAGAATGGGCATACCAATCGCGTTGTACAAAGGCTTCTGGTCTTTCTGATTAATCAGCATCCGCCTATCTCTGACCCATATCTCTTGAATAAATGAACGGTCAACCGCACTCATTATGGGATTAGTTGTTTTGCTTGTGCCAAACAGTTTAGTCCAAGCATCGGCGATTTGCTCAACAACACTCTTCTTGGCGGAAGCCATTATTAACTCTTTACACTCCGGGAAACGATAGACCAACTCGCTAGTCGGACGTTGGTACTCTCTAAACAAATACTCCCCATTGCGTAAATCACTAACATCGGCTATATATGGGTCGAAGCCAAACGACTCTGGAGAGTAGAGAACCATATCAACATCCCCGTAACCGTTATCTAAAACTGGATTCCAGATAGTCCCCAGCGGTGCGGAACCATAAACTTGAGCCACCGCACAGGTTCTCATCAACCGTAAATCAATACTCTGCTCATCCCAGTTTCCTGCAATCGAGGATTGAATATCACTGGCCACTTCCATCAAATCATCCCGACGAGTTAACACGCGGACAGACGGCATATTATCGGTTAGAATAGCCGTCTTTCTCTCAATTACATGCCGGATATGATTAAACGATGGTTTGGATTTATACCCAGGCATCTTAATATTCTGCCACATCTCTCCAGCAAACACTCGCTTGGATTTATCCCACGAAGTATTAGCCGCATCTCTGGCATCTCGTCCTTCTTTAATCAGAACATCGAGATATTTATTAAGTTCACCTATGGTACTAATATCCTCAATTCTCACTCTCTTGCTCCTCGGCTGCCAATAACTCTAGCTCGGCGTTGTATTCATTGTCATAGGGAGAGAGATTCTCTAAATCTGGCCGGTTAGCGCCATATTCCCCACGAGAGACGCCCATCAGGGATTCATCAAACGGGGGTTGTTTTTGCTTGGGTTTATAGTTGGCATAGATTAACCATATCACTAACCCCAACTGAACCACCGATGAGAAAAGTAGCATCCATATAATAATATTCATTTCACAACTCGCTGTGCTTTGGCAAAAATTCCACCACATTTAGAAGTACAGAACTTTTGACCAAGATGTTTCGGGGAGAAAGTCTGCTTGCACTGGGGACACACAGCAGAACTCCGGGGGAGAGCCACCGGCATATCCCATTCCGGGCGAAACTCACAGTGAGCCATGCCATTATTCTGAAACGCATTCATCAAAATCCCGGCGAGAATCTGCCAGGGGTGAACTCCATACGTCCCCAACGCGAGTTCTCCAACCACTCCCTCGAATCCTTCTGGCATCTGCGACATGATTACTTTCGCCGCGGAGTTGAGTTGGTCATGTAACGGACTCTCGACCAACTTATACTCCTTCATTTTGGGAGTTACTTTTTCGGGAATCTTTTCAGCAACTTTTGCCACCATAAAAACTCCTTTCTTTTAATATGCTAACCAGCTATCCGAATACTCTGATTCTGACTCGAACGCTTCGGGGTGGATAAGCATGGCAGTAAACTCTTCATCGGAGGTATGGACAGGAGACTGGCCGGGGAGTAATGGTAACTCTTGCGCTTTAATATCATCTCCCCCAGACGGGTTGTCGGCCAGTTGGATTCTATTGTCTCCAAGATATTCTCTCTCGCCACAAAATAACGCTATCATAAAAGCATAAACACAGTCGTCTCCGCCAGTTCCTGCCGACTCCCCCTTGCCGGTGTTGGTTCTAGTGAACTCCTGCATTTGGGAGAGTAGTCTTTTGGAGCTAACATGCACCGCGTTGATGTCGATCATAAACGAAGCAAGGTTGGCAAGAGTTGGGGCTGTGCTTCGGTTAGTGTAGAAGCCAATCTTTTTAGTAATCTGGCCACCAATTTTATCAATATATGTCCAGCGGTAAAAGTTGTCGTATAGAGTCTGGGCTTGGATGATGGTGCTTAAACCGTAAGAGTTTGCCTCGATACAGAGCAAAGCGTTATTATACAATCTCGCCAAATAACTAATCGGCAACGCCAGAGCTATCGGGTCGATGTGCATAACCATCTCTGCTACTTGCTCATATGCTTCGTTTTTATTCCTGGGAATCCGCCACACACTAGCAACACTATAATCACCATCGGAACTACCACTACCCACATCAACGCCCACAGTGTAGAAATAATCAGGTTCAGGATGTTTCCAAATCCACAAAGGAGCATCGGTTTGGGGCCGGAGCTTGCCATGCGCATCTAACACTCCTTTGGCTATTGGTTCTCTAACAAAGTTTTTTTGCTGATAGGTTAGTTTGGCAGAACTAAAGATGGGGGAACCAGAAGAAATAAACGCTTCCTCGTCGGTGGCCGGAAATTCCTGGTGGAACTTTACTATATCCCCACGCATATTCCTAATCTTCCGGCGTCTCCAGGCCAGTTGATTCAACGAGACTCCGAAGTGGTCTACCAACTCCTGTTCCTCTTTTCCGCCGAAATACTCCAACTGTCCTAATGTGTCATTAAGCTCCCGTTCCTCATCCACGGGGATATCAGACAAACTGTAGTCTCCCAAAAGAAACCAAGGAATAAAGACTGCTCTAAAAAGAGAGATTCCATTTTTAGCATCATAATAGTCCTGGCGGAATGCGTCGAATCCATTGGCTGTTGACTCCTTTACTATTACCGTGCCTGGTGCATCGGCAATGGATGGAAGTAACGCGTAAACATTTTCGGGATTCGGCCAGAAGGCACACTCACTTAGATGGGCGAATGCAAAGTTTTGGGAACGAATGCCAGCTTTTTTGCCAGCGGTATGGACTTCGATGGAAGAGCGGAGACCAGGGCAGTCAGTCCTATTGTTATCAGATGGGTTATCAAAGTCCAGCTTGCGTTGAGTAGAGTAACGAGTCATTGGCCGAAGCTCTTTGGGAAGAAAATCTTTAAATCGCCGGGTCATTCCAAAAATAAACTCCGTGGAGTCGGCATCATGTGCAACAACTAAACCATTCGTGTCCTCGTTAAAATGGCAAGTATGAAACATTCTGCCTTCGACATAAGTAGAAATCCCTTCCTGCCTAGCTTTCAACACAACAATTCGTACCATCCCAGTCGAAGCAACTTCTTCTTGCCATACACTATGAAATAATATTTGAGCTTCGTTGAAATGAAAAGGAACTATTCTAGACTCGGTTTCCCCCGGTCTTTTCAAAGCCTGGATTTTCAAAACCGTCTGTGCATAATA
>JBAZJI010000004.1:0-39221 GCA_041651395.1 Minisyncoccota bacterium
GCCAGCATAATTGGCAAATGATCCTGGTATGTTTTTGGCTGTGTCCATTAGATAATTACTATCCGGCTTCTGTTCTGGCTGCGCTTGCTCACTAGCTTTGTATTTATTCCATGGACCATTATTAGATTCTTGCTGATACTTTTCCCAAGGCTTTGCCATTAGATTTTCTCCCAGTTTTTAGGATCTGCTTTATCGCCGCCTTTGAATCTATACCCATCCTCAACATCGCCAGCTTTTGGGCCAGATGATTTATTTCCTAAATAATTTGACGTTATAGCCTTCATTGTTTGCAATACTGCCTTTCTTTGTGAAACAGGGACAGTTGGGTCGCCTAACCTTCCTGCCATTTCAGCATATAAAGCCGCATCTTTGTCAGACTGTGGGCCTGACATTTTTGGCATTTTAGATGTTAGCCTTCCGCCCAATGCTTTTAATGATGCCGCCGCATCTGCTCCAGAAGTCGAGTTGCCAAAATAAGCCGATACTTTATCGTAATCTGCACCTATGCCGCTGGCTGTTGTTTCATTAAGCAATGGCTCAATCTCGTTCAATAAAGCCAATGTTTCGTTTGCATCAACTGTTTTTTGGTTTTTGTCTTGGTCAAGCTTCTTTTGGTTTTCAATATCAGCCTCGCCTTGTTTAAGGTTTAGCTTTGCCTGATTCTCAAGTGCTTGCTTATCAGCATTACTTGGAGCCATAACTGGCCCTTGTTTTTTTCCGAACACTGGGTTTTCTTGTAGCATAATCACACTGGCTACCGCATGACGCTGCACAGGATCAGAAAGGTCTATTTCTTGGCCTGGTGATATACCCAGTCGTTTAGACGCTGCCGCTATTAATCCACCTGTGTCGTTCTCGTTTGGTGGCGACCATCGGCTTATTACGCCTGACAAAGTATTGATGCCATGCTGACTTCCATAGGCTTGCAAGTTTTGGTCAATCGCCTGGATTCCTTCCTGTGGACTTGCAAATTGCTGGAATCCTTGCGACTGTCCAACTGGCCTAATATTGCCTGGATTGTAATTACCGCCAATCGTGCCACCTGATGCGTTCTGCTGGGTATCCCAATATTCACGGCCTTGCGAATCTGTAACCTTTACGCCTTTTTGTCCTTGTTTTGCTGCTTCTATGCTGCCTTGTAAATTTGCATCATAAGGAGCGCCCCTCAATTGCTGGCCTCCATGCTCCATAGGTTTAATGGAGCCATCCTTCTTATTCATCATAAACGCGCCGCGCTCGCCATCATTAACAACAAGCCAGTCTTGAGATTCTCCTGTTGTTCCAGCACTCCCGGCAATCATTTTTACTTGTTCCAAGCTCATGTCACCAGCGCCAGGAAGCCCAAGCACATTTTGAATATATGGCCTCATTGCTTGCTGGTACTTCCTTGAATAATCTTCCTGCTGTTGAGGATCAGTGATGCCTTGGGCCTGCATTTTATTTATCAGATCGTTTGCAAGTTTGCTAAGTGCAGCGTGTTTTTTCGTCCCGTCCTCTGTGTTGGCGCTGTTTATTTTTGCCTGATTAAGCAACGCACTTTTATCGTCAAGCTTTTGCTGCCTTGCCAATTGCTGCGGGGCTTGCTCGATTTGCATTTGTCGCAAGGTGTTTTGCTGCTGATTGCCGCGAAGCTGTGCAAACTGATTTGCATATTCAGCCATAGGCACTGATTGAATTAATGGGTTGTGTGGTATTTGGATTGCCATTAGAACGCCGCTCCATAATTGCGCTGTGTGCCAGCATTAGCTAATAGGTTATTTGTTAGCGCTGCATTTTGCATAGCCGTGCCGCCACCGTTAAACGTGTCTGCTCCTACACCACCCATGCCGCCAGCAAAGGCGCCTAGTCCTTGATTTACGGCGTTTCCTATGCCGGTGTACATGTTTGCCTGATTTTGCCCTTGAGCAAGTGCTAAGCTTGCTGCATTTTCGCCGCCTTGTTGCGCCACACCTGCCAGCGATTTACCGGCGTCCATTTGATAGTTGCCCTGCGTTTGCGCCGCTTGTTGTCCATTATTAGACATTGATTGCAAGCGATTGAAGGTATTGTTCTTGTTTGTAGTGTCGCGCTGGAACGCCGCATTATACGCATTTTGCGCCCGTTCCCATGCCGCTTGATAACCTGTCGACGCTTGGCCTTGCGCGTAGTTGTTGACGGCTTTTAGCTGCCCGCCTGACAACAAGCCGCCCCGAGCTGCTGCACTGTTATTGACAGATTGCAAGCCTTGCTCAAGCTGGAATTTATATCCTGGGGTATTTTGCAGTTCTTCCAATGAATTGACCATAGGCGTATAGCCAGGGTCGTTCTTGTATTGCTCCGCACCAAACTTCTCGGTTAAATAACCGGCATTTGGGTTGGTTGACTCGCCGCCTTGTCCTTGCTGGTTTTTGGTCGCAAGATATTCGGCAGAAGCTTGTTTATAAACTTCCTGCATCTTCTTACTAGACCAGCTTTTTCCGCTTGGGTTGTACTTTTGAATGATTGCAGCCCATGCCGGATCTGATTCCTTACCAATCTTGGCATTGGTCGGCACATCTGATTGACCATAGCTCCCGCCTAAGCCCATTTGTTGGCTCAGTTCATCAAGCGCCGACCGCCCTACTTTACTATATGGATCCATATAACCAACAGCCTTGTTTCTGGCCTTGCCAACGTCTTGTCTGGCTTGCGCTGTGGCTGCTGCGTTTGCTGCGCCTGCCTTGCTATTTGCGTCGCTCTGTGCGCTAGCTGATGCCATAGAACCCGCGGCGCTAGCCGCTGCTGCTGCCACTCCTACTGCTGCTACCATGATGCGCCTCCCGACGTTGATGGTGTTTTAATCACTGAGCCATTTTGTATAGTATGTTTCAACCGGCTCAAACTTTAAGTATTTGAATAATGAACTTGCATCAGCATGTATTTTAGAACCTACAAACCAACGATTTACTCCGCGCCTTTTCAATTCTTTTTCAACAAATTGAAATAGTTTAATTCCTGCCCTTCCGTTGCGCTTGTCCTTGCGAATGTAGAATATATCCATAATACAAGTTAAGCATGTGCTGTAATGCAATCCTGGGCGCACAAAACCAATAAAGTATCCTACTATTTCCCCAAGCTCTCTGGCTGTCACAAACAATAATTGCCCTTGTCTCTCTTGGTCAAAATACACTTCCCATTGCGGCGATAAGGGCACCTTGTCTTTGTTTAGTGCCAATTCTTCATAATGCTCAGGTAGTAAGTATTTGAACTCCGGCAACCGTTCTTCAAATGATTCAACTTGGTAAGTAATCATCGGCTTGTGCGTATATCAACAACAAGGTGGATACGATCATCAGCGCTATTATTTATCACTTCATGATTTAACGCATTGTTGAACCACCATACTGAGCCAGTAGGCATATATACTTGTTCTTCGCCAGCGATAAAAATAACGCCTGGTGATGACTGCAATACTATATGGAAACGACTATAATATTCAGCATGTTCTGGCGTGTCCTCATGAGGGTAAATCCTACCGCCTGGCTTGATCTTATTTATAATGCAGCGGCCTAGTCTCTCTCCTTGTACATCACCCATTAGTGCCATTATTAGAGGTCTTGCTTCGTGCAGTATTTTATATACCGGCTGATCTACGCACTCGTGTTGATCGAAACCCACTAAGTGTTCTTGAAGTGCTTTTTCAGTTTCAAAGACAGATCTTGGTGGGAATCTAAGTATAATCGACTCGCAATCGCCAAACGGCCCTTGTGGATAGTCTCTTAAGTAAGTGTCCTCTTTCCAAATATTAGGCCGTCTTTTTATGGCAAGCATTAATGGTCTAATATCAATATTTGTCGCCAATAATTCAAAGTTTTGCATAAATAATCCCCGTCTACTGATAATGGCTACATTATAACATCACACAGTAAAACCGCTAACGATTACATTAACAGCCGCCTCGTCCATTGCGCTGTCAATTGCCGAATTTGCGACATTAGACGCGGTACGCATGGCAAGGATGTCATCCCAAACGGCCTGGATAGCAATCACCTCGGCATTGTCTGGTGTGGCCGTTCCTAAATAAATCAACTGACTGAAACGCGCTTGAAGATTTGCTTGTTTTGGCTGTGGGTATTTAGCAAAGATAACTTCTTGTGTTATGGCATTAACGCGCTGCTTAGCTTCATACTTAATATCAGAAAGCAGCTTGGCAGGCGGTGCGACATAGACCAGTGCGCCATTGATTACGCGATAATTTTCAGGTATTGATTCAGGCCATACGCCTTCGGTCGCCGTTGCGTATAGGTCGGCTTCATGTGTTGGAGCGCCGACTTTGTACATTGGTATTCCCGTTGATAGGTCGTAAACTGTAAAACTCATCTTTTAACCTCTTGCGCGTCTAGTATGTAATGTCCTAACATTTTATTGACTGTTGTCTGCACACCCCACCTAAGCATTATCGTGCCTGTGTATGTCCCGAATGTAGATTTCGGTATAAAACGCTTCATGGTCCATTCCCAATAATCTCGGGCTGTAGATGCATTACCATAGAATTCAAATCCAAATGTTTGCGTGCATGGGCACATGTTCCACGTTGATCCTCCGTCAATTGAATATTGCATTTGTGCGCTTCCAGTGAATGCCGTGGTTGATGACACGGAGCAACTAAATGTTGCTGTAAAAGAAACATCACCCCTATCTGAAGCTAACGATACCGCTGGCAAGGTTATAGCGGCAGGTATATATACTGTACCTGCAGTTAATGATACAGCAGCTGTTGACGCTACTGCTCGACTTGAATTTATTTGATCAGCCATTACCTTCCCCGTTCCAATTGTTAAATTATCAATATGCGCATTGGTCACTTGCAAATTACCTATCTGTGCGCTACCTATTGCGGCATTTTTAATCTGTGCCGTACCAATGACCGCGGTAGGCATGTAGACGCCGATGTTTCCCGCGGTAAATGTGCCGCTTAAGTTAGTGCCTATTGTTGCACCTACCGTAGCGCCTGCCGCAATTCCTGTAAGCTTGGCGCCTTCTGTGCCATTGACTGCCGATAATGATGTTGGTGTGCCTGACACATAGCTGTAATTTATATTACCGCCAAGCCCACTGGCATTTAAGATGATGTTTCCAGATGGATCTCGAATAGTCAGGCCGTTGGAATTTATCTGATTAGATGTAATTGTATTTGTGACAATCAGATTGCCATTAATCACCGCGCCATCAGCCACCCATGCGCTAGTCCCTGCGTCCCAGTATTTGACCATCGCAAATCCGGTTCCCGATATGGTCACACGGTCATGATTTATCTTTGTTAATCCCTCTGCAACAATTGCCGCGTCTGCTGCTGCATCGCTCCATGATGTGCCGCCGATGTATAAATGCGCTGGAGCTCGACCGCTTGACCCGCTACTGCCTGCTATAGACTGCGCAAGCGACTGGGTTTTGCTGAGCGTAAGCACAACGCCGCTTGATGTTTTTACAGCCAGGTTGAACACGATGGTTGCCGCCGTTGCTGTCATTGCGCTGGCATCGCCATAGCTTAATACAGTCGTTCCTGTACCTGTTACTGCACCTGGGGTGATATTTGTGCCGACGGCGGATGTTACCTTGAATGTGCTATTTGCTGGAGTGGCTGCACTATCTTCAACAAGTTGCGTCGTTCCTTCAAAAACCAAGATGCTTGTACCTGACCCGGTATAAGTCACTACCCCGCCGCTTGTTACTGGTAGCGTGTGTGCTTCGTTGGTGAGGATAAATGTCAACGCATCAGTGCCAGCCTTCAGGCCAAACATTGTCATCATGTCGCGGGAAACAATTATTCCGTCGTCAGTGTCCTGATGTACTTGCACTTCGACCTTGTCAGGCATCAGTGCAAAGTCTGATTTTGGCGTATATGTATAAATTGGGTCTAGGCTATTTTGTACACTGACATCATTCAGAAACCACTCATAATAAAGCGTTCCATATGAGTTGGTTTCAATGGCGGTCATCGTGGCGCTGGTTGGCGCCGGGTTGAATCCTGCTGTGTCGTAAGTAAAAGCCTGGCTGGTTGTGGTGATGCCTACCGCATTGGCATTGACACCCAATGAGCCATCGGCTACCGCTGCACTGACCAAGCCCACAACAGCGTCATATCCACCAGTTCCTGCTTGTGATAGGCCAGATAGCCAAGCGTTTCCGTATAGTGGTGCCTCGACATAGTCCTTGTTCGTTTTTAGGTATGAAGTGAGGTTGGAAAAGAACGTCACCCAAGCAAGCGACATATTGCCAAGCTTGCTGGTAATCGGCTCTTTTATTGGTGGCTGTGGCGGCAATGGTAGCGTCATTTGTTCAACTCCTTCCCTTCGATAATAGCCGCTATGATAACGAATTTTACCGGGTCAGTAACTCTTAATTTAAACACCCAATCACGCGCAAGTCCCAGCCTTCGCCATTCTGCACGATGCTTATATTCGCCTTGCTTGCCGTATTTTGTCCATAATTCATTGCCCCAGGTATGGCCGTTATCACGGGATATTTGAAGCATGATTTGCGGGTCTGAGCCTTGGCCGTTAATAATCCCTACGCCACCTTCTAAATCAACTCTGAGCCTTGATATAGTGGTTTTGTTGCGGCTCTTTGCAAAAACATGGCTTCCAGTTATTTCGCGTTCTATAGGGTTGCCGTTGTCTGTCAATGCGTCCTGATCGAGCACAAACAACTCGCCTGTTTCATAATCAGACACAATAAACTTGTTGCCAAACGACGCGCCTAACTCGGCTCTGTGTCTTGGTATCGACCAGCTTTTAAGCTGTGACCATGTTTTAGAGTCAAAGCTGTACAGCCATGAAGCTTGGTCGCTGGCAAAAGTTATCTGATAAAAATGCCGCCCATTTAGCGCATAGCCAAAACCTATGGCATCGGTTGGTGCCGTGTAATTGTTGATGATGTAATCAAGATCAGGCCCGCTTATCGGCATGACTGTGTAACCATCCAGTATGCTGATTGACAACATGCCTGTTCGATTCTTAAATAGTCCGGTAATGTACCCACCAGCCCGACTAAGTGACCATCTTGACGCCAAGCCTGCATCGCTTGGGGCGGCGTTTATTCGGCTAAATGGGAATAACACGTCACCATTATCTGTCCACAATTCAAATGAGCTTGAGCCAAGCAGTGCTAAATTTCCTTTATCAGCGACAACGGCAATCAGGTTATCAGGCGCGCTTTCTGCAGTGGCAAAGTTAAGACCTTCCCATGTTAGCCCGTCATACAGTCCAGAGATAAAAAACTGTCCAGTGCTTGGTCTGTTGATAATGAAGCGACCATTTAAGAATGTGACTGTATCAGCTGCATTGCCATCATAAGGAATTATCCCGGCAAGGTTTGTTGTGATGCCGGTCGTAGTGTTGTATGTAAACGCACTCTTGCCGGTAACAAAACAAAGTTCAATGCCGTTATTTGCCATTGATACCAGGCTATTGAAATCTGAATTAGGCAATTCAAATACTTTAACCGATGATCCGTCAGGATTTACAGCGTATAAACTCGCACGTTGAACGACGAAAAACTTATTAACTGACTCCATCCAATGCAAGCCATAGGTTTTATTTATGCTTGGCGTGGAAAATAGCGTAGTGCCTGGGGTGCCATAAGCTGCAACGGTTGTCTTGTCATTGTCGGCCTGAATATCATAAAAGCAGTTAAGCCGGTGCGCTGCGGTTAGGTTTGGGCTTTTAGATTGAGTGCCAAGGCCGAATAATTGGATTTGGTTCATTTATTTCATGTCCTTTAGTTTCATACCATTGCGCTCGACAATCTTGGGTATTTTGTCATCGAATAGCACGTAGTTATAAGAGCCTTCACCAACCCCACGGCTTCCGCCGTCTAGGTAGCGAACGCCTGGGATTCCTTCTTTTTGTAACATCCAGGCAATACCTTCATTGTTTCTACTATTTACTGATTTGGCAACGTCCGCCCCAGTAACTTCGTTGATTGGTTTGCCATATTTCCACTCATCATCGGCCCATCTACCGGAAGATTTTAAAGCTTTAATTATGCTCTCGTGCTGCTCGCTCAAAGGCTTATCCCAATCAAGGAAATGATGCGGCCCCATAGGGTCAGATGCTTCTCTGGCTGCATCGGGCCATTCTAGGGAGGTTTTATATAGGTTGCCTTCTGGAACCATTCCCTGGTATTTGTTTTTCAAAACATCAACAGCTCTCAATATTTCATTTTCTGTGTAAAAGTGTTGCCCAATATGGATGTCTTCTGTGTCTATAAAATTTCTCTTTGAATAAAGCTTCTCATTATCTATTGATGCCAATGCTTGCTTTATTGCCTCGTCTTTATCTTTTGAGAAATAGTGAACTAAATCTAATGCTAAATCAGTATCAGGGTCTGCTTTTACGCCTTGGTGGTCATTATCAAGCCATCTTCCTTTTGATCTGAAATATCTTTTCCCTCCAACCTCATGAAGCAAATCTGTACTGGACAATTTATTTTTATAGCCAGTCGCAACCTCTGGATTTTCAGCAAAATAAAGCCCGTGACCATAAGCCTGAGCACCTTCCCCTGTTCCTATCTTTCTCATATCGAACTTATCAAACTTATGTGGCGATCCATGCCATGCTGTAATACTGCCCAACGTCCCACCCGTCGACTTAGGCGCAAACGGCATAGCCCCTGTTTGCAATAGCCCTGCAAGATTAACCCCTGCCAACGCTTTTTGCTCCATGCTTGGGCCTAGCAATGGATTTGGGTTGTCGTATGGATCTGAATATCCTGCTGCCGTGTTGACGTTGTCCTTAAGCCAGTTCGCAAGCTTGCCAACTCCTTTAATAGGGTGAGCAACTGAACTGGCTATTGTGCTATCACCTGGGCCAAAGTCTTGCTGTCCCATTGGCGTAGTGCCGTAAAGGTATTCAAGCGTTTTAGCAGCTTGCGCCATTTCTTCAGGCGTAGAACCTGTGGTCTTTTTTATCAGTTCGGAAATGGTTGGCATAACCTACCTATTCGAGTAAATGTTATATCTTCGCCCTGTATTAGCAAATAACCCTGGGTCAACCTGAGCGGTTATTGGCCTCTTGTTTGCGCGTTTAATGCCAGCCTTGGCAGCCATAGCAATCGTCTTAACGTCATCACCAGCGGTTGTTTGGTATTCCGGAGCAAGTTCGCAAGCAAGCTGGAACTTCATTGCGCGGTTATAGCCTGGAGGTAATGACACAACGTCAGTCAGATTGGTAAACCCTGCGAATGGCTTGCGGCAATACAGATAGATTGAATCTGCGGTGCTTGGGATGGGGTAAAGGTTAAGTGTGCCTAGTGGATAGGTTTGATCGAGATAAAAATATTCTGGGAATGTGGTTGAGATTGACTTTAGCCTAATGGCCGCCCAATCATCATAAGCAACAGATTTAATCGGGTAATCTGAGCCATTGACACGAATATATGCCTGCTCGATGCTGATTGGCCTGGATGTATTGAAGTTGCCGCCTGTGCCGATGGTGTAGGACTGTTGGCCATGAACAAGAGGGAATGACTCCGTGGTGACGTGGTGCAACATCATGGACTCATTAGACCACGCATCGATCATCATGTTTAATGACTCAAGCGAGTCGCTAAACTCTGAATCGCTAATTACAACGTCATCAGATGCAACCTGGAGCAGCCTGAGAGCGCCTGTAATGATGTCAAGAGCTGTGGTTGTGGTGGTGGTGGTTGCTGTTGTGCTGCTTACGATAATGGTCATATTAATTGCTCATCATTATTTGCCAATAAACACCGCTACTAACAAGGTAGCACCATTTACCCACTGTGGCAGCTAAGATAGATGTTGTCGCTGCCCCTCCTGCCTGTGGGATTACATTAGCCGTTGCAGAAATAACTAATTGAGCCTGAGTATTCATAATGGATATTTCGCGTCCTTGGCACAGTGTTGGGTCTGGGAGCGTTAGCGTAGTAGTGCCAGCAGCATAAATGTTTTTAAGATGCGTAAACTTTCCGACTGTTACTGCTGCCGCATTAACATCGGTATATGCTCGCTTAAATGTGCTCGCTAAAACGTCACCAGTTCCCTTTGTGCGTAGCTCTATGCCTATATTTGCATCACTACCTTGAGCGGATATGTCTATAGGGCTGCCGGTTACAGACCCAGTGATGTTGGCAAAATTTACTGATCCTACAGTGTTAGTTATTGTCAATTGTCGTTTATTAACACTATCGGTATAAAACTGTATTTGTCCACCAGCTCCTTTTGGCGAGATAACCATATTAACATTAGCGTCTGAACCTTCGGCCTGTATAACTGGCCCATTACCAGTAGAGTTGCCGTAAATATCTATACGATTAACGGCGTTGGCTATTTTTCTAATTCTCAGCGATTCACTGTTGCCATAATCACCAAGATACAAATCTCCGATAATAGCTTTTGATGTTATTTGTGTAGTCTTTGTGTAGTCTGAGTTTGTAGTATGAATGTCACAATGAATAATTGCATTATCATATAAAACACCTGCGCCTTCGTTGACGTTAACAGTTTTATTAGTGTCGTGGTCATTCTCAAGAAGCAGATACTTTCCTCCCTCAATGTAAATATCATTAACAGCGTTAGGATTTGCGACAAAATAGCTATTTGATACCGAAAGCTTACCTGATTTTGAATGAATACATGCTTGACCTGAATTAGATTCGAACCATGTTCCACCTGATACAATTAAGCCAGGGGACGTTAACACTGTCGGCAAATCCTCGGCTCCAATATTAGGGCCTACAATTATTCCGCCTGTGACTAGATTGCCTGACGTGCCATTATTTTCTATGTCGCAACCATCAACAACCAGTACGCGCCCATCATCAAAATCAATCCCTATTAGGGTATTGTCCGAGATGACAGTTCGTCCAGATATGGTGTTATTGTTTGGCCATCCGCCAAGATACGCGCCAGGGAGCGCCTTAATACTTACGCCTATACTGTTTCCACTTATGATTGATCGAGTAATTGAATTGATGATTCCGCCAGCTAGTCTCAAACCGATAATACCGCTTGATATTGTGAGTTTATCTAAAGCAGACCTAACAATAGACTCAAGATAAACGACCGATGGTGTATTTACAGCTATGCCAGTAAACGTAATCCCGGATATATTTGCAATCATATATCCAGCACCGTTTTTATTTATCTCTAATAAATTAGTGCCATCTGATGTGCGCTTTATGATATGGCCAGGCCCAGTAAAATTAAATTGTGCTGCATGTGGTACGGTAAGAAGATCACAACTGTAATTGCCATCTGGCAAGTAAAGATATTTGTTGTTATTTATGGCGTAAGTTATAGCTGCTTGTATAGCTGATGTGTCATCAATAACACCATCGCCAACCGCGCCAAAGTCTTTGACGCTTGCTGTGTAATTTATGCCATTGATGGCAACATCTGTGATCGAATATGGAGTAATTCCCAACCCTGAAACAGCGATGTTGTAACGCCCAATTGCAGCATAAAAACTAAACTGTCCGTGATCGTCTGTTGTTACCTGGTGGCCAATTGGCACAAGTCCAGCGGCATCTGAATAGAGAACGGCAGGACTGCCGTCAAGATTGGTTACTGTAGCGACTGCGCCAGCAACTCTATCTCCGCTGTAGTTGGTAACTGTGTTGATGTATTTCTGCATTACAGAGCTTCCTCAGTCCATTCGATATAGAAATAGAATTTTGCGCCTGCTGGAAGTGTTGCGCCGGAAAAATTGATCGATATTAATTCGCTTGCGCCTCTTAATACCGGCCCCTTGGCTTCGCCTAACCAATATTCTCGTTCCCAATGGCTAGGCTCGCCTGCTGGGGTGGCTGCTGCTGGCAAATAAATCATGTCGCCTTCCAGCGAAACGCCTGTGCCTACTGCCGACGGATTGGCAGAATATAGCGTGACTGTGGCTGATGGCGTAGGGTCTGCGCTGTCGTATTTTGTTGGTGTTGGATTTGTCGATGTGCCGCCGGTGTTGGCGGTTGTGCGCTTGGTGATATACAGGTCAACGATTGCCGCTGCTGTGGCATCGCCGGTGATTCCTATTTTGGTGATTCTTACCACTTTACCGTCTGCGCCTGATACCGTTAAAACATCGGTAGGCGTTGCGGCTGGGGCTATATCTGCGGCTCTATATGCGTATGTTGGACGGACTTTTTCAACGCTTATCGGTTGTGTAACTGGCATGGCTTACCCCTTGATAATAGCCGTCCATGGCTAAGAAGTCCTGATAAAGCTTACTGCTTGATGTAGTTACCCAATACAGCAACTGACCAGACACCAGCCGCAGGCGGGGAAATAGCGCTTTGTGTGGTGTTTTTCCATGTGATTTGAAGCGTGTTGGTAGCTGATACAACAATACTTATTAGCGCCAATCCGGCGGGGAGAACAACTGCATCGCGAGGAGAAATACCTATGCGTGCATCCGTGGTCGCGACACCTGTGACGGTCACGGTGTCAGTAAATGGACTTGCTTCGCTGGTCAGTGTTCCGCCGGCAATGCTTGAGCCGCCGTTGATTTGATAAGACGCCGAGTCGTACTGCTTTAGCACCTGCTCGCCGGTTAAGTTTTTGAGGTTATAAGATGAAGGCATTTGTTTTGCTCCTAAAATTGGGGAAAAGCCCCGTTTCCGGGGCTTGAGTTATTAGCCGCCTAAACGAACCGCAAGCTCAGGGTAGATTGTCTTGACGCCATATAAGACCTCAATACGTGCCGGAATCTGGTTAGAGTTGATGTCATACTGGCGAACAATACGCAATGAAATGCCTTTGTAGTTATTTCTTGATGCAAAATGCACGCCTTCTGGCAATTCTTGGTCAACAGTCACTAAGGCAAATGCGTTTTTATGGAATGCTAAGTTTTGACTTGTTGAAGCTGCGCCAACTGCACCAGACCAAATGGTGATTGCTGCCGTTGATGTTGGTGTGCCGGTGCAGGTAGCGAACTGTCCGCTTGGAATATATGCCGGATAAATTGGCAATGTGCCAGTTGTAGTCACAACGGTATCGGCAGTCACAACAAATTGCATCAAGCGGCCTGTTGATGCTCTTGATTGCGGGTTGATAGCGTACACGCCAGCAATTGAGAACACCGTGCCTTTTGGGACAGTGCCCGCTGTTGTGGTAACTGCCAATGTGGTTGCGCCTGATGCAGGAACAGCACTGATAGCAGTTAATGAACCAGCCGCTTGCGGCGTGAATTGCGCAATGTTTGCATCAACCGCCCAATCGAATCCCAATGTGTTAGTCGCAAAAGCAGCATCCTCAAAAATAGAGCTGATCTTTGAACTTGGGTTAAATAGTCCGGTCATTGGGGTGATAAATGACACCTGAGAAATCGCATCAACAGTCAATGCACGTTTGCCAGCAGAAGGCGGCACACCATTTTCTGTCAGGATTGCACCAGCTGTAAGGATTTGCCCTTGAACGCCTGCTAAGGTTTGAGATCCACCATTTAAAGCACCAGAAGTGCCATAAGAAGCCGCTGTCGCGCCGTGGTTGACAAGTCGGTTAACGTCGCTGAAAAGATTAGCAATAGCTACGTCAATTTTGTTGGCAACGCTTGTGATCGCAGGAGAAATGAAACGCTCGGTAAAATCCTCAACGTTCAGCTTTAAATCCGTTGTTGAGAACGTGATGTCTGTTCCTGTCAACCTATTAATGACAATAGGCACATAGTTTTCGGTTGACGCTTCAACCTGCAACGCTTCGCCCTCGCGACCTAGGTAACGTGGCGGTTTGCGTAAGTTGTAAGTGGCGCCGATTTTAGCGCCTGATTGTCCAAATTTATCGGCATATTCGGTATTTACCGCTTTAGCCAAGGTTAATTCGTTTTGCAAGACCATCTGGGCCTGCTTATTGATGATGCTCGATGTAAGTGTGGTGTTAGCCATTGTAAAAGCTCCGTCTGATTAGGGATTATGGCGTCATCTCGACGCGGCATAGTTAATGCGTTATTTTTTGGACTTATACCATGCGGCATATTCATCCATTGTCATTTCATCGGGGCTTTTATTTGTCTTTGGCCCCTTGGCACTCCCTAACGGAGCGATTGGTTTTGGTGCATTAGACACTGGCTTTTTTGCCGGTTCTAAAGATTTTGATATTTTATCCTCTAATTTACCAATGTATTTCAAGGCTTGTGTTGCGTTCATTTCACTGATCTTGTCTAATTCATCCTGGTTTTTACCCAGATAATAGGCCATTTCAGCGGGGTTTTCTGATTCCAGCAATATATCCCTAAATGCCTGGACCGATGTAATAGGATGTTCGAATAACTCGGCTTCTACTGCATCATAATCCTCATGCACTTCCCTTGCTTTGTTTTGCAACATTATAACATTGCTTTCCTTCTGCGCTATTGTAGCCTGTTTTTGCTGATTATCAAATATTTGTTTGACATTGTATTGAATAAGTGCCGCTTGGTAGTCAGGGTCATACGGGCCAGCGTCATAATCATCAGGATTGGGCGCTCCTTCTTGCTTGGCTTTTGGCTGCGGCTGTCCTGATTTTAGTTGCTCAAGCTCGCGGCGCAACTGTGCTGCCTCCTCCCTGGCTACTTCTGCCAGCCTTTCTGCCGCTCCTTTTTGAGCGACTGCTTTATTTATACGCTTTTGAACTGACCTTGGGACTTTTTCTTCTTCTGGTTCAGGTTGCTCAACCTCCTGTTCTTCTGCCTCAACATCTTGTTCTGGCTGATCTTCGTGTTCATCGCCAATAATGGCTTCTGGTTCGTCAAATGTTATTGTTTCAGCATTCATTACACATTCTCCAGTACGCCAAAAACATCATCCTCAGTCATAATCAGATAAGTCTCTCCATCTTCTTTAAACTCTGTCCAGTTATGCTTTCCAAACAGGATAACATCACCAACGCTTAGCGTTGTGTTGTCACCAACAGCAAGCACGGTGCCTTTTATGGGCTTTTCTTGCGCTGATTCAGCCAGGACAATGCCGCCCTTGGTGACTGTTTCAGTTTCGTTGCGTTTAACAATAATTCTATCTTTTAATGGTCTTGCTATCATTGCATGTCTCCTGACACGGTGGGTTGTGGCGCCGTTTCCGACGGTTCTTCATCTTTATCCTCAAGTTCGCCATCATTTGGTTCGCTTAAGGTTTGCTGCATTTGAGATGTTGCTATCTCGTGGAATAAGCCGGTTGATTCAAGCGCTATCTTATGCTCGACTTCAAGGCGCTTGGTTTGCTCTGCAAAACGTTTAATCTCTAATTCTTCCTCTTTCCATTTGTCGCCAGCCTGAGCAGTTTGCAGCTCTTGGCTCAAGTGCTCGACCATTTGTGACATCTGTGTCATTTGCTGTTCGATGGCTGGGTCGAGTGGAGCCGCTCCATCGCCTTCGTCCTTTTCGATTTGTTGCAGGATAGGCGGAGGAAGCATCAGCTTTTTGCGCTTGGCTATTTCTTCGGCCTGCGGCCAATCAAGGTTTTGGTAAACAATATCACCAGCAACAGCCATCAGTTGTTCGTCAGCCTGTGCCATTTGCATCATAGACTCGGCCGACTCTTGGCGTTTAGTGGCGTAAGACGGGCCAGTGTCAACAACGCATGAATATTTGCCTTTGCTTAGGTTGTAAACCTCGATTGTCTTGCCGTCTTTGTCTTGCAACTCTTGATAGGCTTCCGGTGCGTTAGGGTCGATAACAATGGTTTTTTGCGAGTTATCCTCGCCAATTACTTGCATGACTTGCTGTGTGTCATAGATAGACAGCATTTCGTTAATGATTCGCCCGGCGTGTTTGAGTGAGCGTGAGAAGTTGTCGCTGAAATGGAAATTGCCAATTGATGCTTGTCGTTGCTGCGACAATATCGCCTTGCCAGATTGCTCAGATTCACGATTACCTAGTGACGCATCAAAGATACCCATACACGCTTTCATGTCATCAATAGCTCTATTCATGGCCGTGTCGAAGCCAGGATTGGATGACACTGGCGGCTCTCTGCGCGGTGCTGGGAGTGTTTGGCCAAGATTGCTGACTGGATTGTAGGTCAGGACTGAGATATTAACTCTGTCTGCGTTGCTCCACTCTTGTTCGTACCCATCAAGCTGCCCTTCTGCGGCGATATATGGCGATCGCGGCGCAAGTGCTAATGTCTCAGCATTGGCTGATTGGAAAAAGTTGTATAACGTGGCTGGGTCTTTTGCAAATCGCGTTAATCCGTGGACATGGCGCTTGCCTTCCAAATGGATGCTGACCCCGTAAACCGGGATGATTGGTATGTAAGAGCATGGAAGTTCTGTTGACTCAAGTAGTTCATTACCTGCTATTTTGTACCACATGCATTTGCGTGATTCTGATTTGCGCTCACCGGTGATTAGATGCTGATAAACCTCTGGTATCTTATCTTTCCATGCCGTTGATCCGTCTTGTAGTTTGACTCTAGTTCTCGGTTTTGACTCGATAACGAAATACTCTACAATTCTGATTGTGTCTTCAAAAACCCAATTGTCGCCGGTGCCTTTTGCGTCCCATCCGGTTACCTCAACATCTGGATATTCTGATTCAAACTCGTCTTTACTCCACTCCTCGGCAATAAACGCACGTTTAGCGTCTGATCCATCTGGCTCGACGCTTAGGTTGTCGTAGTAAACTTTGAACATGTCCGGGACGGCTTTAATGACTACATCTTGCTCATCGACTGCTTCATCATCACAATAGTCAGTCAATATGCGGAAATAGCCTAGTCCTGCATCAACCTGCCATTCAACAGCCGTATCGTAGGCAATGTCGGCATGGCTTTTGTTTTGTATGCTGCGCACCAAATCGCCGCGCATGTGAGCTGCCTTTTCGTTGGCTTCACCATCGGCTTGGCGGTATTTGATTGATGGCTTGTTTTGGCGTATCTCGTTGATGACCTGATTGCGAAACTGAAATATTCGATTGGTCGTAAGCATGGGCCGCTCTGCGCCTGGACGCTCACGATCTCGCTTTACTGACTCAGGCCATTGATCTCCCAGACGCACAAACTTTAAATCTGCCAGCATTTTGACGCGGTTCTCTGACTCAGCATCAGCAAAAATGGCGAAATATTTGTGTGCGTCCTTTACGATTTGTTCTTCTTTTTTAGTCATGTTATTGCCTAATGTACGTTTGCGACATTATATCATTACATCCAGCTGCCTGTTGCATGTTCATAATTTTTCGACTGCTTTGTCTTACGCGGGTTAACAATACCAGGGAATAATGCTGTGATTGACCACACCAAAGCATCCGCCCGGTTAGGTGATTTATCGCCCGTGTAACCGACTGTACTAAAACCTGTTAGCTCATCCTCGAGATCGTTAAATCGCCCCACGTGCCTAACTTTGCCTTGCTCATATAGTGCGCTAATCGGCTCTGCTCTAACCGCCTTACCTCGTGACGCTGTGACTTGTTGGTATGGTGTTCGCGGCCTTGCTGTCTCAATGACGTGCTGTACCATTGCCCCGCCATAGTTTATTTCGCCGACTATCATGTCAGCTTGATGTCTGTCATACGCATCCGTTGCTATTCTTCCCCATGTCGCCGGGCCACATTTAACAGTACAATCCTCTAGCAAATATGCATTGCCATCAACGCCCAATCCGGCAACAACAATACCGATATCGTCATTGTCTGCATTATCTACATCGCCCGACCCGCTTGGGTCAACAGCAACAACAACGCGGATGAGCTGCGGTGTCTCGCCATTTATTACGCGCCATGTTTCTATATTCTCGTCGGTAAATAGCGCGTTAGGATTAGCGTCTGCAAATTCACCGTCCAGAAATCGTTTGCGCAGTCTTGCGCTCATGCCTTGAAGCGTGTCTAAATATCCAGCACTTAGGTTTTCTGTGTTGTCTTTTGGGTTTATTTTGAAGCTTGCGTAATCATCTGGATTGTGTATCTGTTGCTTAGTATCAGGATCAATTTTTTGTATAAAATATCTGTACGTCCAGTGTAGTTTAGATGGTGGATTGCAATCGTAGTACATGCGTGGCTTGAGCACGCCTAGGTTAGCGCCTTCTATCTCTGTGTTTACGAGCTGTGCAAGCCGTGTGAGTACCATGTCGCGTGAGCCCTGTGGGATTTGGCTGCACTCGTTTAGATAAATGGTTGCAAACTCCATTCCAAGTACTTTTTCTGCGCGCTCTTTATCGTCAAGTCCCCCAAACCACAACTCTGAGCCATTGGCAAATGTGACGTAGTTGTCTGTTTTGTTTAGGTTGTACTCAACGCCTGCAAATGCAATCTGCATAACTTTTGGGAACGTGTCCTGAACGACAGATGCTTTAACTGCGTTGAAACGGTAGCGGAATATTGCGTGACGTGATTTTGGCGCTTTTAGTGCGCGTAAAACTACGTTGCGTACTAATAAAAAAGTCTTGCCAGACCGAGATCCGCCGAACAGGCAGATATGAGTTGCGTCGCTGGAGAGGACGGATTGCGCTTCGCGCTGCTTGTCTGTGAGTTTAAATTTTTTCGTCATAACTATCTAAAACGATAGTGACATTTTTTGATTCGACGTTTGCGTTGATGTCTTTTGGTAACACTTTGCCAATCAGGCCCATGAATGCCACTGGGTTTTGTTCCGCTTTCCTGGCAAGGTAAGCCTGTCCGCCAACGTCAGACAGAGCGCCAATGATCATGTCCTTGATTTCTTTAGTCGCAAGGTTCTTGGCGCCCTTCGGGCGGCCTGCGCCGTTATTCGGCTTCCTATTTTTGCCTAATTTATTTTCATTCATTGTTACAGTATAACATCACAAATAAAAAGTGAAAATAATTGTTATTATTTATTCATTTTGTGTTGACAAAAAGAATTAGATATTAAATACTATGTTCACGGTTTCGGGAATGGCCTGGAATCGAAACAAACTTGGAGATTAAGACAATGAACACAAACACTATAAAAATATCGTACAAATCCTCTGTATTAGTAGCAGCTGGATGGAGGAGTATTTCCATTACTGCACTAGCAGAACTAAACAAATATGGTAAGAAAGGAACAGTTACCGAAGTGCTGGATGTTGATGGGGAAGGAGTTGTTGGGTACGCATCAAGGACTGGTGCTAATCGCCAAAAGTACAATGTTGGATATATTGTAAGGCGCGAGATAGGCGCCACTAAAATTATTTCTAAAGTTGAAGTAATTAATTAAAACAACCAGCCAAGGATGGCTTAATTTTTTGGAGATAACATGCAAAAAGAACACGGAATGACCGGCAAAAAGAACGCATCGAAGGTCAATCCTCGCTGCGAAAACATAAATATCAGGGCTACTCGCTCAGACAAAAGCGAGTGGGAACACAAGGCTTTTTTGTTGGGGATAAGTTTGAGCGAGTGGATAACTCGTAAATGCAAGGGGGAGGCATGAGAGTAGAAACTTACACATCATTAACCATGCTGGCAGTGATAGCGCTGCTGGTATTTGGCGAACACAACGCCAAGGCAAATGGTTATGTGATGATAACAGACAACCATGACTACATGATCTCGCCCGATATGGCGTCATATATGACAAAACAAGGGCATGGCAAGGTGTTTGAATTGGAGGATGTCGAATGAATACATGGCCCGGAGGTAAAAGACGCGCGTTAACACAGTCAGAGCATGAAGCATGGAACAGCAGTAACTACCCTGGAACAAGGCAAATGTGCTGCATGTGTGGCGAACCGACAGAACTATGTGAAGAGGACGGAATATTTGATGACAATGGTGAATCATATTGCCTTGATTGCGCTATCGGACAGGGAATTTTAGAAAATGAATAATCACCCACTTGACGATTTTATACTGCTCGTGCTGACAATAATAACCATCATCGGAATATTTCACGGAGCAACGCCATGTTAAATAGTAGAAAAATTGAAGACCTGCACCCCTATGTTGCTGATCTTGCAAAAAAGTTTGTAGCGGCCTGTGCTGACAGTGGCATCGATGTCATAATCACCAGCACCTACCGCGATCTTGAATCTCAGGCCGAACTTTACGCACAAGGCCGCAGTAAGCCTGGATTAAAAGTCACCAATGCAAAATCTGGGCAGTCATTCCACAATTGGCGCGTGGCCTTTGACTTTGTGCCCATTGTTTATGGGAAAGCAGACTACAAAAACATTCACACCTTTGAGCTATGCGGGAAAATTGCCGAGAAACTAGGTCTTGAATGGGCTGGTAGATGGGAGCGATTTAGAGAGCTGGCACACTGCCAATACACCGGCGGACTGACATTGGCTGACTTTGCAGCTGGGAAAACAATAAATAAAGACTAGAGAATGAAATGAACGCTTCATTTTGATAGCAATGACTAACTAAAGCCCCATTCGGGGCTTTTTTTATTATCTTTGATGTTGAATCAATGGTCTCTGTTTATATGCCAGCTCCCAAACATGAGAATAACCGCAATCCTTCGTAGTGCATTGGCGTTTGTTTATACTGCGAAGGTCTAACATTGGCTTGTTGCATCTAGGGCAGTTCATTTTCCACTACTACCAAAGCCACCTTTTCCCCTTTCCGTTTCGCTCAGCTCGGCAACAACTTTAAACTGCACTTGCTCTACTTTTTCAAGCATACCTTGCGCTATGCGGTAGCCTGGCTCAACTTCAAAACGCTCTGTTCCGTCATTATGTAGTTTTATTTGCAACTCGCCGCGATAGTCTGAATCTATGATCCCAGTGCCATTGGCAAGCCTTATGCCGTTTTTAAAGCCATGACCTGATCGGCTATAAATTTTCAAGACGTAACCTGCAGGTATTTCGAAAGCCAACGCTGTTCTAATAATATCCGCTTCACCTGGGAAGATATTGGCAAACGAATCAGCGTAAATGTCAAAACACGCGCTTCCCCTTGTTGCGTAGGTTGGCACCATTGCGGTTGTTGTTAGTTTTTTTATTTTTACTTTCATCGTCTTAATTCCTTCCAACGTTTAAATGCTGATATATGGCAATCGCCGTAGGCGATTACTCCCGCGCCAAGGCATTGCCATTTGCCACTCTTAAGTCTTAGGTGTGGTTTCATTTACTAACTCCAATGATTCCGACGGAAATCCATAAGCCGGTAAACCAACAAGATAAACGCCGTCTTCTTTACAAATTTTTTTAATTTCAAATATCCTATTTATATTTTCAAAAAATATCTTGCTCATAGATATTACCCAGCTATTACGCCATCCTTCCTGCTCAGTAACCTTCTTAACAATTCTAACCTTGTCACCCGGCTTAAACCCGTATGTTTCTGTGGTTTTATCATCAATCAACCTCTCCAAATACACAGCCAAATTCATTGCTTCCTGTTGCGCATGTATTAACCAATCGAGCTCACTTAAATCTGTGCTCTCAACAGTCACTCCATACTTTTTTATGCCAACTTCAGCACGTTCAATTATTTTCTTTGCTACTGATTCTTCATGTTTACTCATTCTTCACCCAACCAAGTTATTAACAATGATTTTGCTTTGTTATAAGGATTTATTTTAATCTCTGTTTTTATATGCCCCTCCGACTCAATCATCCTAAGCATTTCTTCCCGCCCCTTTGGCGTTAACTGCTGAAATGCGAACGAGCTATTCCTGAGCTCGCCTTGTGTCAGAGATCCGTTGTACCGGATAGAGTGCATAATTCTTTCTTTTGGCGTTTTGCCGCGGAATTTCTGAGCGTTATACTCACCATTTCCGTTGTATTTTCTATCAGTTTTTTTTGTACTGCGACTTAATTTTTCATTTTCTCCAATAAAAACAACTCCTGTGCCATGCGCCGTCATGATCGGGTAACGGTGTCCTAATGCAATGTTAACAAATATGCCAATGCTCATGCTTCCTCAATTCGCTTTTTAGCGATATTAAAATAAGTTTCGTCTAGTTCAATGCCTATAAAATTACGGTTTTGGTTTTTTGCTGCTACTCCTGCAGTTCCGCTTCCCATTGTAAAATCAAGAACTGTCTCGCCTTCGTTGATATAGGTTTTTATTAGGTATTCAAGCAGTGCTACTGGTTTTTGGGTTGGGTGTATAGTATTCCCAGCACTTTTAAACGATAAGATTGATTTAGGATAATTAGTGTGTGTTTGTACATAGCTAGTTTTTCTGATGCCACCGCCATTATTATCGGTTATTCTTGAACCTTGTTTTGTAACCTTGTTTACCTCAATAATGCCTTGCGGATTATATGTGCATTGCTGACCATAAAAAACAGATATATCCTCGTGAACTTTTAAAGCTTGTTTTTTTGCAAGCATCTGGTTTGCAAATCTTCCCTTTTCCCATATCCAACAATATTTAAACAACTTAATATTGCTCATAATCAACGCGCTAGTAAACGGCTGACTACCAAACAATACAATCGCCCCATTTGGCTTAATAATGCGCTTTAATTGAGCCCACATTGGCTCAAACGGTATTACGCTATCCCATTTGCAGGCCGTTGTTCCGTATGGTGGGTCGGTTATGATTGCGTCAATACTTCCATCATGTATATCACGCATTAATTCCAGGCAATCGCCATGCAATAATTCAATCACTAAACACCTCCTTAAACGCCATAATCCTTGCGTCTTTATCGCTCATACCTGCATCAGAACACATCATCGCAACCTTTTCGCAAAATGCGTCCACCTGCGCGTCTGTTGGTGCGTCCAGGTTATGTTTTATGCAATAATCATCTAACCATTGTGCATCGCGTTGGTACATTTCAGGGTTATTGCTCATAATGCACCATACATTTGTCATGCGGAACAATATTAAAAACACGTTGCAAATCAACTTGCTCGCCAAGCATGCATACTGGCTGCGTGCCAAAGTTTTTAAATCCAAGCATAGGGCAGGTCGTTTCTTTTCCGGCGTAAATACTGCATGTTGGGACGCCGTCAACTGTATAAGCCGGTATCCGGATTATCTTAATTTGTTTTCCGTATTTAGCATGTGTCATTGCTCATCTTCCCATTGCTTTCGGCATTCAGCAGAGCACCATCCAGGATAATACTCAGCCTCGCTAACCGTTACGGGGTCGACGGTGTTACCGCATTGGTAACATATGCCTGACTCGTTATTGATGTGTAGCGGTGCGCTAGCGCGGTTTTTTATGCGTGCTGCAAGTATCTTTTCTTCTCGTTCCGTTGTTTTGTCTATGTCATCGCTCATCTGTTTAATAATGCCTGTAGTTGATCGTATTTTTCAGCCTTTGATTTAAATTCCTCTATAGCTTCGGAATTATCGTCTTCTATCAGTTTAAGAAATTCAAACTCTTCATTTATTGCTGACAAATCATTCTTTATTGATGAAACTATAGTCTCAACATCTGAAATGTTCTTTGATAATTTAATAAATAATGATTTTACATCTGCTTGGTCTTTTTTTGACTGAATTTCTTTCTTATCTTCTTGCTTAACTTCATTCAAAATATATCTGTTTGTTCCTGATTTTAATGCAACTCCAGAGCTCACTAAAAATTCCAGCTCCTTTTGAACAATTCCCATTGGTATATTTTTCCCAGATCTTTTGATCTCTGAAAATATTTTATTAATGTCCCAATATTCAAGCATTGGCACTGCTTCATAAACATTTTTAGTGTTTCCAGTCATATTTTTTTTAATTTCATTCAACTTAGATATTTTTATCATGGTGTCCCCATTTTGTAATTTTATTAAGCCTTGACGTTCAGAAATGTATTTACAATATTTGCAAATACGCATTAATCCATTAGATGATCTTGGATTTTTATGAAATGAATCAATATTTTTTAATTCACCGCATCTATTACAAGAATTTTTCATTTGGCTATATTTATCCAAAAAAAACCCCGCTAACCGACTGGGAAGAATCGGCGCGGGGTGAAACATCACTTGGAGGATAATGTTTAAAAGTTACCAGCCTTCCCGCTGCTTTTGAACATCACCGTTACTACAACTACAGATTATCAAAACATGAGCGTGAATACAACTAAAAAAAACCAAAACTGCCTTTCTGGGTGGGGTTAAGCGTCGCTGCGCAAAAGCTGCGCTAAGCTTAAACCATTTTCACCCATAAGTCAAGTGCTGTTCGAAAATGGTAAAAATGAAATGTAACGTAATTTTTAAAGTGTAGCGTTACATTAAAAAAACACAAACCCTTATATAATGCGTCCTGTAGACGTTACATTTTTAATGTAACGCTAAAAATCAAAATGTAACGCTAAGTGTAACGCATCAAATGTAACGCTCGAAATGTAACGCTAATGTAACGCTACATTTCGAAATGTAACGCTACAAGTGTAACGCTTACCTGCAATCAATCAATAATCCATTGATTTCTAACATTTTTTCTTCTTTCACCATTCGCGTTACAAATCGGTTTATTGTTTGCCGAATGGTTCCTTGCTTCTGCCCAAAAAAGTGCTGGCTATGTTTTACAAACATTGCAAAATCAACAGGCTTTACACCAACACCATCAGAAAATTGAACAGGACTATCTTCCATCGCACTATTAAAACAGGACCATAAAATCTCATCATTAGCGCCATGCTTGGAACCTTTAGTCAGTCCAGAAATAGACTCAAGCACTAAGCTTGTCGCCTTTGTCCCATCCTGATTATCAATACCCAATTCAACTACTCGCGCCTCGGCCTCAACCTCAACAAACTGATCTCCGTCCTTGGTCTTTCCGCTTGATAATGTGGTTATCATCGTATTCTCAATCCTGTCCATTATCATTACATAGTCGCTGTTGGCAGTGAATGCAGACGCGCCACGTAGCCCTAAGTCTTTATTCTTGCCAAAGTGATGCACTATCATCGAGCTGGTATAGCCGTTGCTGATTGTGCTTTGCAGGATAGACAGCACTGACGATACTTCCGAGTTATCATTCTCATTGGTGCCACTGTTCATAGAACTGAACGTGTCCATAATCACCAGTGCAGGTCGCCGCTTTGCAATCTCAATACCAAGCTCCCGCACATGGTCACGGTCATCAATAAAAATCTTGTCGTTAAGCACAATCAGATTCCCATCAAACCCCCCATGAACAATAGATAAAGCCCTCATGCGTCTTGATAGCGCCCCTTTTCCCTCACCGCAGATATACATCACCAAGCCAGTGTCGAACACTTCAAAATTAAAGAAATCCTGGCCTGTGCAAATACTGTGCGCAATCTTTAATGCCATGAACGACTTAAACGCCATTGATGCCCCTGCCAATATGCCGTGACTATCAGACTCTAAAAACCGATTGATTAGATACCGTGGCGCCTTGGCATTTTCTGCCATTTCATCTGCGCAACTAAAACTCAAACCTCCTGCCAGCCCAATTTCCTCACCCAGTTCTTCCGCCAGTTCAGCGAGTGTAATCTTCGACATATAATTCCCCGCCAGATCCGAAGAAATCCTTGTCGGATAGTGAATAAATCGCATCATTTACAAAGCTTATTTCTTTCGCTCCTGCTTTTAATACGCATAAGGCTAATGCCTTGCGTTGATTAATATCAAACTCTGGATCATGTTTAACAATAACAATCCTGTCTCGACACACTGACCAGTCAAAGGTTTTCGGGTCATCACCTGGCGGCAATAAAATTGACCATGCCCTAACTTGTGATTGTGCGTTTTTGTATTTATTCCATGATTTTGTACCGGAGAATATAAATAGGGTTGGCGTTGGGTTGATGATGTTTGCATAAGGTGGGCGTCTCATCTCGCCCCCTCAAAATATTCAATAAGCTTCACAACAATATCATGCTTAGGCTGATAGCTATCATCACGCCTAAGCCTTGCTAGTGCCTGGTAAGGTATTCCTGTTTTTCCTGCAATCACGGTTAGATTGCGGTCTTTTAGTGCTTCTTTTATTTTGTCTAGTGTCATTTTATTATCCCCACTGGTTAGCCATAGCATCGGCAATGCCTTGATAAGTTTTGCTTCTTAATTTCCAGCGGTCTGCGCTTGGTGGCATATTGTGTATTTTTTGCTCCCTGCCTTCAACAATATTGGTTGGTTTCAAAATAGTTAATCCTTCCAACCATAAACAGGTTGCTTTTGTTTCACCATGTCCAAATTGCCACGGTTGAATTATTTGATCTGGTTTTCTCCAAACAGTTGACATTATAGAAATTGGGTTTTCAATACATTTCATTTTTATTGGTGCTAATGCTAATGCAAGAAAAAACTCCATGCTTTTTTGTTGCCTACCATCTTTTCGTTTAGCTTCAAAATGTCTTGCGCCTGATACAGCTAAATCGGTACATGGCGGGTGAGCAATCATCAAATCAAAGCCATCGTTAATAATATCAAAAACATCGCCTTGATAATGCGGGCCTGGTTTTTCAGTTGGTAACAAATCACAGCTTATCGCATCATGACATTTGGCAATAAATGCGTCACGCACTGTCCCGCTAAATTCACAAGCTATTAAAACTTTCATATCCCCTCACATTAAAAATTATTTGTAAAAATGAAAAAATAGTTTACCATGTCCGCTCGTAAATAAACAAATTGGAGAATGAAAAATGACATCAATAACCAGGAGTATAAGCTTTGAAATTACCCCGCTTGAAGCTGCTGCTGTTTTTTGGAGCATGAATAGCAAAGATCAAGCTAATTTTTTTAATGAGTTAGCTTTTTTATCAGAGTCAAGGCTTCCGATGCAATTGCAATATATAACAGAGGATGACGTATTAAGTCTTGCTGGTCGTCGTGTTATGCAAGAAATTGGTGAGTATTCGCATTGGGGCTTGTCTTGTAATTTAATAAGAGAAACTAATAAATAGTTGCATTTTATAAAAATATAAAATAAACTAAGCGCTATTTTAAAAACCTGGAGATGAAAAATGCCAAACCCAAAAACCCAAAGCGTCCACATACGCTTTGACCTTGTAAACCGCATGCAAAAGCTTCGAGCTGAGCTTTCGACGGCTGATAACAGGCTTAAGCTTCGTGATCTTGTTAACGAAGCGATTGAGCAATACTTGGAGAAGAAAGATGTCAGATGATTCTTTTTTAGACTCGCTTCAAGTCGCCAGTGAGCCAATAAAACGTCCTTTCCTTGGGGTAATATATGGTGAGGGAGGAACTGGTAAGACTGGGGCTTGTATGTATGCGCCTGATCCATTTTATGTATCTGTTGAAGCTGGCACAGACTGGATCCCCGCGCCAAAGTTTGTTGATGCCAATGGCCGATCTATCATTGCTCAAACAAGTGAACAGCTTTTTCAAATGATTGGCTGGCTGTGCAAAAAAGCAAACATTGAAAAGATCGACAAGCCTGTTAAGACCGTTATTATTGATAGTTTGGGATTTGCTGAACGCCTATTTTATAACGACATTGTTTTGAACCATCCATTTACCGATGCCAAAGAACCCAAGCCAGTAAAAACCATCATTGACCTAGGCTATGACGGCCAAGGATTTGCAATGGATTATTGGCACAGGCTATTGACTGGCTGTGAACAGCTCCGCAAACGTGGCTTTAATGTCATACTAATTACCCATGCAGCATGGGCAAACGAAAACTCGGAAGGAGGAAAGACCTACAAAAAGAAGGAAATGGCTTTACAGGTGTATGGCCGTCATAACGTCCCTGAGCTTTTAAAGAGATCCAGCGACTTTGTTTACTTCATGTCCAGCGAGATTATGACCAGCACTGTTGGCGCGGGTAAATGGACTAAAAACCTTGGAACCAATAGCGAAGCTGAGACGGTTATCCATACCAGACCCACCAGCCTATTTTATGCAAAAACAAGAAGCATTGACGGCTCGAACATTCCTGACGCATATAGTTTCACAGTTGAAACCAGGAAGGAAGTTTGCACGCAAATGTTTAACGATATTATCAACAACTAAGGAATCAACATGACAAGCTTTACCTATTCAAAAGAAACAGCAAAAGAAGAATCATTTCAGTCTGGCCCGATTAGCAAAACAGGCGACTACCTGGGGCGAATAACGCAAGCCTATGAAACTGTAAGCACAGGTGGCGCTGTAGGTTTGGCGTTAGATATTGTAAGCGACCAAGGCCAACGCATTAGCCATACAATTTGGCACATCAGTAAAGCGGGAGATACGCTTGATTTTGGTGTTGCAGCAATAAATAGCTTAATGTCGGCTCTGTCTTTGCGTGAACTGAAACCAAAACAAAATACCATTATTCAGAAATGGGACTTTGATACTAAATCAACCAAGGACGTTAAAGTAACAGGCTATCCGCAATTGATCGATAAACACCTGGGCTTTGTTGTGCAGATGGTTGAATATTACAAATGGAAAGATGGTCACGCAACTGATGCCGTTGGCGAACGTGGTGAAGTGATCCGCTTCTTTGACGCTGACACCCGCCAAACATCCAGCGAAAAAGCAGACGGCATTGATGCTGCAATTCTGGACGCATGGCTTCCAAGTTTGCCAGTGGTTAAAATGCTTCCTGGTAGTCGTGGTGCTCAGATTGTGGCGCAGGCTGAGAATAAAGCGCCTATGGCGCAGTCGTTTAGTGCTGCTGATGACGATGAATGGGGCGACGCGCCTTTCTAACAACTAACAACTAACATTTACAGCCAAGGATGGCTTTTTAACTTGGAGAAAAATAATGACAAAAATTTTTGAACTTAAGGCGCAACAGCAAGAACTTCTCGATCAACTTTTCTTCCTTGACGATGAAGAAGATGCAAGTGAGATTGATTATATCAAGCTTAACCTTGATTCAATCGTTGGTGATGTTGAGCATAAATTGCGCTATTTGAGTGAGATTTATATAGAGGCGGATGGACAAGAAAAACTATCAGCTTACGCGTTCTCAATAGGGGTTGATAGGCTAACAAAAGATATTAGAAGAAAGCAAAGAGTTAAAGAAAGATTGAAGGATTTTATACTGGAAACTATGAAAACATTTGACATTAAAAAAGTCAAAGGCGACTTGTGCAGTTTGTCTCGGTCTGAGTCGCAAGGGAGCGTGGTGATTGATGAAACATTTAAAGATTTCAAGCTTCCTGATGATTGTATCGAGAAAATACCTGCGTCTTTCAAGATATTAAAAACAGAAATAGCCAAACACCTTAAAGCCGGTGAAGAAATTCCCGGGTGTTCGTTGGTTAAAAAACAAATTTTGAGGTTAAGCTAATGAGCGAAGAAAAACAACAACATATACACGCTGAACTTATGGCGCTTTATGCACAGGATGCAATGGAAACTGATAAGCCCTGGAAGAGGTGGGAACATAAGCGATTTCAGGATAATGAGTGGTCTAAACTTCTACAAAACCCAGTATGGTTAGAATTATTTGAATATCGCCGAAAACCAAAAACCATCAATATCAATGGGTACGAAGTGCCAGAACCGTTGCGAGTTAAGCCAGAGTGCGAGTCTATTTATTACGTTGCATCTACTTCTAGTAAAAGGTTAGAAACGTTAATAATCTGGAACAATGATGAACAGGATAACGAGTGGCTTAATAATGGCCTGATACACCTAACAAAAGAAGCCGCAAAATTACATGTTGACGCATTGCTAAGTTTTACGCGAAAATAGATAAAATTCAGGGGCCAGCCTGAAAATGAGCACTCACAGCGCACTAAGCCCATCAATAAAACCCTGGCCGGTTTTGTTTTTGGGCTTTTTTATTGGCTGAATTATGAAAAAAGAACTCTACCCACACCAAAAAGACTGTGTAAAAGCAATTATTACGGCACTAAAAGAAGGCCGGACAGAGTATGCCCACTGCGTTACTGGATTCGGTAAATCGCTTGTCATGGCTGAGTTAACAAGCATTGGATTAAAGAATGGAAAGCGTGTTTTGCAGCTCGTGCCAAATCACAAACTTTGCACTCAGAACTATAAACAAGCGTTTGATTATGTCGATAATAAACATAAGCCATTGATAGGCATTTGCTCTGCACAGTCAAAGACATTTCAGATCAATAGACAGGCTGTTATTGCCACACAAACCAGCTTTTTAAGTCGTCGGGCGACCAGTGGACGCTTTGATTTGCTGATCGTTGACGAGTGCGATTTGATTTCACCTGATGTTGGTACGACATACCAGAAAATTATTAAATCATTGCGCCGCATCAATCCAAACATGAAGATTACAGGGCTTACAGGTTCACCTTATCGAGCCAACCAAGGAACCATTCACGACAAAGTTAAAGATGGCAATGTTATTTTTGAGGGCCAATGCTATGAGTCAGACATCCCTTACCTTATCCATGAAGGTTTCTTATCATCAATAGAAATGCTTAACACGCATTATCAAGCGGACCTTGAAGGCGTTAAAAAGATTGGTAATGATTTTGATGCTAATGAAGTTGGCGTTCGGTTTGATAAGATAATAGACAACGCCGTGGAAGATTTTAAAATTTTGCTCGACGAAAAGAATATAAAAACAGCTCTGATATTTGCTTCAACTATTCCCAATGGAAAGCGCATTGTTGAAAAATACGGAAATGATAATGAGTGCAAACTTGCTCACGGTGACTTAACACAGTATGAAAGAGACAAGCTGATTCATTGGCTTGAGAATGGCACTGGTAAACGTTACTTAGTTAATGTTGGACTATATACGCGCGGCTTTGATTACCAAGCGTTACAGGCATTGGTATTGCTTAGGGCTACATTATCGCTGAGGCTTTATATTCAAATCATGGGCCGAGTATTACGCTCACACGATGAAAAGGAAGTGGCTTATGTGGCTGATTATGGAAGTAACGTGGCAAGGTTTGGGCCTATTGATGCAATCGTACCTCCTAAGCCGCCGCGTAAAGGTGATGCGCTTAAAAAAGAATGTTTGGCTATCCTGGACGGCACAATAGAATTTGAAGGAGTGACTTATCGAGCTGGCGAACAGTGCTCGTATATGAACCCAATCGGTTTAAAAAAGTGCCGTGTTTGTCAGGCTGAATTTATAAACACAGATGAAAGTGGTTTATATGTAATGCGCACAAAAGCCCAAGCATTGGCTGAAAAGCTTGCCGACAATACAGTTACTTATGAAGTTGATAAAGTGACTTATGTTATTGGGCCAAGCAAGGATGGAACTGACATGATTAAGATGTTGTTCTGGGCTGATGATGAATTGGGCACACAGTTATTGCATACTCAATTTATATGCTTGAACCACACAGGAACCGCGCAAAACATCGCCAAGTCATTTGTGCTTAAAATGTTTAAAGACCCGAAGGACTTTTATAAACTCGGCGCTGTTGGAGTTAATGTGGAAAATATGTTTGCGCTACTGACTGAGCATCCGCACTACTTTAAAACAGTTAAAACTATTACACTGGAACCTGATGGACGCTTTAAAAAGCTCAAGTCCATTGGGTGGCTTTGACGCGCTTCCAAAGGGAATAAAAAAACATGGTAATAAATATCAAGCAACAATTAGTATAAATAAAAAGCCAGTATATAAGTTATTTGCAACACCTGAAGAAGCTGTTGAATGGGTAAAAAAAACAAGAGCCGAGAATAAAATGAATGGGACACGTGCTGAAAATAAATATGGTCGGCACATTATGTTTCGAGAGGATCAAAGCAGATTTGTTGTGCAGATTCACTATAACGGTAAATTGAGAAGTATTGGTAACTTCAAAACCCACGCAGAAGCCATAACAGCGCGTGATGAAGCGTTAAAGATTATGGGTATTGAATCATGAGTGATATTTTGGCTTCCCTAGCCAGCAGCAAATCCAAAGCCAGCCCACAACAGGAGCCGATAACGCCAACACAATGCTCTTGTCATAGTCATATGAAAAAGGATGTATATTGGGCGGCTCTTTGGCGCTTAGGCGTGCGTGGTGACGACCTGGACGCGTACATGGCTGAATCGCCATGTGATTATGATGCAAACCTTTTTAACTTGGAGAATTTTGGTGAGAACAAAAAATAAAAAACAACTAGACAAAATAAATAAACGATTTGAGATTGAGAAGGTTATTAAGTGCAAAGACTGCAAATTTTTATTTAATGGGATATGCTTTCATAATGGCTATGAGCGACATAAAAATATGACTGCTTGTTATGCTTTTTTAAAATTGGAGAATGAAAAATGAAACTAACAAAAAGCTACAATGAAAAAAGATTAGAAAAACAGCGATTCAACAAAAAATGGTTTGGTAAACGTAAAAAAGTATTCTTGTGGCTACCTACGCGGATGAATGACGGCAGCACGGCTTGGCTGCAATATGCGTGGCTAGATTATGGGATTGAACGGGATTATGACAAAATTAACTTGTTGAGCGGGCATGTTTCTTATTACTATGAGGGCTTGGAATGAACTGGCTAACAACAGACCCACCAAAAGACAGCTCATTTATTGCAGATGTTTGGCTCCCGTATGCCGTTATTGCAGCTTGGAATGAATCTGAAAAAAAATTTTGTTTTTCTGATTTCAGGATAGGTTTATTTGAATGTGAGTGGATGGACACATATTTCGAAAACGAATACATCGACACAATAAAAGCATGGATGCCATTGCCGGAGATTAAGAATGATTAGCGACAAAACATTAAAACAAGAACTAGACTCAATCCTAAAGCGTCGAAAAATTAAGAAGGCTGAGCGTGATATACATATCGATGCCGCACTAACGACAAGTTATATCTCGCGGGATGAAATATTGGATATACAGGAAGGCATCACTCGTGAATATGAACAGGAACAATCTGCACTAAAACACATACCAAGCGAATTTAAAGAGCAATGCGACTTTGTGATGTGGTTTAAAAGCGCTTATCCCGGCGTGATGATTATGTCAATTCGCAATCATGGGAGCCGCACGCCGCGAGAACGACAAGAGCAAATAATGGAGGGATTGCAGCCAGGAGCGGCTGATTTATTTATTCCTGCTTGGGCAATGTGGATAGAGATGAAGCGTGTTAAAGGAGGGGTGCAATCCTATGAACAAAAGGCATTTGAGAGGTATGTAACAGAACAAGACTATGAATATTTTGTATGCAATGGTTTTTCTGAGGCAAAAAATATATGCCTAGACTATTGCAAATTATAAAAAAATAAAATAAGATGCTTTCGCGGTAACAAATTAATAATTAACTTGGAGAAGATAAGATGAAAAAGACAATTGCTGTTTACAAGAATGTCCAATGGAATCTTGAAATAATTTTAGAATTCGATGCGAGTAGGGATACGGATGAACAATATGCAAGAATATCAGAACCACAAGAAGTGGACTTTGTGCCACGAGAAGAATCAGAGGTTATCGCCTCACAGTTAAAAGCGCTAGACGCTGCCGAGGAATCTATCACGCAAGAAGCATTGGAAGCCATTAAAGCTATCCAGCAGCGCAAACAAGAGCTGATTGCAATCACTCACCAATCAGGTGACGAGTGATGCGGACTGAAACAATCATCGCAAAAGGTATCGACTGGGAAGTTACGTTCGAGCTTATCAAGCCTGAGCCGGAAGTAGGATTATTTGGTGCAGAAATTACCATATATGCTATCAAGATTGGGGATGCTGATATTATTGAGTGTTTAAACGAAGAAACGTTATCTGAAATTGCTGATGGAATATATGACAGGTATAATGAACACGACTAAAATCATGGGATGATGCGCTCAGCCGACGAACTTTAACAATACAGCGACGCTTAACGGCGTCGCCTTGAGTGCCGCGTTATGCGGTTGGATAAGATAAAGTGAACCAAGACCAAATAAACACTATTCTGAATGCGTGGTTTTATTCAACTAATGGAGATGGAATAAAAGACGCTTTTGATTTTCCGCCAGCTGCATTCTCTAATTTAGAAGAAGCATTTATTGCCTTATGTGAGGAGCATTTCGGCAAGGATTTTATAAAAAACTGGGAACCTGATTAAGTCAGTTAACAAAAGACCGGCCGTGCTTATCACGCAATCCCCTTGTAATGCAACCATGCCCATGCTGCTGCAAACATAGAGCCAAGAACCCATAAAAAATGGCGTATAACACTTTCGCCTACTTCCTTTTTGAACTCGTCTTTCGCAAGTTGCACCGCCAAAATAGCCGCCGCTGTCGCTATTTCTTTTATCTGCTCTTGCGTCAATTCATGTTTATCAAACCGAGGACAACCTTCCCATCCTCTTCTGTCAATTTCCCTTCTATCAGAATGAGGCAGACCGTCATCGTCCCTATATATTCTCGACATATTTATCGTCCTTTCAATTTATCTTCTGGTACGCCTACAACCACAATAGCCACAAACCAAACCAGCACGGTTAATGTTGGTGTTAGCGGGTAGATGGTTGGTAATAGTGGTAAAAATATACCTATCCGGCTTGACCACTCAGCAGCACGGGCTTTAATGTAACGATTCATTCCACACCATTTTTTCTTAATTGATAATTATACTGAACACATTCAAAATATTCAGCGTCGTTGACAGTATTGCAGTCTTGATAGCGTTTAATTTCTGGCACTGGCATAAGTTCCAAGGCTGTTTCGATCACTGCGCACCCTGTTAATAGATATAGTATTGCTAAAGTAGTTATTACTCTCATGGCTTCACCGCCATACTCGCGCCTTTAATCGCACCAGCAACTATTGCTTCAAGTCCTTTTGTACCGTCACTATTAGCAGCACCAATACACAATTCACCTGTGCTGGACTTAAAGCAGCTATTCTCAAGTCCTGTGGTCATAGCAAACTCGGTTATGTCTAGGCGTACAGTAATATTACCCTCTGTGCGTGTGTAGCTGGCTACTGAGCAGCCGGTGAGTAGGATTATAATCGGTATGATTATTATCATGTTAGGACATCGTTTAGATTCTTCGAAATATAGGAATTTTGACATATTATTAAAATCTAGCTGTAGTTACAGGCATAGTCAATCCGTCCATCCACTCATCGTAGCACATATCGTCAATCAGCCCCAGTGACCGTTTTAGAGCGATGTAATCTAAAAGATCAATATAATCCTGAGTAACCCATGTTACTGAATCTGCTGCTGCACCAAAGCCATGCCCGAATAAAACTAAAGATGTACCCCACAGAATTGCGGTATCAATAGCTGACTTGACTTCCGCTAGCGTGCGGAAGCTACTTAGTCCCACCGCTCGCATTACTAATGGCTCATAGCAACCATTATATGTAAAGTTGTAACCAACCTGAACAGTTCTTGCACCCACAATGCCTAGCGATGCGGCTACGTCTATACAAACGCTCCTGTCATCAGATCTGGTCTCCCCCTCAGGCCAAGCCATGTACCGACAATCAGATAAGCCTAAATTTTTAAGCCCATTGATATTGCGCGTCATTTCCCCCAGTGGTGTAGTGCCGGCACCGCTACCAGCTCCATCGAATCTTTTGGCCCCATGCAATCCGCAATAAACAGATGGATCATCTTTAATCTGTTTAATTTGTGCTGTAGTCATTCCGTATAGGCTATTAATCGCATCGTAGATCAAAAAGAAGCTAGTTTTTATATTACGTTTTCTCGCCTCAACATAACCTATGTTGTAGCCTGTTTTTAAATTGTCATCAAACGTTAAGATTATCTTAGGGCGCTCCCTGTAACCAGTTGTAATACTATCTATATACGCCTGCCGGTGTATTGTTGTTCCCCCTGATACTTGAACTCTATACGATACAATCGGGTTAGCATTATTAAGTGCAGCAGTGCCGTTTTGCACCAAATTAACGGCATATGGCGCGTTACCAGTAGCTAGTTTGTCTATAGGTGCAATATTCCAGCCAATATTTTCGGATAGCGTTAGCGTGCTACTTGATCTATTAGCATTACCCAAGGCGGCATGATTTGATGCCCAAAATGACAGAGATAATGATGACCCGGCAGGGATGTAGGGGGTGTAATACGCTACTAAAATAGGGGTGGTTTCATCACTAAAATCAACAGATTTATTATCAGCTTGGATATAAGCGTTTGCAGTTGGGTTGTTAGGGGGCGCATCTAGCCAAATTGTTTTTGTAGATGATTTTGCAAATGACGTTGATTCTGTAGCTGTGCCTTGGCTAAAAACAACAACCGTGTAATCAGCAATAACATCTGTTGTGTCTACAAAATCAGGAGGGGTGGTACGCGATATAGACCGGCTGCCTATGCCTGCCCCTACCCCATTAACATAACTATACAGCGTCCCATTAACATCATAGTAGCCTGTCGCATTGGCGGGGATGTCTGAGAGGGAGTTAACGGAAGTGATCGGCGTGCTTATTCCGCTATTTTGAGGATTGCCGCCTATTTCAATAACGCCCTGATATTGCTCTGATACATTGGTATTGATGCTCATTATTTATGCTCCGAAAATGACGATGTTTATATCACGCGCATTGACGCCAGCGGGAGTGGCGGCGCCATTCCATGTTTTTAGCTGGGTAAGCGTAGTGGTTTTTGATGTTGATAACGTGCCTTCAACTCTTATTGTATATGTATCAGATGTGGCAACAATGCAGTAGTTAGCATTTGGATATGGAGAAAGAGGATATATTTTAAAAAATCCAGTTCCGCCGCCAGAACCTCCTATGTATTCCGCATAGTCGATGTTATATCCATTTTTCACAATCCCATCAACGGTTAGATTTCCTGCTGTGTTGACCGTTGTTACCGCAAACTCATAAGTTGTTGATGTTATTCCAGAAACAACATAAACGCCCACAGGCAAAGTGCCTGTTACTGTCGTAACCTTTATTCTTGCGCCAATTGGTACAGTATGCCCTGCATTGGTGATTGTGCAGACGTTAGACACGACAGCATAAGCTCTTGGCGTTGTAACGTCGCCAGATGTTCCGTCTCTAATTGCGATATTGGCCCAGGCAATAGCAAAGTTCTTTGCTGCTGGCTCGGCGCCAGCAGTAAACGTTTTTACTCCTGTTATCGTTTCGGCGCCATCAGCATGGACATAAAGCGAATCGTTAAGCGCCGATGGCAATGGATTAAGTACAACAAAACCACCGCCTGACACCGCCGCCGTACTGTATTGCACCTCTATAATTTGATCAGCCTTAATGACTGTATCGACATACGCGCCATTCTGATCATATTGCTTTAAAGGCTTGGCTCCCAATGAATTTACGCTCAGGGTATTAGTCGAGCTACCAGATTGCTGCACATGCAAACTAAACCGCTGCCCGTCCACATAAGCTGTGATGGCGGGCGTAGCGACTGCGCTATAGGTTCCTGATGCGCCGGTTGCTTGTGCGTAAGTGTAAGTTTGCGCCTGAATAGCGGCTTTTGTTGCCGGGTTTACTGATGCTATGTCATAGCTTGGATAAAGTGGATTAAAGAAGCCGTAATAAAGAGTGGTGATCGAGTTATCAAGCGTGGTTGAATCTGCTGTGATAACGATAGTTGTGACCGTGGTAAATACGCTTGAAGTGATCGTGCCATAACAAGTGCCGCCCGATACCGGCACTTTAATGCGCCGACCTACGCTTAATTCTTGCGTTTGGTTTCCTGTAACTGTGAAGCTTGTTGCGTTGACATAAGTCGGGGATCCAGTGAATGTTAGCCACTCAGTAACCGTCTGAACAGGCGTATCATTAATTCCGGTAATATTGTCGATTGTGCGGATTAGAGATCCAGCAGCATCATACAGCGCTGCTTTATACGCTTGTCCTGTAGTCAACCATATAGTGTATGTTGGCTCGCCTCGGGTATTAAGGATAATCGGGTTTGTTTGCGCTATACTGCCGTTGATGTCGGTATATGTTGTGACAGGTGTTGAAGTCCCGGCAATATACCAGTACACTTTGCCACCAGATAACGGCAGACCGTTATTGTCCAACTGCTCGTCTTGGAATAACGGGCTTAGTTTACAAACTGCCATAAAGCCTCCCGGCTATTGTTTTGGGGATTATACCATAATGAACGAGATAATCGGATATGCTATTCTTTGTTATTTCTTTGTGTGTGCGCTAGATTAATCAGCTTTGGATTAGCAATCTTACTGCCTTTTTTCGCATATCTAGCCATTTGCCCGAGCTTCATAGCAGTCTCGCCCATTATGCGCGGTGATTGCATAGCCATAAGCGGGATAACTGCTGGATTAGCTGCTGCTATACCATAGCCACCCAAACCACCAGCAACAATACCACCTAAGCCACGCGGCTTGATTGCGTTTAATGTTTGCCCTGATAACTTTTCCATCAGGTTACCGCTTTCGCTGAATGCGTTTAATTCTTCGGCTTGCTTGGTGCGGCTTCCGTAGTTTGTATTTGCATTGTTGCGCGTGATGCTTTGCAGTTTACGCAATGCAGTATCGACCATCGCGCCTTCACCTAAAGACAACGACCGCTCCATTTCCTTTGCGATCTTCATGCGAGTGCTTGATTCTTCCATGATCTTGCCATATTCAGGATACGCTTTGATTATTTCATCCTTTACGGCATTGTAAACACTATCAACAACCCGCCTTTGTGGCGTCCCTGGTGGTGTGTCTATTTTGCCAATACTGCGTTTTAGTGCATCAAAGCCGCCCGGCGTGTGAAACTCTTGCGGGTCTGAGCGTTTAAACTCGTTTAGCTTTTTGACAATATCGGCCTTGGCCTTGTCTGATGCCGAGTTTAGATTGATTGGTCGAGCTTGTCCTGATAATCCTTTGTAGGTATCAATATCCATTGCCCTTTTTGCAGCTGAATTAATATCCTGGAAGCTTAACAATGATGGATCTTCTTTAACTCCTTGAATCTCGCGGCTGTATTTTTCAAAGTCGGCTTTACGCATGTTTTTAAGTGCTTGCTTTAACTCTGGCACAACGTCTGCTTGCTCTGCTTTACCGCGCATATTGTCGGCAAAGTCTTTCAGCTTTGAACCGCCAGAATAGCCAGCTTTAGCAGCTGTATTTAATGCGTCTGGCCCTGTATGTGTGCCATACTCACTAATCAATTGACCAGCCACTTTTCCGACTGCTGGGACTGCTTTACCTGCTGCTTTCATGGTTACATTGATTGGCTCAATTGCTGCGCCAAGCTTTCCGGCCTTAGCCATGCCTGGCACAAGTCCGGCACCGCCAAGCAATAAAGACGCATCACCAACAACACCAACAGGATCATTCTTAAATGTCTCTGCCGCCTGTGCTAAGCTGCCATATCTGCTTTTCTCATAATCAGCAAACTTACCGGCCAGCCCTTCATTAGCTGCTGTGTCTGGGCTTATTTTGTGCATAAAATTATTAACACTATCAGGCAGCGCCGCTTGTAATCCGCTATTGGCAAGGTTCAAACGTCCTTGCGTAGTATCAATTGGATGCGCCAATGCGCCAACAACACAGCCAGCATAATTGGCAAATGATCCTGGTATGTTTTTGGCTGTGTCCATTAGATAATTACTATCCGGCTTCTGTTCTGGCTGCGCTTGCTCACTAGCTTTGTATTTATTCCATGGACCATTATTAGAT
>JBAZJI010000005.1:0-27738 GCA_041651395.1 Minisyncoccota bacterium
TTCATCGAGCCTGTCCTTTTCTTTTTGAGAAAGTTTTGTTCTCCATGAAGTAAGAAGGTCGTCTCCGCCAAGCCTTCTTTGTCCGGCTTCCATTATTTGTTGAGCTTCGTTTTTCAAAATGTACGAAATAGGCATTCCCTGTAATTTTTTTATTTTATAAGAAAGTTCTCTCCATTCATCCGATTCTTCGGGAGTAAGGTTATCCATCCAATCTTCATTGTAGGCAACCTTCATTCGTTTGAAAACGCCCTGTTGAATGTCGTACATTCTTTTGTCGAGAGCATCTATTTCTTTTTCGGCTTCTGGTCCCCATTTGAAGCGCCTCGACGCCGCCATACGCTGCTCGCCGGTCGCCTGCTCCCCGCCATATTCCCGGAGAATACCTTTCAGCGTATCACGTAGTCCCTCTACGTCCTCAACATACTGCGTGTACCTCTTTGCGTTCTTGCGGCCCGTAAGAGCTTTGGTGATGCGGTCAAGTATTTCCATAAGCTTGTCGAATATCGCTTTGAATGCACTCTTGTTCTGGTCGTGCAGCGCCTTTTGAAATTCCGGGTCGGCCATCATCTCACCGGCAATGTCGGCCATAACCTCGTCACGGCCGCGCTTGGCAACCAGTTCCTTACCCTTGGTGGTAAGTTTTGCAGCGTCCCAAAATGCGGCATTCAGTTCCGGGTTCTGCTGAATGAAGTGCGTAAGTTCGTGATAGGCAATTTGAATCGCCGGTTTGTCGGTATTCACGTTCACGAAAATCTTGTTCTTCAGTGCCGGGTCGATAGCGCCGCGGAACATAAAACCATTGTAGGATTCCCTGATATCGCGCATGAGCTGTTTCTCGTTGATGTCTATCCACACTACTTCTTTGCCGGGATACTCTTCCTCGAAAGCATCTTTGAGTGCCTGCTGCTCGGCGTTCGGCTCTACAATGCGGATTACTCCGGGGGTAGGCGTTTTATCCCGGTATACGGCCTTGGTGAGCTGTTCTTCTTCGGGAGAAGGGGTGTAGGGTTCGGTAGACTTGCGGGTGTTCGGATGTTCTTTTTTCGAAAACATTGGTTGTTCTTCAGTCACCACCTCAGCCTTTCCAACGGGTATCATTTTACCAATTGATCTCGTAGGGTACCGTAGATGAGTCTCTTCGACAAAAATATCGTTGACCTCAAGTTTCTCTATTGGAAGCCTTACTTTTACAACGGTGTCTCCATATCCTTCTGCTTGTCCCGTTGGTCTTGTGCTGAAAAACAAACCATCTTCCTTGCTCGTCATTTGTCCTGATTTAACTATTTTATCGGCACTTCTCTTGTCGGTCCTGTGGTACAAAACGACATATCCATTTTTATCAACAAGCCCTTTTCCGTCGCGTATTTCTTGCGCTTTGTCTATTTGATCAAGAAGATCATCACCACGAACATTCCTTTTTTTAAGTGCCAACTCAATGTCTAAATCATCCGCTTCTTCCTTCTTTGAAAACATTATCTTCCCACTCGCATCCCTTGGTTCGGTAATCTCATTATAAACCTCATCCACGGTCTGGTTGTAAAGCAGCCGAGGGGCAAGGGCGGTCCTTACCTTCATCGCTGCATCAGTGGTCTTACCGGCCTTTATGTCGGCTACAGCGGTCTTCGCTTCGTCCTCGGTAATCCCTGAGGCTTCAGCTATGTCGATCGGAAGAGCTTTGTCGAGAAGTTGAATCACATTATTGTGTAACTCCTGAGCCGTCTTTCCTTCGGTCGCACCTTTTTTGATGTAGCGGTTGAGAATAATGTCGGATACTCGGGTCTGGAGCTTTGGAAACGGCTTCTGCTTTGGAAGTTCTACTTCAGGTCGTTTAAGGTCTTCAGAACCTTTGATTGTCGGCTCTTTTTGAACTGGAGCCGTCACTGTGGGCGGCTCTGTCTGCTTTAACAGGGCTTCGGTTTTTTGACCGGCTTTTTCATTTACGGCTCCTTTCTTGCTTTCAAGGTAAGATTTAATTTTCTCAACGGTATCGCCTGGGTTAATGGTAACTTCGGTTCCGTCGTCGGTTTTATACTGGTACGTGTCCTCGGTGTTGTAGCGTCCGGCTCCAGTGACTTGGCCGATACGTTGCTTTTTACCCACATAAGTAAGTCCTCCAACCTGGGTGGCAATGGATTTCGATACGGCTTCGGGGTTGGCCTGCCGTACCTCTTGGATTCTTCTTTTGAGTTCTTCGAGCCCACCTTCTTTTGTAACATTCACGTTGCTGCCGGTAAATTCATCCCGGAAAGTCATGGTCGGCTGTACCACTTTACCCGGTCGTGCTATCCCCCACTGTGCTCCACCGTACTTTATACCATCAATCTGCTTTTCGAGTTCCGGGCCAAGCTTGTCCAGCTCTTCGTTTTTGTTGAGGATTATTCCACGCTGTTTCCGTTCGACTTCAGGCAGTGCCCCTCCCTCGTACTGCCTGCCGCCGAGCGGTCGCCCTTCTTTGGCGTATGCTGATACCTCTTTAACCTCTTCTTTTGAAAGCTTCGACACTTCGGCCTTGGGTATTCCTTGCGCACGGCGTAGTACCTCCTTGGCCTCTTCTCCGGTGATACCCTCTACGATAGCCTGCTTCTCCTGGGCGGTCCCTGCGGCCTTCAGGCGTTCAACCATGCCAACTATACGGTTTTCGTCCAGAGGTTCAATTACCTGGATTGATGCTTCTGCTGCCGCTTCAGGTGTTCTCGCTCGCCCTGCGTCTCGTACAGGTATGCCTTGCGTTTGTTTCCCACCAATTTCAGCTTGTCCGCCTGTCTCTCCAGTTTTTGCACTACCTTCACTCGGTACCCCCTCTTTGTACTGCATGACTGCCCGGTCCTGGTCAAGGTCGGATAGTCGGTTGAATGCTGCTGTTTTGCCCGGTCCCAGTGGAAGAGCATTGTATTCATCAAGGGTAAGTTTCGGGAATACTATCCCTGAAGGTCCACCGGGGGGAATGGTAATAGGAGGCTGTGTGCGTTCGGGTGATTGAATGGCGGTTGTCGGGGGAAGTCCGCGCTCAAGTTCACCAATCGGCTGTTGCACTGCTGCCGGCTGCTCGGTCGTACCCTTACGTTGAATCGCTACCCTTCCGGATCCGGCGCCAAGTCCGAGAGCGGTCAACACCCCCATAGGTCCTACTGTCTGCTTCAGGGTTTCCCCGACGATATTGAGGTATCGCTGTCGTAAAAGTTTGGGATCAACCTGTACGCCGGTTGATTTTACGGCCTCGTTGATAGCCTTTTCTTCAATCAAGCTTTGGGCAACCTCTTCGGCGTTTTCCTTCAGATAATCAACACCTTTTGTTTTGACGACCTGAAGAAGTTTTTTCTTCACCGAGTCACCGATAATCTTTTTGGCTCCGATATTCGCAACCTGTCCGACCTGAAGTCGCTCTACGAGAGCGTAGGGAATGCCTCCAAGGATACCGTAAGCAAGAGAAGTGTCGTCATCCACCCCTCGGTCTTTCAGTGCTGTAATGATCTCTCCGGCCCCTTGCTTTGCCCACATTGATGTTGCGAGTATCGGTCCGGCAACCGGTACTGCGTTGAGTGCAAGCCCTTTGCCCATCATTGGGATCATTTCAGAAGTAGCGTTCAGTACGTTCTCTGCGGTACCGAGCACACCTTTTTTATCTTTTGCTGCCTCGGAGCGCTTCGCTCCTACCTTCCCGACTTCGTTTGAAAGCTGAATGGCTTGATTCTTCGCTGTCTGGTCACCTCTCATGTAGGCGTCGAAAACAAGCATCTGTGTGGCACCGGAAATGTCGCCCATCTGAAATGAGTTCGCAAGGTTCGGGTCGTGCTCCTTTATTTTTTCGAGCTTCGCCTGAATCTTTTCCGATCGATACCATGTGGGATCAAGAATCTCTGCCGCCTGTCCGTGGGTGGTCGCCGTCTGTTTAACCCCTTTGGCAGTTTCAAGAAGCTTCGCCGACTCTTCGGGGAATCCGGTTGCCATCGTGTAGCCCTTGGCCGCTTTCTCCATCTGACCGGCAACATATCGCTGTCCACCGGCAAGGGCTTCGTGCGCTCCAGCTGCAACGGCTTGGGGAATCCTTTTCACTCCTTCAACCACACCACCAATAACCGGGAGTGGTTTCTTATCGGATATCCCTGCGGTAGCCAGTTCTTCTTCAGGTAACGGAGTAATAGGAGTAGCCGGGAATTCTTCGGTCGGTGCTCCGCCAACCGCTCGGCCGGGATATGCTGCGTTTCTTGGAAATTCTACGTGGGGAGTAGAGGAGATGGTTGCTGTGGGTTCGTCGTTCCAGTCAAACTCAGTACGATTAAACTGGTCTGGAAAAGATTCTACCGCGTACTCTGCTACAAGTCGGTCGTCTTCGCTTTGAAGATCAGGGGTAACGCTTTTGACATACGATGCAAGATCACGATAAGAAGGCATTATTTGCCTCTATTCTGAAGCCACTGATTAAATCCCTGTTTCGAATACACTGGAGGTTGCGGTAAGGCACCGGCAACGTTTCCACCCTTTTTCTTATCCTGTTCTTTTAGAAGTTGATCGTACAGCGGTATACTAAGTTCAAGATATTTCTGTTCTTCTATCATTTCTTGAATCTGATCTTTCCTTTTGGCTATCGCAGCCATATCTCTGTTTTGGTACTGGTCTGGAATAGCATCAAGATCAGCAAGTATTTTCTGGCTATCTTTTTTTAAATCTTCAATTCTCAACTGTGCTGAAACCCGGTCGGATATTGTTTTGTTTCTCTGATCAGCCGTCATCCTATCACGTGTTAATCCAATATCCAGTGCCTTTAAATTGTTATACGTATCTCTTGCCCTTACCTTATTGGCCTCTGCATCAGCTCTTAACTGGTTTACCAAAAGTTGTTGCTCTGACGGAGTTGCATCTCCGATCTCCTTCGACAGTCCCCCAACTCTTCCGGCTGCTCCTTCTCTCGAACGATATTCTGCCCGGTTCAATCCCGGCTGATAGGCTTCTCCGGTTTCTACATCGGCAGTCTGCTGAATATTGGATTTAATCTCGGGTTCTTCCGAAATACCCATGCGCCCGGCTATTCCGCGACGTTCCTGGGAGTTTGGAGTATAAGATACTGCCGGTACCGCCCTCGGTTCCTGAAGGGCACTCTCCTGCATCGTGGAAAGATCCTGCGGCATTCTCCTTACTCCCTGATCCTGAACTCCTACGGTCCACGGTACCTGTCGTCCCGCTGGTCCACCGATAACCTGCTCTTCTCTGGTTTGAGTTTCTGAACGATACTTTTTAATCGCTTCCCTGTTAATATAATCCTTAAACTTTGAATCGGCGTCGCTCCATCGCATAATAGCCTTTTCGGGATTATTGCGCTCATCACCCATGGCAGGAGAATAAAAGGTTGCTTCTATTTTGGTTGCAAGTCGGTCGTTTACATCGTCGTCTTTTAACCCGAGCGTCTCTTTATACTCAACAACAGCCTCTGCAACCCTTTGAAGTCGTACCTCTTCAGCTTTCGTAGCGTCAAGTTTCAACTGCGCCAGTTGGCTTTGAAGAAGCTTGCGCTTATCCGCCGCGTCCTGTGCTGCCGGAAGCTGCTGAATGGCTCCTCCAAGTATCGTTCCTGCTGCGGCAATGTGACCGTAATTTTTCGGCTGTTCAGTGTATCCGTAATATGGCATTACCTGCCTCGATTCATCAAAGGGGTAAGTCTGCTTGAAGTCAAAGCTGTTTTGTTATTCAGAAATTCAGCATACCTGTCGGCGGCGTGCTGTAACCTGTTATATCCTTTTTCCTCGGTGCGTTCTGCACGATTCAAAGCGTTTTCTTTTTCTGTAACGCTTATCTGTCGCGCACTCAGAGCAAGACTTTGAGCTGTTTGCTGATTCTGGACATTCTGCTGTTTCAAAGTATCGCTGCGAACGGTACCGGCAAGAGCAAGATTACTTTTATTCGCTTCATCGGTGGCCTTATTTTGCATTACTCCACCAACGATTGACGCTCCAGCTGCGACGATTGCTCCGATTATTGTTGCTATTGGCATATTAATTCCTTAATTGTATGAAACTTTTGTAATTAACTCATGGTCATAGTTTGCTACTTTTGCCCCGGAATTCATTTGCTCCGTACCCTTCTCAGTTAATTTACTGTTCACAAATATTTTAGCCGATCTTCCGTCCTTTAAATCTACCACATCAATATAGTTTCCATGGTCAGGGTCTCCAACTGCAGCCTTTTTCAGCTTTTGACCACTTTTTACCTTGTAAAGTGTTCCGTTATAACTAACAATGGAATCAACCGCCGGCAAAGATCCTATCTGAATACTTATAATTTCTCCCGAAGCGTCAAATTTTTCAACAGGATTAAAATCCCACACTTTAGACATTTCTAAAGTCTTTTCATATGTTGACGTATCCTCAATCCTGTTCTCAACAGAATGACTTAAATCAAGAATACTTTTTGCTCTTGCCGAAAGAATATCATCATAATAGGGGTTTCCCTCTTTTGGCATGGTAAGTATCGTATCTGCATTCTTTGACCACATATCTACCGCAGGATCAACAACTATTTCTTCAATTGTTCCACCGGCACCAACATTATAAACTCTTCCTCCTTCGACGTACTTTTCACCGACAGGTTTAGTTGTTCCTTCTCCTGTTTTGCTCGGAGTGGGGGTAGTGCCCGTTCCCGTTGTTCCAGAAACTATTGTACTTGCCATCTGGAACTTTACCTTACCAGTATCTTTCACGGTATATCCAGAACCAAGCGAGGCGGCTTTCTTGTCGGCCTCGGTACTGTCTTTTCCGTGAACAGTCATGTTGAGAGTTCCATCAGGGTTGTAAATTTCGTACTCGTGAAGAGTGGTGTAATCAAGTTGACCGAGCATTTTCTGTTTGAAAAATTCTCTCTGGTCAGTCTGCTCTTCAGTGGAAAGATCTTTGTAGAAATCTGAATTTTCCATGTCTTCCCATTCTGCATCAACGGCGTTTACTTTCATGGCATTGAAATATTCCGTTGCCCTTGTGGGATCAATTCCCATTTTGGTAAGTGCACCACTGCTTTGCATTGCACTTATCGCACTTCCTACGTCCATGTTGGCGGTAACATAAGAAGCGAGTTCCGACATGCCGGAAGCAAAGTCTTCTCCCTTTTTCTCATTTTTAAGATTGGTAAAATCAAATGTTACTCCGGGGAATATTTCTGCATAGGCTTCTGCGGCCTGATCAAAATTCATATTCGTAAGCAGCATGTTTGCCGCCGACAGGTTGCGGCCCCAATTGCGTTCTCCGAGCGGGGTAGCTTCGAGCATGCTGGTAAATTCAGCACCGGAAATTTCAGGCTTTCCCTGCTCTTTCAACCGGGCGTTAACTGTCGCCAGCGAAGATCCGCTGTTGATCATGTTTTGAACCGAAGAATATCCTTCATCAGAAAGCTTGTTCTTCATGCTGTCGATTGTTATCTGACCTGAAGTAATGTCCTGCTGATTCTTCGTGTTCAGATAATTCTGATACGTCTTCATCTGGTCCATCGAAATATCTTTGCCGGTTACAGCTTTGTAGGAACTCGCTGCCGTGGTAAAATCTCCGGCCGCGATAGCAGCCTCATACGCCGTCCACCCCTGCGAGTCACCATACTGCTTCTTGTCCTGCTCGAACTGCTGCCCGGCGAGTCCCTGTGAAGCGAGGTTGGCCGCTGCGGTATCTCTGGCCTGCATACCGGCAATACCATACTGCGCCCCGAGGTCATTGCGTTCAGTTTCCTGCTTATCACGAAGCAGTTGTGATTCGAGTCTTGCCCTTCCGGGATCGACACCTTCCTGAAGAAGCCGCTGTTCGAGTGCCGATCGCTCCTGCTGCTGTCTCGCCGAAAGTTCGTCCATCTGCCTGCGGCCTTCGAGCATCAGTGCCGGGTTCTCTTTGTTGAGGGTATCAGTTTGATATTTCATTGCGGTTTCACGCGCTATGTCTTCCTGTGTTTTTACGGCAGTCGTTCCTGTCGTCGGCTTTTCTTCGGTTACCGCCGTTCCTGCCGGTCGGTAATTGGTGTAGTTTTTAGGATCAAAAGCAGGTCCACCGACAGCGCCGATATTCGATTCTGCTGGCTTGTTCTCATCCTGTTCATCGTAGTACTTATCCATTTCTTTCGACAGGTCGTCAACTTCGGATACCGTACCTGCAGGTCGATAATTTTTATAATTTTCTGGATTAAATGCCTCTCCGCCGACCACTCCAATATTTCCGCCAGTCCTGTCTGCGGTATTCTCGGGAGTAACCATGGTAAACGGTTTAAGTTCCGGTCTGGTTGGTGCTCTTACGGGGTTTACTGTGGCATCTGGAGACTGAGTAGGCTGAGTCTGCATTGCCTCAACAGTAGTTCCTGCGGGTCTGCTTGCGGCCCTTACGACGCCATCGGCAATCTTCGCTGCGGTTCCTACTGCCGGTACTGCGCTCGTCCGGCGTCTCGGTTGTCTCTCGGGATCGTACTGAGTAATTCCGGTTCCGGTTATCGCACCCTCGATTGAGGCTCCCCCGGATTGAAAGCTCCCCATTTCAGGATATGCCCTTGCCGTGGTATTTGCGTCCAGGTACATGCTTCCCTCTGGAAGATCGGCCTTTATCTCGCCCTCGTGGTAAATATGCTGCCTTCCGGCAAGCTCCATTCCTGCGGGTTCCTCTGGATTGAGTTTGCCGTCATCTCCGTAACCGGTAAATCCGACACCGTATCTCTGACTCACCGGCAGCTGACGATAATCGGGCATACCGCGCTTTTGCAGTTTACGTCTCATAGCCTCAACCTTTTTTTGAGCAACCCACGAATAGTCTGGCATTTTTAGACTTCCTCTAAAGCCGTGATGTCCCGCGCTGTAGTGTCTGCCGTGTTGTAAATACACCGAAAGGCCAATCCCACCGGTATGCGGGTAACAACCCGCCATACCTTTCTGAACTTCTCGTTTTCTCCAACGAGATACCCGTCGATACTTGCGTATCCCGCAGACTCTTCGTCGGCGTCAGAACTCCTCCCGATATGAACAGCCTGCGGAGTAAATCTCTGTTCTCCCGCCAGTTCTTCGGCAAGTTGAAAACCTACTCCTGCAGCTATTTCGGCGTTATCGAACCTGAAAGTTCTCGCCGCTGTAAAAGCTCCTCTCGGCATAGTATCTCCTTTTTTATGGTGCCAACGTTGTTACTGAAGCAATCGTTAAAAATCCATCGGTAGAGTACTCGGCCAATAAGCTGAATGGTAAAGTTTCCTCGGCCCGTATTCTCCACCTGTCTCCAAAATACTTTATAAACGCCCGTTTGCCTGACGTTCTTTTTATCAGCTCTTCGAGTTCTTGGATTCTTTTTTCTTTGAGTTTATCCCTTTTCGATAACAGGAGTATGGCATCGTTGTACTTTCTGATCAATGTTCTTAAATCAACTTCGTCAGGCCGGGGAAGCGAAAGAATGGTTATTCTATGGTATTCTCTCATGTTCATGGCAAGAATCCGCCTTCGTCTTTTAAGACACCATCATAATAATAATATAATGCATCCCCACTGATTGCTTTAGAATATCTTCGGACATCAAAAACGGTTCCGTTTCCAACGGTGCAGTTTCCTCCATATGCCAGTAGCCCGGTAAGCGGTTGAGAAATTCTCAATCTCCCATTCTCATAAATGAGAATTGTATTTCCCGACCTTACCACTGCAAGGTGTCTCCACGATGCAGAAGGCGTCATCGGGAAAGTCACGGTGTCAACTCCGTCAGTGAATCTCAAAACATCGGCTATAACGTCCACTGTAGCGGACACTCCTCCTTGAACCTGTCCAAGAAACAGGACACCGTCTCCCATCATCCAACCCGATACAGTAAAGTCAGCAATCGTATATGCAACGGTCCCGGAAAGCCCTGTCGACGTAAAGGCTGAGGCCGTCTTTCCGTCCGGTCCCGCCGCGGTGAATCCGGTACCCGTCCACAATATCCCATCGGCACGGTTCATAAGCATCGATGGTTTATTGCGTGAAAACCATATGTCCGGGCTTGAGAATTCTTTTTGATAAGCTTTCTCTGGATAGTAATTCAGGTGAGGAGGTGTCCGGTGGTCTATTTCCTGACAGTGAGTTTCACACTTCGTTGTCCTGAATGCTGAAGTGGAATACTTCAATTTAATCTGCATCCGTCTCGCTTCTACTTCTTTGAGAAATGCATAATCTCCTTCACGTTCAACCTTCATCAGCTTGGTAGTCGGAACGATCTGCTCTCCACCCTCGAATATTTCAAGGCTCAGCTCGTGGCCTACCCGGAAGCCATCATCGGTGTACCCTGTTTTTCCCCGGTAATTCTTCTCATCCCAACTTCTCATTGGAACATGAGTTTCAATGTGTCTTACATTCTCGTGCTCCCCACGTCTCGCCGTTATTTCCGGGAAGAATGCTTCGCACTCTATTTCTGCCTCGTCGTATCCTCCGGCGCGGTCGGTCCACAACTCAGGTATTCCGATCTGAAATATCTCCATGGTGTCGGAGTTTATCACCAGAGAAACGTTTTCGTGGTTCTCGTTCGTTCCCTTGGCCGTGGCCGCTATGAGCGGGGGCCATACCCACCTTCCCGACACCGGAGTGATACCCTGACCCTGTAGGGTCTTTACGGCGTGTTTAAAACAAAAGTCAGTCGTTCCTGATAACAATCCATCCGGGCCCACGGCGTAGTCATAGACATAGATGTAATCCGGTTTGATCAAGGTATACGAGTTACCAAATTCATCTACCACTGTGCACTGAACGGTATACACTCCCGGCGCCATGTACGTGTGTCTCGGGGAAGGTTCAGTACTCTGACTCCCGTCGCCGAATAGCCATGTCCATTTTACGATATTAACCACGGTATTCACCACCGAAAAAATTAACTCCAGAGGAGATATTCCCGACTCTAAATTTACGGCAATATTCATGCATTTTTCCGCCAGAGAATGTAACCCAATAATCCGTCATAGATCGACATACTCAATTTCTTCGTTTTCTGAAGGGCCTTTATTATTCTTCCCCCGAGACTTTCATCAAGCAAAAAGTTTTCCGCAGTGTATGACGTGCCGTTAAACTGCCTCAACGCCTCTCCCCCCTGCTCATTGGTGATAAGCTCTATCAGATCACCGTCTATTTCCCTTGCGCTACCGGCGTCGATGGAACCTATGTTTTTAACCACCTGTTTTATCCCCGGAAGAAGGGCCACTGCTTCGTTGCTTCCTGGAAGAGTAGTGAATTCGCTGAGTCCTATCGCTACTCCCCACGTACTGCTGGCGCATATGATAGCCAGCATGTCCTGAAATTTCCAGTAAAATGAAATTGCGTCCTGAACCTCTTCCGACTTCTGTATTTTAACATACTGTCCGATAAGAAAATCAAGATTATTCTGAAGATGCGCGTAGTAAACGTCTTTCTTTCCACGGAAAGACTCAACGATGAATCCGGGAATTACTGATCCGACATTGCAACTTGGAAGCGCCTCTCTGTATCTCGAATAACAGGAATAGAAATCTTTTCGAGCGTATAGAATTTCATCTTCGGTCGTGTCATAGAAATTCCTATGTGTCGGGTCCATAGTAAAACCCTGTAGGGGCTGATCGTTATCGATGTGCAGCCTCACCCGATTGGCGTCGATGTAGTCAGTCACGTAAAATCTGTACCCGAATGAGTTGTGAATCGTTTTTCTCTCATCCGCTGCCGTGAACGTCGTTCCGTGAGTTCTGGTGAGTATGTCCCCGGTAACGGTACCCCTGATCACTCTGCCGTTTCCTATGGCCGCGGCGTACCATGCGTCATCGGTCCCGTAGTACACCCCTCCCGACAGTCTTACATGAGTCGAAGACACCACCTGGATTATTTCAAACCTCTGGCCGTCGTCGAGTTCAAGAATAGAATACCTGTCAGCGGCCTCGAATTCTCCCCTCGTGGCATAGAAGTGAAGTCCGAGTAGGTGTCCGTAAAATGATCCGCATATCCTCAGGTCTTTCACCCATATAAACCTCGCCGGGTCGTTGTATCTTGATTTCTCGGTGTCAAACGGATCTATCGACTCCAGGTTCGGAGTTCTCCACACCGGAAAGTGAGTAAAATGCCACTGGTATTCCTGCGGGTTCGTGTTTTTTACCCTCGGCACCCATAGAGTTCTCACGGCAAACGGCCATGTTTCACTTATCCCGTACTCGGTCCATACCTCTGAAAAATCTATGTTATCAGCGTCGACTATATTGGTCCCTGTTTCCTGGTCGATCACGCTTGGAGTCTGGCGGTCAACAAAAAGCCCTTCGGTTTCAAGTCTCTGTGCAGAATAAAGGTATCGATACCGGCATTTATGAAAAAGAGTATCATCGTATGGTACTGAAAGTATCCTGATATTTGGCGGATCGATATTCACCCGGTACGCAATAGGATACGTTGCTCCGGGATCAACTTTAAACATTCCCCCGCCGTTAAAAAAGACGTATTTGTCCTTGTATTCTGAATAGTCCGACTTTGAACTGTAGGGCAAGTCTCTCGAAATTACGAGAATTTTATTCCACGCTGAAATTGGTATATCCGCCGTGTAGATGTCTCTCCCGAGAAGCAGAATCCACTGCTGAATACTCCTGTGAAAATCAAAAATGTTTGGTGAGCCTATTAGAAAACATGCTATGCCATCCCGGTAAGTAGTATTCTCTCCGACAACCTCACCGGTTCCTACGTACTCGGTAATCAGTTCATAATTATCTCCGAAGCAAAAGTAATTTCCAACGTCCTGCTGACTGAAAATTGCTCCCGAGTCGCTTACAATGTGGTTTCCAACCTTATGTGCTGAATACCCTGTTCTGTCCTCAATCGCCGGGAATTTGGTTCGCGTGTACAGCCTGCATCCGGTACGGCCTTCATAGAACCTCGGGTAAATGGTAAGGTTCTTACTGTCAGCAAGAGCGTCGGTTATTTCGCTGGCTGGCGGATCTTGAATGGTTCCCCTCGAAAACGTGTCAAACACAAATGGCTGAGTGTTCTTCGTGTCTTTCTTTGTGCTTCCTGGATCGACGTTTTTTCTCATGATAGCGCAGCCCGAAAATCTACCTTGAGTGCAGCCGGTCCCGTTCTCGGAGCCCCAACAAAATCAAGAGTCAAAGGAAGCACCGTTATGTATAAAGTTCTGGCTTTGGTATTTATGTCTCCATCTGAATTAATTGCAGAAAGTGTAATTGTAAATACTCCAACCTGAGTAAATTTATGAGATACACCATCTAATCCGGAAGTCATGGCATACGCCGCCCCATAACCGAAATTCCACATACAATAAAGAGTATCATCAGACGATAGATTTGTAAAAGTTACTTCCTCTCCAAGCATTACTGTTGTTGGCGTTCCTGTAAAATCAGCATACAGCTCGGTATCGGATACCCATACATCACCTAAAACAATCCCTGTTACGCCTGTGATACCCCCGGTTAAATAAGCTCTCCTATTGTGGTTTATTAATGCAAAGTCACTTCTTACTGAAAATGGAGCCGCCTGGACAATCTGAGTAAAATTTAACCCATCGCTAGTTTGCCATATATCATTATACGACGGAGAAACAAGCCTCCCACCAATAATAGCCAGATTATTTTTTGCATCATCAATTACAGCCTGATGCTCGATTCTTGCCGACCATGCAGCATTACCATCGTTTACAAATACGGCTCCGGTCGCAGAGGAGAATACTATGTTTTTAATCCCTCCTGAGTATGCTCCCCCATACATCATTAATTCACCTTTGAATTCAGCCGACGCATGTTCTCTAGGTCCAGTCCATCCTCCCGCTATATTGGCGCATTCCAACGTCCAATTTAATCCATTGGAAGAACTGTACACATCCGACCTTAGTGCACCCCCGGCGAATCCACCGGAGATAAACATTTTGTTATTAAATACACACAATCCAAATTCGTGCCGTGTTGACCATGCAGCTCCGGCAGTAACCTGAACCCAGTTTATTGCATCATCTGAACTCCAGACATCCCTAAGGAATGTTCCGATCTGATTAGATCCACCCATTACCCAAAATTTATTATTATAATAAATAAAGCCATGTCCCGATCTGGCCGACCACGGAGCATGTTCTACCAATAGTTCCCAATTACTACCATCGCTGCTTCTCCAGACATCGTTTAACTTTACAACTCCAGTAGTATAACCCCCGCAAATGTACATATAATTGCCATCAGAAACACCCCTATGCAGACATCGCGCACTCCATGGTGCAGGATTAAGTATTTCTTGCCAATTATTTAAAATAAATGACATTTAAAACCCTCTATCCACCGGTTCGTAATCATAATCACCCTGCACACCAGCGTTCTGCTGCTTCCAGTAAGCTCGTTTGAACTCCCCGGATACGTACTGATAAGCTTCGACGTAGTTACCACTCTGTATACCTTCTATGAGCTTTGCTGCGGCCGGTAGAAGGATCTCCATGTCGGAAGGGGGAGGGAAGTCGCTCTGAATACTTTCGGACATTATGTCGGTCGGTTTGCGGTAACTCCGCCTGCGGTAGTAATCGTCCTTAGTTCCGGGATCTTTCGAGAACATAAGTTGCGCCGGGATTGTCGCGCTCATGTAATCCCTCGGCTGTTTCACGTATGGAAACTTCGCGTAGTACCTTCCGGCTATCGAGACTGCGTTTTTCTCGGTACTCCTCAGCATTCTCGGCATGGTCGAGCCATAATCCGCAAACATCGACATATCATTATCGTCGATGAGTATAAGCACTCCTGAAACTCGCCATACGTCTGTCGGCATGTTGTAGGCGTAGACTCCCGCGGTCGTAGCAACAAAAGGCAGAAGTCCGGTCGTCGAGTCTACGATAAGAGTCTTTTCGGACTCCACCGCCATAAGTGTGGCATTCGCGGTATTCACATACTTGAGAACCCCGTGAGGACCATCACGATTCATTCCGTGGAATCTCTGTACCAGTTCGTCTACTATTTCTTCGGTACTCATAAAATGTGGACTCCAATATTGTGATTTACATATCTTCTTGCTCCTTGTCCGATACTTCGAACAAATGACTCTCCATCATTATTGGTAATAATAAAATCCTGTGTTCCGATTGGAGTAGCACCCTGAACGACAATTACTACCGTATCCGTAGCAACTCCCTCGACGGTCCACGCAACTCCCCCAATGGTTCCGGTCGGATCAACTCCACCAACCAAAAAACCAGATCCGGTTATCTGCCATCTTCCATTACCTAAATAAGTAATATCGGTTATCAGGGGTTGAATGGTTGCAGTCCAATAATCTGCCTGCAATAAATTGTTTGCTCTCCATGAAATAGACAGTGGATCAGGGCGAACATTTACCCCAACCCTGATTTCATCAACCTTTCCGTCCAGTGCTGATGCGGAGAATCCAACACACATATTCTCCACACCGGATATCGTTGGTACCACCGTAGGAATAATGTCGTAAACATAGCCTGATGCCGGAATATTTTTTATATTGACACCGTTTACAAACACTCTTCCTCGGCCATCGTCCATATACAAGTCACCGTCATAAAGCAGGTGCAGTAACCGAAGCTGTCCAGCTGCAAAAGCGGTTGAGTAATCAAACTTAATGGATGGATAAGCGTTTGCGAATAGATGGAATTTAAGAGTTCCATCAGTGAACGACCTTACTTGAATTCCATGGGTCGCATCAGCATAATAACGAAACCACAGATCGGTAACATCCAACACATCCTGACTTATCAGCATTATCAATTCAAATCGTGATGCTCCATTCCAGTTTAACGGCTGTCCAAAATGAACGTTTGAATTGTTGCCGTTAAAATCAAATGCTTTATCCAGAGTAGCTGCAGCTCCATAGGTGATATTTGCAACGGTACCTGAAATTGCTCCGCCGCTTCTATTTACCGGATTGCCTGCAGCCTCATTAAAACCGCAGGAAATAAGCTGTCCCTGGTTAGTAAAAACCAGTGACGAATTTGTTTCGGCAAGAGCGCTTCCTGCCTGTAGGAAAAACGAACGCCCTGGATTTACTACACCCTCAAACCAGACGTGCCCTGAGTGGGTAACCATATTTAGATTTGCATCAGCATACTTTAAACACTTTGTTCCGGCAACTGAATCCATTACTGCAAGCTTCGATGGATCTCCTCCAACTATAGTATTAAAGTCATCAAATTTTGCATCTGCCAATGCAACTATCTTGACTACCTGATCTATTGCCGGTATATTGTCAACAGCGTATGCGGCATTGGGAGTTATTTTTACAATCCTCTCAACACCTGCAACTAAAGGAACTGACGCCATTGGCACATCATGTATGGTTCCTGCGTTATAAATCGCTATTGCCTGATCAAGGGCATCGCACCACACCGGGCCATAGTAATCGTATGTCGTTGGATGTACATCATCAACAAATGGAACACTATTATCAATCTGTGCCTGCAGAATATCGGCGATTACGTATCTTCCCGGATACCATATATTTGAAAGTGCATCAAGAGCTTCTTCGGTATGACTATCAATAGTTGCATTGAACGTTTCCCATCCCGGCAGAGTGGTTGCTACATGGGTGGTCGTTCCCCATACCAGAATAGCACGAGGGTTCCTCTGTTTATAATCGTTTAAAAATTGGTTAATTTTAAGATAAAATTCATTGGCAACATACTTTCTGTCATGCATTCCGCTGTTTAACAAAACTATGTCGGGAAGTGGGCTTGCAGTAAAAATATCTCCTTTAAGCAAGAAATTATTATAGTATCCCATCCACATTCCAACTATACCCTGGTCGTTTACTACGTCAACCTCGTAAACATCAGTGGAATGATTCGCAAGCGTGTGTGCCTCAACATATGGATAAATGCCTAACTTCGAAATAGAATCCCCATAATGCTGAATGTGTATCGCGCTATTCTCAACAACATCAACCGAGCCAACGTATCCAAATAGGGCATCTAGGGTGAGGTCCCAAATTCTGACATACAAATTGAGGCAAGCAGCAAGGGGTACCGTCCAGTTATAAAAACCTGACCCGGCAAATAAATTGGATGATGTAGTAGACGCAATAATAGCATTCCATGGTCCACCGGTGCCGCCTATACAATAATCAAGCTTTACGTTTGCACCAGTTACACCGTCCCATGTAATTCTATAGATATAGTCCTTATACTTTCTCATTTTACCTCAATGTGTCCGAAATCATTTATTTCATCAAGACAATTTAATCCGAGTTCTTCAGCAATGGCTCCCACTTGCCGGTAGTCTGACTTTCCGTCAACATTTCCATCGGCTTCGACATTCCAGATATATTTACCGTTCTTTTTTATGGCAAAATCAATAGCTCTTGAAAGCGGTTGTTTTTCGGTAACAATGTGTTTACTGTTGAGTGTACGGGTAATCTTCTTTCCCGATGTTTCAGGAGGCATACCAAGTATAAGGCGTATCCTTTTTATTTCATCAACAGGCAATTTATCGTTGAGCCAAAAAATCACCTGTTCAAGTTGGGTTCTGGAGGTGCATACAATAACAGGCTCAATACCAATCTCTGCAGTAAGCCTTACTATTTCCTGCCATTTTTCCTGCAATTCAGGTACGCACTGATTTATGTCTCTGCTCATCAGTTTACCAGAACCTTTCTTATGGCCTTTAGTTGAGATACTGCTTCTTTGTTCTTTTTAAACACCATCTTCAGGCCATCACAGTACTCTCTCGGAGAATGTTCGCAGGCTCCGGGAATACATTTAAAAAGCTTCTGCTGCCACGTATCCTCCGGCAATAAGAAGCGGGTTCCTACGTCATAGCCATCGGTTTTTGGTGTCAGGTGATCCCTGAATAGCACGGTAATGACATCCCTTGGGTTAACCACATAGATATTGTTTATTAAACCCTTGTAGCGTGTTAACTCGAAAGTTTTCAGCCACATAAGATTTCCAGACGGTGGTGCACCGTATGAATAGCAGTCAACGTACCTATTCGTGGCATTGGCAATAATATTCCCGAGCAGCGGCGTTTCGGCTCCTCCCCTTGAATGGCCGAAAATATTCAGGTGGTCGTAGTCATTTGCCATCACGATACTTTTCAGGATTACCCATATCCTTTTTACCGATTCCTCAAACCCATCGTGGATTCCATTCGACCCCACAGACAGGTGAAAATTGTTTATCCATGCCGATGTCCACTTCTTGAAATCGGTGCCGTCAGTGCCTCTTAAAACAATGTTGAGAGTGCCATCAATCATGACCGTCGCAAAGAAGTCCGTTTGGTTCATCCACGGTATAACTTCAGCCTTCGGGAAAAACAGTTTTACCTTCCGGCTGAATGCAACTTCATCATAAATTGTTCCCGAAAATAGAAGTCCTTGGATAAGTTTATTCATGTGGTCCCTTCTGAATAGCCTTAAAAAGCATCGACCGTATTTCCCTCAACTCGGCGTTTATCTCTCCGAAATGGGTACTCATGTCCTCTTTCATACTATCGATATGAGAGTGGCATTCCTCTTTCAGGACATATCCATTTTTTTCTGGAGATGGCTTTGAGAACGGTTTGAACTTGCATATCATGAAGGTAACAACAATAAGGGCTGTGGGCCACGGAGCGGCATTAAAAAAACCTTCGAGGATTCTGTAGACTTCTTCCATGTTTACCCCAGAATCATTTGGTAGACATTAGTCTCGTTTCCAACTCCTCCGAAAACATGAAGTCTGTTATTGATCGGTGCAGCCCATGTATGATAAACCGTGGTCGGGAAGTCAAATGCCTGGTCCCAATGGCACCCGTCGCGGCTGAACCATACATCTTTTTTGGGCGTTACTACCCACCCCTGAGTACGATTGTCATAGTCATACCCGTATCCCCCGATAATCCACATGCGCTCATCCCACTCACAGTATCCGAAGTCGCAGATTGTACCCCATGGGGCATGAGCATCCACAAGATGCCAGTCCTTGAGGTTGTCGGTGTACCAGATATCGTCGAGAGCACCGGTTCCGTTTATGCCGCCGAAAACCCAAAGCTTGTTTTTGTAGACCATGGCACCGAACCCGCTTCTCTCGGTCCAGTAAGTGCCTTGAACATCGACGATATGCCAGTCCTTTCCGTTCGACGACCGCTCTATTCCATGATTGAAATTGGTCAGATCGTATCCCCCAAGAACAACGAGTTCTATCTTCTGATCGCCAAACGCAACCATGCGGTGATTTAGTACTCCCTCGGTATGCTCGTACATGGTTTCCCACTGCTTTCCGTCGCCGGAGCACAAAAGACTATTCTGCGCCACTCCGCCGTTGTATCCACCGCTCACCCACATCTTGCCGTCAAAAACACAGGCCGCATGGCGTTGTCTGGCAGACAGTCCGACAGGAGCGTGTGCAATGTAATCTCCGTGAATACCATCGGGTGACTGAAGCACCCACGGAATAGTAACACCGTCACTCACTCCACCGATAGTGATGGCACGATTATCGTACAGCACTCCGGCGTGATACGATAGGCCGTGCTCGAATTGTCTTACCAGTTTCCATGCGTCCATTTATTCCTCCACGGTAACAAGTTTCGATCGTTGCGGTTTCCTTCGTTTTGCCGGTCTTTTGGCAGGCGGTTTCTCGGGTAAAAAATTGTCGTCCGCTGTCGGGGTTCCAGGTCCTTCGTCTGGTAAATCATTGGCAGAACCAGACTGATCATCCGGAGTTTCAACACAGACATCCTCAACTCCATCTGAAATGATAACATCGCCGGAATCGTCGGTTTCCTGAAGTTCTGCACCCTGAACTATTGTAGGCTCCTGCTTTGCCTCGTTTGGTTCAACCGGTTCCTTGGTTACAACCGGTTCCTTCGCGAGTTCGCGGCGCGTTATTTCGTGCTCAAGCTCCAGCTTTTTACGCCTGAGTTCGTCGTCACTCATCTGCGCTTCCTTCGGACGTTCCACGACTTTACGAATTGCCTTCTTGGTCATTGTTTCGGCGATTTCGAGGATTTCTTTTTCAACCTGCTTATCCTCTATGATCCAGCACTTGAACGCGCTCATTGACGCCAGAAACCTGCGGTTGTGTTCGATATCCAGCATGTTCGTGTACCATCCTCCAGTGAATTCGTCCTGCTCAAAAACAAGCGGACCGCCCTTTACCTCGAACTGGTAGTCAATCATCCCGGATTCGTGATTGTTGAACGGGGTTCCGTGCAGATAGTACGCGCCCTGTATCCCGTTTTTCCTCATGTCGATAAGCCGAAGTTTGATGAACTTGTATCCGGAGTTCATCATTGCGTGATTCAACATCATTCTTCGTTTTTGCTGGTCCTTGTCGCCGATCATAGTGTCTCCTTTTTTCACCGGTCACCCGGCATAGTTTTTAAAAAGAGGGGATTGCTCCCCTCCGTTGATTACACGTAATCAGGTACTGTCGTGAACGCCAGAATCGAGCTGAACTGCTCGTGAGTTCCGACACCAGGAATCTGCTGGTCAAACGCCAGTGATCCGCAGGCACGAACGCATGCGGTTCCGATACCCTTTATGGCTCCATAGTCATCGAGCTGTTCGATGAAGTGGATTTTTTCAGGGTACCATTTCCACACCGCACCCATACCGTGAAGAATATTGCACTCACGGACAGTATCCGGATGATCGTAGTGCCGAAGATCGGTATCACCATGCCACATATACCCCGCAACCATGCTGTATGGTTCCGAGGTTCCAGAAGGAAGCACTGTCGCCAGTCTGACATCCTGAACAAGTAGAATGTCTTTGTAGGCTCCGAGTACACCGGTCCAGTTCTGGACCTTCTCCGACAGCGCCGATTTTGCTATGTACAGACTTCCGAGGTTTCGTGCGCTCCAGACCGGGTCCCCGAGATACATTGATCCATATTCGGACATGGTAAGAATGTACCCTTTGTTTCCGACAACACCGGGAATGGGAATGGTTGAAATGCGCCGGCGAAGAGCGAAGTTGCTCAGTCGCGACAGGTTCGGCTGGTTCCAGGTCTGCGTCGGAATAGGAGCGAGACTTCCGTTTCCACTGGACAGGAAGGCGTTTACAATACGCCCGGAGTATACCGCAGAGTTCGACGAGTATACCGGTTGGTTCTGATCGCGGTCGAGTCCTGCAACGAACGTGTTGTGGTTCCAATTGGGAACGCACGTGGCCGCCGTGTCGCCATATCGAAGAGTCTCACCGAACTGCTCAACTAGAGATTGGTGTATTTCCAGATCCTCTTCGTCCTTGTTCCAGTCCCCGAGATTGTCGACATTCTTCTTCCGAAGATCGAGGTAATCGGTGTCCAGTTTACGCACACCGTACTCGGGATTCACCGTAACCTTACGGCAGTTGTTACGGTAGATCGTAGCTGCCTTAGTTTCCGGCAGCTCTTCCTGCCCGATAGCTCCAGCGTTTCCCATTACTCCGGGCTGTCGGAGCTTGTACATCATGGTAATGGTTCCGGTATGCGCGTTCTTAAGCGTCGCCTCCGAAATCTCCATGTAAATACCGGCCGACATGGTCTTTTTCTCGGTATTGTACAGACCTTTGACATCGGTGTAAATCGACGCCAATACGGATTTCATTCTCAGTTCAGAGTCAAACCCTGCTAGCTGAGACTGTGCCGGTAGAGAGTACGGTGAATTTACTCCTACGCCTCCCATTTCATTGCCGAGTATTTTTATGGCACTGAAAAGAACGTTGAAAAAATATTTGATCGAAAACATAATAAGCCTTTGAAAAAGATTACATTCAGTTTAACTGCGCCGTAATCCTGCGCTCCATCTTCTATGCGAAGACAATCGGGTCCATTCCTAAAATGGACCTCGCTTTTTGAATCTCATCGAATTTGGCGTTATTTCCTCTCCGGTGCTCAATCATGGCTTTTTCCTCGTCGGTTTCGGCAAGCATCTTTACTGCCCAATCTACACCGTTTGGAGTCTGGCCCTGATCTTGTCCGCCGTCGAGTGTAACAGCGCCCTTATCGCGCCTCATAGCGACATTGGCAAGGTCTTCCGCACCTTTCTGATATTCGCCATCGGCTTTTTTGGTGTAATATCCCTCCTCAAGTCTTTTTTTGGCAAGAGCATCGTTGATATCCCTGCAAACTATCGGGACTTCTGTTTTTGATATTGGATCATAATGCATCAGCCTCTTAAGCTTGCCGGTAACCGGGTCCTTACGGTAGCCGTCCATATAATCAAGCAACTCACACTGCTTGATGTACTTATTTACGGCCTCACCGGGATCGGTATTGATACCCATCATCTGACATTTTGACATGAGTTCGGGGTTTTTGAGCTGAAGTTGTTCTAGCGCAACCTTCTCCTCTTTTAGATTCGCTGCCGGACGATCATAGTAGGCAAGAGCAACTTTTCTTGTCCATCCTATATACTCACCTTCCAACTCCCTTACAGGTTTGGGAAGTTTGTATTCAGGATCGTCCAGTTTGTCCATACTCTCATAGAGGGCGTTATTGAGCTTGTCAAAGTCTTCAGCTTCTTTGGTTTTCTTTTGACTCGTCGAGTACTCGGTAACCGATTTTTTTGTGCCTTCGATTTCAGCTTTTGCCTGTACCAAAAAATTGGTAAGATCAGAAACCTTATTGGTCAGCTTTCGGGTAAGGCTTCTGTATTCCTTCTGAAACTCCGGTGAAAGAGCTTCGTCCGGGTCTGCTTCTGCCTTCCTGTCCAGCTCATCCAGCTTGGCCTGGATACCCTGCATGTCAGATTGTACCGTTTTAATATCCGCGGTAGTCTCAGTCGATGCCGGTCCCTGCTTTTTCAGGTCATCGAGTTCACGCTGCAACCGTTCGGCTCTCTCTACTACTGATTGATCGACCTTGGGGTTGCTTGCTGCCTGCTCCAATACTTCTCGGAGCTTGTTTCCCTGTCTGGCAAATGTGGCTTCGAGTTCTTTGTGGCTCTTCACCAAATCATCTACGCTCTTATGCCCTGCGTAATCAGGTGCGGCGTTGTCCGGGGTTTCCGTTGGTGTCGACTTGGCCGTATCTTCTTCATGAGTGTCCTGATTTTGTGTAGTATCAGAACTCTCGGGCACAATTTTAGCCTCACGTATTTCGTTCAGCTGTTCGATTTTTGATGGATCGTCACCCAGATCATTGAAAGCCTTCTGCCTTGCTTCTTCATTAGGGAAATTCATTTCCGAATCCTTTCTTTTGCATCTTTGAGGGCTGTGTTTTTCATTGGGATACCCCGGTTAATTCCGGTTGTGTCGGCATACCCGCCGAAACCTCTTCGGTGCCTTGTGGATTTATATTTGACTGATTGTTTTCTGGATACTGAATGTCTGTCGATGGCTCGGTATGGCCTATCGCTGCAGGTTGTTTCTGCATTACCTGCATCTGCTGTAAAATAGCCTGCATCTGCATGTCAATTTGAGCACTCTGCAGTGTATTTCCCTGGATTCCAGTCTGAAGAGTAGTCGCTTCTGAAATAAGTCTCAGTCTGGAAATCATCGCCATCATGTCGTCGATAACTTTGAGCCCTTCCCGGTCCTCATCCTTCTTATCGATCGTCTCGAAAAAGTTTTTCAGTGCCGCAAGCCAGTACGGAAGGGCTATTCCGTTTCCTACGTTCGGGTCAATCTTTTCGAGCATTTCAGCCCACACGGACCGCCAACGCATTTGATATGTTTGGCTCTTCGTGTTCTCCGCGGTAACTACTCTGCATCTCGGGACCGTAGAAACATCATTGAAGGTTTGGTTTCCACGCCTCTGGTTTAATTTGAGAGCAGTTTTTCCATCCCTGAAAACAACCTCATGTTCGTATCCTGCATAGGTTATCTGCCACTGATAGAAGTATGACTCAGCGACGTTATTTATGAATTGGCGTATGTTTCTGTTCATGAGAGTGTTTGCGATCATGTTCATCTGGAATTTGCGCTCGAACAGTATCCCGGAGTCGGTAGACTCGCTCATTGAAGCCAATGCTTCGCTTACCCGAGACACCAGAGGAAGTACCTGTTCGTACATCCTCGAAATCTGATCCTGTGCGGAAATACTGTGTTGAGTCGGAACAATTTTTTGAATCACGTTTTTAACGCTGTCGAGGTCAACGAACTCTGCATGTCCCGACTTGTTTTTATTTTTTACCCAATTCTGACGCTTTTGAGGATCGGGAAAAAGGTTTTCGTTTACCAGATCACTGCCGCCACTGGCCTTTGAAATGTGCTCGTTGATCATGCTCTCGCGTTTATTGATGATATCTTCTACATCATCAATGCTTGCCTGAATTCCCATGTTCTTACCGGCCCACCTTCGGGCAGTAAAATGATGATAGGGAAGTCCGTTGACCTGAACCTTGTTTTTTGCCTCTGCTTGAATAGCCACCGTTGGGAGTTCTCGGCAAACCGTAGTCACGTATGAAATTTTATCCTCATACGTATCAGTAAAAACAGTGGTCCAGTCAATTTGATTAACGTCGGCAAACGCTTCAAGGTATGCCTGCTCTTTGTTAATAGGAAACGGTATGAGCTCTTCCTGCCCTTCGCGCCGGCCGATAAGTCTCGTTGTTTTTATGTGCTCCAGGTAATGCTTTTCAATCACCTGAAATTCATCCCCGACCTTCCCGAGGGTTTTGTTTTTCTGCTGCTCCTCAATATCAGTCGGATACCCGCTTTTATCCCGCTTGTACTCTGCAATTGCCTTGTTGAGTTCATCAGTTTTATGGTGATACTTCCTGACTATCTTTGCAGGATTAAGGTATCCAACCCGGTAAACAACTTCAGCATCCCGGTCGTCATCGCTCAACCAGTAGGGTTCCCATACCAAAAAGCCATGCATTATTCGTTCAAGTTTTATCCTCGGGGTATGAAATTTGTAATCCTCCACAAATCCAAGGTCACCGCAGTGTACCAATCCATCACGAAAAATCAGTAACATGGTGGTTTCGTAGTTGTACAAATCGCGGTCGGTATACCATGTCTGTGCAATAGACTCTGTAAGCAGACTTTTCTGGCCCTTTACCGGTATCCAGGTAGGGTCGGGAAGATCAGACACCAGACTTCCCGCAAGGGTGTCCACTCTCGGGCTGGAAATATCAATTTGAACAGGTTGACGATACTCTTCCTGGAGAACTTTAAGCGCCTCAGGGTCCCATTTCCCGTAATTGATAGGAAAATACCGGCGCCATGCTTTAACTCCCCTGTCAAAATCATCCTTTTGAACCTCAAGGGCTTTGTCTAACTCGGCTATTACCGTTGTCGCGAGGTCAGCGTCGGAACTTCTCTGCGATGCAGGTGTGGTTAATACGTTCATTCAGCCACCACCGTCGTTGCACGTTCTTGATTCAAATGAAAATCTTCGGGTAGTGTCTCTTGAACTATTCCAGCGCTGTTGAAATCAAGATTTATTCCTGGGATACGAAAGGTTATGCGGGTGATTTTTCGACAGTCATGATTGCGACATCTGACATACATCCTATCGCCATCAAAAGAGAGTAGCAAGCTTCCTTCTCCGTGATTGCAGTTTGGGTCACCGCATCGGATGGCTTTTTTAATAGACATAAAAATAGCCCTCCATAGTCGTTTCCGGCCATGGAAGGCCATTGTGGTAAAAACAAGCGCGTGGAGCGCCAAATGTGCTACGTGTCATATTTTCGTCCTCAGCGCTCCACAACACCGGACGAAACTTTACCACTGATCTTAATATAACATCAAACGATTACACTATCAATTATTTAAACTTCTTCAGCCCATCTTTGTATAATCTTACCGGTTTTGGTATCAATGGCAGTGAACACCCTGCACGGTATTTCTTCGGTAACTATTGTTGGCTCAGCATCAAATACTGCCGGTTTGCTCAATTGTTTTACGAATGGAATAGATACACTCTGTTTAAGCAATGAAACATCGACAACCTCGCACATTGAAAACGGTAACTCCATAATTATAGTATTCTACCTATTTTCACAACCCCCATATTCCGACCATTGTAAACGGCGGTATACTCTACGTTGGGCAAAATTTGAATCATAACTACACGCGATGAAAAAACATTAAATGAAAAATATATGGAGGGAATGGAAACCCCATTTCTCCACGGAAGGCCAGAAGACGTAATGACTACATTACACCACATTACTATCCCAAGGCCATAACCATGGTGTCACTAGAAAGGATGTCGCATGCTTATCTATATCGACACCCGTTTCGTAGTGGCAGTTGTGATACTTCTAGCTGCCATCGCCAAATGGTTCTAATGTACCACAACAGAAGCGAAGGTGAATGAAGCATCTTCGCTTCCTCCCCCCATATTTCAAAGAACTAAACGATAAACTTTCTATGAAAGGATAATATAATGCCGACATTTATAGTTACCATGGACGGAAGACTATCAGAACATGATGAACATACCGTTTTAAAAAATAAAAATGTAATTAGAATTACAGCAGCCTCATACTTAATTCGTAATTGCGATACAGCACAATTAGCCATAGACAGTATTATTCCTCATGGTATGGACAAATCACTTTTGATGCCTTGGTACGTCTTTCAAGTAATGCCGCCATGGACGGGAAAAGGGGCAGAACAAGATTGTATAAAAACCCCACAAAGGGTGATTGCTTTTTTAAAGATTTATCCAGAGGACAGTAAAGCCCCTTACAATCCTTTTCTTCAACATATGTCTGATGACGAATTGGACAGCATAGTCGATCAACCTGAGATTTGAAGAGTTTTACCTTTTGATCAAAATGGTCTACCACTAAAAAAGAATGCTGAAAATTATGGCATATTTTGATTTTATTCAAAATTAAATACATCAAGAATCGCGTGTAATTATGATTCATACATTCGCCCAACATGGCAAGGCAGGCTCGAAGACTCTCCCAAATGCTGAAGCACTTCTGCCTTGCCGGAACCGTTATGAATTATAAAAGAACATTGCTTCTGTATACATCTATCGGTTGCTCGTCGTAAAGATATTTTTTAAACTCTCCAACCGTCATATTTTCACCAATTTCTTTAACCACTCTGGTCCCCGTGTTCTTTCCCAAGCTGAAGTGTATAATATCACCCATTTGAATACGTTCATTGGGTGACAGTCTAACCATTGGAGACTCGTTCATTTGTACCTCGCTTTAGTCAGCATGTCTCCCCACGGAATAACCCGCTGTTTCCACGACCAGTTTTTCCTTATAATGTCCTCTCCACACTTTGAATAGTGGTTTATCGCATCGCGGTCTAATCGTTTCACCTTTCCAGTAATGTCGGAAATAACATTCTCAACCCGCTCTTCATCAGACTCGCCGTAGTATCCTGTTGAAAGTATTGCCCCACCTGCCGTTGCAACCTCACTGAATGCCCCTGCCGGAGTCGTGATGACACAACATCCACACGCTGCACCTTCGAATGCAGGGTTCGGCGTACCGCACTTATAATGCGTACATATCAAAACGTCGATACCGCGGTAAAAATTCACCATTGAGTCGGTGCCTACTGCCCGGTCGGGAAGATTTGCTATTTCCCGGACTTCAACTCCAGGTAGTACCTGCAGTCGATTCTTCAGTTCCGGCCAAATTCCACCCATTCCCATGTACTCAATATAGGATCCAACCCGCTTCCATCCTATACTCCACATTGGCTTTCCCACCCAACCGACCACGATGTTCTTGTTCTCACGTCGGTTGTCGCTGTTATAAATCGTCGTGTCGACACCATTTGGTAAACACCAGACACGGCCTCCAATGTAGTGCTTCAGCTCTTCATACAGTTTGAAATTCACTGCGGCAACCGCACGGTATCGATTCAGGAGAGCGGTATTCTTTCTCCGGGCATTCGCAAATGAATAATAACTCGCTATAGTAGTCGAACACTGATCG
>JBAZJI010000006.1:0-19668 GCA_041651395.1 Minisyncoccota bacterium
TCACGTTTAACCGGGTGGTAGTCGGGCTCCGGGGGAGGCAGGCTCTTCCGGGATATCTCGCGCTTCAATTCGCTTGCAATAAGGCATAGGGTCTCGCAGTAGCCGTATCCTTCGACGGGCTGCTTACCATCGTCTCGGTACATCCAACCAGAGAATTGGGCCGCTGCTTCGCGTATGGCCTTGTTTACTACTACCGATTCGGATGAGTACATAGCGTTCATGTATACGATCGATCCGTTTCGGTCATTTAGAACCGGCGACGACAGGCTCTTTGTAACCCCTGCTTTCCTCAATGCTTGGTTGATATATTTTGAGATATCCTTTTTATCGGTTAAAATTCCATCACTTGCCAACAGCTTGTTAACAATAGAGTTACGCATATTCATAATTCTTATCGTGTTAAGAGCGACATCTTCAGGGACTATGTTATTGTACTTTTTTGCAGCATAAACGTATAAAATACCGTCCAGATTATCCCATAATGCGGCAAGAAAATAGAGTGAATTATCTGGAGTCTGGTGAAACGCTCCATAGTGAAGAATATTATTTGATCCCTCGTTCCAGTTTATTTTTATATTAACGCATTTGGATATAGAGAATGTAGGCCATACTGTTTTCTGTTGAGTCAAAACTTTAAAACATCCGCTTAATGCATCCACAATGTCGTCATGAGTATTTTCAGATACGAACTGTCCGAGTTCAACAAACATTTCTTTATTCCATGGTGCAGTAACATAGTATACGTGTCCATGCTGTGCTGCAATAGCGAACGGCCGCGCTCTTTCTATTTTGCTTCCAGCTATGGGATCGGGGCTTATCTTATACCCGAGAAGTTTTCCTGATAGGTAATGTGTGTTATACCTTCCCATTTCAGCCTTACCCTGCTCCCATGCAATAGTAGTATCAAAGCCATCAAATTCTGCGGCTTCAACCACTTTCTTTTCTATGGTTCCTGGAGGTTCTCGGTATCTTCGAATATTTATGATATAAAAATCACCGTTGTATGTCCCACATTCTGCCCCTACCGTATAGTCGGGATCTTTTTTTCTTCCCTCGGTTTCTTTTACTGCTGTAGCAGCCCAATCCCAATACCTTGCAGTAATCACTTTTTTAGGCAAATCTTCCATCTGAATTGGCTTAAACCATTCCTTATCAAATACTCCACCCTTATATGTTATCAGACAATTTCCCTTAAGAAGCCTCTCTTTCATTACATGGTCTTGAGCGTTTAGATTTGCTTCGTATCCGGGATCGTTTGTCTTTAGTATTTGATTATCATCTATGTTGGCATAAATAAACGTGATTGATTTTGGTCCATTACCCCGCTCATCCCTATAATCTTTATCTACCCATACTTCCTCGTCGTTTTCAACTATAAAATAGCGCACTATACCTGATCGTTCCGGTATAAAATATCCAGTATTCGGGTTCCACCACCACTGAAGGAGGTCCACTACCCACCCGGGCTCCGGGTTAAAAGCAGCAAGAATCCAGCACGATTTAGTATACCCCATTGGCTTCCTATTGCGCGACATCATATAGAAAAATTGGAATTTGGTTCTCTGTGTTACTTCGTCAAACATCATAAGAGGTATCTGAGATGTCTGATATCCAAAAACATCTTTGTCATATTGTAAAGCAGCAAGCTTACCGTAGGCTCCGGATGGAAATTTCCACGTCAAATATGTGTCATTTGGCTTAGCGTTAAATCGTGTATATATATTTTTCGATGTATCCCAAGCTCCTCCATTGGATGTAAGCTCGGGTCTGGTTGTGCGAAAATAAACAAAATTAAAATTCGTATCATCAACGTTAATCAGTGGAGCAAGCAACTCTGCAAAGGTCTTACCTCCCCCAGCAGCTCCCCCATAAAATGTGATATCCGCCTGTGACGTAAGAAACAATTCCTGCTTTGGCTGTGGTCGTAACGGCTTAAATTCGTTATCAGCCATAAATACCACCATTAAAATTATAATTATTCTGCACACTAACTTTTTCCACCTATTGGAATATTTCTACCATTCGCAGGAACATAGACTTCAGGTTTCGTTATAACAACTCCCTGTATCATCTCAGTAAACAACTTCAGGTTCTTACCCCTCCACTCCAGTCCTTTTATTTTAGAGTGTAGTTTTATTTTCATCGTTTTTCTTTGAAGCACACCACCTAAAAGATCCTCGGTTACTTCGAGTGATTCTATAGCCCTTGTGTTCTTTCCTATTTTTGACAGATACTTTCCCTCGTTACTTTCAGGCTCATAATAATCTTTTATATCGGAGAAACCAATAATATCAAGTTCTTCCAGTACTTTTTTTGCCATATCGATGGCTTCTTCTTTTGATCCATTTATTTCAGTTTGGAGAGATAATATATATCTTAAAACTTCTGGCTTTTCGAGCAGTCTTGCAGCTTTAACCTCTGCAGATTTTCCCTTGAGGGTCTTATACGCTTCTTCTGCGGCTTTTGTTTTATTGGAGTGAAGAACATACCTGTGACAGAATAGTTGTACCGCTGGTGGTAACATACCTCTGTCTTTTTGTTTTCCCATTTCCACCCCTTTCGGGCATATATATAATTATAATATACAATAATAATTTAATTAAATCATCTTATTTTTCGGTAACACTTTCATTGACAGCCCCAAAAAACTAAAAATTAAAACATTGTATACAACGGTTCGGCCGATGTATGCTGTGTTGAGCCGATGCGACCCCTACTGGCCGCTGTGCCAGCCTCGGTCCACCGTCGTGCGCTTGGGGCGCTACCCCTGTGCTGCACCGGCTCAACATTGCATACTCGGCCTGTTGCACGATGTAAACCGCTCCACCTTAATTTCCTTTCGGCGGGCTGGTCAAATCGGCAACCAACTTTCGTAACGATGGGTCGGGGCAATACTGTTTGTCAACACAATCGATGCACCGCCATTCCACATCAGTTCCTTTAGGACCATTGCGATACACTGCAACCCCTACCTTCCCGCACTTACCACACTTCATCGAAGCCTCCAAAGCAAGCCCGCCAAACTATTAATTTTGGAGAGCGATTTATTTTGTACAACGTGCGCCGTTTGACGCCGTTATTCATTTATAATATATTTGATAATTTTTCTATTAACAAATAAAGTATCTTTACTTTCAACCAAAGACAGAATAAATTCGCTTGTTGCTGAATCACGAGCCTCAAGAAACCAGTGGGGGATTGTTGTACATATCCCAATACCGTTAGAGCAAGAATATTTAACATGATTCAATGGTATTGGATTATGGCGTTCAAACGGCTGTTGTGCGGTCGTACTGGCCGCTTCCAATTTTTCCAGCCGCGCATCTTGTTTTGAATCATATTTGACTGGGACAAATGCGTGAACAACAAATAATGCCAATGCAAGAAATATCAGTAAGTAAAGGATTGCTATTGCTTGTTTCATAAGTTTCTTTCTATGCGCGGCTTACCATCCAAAAGCGGACAGTATGCCGTCACAACGGCCCCGCGCACAGCCGATCGTTTTAATGTCGGCTTGCGCGTGTTGTATACAATACATGGCTAATTATTCATAAAACATATTTAAATTCTTTGTTATAATAAGGCAAAAACATGGTTCTTAAAAAGAAAAATCCATATCTTAATGACAATGAAAAAATAAAAGATAAACGAAAAGAAAAAGCATATAGATACCGTGAATATGAAACAACTGCCATTCAATTATTCTGGAATTCGCTTATTGCTTTCCATGGAATCATTATTGGAATAGTTGCTATAATAGCGACCCTTGATAATACCCGTGTCTCTAGTGCAATGTTGGCAACTATTTTTATTACTGCAATCATTTCTATTTTTACTTTGATGGTAATTTCTGTTATGGCTTCTGACCTGAATAGTTTCAGAGCTTTCTATTTTGAAATCACTTCTGGCTTCATTGAGGAAATTCCTGGGAATTTCAATAAAACCGAATATGATGAAAAATATAAGTCCAAGTATAGGAACTATAGAATATGTATGAAAATGGGCAATGTCATAGCATTTTTCCTTCAAGTAACTAATTGCGTTTTTCTTTATTTGATTATTCAAAACAGTTCTCCTTTTTAATTATTTAATAAAAACATACGCTCTTAAAGTTTCTAATTATCATCCATTTTTATGACATCTCATCAATTTCATTATTTAACAATCAGCCATGTACTATATACAACAGCGAATAAATACTCCGCTATCGCTCCGGGCTTCGCCATATTTGCTTCCGCAAAGCCTCCAGCAAACATTATTTATTCGCGAACCGTTAGCCGATAGTTTTGCCGGATTCCGCATTATTCTTCCGGCGCATACGATACTACTTAGAAAACAAGGCGTTTGACTCGGTGTGACTTGATTTACCAGTACGCACCGTGATAGACGTTGACACTGAACTGCCAACAAGCCTGTCGTTTTCGTCCACGAGAAGATAAACCCTGTCGCCCGAAGAGATACCTATTTTCTTGATATATACACCCTCTGCAACAGGTATACGGCCTTGATCTGAAAGGGTATACTGTTCCATTCTTTCGCTGCAACCTGCAATAAGTAACACGAAGGCAATAATGACCAGTTTCATAACAATGCTCCTTTTCTTTGCGCCGGACTATAATAGTTGATCTCCGGCAAAATTTTGGCTAACGTCTTGCCCCATTATGCAGTGAGCTTTGGCATTGCATAATGGGGCTGTTATACGAAGTAAAGCGATCTTCCGCAATACTCCGTCGCGCTGCTACAAACTATCATCGTACTTTGTAGAATCTCCTACCTTCATTTCAAAACCATGCTTGTAATAGCCGTTATGACAGTTGTATAGCACCAAGAAAATTTCGGCACCTTGCTTATTAATGAGACGGAACGATACTGCACCACCCTCATAGAGCCAGGAGCCGGTCAGCTTTTCAAAGTACTCAGGATCGAAGACGAAATCTTCGTGTTTGAACTCTACGCTTTTTTGATCGCTAAAATCTACTTCGCTGACCGGCTTTTTGTCGGTAAAAACGTAGCCGAAATTTTCGCAGCAACCTGACTCAAAATCAAACCCGACAAACACGTTATTCTCGTCAATAATATTGAGCCTGTTACCCCACCCACTGTAACTTGATTTTTCAAAAACTTGCATATCTTACTCCCGGTTATAAGTGCGCGACCTATAAATTAAAAGATCGCTTTATTTTGTATAACGTGTTGCCGCACAGCGGAAGTGCTGTACGACCGCATATTTACCAGCCAGCATTTTCGCTTGCGGCTGTTGTTTGACAATATCAATTTTGCCGATTAAAACCTTTTTTATTAAATACCACGTATGAAAACAAAAAAGTATATAAGATTAACGATGAATCCTTTTTACGACTATGTTACAGGAAATACTATGATTGTTGTTCCATCTAAATCTGCAAGAATAAAAACTACCAATGATGGTATTATTATAAGAGAAAAAATATCCGAATCTGTTAAAAAATTTGAAGAATATATCAGGAATACTACAAATAAAATTACTGTAAAAGGTTTTCCACTGACAAATAATGTTCTTATTGTGATTCAAATTCAATACCTTAAAAATGATTTTATCTCAAAAGATGTCGATAATATAGCTAAAACCATATTGGATTCATACAAGGGAATATTATATGTTGACGACAAACAAGTTACACAGCTCTTCATTGAAAAAAAACTTTCTGATGCATACGGATTTTTAATTGGAATTAAATCCATAATTAATGATAAAGATTCTATCCGTCTACCCAGCATGATTCTTCCGACTCCGAATCTGAAATTTTTGGATAAATACGAAAAGATTCAAAATTGTAATATTTACCTTTCCCAACATAAAAATAAATAGGAGATTTTTTTCCTGTTATTAACATGCATATAAAAAAAATTAGAAGATAACAATACATTTTTAATGCTGATATTTTATTACCATTATCCAACATTTCAGAATATTTTATAAAAAGTCTTTCGGCAAAATTGATACAGCAAACAACAGGCAATTTATGCATCGTCGCTACGCTCCTCGGCCTTCGGCAAACCGCTGCGCGGCTTCACAAATCGCCGAACCGTTGGGCGTATGTGCCAGTTTTGTACCATAATACCCTGCGGTGGCCTTCTTTGTTCGTAGCGAATAGTCGCAAGCATAGCACACTCACGAATCTCTGATGGTGTAAGCTGCAACGCGTTAATATGATGCTCCAAAGAATCCACCAAAGCCTTGATCAGGGGGTCGTGCATATAACGATACTCAATTGACTGCATTAGCCACCGCCTATAATAAATTGTTTTCAAAACGGGCATTTCGCCCAACGTTTGGCGCACGGTGGCACGTTTCCAATTGACACCTGCGCCTGTTGTAAGATGTGTGCGGTTCTTCCATATTATTCAGTGGTGGGCGGGGTATCTTCACCTGAACAGCGCTACAATCCACAATACCGGAGAACCGATATCTGCCGACAAAGGCACTAAGTTTACTCTACGCTGAAAGCTTGCCGCAATACCTCACGTGTCCCCCGGAAGGACAAGGCTCCCCGCTGATGGCAACTCAGTAGCCCACCACCTATAATTTTCAAAGAACCGCACATTTCTTACAACGTCCGGGCATAGCAGACGTTTCCAATGTGCTGAAAGCCGAGGGCGGTACTCCGCCCGATGCTGCTATGCCTTGTTGGAAGCTGTATTTACCGCCTCCGCAGCATCTTTTTTCGGCCTGTTTACACTTCCAACGAAGCCGCCGAAGCCACGGCTCCAGTCAAAACCTCGAAAGATTTATTGAACTCCCTTATTCGCGCCTGCATCTGGGTAAAATCGTAGCTGTTACCAAGCTGCTTAACTTTTGTGATGGTGCTTGCGTAATCGATAGCCGGAATACGCTGACCGATCTCCAGTTTCTCTGGAACCTTACCGGTAACGGAACGAAGCATTTCATTAACCTCTTCGCACGTTGCCGAAATCAAACACCCGCCCGACGTTTTTGCGATGATCTCCATTTGAACGAACCCCTTTTGTTATAGGTAAGGCCGAAAAACTATATTCTCGGCGGTAAATATTGCTTCCAACGTTCGACCAATGGCGAAGTTGCCGCCTAAAAAACATCTTTTATATCCATAGTGTCAGCGGCAATTTCCGAAGGCTTCGCGCCATTGGTTTGTTGTACGACGTTTTCCGGCGACTCCCCTTGCCCCGCCGCCGACAACACAACTGCCTCTAAACGATATTTACAGTTCGTAGAAACGTACTTGTGATTCGTGTTTAATTCACAAGTTCGAGAGTACGACCTAATATGCTCGCACGAATGTTGCGAATGAAGAGTACAGATGATTTCTTTGTCGCTTGATTTCACAAAACCTCCTTCGGCGGCTTATAATAAAGACTCGCCGGATAATGTTGTACAACGGGTTGGCCAACGGCGGGCGTGCAGCTTTGGGCATGTACGCCTTGGCCTGTTAGCCGATAGTTTACAGAACGCATTCCGAATTACCCGCGCGTACACTTGCTTGGTTCGAGATGCGGCGGCGTGACAAAACCTTTTTTATGAGGCAACTTTTTAACCATACGCTTGTAAGGCGATTTCTGCTGCTTATCAATTTCCCGCTCGTTGGCAGCAACACCCTTTAACCGACCTAACTTTTTAAGATACTCTTTCGTTTGTGCCATGATGACATCCTTTCGTTGAAACGAACGCGCATACAATATGTTTTTGCGTTCTGTAAATTTTGGCTAACGGGTCGCGCCACTCGCCCGCTGCGTACTCGTTGCGGGCTGGCGCTGTTGTATTTAGTGTTTGACGGTTTCCCCTTGTTCCGCTGGCGAGTTCATCGGACCCACGGGATTAAACATAGAAAACCCAAAAAAGTATATTGGGGCAATAACCGTCTCGCAAAGAATAACTCCCCATATCACGTTTCCGACACATACCTCATACCTTACGCTGTCGGAATAGGTGGTTAAATTTTTGGGAACAATCTTGCTTGCGACACCGATAGGCTTATATTCGATACCGCCGATAAATTTTGATTGGCCGCAACCAACAAGAGAAACACAAATTACCATTAACGCAACAAGCAATACTTTGAACATCTTATCTCCCTTCTCGCCAGCCTACAGTAAAAAGACCGGCAAATATTGAATACAACGTCAGACGCTACCCGACGTTTCCAATGTGCCCTTGGGTCAAGCCCGGTACTCCGGGCGCTGCGGGTAGCGTTTGTTGGTTGACTGTAGCGGACGACTCCACAGAAAACGAGTTTTTACGGCGAACCGGGCACCAAATTGGCGAAGTGTCATCCGTCCCGATTCGACGACCACGTTTATTTTTAATACCGTAAGTTGCATCATCGGCAATAGCGACAGAATGAGAACAGAAGTGATCGTAAATAGGATTTCTACCAGAAAGAACCAACTCGTTCGAATGCCACTTACATCCGAGACATGAATCATGCATCATTTGCATCGGACCTTCGTAACTGAAAATATCCATAGTAAAAACTCCTACAATATTCGATCTCGGCCGCTATTGCAACCAACTACTTAATATACGCCATTACTTTTTCTATAGTTTTTTTGTAAACGTATATTTTGTAATGGCTTATTAATTTTAATTACCCTTGGATCTGGTAATGATAAATATAGTTCTCTGATATGTTTTAATTTTGCTTCTTCGATTATTCTATGAAACATTCGGTACTATTTTTACCTGTTGTTTTGCACCATCTTCTCCATACTAGTAAATCTATCTTCAGTATTTCAATAGTGGTTTTATCACTCATTTCAGCGGGTCAGCCTGTCGTTGTGTGATCCTGAATGCCTCGATCATAGCACGATACTTTGCCCGGTCTTTATCGCTTGATTTGGGAAGATTGAAATATTTATCAGCAATTTTTATTTGCGCCATAACCTCTTTAGGTGTCATCGGTGACTGCTTGCCGTCGTTGAAATCAACATCAGCGTTCTTCACGCGCTCACCACGGGCTACCCTCTCGGCAACTTCTTCCTGTACTTCTTTGCGTGCCCTTGCAATTTTAAGGGCAGCTGTAGAGCTTATGGCGCCCTTTTTTACCGCCTGCTTGATATCGTAAGGAGCTTCTAGAAATTTCAACAAATCACGAATATGCTGATCGGTGCACCCGAGTCGACGTGCAATTTCAGACTTTGAAAAACCGTGCTTTTCGATGAGTTCTTTTATCGCAATTGCCTGGTCCTCAGCACACAGCTTTTCCTGGGTAGTGCCGTCAACCATCTGACGAATCATCAGTTCCGGTCCCTCGGGGGGCTTACCGGTAGTGGGGTCCTTTTCTTCAAGGTCGCATTCGATGTGTTTGAATTCCCCGCCCATGCAATCATTGGCGTACAGCATGGCCTTATACCGGCGTTGCCCTGCGGTTACAACAAAGTGCTTGCCGTCAGTGTGGAGATACCCTTTACCGGCTTCCCTTTGCCCCTGTAGCATCAGTAGGTTCGCCAGTACCGCTATCGTTTCCTGAACGAACGTCTTCCGTGCGTTCGGCGCCAGTATCACCATCTCAAACGGAATCTTGAACTTGTTTCCCGCCCGGTCGAACTGATCTTTCATTCCCATCTTTATCTTCCTTCCCAAAAAGATCCAATTCCAACTGCTGCATGCGGCAGTCAATTTGAGTAATTACCTCTCGAACCATATCAGCCTTTTTGCTGATAACGGCTTCAAACTCATCCTTCAAAATATTTCCCCACTCTTTAGATGGAACGGTAATTAGATCAAATTTTTTGCCCCATTTCACCTTTATGGTTCCATCCTTGCGGGCAACTACCAATATCCTGATTTCTCGAAGCGTCTTTTCGAGTCTCGCAAGTTGCCGTACCTGTCTATCGATCGAGTTCACTTCTTACTCCTTACTTCACCTTTTATTGAATCGGCAGTAAAAGTTACTGCGTACCGTGCTGCAGAAGAATAATCGTTTGCAATAGTAGGATACTGTTTCATAATCATTTCCAACTCTTTGACAGAATAGCCTATAAAAACAACGCCAACTCTACCTTTTTTTGCTGCATCATTTTTCATCTTTAGCTTATCCTTATAGTATCAATATACTTTAATTTTTTTTGTCATGCAATTTATTTTTATATTCTTCTGCAATTTTTTCAAACTTGTCGATTTCTTTTATCGCGTCGTCCACACTTCGGCACACCTTCCATTCCTCGCCTTCACGTTTCTGCTTGCCATGGAGCTTGCCGATCGCCCGGCCCTTACTGTCTTGTGTTTTTAGCTCCAGCAGTAGCGCCAGGGCTAGTCCGTCTCCCAATGGAATAACCACCGTGTTGTCAGGTTGCCCGCCGAAAACACCAAAGAACCATTTCTGTATCCCAGCTGGAGCCTTCATCTTTATCCACCGAAAAAATCCATCCGGTATCCGATAGTTCTTCATTCTTTTTATTGCCAGGTACTCATCTATCGCTCCCTGCATCAGCGATTCGGGGCACTCTGCTACCATGGTTTTACTCTCGTCGGGTTGGTTCCATCGTTTTTTAGGAAACATCATATCTTGTCCTTTTAAAAAAATCCCCCTACGCCGGATTCCGCCACGCATCCAGCCCGGTACAATCATCACTAATCGCATCTATCATTGGCAGTTATTTTATAGGGGGAGTTTATAATCAACCTCGAAAAATCCAAGCTGTCCACAACAGGGCATAAACGACAGCTCCTTTTGATCCTTAAAAAGAAACCCGAATTTTCCGAAAAACCAAGGGCTGTCATATTCCTCTACGCAGTCGTAAAGATTTACCCTTCCAATTATTCCTCCAGTGGGCAGGTTGAGTGGTATTGTTAACCCGAAAGTGGTTTCAATCCAAACAAACGCGTCCTTGTCTACTTTTTTGCCTGTGTGAATAAGGATGTTGCCGCGCACTGGCTTACCCCTTCCGAAAGCCTCATTTGCAGACCAGTCTCTATTTTCAACCGGTTTGCCATGAAACAAGGCCCACGCCCACGGCTGTTGAACTGATAACGCATTCATGCTACCTCCTTTTTTTAGCCCTGCACTCAGGACACGTTTTATCTCTCGGCCCTGTCGGGGTGAATGTGTTTCCACAATTGCATGTCTGATCCTTGTAGTGCCGTCCGGGTTTATCCTCAATGATCGGTTCTGGTTCTACTCCGTCGAGTTGTGACGGGTGCAGCAGGCACGTCAGGCATTCCGTTTGATTCATAATTGTGGTTTCAAACGGCTTTCCGCACTCTGGATTTGAACAGGTCTTTTTTACTGGATACATGCGTCATCCCTTGTTTTTTCCCGCTTACGTTTTAAATACGCTCTGTTTTCGGCGCACTTTCCAGGAACTTTACCTATTGCACAATTACACCAGTTAAATGATCCACCATGATTTTTACAGTGAGTCTTTCCGCATCCGGGAGGTTCGAGCAACCTAAACATTGTTCCGAATAAATTTCTCAATTCAGCTTCAGTAGTTGCTCTTTTTTCAAAGGCATCCAACAAATCAGTTACCGACTCAATCTTTTTAGGTTTAAACTCGCCATCTTTGGGGAAGTACCTGTTATGAAACTCCACATCTCTTTTAGTATACGGCCATCGGTACATATCAATAGCCTTATCTAATCTCGGACGATAATCTGATCTATGCATTTGTTTCCTCCACGCAGTCGAATTTTACCATTGCCGACAAAAAACTTTTGTCTTCTGTGATGTCTTCATATTGGTCAAACATTTCTTTAGGTACTTCTGTGTCCGACGTAGGCACTATGAAATGCCCGTCTTTTTTTGAAGTACCTTTCAGCCTGTAGTGATGATATCTAATTAGGGTTGGCATTCGGACTCCATTATTGCTCTTCCAATTTTCAATCTTTGGGTTATCTTTAGTTGTAGATACATTATATCTCACCAAACTCACCGTGATAAGTTGGCTTTGCTGCAAGTCGGGCTGATCGGGCATCTTCGATGTTGGTGAAATATCCGAGGTGTTTTAGTTTTCTGTTGAGTCTTATATACGCCACAAACTTACCGGCTCTCTTGCTAAAACAGACCCCATGAACCCCGGTAGAGTTGTTTTTTAGGTGACGTATATTCATTCGATTCTGAGATATTGTGGCAATTCGCAGATTCTCGTTCGTATTGTTGAGGCTATTCCCGTCAATGTGGTCGCACTCAAAACCTTCTGGGCACCACAAGAGGAGTCGGTGCATGTATATTAATTTACTGTTGCCTCCCTCTGCTATAGTTGAGTGTCGAACTGCATATAGTTTGTGGTTGCAGATATGTGTGTGCCAATTGAAGCCCTGAACCATCGGTAGCTTGTCGTTTGATACGATAGTCTCGAAACCTTTGGTGAGCCTGATAGTGGATATCGCTTCTCCAACAACGATAGGACGTTTTGGCATAAAACTACCCTTAAAAATATAGCCGATCCCCCATCAATCCGGCTCAGTGGATATCAGGGGGAACATTTCAGGAGAAATGCTTTTTCGGCAGTTAGACTAAAATTTTATTCTTTTGTATCTGAGCCACACTTCTAATATACATTGTTCGGGTCGGCACACCGTTATTTTTTTTATTCTCAGTCACGTCACCATAGTTGTGAAAAGGTCCATCTGCTCTACTTTTTCTTTTTTAATTGCTACCGGAGCACATACCACCGGCTCGGGCTTCCACGCCGGCAAATCCTCGGGTTGCTGGTCAATGCTTTTAACCTCCCCGGATTCCACTATTTTATTCCCGACAGCTTCAACCATGGCGGATAAAGTAACCATATTCTTTTCTCGCCTGAAGTCGTCCAAGCTGCTTATCATACGGTCGAACTCTTCGGCCATGAACATCCGCTTCAGTGCGTGAAACTCCCGGTATCCTTCTGCCGCTTTCTTGCTGTTACCAGACATAAGCAGGTATACTATCACACCTATTTTGTGATACGTGCTGCCGTCCCAATGTAGGGCATCGACTTCGGGTAATCCACCGTGAGTCATTTAATTTACACTCGGTAAGGGTAAAAAGAATATTGATACTTTTTTATTCGTTTCAATGCCCCATCGGTACCGGCACTCGTCGCACAACCATGTTCCATCAGTGCATAAATGAGGGTATTCTGCTCCACAATTAGGACATGCTGGATGACTCATTGTGGATCGGTTCTATTTTTATGTTCAATAGCACCGTCAACAGCGTTTCTCAGATCAGAATCGAGACTTTTTCCATCCAACCATGCTATATAACTAAAATCATTAATGTAAATAATATACATGGTATCACCCTTATATTTTCCGAACGGCATTTTAAACGATCTCCAATCAGTAATCATCTTTCATCCTCTGGATAATGGTCTTCTAAATTTTCTTCATAAGTACACGGCCCAGATGTCATACATCCTTCTCCGAAAAAATAACAACCCTTATCCTTGCATTCTCCCGGTTGTTTTATTTCGGGTTCTTCCGAAGAATAAAAATCAATATCTTTCATTGTCCACTACTTTCATAAAAGCTCTTTTGTCTTGAACCGAAAGTTTTTTTACACTTGTTCCGTCGCCGTAGTGAATTGTGTCACAATCGGGGCATCTCTTACCTCTGCCGTGTAGTGACCAAACATACGCTATTACATCGTTTTCGCAAAATGGGCATGTAATTAAAACCTTTTTTCTTCCAGGCATTTTAATGCTTGTAATAATTGCCCGGCTAAAATGTTCCCTCGTTTCAAAATTTCCATCATTAGATATATTCATAGCGGCCCTATTAAATGTTAATTATGCTTTATTCGTTGTTTCTGCTGGTTTGTAAACCCTTACAAAATCAGCTTCACCTTCTGTAAGTTCCCGGTAACAATTTTTAAATGTTTCTTTGGGACTCCACGAATCATATGTGGTTTCGTCCGGGTTTGAATAAACCACCAAAAAACCTTCTTGGTCGTTATCGTCGGACGAATGTTTGACATCGTGATATTTAAAATCAAACTCGTTTCTTGACATTGGTTTTCCGAGCACTATTTTCGTTCCCACAAAGGGAACTAATTTTTCATCCATACTGGTTCTTTCTATTTTAACAGGGCCGCTATTTTCTTAAACTTACAAAACTTTTTCTTTTTTAATTTTAATATTCCCATTTTACAATAATTAGTTGCCTTATTTCTGTTGTACTTACAGTCAAAACATACTTCTGGGTTATAAACTTTATCTGTTATAATGTTTTTAAAATTATTTTCAATACATACTTTGCAAAAATCAGCTTCTTTCCATATTATTCCGTTATGGTTTTTTATTTCAAGAATAGCTAATCTATACTTTTTTCCATTAAAAAAACAATAAGTCTTTTTTTTAAATTATTTCTTTTTTACATAAGTCACATATTATTTGAATCATAAGTCTACAATTGCCCTTCGTGAATAAAATCGGGAAGCATATCGTTATCGCAATTATAAAGATGCAAACAGTACGGATGAATATTTACATACTCTTTTTCGTTTGGAAGAATCTGAATTGCCTTTTTGTACCTTCCAATAAATGTATTTTTTACTTCTTTTAAATCTTCCCACGTCGGCAACCGGTCGGGTTTGGCACACGATACATGCAGCCACCATTTTCCGTCATGGTTCTCCATTCCGCAAATAACCGACATACCATCGTTTCTCAAATACCGTTTTTGAATATTCATGTAGTTATCTATAAAACGATATCCCGGTAATAAAATTGTAACCCTGTCAGGTAATTTCCAATCTGCTATCAAAATGCATTCTCCTGCTCTTCGTGAAACCTTGCCGTTGTTTTATCAAATTTTATATTCGCCGTTCCAATCGGACCGTTGCGCTGTTTGGCAACTATTATTTCGGCGAGCCCAGCGTCTTCTATTTTTTTTGTGTAGACTTCCTCCCGGTGAATGAATGCCACTACGTCGGCGTCCTGTTCGATATCGCCACTCCATCGAAGATCCTGTAGGTTTGGCCGCTTATCTTTTCCCTTCTCCTTATTCCGCGCCAGCTGTGCCAGCAGCACAACCGGTATTTTAAACTCCTTCGCCGTCGCCGAAAGAGTATTCGTTATTCTTCCGTATCCGATTGCCGGATTTATGTTTTTATCGTCCCCGTAATCCATCTTGTGCAGGTGGTCAATATAAACTATTTGAAGGTCAAACCGGGTAATCATCTGCCTGATAATACTTCTGGCTTTCATCACCGATATGTGGGGAGTGTCGTCTATCCAGAACGGAAGTTCAGCAATTTCACTCAAAGCTTTTTGCACGTCCGGCATTTCGTGTCTGGCAGTCATGCCGTGGCTGATCTTAAAAAGATTCACTCCTGAAAGTTGTGCACACTGCCGGTATCCTATCCATGCCTCGCTCATTTCAAGGCTCAAAAACCCTACTCTCACTCCGCCTATGGCCTGATTAAGCATTATCGTCGTTGCCAAAGCCGTTTTCCCCTGGCTTGGTCTTCCTGCCAGCACAACTAAATCGCCTATCGTGAACTCTCCTATAATCAGGTCCAGCTCTTTGATACCTGTCTTATACCCCATTGTGGCGCCGCCGTGTCGTTCAAACATATTATCAACAGTGGCGGCAACCATTTCCTTAGCCGTGTGGATCTTACTTTGAACTCCGGTATACCGCGCTTCCTGATATGCAGCATCAACAGCGTCGAGAAATTTCTCGTGCCCTTCTTCGTGTTCCCGAATGCTTTTTATCCTGTTTCCGAAATTCTCCAACCGGCGCTGTATTCCTATTTCCTTCACGCGGTCGATGTAGTAGTCTATGTTTTCGAGCGTACAAATACTGTCCGCTATTTCTGCAACATCGTTGATCAGGTCGGGGTATCCTGCTTTTTCCACCTTGTTTGCTACTGTTGTCCGGTCAACCAGGTCCCGGCCGTCGCTCATCTGTTTTAAAAGTAAAAATATTGTCCTGTGAACGGGTGAATAAAAATCATCATCCTGCATCTTATCGTAGATAATATCCAGTGCTCCTGGTACAGTTATGGCACTCCCGATAAGTGTACGTTCATAATCAAGTACCTGAGGGGGCGGTCGATCGCCGGGGTTCTGCTTCGGGTAGTCGCCCATATTACATCCACACTATACGATGATCATTGTTTTTGTTAATAATTTTAATAAAATATTTTGCTACCTTTTTTGCTTCCTCGTTTGAATAAACTTCTGCTCTTAATTCATAACCTCTATTTCCATGGTCGCACGACAGTATGACCCAATCATTTTGTTCTTCAGACCACCATTGGTTTTTTTCCTCTTCCACCCTGACGCTTACGTGCTTTGCCCCTATCGATACTCCAATCCAAGATGTTATTGTAACAACCAACGATCTCAAATCCCCTATTTTACTAGGCCACCTTGGTATTCTTTCGCCGTTTAGAATATTCCAATCGTGTGCGTATATCATTTTTCACTCACGTTGTATTTCTGCGCCAAGTCGCACATAGCCTTCTCTACGGCCTGCTGTCGGGTAGACCCCGGTATCCGTACCACCTGATCGTAGAGGGCTTCCCAAGACTTTATATCGTTTTCTGGCGGGTAGTGGGGGTAATCCTGCTTTCCGGGGAAATGCTCTATTACTCTGCACCATAGAGTAGTAAACACTGGATACTCTGGAGGATTATTCAGCCTCTCTTCTTCAAGGGCCTCCAGTGCGGCGGTTATCTTCCCCGGTGCCGGTAGACAGTTATACTGGTCGTGGGCTATGTGCCAGTTCATAGCGCAAAGAAAATCTTTTGCCGGCACGTCTTTGAAAGTCTCAAACCACCAATGAGTCTGAATCTTTGAAAGTGGATGGGTCTCGTAGAAAGCTGTAAAGTCAGTCATCAGTTTTTCAAACTCTTCTTTTACCATGTGATTCCACCTTCCTGTTTCTTTGAATTCCCGTTATTATTAATTCCTATGTAGATTTTACCCTCATTCCAGCGCAATCGTAGAGAGTCCATCGAAAGAATGTTGTCGCGCCACGTGAACCCGTTCGGCCGGGGCGGCATGTCGTGACACTCATTTATTATTTTTTTAATATCCTCTATTGTTCTTTCATCCCTCTGTACCATTAACCGTACAGTGTTGTCCCATTTAATGAGTGTGTCGTTAGTTATCTTCTGCTGCCTCGTTTCTAGTACACGATTTTTTAGGAGATCAGAACATTCACGATATTCAGGGACGACCTCTTTTATTTGATCTTCTTTTGTTACTAGGTTATTTGTATTAGGATATATGGCGGAACTTTCTAAGGCAGGGCCTGCACTTTTTTGGGCAGGGACCGCTGCACTTTTTTGGGCAGGTGCTTCCATTTTAGTACCGCGGTCGTATTGTGGAAAAGAAACAAGGGCTTTTATTTTTTCTTCAATGAACCGGTAATATGTCCTATTTCCCAACTCAATATACCTCTCCATTAATCCGTTTTGAACAAGTTTCGACATTATTCTTCCAACCATTTTACTGCTACTTATTTCGCATATTGGAAGTTCGTCTATAAGCCACTCATAGGATATCCAGAAATACTCTTTGTTGTTCACCCGGATAGTTTTCATTTTCCCAGTGTCGCGGAAATCCACGATACACCTGATTATTTGAACATCCACACAATCTATTTTGTTGAGAAGTAATTCTAGGTGGTTGAATCCACAAATAGAGTGCTTCATAGTGCTCCTTAAATAAAAAACCCGCGTTCTGTTTCAGGCCAACTCACCCGCCCGGGCTCACACGGGCAAGGTAGTTTAAAACAAAACACGGGTATTGATTTCGTGTCTGTGAGTCATGTCAAATCGTGCGTTACCGGCCAAAGTAATGCACTGGTATCAAATATAATAAAAAAATCAGGCTTGTGGTAAATTTATTTCAAACCCGCAGTTCGGGCACTTCACCATGTTTTTTATCTGCTGCTTCAACTCAATATTCTCCTGCCTTACAGCTTTGACTTCTTCGTTTTTTTGAGTCTGAACAACCCTGGTACGTTCAACGGCAGCTTTCCTGTCGGCTTCTGCTTTTTTCTGGAGTCTTTCAGCTTCTTCACGTTTAAGCTTTTCCTGCCTGATCTTCTCATCCGATTCCCGTTTGACCACTGCAGCCTTTCGCCGTTCTTCTGCAGCATCAGCATCAGCCTTTTGTTTTTCTTCCCATAACCGATGGTTCTCGTCGAGCACACGTTTGCGTTCTATTGCGTCTGCTTTCTCCTTGGCGATACGATCTTCCTCTGCCTTGGCTTCCGCTGCCTGCCGGTCGCGTTCGGCCTGTTCTGCCGCTTCTCTGGCTGCTTTAAGCTCAACGAAGTGCTCCTGCTGGTCAAGATATTCCTCGATGGGTTCGATGAGCCCTTTAAGGGTCCGGGCTATCAGGTTGATCGCTTGGCTTTCTCGCGTACTCGATTCAACCAACTCCTTGCGCGTCTTCTCAATGACAATGCGCTTCTCCCGGAGAAACAACCGGCCAACCCTCGCCATCTTCATATCTGCGGTCTGGTTGGCGTCGACAACCCTGATTGTGCGCGACTTCTCTTCCCACTCCTTGGAAATTTTAAATGCTTCCCCGAACTTTTCAGCCATCAAATCTTTTTGGGTCTGGCTGAGTCCACTTTTGTCGATCAGTACCATTAAATCGGTTCCCATTCTTCCCTCCCCTACAAATACGGTTTAATATTTCGCTTCCAATAAACCTGCTCTGGTCGGCAGTTCTTCACTACGCTTTCAATCCACTCCTGCTTCGGCGTCACATTCGGCCGTGTCTGCGATCCCACTATAACGCGCTCAACCTTGTCTGGTATTCGGTACTTGATTTCCCCGAGTAGTGGTTCAATCGAAAAAAACGGCCGCGGGAGCTGTCCTACCAGTGGATAGTTGATCTTGAAAAACTGACGCTCTGGTGCCTCGCTGCCGGTTATGGTAATGCCCTGCATTACGTTATCCGGAAAGTCGTATCCTTGGTACGCCATAGGCTCCTTGGTAAGCAGCATGAAGGTGTGCTGCTTATAACTCTCCATGACATCGAGCACCACATTCATTGTATGAACCGGCCAAAATTCAATATCACTCATTGAGTCGGCAAAGATAATAGATGACGGTTTATTTTTAAGGTCTGGATCGTGTAGCCTTTCCTGATAAAACCTTATCTCGTTGAATTCGATTCCCTCGCGCTTACGATGCAGATGATTACAGTTCTTTCGAGCATAGCAAAAGCTACATCCTCGCTTACAGCCCGTAATAGGATTCCACGTGTAATCACACCATCCGATCGTATCTTTTGCAGGATTCATTTTGGTGCCTCGTCCTGCTCGTTATCACTGTGATAAACTGCCAGCTCTTCCGGTAAGGTGAACTCGATACGGTTCATGTCGCGCATCATTTGGAAGTAATCTGTTTCGGTTTCAATTCGTATGTTTTGTACACTTACCTCCACAACCTGATCTTATGGTGATACTCTTATCCGGCAGTTTGCTTGTGCGGTCATATATCGTTTTCGTGTACCGGATAAATCCGCACTTTGAGCATTGAAAACCCACGTGTATGCGCCGTGATTTTCCGTCCCATGTTGCGAACATCTGTTTGTCGATAATACGCTTGATCTTTTTTGAGCACCAGTGGTCTTCATCCTGGTACACAGACTCTCCGCAGTAATTACAGTATACACGCTTCGGGTTTCTGTTCTGGTAAACCAGAATGATTCCTGCTAGTACTGCGACAACAATTACCAATAGCATTAAAATTTCCATAC
>JBAZJI010000007.1:0-12808 GCA_041651395.1 Minisyncoccota bacterium
AACAAAACTGAATCAAAAACCAATACTTTATTAACCCCTCAAAAAAGACTGACCGTAACCGAATTGATTTTCAAAAACTTCCAGCAAACATTCGGATGGATGAAGGGTATGGGCGTGAAATTTTAATAAAAACAGAGGCGTTGGAATATTGATTAAATCTAGTTAATATTGATGTTCTGTACAAAATACACGAATCAAAACTGTGGATAAATACCCTTTAATATTTATATTTTTTGTGATAATATTTATATAAATAAAAGTAAATTTTAGAGAAAAGGGGAGAATATTTAATTTTGTGTTTAAATAATGAAAAATATACTTACAAATTTGAAACGATTAATTTATCGGTTACTTCATCAATTTGAAAACCTGACTAAATTAGAGTTAATACGTCAGCCTGAAGAAGGAAATGATTTACTTGTTGGCTGGAAAATCAAATCAATTGAAAAATCAATACAAATTAATAAAAATTCAAAACAACTGATCTATCAGTTGTTTTGTCAATTTAGAAAACAGATAAAATTAAAATTATCTGTTTTATTTTTTAAAAAAAATAATTTATCCGACGGCTGGAAAATCAAATCAATTGAAAAATCAGCATCCGTTAATTATGATTTATTAAAATTTTTAAATAAAATAATCAGCTTGGTTAAAATTTTCGCAACTGATTTTAAAAATCAATATTTTAAAATTACACTCCCGATTAAAAAAATAAATTTAAAATTAGAATTAGAAAAATTTTACAATACAATTTTAATTAAAATTAAAAAAATTAAATTTAATTTTTCTGTTATTCATTTGGAAATAAAAAAATATTTCCTTTTTATTTTTTTCGCGAACTCGGCGATAAAATTATTTTTAGAAAAAATAATTATTGCATCTATAAATAAAAATAAAAAATTTCATCTCGCTCAAAATAAAAAAATATTGTTAAAGAAGGAAAAAATCATACTCAGTTATTTTCAAAAACAATATAAAAATATTTTTAATGCTTTTCCTAAAATTAATATTTCTAAAAATTTAAAATTAAATAATATTTTAAATTTTTGGACAGAGAGAGTAATAAACAATAATTGGTTTTTATTGCGAAAAAATTTATTTATTAAACGAATAAAACAAATTCGCAAACCGAAATTAATTGCAACCATGGCCGCGGTGGTTATTTTTACTTTGGTCTCGCAATTGATTTGGCCGGTCTGGCAAGGTTGGGCTTTGGTTCAAGAAAAAAAATGGACAACTGCCGGCGAATTGACTTCGGGCACTTTGGATAATATTGATTCAACTGCGCAAGACGGCAGCTTGATGATTACTTCGCCATCCAATACTTGGACGCAAACTGATTGGTCCGGCGGTGCGGAACAGCAATCCTGGTCGGATACGACAAAATATTATTCCGGCAATGATATTGATGCTTCGGAAACAGGAACTGTAAAAATTAATTTGCCCACGCCTTGGTATAACGACAGTTGGGGATATCGCAGAAAAATTACCATTACTGAAAATTCCGCCCGAGATTTGACCAATTATCAGGTAAGAATTAAATTAACTTCTTTAAATTTTGATTTTTCCAAAGCCAAGTCAGATGGTACTGATATTCGTTTCACCAGTACTAACGGCACAACTGAGCTTAAATATTGGCTGGAATCATACAGTCAGTCAGGTCAAACCGCGGTAGTTTGGGTTAAGGTGCCTTCAATTTTAGCTTCTTCAACTCCGGATATTTACATATATTACGGTTATTCAGGGGCTTCCAGCGCGAGCGACTTGGCAAATACTTTTATTTTTGCCGATACTTTTGACGGCGCGGTGATTAATACTGATAGATGGACTGAATACGATACGGGCGGCAATTATCTAACCCAAAATGATAAAATTATCCTTTCTGGCGGCTCAGGCTCTTGGGCTCAGGTCGGACTTGTTTCAAAAACCAATCTCAGCCGTTCTTTTGTGGCTGAAGTTAAATTAACGCCGCAAACATCCGTTTCAAAGGCGTGGATGATTGGTATTCATGATCAAACCGCTTCCAGTAATTACACTAATTTAATTTATTCTCATTATTTCCTCAGTGGCGGTGGTTTTTATTACGAACAAGACGGCAGTGGCGTATCATTGCCGGCTTACAATTGGACAATTAACCAGCAATATCGTTTAAAATGGGTGGTCCATCCAACAACTTACGGCCGAACCAAGGGTTGTACTTATTATCTCAGTACTGATAACGGTGAAACTTGGTCAATGTTTTATGACAGTTATTACAGCGTAGAAGATAATGTCAGATTGGGTTTTGATAATAATAATGGAATTTTTGAGCTAGATGATTGGATAGTGCGTGGTTTTGCCACTAAGGAAACAACTTATTCTATTGGAGGTGAGAGAGAAAAACCTACAGGTTCTTATACGGGCGACTCAATCTCTTCCGCGTATGAAACAGGGATCGGAACAAATTATTTGGATTTTTCTTCAACTGTAACTGAGCCGAGCGGTACTTTGTCCAAATTTCAATTAAGAGCCGCTGATACATTGGACGCGCTTTCATCAACTGACTGGCTTGGTCCGGACGGCGCTTCAGACACTTATTATCAATCAGCCACCAGTACGGCTGTTTATACTAGTCTTGATAATAAAAAATACATTCAATATAAAATTTTTCTCTCCACTGATAGTTTAGATGAAACTCCGCAGGTAAATGATATCAGTTTGACTTACACCAAAGCTTCGCCCGGCGACTTGACTCCGGTTTTTTCTCAAACCAATTGGATCGGCGGTCCAAATCAATCTGATTTTACCGACACAACCAAATTTAAAGAAAGTTCAAATGTTGTTTATACCGAAACCGGGCAAGTAGGTTTATCAAAACCAGAAGAAACAATTACGGAAAATTTTTCCAGTACAACCAAACGAGACGCCACTCAAACGACGGCGGATTGGAATAGCGGTACAAACGAACTTACTTTAGATAAAAATATTACGCCGCGCATAGTCAGTATTTATGATACGCCGGGCACGGCTGTTGATGTAGCTGTTTCCGGCAATTATGCTTACGTGGTTGATTCAGATCAAGGATTAGAAGTTTTTGATATTTCCACGCCCAGCGCTCCGATTTTAAAAAGCAGATTAACCAGCGTGTCATATGGTTATGGTATTACTTTATCCGGCAATTATGCTTATATAGCCGGTTATAATTACGGTTTATGGATTGTTGATATTTCAAATCCTTTAATTCCTGTTTTAGTTAAACGATATTATCCCTGGGCTAATAATACTTTAAAAGTTGATGTTCTGGGAAATTACGCTTATGTGGCTCATGGCGGTGAAGGTTTAAGAATTGTTAATATTACGGACAAGAATAATCCTTCAGAAACAGGTTTCTATGATACAACAGGTTCTTGCTATGATGTTAAAGTGCGCCAAATTGGTGAAAGTATTTATGCTTACGTGGCTGACGGAGCACCCGGGTTATTGATTTTTGACGTAACCAATCCGGCCAGTCCAAGTCTTCTTGACACTTTTGATACTGAGAATGCTCGCGATGTTGCTGTTTCCGGCGATTACGCTTATATAAGTGATGGAAATTATTTTAGAATTCTTGACGTTTCTACACCGTCTGATATTAAAGAAAAAAGTATTATAGATACACTGGATGGCACGGAAGGAATTTATGTCAGCGGCAATCGCGCCTATCTTGCCAGTCATGCTTATGGAGTGCAAATTATTGATATTACCGATAAATCAAACCCGAGTAAAATAGCAATGGTTGATACTCCGCAATATGTCGCTGACGGCAATAATTCCGCTTATCAGGTTGCTGTTTCCGGCAATTATGCTTACGTGGCAAATGGATATTATAATGGTTTTGTGGCCATTGATGTAAGCGAACCGTTCTCGCCGAATTTTTCCGAAAGCTTAAAAACTTTATCTGACAGTCAAGGTGTTTATATTTCCGGCGATTACGCGTATATGGCCGAAGGTTATCAGGGACTTCATATTTATGATATAACGGGCAGTACGCCAAGTTATGTCGGCAGTTATGATACGCCCGGTTATGCTCGCGATGTTGTTGTTTCCGGAAATTATGCGTATGTGGCGGACAGTGATTGGGGTTTGCAAATTATTGATATTTCCGATCCTTCTGCGCCAAGTTTTGTCAGTTGGTATAATACCCCGGGTACTGCTTACCAAGTCGTGGTTGATGGCGATTACGCGTATGTAATTGATGCTACTACTTTGCAAATTATAAATATCAGCAATAAAACTTTATTAACTTTAACAGGTTCTTATAATTGTCCGGATTCTGCTTATGGTTTGGATAAAGTTGGAAATTATGTTTACGTGACCGGTTATGGACAAAATCCAAGTTTTTCCGCTGTTAATGTAACCAATCCGGCCAGTCCAAGTTTAGCCGGTTCATACGCGGGTGCTGATTATCAATATCAAGCTTATGATGTCAAAATAAAAACAGTCGGCGCTTCAACTTATGCTTTATTAGCTTCTTATAATTATGGTCTTGCAGTTTTAAATATTACTAACTTAGGTTCTATTTCATATGTTACTCGTTTAGGCAGCACGGAACAAACTTATCATATGCGACTATTCCTTTCAGGCAATTATGCTTATATTGCCAATGAAAGAGGGGGACTGGAAGTTGTTGATATTTCAAATCCGGCCGCAATTAACCGCCAGCAAAAAATAGACGCGCCGGATTATGTGATGGATGTAATGGTTGACGGAAATTATGCTTATATGGCTGCGCGTTCCTCGGGACTTCAAAGAGTGGATATTACTCGGCCGGCTTCAATATCTTCCACGCCGACAGTTGATTACGGCCGCGAAGTTTATGTCAGCGGAAATTACGCTTATGTGGCAGAAGAGACTAATAGCAGTTTAAGTATTTTTGACGTGACTGATAAAACCGCGCCGGTTTTTTTATCTAATAAAGATTTAGGCGGCACTTATTGCAATGATGTTAAAGTTGTCGGCAATTACGCTTACGTCTCTTGTTATGATGCCGGTCTTTATATTGTTGATGTTTCCGATCCGGCCAATCCTGTTTATCAAGGCGTTTATAATACGCCGAGTTATGCTTACGAAGTAATAGTAGACGGCAGTTATGCTTATGTGGCTGATTACACTACTTTGCAAATTATTAATATTTCCGTCCCAACAGCTCCCACGCTTACGGGTTCATATAATTGTTCCGATTATGCTTATTATTTGGATAAAGTCGGCAATTATATTTATATAACCGGCTATAATCAAAATCCAAATTTAACCGTGGTTAATGTGAGTAATCCGGCCACTCCTTCGTTGGCCGGTTCTTTATATCAAAATGATCGCCAGTTAAACGGCGTTAAGGTTAATGGTGATTATGCTTATGTGACTTATACCGCCGCTTCCGGAGGAGTGGCAGTTTATAATATTTCCAATCCGGCTTCTATTTCTAAAATTGGCCAATGGGGTTTAAATAGTTCGCAAACAGACAGTTGGGGAATTACTTATAGTAGTAATAAAGTTTATTTATCATCCGGTACCGGCGGTTTGCATGTGGTTGATGTGACTACGGCATCCAGTCCTGCTTATGTAGGTACTTTTGATACCACCAATACTGTGCGAGGCAGTTTTATCTCCGGTGATTATCTTTATTTTTCAGATTACACCGGCGGATTAAAAATTTTAGATATTTCACAAACCATAGGAGCGCCGACTTTGGAGGGTTCGCTTGACACGCCCGGCAATTCTTATCGTTTGGATAAATTGGGAGATTACGCTTATGTGGCTGATTACAGCAGCGATCTGAGAATTATTAATGTTTCAAATCCGGCTTCGCCTTCGGCAACCGGAAATCTTTCTTTAGCAGGCAATAGTTATGATGTTAAGGCAAAAGTTCAAGGCAGTAAAACTTACGCTTATGTTGGGACAGATCAGGGAGGATTACAAGTGGTTGATGCGACTACGCCGGCCAGTCCTACATTAGAAAGTTCGGTTAATATCGGAAGCAGCATTTATGGAGTTGAACTTAGCGGCAATTATGCTTATTTAGCCAGTGATACAGGAGGTTTAAATATAGTTGCTATCAACGGAACAAATGGTTCGGATCTCTCGCAAGAATCTTCCAATAATGAAACTTTCCCATATAAAAAATCCATTGCTTTAACCGGAGCCGGCGACGCCAGTACGAATTATCAAATTATGGTTAAAGTTGGTTATAGCAGTGCCGCAACAGGAGTAAATTTAACTTGTTCCAGCAACTGTCAGGCAGATTTTGATGATATCAGATTTTATGATAATGATGGTGTCACGGAACTTGATTATTTCAGAGAAACATACACTCTGGGCGATAAGGCCACTTTTTGGGTGGAAGTAAAAGATAGTTTATCCAGTGGACAAAACCCGACTATATATATGTATTATGGAGACAGTGATGCCAGTACTGCTTCCAGCGGGGCCAATACTTTTCCATTATTTTTTGATGATTTTACGGGCACGACTATTGATACCGGAAAATGGAGCGAGACGGATACGGGCAGCCATATTTCACAAAGTAATAAATTAATCGCTACTGGCGGTTCAGGTTGGGGAAACACAAGTTTGTACAGCGTAAGTGATTTTGCCAGAGCTGATAATTTGGAATTATTGTTTGATTATAAACCGACCGGCGGAACTTCTGTGATGTTTGGTTGGAAAGATAGTACTTCCGGTAAGAATTATACGGATTTAGTTTATTCTTTTTATGATGCAGGTGATGTTAATTATGTTTATGAAGATGGTACCAGTAGGGGAATATTTTCAGGCGGATGGATTGCCAATAAAACTTATAAAGTCAGAATGCCGTTGAAAACAGGTGGCGGAGCGAAATACATGCGAAGCACTGACGGCGGAAGAAATTGGGTATTGAATTATGATTCTTCATATTCAACTGAAGCGACTGAAAAAATCGGTTTTATTAATTCTGATGCTGCTTATGAAATTGATAATGCGTTTATTCGCAAAGTTGCTTCAGCAGATCCAAAAATCAATAATTATGTTTATAATGCCGGCGGTTCGGATTTAACCGAGCAAGCTTCGGGCAATGAAGATTTTCCCTACAAAAAAGCCATTGATTTAGTCGGTGCCGGAAATGCCTCCACAAATTATAGAATTCAGATCAATGTCGGTTATGCCAGTTCTGAAACAGGAGCTAATTTATCTTGTTCCAGTCATTGTCAAACTGATTTTGACGATATCAGGTTTTATGATAATGACGGCGTAACAGAATTGGATTATTGGAGAAGCACTTATGTTGATTCTGATCAAGCCACTTTTTATGTGCAAGTGCAAGACAGTATGTCAGAAGGTTTTAATCCGACTATATATATGTATTATGGAGACGGAGATGCGTCTTCCTCAAGCAGTTTATTAAATACTTATGATGTAATAAGAGAAATAAATACAGGACAACCGTTGATCGGCAGCTGGCATTTTGATGAAAATACTTTGACAACTGCCGCTGACAGCAGCGGAAACAGTTCTACCGGCACATTAACCAGCGGACCGACCTGGACTACGGGAAAATTCGGTTATGGAGTAAGTCTTGATGCCACTAATGATTATATTAATGTTGCGACGAGCAATATTTCCAACACGGCCGGTTCAGTGAGTATTTGGATTCAGCCGAATTGGAATGGCAATGATAATACTAAACACGGTATTTGGAATCATCGCAACGGTTGCACCGGCGCCTGGCTTGCTTTATACAAAGATACGGATAATTATATAAAATTTCATCCGGGTGAAAGCACGGCAAAAGTTGATGTCAGTTCTTGGACCGCAGGCACTTGGCATTTTATAACTTTTACTTGGGATAACGCGACCGGTTCAAAAATATATATTGATGGGGGAGCACCGGTTTCTTATAATGCCGCTTTGGGTATAGGTTCTTTAGCTACATGTGTTCAGCAACACATTGGTATGGTTATTGAATATACAAATTATCCTTTTAATGGCGTTGTTGATGAAGTAAATCTTTTCAATAGAGTTCTTACGGCTGATGAAATTACGGATTTATACAATAATTATGGTTGGACATTATCAAGTTATTTGGGTCGTCTTTTGGTTCGTGAAAATTATCCTTTTACCAGTACGGTTGAACCGATTGTATCCAATACTATTTCAGCGTTTACACCGGAATTAATCAGTTCTTTTGATACGCCCGGTAATGCTTGGGATGTGGAAGTAAAAACTATTGGCGCTATAACTTATGCTTTTGTGGCGGATTATTCAGGCGGCGGATTAAGAATTATTAATGTGACTGATCCTGCCAATCCGGTTGAAGTTTCATCAATTGGTTCGGGAAATGCTTTTAGATCAGTTGATGTTATTGGCAATTATGTTTATTTGGCCGTTGAGGGCAGCGATCTTTATATTTATGATATTTCCAATATAGCTGTTCCATTTTTTGTCGGTAATTACAGTATAGTAAATTACGAAGCTTACGACCTGCAAGCAATTGGCAATTATGTTTATTTGGCTAACAGACAAGGAGGTTTGTATATAATAGATGTCAGTAATCCGTATCGGCCGGCCATGGTCAGCCAATATAACACTTACCCGGATTATACTTGGGGGTTAATTGTTGAAGGCAATTACGCTTATTTGGCTACTTATACTACCGGTTTAAAAATAATTGATTTGGGTGATTTGTCTCCACCGGTTCAAGTTTCAACCACTATGGCTGTTGGGGTCAGTAATGCTCAAGATGTATTTGTTGATGGCAATTATGCTTATATAGCGGAATATAGTTGGGGGTTGATAATTGTTGATGTTTCAAGCACCAGTACGCCAAGTATTGTCGGTTCGGCTCAGTCTTTTGGCAATCCATACGCCATTACCGTGAGCGGCGATTATGCGTATGTGGCAAGCCAAAATAGAGGTTTGGAAATATTTGATATTTCCGATCCGACAGCGCCGATTTTAACTAAGTCTTATATTTGGACAGGCAGCGGTTCAGTTTATGATATTGAGGTAGTTGGCAATTACGCTTATCTGGCCAATTATAATTATGGTGTCAAAATAATTGATGTCACTGATAAATCAAATCCGCTTTTAGTTGGCAGTGCTGGTGTGAGTGCAAATGCAGCCGGTATTGATATCCAAGGTGATTATGCATATGTGGCAGATTATAGTTCAAATATACATATTTTAAATATTTCCAATAAAGCTTCACCGCAATGGATAAATAGTTATTATTATGAAGGTGCCAGTTCATATCCTTGGAAAATTGTTGTTTCCGGCGACTATGCTTATGTGGCTAATAAATATAACAGTTTATATATTTTTAATATCGCCGATCCTTATAGTATTCTACTCGTTGGTACTGCTTTAAATAACGATCAAGTTGCAGATAGTGGTAGAGGCGCTTGGAATCTTGTTGTTAATGGCACGCGTGTTTATATTGCGGATTATACTCGCGGTTTGCAAGTAATTGATGTCAGTGATCCGACCGCTCCTTATATTTTATCTTGTATTGACAGAGTTAAAGATAATCAATTGTGGGCCGGAACTTATTTTGGCGGAGTTATGTCCGTATTTATTTCCGGACATTATGCTTATTTGATTGACACTTTAAGGGGTCTTTGGATTGTTGATCTTGATCAATTGTCAGAAACACCTTTGGTAAATACTGCCAGCGGCGGTTATGTGCAAGATATAGAAGTGCAAGGAGATTATGCTTATGTTTTAGCTAATAATAGTCCTGGTAGCGGTGCAGCTGCATTTTCTATTTTGTCTATTTTTGATACGAGTACGAGTCCTGCCATTTTAAAAAGTCGGATGAAAATTTTTGATGGTTATGGAATAACTGTCAGCGGCGATTATGTTTATGTTGCTAATATTACCAGGGGATTATTAATTATTGATGTTTCAAATAAATCATCTCCGCAGGGAGTTGGTGTTTATGATTCAACCGGTTCCACTGTTGACGTGGCGGTTTCAGGAAATTATGCTTATTTGGCGGATTATTCCGGCGGTTTTAAAGTAATTGATATTTCAACTAAAGCCAGCCCGGTTTACAAAACAGTTGTTAATACCGGTGTCGCGACTCAGAGAGTTCAGGTAAAAGGCAACTATGCTTATGTGACTGATAACACTACGGGTTTTCATATTATTAATATTACTACGCCCACTTCTCCTTCGGAAACAGGTTCAACTTTGCCGGTCAGCGCTCATTGGGATTTCTTTATTGAAGGAAGTTATGCTTATGTCGGCGATTACGGTTCGGGTCTTTCAATATATAATATTTCCAATCCGGCTGCGCCTTATTTAGTCGGTTCTTATGATACAATGGGTTATGTCTTTGACGTAAAAGTTTCCGGCGGATATGCTTATATTAGTGATTGGTCGGGCGGACTTTTAATATTAGATGTTTCTATTCCTTCAACACCGGCTTATGTTGGTAATTACGTCAGTAAAAGTTCAACTTATAGACTTTTTGTTAAAAGAAATAAAATATATTTGGCTACGCAATATCACGGCGTAGAAGTTTTAAATTTAAAAACGCAAAATTCAACCGTTGTTTCAACCGGAATTGATACTTTGGCTGCTCCGATTTTAAAAGGTTCTTTAACAGCCACTGACACTAAACCGGTTGGTACTTCTATTACTTATTATTTAAGTGTTGACAACGGCACTACTTGGGAGGCAATCACGCCTGACGGCAGTGAATATATTTTCACCGCTTATGGTTCGGATTTAAAATGGAAAGCGGTTATGACCACTGATGACGCGACAATAACTCCGACTATTTCTACGGTCGTAATTTGGGCTTCAACCGGAATGAGTAATACCGGCTATCTTATTTCTTCGGTTTTTCAGCAAACATCTCCGAATTTTGCATGGGAAACAGTGGAATGGACTGATAATGAAATACAAACCACAAGAGTAAAAATTCGTACAGATGCAAGCGCTGATATGGCCACAGCCACAGCTTGGACAAGTTGTCCATATGCGGTTAATGATGGTAATTTGATAGATTTATCTTCTGTTTCTTCAACTCAACCTTATATTCAATATCGTCTTGAATTTGCCACTTCAGATATTGATGAAACTCCTGTTCTCAGCGATATTGATATAACATCAGCGGTTTACGGTACGGCAACTTTTGAATATAATCAAACTAATCCGGTCGGTTGGTATCATATTGATTGGGTTAATTCCGGCGGCAGCGACACAACCGTAAAAGTCAGAACCAAAGAAGCGGAAACTCAAGAAGAATTGGATAATGATACTTGGAGCGATTGGGTAACTACCAGCGGCCAGGATATCAGAGAAATGGCCAGTCCGACAAAGTGGATTAAACTTGAAGCTCGAATAGAAACAAGAAAAAATAATACTTCGCCGATTTTGGAAAGTTTAAGTATTTTTTATGCGGTCAATGTTACGCCGACGGTCTCTGGAATTTCAGCTTATGAAGATGAAAATGGCGTGATTCAAATTACTTACAATATTTTAGACGAAGACAGCAATGAAGTCAGTACGACTTTTAAATATTGGGATGGTGATTCTTGGGAAAATTGTACCACCACTACCGGCGAGGGTTCACATGATGTTATTCCTGGCCAACTGACCGCATTTTCAGGAACTTGGAATGTTAAAACTGATTTTAATAATCAATATCTCGCTGATTCGCGCATTAAAATTATTATTGATGACAGTTCGCCTTATCTAAATCTTGGAGAAGATCAATCAGCTGTTTTTGTCATTGATACGAAAAAACCAACCAGTCCAAGTATGACTATTAATTCCGGCGCGGCGATTACCAATTCTTTATTTGTTACTTTAACTCCGTCTTGTACTGATGACAGTAATTTAAAAGTTCAATTTTCCAATGATGATATAACTTATGGCACGGTGACTAATGTTAATGGCGAAGTTACAAACTCCGGTGAATGGGAAGTTAAGAGTATTGGTAAAAGTTGGATAATGAAAGCAATTGATGGCAGTACCAGAACAGCTTGGTTTAAATGTAAAGATGTTTATGGCAATCAAGCTGACACAGGCAATTCGGCGACTATTAATTATGATACTTCTTTACCCGGCGTGGTGGAAAATGTCAGTATTGCCGATTCTTCTAATAGATATGTGGAACGTTATGCTTTAACCGTTATGTGGGATGCTCTTGATGCAGGAGATAATCCGGATTTTTCGGCTTACAGTATTGAAAGATCAATAGACGGCACAATTTATTCGCAGGCAGCCAGTATAAGCGATATTACCACTTCTGTTTATACCAATACCGGTCTTTCTCAAAGTATTACTTATTTTTATCGTGTTAAAACCAAGGACACGGCTGATAATTATTCTTTGCCTTCAAGTGTAGTTTCTTATAGACCGTCTTCCAGAGATGAGGTTCCACCCGAATTAACTGCCGGCGCACCGGTTGCCACTTCTAATGAAGGTTATGCTCAATTCACTTGGACTACAGATGAGCCTTCCGATTCTCATATTGAGTATGGTCTGACTACTGATTATGGCGCAATGCAGGGCAATGATACTTTGGCAACTGCTCATGTGGTTAAAATTTACGGTTTAACGCCTTTGACTACTTATCATTATCGAGCCAGAAGCAAGGATGCGGATGGAAACGCCATGATTTCTTCTGACTATACATTTACTTATTTTCCGCCAGAGGTTGAAACTACACCCACTGTCTCCGGCGAACAAACTCAATCTCCATCAAGTGTTGGCACAGAAGCCAATATTACTTGGACTACGGATAAATACACCACCAGCCAGGTATATTACAGCACCATTCAAGCAGACACTTGCGCAGAATTAG
>JBAZJI010000008.1:0-10522 GCA_041651395.1 Minisyncoccota bacterium
TTTTAGTTGATCCGATGGGCAAGGAAAGCAAGGACGGATTGATTAATCAAGGCAATAAAGTAAAAATTTCGCGTTCCGGCGATAAGAGAAGTTTTAAGCCCGGTCTCTATAAATTAAAAATCAAACAAGGCGATAAAGAAACAATTCAAGAATTTACTTGGGGCGTTTTGACATTAAATACCAACAAATCAATTTATTTGCCCAATGAAACAGCCTATTTGCAAATGGCGGTTTTAAAAGATAACGGGCACACAATCTGCGACGCGAATCTTAAATTAAAAATTGAAAATAAAAAATCAAAAATTTCAGCGGAATTATCAACCGGAGACGGAACAATTCAATACAGCGGCCAATGCGGACCGGACAACGTGATTGATGTGCCGGATTATCTTGCTTATTATCCGACAGGAGAAGCGGGGACTTACGCGATAACTCTCATCAATCTTGATAATGGTTATGAAATAACCGACTCTTTTGAAGTCCGCGATTCCGTGTCTTTTGAAATTGAAAGAATCGGACCGACCAGAATTTATCCGCTGGCTAATTACGAGATGAAATTGAAAATAAAAGCAAACCAAGATTTTAACGGAGAAATTGTAGAAAAAATTCCGGACTCTTTCCAACTTATAAATTCCGAATCAGAAATCAGAAATTCAAATGATCCGAATACGAAAGAAATTTTTTGGAACGCTGATTGGAAGGCAGGGGAGAGTTATGAATTGAAATATGAATTTGACGCGCCGGATGTCAGCCCTTATATATTTTTATTGGGACCGTTGCAAATCGGCCAATTTGAAGAAGCGCGAGATTGGCAAATCGCGTCTGATGCTGCAGTTACAATTGATTCAGATATAGTAAATGATAAGTATGAGGTTGGCCCTTCACCGAGTACAGTTTTTGTTAGTGATACAACGGGTTATATTTTTTTCATTGATTCAGCTTCAGTGGATTTAGCTTATAGAAAAACTACTGATAAAGGCGCGAATTGGGGCAGTCCAGTGGTTATTGATACAAGTAAAAATTGGATATCTGTTTCAGTCTGGTATGACCAATGGACGCCTGGTGATAATAGCGGGACCAAAATTCATATTGCCGCGGCTGAAGATGGTACAGATGATTTATGGTATACATATTTAGACACTAATGGTGATTCTCTTCGTGCTCTCGGTTTGGTTAGTGTTGAATTATCAGCAGCTTTTACCGGAGGAACTAATAGTTCGCCATATATTACTAAGGGCGGAAGCGGTTATCTTTTTGCCGGTTTTCAATCAGCTACCACGCCGACCGGCGGACAAGTAGCCAAGTCAGTTGATGGTAATGGAGCTACTTGGAGCGATATGGCGCCAACAGCTTGGAGTACGGTATCTGGAGATCAAATTCAACTTCTTCCTTTATTAACTGATAATGATATTATCGCCATTAGATCCGGTGCTTCATCGCATCAAATGTCTTCGCGGATTTATGATGAAGTGGCTGATACTTGGAGTGCTTGGGCAGATATTGCTGCGGCTACTGATAGCGCTGCTTATCTTGATCGTTTTTCCGCTTCTCTTAAAAAATCTACAGGTAATATTTATTTGGCTTTTGATAATTCCGGTGGTTCTAGTGGTAATGATATAAAATTTTACACATTTTCTGATAGTACGCGAAGTTGGACCGCAAGAACAGATGTTTTGACTGACGATTCACTCACAATTGCTCCTGTAACATTAATTGATGAAAATACAGGAGATGTTTATGTGGGTTATTTAAAGGGAGCAACTCTAGGAAGCACTACAGATGCATATTATAAAAAATCTACTGATAGCGGTGCTAATTGGGGTTCTGCTTCAGCGGCTTTAAGTGCCACGGATGACTATAGGGTTATGAGAGGTAATTTATTAAGTACGGAAAGATTATATTTAAATTGGTATGACGATGATGATTTGGATCTTTTTGGAGAGACAGTTGCCGACATTGCGCCGGCGGCCGAAGATCTTACACAAATACATTATCACTGGAGAAACGACGATGGTTCGGAGACAGCCGCGACTTCAGCTACCGCCAGTACTGAAGACACAGCTCTTGGTTGTTTGCCGGAGAGCACAACCAAAAGAATCAGAGTTGAAATTTCCAATGAAGGAGTTTCCGCATCAGGTGCGGTCACCTATCGTCTTGAATATGGAGCAAAATCTACTACTTGCGCGGCTATTGTTTCTTGGACTGATGTTGGCGCAGCAGATGGTGACTGGGATATGTCTAATTCATCAAATTTGACTGACGGAAATGATACAACAAATATTGCCAATCTTGCCAATGGTAAGGTGACAGATGAAAATACCAATTTTGAAACTCCCAATGCTGCCCAAAAAGATACGTCAAGCACTACAGCCGGTATTACTTTGGCTGCTGCTGATTTTGTGGAAATTGAATATTCAATTCAAGCTCTGGCCGCGGCCACTGACGGAGGAAATTATTGTTTTCGTTTAACCAATGCCGGTTCCACTACAAATTTTACTTACACAACATATCCGGAAGCGACTGTTTATAGTTCTCCAACCATTGAGCAAATACATTATCATTGGAGAAATGATGATGGTTCGGAATCAGCCGCGACTTCAGCCACCGCCAGTACGGAAGACACCGTGCTCAGCAGTTTGGTAAAAAATACAACTGCAAGAGTTAGAATAGAAGCTTCCAATGAAGGCACTTGTTCATCCGCGGCAATCACTTATCGTCTTGAATATGGAGCGAAAGCAACCACTTGTGCGGCCATTGTTTCTTGGACTGATGTTGGCGCAGCAGATGGTGACTGGGATATGTCTAATTCATCAAATTTAACTGACGGAAATGACACAACTAATATTGCCAATCTTGCCAATGGTAAAGTAACAGATGAAAATACAACTTTTAAAACTACTAATGCCGCCCAAAAAGATACTTCAAGCACTACAGCCGGCATTACTTTGGCCAGTACGGAATTCGCGGAAATTGAATATTCAATTAAAGCTCTGACTGCGGCTACGGCCGGAGGAACTTATTGTTTTCGTTTAACCAACGCCGGAACTGCCACTAATTTCACTTATACAAAATATGCGGAGGCAACTATTTATACTCCTCCGAATGTTGATGAAACTCATTTTCGCTGGAGAAATGATGATGGGGGAGAAAATGGAAGTTGGACGGTTGACAGTTTGACATACACAACTCGAAGAATGTTAACCATTGATAACAGTAAAATAACTTCTGATTTGGTTGATTTGCCTGTTCGGGTAAGTTTAGCCAGTTTTCCGGATATTGATTTATCAGATTTTAACGCAAACGGGTATGATATCAGATTTACTAAATTTGACGGAACAACTCTTTTAGAATATGAAAGAGAATCTTTCAATCAGGCCGCGGACACGGGAGAATTCTGGGTGAAAATTCCCAATGCCAGAACCGCAATCAGCGATGATAACAGATTTTTTATATATTACCGAACCACGGACACAGCTGATGGAGAAGATGCGACCAATGTTTGGGACTCTGATTTTGAATCAGTGCATCATTTAAATATTGCTTCCCAGGGAACAGTTGTAAGTGCTGATACTACGCACGTGTCAGATACTTTTTCAAGAACTTTAGTCAGGACTGACGATGATAGTCAAACTCTTCATTTATTTTATGCCAAAGCCGGAACCAGTGACCGAACTTTATGGTGGAAAAGAAGTACTGACAATGGACTTACTTGGGCTAATGAAACCCAAATTGGAAGTACAGCCGGAAGGGGAAATCTTCCGACTGTTGAAGTAGATCCAAACGGAAAAGATATTCATCTTATATATTCTAATTCCAATGATCTTAAGCATTGGATGTTTTACAGAAAATTAACATGGAATGGCACGAGTTGGGATGTTGGAAGCGAAGAAACTATTCACGAAGGAGCGACCGGTACAAGCGGTGTATCTGACGCAAGCGCAGCCATTGATTCATCGGGAGTCGTTCATGTGGTTTGGGCGTTTTGGGATAACAGCACCACATATAACGCGTATTATGAAAATAATTCGGCCGGTAATTGGAGCGCCAGTCCGACTACTTTAGGCACGGATAATGCATGGGTAATGCCGGTTATTCAGGTTGATTCCAGTAGAAATTTACATGTAGTGGTTGCTTTAAACGGCCTTGTTGAATATCAAAAGGCGACTTATAGCGCCGGTCCGACTTGGACTTGGGCCGGAAGTTGGACGGCCATATCCGGAGGAACATATTCTGATGTTTGGTCGCACGTTATAAGTTCTATTGATGCCAGTAATCGTCTTCACGTTGCTTGGGGCGGTTATGGTCCGACGTATAGACCCTTGAAATATGCCAGAAAAAATGCGGATGACACTTGGGAAAGTACCATCACTCTTGATGCGGGAAATAATCATTGTTACGCATCTATCGTCGCTTATGGAGACACGGTTTACGTAACCGCTATGTATAATTCCAGCACAGGTCAAACCGTATATTATAAAAGTATAGATGCAGGAGCCAATTTCGGGAGCAGAATGGCTATCAGTGATAATACTTCTACAAATCTTGCCTTCCGTTCCAGAATTTCAAAATACGCAGCAAGACCCGTACTTGAAGGAGCATGGAGAACAGGCAGCTCTTCGCCTTATTCTATGAAATATATTCTTATTGATGAGTTGGATTCTACTACTCATAATATAGATGGAGGTTGTATTAATGGAGTAACCGGTGGCGCGGTTGGTCAAATAAACGGCGCGGATAGTTTTGACGGAAGCAATGATTATATTGATATTGGTACCGGACCAACTAGTGTTAAAACCGTAAGTTTTTGGATTTATCCGGAAACTACGACTGAATATTTTATTAATCTTACCAGCACTACAAAATATATTTGGGTTAGCGGCGGCACCGTGACCGTAACCGGTTTTACCGGTACGCCGACAATTTATGTTAATGGTGTTGTCACCAGTACTTTAGCGGCTGACGCATGGCAGTACGTAACTGTTACAACCGGCACAGCTGAAAATGCCAGTAATTTTGATATTGGCCGAACCGCTGACACGAATTATTTAGAAGGAAAAATAGACGAGGTTCGTCTTTCTCAAACCGCCAGAAGCGCTGATTGGATTACGGCTGATTATAATTCTACAAATAATAGTTTGTTAACTTATGGAAGCGAGGAAACAGGGTCGGGTACAGCCGCCACCTGGAAAGCGGTTGAAGACGCGACCACCAGTCAGCCATTATCAACAAATGTCAGATTAAGATTTTCTTTTAAAAATACTACGGCAACTGCCAGCGGTTATAATTATCGTTTGCAATATGCGGTTCAAACAGGAGGATCTTGCGGAGACGAAACTTACACTGATGTTCCGGTTGCCGGCAGCTGCGGCAGCGAGGCTGCTTGTATGTCCGCTTCCACTTATTTTACTGATCAAGCCGCGACTACAAGGCAATTAAGTATTCCAAGTAATTATGCTTTTGTGGCAGGAAAAATAATAGAAAATGCGTCCAATCAAACTAATAGTATTACTTTGACTGCCAGTCAATTTACTGAAGCGGAATACAGTTTTCAATTTACCGTCAATGCTTCGGACAGTACGGTCTATTGTTTTAAAGCAAGAAATGCAACAACCGAATTGGACAGTTATACTAAAATAGCCGATATTACGGCCGGCGGCGGTCAGTCACCGACCGTGAGTGATGTTCAATTAAATGGCCAAGTGGCTATTGATTTGATTGAGAATACCACTAAATCAGTTTCAGCCACGGCCGATGTTTCAGATCCTGATGGGTGCGATACTATTACCGGCGTTACGGCAAAAATTTATCGTTCAGGAGTAGCCAGCGCTCAAGCCTGCTCAGCCAATGATAATAATTGTTACAGCGTTGCTTCTTGCACTGAAACTTCTTGTTCCGGAACTGATGCTGTTTATACTTGCACAATTTCAATGCAATTTTTTGCCGATCCGACCGATACCGGCACTCCTTGGGTTTCTCAATATTGGCGAGCATTTATTGAAGCCACGGATGAAGATGATGCAACCGGTTCAGGTTATAGCGCGGCTGATGCGCCCGATGTAAATTCTTTATTGGGATTAGATGTTACGGCTACAATAAATTATGGTAGTTTAACTGCCGGCGCTAAAAATGATCCTTTGGATAAAACAACAACCGTTACGGCTACGGGCAATGTTTCTTTGGACGTAACTTTATACGGCGTAAATATGACTTCAGGAGGAAACAGTATTGCGGTGGGAAAACAAAAATATGCGCTTGCTACCAGCACTGCTTATGCCAGTGGCACAAGTTTATTGGTTGACCCCGGAGCCAAGGCGCAATTAAATTGTTGTAAAACTTTTGCTTCCGGCAGCAAGGCGACCAAGGATATTTGGTGGGGAATTGATGTGCCTTCTCCTCAAGCCGTGGGCGTTTATACCGGATCAATTACTTTTAGCGCGGCCCAAAATGGATGGTCAATATCGGGCGATTGGTGCGAATAATTTTTTAAAAATTTGATTAGTTATCCACTTAAGAAGACATTGTTTTTTTTAAAAATTGTGATATTATAAAAGCATAAATAATTTAATAATTTTAATAAATTAAATTTTAATATATGGCAAAAATCATAAAGAAATCTTTTCCTTGGTTTTTAATTTTAAGTTTAATCGTCGCCGTAGTTTTCAGTTTTAATTTGAATTTTAAAAATTCAGAAGTTAAAGCCGACTCGGCTGATACTTCGGTTACGGTCGGAAATACTGCGCCATCTTTGGGCACTCCGGCTGAGAATCCGGCTTCTTACGGCACTACGCCGACTAATATTGGCGCTAATGTAACTTTTGAATCCACCTCCACTGATCCGAATAGTGACAATTGGTATTTGGCTGTTTGTAAAACAAATGTGATTAATCCGGGAACCGGTGGTGGCGCGCCTACTTGCGATACAGCTTCAACTTGGTGTGTTTCTACTTCAACTGTCAGTGGCGCAAAAGCCACTTGTGTTGAAGAGGCCGAAGGTGTTGCGGAATCTAATGTTTGGTATGCTTTTGCTTGTGACGCCGCTTCTTCAAGTCAGGCCTGTTCCGCTTCCTCACAAGGCACAAGCGATTCAGGTTCGCCATTTAAAGTTAATCACATACCGGCCTTTACTGTTTATGCCGATGATGGCCCAAAAGCTCCGGCAGTCACTATGACTTGGACAACCACTGCTTCTGATTCCGATACTGATACGGCAAATGACACCGTAAGTTTATATGTTTGTAAAAGCAATGCTTTTGTCGCTTCAACTTTAACTTGTACGGACGGAGCTTGGTGTTCAGATACTGCGAAATCCAGTAATCCAACTTGCGGCGCCACTACACTCAGACCTGATGGCGACTATGCCGCTTATGGTTTTGTAGTTGATAGCCATGGACTTGAAGCTTCGGGCAGTCCCCATGCTACGGATTCTACTCCAACGGTCAGTAATGCTACACCAAGTATTACTGCTTCAAGTATTTCAGTGTTAGATACTGATGAAGCGGGGAATATGACTCTTACTACTGAACAAGCAGTGACCACCGGATTTAAAGTAAAATTTACCGTGGTTGATGCTAATAGTTGTGTAATCAAAGGAGGAGTTGCTGGAACTAATAATGAAATTGCTTCATCTTTTATTAATTTAAGAATGTCGGAAAAAGCCACCACATCTTGTGATGAATCTGGTGAATACGATGCCAACGATTGCTATCCTGACGCTTCTGCTTCTTGGGATCCGACTTGTACTCAAGATGCGGATACTTGTACCGGAGTAACTGATACTGATGCTGCTTGGACTTGCACTTTCCCCATTCAATATCACGCTGATGCGACAGTGACCGGCGCGCCAAAAGCTTCTTACAATTGGGTTGCGGCCGTCAAAGCCACTGATGATGATACTGCTGATACGGGGTTAGTTGATTCCACTACCGGCAGCAATGAAATGGATAAATTTATGTCTTATGATTTAACTACTGCCACCATTGTTTATGGTACGGTATCAGCAAACGGAGATAGTTCTGAAAAAACAACCACCGTAGAAGCAACCGGTAATGTCGGCTTGGATGAAAATATTTCCGGCGGAACATCAGGCAGTAAAGGATTATGTACCGGCAGCTATCCTACTTGCTCGGGAAGTTATATCGCCACTGATCAACAAAATTATAATTTGACCACTGCTCAGGGTTGGGGTGGAACAGGTCACGCGGATTTAGCGTATACGCCTGCCGAAGCCGAATTAAACTGCGCTAAAACCACTACAACCGGTTCGCCGGCAACCGCAAATACTTATTGGTATTTGCACGTACCGACCGGACAAGCAGCCGGAAGTTATACGGGTCAAAACACGATTGAAGGCAAGATTAATAATGAAACTTACGGATCATAATAAATAAAAAGAATTTTTAGACCCGACAGATTAGAAATTTATCAATTACATGGTTTGGAAAAAAATAAATTTAATTTTAATTACTTTTCTATTATTGGCTTTTGTAATCGCCCCAACGGCGAAAGCGGGTTTTGGTATTTCTCCGCCTTATATTGACAATGAAAATCTCGGACAGGGTTCGCATTATGAAAAGAAAATTACTTTGGTTAGAGGCGATCCGGTTGAAGATTGGAAAGTGGAAGTGATTACCAATGTTCCAAAAGCAGATGATTGGATTACGATTGACAAAGGAAAAGAATTTATTATGCCGGCCGGAGCTCAGCAAGTGCCGATAATTTTCAGCATTGATGTTCCGAAAAATGCCAAATTCGGCGAATATAAAGGCAGTATCAGAATAAAAACTTCACCGGTCAGAGCGCCGGAACAGGGAACAGTATCCATACTTTTAGGCGGACAAATTGATGTTAATTTAACCGTGGCCAAAGATATTTTTGATTTTAAAATTAAAGGAATAAAAGTTTCCGATTTGGAAGAAGGATATAAAGCTTGGTGGGGATATGTTCCGGGAATAATCAAATTCTCAATGCAAATGGAGAATTTGGGCAATATTAAAGCCGCGCCAACCAAAGTTAAATTTGAAATTTACGGCGAAGACAAAGCAAATATTGTAGAAACGATTGAAACTTCCAAAATAGGAAAAGTTGAACCGTTTAAAACCGATTGGGCTGTCGCTGAACTTAAAACAAAATTAAAAGCCGGCAGTTATTGGGCGCAGTATAAAATTTTCAAAAAGGATGAAGTGATCAGCTCGGGAGAAATTCATTTAAGCATTATGCCCAAAGGCACTATTACCACAGGACAACAAAACAAAATATTTGATTTAAACTCAAAGATTTTGCCGATAATCGGTATAGCCATTATTCTTCTAATCGTTGTCGCAAGTTTGATTTTAAAGAAGAAAAAGAGAAAGTAATCAAAAAATGCTATGACAATAAAAAATAACCAGAACGAAATATTTTTTCGAAACTGGTTATTTTTATCCCGCATATTTCTGCGGGATTTATTATTTTCTAAAAAACACAAACTGATTATTTTTTCAGTTATTTTATTTTTAATTTTACCTTTATTTCCCAAGATTTCCCAAGCTGAAACTTTTCAAACTTCTGTCTCGGTTATAATTACGGTTTGCGGAAATGGCGTAGTTGAATTAGGGGAACAATGCGACGGGAGTGATTTAGATAGTCAAACTTGCGGTAAACAAGGTTTCACCAGAGGTACCTTAAGTTGTAAACTTGATTGCACTTTTGATACTTCTGACTGTTCTTCAGGCGGTGGAGGAGGCGGGGGCGGTGGAGGAGGCGGACTTTTAGTTCCTGAAACAAAATTGATTATTCAGGGATTAGCATATCCAAATGTTGATGTAACCGTCTTGAAAGATGGACAAATAGTCGGTGTTGTTAAGGCAGACGATACGGCAAATTTTAAACTTGAGCTTCCCGGAATTACTCCTGGTATTTGGAGTTTTTCTTTATGGGCTGAAGATTTTAAAGGAAGACGTTCTTCAAATTTCAGCTATACCCTCAGCGTTCAATCCGGTATGACCACGACTATTGCGAATATTTTTTTACCGCCAACCATTGATTTAGACAAAGATAAAGTTAAAAAAGGCGAAAAAATTACCATATTCGGTCAAACTGCGCCGAAATCTCAAGTTTCAATTTATGTTTATTCTACAAATCCATTTATTAAAGAAATAGAAGCTGACCAAATCGGCGCTTATCTTTACAGTTTGGATACAACGCCTTTGGAGAGCGGCGATCATTATACCAAAATAAAATCTTCTCTTGAAGGAGTATTGGCTTCAGATTTTTCCAAAACTTTGAATTTTCAAGTTCTAGGGCCCGGCGAAACGCCAGAAGAACCTTCGTCACAGGAGGAACCCTCATCCGGAGAATCTGCCAAAATTATTCCCGCTAATTTAAATCATGATTTTAATAAAAAAGGAAGGGATATTATTAATTTTATTGATGTGTCTATTTTGCTTTATAATTGGGGTGCTCCTAAAAATATTAAAACAGATTTAAATGGCGACGGAAAAGTTAATTATCAGGATTTAAGTATTTTATTGTATCATTGGACGGG
>JBAZJI010000009.1:0-8563 GCA_041651395.1 Minisyncoccota bacterium
TCGCTTCCGCGCGGCTGTCTTGACGACCTCCGAACGGTGCTAAAAGCGTATCATATCGGCTTGAAATTGAAAGATGAGCGGAGCTCGGGCGAAGTAACGGACTTTACATTTCATGGCAAGCTGACAGAGCCCCAAGAGCAAGCTTTGAAAGATGTTTTGTCTGAGGATTTCGGCGTTTTTGTCGCGCCGCCGGGCGCGGGTAAAACGGTTATTGCGATAGCCGCGATAGCGGAACGCAAAACAAATGTTTTGATACTCACGCACCGCAAGCCGTTGATGGAGCAATGGCGGCTTCAGTTGTCGTCGCTGCTGGGGCTGGATAAAAAAGAAATAGGCCAAATCGGCGGCGGCAAGAACAAGTCCAACGGACGCGTTGATATTGCCATGGTGCAAAGTCTGGACTCGGGCCGGTCGGTGGACCCGCGCATTGCCGATTACGGTTTTATTATCGTTGACGAATGCCATCATGTAAGCGCGTTCTCTTTTGAGAAAGCGCTGACGCAGGCCAAAGCGAAATATGTGCTTGGGCTTACAGCAACGCCATACCGAAGGGACGGGCAGCAACCCATAATCCACATGCAGTGCGGCCCTATATGCCACCAGATGACGCGCAAAGACCTGCCGGAACAATCACAGTCTGCCTGCGTAAAACAGATTTCAGTTGCGACTGGACGGAAAACTCCAAAATCCACGCAGTGTGGAATAAGATGATTGCCGACGAAATGCGCAACCGGCTGATTGTGGATGATATAACTGAAGCCATAGCCGCCGGACGCTATCCGCTGATTCTGACCGAGCGCAAGGAACACCTCCGAACGCTGGAAAAACTGTTGGACTGGAAAACTGATTTCCTGTTCGTTTTATACGGCGGGATGCGCGAAAAGACCAGACAAGCGATTTTCCAACAGATAAAAGTCTCGCCGGAAAACTCGCGCAAGGCTATTTTGGCAACCGGCTCATATATCGGCGAAGGTTTTGACGAGCCTGCGCTGGATACGCTGTTTCTGACTATGCCCAGCTCATTTAAAGGCAAAATTGTACAATATGCAGGACGGTTACACCGGGCGCATACCGGCAAGCAAAGTATCAGAATCTACGACTATGCAGACACGACAGTTTCCGTCCTGGAAACCATGAAAAAGAAACGGCTAAAAACCTACAAAATGCTCGGCTACGAAATAGCTGAACCGGTGCAAGCAGATGTCGCCGAATTGAATTTGTTTGCGGAGGATACCGTTCGCGCATTGTAAACCTTGCTTTACGCCTTGAGACATATTTAGCAAACTGGATTCATGTGCTAGTAAGATAGGAGAAAATTATGAGCGTAAAATCAATTGAGCTAAAATTGCATATTCCTTATACAGAAGACGGGCGCAAGATTGTTAATGCCGCCGGATTTACACATTATTTGCATAACAAAGGGGTTCGCTATTTTATGGAGAAGTTGCTGCTTCTGCGGCAGCGGGATATTTATGAAGACAGGGGGTCTAATGCTCCTACACGTCACATGGATGATTTAAAAAAGGGTTTGTTGTGCTATGCCCGCGCGAGACAGTTGCAAAACACCGGCAGACATGCCGGGACTGATGAAGAAGTTCTGACACTACTACAACGCATGTATGAAGCGCTCATTCCGGCGGCCCTGAGGGAAAAAGGCAATACTCAATCCATCGCGCGCGAGTGGTTGAACTCGCTTGTCAGCAAAGACAGCAACGCGGGCATGGGGAAAAGCAAAAGCGGACGCAGCCCCGCATATATGAAAAAAGGACTCACGGCAGAGCGGAAAGCATTACTTAAAGAGAAATATGAGAACCGTCAAAAAGAGAAAATCGCAAACGAAATCAGGCCAAGCCTAAAAGAACTGGGGTTATTACCATTTATCAATACTTTCAGGGTGGATTCTTGTTATACGTGGCTTGGTGAGGAAAAAAATGGCAAAGTCACACCGTGGGATAATAGCAGCGTTTCATGCTGGGAACGCGATATGTTCCAGCAGGCTTTGGAAAGGCTGTCCACGTGGGAAAGCTGGAACGCAAATGCTGATAAAGAATATGAGAAAGCAGAAGCGGAACTTTCCGCATGGCGACAAAATAATCAGGATTATTTAAACAATTGGCAGCCGAAATTCACCGCATACGAATCAAAACGAAAAAAAGAACATGACGATGTCGGATTTGTTTCTGAACAAACTTTCCGCATAAATGGGCGTATGTTGCGCGGATGGGATTACATAAAAGATAAATGGAAGAATAAACTCAAAAGCAAACCTGATATGTCGCAGGAAGATTTGCTTGCTATTGCTAAAGAATATCAGGCTAAAAGACCGCGCGAATGCGGCGACATGCCACTTTTGGAGTTTCTGGCTTCTATTGATATGCGCGGGACATGGCAAGGAGAAAGCGATATCGTGCTGCGACATCTTAAACACAATACATTGATTGCCCGCTTTGAAATAAAACACCGCTACACTATTATGACCTTGCCGGACCCACTTAAGCACCCATTGTGGCCAAGGCTGGATGTGCCGGAAGGCAGCAATATGAACGATTACAGACTTTTGCCTGATGGTAAAAAGGGCTGGCAGGTTGAATTTAGATTACTGTTCCTGCGGGGAAACTCCCAATTAGTGGAACAAAAGCTGCAATTGCCGGTTGCGCCTTCGGGCCAGCTAAAATTTGCATCTCTAACCGCAAAGCCAGACGCAAAAGGCAAGCATGAGGATATTCGCAAAATCAGTTTGATAGACCAAGGAACAAAAGAACAATTTGCAGCACAGTTTGGGGGAGGACGAATATGCTTGAAGCGCACGCTTATTGAGAATTTTCGCAAAGCACAAGATTTATTTTCAAAAGATGTCTCGCCCGTTTATTTGAACATCACCTTAACAGTCGAAGACAAACAGTCTATTTCCGCAAAAGCATTTAAATGGCATCGCTCAAATCCCGCAGAACCATGGTATATAGTCGATATAAAGGATGACACAGAACTTGTTAAACCAGAATATGCCGGTATGGGTTGCCTTTCCGTAGATTTGGGCGTGCGTCAGATGGCAGCCTGTTCGGTTTTTCGGCTGTCAAAAGATAGGGCGGATGAAAAGCGCGTCTCATTTTCCGTTGTCGGTGCGAAGGACCTTTACGCAAATTCTGAACGCAGTTTCCTTTTGGCGCTGCCGGGTGAAAAATCCGATAAAGCCGTTAAAGAAGCCCGCAATAGTTTGTGGACTAAATTGCGCAGACTCAAATATTCGCTGAAGCTTATTAATCAACTTATCCGGCTTTCAGGTGAGAGCACACAAAAACGCGAAGAAATTTATAAAGGTCTCGTGAATGCATTCACTAATCCGGAAGAAAACGCAGACCCATTTTTGGACAAGCGATTACTGATAAATATTGAATCCAAAATTTCCACGCCGGATGAGGATTGGAGAAATGCGGTTATAAATATTCACATGCAATGGGAGGTTCAATTCGCTAAAGAATTGGCCGGATGGCGCAAGCAATTTGCGCGTGACGCAAAAGGGCGAAGCCGCTATAAAGGAATATGGGGGCTTTCGCTTGACGGTATAGAATATCTAGAAAGCACACGGCGATTGCTGATAAGTTGGACCACGCATCCCCGTAACGCGGGCGAAGTCAAAAGATTGCCTAAGGATAAACTTTTTGCGGTACGACTTCACCGACATATTGACGGTCTTAAAGAGGACAGAATAAAGAAATCCGCAGATGCTATTGTTATGTCCACATTGGGTTATACTACAGGGAAAGAAAAGAAACATGAAAAGTGCTCGCTCATACTTTTTGAGGACTTGAGCCGCTACCGTTTCCGCACTGACCGCCCGCGCTATGAAAACAAAAGGCTTATGCAATGGGCACACAGGGCAGTTGTAAAAGAAACGGCAAATCAGGCGGGCATGTATGGAATACATGTGGGGTTGGTTGGCGCGGGATTTTCATCCCGATACTACAGCCGCAACATGTGCCCGGGCATCAGGTGTAAAGCACTTGATAAAGACGATTTTGCGTCCCCTGGAATCGCGGAAATTTTAGCGGAGGATAAAATAGATATAAAATTGCTGAAACCTGGAAATATCGTACCGTGGAACGGCGGGGAATTGTTTGCCGCTTTGGACGGCAAAAAGCCAATGCTTTTGCATGCCGATATTAACGCTGCGATAAATTTGCAACGCAGATTTTGGACCTATTATGCTGACCAATTCAGAATAGTCTGCGGGAGGTTACCACAGGGAACCGAGGTGTGGTTCAAACCGCTGAGAATTGGAAAGCGAAACGAAAGGTTTTTCCAAAAGAAGAGCATATTGCAACTACCCGCTAACACTGGCTCTGGCCTGATAGGAATATTACGCCCATTTACGGCCCAGAAATTGCAGGTAATTGAGGAAAACGCAGTTGCCGACTTGGATGGACTCAATGAGAGTGAGGAAGACGAAGCGCAGGCATCGGGACATTACATATTTTTCAATGACCCCTCCGGCAATATCCTTCCTAAAGAACGCTGGTATGAGTCTAAAATCTTCTGGACACAAGTGAAACAGCGGCTATCAGCCGCCCTGCTTAAAAAAAATTCCTAAACCATGTGTGGATAAATTTTCCCAATGTTACAATTACGGATGCTTAACGAATATGTTTATTGTCCCCGGCTTTTTTATCTTGAGCATGTGCAGGGATTGTTTCGCGATAGTCCCGACACAGTGCATGGCCGTGCCGTGCATGAACGGGCAGACGAAAACCACCCCAAAGTAAGACGCAAAAAAAAGGCGGAGACGGAAGAGCCGGAGCCTGTACCGGAAGAACCGCTATTTACCAAAACACTTTCATTTTCCAGCGAAACGCTCGGCATAACCGGCAAGCTGGACGCTTTAGAAGAAACTAACCCAAAAATCGCAGTTAGGCATAATACCGCCGTCGGGCAGGCCCGCACTTTTTTGTCCGCTGATTTTTGAGCCGTTTTTTGTTCTATTTTCCGCTGTTGAACCTCCGCTATCCCGCTTGCCGCTCTATCCGCTTTCAACTGCGGCGCAATTGCCTTTTCCGCAATACGAAAAGCTCTCAAGCCAACGGGCGAATTGTTCCCGAAGCGCTTCGCCCAATGATAATCGCAACGTTGTCTTGCGGCCTTGCGCGCCGAGTATCGCTCCGCAGGCGAATATCAGGCTGCGCAGTGTGCCGAGCGTCCGATGCGTCTTATATCCCAGCCGACGCTCGAACATGGCCATTGAATTATGCGCGAAACACACCAAACGAAGCGCGGCCTCCGTCGCGTAAAATTTGCTCAGGCAAAAACCGTCCATGCCATAATCCCATTTCAATTCGCGCAGCCGGTTTTCAATATCTGCCCTGCCGCGCTGATATCGCCATATTTCCGTGGGCGTGCCTTGCATGTCCGTTATCACCGCCTGATAGGCGTATGCGGGGTCATTGAACAATTCCCGCCCGCGCACAAAATCTTTTTTGGGCGTGCGCTCTTTTACCACGATAACACGCCGCGCGCGGCTCCAGCCCTGCGCCTCAAAAACCGTTTCAGCTATGAAAATGCCTTCGTCCACGAGCTGCCAGTCTTTTATCGCGGACACTGCGTTTTGCATGCCGCGCGTGAAACGGGCGGCTATCGCGTAGCGGATTTTTTGGCTTTCAAGAAAACCAAACACCTCTTCCGACGCGAACCCCGAATCGGCGCGAATGCCGTTTAGCGGCGTCCATTTTGGCAAAAGCGCCGCCGCCTCTTTTATAAATTCCACCGCTCCGCGCGCGCTCGACGTGTTGCCGGGACGCAGCCACGCATGAACCACCACCGGCAATTCGCCCAGCGTCGCAAAAATGGGATGGTGGCTTGGCCGTCTGTGCTTGCGCGGATTGTAGCCGATAACCGCGCCTTCCTGATGGCCGTAGCGTTCGACTACGGAACTGTCCAGGTCCAGCGTGCAGCCGAACGCCAGTGCCGGACATGCTTTGGCGATTTTATCCAATTGCCAAACAAACAGCGGGCAGAAAAATTCATTCACCGCTTTTTGATTGAACCGTTTTAAAAACCGGCTGAAGGTGTCTTCCGATGGGAAACGATTGATCCCAAGAATATAAGCGAGCGCATAATCGTGGCGCAGCCGTTCAAAGTGCGTCAGGCGACGCATGCCGGTGATGACGCCGCCCATAAACGCGATGGCAATATCGACTGGTTTCAGCGCGTTGGGCGAAACGACCGTAAACGGAAGCAACCGTTCCAGAACCTCCACAACGCCGGTTTCCCGCCAGTAGGCCGACAACAACACCAGCCCGCCCCACGGCGTCACGGGTTTATCCGTGAAGGTTACGCAAACTTCATTGCCGCCCAATAATTTGGTAGGTTGTATTTGCACTGTTTCGTACCCCCTTTCCGTTGGTTGACGCTATCGGAAATGATACGAAACAGTGCGCTGTTTTTGCTTTCAACTGCGATTTTTGGGCTAACGCTCAATGGATATCGGTAGAATCTAAAAATTCGGCAGGTCCCGACAAACCGGTGGCGTTTGATTGCGGCAGTTTCAAGCTGTCCCCTGACGCTTGGCCCAATGACCAGATACAGCTTTGCGCTCAAGGCTTGCTGTTGCGCGAAAATGGCTTTGACTCGCCTTTTGGCTATCTTTATTATCGTGCGGCAAAAAAACGCGTAAAAATTGATTTCACCGATGATTTGATAAATTATACGCGCTCGGTTATCCGTGACGCGCAAGAAGCAACCAAAGGGCAAATTCCTCCGCCGTTGCTGGATTCCCCCAAGTGCGTAAAATGTTCGCTCAATGTTTTTTGTCTGCCTGACGAAATAAACCGCCTTGCCGGTAAAATAGGCGAACCAAGGAAAATTATTCCCGGACGGGATGATGCCGGAGTGCTTTATGTCATCACACAAGGGGCCCGTGTTTCAAAAGCCGGTGAAAGTATTGTCATAAAATTGGATGGCGAAAAAGTGGACGAAATCCCGCTAAAAGATGTGGCTCATGTCGTTTTGGTAGGGCATATTCAGATTAGCACAGAGGCCCTCCATCTTTTAATGGAATCCGGCAGGACGGTAAGCTTTTTTTCTGCTGGCGGCAGGATGATAGGAACCGCAACCGCGCCGATTTCAAAAAATGTCGGGATGCGCGTAGCGCAATGCCGGAATTTTGATTCCGATGTTTATTGTCTTAACCTCACGCGAGACCTTGTTGAGGCCAAAATTGAAAACCAGAGAACACTTATACGGCGTAATGACAAAACTGCCGAGCGGGAGTTGGAGGAACTAAAAAATCTTTCCGGGCAATGCAGACAGGTATCTGATATAGCAAGTTTGCGCGGCGTTGAAGGCAAAGCGGCGCAGGTGTATTTCAGTGTTTTGCCGCGCTTAATAGGCCCTAAGAATGAAGCGCCTAAAGACGGGCAGCAGACTTTCGATGATTTGCCGGATGCTCAGGGTTGGACAGTTGCTTCCGAGGCGTTTTTTAAGATGATTGGCAGAACCAAAAGGCCGCCGAAAGACCCTGTAAACGCCCTGCTTTCTTTCGGCTATACACTTCTGACAAGAGATTTTGTATCCACGCTTATCGGCGTAGGGCTGGACCCATATTTCGGATTCTATCATGCTATGGAGGCCGGGAGACCGGCTCTTGCTTTGGATATGATGGAGCCGTTCCGCCCGTTGATAGTGGATTCAATGGTGTTGCGCATAATCAATACCGGAGAAATAAAAGAAAAACATTTTCACTGCGCCCAGACGGAAATTCAACTTAATAAAGACGGTCGGGCTAAGTTTATAGGCGCTTATGAAAGGCGCATGGATGAGCTTGTAACTCATCCGGTTTTCGGCTACCGAATAAGCTACCGCCGGGTGCTTGATGTGGAGTGCAGGCTTTTGGGCAGATTTTTAGTCGGTGAAATCGCCGAGTATAAACCGCTGAGGACGCGCTGATGAGAACATATTTCATGCTGACCTACGATATCGCCGACCCGAAACGATGGCGCAAAGTTTACCGTATAGCGCGGGACTTCGGCGAGCATGTGCAGTTTTCGGTTTTCCTCTGCGAATTGAGCGAGAAAGATAAAACTGTTTTGGAGGAACGCCTTAAAGACGCGATTTCTCATGAGGAAGACAGAATTTTGCTTGTGCGCCTTCGCTCCGGAGAAACCATAGAGGATGCCATAACTTCATTGGGGCAGAAATTTGAATTGGAAACGCGGGGCTTGCTGATATATTAAGCGTGTAGTAGAATATAGTTGTCTCCTACAGGGAGAGTCGGTCTTCGGTATTAGTGCCTCGCGACAAGAAGCAATGATGGTCGTAACATACCGGAATCTGTTAAGGTTTTTTGTTCTTTGATATTTCGAGCAGCTGTGACTGCGGGTATGCCGTATAGACTGCTCGAGCCGCTATTTACCGTCGGTGGGATTGAGACTGCCAGTTCTGAATGGCAGCTTTTGAAGAGCAGGAGATAGCGGTGCTCGCAAACAGGGCTTTTTGATAACACCTGCCCGTCGGGCTCTTCAAAACCAAAAAAAGTGCGGTCCCACCGAGTAAGAAAACCTTAATGGATTGGCAC
>JBAZJI010000010.1:0-6785 GCA_041651395.1 Minisyncoccota bacterium
TTTAACCGATTAAAAAGTTTACTGAATGTTCATCGTGGACTTAACCCCCAAAGACGGTACCAAATGATCACTGAAATTTTGGCCGGCCGATAACGATTCCAGCCCCACCAAAAGTTCTATTAAACCGGGATTCCTCTCCGCCCTGGTCGGAGAGGAACGACAAACACATTCGGCGACAGCCCCGTTATTTGTTTGACATTTTACATTTTTTATTGTATAATATTCTCCATAATATAATAATGTTAGAGAATAAACGAAGATTACGCCCCTCGCGAAAGGGGTGTAACATTTTTACTACTTTTTCGTCTTCTATAATGAGAGGTAAAATAAAGGATAAAATTCTTCTTTATAAGCTGAAAACCAGACAGAACTCCGACGACTTCACCGTCCTGTATGATAAATATGTAAAGCAAATCTACCGATTTGTCTTTTTTAAAGTTTCCAATAAAGAAGAAGCCGAAGACATTACCTCCGAAGTTTTTCTAAAAGCTTGGAACTACATCCAAGACAATAAAGAGATAAAAAGTTTTAGCGGACTTCTGTATCGGTTGGCGAGAAATTGCGTTGTTGATTTATATCGCGCGAAAGCGTCGCGAGGCGCGGTGCCGATAAATGAGCAAACGGATATGAGCGATGGCGGAGAGTGGTATGAAGATTTGAACAATCGCTCCGAGGCGCAAGAAATTTTAAAAGCTTTGAAAAAATTGAAACAAGAATATCAGGAAGTTTTGACGCTAAAATATGTTGATGAATTAAAAGTTGAAGAGATTGCCGAAATAACCGGCAAGGGAAAAATAGCGGTGAGAGTGACATTATACAGAGCGTTAAAAAAATTAAAATTCATACTCGCGGAAAAATAATTTGATTATGACCCTCGAGATTAAGAGACAACTTAAATCATTGAAACGTCGGGAAGTGAATCCGAGCGATGAGTGGCTTGCGCAAAACCGCTCTTTTTTGGTGTCTCAAATTCAGAACACGATAGTTCCGAAAAAAAGCGAACCATTCACTTTTGAAAAACTTTGGTCCGCGATGTCGGTTTTTTTGCCGCGCGCGGTTGTTTATAATTTTGTCCGTCCGGTTGCGGTGTTGATTGCCGCGGCAATGGTTTGCACAAGCGGATGGATAGTGACGGTGGATGCCTCGTCAAATTCTTTGCCGGGCGATTTGCTTTATCCGGCAAAAAAAGCCACTGAAAAAACACAGATGATTTTAGTTTCCGCCGTGGGTGATAAAAAAACAGAAACAAAACTGCATGTTGAATTTGCCAAACGTAGAGCTTCGGAGGCGAAAAAAATCGTCGCCGGCAATGACCCGCAAAAAATAAAAAATATTTCCAGCACAATTAAAGAAATAAAAAAAGAAATGGAATCGGTGCAAAATAAATTAGACGAAGTGAACACCACTGAAAATAAAATTACCGAATCCGCGGGATTGGCAAAAAATATTTCTCAAAATGTTGAACAAATAAAAAATGATTTGAGCGAGGTTAAAGCGACTTTGCTTACAGATACCGCCACCACGACAGCTCACGCGGATCTGACAGTGGAAGTTTCAGAAACAAAAGATTTGGTGAAAGAAACATCGGTAAAAGCCGTTGAGGTTATGGTCGCCAAACATTTAGAAGGCGACAAGAGCGTTACCAAAGAAGAAGTAAAGGAAGTTATCAATAATCAATTACAATCAGCCGCGCAAGATGTGGTTGAATCAAAACAAAATGTGGTTGATGTGCAAAAAGCGATAGAATCAGTAAAAACAGAAGTGGCTAAATCCGAAGCCGCAAAAACTCCGGAAACTACAACCGCTGTAAATGATTTGACAGTAAAAATGGATGATGTTGCGAAAAAAGCGGGGGATGCGGCTAAAAAATCCGAAACCATTACCGTGGAAACAAGCAAGATGATTACCGAAGGTCAGCAATTATTGTCCACTGATAATTTGGCGCAAGCGGTTGATAAAATCAAAGAAGCGACAAAGTCGGCCGCGGCCGCTGAACAAGTGAAGGACACTGCAATAAAAGAAGTGCAAACGGTTTTGCCGGTAGTGACAACAGTTGTAAAAGATGGAGAAATAAAATTATTACCGACACCGACATCCACGATTCCGGGCATTGTGTTGCCTTCCGCCACAGGAACAGCGATTATTGGCGCAAGCACGACAGCCCATTAACAACAGTCCAATGACATTCCGAACTTGCTTGAGAAAATATTCTCGGACAAGTTCAGAATGGCATTACCATTCTGCGGTTTAATTAATAACGGTTTAGACAAAGGTCGAGAACCCATAAGGGTTCGTTTAGACTATATTTTGTAAGGATGCGAGAAGTTTTCTTCCGCGTCCGAATTCCATCCGTTCTTGACTCGTCCGTCTTTGGTGAATTTATTCATCTTTGGCGGATGAACGCGCAAGGCGAATGGAAAAGATTTACTAATATTATGAACGACGTTTTTAAAGCGGGAAAGAAAGTCTTTACAGTTGGCGTCGTGTTTGCCACAATCCTTTGGTCTGTTGGCGTGGCTGCGTTGGTCCCGGCTGTTGCCGTGGCCGAGGGCGTTTGCCCGACACTCGTAGCAGGCGACATGATTAAAGTAACCGGCAAGCCGGCTATTTATGCCGTGGACAATAACTTAAAGGTTTTGTATTTCCCGAGTGGTGACGAATTCAAGAGTTGGAGACCTAACGAAACATACGGAGGGTATATCTCCATCACTCAAGAATGTTATGATTCTTTACCGGTTCCGAGCGCTTATCCTGGCGCCGTGAACTTTCGTCCTGGTTCTTACATCGTAAAGCGTCCGTCTTCGGACCAGCTTTATGTTGTTGAACCGAACAACACTTTAGCAAAAATTACCGTTGAAGCCGCTAAGGCCTTATACGGAACAAATTACAAGGTGATGACAGTTGCGGACGCTTTTTGGCCGCATTACATTCATCAACCTTCAAACGGAAATGGCGGCGCTGATGTTACATCAGCCGTTGCCCATCCTGGTATGCTTGTTAAAGTGAACAATGTAAACTATTATGTTGATTCCGATAGCAAGCTTCGCGAAGTGAGCGACACCGGCTTTACCGCCAATAACTTCAAGACGAAGTTTGTCCGCTCGCTTGCTGCCAGCGTCATTGAAGGTATAACAGCCGGCGAAAAGATTGAGGCCGAAGTTTCAGGTGTTGCCGACAAGACCCAGAGCGGTGTTGTCTCCACAACAACGACAACCACGACCACAACCGTATCAACCGGCAGTTTGTCAATTTCTTTGGCCGCCGACACCCCGGCTTCATCCAGTATAATTGTCAGCGATGCTTCTGATGACAATTCTGACTCAGCCGGTCGCGTGGCTTTGGCCAAATTTAACTTCACCGCCAATAGCGGCGCAGTGATAGTTAATTCAATTAAATTAAAACAGACAGGAATAAGCGCGAACAATGATATTTCCAATTTGTATCTTTATGATGGCGACACATTTATCGCTCAGCACAATGCTTTGAGCGAAAAAGTGTTCACATTCAATAAGAGCGCCGGTTTATTCACAGTTGGTTCAGGTCAAACCAAGACCATCACCGTGAAAGCCGACATGGCCGATAACCTGGATTCAGGAAAATCTATCGGCATGCAAATTGTCGCGTCAAGCGATGTATTGATTGACGGTTCCGGCACAGTTTCCTTAAATGGAACAGTAGCCGGCAACGTAATGACTTATGTCGCCGTATCTGATAATGGTTACGCGCAAATTACAAACATTGCCCCGAGCGCCGATAACACGGTGAACCCGGGCACCAATGATTTTTCTGTTTGGAGCTTCCAAATTCAAGGAGGCGACCAAATTTTGAAATTAAATCGCGTTAAATTATCACAAGCCGGTTCTATCGCGAACGCGGATTTGGCCAACTTCAAATTATACGAAGGCGGCGTGCAAATCGGTTCAACATTAGCGGCTTTAGCCACTGACAATTCTCTTGAATTTAAAGACCTCAATTTTGAGATCGGCAAGGGTGTTGCCAAGACCATTGAATTGCGCTGCGATGTCGTTTCCGGCTCGTCCCGCAATTTCCGCTTTATGATTCAAAACATCTATGATATTGATATTATAGATGCTTCATACGGCAATATGGTCCAGGCGGATAATGCCACGGAAGCTTCGTGGTCTGTCCGTTATCAGGGCGACGCCTCAACAGTAGAAACAACAATCAACTCCGGCACATTGACTGTCACATTAAGCCCAACCACTCCGACAGGAAATGTGGCGCAGGGAGCAACACAGGTTGAAATCGCCAAATACGATTTCAAAGCAACAGGAGAAGATGTGAGAGTTGACAGTATTTATTTCAAGACAGACAGTAGTGGTAACGAAGGCGGTCTTGACAATGTCGCTTTCTTTGTTGACGGTTCGCAGATTGGCGTGACAGATGATTTGGATGTTGATGCCACTGCTCAGCAGTGGACATTCGGCAGTTCATTCATTGTGCCTGCCAGCCAAAACAAGACATTGGTTGTAAAAGCTGATATGAAGAACGCTGCCGGAACCAACATGACTTCCGGTTCTGTAATAACTCCGACTTTGAACAGCACTGCCGGAGCCGCCACCACATTGACAACCTTATCGTCACTTACAACTTTCGGAAGCAGTTTAGCGGCCAGCGCTTTGACTGTTACTTCCGGAGCTGTGAGCGTTGCTAAGAACAATTCTTTACCGGATGGTTCAGCAACAAATGTGAACGGCGTTGCGAATGAAGCCGATGTTCATATTGGTTCATTCACTGTTACTGCCGGCGCGGCCGAAGCAATTACTGTAAGCCAGTTTGTTATTGCCGATACAACAACCGGCGCCACAAATGAAATAGGCGACCAGTTTACCAGCATGTATGCCAAATTTGATGGCACAAAGGTTGGCGACACACAAACATCGCTTACAGCCGATGATTCGGATGACGCGACTTACACCATTAATGTTTCCCCGGCTGTATCAATACCTGCTGGCAACAGCAAGGTTATTGATGTTTATGGCCAGGTGAAATCCGGCGGTTCAATTACTACTGCCGAGGTTATGGTTAAACTTTCTTCAATGACTTACTACAAGACAATCAGTAAGACATCGGCCACTTGGACAACAATCCAAAACGGTCAGAAAGTTTATATTGCCGCTAACGGCACATTGAGCGCGGTTGCCGCCTCTGATAATCCTACCGGACAGATCGTTACCATGGGTACGGCTGATACGGATAGGACATCTTTGGCGAAATTCAGCTTAACAGCCTCTATTGAAGAGATAAAAGTGGAGTCAATCATTATCTTTGACACCATGAATACTTCACAGGGTACTGTTCCTGACAACGCGACTTCCACTTTGACCAACTTTGGTTTATATGTGGATGGAGCCACGACCCCGTTAAACGGGTTGGAAGTGAACTTGACAGCCACTAACACACCGGCCGCGAATTCCGCGTATGCTGTGTTTAATTTGAGTCCGAATTTGGTTATTCCGAAAGGAACCACCAAGAATCTCTTGGTAAAAGCCAAACCGAACACATATTTGAACGCTTCTGCCGGTGTTACTCATAAGATTTACTTGGAAAGCGATGCTCAGAGCTTAAACAACCAGACAGGCTCTATTTTAGCTCGCGGTTCAAAGTCAAATACGGCTATCAACAAGCCGGCGGCTGATGTTAACGCCAATGAAATGGTTATCTATCGCACAAAACCGACAGTAACCAAAGGCACAAATATCAGTTCCAAATTATCCGGAGGAGAGTTAACTTTGGCTGATTTCACAATCACCGCCTCTCCGACACAGGCGTCGTTGAAGAAATTAACCTTCACCGCCTCTATCGTTGATACAACCACCACTTCTGGCATCTTGTCATTTGATGACTTCAAATTGTTTAAGGATGGTTCTTTGATGACAGCCGGCAGTGAAGTGTATATTTTTGACGGTTCAGGCACGGCGTCTGCGGATCAATTGGATACCGCGGGCACCGGTCTTGTTAATACCGATTCATTTGACCTCGGTATTTCTGCCACCAACATCGCTACAAGCGGAACCAGCACATTTATCGTCGTATTCGGAACAGAAGTTAAAATTCCGACTACGGGCGTTTCCTTCTCATTGAGGGCCAACGTGACGAATGTTTCCACTGTTGCCGCTGACGGCGATTCAATCTCAGTGTCATTGGCAAACGATGATTCTTTGGTTGGCGGTGGCGATGATGTGGGCACTTCTTACAGCATGTACTACTTAGACAACTTGCCTGCCGCGTATTACGCAGGTTCTTATGGCATCGGTTTGAATACAGCAGCCTCTGGCGCAGGCACAGCGCATGACGGCAACTTCCTTTGGTCTGATGAATCAGCCGGAGTTGACCATGCTTATTCAACCATGTCAGGTTCAGCGGGTTCTGTTGTTACCGCTTACGCTTCTTCCCAGTCCCAAGATTGGACATCGGGTTATCGCGTTGGTGGTTTGAATTCGGGCATCACATGGTCGTTCTCTAAATAATTGATTATTAGGTAATCAATTATTAGAGCTGATTGAAATGAACAACCCCCTCCGTTCGCATAAGCGAGCGGAGGGGGTTTGATTTTCCGGCGAAGTGTGATAGAATAATTGTTATCATAATTATGATACTCTCTCGCGCTTGTCATCCCCGCGAAAGCGGGGATCCAAGACAAACGCGCTTGTCATCCCCGCGAAAGCGGGGATCCAAGACAAACGCGCTTGTCATCCCCGCGAAAGCGGGGATCCAAGACAAACGCGCTTGTCATCCCCGCGAAAGCGGGGATCCAAGACAAA
>JBAZJI010000011.1:0-5892 GCA_041651395.1 Minisyncoccota bacterium
GTAAAAAGAATATCATAAACTTTTTTCGAACCATCACTTTTGAAAATAGTCTGCTCTGCACAGTGAGGAACTACATAGAAAGCTACCTTTTTAAGTGCTCTCCTGTACTCTGCAATATAATTACCAAGATGGCATACCACTATTGTTGAACCTGACGTGATTATCTCCGCCATGGTCTTTCCTCGGTCGTGCATCTCGTTATAACAGACCATAAGCGGTATTCCGTACTTCTTCGCTCTGTTGAATCCAGGTATCAAGCATGGCTTATACCAGATTATGGCGTTTGGTTTATGCTTTATAATCGACTGCTCAACATTCACAAATCCTTCAAATCCCATTCCGTCGTTTACCAGCTCAGTGCCGTCCATACGTGCCAATGCATCCATTGCGTGAAAGCGCACCCTACTCATTTTGGTTTTCCAGTACACCTTATTGCAGAGAAATAGGATTTTCATTTCACAAACGCTTCCAGCTTTTTAACCATACTCAAAACTTCATCGCTTTTTATTCTCGAAACTATCTTGGAGTACTCTGGATCTCGAATGTATCGCCGCCATATCTCACATTTTCGTATCCCGATTCTCTTCCTTATCGATTCCATACCGCGACGAACAGGGTTGTTCTTTCTCTCCAGATAGTTTATTGCCGGGTTTTGCGGATCGTACAGTCTAAATGTTCCGATATGGATTCCATGGTGCCTCTTTATTTGCTTGTACTTACCATGAAGGCCGAGTCCGTTTTCTTTCGCCATCAGGTACAGTATCCTGCCGTCAAAGCCCCTGCCGACAATATTCGTTTTCAGGAATTCACGGTACTTCGCTGCCGATTTTTCAATACGGTCGAACCATTCCTTGTTGCAAAAATGCAGCCCTGTCATTGAGTGCAGGCCGTCCCACGTCTCACCATCCAGTTCAAACGTGTGATGTTTGTTCCTCAGTGAATTCGAGTAGCATCGCTTCGACTTCGCCATTTCCCGCAAATGAAAATCGTGCAGTCTTGGAATCTCCGGGAGAATCATCATGTCGATATCAGTTATGTAGATATTGTCGTAGCCTTCGAATGGCTCGTATCCGGTGAGGAATCGCAGTGCATTGGTGGTGTATCCATTGTCGGGATAGTCGGGAAAAAGAACGTTTTTATTCAGGACAATCACATCATACTGTGGATAGCTTTTCTTGCAGCACCACCTGAATAGCTCAGCATAGTAGGCATATCGATTGTCAGTCATGGTAGTAATTACTGTTTTCATTTTATTTTATTCCACTTTTCAATCTGTTCGTCATCCCATATCATTTGAACATCGTTTTCTTTAATACTATCGTCAATAAACTTTTTTATTTCCTGCAAATTTAATACCTGTAAATCACATTCTTCATTTAATCTGACGATAATTCTTACATACTCCTCACCAGCCACAACAATCTTATACGTAGATTCAACGTTTCCATTTTTAAATAAATCGTAAATATCAATAAATAAATCTTTCCACATTAATCCGTTCAGAGACTTCCACACCCCGTTCAATGTATGATACGGTTTTTCTTGATGTAGTCTCTCGAATTTATACTCATGAGCACTCATCAAAATATCGTCAAGCCTTTTATATATTTCGTTATTAAAAGTCTCGTACGGCTCCCACATTACTTGGATATATCCGTAATCACTCATATCGTTTACTCTCAATATACCACGTGCTTTGATCCGCTTCATCCGGCATTACCAATACCGTATTGATGTGGCTCGATTCACTTCTCCTGTGCAGCCAGTCGCCATACCACCAATCGAGACACTTCCCAATATACTGCGGGACCAAGATTTTATTGCCTCCGAAATTAACATACCTCATCTCGCCATTGAAAACATCAGACGGGATTCCCTTTGCAGTGGCGTGGTGATCCGACAGTCCCTTGCGGCCAATCCATCGTTTTCCCTTTGAATGCCACCAATAGCCGCCGTGCTTAAACCAGAACCAGTTACACGACTTCACTCCATGTTCTTGGGTTATCGACTTTGGTCCTATCGAGAACCACACATAGCGGCCGTTGATCGAAAGGGGACCCCGCATACGGTTCTCGGTCAGTCCGGCGTTTTTACACCCCATGAGATACTGGTGTCGCTGCTCCTGTGGGATATCACTTGCCATGATGTTCATGTCGATATCATTGTCATTGGGCATAAAATCTTTGCATAGCGCGTACCCGAGCAGATTACCGAATGCCAGAAACATCTTACTACTTATTCCTGCCCTCTCCCCGCACTCCAGCATCTTGCCAATTAACTCATGACCGTTCTCCCGGCGTCTCTTATCAAAAAACACGCTCTTGCCTTCGGGCTTTGGGTTCCTGTGCGTTTCCTCGGTCCATCGGATGTAATTGTTATCGAGCACGGTCCCGATGTTCGTTGGAAACTGAAGTTGCGCCCTGTCGTAATCAATTGGGTATTCCCGGTAAACGTCGTCGACCTCTTTGACGTGGCGTATTTCAAGCGTGGCACCGGATGCAGTCTCATAGATCCCCCGGCCGATCTTCGTGTATCCTTGGCGTTCAATGAGAGTATCCATGGCTCCCGGGTCGCGGTTGGTTGCAATGTAGATGTGTCTGCAGCCGACCAGAGTGTAATTGCACATAAAATATGCCAGAGTATCCCCTGTGATGTACCACTGTTTATCGAATGCTCTTGTGAGAGCACATATCAGTCCGGTATAAAATTTATCCAGCGTCATGAATCCTCCTGCGTTCTTCGGTACCTGAATACTCTCTACTTCTCGGGATGTATTCCCACGGTAGGTCCATGTGTTGAAAATTATCTAATACCTTACGATTACCAGAAACATATACTACACCGTCATTTTTAGCGCCAACTGTTTTTATTAAATCCAAGTACTGCTCTCTGGATATTGTTGCAAAATGGTCTTTATTGATTATCAGAGTAATCATTCTAGGACTGGATATGTGAATAAAAACAGATTGGAATATGTCGAAAGCCTCCTGTGCGGTGCACCCCTCCCTCTCCGGGTAGTCGAGGATTACCACAACCACACGGTCAAACCTGTCGAGCAGCTTCAGGATGGTGAGTACATGGCCGAGGTGGACCGGATCAAAGCGGCCGCTGAATATTGCTGTTTTCATATTATTTCTTCATCATCCTTAATGAATCCTCTACAAACAATATAAATAGCAAACAGCGTGCATGCTGCCGTAATAACAATAATAAAAATCATATCGGTAAACTCATTATTATTTTCTTCAATTCTTTCGGATCAGTTACAGGCATACCTTCTTCGTTTCCGCATATCGACATACCTCCGTACACTTCATTGCTTCCAACTGCTTTTCTCGCTTGATAGTTTGCTTCATAATACTTATTGTTATTTTCAATAAGGCGATGCACCTCGTCTTTAAGTTTTTGATATGAAGATTTTTTACTCGTACCGTAATGTTTCTTATGCGGCTCACAGTTTACCGAATCTCTTGAGGATTCAAATAAAAACCGACTCATTTCTTTACTTAATTTTTTCATTTCTAATCGTCCTTAAAATGCATTCCTTCGTCACTATAATCCTTGTTTGCCTCAATCTTTTTAGCAATCAATTTATCGTGCAGTTGTATGGCAACATCTCTGCTTACAACTATGGTTTTCTTTTTTAGAAAATCATCCTGAAGTACGGTAACCCCATAATCCAAATCTTTTAATATTCCAGTAATGTCGCAAGTCATTTTACAAACCTGAATCTATCGTCCAGTGCTTCCTGTAAACGTTCAAACTCTTCCTGATCAATCTCTCCGTTTTCCAGACGCGATTTAATCATTCTGGTGAACAGGATATATGATTGATAGGCTCTTCGCTTTTCTTTTTTACGGTAGTATCTCATAGCCCATTGATCTCTTTATTGAGCAGAACAGCCAGGTCATGCATATCCTTTTTAGAAATAACTGATGGCTGAGAATTGATCCAGTGATTCAGTTCCGACTCGATTACGTCAGTATAGTCACTTCTGTGTATCCATCGAGAAAGAATAAAACCTATTACCACTCCAAATAAGCATAAAAAATTACACAGCAAAAATACCCTTAATTCCATAGTCAACCCTCTCGCTTTTCAGCTCTTACTATCATTTCAACAGTAACAATAACTTTTGAGCCATTCTTTTTACTTTTTAACATAACTCCCCGCGTTGTTCTGAATTCCCGCTTATTTTCAGGCAGTCCTATTATCTCTTTTCCGGCAACCATGTTGACAATCATGCCCTTATCGTCGTGGATAGCTTCAATAATTTCCTTTGTTGCCATAATTATGGCACTGTTAGATATTCCGTTTTTCATGTTCCTATCACTTTATCATAATCGGATAATTTCATTTCTCCAACTTCTTCCAAGGTATCGTTTGGTCCCCTTGCCCTATGTTCTACTTTTTGTGGACAGCCTAATGCATGTGCCAACATTTTAAAGGCTCTCATAAAATCGTTCACTTTAGCATTCCTTGGAATCTCTACCGAACATCCATAACTTTTATCTCCAACTGTTGTCCTGAACCCAATTCCGTACGGTTCTTTTTTACACCTACTTGTAACCTTACCGTAATCGTCTTTTCCGTCCGGCCTATATCTAATCACCAAATAAGTGTTTTTGTTTTCTTTACTCTTTTTCATTTATGAATACCCTATTCTCTGTCCTTATTTTTTCATCAACCATAGATTGCGCAATCATATAACATTTTTTAGCATACTCTTCGCACCATTTTTTATCATGCGCCAAACTCATAAATGCAAATTCATCTGTATTTTTACCAATAGTCTGCATTAAAACTTTAATTGCAATATCATCGAGTAATGTAGTTACTAAATCAGCATAAGTCATACATGTCTACCTTTCTGTTCGGCCATAGTGGAGTTCCCACTACTCCACCACCTGAATAATTTTACACTATCCTCACCTACGCCTTCCACGGTGAACCCTGTAGCCATCAGCAGCTTTTTTCCCTCCGGTGTCAGGGCTTGAGTATGGATCGTGTCGTAACTGGCTTTAATCGCCTCTATGAGAGCAGTAGCGTATTTTTTACGCCGATACTTCTGGTCCACATAGATATGCCAGATAGCTGCTTCCTTGTACGATTCGACACTGCTCTTGAGCAGTTGTATCGCCGTCTTCTTCGTCTTCACCGCGGCAGTAATCAGGCAGTAGCCGGCAAGCTCGGTCTTCTCCTCATTCCATACCATATACTGCACCGGTGCTTGGGCTACTGCGATTATGTCGATGTGTAGCTTCATTAATAATTCTCCAGTGGGCAACTATCCAGTATGGTGGTATCATCAACAATTGTATCCCCGGTTCTTTGGCAACTCATTTTTCCGGCATTATATTGAGGGTACTCTATTTCTGACTTAAGTGGACAGGTGTCACAGCAATCGACAGGGTATTTTTTTTTCATTTCAGCCCGTTTCTCTGCATACAATGATCAGACTTCCTGATACAACCCTCTGGACAATCGGATAACACAGGGCATTCCATACAGCTTCTTGGCGGCTGCGGGTCCTGCGGTTCCGGTACGTAACCTGATTCAACCCTCATGGTTCCATCAGGATTACGCGGTATCTTGTCGAAGTTATCACAATACCGGTCGAACGCTCCGTCTCCCGGTTCCTTCCGCCATTCCAGCCCCCTGGCCGATGGCATACCTCTCCGGGTACTTCTTCCAGTTTCATCGTATGGCATTTTATTTTCTCTTCTTTCTATACGTTGCCGTGCGTACCATAGTTTTACCCGTCTCTGGATCTTTGAAGGGCTGCGATCGAGACATGAATACCATGCGTCCCTTCAGCTTGTCGTTGATTACCATGGCCTCGTCTTTTAAACGGCTTCGGTAACTTCGAATGATTCACTTGGTAATCGAGCA
>JBAZJI010000012.1:0-4299 GCA_041651395.1 Minisyncoccota bacterium
CTCGGCCCAACTGAGCGGCGCTTGCTGGAGCCACTCGCTGTCGCCGATGAGCGCCTGTCGCGTCTCGGCCCACGGCTGGTTCGTGAGCAGCGCGGACTGCATCGTCGCCTCGAACCGGCTCACCACAGCGATGCCGTAACGATCCATCACGCCGAGCTGCGCCTGCTGCCCGCGGTACCCCGGGTCCGTCGCCACGCGCCGCAGCACCGTCGCGTCCGCCCCAGCCACCGCCACGTCCAGGTGAATTGCGTCTTCGATTCGTGGCCCGAGCGTGCTGATTCCCGTGTACGCCTTCTCGGCGTTGACGAGGTAACGCATCATCGCGTCCGCCCCAGCCACCGCCGCATCGTGCCCCTGCTCCCGCACGGCTTGCTCCACCCCGACCTTGAGCATTCGCTCAATTGCCTTTACCTGTTCAAGCGTCTGGCGCTGCGCTGCGAGCGTGAAGTCCGCCCCGGGATGGATGGACTTGAGGCGCTTCTCAAGGATGAGCTGGCTGCGCTTCATCAGCAGCGCGAGCTTCTTGCCGCCTATGCGGTCGGCGGCTTGCATCGCGTGCACGCGGTTCGACTCAAGCTGCGTGACCACGCGCGACGCGGCACTCTCCGAGCCGCGCGTGAGCTTGGGAACTGGAACCTTCTTGGGGGGAACCTTCGCCATCCGTGGCTAGGACAGCGTGTGGTTGTGGGCGTTCTGCGTGTGCGTGTGGTTGCTGCCCGCGCCCGTGTTGCCGTGGTTGTGGTTGCTGCCCGCGCCCGTCACAGCGCCGTGTGCATGGGTGGGGTCGGTCAGCGTGTGCGTATGCGCCGCGAGCGTGCGCGTGGTGGGGAAGCGAACGGTGAAGTTGCGCGCGGCGTTCGGAGGCGTCGTGGGCACGACCGTTCCGCTCGCCAACCCCGTGGCCGCCGGGGCTTCCAGCACGGCGTTCACCGCCAGACGCGAAACCGCCGTGTTGATCGGGTCCGACACGTTGAAGCCGTTCCCGACCCGGAGGTCGGTCGTGCCTCCCGGGTTCACGTCGGAGCGGAACCGGGTGATGGTGGCGAACGCGATGTCGCCCTCGTACGTGCCAGCACCAGTCGCGGTGATGATGTCCTGCACCACGTTCCCAAACGCATCGGTACCGTCAACGGTGTAAACCACGGGGTCCGCGCCACCGACCCCGAGCACGATGCGCGCCGTCCTGAAGGGGTAGCCAGGAATGACGAACGGTCCCACCGCGTCGTCGAGCGGGGCTCCCGCAGCGTACTGCCCCACGTAGTTGGTTCCCGGCGCAACGAGCGCGGGGTAAAAATCCTGCTGCGAGTACACCGACGTAGGGAGCGTCGGGTAGCGAACGAGGAAGTTCAACGCTCCGTTGGGCACCGTCGTCGGGACAACCGTGCCGCTCGTGAGCCCAACCGCAACCGCAGCTTCCGGCGTCACGCCGACGACCAACCGTGTGATCGCTGCGTCGATGGGGGACGAAAGGCAGAAGCCGTTGCCAACGCGAAGATCGGTGGTGCCGCCCGGGTCGATGTTGCTGCGGAAGCGCGTGATGGTTTCGAACGCCACGTCCCCCTCGTACGTCCCTGCGCCCGCCGCGTTGATGATGTCCTGCACGATGTTGCCGAACGCATCGGTGCCGTCAATCGTGTAGATGACAGCGGGGACGATGGTCGCCCCGAGCACGATGCGGGCAGTGCGGAACGGGTAACCGGGGACGACGAACGGTCCCACAGCGTCGTCGATGGCAGCGCCGGCTGCGTACTGCGCCACGTAGTTCGCGCCCGGCGCAACGAGGGCCGGGTAGAAATCCTGCTTCGGCACCTGTGACGATGCGGGGGAGGACGTATTGGTGGCAGCTATGCCGACCCCACCCAACGCAATGGCGTGCGTGTGCGCGCCTTCATTGCCGGTCGCGTGCGTGTGCGCTCCTTCGTTCTGGTTGGTCGCTGTCTCGTTGTCCACGTAGTCGTGCGCTACCTCGTAGGCTGCGAGGTACACGCCATACGCACCCATCATCGCCGCGTCGCACGCTTCCTGTGACTTGCCATCCTTCCACAACTGCTGCACAGCCGCAGCAGCCGCGTCGAGAGTGGCGCTGAGCCCGGTGGGGACCAGAATGCCGCCAGCCGCCGCAATCTGCACGATGTTCTCGGAGACCGTGTTGACGAGGCTACCGCTCTTGAGCGTGCCCGCGTTGCCGTATGCGATGGTGTTGATCAGGTTGTAGGTAGCCATGCGCGCAGCCTACCACGTGCGCGCGGCAAGCGCAGACTACGACAGCGTGTGGGTGTGGGCGAGCGTGTACTTGTACCAGAACTCGAACTCGTGCGTGCCGTCCGCCGCGTGCGACGGGCTAATGCTGCGGCTCGCTGCGTGCACTGTGCCCACCGCCTCGTTCGCGTAGTCGAGCGTCTCCTTGAACACCGTCAGCGCGGTGGCAGCGGCGGGCACGGGGAGCCCCAGGTAGTCGCTCACGCCGATGCTGATGTGGTCACCCGCCGCGCCTCCCGCGAGCGCGCTGAGGGTCGCGCTCGTGAGGGTCGCGAACGCTTCGTCCGTCACGACAGTGCGCGTGACGCCCGTGAGCGGGATCGCCTGCGTGACCGGCGCGCCGTCTGCCCCAAACCCGAGCAGCGTGACGATGCCCGCCGAGATGCCGCCTGCGCACACAAGCCGCACGTTGAGTCGGCTCGGCACGTTGGGCTGGGTGAGCAACCCGAGCGGGCCGTTCGCCATCTGAATGTCCGCGACCACGCTGATCAGCTCGCTCAGCAGCGGCTTGGAGTACAGCACCTTGCCGTAGTAGACAGTGCTCGTGCTGTCCACCACGTCCTTTGACGCGCTGTACGCCAGCATCATGTACGAGTCGCACTCCTCGCGCGCCTTGCCTTGCTTCCACATCTCCTGCACCACGAGCGCCGCAGCAGCCACTACCGCGTTGGTGCTCACGACGAGCGCCCCTCCCGCGGCAGCGAGCGCAACAACGTCGGTCAGCGCCGAGTCGATGAGCTTGCCAGACTTGTATTCGTTGACGCCGAGCTTCGTGGTTGTCAGCAGGTAGTACGTTGCCATGCTGCGGAGCATATCACCCACGCATGGCTTCGCCACCGGGGCGCGTTAACCCGGGTTAACGCGGAGCCGCTACTTGGTGAACGGAGGCTTCTTCTTGGGGGACGCTTCCTCGTCCTCAGACTCCTCGCCAGGGGCCGGTTTGCCCGCGCCAGGAGGCCCGCCAAACGGCTTTGCACCACCGAACGGGGGCTTGCCGCCCGGCGCACCACCGAACGGCGCAGGAGCCGGTGGGGGCTTGTTCGGGTCTTGTCCCTTGTCGGCCATCGCACTACCGCTGACCACCTGACCGTGCTTGACCTTGAACTCGGCAAGCGAGAGCCCGCCGTCCGGCCCAGGCCACGGACCGAACCCGTACTGCGCACGCGCCTCGTCCACCGTGACGATGGCTCCCAGGTCCGTGCTCGTGAGCGACAGCTTCGGTTTCTCCGGTGCAACGGGCGCGGGTGCGGACGCACCGGGCACTCCGGGCGCAGCCGCGGGCGCGCTGTACTCGCCCGGGTTCTGCTCCATGTGGTCGAGCACGAGCTTCTCGACAGCGGCGGGGTCTAGCTCCGGGTGCTCAGCAGTCTCCTTCGCGATGCCCTTCTGGTACTCCTGCTCCGGGTCGAGCGTTGCAACGTCCACCGCGCCACCGACCGGCGTGGGCATCGGCTTGCCATCGGGGCCGAGCTTCGCCGCTTCCGGTCCCGTCATCGTGTCGCCCGCCGGGGTGACGCCGAACATGCTGCCGTTCATCGCCATCTCGGTCTGGTGGTCGCCCTTGATCTCCTCCATGATCTCGTCGGGGTCCTTGTTCAGCAGCGCCGCCACCACCTCGACCGCCGTGCGCTGGCTGATGACCGCCTTGCCCCCCGTCGCCGTGCTGAGCGTCGTGATGGTGTTCTGCACGTCAACGCTGTTGGGCTTGAACGCAGGCCCCCACTCCAGCTTGAGGTGCTTGCCGGTGCCGGGCTCGCGCTCGCGGATCTCGATGCTCACCTCGCCCGTCTTCTCGCCCGTCGCCTCGTCAACCTCATCCTCCTCCTCGACGATGGGGTCGAGCAGCAGGTAGTTGGACACCTCGGTCTCGGTCACGTTGCCGTCCGCGTCGGTCTCGGGCACAAGCTCCTTCCACCGCTCCTGGCAGACCTTGAGCATCTGCGTGAGCAGCTCGACGATGGCGTCACCCGCGCACGTGCAGATGAGACTGCGGCGCGCAAGCATGGGCGCGAACACCATCTGCAACGCAACGGAAGCCAC
>JBAZJI010000013.1:0-4225 GCA_041651395.1 Minisyncoccota bacterium
GCTTCGATCCTCTGCGCTGCCAGAAATGGGCAGGAGTCCTTGTGTTTTACAGCATCCATTTTCCCTCTTCTGTTGCCACAAAATATACAGAGGGATTCATTGTGGTGGGTATATTCTATCGGCTCCATAATAGTTATTTCGTGGCACAGGTCTATTAGCTGTTTGAGAATATTGTCGGGCATAATGGAACTCCTGTTCTATTTTACGGTTGGAAGGGTGGCTATTAAACAATTGCCCCCATCTTTAATAGCCACGAGTCTATTCCCCTGTATCGCAATTGGAGAATCTTTCATCTTGTCAGATAGCTTTGAAAGAAGAAATGCCAAGTCATTGCCAGTCAATGATCCTATCGGCAATGCCCCATCGATATCAGAAGCAGATTTGATCTTAGCCATGGAAAGAAGACATGCCACGGTGCTATACATTGCGCTTCCGTCTTCAACCTCGGTTAGAATCAGCGGACATGATTCAGTCGCGGTTTCCACCGCATATTTGGCCTCTTTCAGCCCTGCACCTGATATTGCCCTTACCGCCTTGATAGCCGCTATCTTGTCGGCTCCGTCATAAAGCCCTGTTATGCAGATGTTCATTTCATCCTCCTGTTGTCTTCATGTTTAGCTTTTGTCGCTCTTAAAAGTTATCTCGCAACCAAAATTCCAGTTACTTGACAGTCCCGCTTCAGCCTGCTCGATAAACTTTCCGATTAGCGACTTCACTCTTTGGGGCTTGGCAAGCTCCTTGCGAAGCTGATCCCTGATCTGATCCTTCTTTTCATTCAAGAACTCGGAGAGAACCTCCTTGGCCACTAGGCACAATTGCTCCTTGACCATGAAATCCGCAAAGGGAACTGTTCCGTATCCGGTAGCTGGCTTTCCATGGTCGTTGACTGTCCGATCCAGCATCGCGCTTACTATGCCTTGGATAATGCCCTTGTTACCTCCGAGTGCATCAGCCACCGATACTGCCACCGCCTGCTTGACCATATTCTTGACCATATCAGCGTTGATCTGGAGGCTAGCCATTGCAATTCCATTTTCGTTTCCCATATCCAAAATCCTTTCGTTTGGTTTCTTTTAAAGCTTATGTTTTCAATACGCCGGTTCTATCTTGTAGTATCTCTTCGACCCGGCCTTGTTCATGACCATGCCGTAAACCCAGCCGTCGATCCTCACCGATGCCGACACTATCCGCCAGTGGTAGCGGCGGATCAGCCTGAATGCCTCGTTCCTAGTGATGAACATGGCAGCTACTCCTTTGCCTTTGCTTTGAATATGTCCATAAACATAGCGTCCCTCGTCTCCTCCACGGCAAGCAATGCCTTCTTCAGCTCTTTTTGCGCCTTAATCAATCCCATGATGGATTTATTGTCGGCTAGTGAATCCAGTTGCCTCTTGAGATCAACTGCCTCTACTGCAACCTTGAATAAGTCCCAGTTCTCCTGATTGTCAGCGTAATGGCAAGTGTCGAAACCGAATATCCAGTGGCCCTCAAGGTCTGGACGGTTGAGAGTTTCGAAGTCCTCGTGGTCATATATCTCGCCATACGTCAATCCGCCATGGATGTTGATTGCGTCGTTGAGGTCGTTGTAGTCCATACCGAACAGCGGATGCCCCGGAGGAATGGCAACGTATCCATTGCCCCAGCCGTGGCTACTACCTTTCGGAGTCCACGTGTTCTCAACCGTGAATGGGATCGTCTTCAGGTTTGTCATGATGCAGTCTCCTTTGCCTTTGCGATTGCAGCGACGCAAGCTTTCCAAGCCGCAGTCAACTGATCAAGTTTCGCCAGCGTCTCCCTGTCCTTCTGGCGTATCCTCAAATCCGCTACATCCGCAATCCATTGCAGATTCTCGCCCAACGCCGTTTCCGCCAGCTCCAATGCCTTGAGGAGTTCAGGCACGGCGGATTTCCCAATATGGACAACATCCCCTTGCATGCCACATATCGAGTCCTCCAGTCCGGCTTCTGTCATCTTAACGGTTTTCATTTACAGCTTTCCTTTCCCTTATTGTCCTCAAGGAACCTACCGAACCTCCGGTGTTCCCTCGTCCTTATCTCTCCTACTATCCTTGCAGCCTGCTCCTTCTTGTCTCCTTTGTACAGGTGCGCCTTAGCGCAGATCGAACGCCTGATCGCTGTGGTGTTCATTTTATCGCCATCCTTCCGTATTCTCAGGCGGATAATCACGGCAGGATGTAATTACGCAGCTATGGCCAGTGTATTCATGTAGATGCTTACAGCCAGAGCAATGCTTGTCCCCTTTTCTTCTGGTTGCGATGATACCTATAACACTGAGTACGATCAGCGTTACAGGTAGTGCCAGCCATTGGTAAAATAGAACATCATTTGTATCCATGTCAATTCCTCCTTTACCTCCCCATGAACATGGGGATGATTATCGTGTTGGTTGCCTCATTAATTCAAGACGAATCCGGGGACTGAATATACCTGTCCATTGGCATCGCGCACAGCGGTCCTATGGCCAGTCGCCGGAACAAGCAAGTCATACCGACCCTTGCTGGCCTCCACCACCATCGAGGATACTATATACCAAACACCCTCCTGTTCATCAGGCAGGCCCACCACCTTCCCGTATGCCGCTATGAAGAGCGGACAATCGATCCCCTGATAATCAAGGAAATTGTAAAAGGCATGATCCACCGAAACCCTCGCGACAGTTCCGTGCGGCTTGAACTCATGCCCAGAATTCAGCCTGACCACGTGCGGAGTGAGGTTCAAGATCACCGTGTGCGGCATAATCAAAACCCTCCCATTAGAAATTCTTCAGCACGAAAACTAGGCATATGGCCATTCCCCCAACTATGGAGAGAATGACCGCCAAGCTTATGATGCCCTCGCAGATGTCCCGGCTGGATGTCTTCATTTTTATCCTTGTGTTAAGTTAAGGCTGGAATAAAGGCATAGCACGTAAGTATTTGCTGGTTTCAAATATCAACTCCCGGCATAACGTCAAGTCCTCGAACTCACGCGGAACAAGAACCGGAGCAGCCCCATTGATTGACATCAAGCTCCAGCCAGTATTGAAGAACTCGGAAGATTCAGAGTTGTATCTTGTTAAGAGGCTATCCATAACATCACCCATTCAGTATCTCCAAGCCATTCTCAAAAATCTTGACCAATAACGAATGCTGCATTCCTGACGCACAATAGGCGTAAATGACCGCATCCTCGGAATAGTCGCTGGATGCCGGTTCCATTAAACCATCCTGAGAAATGCAAGTTGTTACACATGCGGCGCAAGCCGCCGAAACAACAGCATGTCTTATGGTAGAAAATAACGGCCATTCCCGCGCCATGTCGAATAACTCGAACGCCTCTTGATGGCAAGCCGTATGATATGATGGATTCTTCAGCCATCTTTCAGTAGCCTCTATTGCTTTACGCGGTTCAATTCTACCCGGACAATTGACCTCGCAGATATACAGAACCTGCCTCGCCGCAAAGATGGCGTATCGCACCTTCTGCTCGTGCGTCATGCACCTGACGATTAGCCAGTTTGCAAACTTCAGATATTCCTCGCTCTCCGACTTGATGGCGAACTTAACCACCCTGTCGATCCTTGCGCCCTTGCCATTAAACTCCTTTTAAAATGCGGCTATGCCTTCCGAGCAGGCATCTTGTTCGAGTAGAAAAGCCATTGTCACTGTCTTCATTTCGTGTTGCTCCTTAATATACGTTTGATTCAGTTCTGCGCTTAAATGGGGCTAATGTTGTTCCTGTGATGCTATCCCACCAGAGCCATCCATACCCATTGCAGTGTGGACAATATCCCTCCCTGTGTGATACGCCCCCGAATCCATGGCAAGCTGGACACTTGCTGCGCCAAGCTTCAACCATTCGCGTCTGGTCCCAGTGCCATATCTGTTTCTTTTTCATAGTCCATCCTTGGTTTTCCTATATCTCTTTTTCAGTTTGAACACCTCGTCGAAGTCACCTAAAAGCGTTGCCGTCCACCCGTTGCAAAGCTCCTTGAATTCATCGCTTGATATGTTGTCCATATCCCTAACCTCTACTGGACTATGAAACCGATGTCCACTAGGAAGAGCGACCAATACCATTAGTGATTTGGGAGTCATGAAAAGAAAGTCGGCCTGTGCCAGTAACGCTATGTGTTCCATAGCACAGCCATCTATGTTAAGCTTGTAAACCTGTCCCTCGTGAATCATTGCTCTACCTCTTAGTTGACGAACACCCAGATTGCGAAA
>JBAZJI010000014.1:0-3108 GCA_041651395.1 Minisyncoccota bacterium
CCTACTTCTGGAGATACGTACTGGCCAATGAAATAGGTAGCGGTTGACAATACAACGTCAAATACCATGAGCCAAAACTTGCGACTTTTCAAAATCATTATTTACCTTCCTTTTCTGGAATATCTGATTCAATAGGCAGCGTTACGCCAAATATTTCTTCGACCGCTTCACGAAAATCATCATGCTCAATTTCGCCGTTGCGTTCATACTCTTTTTGACTAATCAGTTCGTACAACCTTTCAACATCCTCATGTTTTACAACTGTCTTACCCATAATCCTCCTATTTGAATTGATAGCAATGTGCTGTTACGCCAAAGGGTCATACTTACTAGTTTCGTATTGAGTATCACTCTCAAGTGACGAGTTGATAACTGTCGCAAGTTCGGTCATTAGCCGTTAACCCACTCTTTAGAGGATTGCTGTTTCTAGGCCAACCTTTTGCTATCCTGTTTGAATTGGTGACGTTTTGTCACCGGCTGAATGTGTAGCGGCTCGAAACTCTTTCGCCTACTTCCGCTCGATGGCCTGAAAATTTACTCATTGGACACCGCTACTCTCTAATGCACTTACCATTATACATCATTCATAGGCTGCTCCTAATAAATCATATTTTTAGTGTTCAGCGCCCGATCAACCAACGCAGCACCAAAGCGCTTACTCAAACTTTTAATCGATACACGCTGTTTTTTTAGTTTGCGTATCTGTGTTATCCTGGCAAATTGCCATTCACTGATATTATCTTTTTGACTCATTCATCCTCTCGTTGAATCTCTTTGATCTCTGCATCCGTTCGCCCCATGTTACATGAGTGTACATAATCGCTAGGTAGTTTACCGGCAGCCCTACAAGCGCATAATATCCATCGAACAACCAATAGAAGTATGATAATTGAGAATATGATAATCGCGGTTGTCAAGTCTGTCATTTATGCACCTCCGTATCAACATAAACCATAACGCCGGGTGTCTTTTTGTTTACTTCTTTTGACAAATGTAAAACGTATATTTGGTTATCGTCTTTGTATACAATTCCTTTCATGCCGTCAAGGGTCGCTTTACATAAATTATCCAAATCTACTACGCGGTTGTTTGAGAGATAGAACTCTAATCGCGCCAATAGTTTACCTTCAAGCGGTTTATCACAATATTGATTGGCAATTGTTCCAATAGCAGTCTGCCAGGCTGTAACTCGTGGATCTGCGTAGCCGTGCGTTTTACCTGATCGTTTTTCTACAACACGAAAACTCTGTTTTGGAACTGGCTCACCTTCGACAAAAAACTGTATCATCCCACCACCTCTATACCTTTCAGTTTGCAATATGCAAGACATATTGCTGTGCCGATGGTGTCTCCGTCAGCGCTAGCAACTGAGTTGTATGTATAGTCATCGTCCTCATAGTTATATCCACGGTCTACAACTGCAACTGTAAAACTTCCATCCATGAAAGTTAAGTGAACATCATAAGGTTCGTGTTCGTCTGTTTCTTTACCCATCTCCTCAAACAGCGCCATGTACAACCGCGCGTCGTGCTCGAAGTCTGGCGCATTCTCTTGGATTGTTTGAGTTCCAATAAGGTTCCATTTTTTGCCATGATGATTAATAATTTGCCACCCACGTTGAAACGCAATCGCAGTATTTAGGTCAGTCATGGTTTACCGCCTGAGCATACGCCTTTTCATACCCTTCGAGCCTGTAAGCATTTATATACTCGCACTCAATACTGTAATCTTGTTCGTCCCCATCAAGTGTATGGTCTATCCACCAATTAGTTATTCCGGTAGTGAATACATGATACAAACCGTCCGGTAATTCAGTAAGATATTCATAATTTTCAAGTTCATCTTCGAGAGTTGTGTAATCAATTGCCTCCGCAATCCACGGACGCTCTCCAATAATACAACCACCTGAAAACTCCATCTTTCCGTCTACTTTTTCAAGCATGTATTCAGCCGAGAATTTTAGGTCGCTCATTGTTTCTCTCCTAACTCATTCATACCATCTGGATATGGTGTTCCGCATTTCGTACAAACAGGCCAATTAGCCATGTAATTACATTGAGTACACCTCCCTACGATATGCTTACTCATAAGCGATTGATACCGCTTGTTTTCTTCCTGCGCTGTGGTGAGTTGATCTAGCACCCACGCAAGATTAACCGCACCGTCAGGCCAACCATCATAATCAGGGTGTTTATCCTGCCACAATTTCAAAGCACGACGCAGACAGTCTGAAAATAAATCGTTTCTCTTTTCTGCATCGCTAAGTTGCGATTGGAGTAATTTCAACTCATGCGATTTTGCCATTTCGCAAGCAGCTTGATTTAAGTGTTTATATAAGCCGCCATCCGTGATAACAAGCGGCATTTTTTCTGTTCCGCAACCACATAAACAACATTTTTCACTCATTTCTCACCTGTCAGTTTCTCAATATCTTTTTTACACTTCGGACACAATAGATATTTACGGTATCCTTTTTCTCCGATGTATAACACTGCCTTCAAATCATCGGATGGTTTTTTGCAACGTTGGCATTTCATTTGAACACCTCTGGATATTTCTTTGCAAGTGCTTTACGTAAATCACGGCGTAACTTTTGAGAGTATTTCTTTTCGTCACATAAATTGTCAAGAGATTGAATAACTCCAATTTTCCAGTTGTAAACATCTTTTTTGGAACACATTGAAGCAGACCAGCCTATTCTCTCTTTATCTGTTTCAAGGTTTTGACAATATGTTACAGGATTACCTACCACAATCGTCACGTGATTATGACAAACTGAGAATTTCAGGCGCTTGCCAAGAACATCATATTTATCAAGATACTTTCCTAATTCTTGACTAACTACGTTCGCGTCAATTGCTTTCTGTTGCCAGTTATCCGCCGTTCGTGCGTGTAAGTCACGATCTCGCAGCGCCTCGGTCATAATAGTTTTGTAGTGATCTCGCATAGCTTCGGCTGAATTGCAACGCGCTTGCAAATCATCATATCCACGTATCTTTTGAAGCCAGGATAATTTTTTTGACACTGGAATCTGATTAACGCTGCCATGATTAAATCTAAAATCTAACCAATCAGTAAAATTATCAAACTTTCCCAATTCACTCATAG
>JBAZJI010000015.1:0-3008 GCA_041651395.1 Minisyncoccota bacterium
CAGCCAATATGCCAGCCATGAATACCGGGACTTATTGACCCGGCATGGCCTGCAGGGCAGTATGAGTCGCAAAGGCAATTGTTGGGATAACGGTGTGCCACGAAGGCGCATAGAAGGATTAAATCCTTCGTGCAGCTATGCTGCATAAGAGATGAGGGTCGGCCCCTCGAAGTCTGGTTACAGGACTCGGCTTCAAACCACCACGAGCTGCTGCTGATCAAAAGTCATGGTGGTGAACGTCGTTGGAAAAGGCACTATAAAAGTGTCAGGTATGGATTAAGAAGATGAACGCAAGTGAACAGCTGATGACATGTCGAAAAGCAATTCAACTAACGTCAAAACCGGATAGCGTTGTTGATCCGGGACAAACCCAGACAGTACCTGTTTATGGGCTGGGTGGCGTTCGGTGTAGAGGCTGCATGAGCTTAATCCAGGCTCTTATGTGGAACGTGGGAACCTGCTGGCTTAATGCCAAGGGAAGAGGAGTTGCTACATTCAGCGACTTTGCAAGTACCAATGTAAGCCAGAGGGGCGGAGCAACTCGTAGTAGTGATGAAATCGCTGTAATGGCGGTGGAACGAAGGGGTTGCGTTATTCAGCCAAGCGTTATTGCCAACCACTAAAGGGAGGAGCAATAAATCTTGGCCAAGTCATTTGAACTATCCAAACATGCCATATGGGATGCCTATTTATTGGTTAAAGCCAATAAAGGTGCTGCCGGTATTGATGGGCAAACAATGGAGGATTTTGAAGCTGATTTAAAGAACAATCTGTATAAGATATGGAATCGGCTGTCGTCAGGTAGTTATTTTCCACCACCGGTACGTCGGGTTGATATACCTAAGTCTAATGGTAAATTAAGGCCATTGGGTATACCGACTATCTCAGACAGAATCGCTCAAATGGTTATCAAGAATCGACTGGAACCTCATGTGGAACCACACTTTCATGATGACTCATATGGCTATCGGCCTGGGAGGTCTGCGCTTGATGCCATAGCGCAAGCTCGACAACGTTGCTGGCGGGACGATTGGGTGCTGGACATGGACATTCGAGGATTCTTCGACGCGTTAGACCACAACTTGGTGATGAGGGCTGTCGCCAAGTACACAGACTGCAAATGGACCTTACTTTACATCGAACGCTGGCTAAAGGCGGATGTAATTCTGCCGAGCGGTGAGCGGGTAATCCGAACAAAAGGAACACCGCAAGGCGGCGTGATCAGTCCTTTACTGGCCAATATATTTCTTCATTTGGTCTTCGATAACTGGATGCAAAAACAGTTTCCTTGCATTCATTTTGAAAGATACGCTGACGATATCGTTGTCCATTGTCGTAGCGAAACTCAGCTGAAATTTATTGAAAGTAAAATAAGGCGTCGGTTTACACAGTGTGGGCTCGAACTCTGTCAGGAGAAAACCAAGATTGTTTACTGTAAGGATTCAAATCGAACTGGCGAGTATCCGAATCAAAGTTTTGATTTTCTAGGCTATACATTCAGACCCAGAAGCGCTCGAGATAGAGACGGTAAATTCTTCGTTAGTTTTTCACCGGCGGTAAGTCGTAAAGCACTGAAAGCCATGAGACTAAAGATTAAGCAACATCCGTTGATAAAAGTGGGCTTCAGTCAAAGTATCGTAGCGCTTGCTAAGGCCATTAATCCGATCATTCAAGGATGGATCAATTATTACGGGAGGTTCAGGAAATCAGCAATGTCGGCCATTTATAGCTACATTAATGAAAAGCTATTGAAATGGGCAAGGCGTAAATATAAGTCTTTACAACGTCGAAAATGGCGTGCCAGTCAATGGTTACGGGAGTTGTATGGGCAGTGTCCGGCATTGTTTGCTCACTGGAGAGTTTGGAAGTGGGTGGCTGAATAACAAGAGCCGTATGAATCGAGAGGTTCACGTACGGTTCTGTGAGCAACTGAAGGGGGAGGTTCCCTTCGGTTGACTCGACCCGTCATGGAGCGCTTCTTCCTGAATCTAAAAATGGAGCGCGTTTGGCGTCGGGATTATGCCAATCACGCCGAAGCTGTGCGGGATGTGACTGACTATATGTTTAGTCCCAGAATTAACTGGTAATATTTATTCAAACCTTAAGGAGCAGAAGCCATGGGACAAGTATTACACGGAACAGCCACGACCACGCACGCCACGCGAGCAAAAATACAAGCGTCTGAAGAGAGCGTCAGCCAGCTAGCCGAACGTTACCATATCAACCCCAAGACGGCGCGGAAATGGCAACAGCGCGATCATGTTGAAGACTTGCCCTGTGGTTGTCGTCCTGGTCAAGGTAGCGTGCTGGACAGTCGCGATGAAGCAGTGATTGTCGAGATGCGTCGTAAAACCCTATTGCCGTTGGACGACCTGTACGATCTGTTGAAGCCTGAAATTCCAGTCTTGACGCGTTCTAATCTGCATCGGTGTTTGCAGCGTCACGGCGTTAGTCGCCTGAAAGACCTGCTGCCGCCTGAAGAAAGACAAGACACTAAAACCTTCAAACACTATGAACCGGGTTACCTGCATATCGACACCGCCCAGATTAATTTGGGTAAAGACAAGTGGTATCTGTTTGTAGCGATTGATCGAGCGACACGCTACGTCTATCTGGAACTGCATGACAACAAGCGTATGGCCACCGCCGCCGGGTTCTTACAACAAGTGCTGCACCAATATCCGTTTAGGCTCAATAAGCTGCTGACCGACAATGGCATTGAATTCAGCTACAATCTACTGGTCGAGGCCAAACGCCCCAAAGACAAGGTGCATCCCTTTGTTGCCGTTTGCCAGGCCCATCATATAGAGCATCGCACCACGTTGGTCAAGCACCCCTGGACCAACGGCATGGTTGAAGCCATGAACAAGAAGATCAAGACCAACACAGTCAAACGCTTTCACTATGATGATGTCGATGCCCTAAAACAGCATCTGTATACGTACGCTTTGAATTATAATTTTAATCTCAAGCTACGTGCCATCGGACGCATACCGCCTTTTGAGGCT
>JBAZJI010000016.1:0-2934 GCA_041651395.1 Minisyncoccota bacterium
CCGAGGCGGAGATGTTGCCGGACGAATCAACATAAAACTTCCCTAACGCCGCGGAAGATGTTTTGCCAGATATGAAAGTATTGGTTGTTAGAGTTGATGTGGTTGTCCCGTCGGATATTGAAAGCGGCGAAACGATTGAACCGGAAAAAGTGTTATTGCCGGTAAAGGTGTTGTTCGCGTTAATAAGAGGGACATTGGAAGAAAGGTATGCGTCTAAAATGGAATTGTTTGGAAGATAAAGAGTTGAACTTACATTAAGTATTGAGAAATGAGCGTTGGTTGAGGATACGGTTGTCCAGTATCCTGTTCCCGCTCTGGCTGATGCTGTCCCGATGTCTAAACCGGTCATTGTTAAACCTGCTCCGGATAATGTAAGGCCGTTTCTTAAAGTGGCGGCTCCGTAGGAGTTGAGGGTGCCCGAGGCGGAGATGTTGCCGGAGGAGTCAACATAAAACTTCCCCAACGCGTTTGATGAGTCGGTCGCGAGTTTAAAAGAACTACCCGCAAGAGTGGAAGACGCGGTGCCCAAATCATTTCCGATTGTTAGATAACCATCTATATCAAAATACGCTTTTTCAGTCAAAAAAGCATCCGGATACAAACTTAAAATCTTCGCGCCAGCGGTTGTGAGTGTATTCACACTACCCATTTTATTCGCAACCGCTGTTGAGATGTCGGTAGTTTGACCCCATATAAAAACCGGACCAAGCGAGCCATAAATACGTGGAACATAAATTCCGTTTGCGTCAGCTTGAAAACTGAGACTTCCATTACTTGCAATATCTACAAATCCATCACCAGCGCTGTAAATACCTGTGTTCGTATCATCAGCAAAAGCAATGGATGGTGTCGCCACTAAACCATCACGCAAATATATTGTCCCGCTCGTATTTACATTCCCCGAACTGTCAACATAAAACTTCCCCAACGCCGCTGAGGATGTTTTTCCGGATATGAAAGTATTGGTTGTTAGAGTTGATGTTGTTGTTCCATCGGATATTGAAAGCGGTGAAACGATTGAACCGGTAAAGGTGTTGTTGCCGGTAAAGGTGTTGTTCGCGTTAATGAGAGGGACATTGGAAGAAAGGTATCCGTCTAAAATGGAATTGTTTGGAAGATAAAGAGTTGAACTTACATTAAGTGTTGAGAAATGAGCGTTGGTTGAGGACACGGTTGTCCAATATCCTGTTCCCGCTCTGGCTGACGCTGTCCCGATGTCTAAACCGGTCATTGTTAAACCTGCTCCGGATAATGTAAGGCCGTTTCTTAAAGTGGCGGCTCCGTAGGAGTTGAGGGTGCCCGAGGCGGAGATGTTGCCGGAGGAGTCAATGTATAATTTACCAAGAACATCCGAAGAACTTCCTGCGATTGTTAGAGAATTTTTTGCAAGCGTTGATGTAGTCGCGCCGTCGCCAAAAACTCCATTACCGATAACCGTTAACGCGTCTGACGGACCGGTTGTGCCGATACCCAAATACCCGCTGGGATTTAAACGCATTTTTTCGTTTGAACCCATATTAAAATGTATTCCCGCGCTCCCAGTCCCCGCGTCAATATCAAAATCCGCGCTGCTTGAAAAATAACTGCTTCCAATTGAATAAGCCGTCATTGCGCTGCCACCCCTAAATGCCAAGGAAGTAGCCCCGTTGGCAGAATATATCGTAATTCCACTCGCGCTTCTAGAAAATCCCGTGCCAGGTTCGCTCGTAAAACCCAATGCAGGCAACGCCGCTGTCCCGTCCGGTAAATACAACCTACTCGTGCCGGACAAAGTCGTGGTTGGCAAAGTCGCCGAAGCGCCGGAGATGGCGAGCGTGCCCGAGGCGGAGATGTTGCCGGAGGAGTCAATGTAAAATTTGCCCAACGCCGCGGAAGATGTTTTGCCAGATATGAAAGTATTGGTTGTTAGAGTTGATGTGGTTGTCCCGTCGGATATTGAAAGCGGCGAAACGATTGAACCGGAAAAAGTGTTGTTGCCGGTAAAGGTGTTGTTCGCGTTGATAAGAGGGACATTGGAAGAAAGGTATGCGTCTAAAATGGAATTGTTTGGGAGATAAAGAGTTGAACTTACATTAAGTGTTGAGAAGTGGCCATTGGTTGAGGACACGGTTGTCCAGTATCCTATTCCCGCTCTGGCTGACGCTGTCCCGATGTCTAAACCGGTCATTGTTAAACCTGCTCCGGATAATGTAAGGCCGTTTCTTAAAGTGGCGGCTCCGTAGGAGTTGAGCGTGCCCGAGGCGGAGATGTTGCCGGAGGAGTCAATGTAAAATTTGCCGAGAACATCAGAAGAACTTCCGGCGATTGTTAGAGAATTTTTTGTAAGCGTGGATGTGGTCGCGCCGTCGCCAAAAACTCCATTGCCGATAACCGTTAACGCGTCTGACGGACCGGATGTGCCGATACCGACAAGACCGGTGGCGGTTATTCTAATTCTTTCTTGCGCGTTTGTGGAAAAACCCAAGGAACCGGCTGCTGGAGAAAACATACCGGTATCAGTGTCGCTGTTAAAACTGTAATTCGGAAGAGCGTAATTTCCAGCTTCTCCTCTCATGGAAATACCGAGCGCTTCTCCGTTGCCTCCGGATAAAACAGATCCGGCGGCTGAAATAGTCCATCTTGTCAAATTTCCAGCAGTGCCTAAAATTAATGATGTGCCACCGCTGTAAATTGAACCGGAGGTATTCACATTGCCGGAGGAGTCAACATAAAACTTGCCTAAATCATAATTTGTAGTTTTGCCTGAAATTATTGTATTCGCGTTGTATGTGGATGTTACGGTTCCGCCGCTTGCCACCGATAAAACCCCTGAACGGATATTGGCATTGCCGACCACTTCAAATTTCGCGTTAGTGGAAGTTGTGTTCGCGCCAATCACAACCGCATATCCGACATCCAAATTCGGATATCCGATTAAACTGTTCGTTGTTGTAG
>JBAZJI010000017.1:0-2702 GCA_041651395.1 Minisyncoccota bacterium
TTCATCGCTTTTTCTTTTTGCCACGACCATCCAATCAAATGTGGCATTGCTATTTCCATTGGATAATTCTTTTACAATAAATCCAAGCGTGTTCTTTTCACTCACATAAATTCCTTTCGCCTCGCCGGAGGTCAAAGTTATATTAACTTTTAACGGTTGGTTCGGGTCTATAATTTCACGCACGGTTTGCTCAAACTCTATTCTTGCTTCGCCGGCAATAAGCTGTGATGAACTGGAAAACACAAATTCTGAAACCGGCGATTGCATCGCGTACATTTCTTTCTCGCCCTGTGTTGTATCCATGCGTGTTATAAAATTACCATTTTTATCTATCGCCCATTTATTGTCTTTTCCTTGAACTGACGTGACATTCAAAATTGAATATCCGTTAAAATTTATATCCGAATCAACAAACAATAATTTGCCGCTATTATTTTCCACGTTCAAATTATCAGGGTCAACAGTCAGCTGCATCCCTTGCACGGCGGCTAATTGGCTTATACTTTCTTTTAATTCCGCGATTGTTTGATTATAGTCGCTCGCCCAACCTGTGCGGATCAAAGCCATAACTTTTCCTGTAGGTGACGCGCCGCCGTCAAACGGTTCTAATGCCACACCAATAATTCCGACTGTTTTTAAACCGCTGTTTTTATTCGGGTCGTATCTCATAGCGTGTCCGGTGGTTGAAGCGGAAACCAATAAATCGCCTCGCGCGATAGCGCCATTTTCAGTTGTCACTTTCACCGGCACGCGACCGATTAAAGAAAGCTGGGCTTTATAATCCGTCTTGCCGTCTCCGACAAGGATTGACGGTTCGGTGGAAATAATTCCGGCGACGCTTGCAGAGAAAGAATTTTTACTAAGACGGTATGTGTCATTCGCGCGTTCATCCACAACCATTATATCTCCGGGTTCAACAATATCTTCAATAGCGATATCAACAACTTCGGCGTAGTCACCGGGATTACCTGGCGTACCAACAACAGTGCTTGACGCATATAATTTTCCTGTTGCGCGTACATCTCCGTTTGAAGAAATAGAAAAAATCGGTGAATTATTTCTTCTGACAGAAAAAGCGTACTGGGCTGTGGAAGAAGCCATGCCCACGGCATTGAATCTAAACCCGCCTGAGACAGAATTAAACTGGAGAAAATTATTTTGAACACCAGCCAATCCAATACTAGCGTACTCAGGTGGCACGCCGCCTTCACCATTATCCTCAAAAAATTTTATATAAAGATCCGTATCCATCGGTCCATATATATTCAATGACTGGGCACCCGAACTATACGCATTTCCAATTGTCAAAGTACCGGATGTGTTTGTGTTGCCGTTAGAATCCACGTGGAACATTCCTTGAGTATATCCTGTTCCTTTTCCTAAAATCAATTCATCGCTGTCAAAAATTGAGGATGATGATGTTTGCGAACCAAATGCGGTAATAGTCCCTGACGCGCTCAAATTTCCGGTTGAATCCACATAAAATTTACCCTTGGCGATAGAGGAAGTTTGACCAAGAATTAGAGAATTTTTTGTGAGCGTGGATGTTGTTGAGCCATCAGCAAACGCGCCGTTGCCGATGACTGTTAAATTTTCGGACGGATCTGTCGTGCCAATGCCCAATTTTCCTGTTCCGGTTAATCTCATTCTTTCAAACATTCTCCAGCTTCCTGTTTCCGCCGCCACACCTTCTGTTCTAAAAACCAAAGAACCTCCGTTTGAATAACCGCTTCCCGGGGGACTTTCGCCAACATAGACCGCGCCGATTTCGCCCAATCTTCTTATGTTCGCTGTGCCGTCATAATTATCAAGATAAGTTCCGAATGATAATCTCGGTCCGGCTCCGAGTGTGCTTGTAGCTCCAACAAGTTGCGCCACATCGGTCAAACTTGTGGCAGTCAAATCTCCATAGACATATAATTTTGTTTTGCTGTCGCCGGGCGTAAATGTATCAGGGTATTCAGAATACAAACTACTCGCGCCGACAATCAAACTGCTTCCTGTTCCTCCTGATGAAGCGGCTGTCAAACCAAAAGAAAATGTTGATGTGCCACTGCCCAACACGCTCACAGTGCCGGAGGCGGAAACATTGCCGGATGCGTCAATATAAAATTTGCCTAAATTGTCGCCGGCGGCTTTGTTTAGAATTAAAGCGCCCATATTTGTGAGTCGCATTCTTTCAACAGGTTCAAAATCTCCGACTTGCGTTCTTCCGCCCCAAACAAAATCTCCATAAGAATCAGCGCTCGCCGAGGTTTCTTGAAAACCGAAATAAGCGGCCGGATAATTTGTGCTTTCGCCATCATTATGCCCAAATGTTAATAATTTATAAGAATTTATCGCTTCTACGGTTCCGCCAATGTGAAGATAAGAACTTACAACTTTTACATCGGTCGGCGCATCGTCTCGCGCGATATGAAGTTTACTTTGCGGTTCGGTCGTGCCGATACCGACGGCGTTTCCTCCGGCAGTCGCAAATGTCGCGCCATAAGAAAAAGTGGATGTGCCGTTGCCTAAAATGGCGAGCGTGCCCGAGGCGGAGATGTTGCCGGAGGAATCAACATAAAACTTGCCTAACGCGGCGGAAGATGTTTGACCAAGGATTAGAGAATTTTTTGTGAGCGTTGATGTAGTTGAACCATCCGCAAACGCGCCGTTGCCGATGACGGTTAATTTTTCAGAAGGATTAGTTGTGCCGATTC